>JAUIAM010000044.1 GCA_030425485.1 Verrucomicrobiia bacterium
CACCTCGATGTCGGCTCATCACATCCTGGGGCTGGAGAAGGTCCCAAGGGTTTGGCTGTTCGCCAATTAAAGTGGTACGCGAGCTGGGTTCAGAACGTCGTGAGACAGTTCGGTCCTCTATCCGCTGTGGGCGCTGGAAAGTTGAGGGGTTCATTTATCAGTACGAGAGGACCGTAAATGACATGCCGCTGGTGTTCCGGTTATTACGTCAGTAGTACCGCCGGGTAGCTAAGCATGGAACCGATAAGCGCTGAAAGCATCTAAGCGCCAAGCGATTCCCAAGATAAACTTTCCCTGAGGATCCTGGTAGACCACCAGGTTGATAGGCTGGGTGTGTAAGTGCAGTAATGCATTGAGCTAACCAGTACTAATTATCCAATCGGTTTGATTTCGACTACACCACCGTTTTTAAAGGTTAGCCTCGGCTAGCTGAATAAAACAATCTCTGTACGCCCGCAAAGTTTACTTTGTGCGCAACGCTTGAACTTCTTTTTTTGCAAGTCGCAATGCTGGCAAGCATGTGGATCACCCTGCGACTAGTTCCGGTCAATCGGCACCGGGTTGCTCTGCGGAGTAGCCATTACGGTCCGAGTACGCCGCCAACTGGTGACCACAGATGCATGGAAATACTCGTTCCCATCCCGAACACGATCGTCAAGCATGCAATCGCCGATGGTAGTGCCACCTGATGTGGTGTGAGAGTAGGTTATTGCCAGGTTTATGGCCCGTTTCTTCCGAAAGGAGGGAACGGGCCTTTTTTTACCCCGATTTCTGAAAGTGACCGAGGAAGCACAGAGCCCGGAGAGGCAAAGCCGCTTCTCACGTTGGGTTGCCCGCGTGATGGACGATTGCATTCGCATCCCAGGGACGAACTGGCGCTTCGGGCTCGATCCGATCATAGGCCTGCTGCCCGGATTTGGTGACAGCACGGCAGCGGTGGCTTCGCTTGTATTGATTCACAATGCGCTGCGCTTTGGTGTACCGACGTTGATTCTGGTCAGGATGATGATCAACATCCTCATTAACACGGCTTTTGGGGCCCTGCCTTTTGTTGGTGATGTTTTTTCGGCCTGGTTTAAGTCGAATCGTCGCAACTACGAGCTGCTCCGCGAATACTCAGGTCGCGATCACAAAGCCAAACCACGGGATTACCTGATTGTCGTTGCCTTTGTCTTGGTGCTCATTGCCTTGCTGTCGGCTATCGTCACAGTCGCGGTTTGGCTGCTGAGCTCATTGGTGAGTGTATTTTCGGAGTAGCGGATGACCGCAGTACTCTTGACTGTTTTAAACAAAAGTGTTTAAAGGTTTCTCATGCCTCGTAAACATACCAACCCCTTTCGCTATGGTAAGCTTGTGCAGAACAAAGACTTCTGCGCGCGGCCGGAGCTTCCCATCCTGCGAGAATACCTGCGTAGCGGGCAGAATATCGTCCTTTACGGTGAGCGTCGCATCGGCAAGACTTCGCTTGTGACTGAGGCCGTGCGCGGTATGCGCGGTTTCAAGCCCTTGCTCATCGACATCTACGAGGTGCAGAGCGTTCATTCGCTATCACAGCGCATCGCCAGCGCACTTGTTAAGGCTCTGGATCAAAAGCTCTTACAGAAATTTCTCCGCACGATCAGCGCACTGCGCCCGACCTTGACCCTGAATACCGAAGGCATGCCAGTGGTGGGCATCGATGCCCAGGCGGTAACGATGCCCAGCGGCCTGGAGCCCCTGTTGGATTACCTGTGCACCTCGTTTTCCGCGCCTAATACCGTCATCATTTTTGACGAATTCCAGTCGCTGCTCAATTTGCCCGATTCGCGTGAGGTTCAGGCTATTTTACGGAGCAAAGTCCAGCAGCAGCGTGGACCCTTTGTTTTCTTGGGTAGCATCCAGCACGAGATGCGGCTCATGTTTACTGCGCAAGACAGTCCATTTCGGGACTCTGCCCTGCCCATGGAAATCGGCTACCTGCCGCGTGACAAGTTCCAGCCCTATCTGGCGAATAAGTTTGCCGACACCGGGTATAAGGTAGATGAGGCGGTGTGGGACGACATTTTTTCCATCACAGGCGGACAGCCCAACGAGACGCAAAAGCTGTGCAGTGCGCTCTGGATGGCTCAGCTCGACACACATGAGGTCACGCCGGACAACTTGTCCGATGGGTTTGAACTCATTTTTGCCATGCAGCGTCCGCAGTTTGAGCGCGATTGGGGCATGTTGACGGACTACCAGCAGCGCGTGCTGCGGACGATTGCGCACCGTGGCGGTGAGCACGTGACCTCGGCAGGCTTTCTTGAGGCCAGCGGGGTCACGCACGCGCCGACCGTTCGCCGGGCGATCGACCGCTTGCATGCGCTGGAAATCGTGATCGACCGTGGTGGTCAGCAGGTTTTTTCTGACCCGTTTTTCCGCCTCTGGCTGATGGAAAAGGGCTACTAGAGCAGGCCCTAAATAAAGCCGTAGCCGTAGGGAGGTGCCTTTATTTTATAACCACAGATAACACTGATGGGCACGGATAGGCTCGGAGCAATCTGTATGTATTTGTGAAATCTGCGGACATAACATTTCTTAAACCGCTCTAATAGCCGCAAAAAACACAAAAGGGTATTCGGCATTGCCTAAGATAAAGCTCAAACTGGAAGCTCTCTGCGACTTTGCGTCTCTGCGGTGAAATAGTTTAGGCAAGAACTAAGCTAGCATAACCCGGGGGCGCATACCCTAGCTGGCTAGTCTGCTGCAGGTAGCTCCACGGTTCCACGGCATTTTTCCTAAAAGCATGGCCATGCCACAGGTGTCGGTGAGGCCAGCGAAGATCAGTCCGGCGCCGACAAAGGCAGCGATGGCGCAAAGTCCCGTCATGTAGAAGTTGCCCAACACCACACCCAGTACGACCAGTGCCCCCGCGGCGATGCGGACCTGACGGTCGAGGCTGATAGTGCCCTTGCCGCGCTGGACGGGGAGCCCGGCGGCAACCCAGGCGTCCGTCCCGCCCTCGACTACAAATACGTCTGCGCCTTGAGCTTCGAGTTTTGCGGCGGCCATGCTGGCCCGCTTGCCGCCTTTGCACAGGAGCATGAGTTGCTTTCCGCGGTGTCGCTCGACCTCGGCGCGCGCGACTTCGGGCTTCAGGGTGTCGAGTGGCAGGAGCTGGGCACCTGTGGCGTGGACGGCGTTAAATTCGCCCGGCGTGCGAACGTCGATCAGGGCAGCACCGGCGGCGGCCGCTTCCTGGGCTTCTTGAGGGGTTATCGTTTTCATATGCGCGTTTTGTCGCCCAGGAAACTTCATCCTTACTTTCGTACCTAAGATTCAGCCCACAAAAAAGCTCCGCTAATGCAGGGCTTTAGAAAAGGGAATGTGCGCTTCGGCTAGGCCTGATCGAGTGTGCTGCTAGCGAAATGCTTGCTATAAATGTTGGGGGCTATGCGCCCCAACCCCCGCAGCAGGCATAGCCTGCACTTTCGATGCTACCGCATCGCGTCTGGGATTACGGCCATCAGCGATGCTGAAGTCCGTAATCCCAGAGGAGCATCCAAACTGGGTTGCACCCCAAACTTGTGCGAGGAACTTAGCTTACGGCACACTAGTGGGGCAGGGCCGAAGCGGTTCGTGCCGTCGGTGCTCTTGAGCAAGTAGTAAGCAGCCGTCCCTACCAACATCTTATCAATCATTTTTGGAAACGCTATTAGTCAGGTCCGCGCATCATGGGATCACGAAGCGCTCGGGGTGGTCGGTGATGAGGTAGTCGAACTCGCGGTCGATCCAGGTGCTTTTGCGGTCGGGATCGTTCTCGGTCCAGACGGCGAGTATGCTGCCGGCGGCGAGGAGCGCGTCCGTCGTGGCAGCGGGGATCTCCAGCTTGTGGGAAAAACCGATGCCGTGCACGGGGAGCGCATCGCAGGGCAGGCGCTGGGGGATTTTGGCCGGCAGGCGGCTGAGCTTCTCCGCCAAAAGGAGCTGGGTGAGATCGGGAAAGCTGCTTTGCATTTCCCAAAGCAGGTCGGGGAAAAAGCTCATGAAGAGGACGCGCCGGGTGGCCAGCAGCTCACTGTGGCGCTTCAAGACGGGGGCCAGGGAGGGTGAGAGCTTGCGCGGCGGGACGTCTTTTACCTCGATGAGCAGGGTCTTACCGAAAGGAACCGTTTTCAGGACTTCCTCCAGGGTAGGAATGCGCTCTCCGGCGAAGTGCTCGCCCTTCCACCGCCCCACATCGAGCTGCTTGAGCTCGGCAAGCGTGAGCGAGTCCACGCGGGCCCGAACCCCGGTCAGGCGCTTGAGCTCGGCATCGTGGATGCAGATGGGCACGCCGTCCGCGCTCAGGTGGATGTCGGTCTCGATGCCATCTGCGCCGAGTTCCCAGGCGCGGTGAAAGGCCGCGAAGGTGTTTTCCGGTGCGGTGCCAGATGCGCCGCGATGTGCGATGATTTGCATTTTAGCGTGGCCTGATAATAATTCTTGGTGATGCTCTCAGTGACGACATAGCGAATGGCACGGCATCTGCAATCGCATCCTTAATTCCCGACATGGAAATCTCTCTCTTTAACTCCTTTATCCTCGTGTTGGCGATCGGGGCGGTGGCCCAGTGGGTCGGCTGGCGACTGAAAATTCCCGCGATTTTGCTCCTGCTGGCCGCAGGGCTGATGGTCGGCCCTGTTGTCGGTATTCTGGAGCCGGACGAGGTGTTTGGCGATTTACTCTTTCCCGTGGTTTCGGCCGCGGTGGCCATCATCCTGTTTGAGGGGGGACTGAGCCTGAAACTGCGCGATCTGACCAAGGGCGGCACGGCCATCCTGCGGCTGGTCACGGTGGGGGTCGGCGTCACCTGGGGACTGGCGGCATGGCTGAGCTGGTGGCTGCTTGAGTTCCCGCCGATTCTGGCCATTCTCTTTGGTGCCCTGCTCACGGTGACGGGGCCCACAGTCATCGGCCCGATGTTGCGGGCCATCCGCCCCAAGGGCTCGGTCAAGGCGATTGCCAAGTGGGAGGGTATCCTGAATGACCCGCTGGGCGTGCTGCTGGCGGTGTTGGTCTTCGAGGTTTACCTGTCCCAATCTTACGATCACGCCACTTCGTTTATCCTGATTGGTCTGGGTGAGACCCTGCTCATCGGGGTGGTATTCGCCGGAGCGGCAGCGGGGTTTCTCCTGCTGCTGGTGCGGGCCAAGCTCATGCCGGAGTTCCTGCACAACCTCTTCGTTCTGGCTCTGGTGCTGGGCATCTTTGGCGCGTCAAATGCGCTGTTGGAGGAGTCGGGCTTGCTCACGGTGACGCTCTTTGGGGTCATCCTGGCAAACCAGTCCGTATTCAATGTCCGGCACATTATTGAGTTTAAGGAAAACCTGCAGGTGCTGCTTATCTCGGCGTTGTTCGTGGTGCTGGCCGCGCGGGTGGACTTCGCCGTTTTCGAGGTGCTCGGCTGGCAGAGCCTGATCTTCATCGCGGCTTTGATTGTGCTCGTGCGTCCGCTCTCGATTCTGGTCGCGACAATCGGCTCGAAGCAGACGCAGTGGCGGGACAAGCTCCTGCTCATGCTGCTGGCTCCGCGCGGCATGGTGGCGATGGTCCTGACCTCGATTTTTGCCCTTCGCCTGGAGGAGCGCGGCGAGCCGCTGGGGGCCAACATGCTGGCCGTGATGCTTCTGGTCATCGTGGCCACGGTGCTTTTCTACGGTCTGGCTGCGGGGCCGATTTCCTCCCGCCTGGGCCTGTCCAACCTCGACCCGCAGGGGGTGCTCTTTGTGGGTGCACATGACTGGGCGCGCACGATTGCGGTCAAACTCAAGTCGATGGGCGTATCGGTGCGCCTGATCGACTCGAACCGCTACCACGTCGGCAACGCCGTGCACGATGGCCTCACGGCCGACTGCGGTAACGTCTTCTCGGAGGAGTTTCTGGAGAACCTCGACATGTCTAATGTCGGGCATGCGCTGGCGCTGACCGCCAACGATGAGGTCAACAGCTTTGCCCAAACCACGCTCGCGCACTACATCGAAAAGGGGGACATCTACCCGCTCAAGTCCGAGCGCAGCGCCAATCAGGGCGATGACGACACCAAGACGCTGAATCCGGTTTTTGGTGAAAACGTCACCTTTACCTGGCTCAAGCGGCAGTTCGCGCTCGGGGCCACGCTCAAAGATATGTCCTTGAGCGAGGAGCAGGAGTTCTCCGAGGTGAAGGAGTCGCTCGGGCCGCGGGCCTTGCTCATGTTCGCCATTGAAGAGGAGGGGCGCGTGCGCGTCTTCAGCGCGCGGACAAAGATTCGCCCCCGTGGCGGCATGAAGCTCGTTTACCTCGAACTGGCCAGTGAGAAAAGCCCCGCCGCCGAGAAAGAAACCTCCGAGCAACTCGCGACCTAGGTCGTGTTCAGGTAAACGGAAAAAGGTCCTAGCTGATGACGTCGTCGGCCAGCGGGGCGAGCTTGTCCAGGATGGCGGGAGTCAGGGCGAGGGACTTCATGGGGCCGCCAGTGGTCGGCTTGCAGACATAGACGGTGGTCATCTTTCCGCTGGCCGCATGGCGAGGCTCGCCCTCGCCCATCACATAGGCTTTGACCTCGTACTCGACGGCTTTTACCTTGATGGCCCGCACCCACAGCCGCAGCTCGAGCTCGTCTCCGAAGCGGATGGCATCGTGGTATTCGGCCGAGGCGCGTACGCGGGGCCAGCCGTAGTCGGTCATGCCGTCACTGTCGGTCATGGGTATACCCAGGTGTCGGAGCAGGGCGGCCTCAGCGGCTTCCATCCAGCGGAAGAAGTTGGAGAAGTGCGCGATGCCCGCCATGTCCGTTTCGAAGAAATCCACCCTGCGGTGGTAGATAAAAGGCTCAGCCATAGGGCTAGTCTGTTTGGCCAGGCTCAGAGGTCAAGCCAGCCCGGATGTCACCTGGGGATGAGAAACTTTGAGAAAAACCTAAAGTCGCCTCCTAAGTACCGATAATGAAGTGTACCTGTTAACAAACATGGATAAGCATGCTAAAAACAACCTGCGCCCTCAGATCATCCAGACCGCCGCGATTATTGTACTGGCTGTCATTTTGATGGTTCTGATGCCGTAGGCCTGTTGACCTAATTTCTTTGCCCGCAATGGGCTTATGCTAAGGGCGCCTCCTTTCTTGAAAGGAGGCGTTTTAGCGTCCGGAGGGCGGGGATTTTTGTTTCGCCTCGGGGCGGAAAGCCTGAAAGGCTCTCAGGCTATGTCACAAGCTTCAGCCCGACACATCCTCGTCGCAACCGAACAGGAATGCGAAGACCTTAAAGCTAAAATCGCCGCTGGCGAAGACTTCGCCGCACTGGCCAAGGAGCACAGCAAGTGCCCCTCCGGTGGCCGCAGTGGTGGCGACCTCGGCACCTTCGGCAAGGGCCAGATGGTCAAGGAATTTGAAGCCGTGGTCTTCACCGCCCCCGTGGGCGAGGTACAGGGCCCGGTCAAGACGGACTTCGGTTACCACCTGATCGAAGTCACCGCCCGCAGCGAGCCGGGTAAGCCCCTGCCGCCACCTCCCGGTCAGGCTTCCGCCCGCCACATTCTGGTCAAGAGCGAGCAGGAGTGCGCCGACCTCAAGTCCAAGATCGAGGGTGGGGAAGACTTCGCTGAAGTGGCCAAGGCCAACAGCAAGTGCCCCTCCGGCCAGCGCGGTGGCGAGCTCGGTACTTTTGGTAAGGGCCAGATGGTCAAGGAATTCGAAACCGTGGTCTTCTCCGCTCCCGTGGGCGAAGTGCAGGGCCCGGTCAAGACGGACTTCGGCTATCACCTGATCGAAGTCACCGCCCGCGCTTAGTGCGGGGCCGCACAGGCCAATGAGGGGCTGCGCCCCTGATGCTATAAACCGCTAGTTTAGCACTAAATTTTCGGCCCCGGTTTCGACCGGGGCTTTTCTGTGTCACGTCGGTCATGTTTTTTTCGCGTCGCCGCGAGCTTCCCTGGTTTTAGGGCAGTTTAAATAAAAATGTAGCCGGAGATGTCTCTATATTTTAACCACGGATCACACAGATGTTCACGGATAACCCCGGAATCATCTGTGTGAATCTGCGAAATCTGCGGACACAATATTTCTTAAAATGCTCTAGTGTTTCCTGTGGGCCAGGATCAGGTCTAGCTCCTCGCGGGTGCCGATGCGGGGGGAGTTCTCGCGGCTGGCACTGTCGAGCATCTCTTGCGACACGGCTGAGGCGACGACGCTGTCCCGGGCCGAGGGCAGGCGCGAAGCGTCTCCGGTATCCAGTGCCTGGGCAAAGCGTTCGACCATAACGTCCGTTTTCTTGTTTCCGTAGGGCCCCTGTTTGGTTTCGGATTTGTTGACGCCGTGGTACTCTATGGTGACGGTTTTAAAGTCGTGTCGCATGCGCACGAGCCCCTGCGTGCCGAGGATTTCCAGTCCGCAGTGGATGGTTTTTTCCTTGGCCATTTGTCCGTAGGCGAAGCTTTGCGTGATGCCGAAGGTGACGCCGTTTTCAAACTGACCGTGGACATTGACCCACCAGGGGTCGTCCCACGACCACATGCGCACACCCTGGGCATGCCATTGCTTGTACTCGCTGCCTGCGTACCAGCGTGCCACGTCCACGTAGTGCATGCCGCAGTCGTGGAAGGGTGGGCCCTCGGGGTTGTGCCCTTCGGTCGGCATGAGGCCCGGAGTCTGGTGGCTGATGTTGACCACGGCGAGTTGGCCGATTTCGCCCGAGGCGATGAAGGCCTGAATCTCGTCGTGATACCAGGCGTTGCGGTTAAAGATGTTCACGGCCACGATGAGACCGGAGTCCTCGATTGTCTTGAGCAGCTCCCACTCGCCGGGGATGCTGTCCGCGATGGGTTTTTCGGCGATGATGTGCTTGCCCGCAGCGAGGGCGGCTTTCATCAGCATGGGTCGGATGTCGGCCAGCGTACAGATGGCAACGGTGTCCACCTCGGGGTCGTTGAGCAGGTCGGTGTAGTCTTTGGTAAAGGTCGCGGTGGGAATGAGCTCTTTTGCACGTTGGAGACGCTCGTCATTGAGATCGCATACGTAGGCGACTTCCCACCTGTCGGATGCGATAAAAGAGTTGAGGAAGCGAAATCCCATTCCGCCCATGCCGATGAGGCCAATTTTGTACGTTTTCATATCAGGCTGATTTTAAAAGGGTGTGGGTTTTGCGCAGTGGGCGGCTGTCAGCATCCCGTTGCGTCCACTACAACCGCATTTTAGTCGTATTTCAAACGAATCCAACGTGCTCGAATGCGGATTGAGGCGGTGAACGAACGGGGCTTCGATTCCGTACTATCCAATGCCATCCGAGATGACATGTAAAACCCCCTCAAATGCATACTAATGCGCTGCGCCGTGATTTCCAAACAAAGAAAAAGCCCGCTGGTGTGGCAGCGGGCTTTTATGGTCCCGGTTTAACCGGAAATTGGGTGCAGGGCTTGGATTTGAACCAAGGACCTTCAGGTTATGAGCCTGACGAGCTACCGAGCTGCTCCACCCTGCATCAAAGTGAAAGACGCAAAAGCATCATAATTTCTTCTGCTTGCAAGCAGAAATTTAAAAAAACTTTCGTGGAGCGTATTTTCGTGGGCGGAATTATCGGCCCGAGCCCGATAAAAACGGGCCTCGCGGGAAAAAAGGGGTTGCCAAGGGGTGGGGAGGGTCTATCTTCCTCGCTCTTTCTGGCATCCCGCCAGTTCACTCAAACACGTAGCAATACTCACGAAAAACCCAAAGATCCAAGGTCTGCCGACCCTGTCGCGCGGATACGGAGCCCAATATCATGAACATCACTGTTAAAGATCTCCTCGACGCCGGGGTACACTTCGGCCACCAGGTACGCCGCTGGAACCCGAAGTCCAAGCCCTACGTTTACGACCACCGCCACGGTATCTCCATCATCAATCTGGAGAAGACCTACGGCCTCCTCGAAAAGGCCTGCGAATTCGTCGAGGGGCTGACCGCCTCCGGCAAGGACATTCTCTTTGTCGGCACCAAGCGCCAGGCTCAGGAAATCATCCGCGAAGCCGGCAATACCGTAGGCATGCCCTTTAGCGCCAGTCGCTGGCTCGGTGGCACGCTGACCAATTTCCAGACCGTCGAGAAGAGCCTCGAAAAGTACAAGCGTTACTTGGGCATGGAAGCCGATGGCTCCCTGCAAAAGCTCCCCGGTAAGGAAGCTGCCGCCATCCGCCGCGAGATGGCCCGCATGCACCGCAACTTTGAAGGCATGCTCGAAATGAAGAAGCTGCCCGCAGCGCTCTTCGTCATCGACGTGAAGACCGAGGCAATCGCTGTTGCCGAGGCCAACCGCCTGAAGATCCCCGTTATCGCGCTGGTCGACACCAACTCCGACCCGACGCTGGTTAACTACCCGATCCCCGGTAATGACGACGCCGTTAAGGCCGTTCGCCTTGTGGTCGAGGTTATCGTTGAGGCCATCCAGAACGGCCTGGCCCGTCGAGCCGAGCCGGCTGTTACCCAGAAGGACATCACGCCGATCATCCAGCGCGAGTTCACCGAAGCCCAGCCCGAGGTCACCATTTCCCCCGATCTGATGATCGACGAGGAAGAAGTGAAGCAGAAGCAGGAAGAAGCCGCCTCCACGGAAGAGGAAGCAGCTCCGGCCGCTGAAGCCAAAACTGAAGAATCCAAGTAAGACGCTAACTCCACGATTATTATGGCAACTATTTCCGCAAGCATGGTTAACGATCTCCGGAAACGCACCGGAGCTGGTTTGATGGACTGCAAGAACGCGCTGAAGGATGCTGATGGCAACGAAGAAGAAGCCATTGCGATCCTGAAGAAGAAGGGTATCGCCAAGGCCGCCAAGAAGGCTGACCGCGAAGCTGCTGAAGGTATCGTCGAGTCCTACATCCACATGGGTGGTAAGGTTGGCGTTATGCTCGAGCTCAACTGCGAGTCTGACTTCGTGGCCAAGAACGACGAGTTCAAGGCTCTGGCCCGCGACATTTGCATGCATATCGCTGCCGCTGCTCCGATCGCCGTTCGCCGCGAGGAAGTCGATCCGGCTATCCTCGAAGCCGAGCGCAAGGTCGCCGAAGGTCAGGCTGAAGGCAAGCCCCCTGCAGCGATCGAGAAGATCGTTGAAGGTAAGATCAACAAGTACCTCTCCACGGTTTGCCTGCTTGAGCAGCCCTTCGTGAAGAACACGGATCAGACCATCGGTGAGCTCCTCACGGCCAGCATCCAGAAGATCGGCGAAAACCTCCAGATCCGTCGCTTCACCCGCTACGCCGTGGGCGAGTAGTCGCTAGCGCTACAGGATAACCATTCCCTTTACCCAATCCCGGCTCCACGTGAGTCGGGATTTTTTTGTTATGTTAGAGCAGCTTCGGTTTTATCTGTTACAGCGCTGCCCGGTCATCGGTTTTTCTGACATCGACACGGCATCGCAGCTTGCTAGCATGGGGGTAAACCTCTCACTTTCAGCCCCCGTAAATCATGCTCAATGTCAATAAACTGATGATTACTCCCTTTGTGGAGAAACTGAAGCAGGAGTACGACCTGATGTACGGTACGAGCGACATCGACTACGGGGAGATCCTGCGCTGGGTGGGGCACCTGGCTCTGGAAAACCTCTGCAACTCCGACGCGCCCTACCACAACGTCGAGCACACCATGACGGTGACCCAGGTGGGTCAGGCCATTCTCAAGGGCAAGCACTTGAATGAGGGTGGGGTCAGCCCGCACGACTGGCTGCATTTTATGGTCGCGCTGCTCTGCCATGATATTGGCTACCTGCGCGGCATTTGCCGCGAGGACAACGGTGACTACGTTGTGGTGGACGAGGCCAACACGCTCAAGAAGATACCGCACGAGTTTACCTGCGCCACACTTACGCCCTACCACGTTGACCGGGGCAAGGTCTTCGTGCGCGAGCGTTTTGAAAACGCCGACCACATCGACCCGGAGGTCGTGCAGGCCTACATCGAGTACACGCGCTTTCCGCCTCCAGAGGGGAAGGGTACAGATGACACCGACAGCTACGGCGCGCTGGTACGAGCTTCGGACTTGATCGGTCAGTTGGCCGACCCGAACTATCTGCGCAAGATTCCCTCGCTCTACTATGAGTTCAGCGAGCTGGGTCTGAACGAGAAATTTGGCTACAAGACCCCACTGGAAATGCGGAGCAAATTTGCCGGGTTCTTCTGGAAATCGATCAGCCCCTACATTCAGGAGGGGCTGCGCTACCTGCGCGTGACGCAGGAGGGGCGCGAGTGGTCGGCCAGCTTATACGCGCACGTCTTCACCGTCGAGCACACCGAGGACAAGGGCACGAGCTCGATCTTCCCCATGCTGCGCCCGGCTAAGGTAGCCCCCAAAGGACCGCTTTGAGGCGAATTAGGGCAGTTTAAATAAAAATGTAGCCGGAGATGTCTCTATATTTTAACCACGGATCACACAGATGTTCACGGATAACCCCGGAATCATCTGTGTGAATCTGCGAAATCTGCG
>JAUIAM010000015.1 GCA_030425485.1 Verrucomicrobiia bacterium
AGACATCATGATACATGGTAATCACGGCGGGGTGAAGTGGTCGGACCAACCGACCGAGGCGCAACTGCGTAAATTGCGACACTACTATGCGGCCAACATGGCCATGATTGATGAACGTATCGGTGCCGTGCTCGCATCGCTCGAGCGCAAGGGGCTGCTGGAGGATACCATCATTGTCTTTACCTCTGACCATGGGGACACGCTGGGCGATCACTATCAGGTGCAGAAATGGACCATGTTTGACAGTGTGATGCGGGTGCCGACCATTGCCTGGGCCCCGGGGCGACTGCCCGGTGGCGTGCGCTGCCGCGAATTGATTCAGCAGATGGACCTCGTGCCGATGATGTTTGAGCTGGCGGGGGTTGAACTGGACGATGCCCGCGAAGCCATGAATGCAGGGCAAGTGTGTGCGGGTAAAGCCGCAGGCCGTGACGCGGTGTTTGCTGAACATGGGCGCTGCAACATGCTCCCCAACGTCGAGCACATGGCGATGGTGCGCACGCACGAGTGGAAGCTGGTGGCCTATGCGGGGGAGGACTTCGGCGAGTTGTACGACCTGCGTAACGACCCGCAGGAAGTGAAAAATCTCTGGTCCGAGCCCGCCTGTCAGGCGGTGCGCCGCGCGCTTTCGCAGCGCCTGGAGGTCCATGCGGCCAGGGCCTAGTGTCGTGTTAGCTTAGTTCTTGTCTAAACGATTTCACCGCAGAGACGCAAAGGCGCAAAGAGCTTCAGATATGAGCTTTATCTTAGGCAATGCCTAATGCTCTTTTGTGTTTTTTGTGCCATTTTGCGGCTCTGCGCCCTCAAGCTCCGCAGCAGGCTTAGGCTGCACTTTCATGCTGCCGCATCGCGTCTGAGATTACGGTACACGAAGATGCTCTAAGCCGCCCTTACGCTACAGGACGCCCATGCTGTAGAGCAGGATGATGACCATGAGGGCAAAGAGGGCGGCGGTGGCGAACTTGACCCAGGCGATGTGCTTTTGGAAGAAGGCGGTCAGACGGTCGTTGCTGAGGCCGTAGCAGGCCAGGATGATGACCACGATCAGGGGCAGAATAAAGGCCACGTTGTACAGGACGAGGTAGGCGCTGGCCATGAGGGTTTCTGTGCCACGCTGCTGCATATACATGATGGTGGGGAGATAGACTTGGCCGGTGCAGGCGAGTTCGAGCAGGGCCACGATCACCCCGGTAACAAAGGCGGCGAGGACGAAGCGGCGGTGGTGGGCGCTTTCGCGGATGGCGCGGTTGATGCGTTTGCGCAGGAAGAGGGGGAGTTTTAGGGCGGTGTCCTTGAGCTTGCCCCGGAGGCAGAGGATGCCGTCGCGAAAGCTCAGGATCGCGAGGATGAGCGCGAAGGCCACGAGCAGCCAGTTGAACGCGAGGGCGAGACTGCGCATGGCCTGGGCCTCGGCCAGTGCACGGGCGAGGCCAAAGCCCAGTGCGAGGTAGGTGAGGAAAATAGCCAGGGCAAAGGCGAGGCCGACCTGGAGCATCTGGGCCGGGCTGCGGCGGGCCATGTGCAGGTAGGAGAGAAAAAAGATGATGGTGGCGAAGGCGCAGGGGTTGACCCCGTCGAGCAGGCCGGCGGCGATGACGACGCCTGCGGTGAGGCGCGAGAATCGCTCGGCGATGCGGGAGTCTGCCTCGGTGCCGGGAAGTTCGGCGTCAAGGAGGGCGTCCCACTGGGCGGCGACCTCGGGGTCATATTCACGGGCGGCGACGGCTTCGTCGAGGAGCGCGGCGAGCTGGCCAAAAGTGATGTCGTTGCGCACGAGCGCTCCGGCCTGGGTGAAGACAGCGGGGGCTACCATGCGGCGGTATTCATTGAGCCCGGCGTGGTCGGCCAGGGCTTCGTTGAGGCGCAGGGAGGCGGGCGCTTTGATGTTGTAGTGGGCAATGGCGAGCTCCGGCATGGCCTCATGCAGTTCCTCCAGCCAGCCTTCGACGCGTTCGCAGTCTCCGCAGCCGACCTGGTAAAACACGACGACGCGGGTGTTGGCCTCGGGGGCGTCTTGCCCATGGAGCAGGCAGGCGGAGGCGAGCAGCCAGCACGTCAGTGTCCAGGTAAGCATGCGGCGGTGCGGAGGCATGTTGGGAGCATTTCAAAGCCGCGGGTTGAGACAAGCTTATAGCCGTGGGGGAGGCCGTGTTTATTTGGAGTGTTTCGTTCTGTCTGTAATGGCGCAGATCGGTGGGAGTCGTCGTTTGGGTTTCTAGGGGTATTCCCTGGTTTTTGACAAAAACTTTTCTGAGAGGGGCATTTCATACTGGAAAGGTAGGTGCTTGAGAGCTAAGAGATGGCACTCTGTTATTCTACTCCATTGCTTATTATGGCTGAGCCCGGCGTTCTTATAGACAAACTTCCCCCCTCCAGCAGTAATCCTCCACCGCCCACGCGGGTGGTGACGAGTCCGGACCTTGAGGCTCAACTGGCGGACCCTTCCGCGGTCAACACGGTGACAGAGGTGCCCTACGACGGGCCGACGATCACGGGCTTTCAGCGTCTGACTTATAACTCTTTTATCCTGGACCTGGTGGTGTTCGGGGCGGTGGGCATGTTTTTCTTTGCCCAGGCGTTTCGCAAGCGGGCGGAGGTACACTTTAATGCCATGCTGGGCTATGGGGTGTTTCTCTTCATCCTGGCCTTCAGTTTCTTTTTGGGTAAGGGGTTGTTTCGAGACTTCTTATGGGGCGAGTCCGAGAGCTACAGCCTGTTCACGCGCGGGGTGACGTGGACGATTCTTGCGCCGCTGCTGTTTTTCATGCTTTCGCGGCTCATTCACGTGACCAAGAAGGACAAGCCGATTTACGGTTTGATGTTCCTTATCGCGGCGGGCTTGTTTCTGTTTATCGCGCTGTCCAACATCGAGGGGCTGGCCCGTCCGGCTGCGCTTTTCCTGTCGCTGGGTTCGTTTACGTGTTCGGCCGCGCTGATTATCATGCTTTTCCTGACCCTGGGCTCACTGCCGGAAGACGTACCGGCGCACCTGCGTCGCGGTGTAACGACGATCGTGGTGACGATAGCCTGTGGGTGGTTCCTCTATCCTTTTTTCAACCTGCTCTCGCAGTTTATGGAAAACAGCTCGCTGTATCCGCTGCTGCTGAACCTGGTCGACCTGGTGACGGTCGGGCTGATTACCTACGGGTACTATCAGGGCGCGGGCAAGAAGTCTGACCGTATCGTGATGAAGCCTGCCTTCCGCAAGGCCAAGGTGGCACCGTCGACCATGGCCGTGAAGGCGGTCAAGCCCGTTAAGGGCGAGGCGAGCCAGCCGGCGGAGGCCGACGACGGCGTTATCCCGTTCCCGGATCAGGCGGAGGCCGAAGAACCGGCCAAACCGGAAGGACCAGCCAAGCCCTCGTTCCGCAAGCCCGCCAAGCGAATCAAGGACTAGGCCGAGGCTTTTACCGCAGAGACGCAAAGGCGCAGAGACGCCTGGCGACCTCATAGGCATTTTGTGTGTTTGGGTGGCTATTAGCTTATACCGTCTTCCCATAAAAATGATAAAGCCCGTGGGCCGGGTAGGGCTGTCTGTCTCAGGCAGCCACGGACGGCTGAGGGCAGCCGTCCCTACCAAGATCTTAGCAATCATAGATGGAATCGGACTTAGCTTTTAAAAGGCTGGGTACTTTGATTTGAAATGTGGTTTTTTTCTCACGCAAAGACCGCAAAGCAGTTGAAGAAGGCTCGTCTGGTTAAGTTCATTAGAAGGGAACGCTTCTCGTTTGATAGTAATCGACCCGCTGCGCTCTGCGTCTCTGCGGTTTAAAATGATGAGTTATTTTGCGTACACAGCCTAGGCATCGGTAAGGGCGTGGCGGGGAAACGTTTCTGTGCGCGGCTTGGGCTTCGGGGTTGACCTGTGGCGGCTGGGGCGGAGACTGCTCGTTTATGGCAAATGTTGAGTCCCCCTCACTGACGATTTTAGGCTGCGGATACATCGGCACGGCGGTGGCGCGTCGTGCGCTCCAGCGCGGTTGGCAGGTGTCTGCCCTGACCCGGAATGCGGAGGCTGCGGCGGGCTTGCGCGAGCTCGGCCTGCAGCGGGTCGTCGAGGCGGAGATCGACAGCGATAGCTGGCATGGCGAGCTGGACGCGGAGCAGGACTACGTACTCAACTGCGTCAGCTCGGGCGGCAATGGTTTAGAAGGATACCGGAAGTCATACGTGAATGGGCAGCGTTCGCTGGTCCAGTGGGCCGGGCGTGGGCGCCTTGGGACGGTGGTCTACACCAGCGCCACCAGTGTCTACCCACAGAGCGAAGGCGAGTGGGTGGACGAAGACACGCCGACGCAGGGTTGCTCGCCCACGGGGGAGCTATTGCTGGAGTCCGAGCGTGTACTGGCTGAAGCCGTGGCGGGAATTGGTCGCTGGTTCGTGCTGCGTCTGGGGGGCATCTATGGGCCACAGCGGCACTTCATGCTGGACCGCATTCGCGGGGGGGACACGCACTTTAGCGGCTCACCCGAAGGGTACATCAACTTGATTCGCCAGGAGGATGTGGTCAGTGCGGTGGAGGCGAGCTTTGCCGCACCGGAGGGGCTGGCCAACCGGATTTATAACGTAATAGATGGCAGTCCTGTAACACGGGAAGCATTCTACGGCTGGCTGGCGGAGCAGTGCGGACAGGGCGAGGTGAGCTTTGACCCGGAGGCTGAAGGTCAACGGGATAACGGTCGACGGGGAAGCAGAGGTCGCTTGCCCAACCGCCGGGTGAGCATTGACCGGATACGTGAAGAGCTGGGCTGGGCGCCGCGCTTTGCCGATTTCCGTGCCGGGTTCACGGAAATGTTACACTAAAGGCGTTGCGTGGAGGGGAATAGTCGGCGCACATACGCAGCGCCATGCCACTCTCTCTACGCCATCTGTTTGTCGTGCTGCTATGGGCTGGCCTGCTAACGGCCTACGCCGATGACGATGTGCTGGTGCGCGAGCTGGAGAAGAAAGGCTACCTGACGCATCAGGAGGCGGAGGAAATCCTAAACATGGACAGCGTGCGGGTGGAGCCCAAGGGCAAGCACACCGAGATGATTCGCATCAGCGGGCTGTTTCAATTCCAGTATAATTACATGGAGTTTGACGACGGGGCGGGGCTCAACCCGGCTTCGCGCAACAACTTCCAACTGCGCCGTATCTATCTGGGAGTAGACGCCAGTCTGGGCAACGGCTTTGGGGCAATTGTGATGCCGAACTTTGGCGGGGGAAAGGTGCGGCTGGACCACGCCTACATTTACAAGCAAATGGAAAACCCGGACATCAACCTCTACGCGGGTTTGCGCAAGGTGCGCTTTAACCAGGAGGAGTACAGCTCGACCACGGCGCTGCGCACGATCGAGCGGTCGATTGTCAGCGGGTATTGGGGCAATGATACCGGGACGGAGGATGAGCTGCCGGAGGGGACGCAGTCCAATGGGGACCTCGGTTTTGCCGCCCAGCACATGGGGCTCTTTGCGCATTACGATGTGAGCGACTCGCTGGGCATGGAGCTGTCCATCGTCAACGGCTATGCGGGGGAGTCTTCGCACAACGCCTTTCAGAACAGCCTCGGGATTTACACCCAACTGTATACGAGCTGGGACTTTGCCCAGCGGGAGGATGAAAGGCTGATGTTGACCGCGGGCATCAGCGCGGGCTACCAGTCGGCGGGGAATTCCTTCTGGCAGCCTACGGACAACGGCGCCAGCACGGGGCTTCAGATCGGTAACTCCGACGGCACCGCGATGTCGGTCGGGCTCAACCCGTACTTCTTGCTGGAGTGGGACGGCTTTATCCTGACGGGGGAGTTTCTTATCAACTGGATTGAGCACGGCAAGCTCTACACCCCGCAACAACTGGCTGTGGCGGCGACTAAGCCGACCTCGGCTCAGGCGGCGCCCTATGGCTTTATCGTGACGCCCTCGTACCGCGTTAGCGAGGATGTGGAGCTGGTTTTCCAGTACGCCTACCTGAACACGGACGGGCGCGGTGCGATGTTGGACTCCACCCTGCCCAACGGCGAAGGGGTGGCTCTGCGCCGCTTCTTCGACAGCGCGCAGGCCTACTACTTTGGGGTCAACTGGTACATCTACGGCAACGACCTGAAGGTCCAGCTCGGCTACCAGTACACCGAATACGCCAACAGCTACCTGAACTTTGGCCCCAACGCGGGTACCTTTACCGGTCCGGGTTTCAGCGTGAACAGCATCCGCTCGCAACTGCAGTTGGTCTTTTAGGTGGATTAACCGCCGGTCATTTCGCTGTAGCGGAGCCAGTCCTGAATGGCGGCTTCGAGGTCGATGCGGATGGGGATGTCGAGCACGATGGGGACGGTGGCGCCGGCGACTTGCGAGCTGCCCTCGACGTGGATCTCCACCCGCGGTGTATCCCCTGCGCGTGGATGGACCTGGAGCTGGAAGGCGTCAAGCCGGAGGTCGCGCAGGGCGAGCTCGGTCACGAGGGTTTCACCGCCGGGGAGCTGAAAAATCTCATCGATACGCTTGCCCGCGACGAGCTCGTCAACCTGCTCGGCGCTCATGCCGCTGAGCTGCCAGGAGCCGCGCGCGATACTGAGCGCACCCGGGCTGCCGCCATCCATGCTGAGTTGCCCCTGCTGGATGAGGACTTGGCCTGCGTGTAAGCTGGCGTTGAGCTGGCCACTGATTTTTCCGCTGATAATGCCCTGAAAGTCGGGGATGAGTTGAGCCAGTTGCTCGGCGTCGACGTGCTCGAGCACGAGAACAGCGCGGACGTCCTGCGGATTGTCGAGCGGCGCGAGGATGCGGGTCTTGATTTTACCACCGAGAAAGTGGGTGTTGAAGCGGACGTCGGCCTGGGGGGATTGCTCGCTGCCGGGCTGGAGTTCGAAGAGGATGTTGCTGTCTTCAAAGGTGTATTGGCCGACGCTGAGCGAGGCGAAGTGCAGCTGCTGGGCGATGTCCGTGGCGGGCGGTAGCAGGCTGGAGAGGGCGATGTTTCCGCTAAGGTCGGTGAGCTCCGCCTGATAGGCGGGGGCCTGCATGTTGGCCTGGAGGAGGTTGAAGTTCACGGTGCCGTCGGGCAGGCCGTTGTCCCAGCGGAGGGTGGACTTGGCCGAGAACTCGCCCGCGAGTGAGGTGTCGCCCTGACTGGCAGTAAAGGCCTGGGCGGGGATGGCGAGCTTGATGCGGTGGCCGGGGGTGAAGTTTTGAAAGTCAAACGCACCGATGGCAGCCAGGCTGACCGTGCCCTCGGGCAGCGCGGCGCGGAGCGTATCCCGGTAAAAGGCAGGCTGCTGCAGGGTGATGTCGAGCCGCTCGCCTCCGCGCAGCTCGGCGGTAAACTTGCTCCAGCTCATGCCACTTTGCTCATAGGTGGCCTGGGCAAAGTCGAGGGTCAGCCAGAGGTGTTCGGGGACGCTGCCTCTGCCGCTGGCACCGAGGGCGAGGTTGAGGTAGCCGAAATCATAAGGTGGGAGTTCGAGCGTGCCTTCGGTATTGGCCAGGATGAGGGCCCAGTGGGCGGGGCGGGCGTTCTCAATGGCGAGGGCGGCATCGAGTTGGAGCGGGCCGGAGCTGAAGTTAACCGCCTGAAAATCCTCGGGCATGAGTGAGGCGTAGGGCAGCAGGGCGGGGGAGAGCTCACTGAACTCAAAGGTCAGCGTGACGTCGCCATCGGCGGTGGCAAGCTGCAGGTCTGCGCCGAGGGTAAAGGCGCTGGTGGGGCCTTCGCCAATGAGGTTGAGCTGGCAGTCTTTCCCGCCGCGGAAATTAGCCTGCAAGTCCCAACTGAGGGAGTGCTGCCCGAGGTGTACCCTGAGCTGGCTGTCGGCCAAGAGGAGGCGATCGAGCGGGATTGCCGAGGGGAGGGTCTCGCGAAGTGAACTTTCCGCAGGCGTGCTATCGGTAGGCTCGTGCGGGCTGGGCGCAAGCAGGGCGTCTAGCTGGATGTCGGCATTGAGCCCGGTAATGATAGCCGACTCCAGACGCCTGGAAAGCAGGCTTAGCGGGTCGTAGGCGAGCTCGATATGCGCAATACTGAGGGCGTGGCCTTGCCAGGTAAGGTGCAGGTTTTCCACCTGCAGGCTGGTCAGACCGAGATGGCTAATACTGAGGTGGACGTCCTCCATGTCCATCGCGGACAGGCGTTCGCGCAAGAGATGCGCCAGGGGAAGGCGTCCCCACCAGGGTGCCGTGAGCAGGGCCAGCAGGCAGGCTGCAAAGAGCCCGGAGCCGACGAGGCACAAGCGGCGAAAGCGGTGAGGTGGTGTTGGCGTAAGTGTCATAACCCGCGAGGATGCGCGGGGGGATTATCAGCGGTCACTGAAGTAAGAGTCAAACACACCCTTATTGGGAATAACAGAATCCCACAAAATCACCTGCTCTTCGCCGTCGCCGGAGCGGGTGCGCACCTCGTAGGCAATGGGGATGCCCTCGACGAAGCGGTAGTCGCTATAGAGGCTGCTGATGACCTTTTCACCCGAGTCGCTGGGAAAGGTGACAACGCGCTTGAGTAAGGTGCCGGTTTCCTTTTCGAGGTAAAAGACTTCTTTGCCGGGCATGTTGGGGCGTTGAACTTCGACCACGTAGCACGGCGTGCCCTGAACGCGGGCATCATTAAGCAGGGTGTAGGTGTAGCCCGAGCGCTTGTAATGAATCAGGGGATCGATGAAGTCGGCCTCTCGGATGACAACATCGCGCTCCTCCAGGCCGAGCTCCATGCGGGGGAGGCGCTGACCGTCCAGCTCGCGGCGCACCCAGGCGCGGATGCCGTCGTAGCCGATGACCATGCGCATGTTGCCCTGCTCCAGCACAACCCGCGACATATTGGGCTGCTTCTGGACGTTGACGATTTCGAAGACCTTTTTGTCGCCCTCGAAAATCGCTCCCGTGTAGGTCAAGCTGGCGACTTGGACAAGCCGTGCCTGACCGCCTCGACTCTCGATGTACTCATCGAGCACTTTAATCAAAGCCGGATCAGTGACCGTGCCTGCCTCCTCAGCTTTCAACCCGGAGAGGAGGAACAGGCCGTAAAACAGGACGAGGAATGGGAGTATTGGGCGCATGTTGGGTGTATCAATCGGCAGGGCGAGTTGTTTCATTAAGGGATTTCCCCGCCTGAGTGACAACTGTATTCGCCCTGCCGTGTGTGTGGTGGTACTTATCAGGCTAAAACCTCGTAATCGATCTGGATGTCGAAGTCGTCCATGCCTGCGTCGGCGGTGTTGGGGATCTCGACACGGCGGTCGGCCAGGTCTTGCCCGTCGTCGGGCAGGATGACGGCACCTTCGCCTGCGCCGATCTCGTGCGCGTTGTCTCCGATGGTGGCGCGGTTGGTTCCGTCGAAGCGGTTGATGTCCAGCGCGCCCGAGGCGATGGCCGTATCGTTGTTTTTCACGATAGCCCGCGTGATGATGGCGTTGGCTGGCAGGGTGTCGCGGCTGGAGCTGGCCACGTAGGCCGCGCCGCCGTTTGCATCGAGACCAAATGCCCGCAGCGTGCCACGCTTCTGCGGGTGGCTCCAGGTGGCACCCGTTACCGAAAGCAGCCCGTCGTAGTGGTTGCTTGACTGGTCCTTCGGCTGGTAGCCGACGCCCTCACCAAAGCGATAAGACCCGACCGCACCCACATTGGTAATGGTAATATCCTTGAAGTAGATTTCGTTATCATCCACTGCACCTGTCGCCGTGAAGACCTGGTCATTCCCGTCGTACAATTCGATTTGAGGTGTTGCGTAATTCGGCTGTATGAAAAACTCAATATAAGTCCAAGTACCAACTACGCTGGTGAATGCCCCATCGCCGGTAGCGCCAGTCGATCTCACATTACCGACCAATAATTCAGTAAAGGGGTCGGTGAACTGAGATGCTGAATCCAAGTGGCTTTGAAAATCGAAGCCATCGACGGCGGTATTATCGCTCGGTATGTAATACCACATCGAAACCTTGTAAGTCTGCCCAACTTCAAACGCGCCCAAGAAACTAAAATAGTGGTTGCCCAACGTACCCGCAGCGGGATAGCAACGCAGCACGCCATCAAAGCTTGTTACGCCGTCGCTGATACCGTTGACTTCATCTACGGTAGCATTGTTAGTTCCCGCATCCGATGCTGCGTATACCGTGCTATCGGCCGGTGTGGCCCAGCGTAAAAAAGGCTTAACCGCGCCGTTGCCGATGGCGTCAGGCGTGAGGGCGAGGTTATAAACGTCCAGCGCTGCGACTGCGCCCTTGAAAAACTGATCTGCCGTTCCGTTGTTGTTTCGGGCCGCCAGATAGAGCGCGGGCACACTGGCCGCACTCATATCAAGCGAGCTGATGTCCTCCGCTGAGCCGTAGGCCGTGCCGTTGACGTAGAGCTGCATCTCGTGCGCGGCGGTGTCGATGGCCACGAGCAGCCATGTCCAATCGCTAGCGCCGTCCGAAAAATAGGCCACGCTGGTGTGGGTGACCGTGCTCGTGCCGTCGCCAATCGCGATCACAATTTGACCGCTGGAGTTGACTGACAGGGTAAAGGTATCGTCACTCGCGTCCGTCGCGCCGATGAGGGTCTGCGAGCCGGAAGGCTGGCCGTCGTCGAGCTTGACCAGGAGACTGATAGTGGCGTTGCCCGCGAAAATACCAGAAAGCGAGGCGGGCAATCCGACATACCCTGTTGCCCCGCTGAAGAGCACAGCCGGGGGTTCAGCGCGATTCTGGTCGATGAGTGCGTTGACCTCTGCCTGGGTGTACTTATCCAGATCGGTGATGTCGCCCTCGGTGTGCGTGTGCGAGGCGTTGGCCTTACCAGAAAGCCCGGCGTCTACGTAGGCTTTGACGCTCTGCTGGGAGGGAGCCTGGGCGGCAGTGTCGCTGGACATGTCGTCCTCGTCGATCAAGTCCGTGGTTGCGATGTCTCCCAACCCGAGGTTGTCCCGTGCCGAGCTGGTATCGGATATATCAGCCAGGTTTTGGCTGCGCTGGGCATAGCGCGCGTCTGACTGGACGGTATTATAATAATCCTCACCCGGAGCATCGAGGTCGGGGCCACCGGATTGGCTGAGGCCTCCGCCCAATACGCGGATGCGCCCTGCGCAGACAGTGCGCGTCTGGCCCGGGTCATCATTGGTGGTGATGGCGATGGTCAGCCAGCGATCACCCGCGGCGATGTTGCTCTCGCTGGCACTGAGCGCAATTTGCGCGTGACAGTGCGCGGCCTCATCGGTTTCCCACTGAGGCTGGGTCAGTCCGGTGTTCAAGGCGCTGGCGGCAACCGTCTTGCTGCGAATCGGGCTCAGGCTGAGGTCGGGGCCGCGCAGGTCGTAGTTGTCCAACTCGTCATCTTCATCGTTGTCGGTGTCGTAGCGTTCGATAACGCTCAGGTCCATCGGCTTGATCTCCATCGTGACGGAGGCAATGCCGGAAAGGTCCTGCAGCGTGCCGTTGTTAAAGAAGCCGAGCTCAAACTGCACATCGTCCCCGGCGCGGAATTTCGGCACATAGCCGTCGAGGTCAGCGCGCAGAAGGTCGCTGAAGTTAGTAAAGGAAAACAGGTCCGCCTGAATGCGGATACGGGTTTTAGGAATGCTGCTCATGGTGGCGGATGGCGTGAAAGATTGTGTGCGTATGGCGAGGGGTATGTGGTGTCGTGAAAAAATGGATACGGTGCCTGGTCTGATGGCACAGCTACAGGCCGCGCAGGTCGCGTCCGGTTGTGCGCTGCTCGCGCTTGCGGGCGACAGTCAGCCCAAAGCTGGTCCGGACCTCGGGGGCGTCCTCCGGCTCATCGGGCAGACTGACGGGGAGCTCCCCGTCGCGCACGCGGTCCAGCACGTCCTGCGCCTCGGCGATAAAATCCATTTGCTCTTCGGTGAGCATGATGCCACCGATGCGCCCGGGCAACTGTGCCAGCACAAGCAGGCAGGCCGTGCGCTTTAGCTCCGGCGGAATGGCGGAGACATTTTCAGCCAGTGCGTTCGTCGGCTGGCTACGGATGGCCGAGCGGATGCTGGCCGTCGTGTCGTCGAGTGCGGGCGTGAGCGGGTCGCTGCTCTGCCCTCGGCTACTGCGTGTCAGCAGGGTCTCTGCCTGAGCGGCGTTGAGGTGGGCTTTAATGTCGTCTTCGCTTAGAGTAATCCAGGTCTTCATGGTAAAAAAAAGAGTGGGGAGGGCGGGTAGCTGGGCCGTCCGCCCTCCCGGTTGGGGTTAGGATTCGCTGATGGCGAGCTTGCGCACGCCCAGGTCGCTGGTCACGACCACGTTGCTGTAGTGTTCGACCGTGAGGTCGGTGTACTTGGTGGATTCTTCGAGGTAGACGCGGTAGCTGCCGCCGCCGTCTACCGGCGTGACGAAGCGCTTCAGGTTCGACGGCTCGTCCTTGGTTACGCCGCTTTGCTCGTAGAAGGCATAAACGGCGTCACCCACGATGCCCGACTTTGCGTCGGCTGCGCTCTGATAGCGCGCCCCCGCGATGCGCACACCCTCAACGAGGAGCTTGCGCGCCAGGCTTTCGGGGTCGAGCGGCAGCGAGCCAAACGCGCCCGCCGTGGTCTGCGCCTCATAGGAAGCCGCGCGGATGTCCCACGCACCTTCGCCAAAGAGCAGGCGGTTCGGGCGCACACCGCTGAGGTCGGTTGCCGCGATGAGCTCGGCGCGGATATCCGCGTCCGGCGTGGCACTGTCGTCCCAGGTCTTGTTGGCAGAGACAGCGGCGCTGTCGAGCATGGCAATGGCTCGGCGAAGCTCGTTGCGCAGCAGGCGCTGGAGCAAGAGCTGGACGTAACGCTCCTGCCAGTCGTCGCCGTAGACTTCGTCATGGTCGATGCGCATGGTCAGGCCCTTGTTGAGGGTCTTCGTGCTCACGGTTTCGCCGCTGTACTCGACGCGCTTAAAGGCGCTGCCGATCGCGCGCACGTCGTCCGTCTCGGAGAAAAAGGCCTCGGCGTTGGTGGCCTGCTTGAACTCGAAACGGCGGCCGACATCCACGCGCGGAGCGATGAAGTCGAGCAACTCGTCGAGTTTTGACGGGTCTTTCCAGCCCACCGTGAACGCAGTCAAGGGCTCGGAATAGTGGGCGGCATCGAAGCGGCTTTCGTTAGCCACGGCGATTTCGCCGGAGTCGGGTTGGGTAAGGTTTTTCTGTGTCATGGTAATGGATGTTGGTTGACGTTGTATCGGAAAAGTCACTACGCCTGCTCGATCATGATGAGCTTGTCCGGAGCGGCTTCGAGGGCTGTGGCCAGGCTGTTCAAGTCCGTGGCTGGCGTGCCGACAAAGGCGTTGAGAACCAATGTCTTGCGCGGAGCGATCGGCATGACCTCAAGTGGCGAGCCATTACCCGAGGCAGGAGTTAAGGCCCGCCCGACGTGGTAGTAGGTGCCTGCGATGGATGGCTGGTCCTGGACGAGTCCGTTGGCTGCGGTGTAGACGTCCTCGCCGGCGCTGATGGCTTCACTGGCCACCATGAGCACGGTGCTCGGACTGTTGCTCAGCAGGCAGACGTTGACCGCTCCGGCCTCTTCGCCCGTATCGGTGATGACGCCGAGAGGCAGGTCTGATGCGTCGCAGACAGCGACCTCGTTGGCCTGGCTGCCCTGCGTGCCGATCAGGTTACGGGTGCTTACACTGCTATCAAGCAGGCGGGTGACTTGTCCCTGATGCGTGCCTTCGGCCACGTTGGAGAAGACCGGGAGGCGATGGAATAAGATTTTGATGAATCGAATCATGATGTTTTGAATTTTTGGGTTAATTATTCTCCAGATGCGGTAGGGGAGTGTGCCGTATCAGAAAGTTGAATACATCTAGCTGATGAAAAGCTGGTCGTAGAGCTCGGGGCGGTCGCGCTTGAGCTGCGACCACGCCGTGGTAAAGTCTTCACCTGTGGTGTCCGCGCGCTCGTTAACCAGCGCGAGGAAGTCGCGCCGCTTCTGGATACGTGGCTGGCGCTGGCCCAGGCCGTCGGTGCGCGGTCGGGTGGTGAGTTGGCAGGCACTGTTGCAGAGCTCCTTCAGACCGCTATCAAAGTCTGACTCCAGCCCCTTTTGCCAAGCTTCGCGCTCGTGGGGAAGGATGCGTCCGCGTAGCAAGGCGTGGTCAAGCAGCAGGTCTATACGGGCCTGCCGCTCGTTGGCCAGCGCTTCCTGAGCGCTTTCGCGTGCTTTGTCGCTCTCGCAGGCGATGCGGTAAAAGCGTTCGTTCTCGGCCGTAAGCTCGTCATTGCCCTGAGCAAGCTCGCCGCCCTCGGCTTCCCAGCGCCGGGCGTTAGCGGCCAGGGCGCGGCAAGCGGCCTGCCAGTCGCCCTCCGGGTCAACACCGATCAACTCCAGTACGTCAATGGCTTCCACGCTCGCGGGGTATTCCTCCTCATTCGCCGAAGCTTCAGCCTCGGCCTGCTGTAGTGATTCTGTGGATACAGACTGGTTGGCGATGGCTTCGCCGGGGATGTTGGGCTGATTCGTTAGTCCAATGGAGATCAGGCGTACGGGCTCGTAGGTGTCGCCGTCAAGATGGCGCATGGCCCAGCGGGGCGAGAGGAACTTATAGAAGGCGTTGCTCAGCAGGTCTCGCCCGGCTTGTGACCAGCGGGGCAGGATGTACAGGCCATCCTCGCGGGCCTGCATGTCGGTTATCCAGGCGTAGGCGCGGGTGTCGCTGTGGCCGTTTTGGCCGGAGAATCCCGGGTCGTCGGGGTGGCCGATGTAGACGGGGAGACCGCCAAATCTGCGGGCGAGCTTGCCGCGCAGCGATTTGAAATAGCCGACCATCTGCTCGGCGGCTTCGTGGGTGAGCTGTTGCAGGCCGCGCGGGTGGGGCCAGTTGCCGTACTCGGCCAGGCGCAGCCAGCCGCCAGTGGCGTTGGGCCATTCGTTGGATACGCCGATTGTAATGCTGTCTTCTTTCATGGTTTTAGTGTCTTGAAAATGTGTATTGATAAAGTGGATACGTTATGCTTTAGGGGCTTGGTCTTTTCCCAGAATACGCCGCGTCAGATTTGCGATGACGCGCGGGATGGCCGTGCTGACAATGTCCCGGGCCGTGTCGAGTTCCTCCGCTGAGAGACCGCTCTCTTTGTGTTTGATAACGACACGGGCACGCGGCTGGTCGCTCTTAAACAGATAGCGCAAGACAGTGCGGTCGATCTGGGTATGGAGCGTGCCGGCAATGTGCTGGGCGTCCTCGCGCTCGATCAGTGCGGTTTCTTTACCCTGGAGGGATATGCCGGCGCCGGAGTCGACCACCGTGCCCATACTGCTACCGCGCCAGAGGGTGGCGATGGCCTTGTCCATACGGTCTACGAGTGCCGGGTAGGGCAGCTCGCCGCTGCCGCGCAGGTCGATGGCTTCGATCTCGGTCCCGCGCGACATGAGGGCGTGAAACTCTGCTCCGAAGTCCTGCACGGCCTCCCTCGCCGCCTCCCACTCTGGCGTGCCGGGGGCGGCATCGGTGACGCCCCGTACGCCGGGCATGCCGTTGCGCTCGCAGTACACCAGCCAGTCGCGCAAGGGCAGGTGTTTAAAAAGGTAGGCAATGGCCGTCGCCTCCATGAGCCCGTCGCCGGTGGTCACGAGCCAGCCGTCCTTGTCCAGCGTGCGCCCCTCAATGGCGTTATCGCTCTCCAGGAAGCGCAGGGCTCCGGTGCGGTTTTCCATAAACCATAGGGGGACGAAACGCAGGTCAGCCGTGAGCAGGGTCCGTGGCATGGCGGGGTCATCGCTGCTTGGGGTGTTGATCGGCTTCCATACGATTTCGTGCACGGCGTAGCGCTTGCCGATAGCGTCCATCATCTGGCGTACGAGCAGGGAAAACCCACCGCTCTCGTTCAAGTCGCAGGCGTGGGTGGCGGTGAGTTGGCGGTAGAAAAACTCCAGCGCGCTGCGGTGGCGCTTGGCCTCGTCGGAGTCGTCAAAGGTTTCCACCTCCCAGCCGAAGCGACCAATGGCTTTCTTGCGTTTGGTGGCGACGGCCTTGACGACATCATCGCGCTGCTCGATAGCCTCCCAGGCGAGTGCCGCTGTGCGCAATTCGCCAGCGTGAAAGGCGTCCAGCATGCGCACGAGCGAGTCGGGCGTGAGGTGGCGTATGGGGTTAAAGCGGGCGCGACGAGAGCTCAGGGCGCGGCCTTGCGGGATGAGGGATGCGGTTTTCATGGTGTCGATAAACAGTGGGATTGGCGGGAGGCGGGTTAGCGCCGGGCGTTGGCCGGCATGGATTCGTAGTGGCTGGAGGCAGCGGGACTGCGAGCGGCGTGCAGTGCCAGAGCGAGGGCCCAGAAGCGGTCGGCGTGGCCGTTGGCCCCGCGGTCGGCGGTAAAGCGGATGTTACCGCTCTCGGTGGATTCTTTTTTTATGGCGCGCAGGTCGGCGCGGATAAATTTGTCCGCCGGGATGCGCAGCGTGCGGTCTTCGAAGCGACAGCGCACCGGGTAGGCTAGCGTTTCCTTCAGGCTGGCGGTAAAGGTGAGGCCCTCGATCCGGTAGGCGCCGTAGCGGCTGGCAGCACGCTCGGCGAACTGCCGCCCCAGGCCGCTCTGGTCGATGCAGGCGCGTCGTAGGTTGGGCAAAGCGAGGTAGGCGTCGAGGATTTCTTCCTGCTCGGAGAAAGGCGTCTGGCGCAGGGTTTCCACGCGGCGCGTCATGAGGATGTCGCCGACGCGCTCCACGAGCCAAAAGACGGTCAAGTCATGCTCGCGTCCGAGATCTACACCGAGATAGAGCTCGCCCCGTGTGGGCTTGGCTTGTGGTCCGAGCGGGAGCTCCCAATCGCTGCCATCCTGATACTCGCAGGCGGCAATCAGGTTCCACGGCAAAAAGGCCGAGACGTCATCAGCAGGTTTGCAAAGGTACTCCTGTTGGAAAGATTCCTCGTCGGCGCAGGAGCTGCGAATAAAGTCGTAGTAGGCCGCTTCGTCCATCTGTTGGCGTGGGTCATCTTCGGGCAGCTTCTGCTTCAGCTTGTTAAGTAAGCCTTGTTCCAGCGCGTCTTGCAGGGTGACGCGGTGATGGGAGAAACCCATCGGGTTACCGCGCTCGCGGATGTCGGTTACCAGGCGATTGAAGAAGTTCTGCGACCCACGGTGGGTTGAAATGATTTCCAGTTGCCCGCCCCAGGTGATGCCAGGGTAGGCGATGGTGTAGAGCTGCCGCGGGTCCGGGTGCAGGGCAAACTCGTCCAGCAGTCTGCTGCCGCGCTTGCCAGCCTGGGCATCGGGATTGCTGGAGAGGCAGTGCAGGCGTGAGCCGCTGGCAAACTCCAGCACATAGGCCGAGTGGGCGCGCTCGCCGAGCACGGTGCATCCCAGGTCGCGGGCGGCGAGGTCGAGGATGCGGGCAAAGGCCTTGGCGTCTTCCAGAAAAAGTTTGGCCTGCGCCTCGTCGCGGGAGGATATCCACGCGTCGAGCCGGCTCCGGGAATCAGCCTGAGAGCGCACCGTGCGGTAGGCCGCCGTCCAGCTCATGCCGATCTGGCGCGACTTCTCCATCAGCTTGAGCCGGGACTTATCCTCGATCCAGCGCTGTTGGTAGGGCAAGAAAAAGGTGGAATCTACGCTGCTCACGCTGCCTCCTTTGAAAAGGGCGTAAAAACCCGGGCAGGGAGCCTGCTCCTTGACACTCGCTGAGCACGACGACACAATGTGTTGCCATGAACGCGATCGTACGCCTCATGATTATCACGGTCTGTATCGGTTGGCTGATGCACCCGCTCGCTGCACAAAATAGTGGAGTGACCACGCGCAAGCAAACGTCCCAACAGGAGCTTCCCAGTGTGAATACAAAGCTTAACCAGCTCATTCAGGGCCAGGGGGGGCGCTATGTGTTTCTCGTGTCGCAGGGCGAGTTGATCCGGCTCGATACGCAGACCGGTAAGGTCGCTTTCTATAACCTCGTGGCTGGGGCCGCGTGGTATACGCTGGATATTCCCGATAAGACCGTGAGGCCGGGCAATGCCTTCTACGAGCAGTATGTCCAGGTCCTGGACAAAATCGATTTCAACACGAATTAACCCCTCACCTACGGAAAGATTATCCACATGAAATACATCGAACGCATCATCATGCTCCTGCTCATTATCGCCGTCGGCGTGCTCGCCTACGGCCAGTCTGCTCCGGATAGCGAGCCGCATAGTGCGCAGAAAACGCGCGGCGATTTTAAGGAAGTGGAGCCCGTCGAAACCAGTGGACTGATTATCGGCCCGGGCCGCTTCGAACTGGAAATGACGCCCACTACGCAGGGGCAGCGCGCCGTCCTCATCCGCTTCGACTCCGCCACGGGTGAGTACGCCGTGCTGGATACCGAGCTGGGGGCATGGGTCGCCGTGGAGCTTCCGCTCATCAAGCCGCAGGGCCGATACGACAACGACGCGCACATTCGCCTCATCAGCGATATGGTCTTTGAGTAGGCCGTTCATAGCAGTTTCAGGAGTTGTTCGATTTCGTGGAGGGTGTCTTGCCGGATGCCCTCTGCGCCCTCGCTTTTGCTGAGTACGCTGAGGATTTCGGCCTTCTTGACCTGGCGGTCTTCTTCGTCGCGCTCCTGGTCATGAACCTTCAACTCCAGGTTCTTGATCTGGGTGGAGGCAGACATCAGTTTCTGGATAACGGAAGCGAGGGTGTTCATGGTGGGAAGCTCCTCCTTCATCTTGGCTTCGTTGTCGTCCAAGGTTTTATAAACTAGGTCCCAGGCGGCCTCCATGGCACCGCTGGCTTTGGTATGGCCGGGGCAGACGCGGGAGAGGATTTCCAGCGTGCGGCGGTTGGTGTTCTTCAGGTGATTGAGGTGCAGGTTAAAAGGCTCGGGGATGGCGACCGTCGAGGGGGCAGGGCAGTGAGCCCCGCCCGCCTCTGGGTCGTTGTGCCGGATGTCCCCCGTCTGCCCTTGTCTGTTGGCCGACGCGGTGGGCCCGTCCGGTGCGGGGGTCTTGTTACTGCTATGGCTACTCTGGTCTGTCCCCTTGTCCGGTTGCCCGGAGAAAACTGTCGTTTCTGTATCCATGTTTTCGATACGGTAAAAGTTGTCGTAGGGGTGACTAGGAGGTCAGGCCTTGCTCATCCAGGTAGTCCTGGCCGGCGGCGGTCACACGGTGACGCTTGTCAGAGGGGTCGATGTCGGGCACATGGCTCTCGATCAGCCCCTTGTCGCAGAGGTAGGCCAGCTCCTTGAGGAGCGCCTTTTGCTTGATCTCGAATCCGGCGGCGTGGACGCCCTGCAGGAGGGTGTCGGCGGGTAGAGAGGTGGGTGCTGCGGCCTCGAGCTGGAGCAGAATGGCCTGACGTAGTAATTGGTTTCGTCTCATGGATGAATGTCGTGTATGGGTCGTGAAGAAAGGCTTGGGGCTAGGTGCGGTTGGCGAGGGAACCGCCGAAGTAGAGGCCGATAATTGCGCTGAGCAGGTGGGTATCCAGCGGGGTCATGACGAGCCCGTTGAGGGTAATCCACTGGGTTTCCTCGGTGTCAGAAGTGAAGAACAGGAAACCCTCGCTGATCTGGGTAAAGGCCACGTGAACGGGTGTGCCCGGCATCCACACGGCGACGATTTTCGGAAAGGCCACGATGAAGAACACGGCGATGAGCGCGATGGCGCGGCGCGTCCACTGGAAGCCTGTATTGGAAAACTGACGGGCGGCTTCGACATGCTTGAACTTCTCGTTCATGGCCTGGATGCTCAGCAGGCGCTCCTGGCGTTTGTTTTCCTGCGAGGTGGCGATGAGCTTCATCACGCCGCCGAAGAGCGATGAGCCGAGGAGGGTGACGAGTTCCGTGGGAAAAGGTGCGATCATGGGAGGGTTTGATTGAGATGGAGGGAGGCGGTATTGCCCCGTTGGCGATGCCGATATTATCACGGATTTTTTTCCCGGCAACGAATCGGTTGGCTTGGTTTGAACGGTTGGAATTTATACCTGAATTGTTGGGTAATCCTATCGGCTAGTGCCTTGTACTAAATGCATCGCGTGCGTTATCCCGATTGCCCCATGGCTTGCTCGTGCTATAGTCCCAACTCTGTTTGTCCCCATTGCTATGAAGGCTCCTCTACGCACGATCCTGTTGATTGCCGTATGCACCTATGCGGGCGTTTGGGTGATGACGGCGGGCGGGAAGTGGCAACCCAGTGCCGACGTGGCAGATGCCGCGCGCAAGGTTGCGCCAAGCTATCCCACATCGGAGCAGTCAGTGCCTGTGGCGCATGCCACACCCGGACAAGCGCTTAGCGTGCCGGTGGATAAGGTGCGGGCCGAGACGCTCACCGCCGAGCTGCCAGCGCGTTCTCCCTGCATGGCGTTTTATCCGCAGGCGCGCGTGCTGGAGGAGCGTACCGTGCTGTTTTCGGACACGGAAGTCCGGCGCACGCGATTGCTCAAGCCACAGCGTGGGGAGCGGACGCTGCTCACCGTAGAGGACTGGGAGTGGCAAGCCGGAGCCTGGGTGCTGCGTCGCGAGGAAGTCATGGTGGCCGATCACGTACTTGTCTCGCTGGGGGATGCCGGGCAGGCAGAGTTGGTTCGCCGCGCATTGAGCCGCTCTGGCTATGAGGTCGAGTCAACGCCATCGCCCTTTCTGCTCATGGTACAGCTTGGTCAGCCAAGTCTGGGCGGCGTGCCCGACGCTGTTGCTGAGCTAGGCAAACACCTTTCCCCTGGCAGCACTGTTGAGCCGGACTACCTGTATTTTCCGACTTCCCGGCCCGACGACCCCGGACTTCAGCGCCAGTATGCTCACGCACTGATGCAGACTTACGAGGCGTGGGAATCTGGCCCGGGTGGCCACGATGTGGTCATCGCGGTGCTGGATTCCGGAATCGACCCCGAGCACGAAGACCTGGCCGAAAACCTCTGGTCGAACCCCGACGAGATTCCCGGAAACGGTATCGATGACGACCAGAACGGCTACATCGACGATGTGCACGGTTGGGATTTTTACGATAATGACGGGTCGCTATCGGATAGCCTGGGGCACGGGACCCACGTGGCGGGGATTGCGGGTGCGGTCGGGGGGAATGGGCTGGGGGGCAGCGGTGTCTGTGCAGAGGCGAGCATGATTGGCCTGCGCTGTGGCGATCAAAGCTTGTCTGCCAGCCAGGCCATTCTGGCACTGGACTATATCTATCAGCTTAAAGTCAACCAGGGGGTGAACGTCGTCGCATCGAATAATTCCTATGGCACGGTATCGAATAGTGACGCCTTACGGGCGGCGATCGTGCGCCAGCGAAATGCCGGAATACTCTTTGTGACATCGGCCGGAAACGCTACACAGGATAACGACGCTACGCCTTTCTACCCGGCTTCCTACGGGCTGGAGAACATCATCGCTGTGGCCAATAGTGACTCAGCGGACAACCTTGCCCCAGACTCTAACTACGGCCTCGGCAGTGTCCACCTGTCTGCCCCGGGTGTGGATATCTATTCAACTTTGCCGGGGGGCGGCTACGGCTACGATTCCGGTACGTCTATGGCTACGCCGCAAGTGACAGGAGCCATTGCCTTGGCCTATGCGCTTGTGCCGGGGCTATCCTGGCAGCAGGTGCGCGCCGCCCTGCTGGAGAGTGTGGACCCTATCCCGTCGCATGCCGGAAAGACGGTGACGGGTGGACGCCTGAATGTTTACGCCATGCTGCTTGAGCTGGCAGACGATCAGGAGATGCACATCAGCTCGCCCGCATTCGCAGTGCAACTGTTTTCGGCTCAGCATGCCCTCATTTGTGAGGCTGAGGTGAGGCGTGACGGCCTGGTTGCGTCGCCGGATAGTCCGGTGCAGTGGCGTGTCTCTCCGTCCTCTGGCGTGGTTGTCGAGCAGCTTGGAGATTCCCGTGCAAGGCTTAGTTTTCCCGCCCATGGTGTCTATGCCGTTACGGCTACCATGCGGTCGGGTGGTATCCAAAAAATGGATACACGCAGCGTTGTCGTTGGGTCGGTGGATAGCGTGCTCGATGAAGCCCTCTTGGCCAGATGGGACTTTGAAGGCGCAGGGGACGGCGTGACGGATGGTTCCGGCAACGGCTGGCAGGGCACACTGCTTGGTGGCGCTGGCCGGGAGCCTGGTATGGTGGGGGATGCCTATCGGGGAGATGGCACCGCGGGCTCTCGGGTCGAAGTTACAGGTCTGCCCAGCATGCCCGTGACGACTATTGCGGCCTGGGTAAAGTCTGAGCCGCTCGGGCCAGACGACACTTCATTTCCACGCGTCTTTGAGAGCGAGGAGTACACCTTCTTTCTGGGGTTCGACGAGGGAGCGGGTAATGCCAATAATCTCAAGTTTCTGGCCCAGCGCGACCAGATTGAGTCCATCTGGTTTACAAAAAAAGGCACCATCCACCCCGGGGAGTGGAATCACGTAGCCGTGAGCTTTGACCAGTCACGTGGGTTGCCCATGCTGTACATCAACGGCGAATACCAACCCGCTTCATTACAGTCGGAGGGGCTTGGAGATTTTATCAGCCAGGCAAGCGATGTCAGCTTGGGTAATAATGCCGCAGGTTCGCGCGGCCTCAACGGCTTGCTCGATGCATACAGCTTGTATTCACGAGAGTTGAGTGAGGAAGAAATCCGGCTGCTGGCAGCGTTGCCAAGCTTGAGCGTCGCGCCCGAGGTAGGGGAGTTGTCCTCACAGCTGGCTCCGCTGGGGCAGGCCTGGAGCCCCTTGGTCGAGGTGAACCATGCTGAGGGCCCCCTGAGCTACCAGTGGGAAGTTGTCTCGGGCACGGAGGCGGTCCTGGATGACGCCGATAGCCCGCTCCCGTCTCTGACCTTTCTCGCCGCGGGGTCGGTGAGGCTACGCCTGAGTGTGAGTCATGGCAGCGTGACCGTTTGCCGGGAGTGGAGCATATCCACCGGTGGCGAATTGCCGCACATCCGTATCAGTAATTTGGATACAAAACTGTTGGGAGAAGCGGGCGCGGTTGCGCAGATTCGCATCGAAACAAACGGGGCCATTCCCGAGCCGCTCCACCTGAGCTACCAGACTACCGGTAGCGCGGTGCCCGGGGTACATTACGAGGCCCTGGATGGCGCGCTGTTGCTGGAGCCCGGTGCGAGTTCGGCCACGATTTCGGTACATGCGCTTGCGCTGCGCTCTGGCCAAGCCCGGACGCTCGTGTTGACGCTGGATGCTGGTGCGGGCTATGCGCTGGAGGGGGCACCTTCAGTGCAGGTGAGGCTGCTGCCTTGCACGTTTGAAAACTGGTCCAGCCACTATCAGGCCATGTCAGGAAGTTCGGGGAGCAGTTGGCGGGCAAACGCAGATGCGAATGCCAATGGGACGAGTAATCTGGTGGAGTATGCGCTGGGGCTAAGTCCGCTCGCGGTGGATATGGTCGAGCTGCGCCGCCGGCTTCCCCGGGTGGCGGTCAATGAGCAGGGGCAACTGACCTTAACCTACATTCGTCCAGAGGGGGTGCCTGCCTCTTGCTATCAGGTGGGCTACAGTATGTCGCCCAACGGCGATGATTTTACCCCGCTGGCTGCCACGGGGGATGTGGTTGTGAACGGCGATGGGACCGAGACCGTTACGGTGACAGACTCCGGTCCGCTGTCTGCGCCCCAGACGCGCTTTCTGCGTTTGCGGGTGGTTGAGCACTGACGACGTATAGACGGCGCCGGAGCTTTGCCTTCACGGCGTGGGGGCTTTTGTTTTGATTTTACGCGTGAATCATCTTTGCTCGTAGCATGAAGGTCGTCTTCCGCAAGAAGGTATTTGATCACGGGCACGGGTTGCCGCCGGGGCAACTGGTGCGTGTCGATCAGTCACTCAAGCCGGACAAGGTGCGCATCCGCCTCATGGCGTACAGTGCGGAAGAGTTTGTTGAGGTGGAGGACATCTCGCTGGACGAGCTCCGGCAGCAACTGGAGAACTGGCCGGTATGCTGGGTACATGTCTATGGAGTGGGGGACGAGGAGCTTATCCGTAAACTGGCCAAACTGCTCAGCATCCACTACCTGGCTACGGAGGAGATTCTAAACACCCGCACCCGTCCGAAGTTTGAGGAGTACGGGCGCGATCTCTTTGTCGTGACGAAGTCTGCCCAGCTCTTTCAGGATGAGCGCGAAATTCATATCGAGCAGGTATCTTTTTTCGTCAGCAACAACGTCCTCCTGAGTGTACAGGAAAGCACGGACGAGCTCTTTACGCCGGTACTAAACCGGGTGCGGGAGTGCTCCGCCCGCCTGCGCAGCCGCGGCACGGGTTACTTGCTCTTTGCGCTGCTTGACATCAAGAGCGACGGCATCCTCTCCATTCTCGATATGGTCGAGGCGGACATCGTGGAGGTCGAGGAAGACCTGCTCGGTGAGGATGAGGACTTTAGCATCGAAACTATTTATCGCCATAAGCGTGTGGTGTTGGCCATTATGCGATTTGTGCTCCCGATGCGCGACAACGCCCATCGCCTGGAGGTGATCGACCACCCGCTGGTGCATGAGGAAGACCACTACTTTTTCCGCGACTTGGCGGATAATACCCGGCGGGCGGCGGACCGCATCGAGCATTCGCGTCTCATCCTGCAGAACATGCAGGAGTACTACCACCTGATGGAAGAGCACAAGAACAACAAAATCATGAAGGTGCTGACCATTATCGCTACGCTCTTTCTGCCGCTGACCTTTATCGCGGGCGTGTACGGGATGAACTTTGACCACGAGGTTAGCCCGTGGAATATGCCCGAGCTCTACATGCGCTACGGCTACCCGCTATGCCTGCTGTTTATGTTCTGTTTCTTTGCGGGCATGCTCATGTGGTTCCGCAAGATGAAGTGGATTTAGAACGTCGATTCCACGCCGTAAGGGCCCATTGCTTACCGCTCTGAGCGTTTACCCAGGGCGGGTCTTAATACCTCATTCATCAGAAACGGTATAAGTGCCCAGTGTCTCCTCGTTGCGAGGTTGAAAGACACAGAGCCTACTGGTTTTCAAGGTCGGGGCCGAGGCAAAGGCGGAAGCCGATGGATGAGGAAATCGTCGATGCGGCGAGGCTATCCGTGCGCGAGGCAGCACGGGCGCGATTGACGTTGGTCTCCCAGCCACCACCACGGACGACGCGTCGCCCGCCGCCGATGTTGCGCACCCAGTCCTCGACGCTGCCGCCGGGCAGGCGGCCGTTGTAGTAGTCCAGGCACCACTCGGCTACGTTGCCATGCATGTCATAGAGGCCGAAGGCATTGGGGGGGTATTGGCCAACGGCTGTCGTGCCGTAGAGGTCGGGATCTTCCAGAACCGAGGTCGTACGTTCACGCGGATACAGGCCGCGGAAATTCGCATCGCTGGTGCCTGCAGTGCTGCCCCAGTAGAAGGGGGTGAGGGCTCCGGCGCGGGCGGCATACTCCCATTCAGCCTCGGTGGGCAGGCGGTAGACGTAGCCTTCGGGGAGGCGTCCAGCCTGGCGCTCAGTGGCATTGATCTTGCGGCAAAAGGTCATGGCATCATCCCAGGAGACTTTCTGCACGGGGTGGTTTTCGCCGCGAAATTCAGAGGGGTTTTTATCCATGATCTCGCGGTACTGCTCCTGAGTGACCTCGTACTTGCCGAGCCAGAAGCCCTGGGTGAGGGTGACTTCGGTCTGGGGACCCTCCTCGGGGAGGCGGGCATTTTCCTCCTTGGGGCTGCCCATGATAAAGCTGCCTGCGGGAATCCACTGCATGGGGATGTCGCCCATGGAGACCATGTAGGGGGCGTTCTTCACCGGGCCGGGAATGGGCTCCATAGTCACATCCCAGGTATATTTTTCATTGGGGTTGAGCAGGAGTGATTTGTGCACGGGCATGTAGCCGGGGGCATCCAGGGTGAGGTGGTACTGTCGGTAGGGTTTGAGGGAAAAGGTGCGCAGCTCGCGCAGGTGGTAGTCGCGCCCGTTGGCGTTCACGGTCAGGTCGATGTCGTCTGGGCTGACGGCGAGCGTGAGCACGGCGGGCTTGGCCTCCATGTTAAGCTTGAGTGGATAGGTCCTGCCGTCTTCGAGGTCTTTTAAGTTGTATGTGATGTCGAGGTAGGCCGGGTGGGTGACGAGCAGGGTGACGTCGCCCTCGGGCACGCGGTCAAGCACACTGGCCGAGCCGGGGTAACTCTGGTCCCCGATATGGTAGGTAACGGCGTTGAGCAGCTCGGTGGTGGCGGGGTTGCCATCAAAGGTGAGCTGCGGTACAATCTCGCTGGAGCGCGGGGTGAGCTCGCCGAAGTCAAGCACCATGCTGGTGTTGGGGGGGAGGGTGACTTCTAGCGCCTTGGTGCGATAGCCCGGTTTTTCCAGGGTGACGATAAAGGCTTCCTCAACGGGCAGGCCGCTGATGGTGGCATTGGTCAGGCCGAGCTCCTTGCCCTCAATGTAGATGTTGGCATCCTTGGGGATGGAGCGCACGCGCAGGGTGCCCGGGATGGGGGAAAGCATGTACTTGACGCTGTTGAGCTTGTCGTCAGCAAACTTGAAATGCTCGATCTCCAGCGGGAGGTAGTCCTCCTTTTCCATGCGCAGGGTGTATTCGCCCGCCATGAGCATGTCCGCGACCATAAGCACGCCGTCGTCGTTGGCGAGGCCGAGGTTATAGGTCTTTCCGTTGGAGTTGATGGCCAGCGCGCGCACGCCGGGATTGGTTAGGATTTCCACATCTGCCATCGAGGGCTCCAGCGCGATCGTAATTTGCTGCGGTTTGTCTTCGATGGCCAACAGCTTGATCTGTTTTTTGTGGTGCGGGGCGGTAAACTCGAAGCGGTAGTTGCCGGGAAGGATGTTTAGCTCTAGCTGGCCATCCTGCACGGGGAAGGAGAGCTTTTCGCGGGACAGGGTGACCATGGCGGACTCCGGCTCCAGACTAAAAGACAGTTTGGGCTTCTTCCCTTCGGGAGTACGAATGGCTACATTTCCCTCGGGGATGGCGTCTCCGCTAAAGGCAAGGCTGTAGAAACTGATGACGATGTAGGCAAAAACGACGGCGAAGACGCCGATAACAGCCAGGCGGAAGGCACGCTCGTTACCTTTGCCACGCTTTTTAATCTGCTTGGGAACGGGGATGAAGTCGATGTGGCGAAAGACGGACTTCGTCTCCGATGTGCCGGGCTCCAGCGGCTCGATGCGCTCCTTGACCTCGTTGAGGTTGTTGAGGTCCTTGAGTACCGATTTGGCCGAGCCGTAGCGCTTCTCCTGGCGGCGTTCCAGGCAATTGGCGATGAGGGTGTCCCAGTGCGGGTTGATATCGGGGTTGAGCTCCGAGGGGGGCTTGTACTCGTAGCTGGGTTTTTGCCCGGTAAGGAGCCAGTATGCCGTGATGCCAAAGGCGTAGATGTCGGCTCGCTCGTCGCCCTCCTTCCCCATGCGGACCTCGGGCGCGAGAATGTCCACCGTGTTGATGCGGATGCGGCGCGGACCGAGCGAAATCGGGGGGATGCCAGCCGAGACGAGTTCCTCAAAGAGGGATTTTCCGGCAATGCTCATCAGCCCGAGTTCGACCAGCTTGATCTGCCCTTCCTCGTTGCGGAGGATATTGGTCGGGTTGAGATTCAGGTGGAGCACGCGCTGGCTGTGGGCGTACTCGAGTGCTTCGAGTATCTGGTTGAGGATGTCCTTTACCTCGTCTTCGGGGAGGCCCGTGGCAATGTCTGCCAGGAGCTCGTCTGACTCGCTCTGCTGCTTGCCTTGCTTGTCAAGGGCGATGGATTCGAGGTAATCGGCGAGATTCTGCCCGTCAAAGTCTTCCTGAAAGAGGACAAAGCGGTTCTTGATGGTGTCCACGTCCTCAATTTTGAGGATGCCGGGGTGATCGAGCTTTGAAAGCTTACTTGAGGCCTGAAAGCAGCGTTCGCGAAAGCTTGAGTCGCCCTTGACCAGAGGCGGGAGGACAAAGAGGGTCCGATTGTCCTTCTGGCGCGTTTTACGGACCTGATAGAGGCTCCCCATCAAGTCGTAGGAAAGACACTTCAAGATTTGATAATCGCCGAATTTCTCACCTGGGGTCAGCACTTCATAGGCGCGTCCAGGGGGTGGGGTTCGGTTGGTCGAGTCGGCTGAATCCGTTGCCATGGTTTCTGATCTGGTCACTGACGATACATGGGCTACGCTGTAGAAGCGGCAGCGCTAGTCAAGGCTTGAGGGTGTCGGGGGCGTTGCGGTCCTTGCCCGCTACCTTGTGGTAGGTGCCAGTGAGCTTGTCGCGCTCGTACTTGGTAAAGCCGGCTTTCTCGACGTTGTTATTCTCGAGTTTGCTGCGGGTGGCGCCCGGTGTGTACTTGGTGGCGAGATTGGGTGGCTGGTATACGCGCCTGACGGGTTCGCCGGTCAGGGGGTGCTGGGTGAGGGCCGGAGCACTCATGGGCTGCTCGATTTCAAAGGTCTCTCCCTCGCCGCCGTTGGCCTGTACGACTTCATAAACATAAATAGGCATTTCCGAAGCATAGTGATTCCAGCCAAAATGGAAACTCAGATTTTGGCATGGGTTATGGAGCCTATGCATAAGGATACATTTGAAAGTGTAGGTTTGCTAAAAAAGATACCTCATATTGGACTAGGGCTTATCCCGGAGGCAGTGAAGCCTTGTCACACAGTGACTTGCAGTTAGATTTAATGCCAGATGACGCCAGCGAATGACATGGCAACTACTACTCCTACTCCCACTACTTTTCCCTGGCAAATTCCGGGCGGTCCCCGCACAAGGGCGATGGTCTTTTTGTGGAAACTGCTCGCTTCGATAGGCATCTACGTGGTGCTGGCCGAGATCGGCAGTTGGATGACCTTGAAGTCGCTCGATGGGCTAGTCCACATCCTCTGGCCTGCCTCCGGGTTTGCCCTGGCAATTGTCCTGCGGGGAGGGGCCAAGTTCCTGATCGCGGTTTTCGCAGGCTACGCCATTTGGTCATGCTGGCTCAACCAGGTTAGCCTGGACTACAGTCTGTGGCTGGCCGGGAGTTATACAGTCAGTGCCGGGATGGGGTGTTTCATCCTGCGTAACATCCTCAAGACCAGTTATTCGCTGGAAGCCATCATGGATGTGCTGGGCTTTCTGTTTACGGGGGTGTTCTTTACCGGCATGCTTTGCGCGTTGCTGGGCGTTACCACGACGATCATCTATGAAGGGATTCCCTGGACGGAGTTTTCCCGCCTGTGGAGGCCGTGGTTCCTGGGGGACAGTGTGGGCATTCTGGTAGTCGCACCCATCCTGATGGTCTGGTCCTCCCGGACTAAAGTGAACTGGAACAACCGCCAGATACCCGAAGTAACGATCTGGATCGTGGGCCTGTTCGTGCTCAGCGTGGCAGTATTTGGAAATTGGGCCCCGACAGATACCCTGCGCTACCCGCTTGAGTTGGCGCTGTTTCCGGTCATGGCCTGGGGGGCGGTGCGTTTTGGGCAGCGTGGTGCCACGACGGGTGTGGTCATGCTGGGGATCATGGCTATCTACGAGCTGCTTCAGGTGTTTGGGCCGGAGAAAAAGTACATCAGCCAAAGCCCGGAGTTCCTCTGGGTTTTCGTCGGAGTCATTAGTGGGACGAGTTACTTTCTAGCCGCGATCATGACGGAGATGCGCAACCGCGAGGAGCAGAGCCGCAGCAACGAGATGCGCGTGCGGGGCTTTATCGATGCGCTGCCGGACGTGGCCTTTGTCGTCTCCGAAGCCGGTCAATACCTGGAAGTTTTTGCCCACGACAACAACGCCATCGCCAAGCGTTCCGAAGGCCTGCGCGGGACCCACATTCAGGACATCTGGCCCACGCAGCAGGCGCGTTACTTTCAGGATGCCCTCAACCGCTGCATCCAGCAGAAGCGGCAGGTCTCCATTGAGTACGATATGTCGATTGAGGGAATAACCTACTGGTTTGAGGGACGGCTGGCCCCCATGACCAGTCAGGACGGCTTGCTCGACCGCGTTATCTGGGTGGCCTATGAGATCACCGAGCGTAAGCGGGCCACCGCCGCGCTGGAGCAGCGCGACCGCCTCCTGCATGGGGTTTCTCGCGCCAGTTCGCTTTTGCTGGCGGTGCGGGACATGCGACGCGCGGTCGAGCGCGCCCTGGAGGCCATCGGCGAACAGGCCCAGGTCGATCGCGTCATTCTGTTCGAAAACAGCTTCGACTCCGAGTCTGGCAAGACCCGGCTCATTCACCGCCATAACTGGGTGCGCACCGGCTTTGAACTGCCCGACAGTGACTATGAGCACATCAATTGGGATGGTGGCCTAAAGGAGTGGTACAATCGCTTGGCGGCTCATGATGTTGTCCAGAAGACAGCCAGCGAGGTGGGGCCGGAGTTGCGCAAGTGCTTTGTCGAGTACGGGTTCGAGTCCATCTGCGTGGCCCCCATCCGGGTGGAAAGCTACTTCTGGGGTACCCTGGTACTCTACGACTGCGGGCATGAGCGCCGTTGGGATGAAGGCGAGATCACTGCGGTGCAGGTGGCTGCGGGCAGCATCGGCTCCTTCATCCTAAATCGGCAGGCCGAGCAGGAGCTGCGTCAGGCCAAGGAAAGTGCTGACCGGGCCAACATGGCCAAGGGCGAGTTTCTGGCCATGATGAGCCACGAGATCCGCACTCCCATGAACGCTATTCTGGGCTTTGCCGACCTGCTGGCCCAGACGGAGCTCGACGAGTCGCAACTCGAGTCGCTCTCGGTCATCGACCGTAGCGGCAAGGCCCTGCTTGAGTTGATTAACAACATCCTCGATTTCTCCAAGATTGAATCCCGCGGGGTCGAGCTTGAGCTGGTGCCCTTTAACCTCGAAACCACGATCGTGGAGTCGCTTGAGCTGGTGCTGGTCAAGGCCCGCGAGCAGGGGGTCAAGGTCGAGTACAACATCGATGGCCCAGAGCCCTACGATTTCCTCGGCGACCCGCACCGCATCAAGCAGATACTGCTCAACCTGGCTAACAACGCGGTGAAATTCACCCACAAGGGCAAGGTCGAAGTCGCCGTGCGCATTGAGCCCACCCGGGCAAATGACCGCGTGCAGGTCTTCTTTGAGGTGCGCGACTCCGGCATCGGGATACCCGCGGAGAAGCTTGACCGCCTCTTCCAACCCTTTTCGCAGGTGGATTCTTCCACCACGCGCAAGTACGGCGGCACCGGGCTGGGGCTTGTCATCTGCAAGCGCCTCATCGAAAAAATGAACGGCGAGATCACCGTGACCAGCACTGAGGGCAAGGGCTCGACCTTCGCCTTTGATATCCCGCTCACGCGCACGGGCGATCCGGTGCGCAGTGCACAGGCCCTGGGCACGACCAAGCTGACGCCCGATTTTGCCGAGTCCTACCCGCTGCGGATTCTCGTAGTCGAGGACGACCCCGTGAACCGACAACTCGATCAGGAGGTCTTACGCAAGATGGGCTACACGCCCGACATGGCCGAGGACGAAGTGCAGGCTTCCGCACTGTTGCAGAAAAATGAGTACGACGCCGTCATCATGGATGTGCAGCTCCCCGGTCGCAGCGGACTGGAGATCACGCGCCGTATTCGTACGGGTGAGTATGGGCCGCGCCACTGCGGCGACTACATCATCGCGGTGACTGCCTACGCGCTGGCCGAAGACCGTCGCAAATGCCTTGATGCCGGGTGCAGCGACTACCTGGCCAAACCCATCTCGACCGCCCGCCTCAAGGACGCTCTCGTCAACGCCTACAACCTCAGCTCCGGCCAGGTCAGCTAGGCGCATGACTTTCGGCTTTTCGCTCTTGGCGTGACAGAATAATTATCCCGTTTTCCTATATGGTTGATAACGCATTGGTAGGGAGGGCTGCCCACGGTCGCTTTGCGTTCCTTGCGTGCTTTGCGGTTAAATATTTATCCGCTGTGCTACCTAGCGCTTGTTGGCCTTGAGCCAGTCGCGGGTGTCGCGACGGAGGCGTCGGACCTTGGACTCGATCATGCGGAGGACTTGTGGTCGCATGCGGTCGATGAAGAGCACGCCCTGCAGGTGGTCGTACTCGTGCTGGATCACGCGGGCAAAGAGCCCGTCGCAAATGATCTGGTGCGCCTTGCCGTCGAGGTCCTGGTAATCCATTTTCACGGAAATGGGGCGCTCGACCTTGCCGCGGATATTGGGAAAGGACAGGCAGCCTTCTTCGTAGGGGGCGTCTTCGCCCGAAAGCTCAATCACGGGATTGACCACGACCAGCGGCATGATGAGGTCCAGCGGCGGACACTTGCCATCGACGGTGTAGGTGCTGTGCCCGCCATCCATCTCGGACGGTAGCTCCATGACGAACAGTTGAATCGCCTGGCCGATCTGCTGGGCGGCCAGCCCGATGCCCTCGGCCTCGCGCATGGTCTCGATCATCTGCTCGGACAGCTTGCGCAGGGCGGCGTCAAACGCCGTTACCGGGGCTCCTTTTTCCTTTAAAATGCTTTCTCCGTATTGCGTGACACGTAGGCTCATTGACCAAGCATCTTGGCCACCTTTCCCCTCTTTGGAAACAACAAACAAACGCACGGCATTTGATCCGCCCCAAACGCGCGGCGTTTGATCCGTTTGATGGGGGCTCTGCCCCCATCGCTCCCGATGGTCGCTGCCCCCGGTGTGCGGCGTTTGATCCGATCAAGTATCAGTGATCCGAAGGATCACGGGTGAAGGGCATTGCCCTTCTCACGGGTGCAGGGCTTTACCTTTCCTAGGTCTTGAAGCGCTCGATCTCGTTTTGGAGGACGTCGGCGCTGCGGCGGAGGTTGCTCAGCATGCTGTGGGTTTGCTTGACCGCAGCGGCGGTCTGCTGGGCGGACTCGCTCAGGTGGGCCATCGCTTCGTTGATCTGCTCCGCGCCTGCGCTCTGGGACTCCATGCCCTCAAGGATCTGGTCAAAGCGCGGGGGCAAGCCCTGCACCTGCTGGATGACGTCCGTCAGTCGCTTGCTGATGCCCACGATTTCCTCCACGCTGGTTTCCACCTTGCGGGAAAAGTCGTTCATGCTCTTCACGCCGGTGCCGACCGCGCTCATCATGTCCTTGACGCTGGACTCGATTTCGAGCGTGGAGAGGGCGGCCTGATCGGCCAGACGGCGAATCTCCGTGGCCACGACAGAGAAGCCGCGCCCGGACTCGCCCGCCTTGCGCGCCTCGATGGCGGCGTTGAGCGAGAGCAGGTTGGTCTGGTCGGCCACCTTGGTCATGGTCAGCACAATGCTGCTGATGGCGGTGGCCTTTTGCTGGATAAGGTTGAGCTGGTCGGAAACGTCGGAGTTAGACTCCTGCAGTTCGGACATCGAGTCGCCCAGATTCTGAAGCAGGTCCAGGTCGGACTCGGCGTTGAGCGCGACTTTCTGGGTGATGTCGTTGACGTTGTGCATGGTCGTGGTCAGCTCCTTGGCCGTGCTGGAAATCTGGCGCGCAGTGGCGTTGACCTCAACCGAGGAGGTGCCCGTCTGCTCAGCGATGGTCACCTGCTGGCGTGCGGCGGAGGAGATGTGCTGCGCGGTTTTGGCGATCTCGCCCCCGGCGATTTTGACCTTGCCGATGAGGGACTTGAAGTTCGCGGTCATGGTGCGCGCGGCCTGGGCCAGTTGCCCAATCTCGGTGCGGGAGCGGCACGGGATGTCCACCGTCAAGTCGCCATCGGCCATGCGGTTTGCGGCGGTGGTCAGGGTGAGGATCGGCTGGGTAATGCCACGCGAGAGCAGGATGGCCACGGCGATGACAATGATGGCGGTGATGCCGGCCACACTGAGCGAAATGTGCGAGAGGTAATCAATCGGCTCGAAGACCTCGTCCTTGTCGATCTTGAGCACGAGGCCCATGCGGAGGTTCGGTAAGTACTCCCAGCCAGCCAGGACATCCACGCCGCGGTAGTCGGTGACGAGGCTGCCGCCGCTCTCGCCGCGCACGGCAAGCTGCACGGGTGTCATGGCTTCGCCCGGCTTGGGTGTGAAGGGGACGGAGTAGTTGAAGGCGGCGTCATCGATGTGGCGCACGTCGTTGAGGAAGAGAATCTGATCGCCCTCGCGGGAGGCGAGGATGATTTCTCCGCTCTTGCTCATGCCGGAGTAGTCGCTGACCACGTCGAAGATGTCCTCGTTTTTAGGCGAGAGAATGACCATGCCGAGGTAGCGGCCATCGTGCAGCACGGGGGCGCTGATGAAGAGCGCGGGCTCGCCCGTGGTCGGGTCGATGCGGAAGTCCGAGGTCTGCGAAGACATGAGCCGCTCCGTGCGGTGAAAGAGCCGGGCCATCTCGGTGTCGGCATTCCCCTCGGCGTTGAGGTCGCGGTAACCGCTCTCGATGTCGGGCATGGCGTAGACGACGACGCCTTCTGCGTTGACCAGATAGAGGCGGTTAAAGCCCAGCTCGGTTACGAGTTTTTTCAAGCCCCGGCTATGGTGGAGAAGCAGTTCCTTGTAGGCGGGGGTTTTTTGATAAGTCTCGATCTGGTCCGAATCGATGTCCTTGAGCGTTTGCAGGGTCATCCAGGCGCCGGGGCTGGCTGAGACGAGCGAGACGATGTTCTGCGTCTCGTGCAGGTAGGTGTGGATGCTGTTGACCTGGCGGACGGCGATGGCCTCCAGGTATTCCGTCTCTGTTTCGAGGAGAGTTTTTTGGGCCAGGATGAAATTGACCGTGGCGACGATGCCCAGCGGGATGAGTGCGATGAGCAGAAAGGAGACCATGATCTGGCGGCCGAGACGGCTCCGGCGCACGGACTCGGTGCTCTCGCGGACCGGGGGCGTGGCCTTACGGACCGGACGCGTGGTCTTGCTGCCAAAGGGGAAAGATTTATCGGTATCGGCCATGATGCGTTCGGTCAGGGTGCCGTCTTGCGTGGAGCGGACCAGCGACCTCCCCAATCGCGGTTGAGTTTAGCCAGGTATTCGTCCCACTCGTCCATGCTGCGAAAAACCGGGTAGGGGTCGGGGCGCACGGGTATCTCGCTCTCCCAGACGATGTCAAAGTTCCCATCCGGGCGAATGCGGCCGATGCGCACGATCTTGAACAGGTGCTGGTTCTCCGGGTGGACGAAGACCATGCCGCCGGGGGCGTCAAAGCTCTGTGTGCTCAGGTAATCACGTACCGCTGCCGGATCGTAACTGTGGGCGTGCTGTTTGATCTCGCTCTCGTGCGCATTGGCAATGGCCCGGGCCCAGAGGTAGACGCCGATGTAGGCCGCCTCCATCGGGTCGGAGGCGATGACTTCCTCGCCAAAGCGGGCCTTGAGTCGTTGGATAAAGGCGCGGTTTTCCGGCGAGCTGACGGACTGGAAGTAGTTCCACGCGGCGTAGTCGCCCGCCATTTCGCGGGCTCCGGCCTTGCGCAGTTCGATTTCGCCCATGCTGAAGGACAGGGTGGGGATTTCCTCCGGGGTGATGCCCGCCTCGCGCAGTTGGTGGAAAAAGAGCGTGTTTACCTCGCCGTTGAGGGTGTTGACGATGACGTCGGGCCGCTTCTGGGCGATCTCGTCCACCAGCGCGGCCAGTTCACCCTCTCGGAGGGCGTTTGCGGCTAGCGGCAGATAGGCTTCGCCTACGGGCTCCGCTCCGAACGCCTTCAATTGGTCCGTGATAATGGTGTTGGCCGTATGAGGAAAAACGTAGTCCGAGCCCACGAGGTACATGCGCTCGCCCAGCTCCTCCATCGCCCAGTGAATGGCCGGGATGATTTGCTGGTTGGGGGCCGCGCCGAGGTAAACGATGTTGGGGGAATTTTCGATGCCCTCGTACTGCACGGGGTAAAAGAGCAGGCTCTCGTACTTCTCCACCACGGGTTTGACGGCCTTGCGGCTGGCCGAGGTCCAGCAGCCGAAGATAGCCACGACCTTTTCCTCTTTAATTAAACGTTCGGCCTCGCGGGCGAACACGGCTGGGTCCGACCGCCCGTCGGCAATGACGTACTCGACCTTGACGCCCGGGATGATGCCCTCGGCGTTGATTTCCTCGATGGCGAGGATGGTGGCGTCCACCACGGGCTTTTCGGACTCCGCCATCGGACCGCTCTGCGAGTGCAGGATGCCGACCTTGATCGTCTCCATCTCACGGGCCGAAGGGCCGCAGCCCGCCAACAGCCACGCCATCAGACAGGGTGCCAGCAAGGTCAACGCGTAGTGCAAGCCTCTCATCTTTAGGCGATTGTTCCGAATCCACGCGTTGCTTCAATCTTTTTGTGGGCCGGGTGTGTAGTGGGGCTGCGCGCCCCACACCCGCGGCAGGCAAAGCCTGCACTTTCGATGCTACGCATCGTAGCTTGGATTCTCGCAGTCAGCTTCACTGACTGCGAGAATCCAAGAAATGCATCAAAACCGAGCCACCTCAAAGCCAATAGGCCGAATGGCTTGGAACATGAGGGTTAGACTATTTTCACATCTTACATATCAATACGAAAAAACTAGCTCCCATAACGAAGAGGAACATTGCCAATAGAATGGCGACGATGCATATCGTGTTTGCGGGCGTTACGTCCGAAAGCAGAGCGCGAACGCTCTGGACTAATACTATCCATGGAATAAGTTTCTTATCCATGTGAACAGAGCCTAATAGCTCTGGTGCTTCGTCAACTGGGGTGATATGATGTTGTGGTAAGGTTTTAATTTATTGATCTTTAGTATCTTATATAATAATAGCAGTGTCATCTCTCTCTTGCGATTTTTCTCTGCTATCTCCGCTTCCTCCTGTTAGATAATCCATCAGCCCAACCATGAAATTTATCGCCTGCATCGCGCTCGTTCTTGCTCTCCTGGCCGCCCTGGCCGGGGTGGTGGTGCCGGTGCAGTTTGGGTCGGTCTCGGAGACGACCCTCGCTGCCGCCGGACGGGCGGAGGGCAACGTTAGTCTGCGACAGCGGGCGGAGGAGCTCTTTGCCCTCGGCAAGACCGGACCGGCGGAGCTGCTTTTGCGGGCCGAGGCGGAGTCCCTGCGTTTGCAGGGGATTGAGCCGGAGTTGTCGCCACTCATGGACGAGATCGCGGCCTACCGGGCCGAGCACCCCATGCTGACCTACGCGGGCGGGCCAGATGTCTTTTTCGATCAATTTCTCAAACTCATTCGCCTGCCCGAGGAAGAGCGGGGGAGCGTCTCGGTCAACGCCCTGCTCATTCCCGCGGGAAACCGGGCCGAGCTCCTGGACTACCTCAAGCAGTCGAGTAACGCCACCGTGCTCAAGCTGTTGGAAACGCGGCGGCTGACCTCCGTCACGCGCTTTATGCCCGTGTCTGCCCCGGCGGGCGCACCGCTGGATTCGGCCATCCTGACCAGCGCATTGCTGGTACAGGGGAACTATTTGCAGGAGTCGCTCACGCGGGAAATTCGCGGGCTGGCCGTGCGCGCGCTTGAGCTCGACCACCGTGCGACCGACCAGCTCGAAGCCTTCTACCTCTCCGTCCTCGGCTCCGGGCAGCGCCTGAACTGGATAGCGCTGGCCGAGTGGGTGCGCCCGGTGCAGTCCTGGCCCGAACTGGTCAGCTTGACGACCTTTTTGCGTCAAAACCCCGAGCAACTGTCGCTACTTTACGCCGCAGTGGTGCTTTCGGGCGAGCCACAAGCCGTAACCGCCTACCTGCGGGCGGACAACACCACGCCGTGGCAAGATCTCGCCCTCGGCCTGTCCCACGGCAAGCTCGCGCTCGACGCGCTGCTGGAGTCCGGGCGCCCGGTTTCGCGCACGCCTTTTTGGCTAAAGCCGCTGGTAGAACAAGTGCCGCCGGAGTTTGCTGACTGGGCCTTTCGCGCCCCGGCGCTGGCCCTCGGGCTCAAACTCGCCCTGTTTTTCCTCGCCGGACTCTTCCTCGCCATGAGTTTGAAGCGTTTCCTGGCCGGTGAGTCCGTGCGGGAAACGCGCCGCCGCGGCCCCCTGGCCGTCATGACCGACGTCGGCCTTGGCGGCGTATTGGTGGTCATCCTCGTGCTGGCCACCGAACCGAACTTGCTTGCCCAGACCGTGTCGGAACCGGGTAAGCTGTTTTTGGAGTTTGAAATCACCCAACCCAGCGACATCGTGAATCAAGAAACTATGGACACCTCCGGCCTCGACCAGATCACCCTGCTCGTGCTGCTCATCTTCTTCGTCGTGCAGCTCGTCATCTACTCGGTTTGCCTGCTCAAGCTCGCGCAAATCCGCAACGCCCCTGTGCCGGCAGATACGAAGCTCAAACTCCTCGAAAACGAGGACAATCTCTTCGACGCCGGGCTCTACGTCGGCCTCTCCGGCACGGTCATCTCGCTGCTCATGCTGGCGATGGGCATCGTGCAGGCCAGCCTCGTCTCGGCCTACGCCTCGACCCTGTTCGGCATCATCTTCGTCGCCCTGCTCAAGATCCTCAACGTCCGCCCCATGCGCCGGAAGCTCATCCTGGAGACAAATTGAGGAATTTAGAACGCTGAATGCTGAGTGATGAATAAATGCAAGATTACCTGTGGATTGCTTGTTTTCTCCTTAGCGGTTAATGGCTATCTGTTCCTGCAAAGCTCGATAGCTGATACCAAACGGGAGTTGATTGACCACTGGACAAGTATTCGTCCCGGGGAATCCATCGACTCAGTGGTCGAGCGCATGGGGGACTACTCGTATCATTATACAGCAAAAGAAGGATGGGACCGTACTGAACCATTTTTCGACCAACTGCCGCCCTACTATGTCCAACCGCATGAGGTATATGTTTTCATTATAGGTGGGGCCCATCCCTATCTGTTCTATGTCTTTACGGATGAAGATAAGAAGGTCGTCTACACATGGGCAGAACGTACCTGATCTCCATTCATCATTCCTCACTCTTAGCTCATAACTCTTATCAATGAACCGTTCCCTCCTCCTTATCATCTGCGATTTCCTGCTGCTGAGTCTGCTCGCGCTGGCGCGGTTTGACGAGCCCGAGGAGCAGCAGCAGACCGAGACCGTGCAGGAGCTCCAGCAGGACACCCTGGCCGATCAGGACTTGATCGAGGTGCTGCGGATGTCGCTCGAAGCCGAGCGCGACGACCGGGCGGACCTGACCGGGGACTTGCAGGCTACCCAGCGCGAACTGGAAGAGCGCGAGCAGGCCCTGCGTCAACGCGAAGCCGATCTCGTCCAGACCCAGCAGAAAGCGGCTGACCTCGAAGCCCAGCGCAAGCAACTGGCGGAGGAGTCGGCCCGCATCGCCGCCGAGCGCGAGCAGGTCACCCAGCAATTTCAGCAGAGCCAGCAGCAGCTCGACCAGATAGAAAAGGAGCGGCAGGAGCTGGCTTTAGCCAACTCTCAGCTCAAGCAGACGTCGGACATCTCTCAGGAGCGCATCCGCATGGTACAGGAGGAATTGGCGAAAAAGGAAGCTGCCCTCGCTGCCGCCGAGCAGGAGAAGCAGCGGCTGGCCCAACAAAAGGCGGAGGCCGAGCGCGCCCAACAGCAGCTTTCCACCCAGCTTGAGGTCGCCCAGGCGCAGTCACAGGTGCTTTCGCAGAGCCTCGAAGTGGCTCGGCAGGATATCGAGGTCACCCGTCAGGAAAAGGCCCAGGTCATGGAAACCACGGACAAGCTGGCCGAGGGCGTCAGCACGCTGGCCAAGAGCACCGACACCCTGGCCCAGCGCACGGACGAGATCCGCGACGAGGTCAAAAAGAGCAACCCGCTTTCGGCTAACACCATCTTTGACCGCTACACCAATAACCGCGTCACGGTGCGCTTCCAGACCACCGAAGACGCCCTCATCGGCACGACGAACCGCAACTACACCACCCGCACCGGTATTGTGACCGACGGCGAGCGCACCTTTGCCATCCTCTACGCCGACGACACGCCCTTTAGCCTCGACTCCCGCAAGGGTGTCCGCGCCATTGACGGCACCTTTGAGCTCGGGGGCACCCGCTACCGCATCACCAACGTCTACTTTCTGACCGAGGACCCGCGCCTGCTCGCGGTTTACATCCCGCAAAACCTTATCGACACCGCCGGGCTCCAGACCTTTAAGCTGGCCGACGAGCCCCTGCGCTTCCCCGACGCTGTGCTGATCGACAATCAGGACAACGGTTACGGTAAGGTCGCCTTCAAGCTCGACCCGCAGGACAAGCGCTACCTCGAAATGGAAGGCGGACTTTTCACCAGCCTCTTTGGCGACTTCTCCCCCGGCAGCGGGGACGAGGTCTTCTCCCAGATGGGCGACTGGATTGGGCTCATGGTCAACGGCGACACCGCGATGGCCCTGCCGCGACTGGGCGTCAATGCCAAGGTCGAGCTCGGGGCCAAGTACGACCCGAGCGAGTACGAGCGCATCCTCAACGCCAAACGCGCCCAGCTCCAAAACATGCCCCGCGGCTTGCGTTGAGGATTAAACAGGAAGGCCGGGAAGAACGGAATAACTGTGATTCCGATTCTATTTATCTCGCGCAAAGCCGCCCAGGCGCAACGTGGGGTAGGGTAAGTAATGCCGTTTCCATGTCGGATTGATGAAATGTTGGTAGGGACGGCTGCCCTCAGCCGTCCGCGGCTGGCTTGAGTGCAGCGGGCGTGAGATATCCTTTCATACTGTTCCAACTGGAGTGCGGTGAAGCTGGCTCAGTTTCTTACAAAGCGTATTCGAGGGCCTCACCTTCGTGGGTGAGGGTGAGGTGGTTCTGGCCGCCTTCGCGCTGGCTCTCCTCGGTGTGGCCGATGACCTGCGCCTCCACGCCGAAGCCGCGGATGATCTCCAGCAGGGTGTCGGCGGACTCGTGCGGGCAGTAGACCTCCATGCGGTGGCCCATGTTAAAGACCTGGTACATTTCCTTCCAGCTCGTGCCGCTGACTTCGCGGATGACCTTGAAGATCGGGGGCAGGGGCATGAGCTTGTCCTTGACGAAGTGAACCTTCTGCCCGAAGCGCAGGCACTTGCCCTGACCGCCGCCGGAGCAGTGGACGAGCCCGCGCACGGCCTCGGGCTGCTCGGCTAAAAGTTTGGTGATGATCGGCGCGTAGGTACGGGTGGGGCTGAGCAGGGCCTGGCCGACGCTCATGTCCGAGCCGGGCAGGGTGTCGCCCAGCTTGTAGGGGCCGCAGTAGACGTACTGCTTGTCGGTGGCCTTGTCGAAGGTCTCGGGGTACTTCTCCGCGTAGTAGTGGGAGAGCAGCTCGTGGCGGGCGCTGGTCAGGCCGTTGCTGCCAATGCCGCTGTTGGGGAAATCCTCGTAGGTCGCTTGCCCGGCGGAGCTGATGCCGATAATGGCCAGCCCCGGGACGATCTTTTGCCCCGTGATGACCTGATCGCGGTCCATGACGGCGACGGCGCAGCTGTCCACCGTGACGGTGTCGGTGATGTCGCCCACGTCGGCCGTTTCACCGCCGCCGCTGACGATGTTCACGCCGAACTCGCGCAGCTTGGCCAGAAAGGCCTCGTTGCCGTTGATGAGCTCGGCCAGGGCCTTGCCGTCAAAGTTGCGGGCGTTGCGGTTGACCGTGCTGTTAAAGAGAATGGGCCCGGTGGCGCCGACGCAGAGCAGGTCGTCGAGGTTCATGACGATGCTGTCCTGCGCGATGCCGCGAAAGATGGAGGCCTCGCCCGTTTCCTTGTAGTGCAGGTAGGCGATGAGGGACTTCGTGCCGCTGCCGTCGGCGTGGATGAGGTTGCACTTCTTCGGGTCTCCGGTCAGCACGTCGGGCACGACCTTGCAGAAAGCGCCGGGGAAGACGCCCTGGTCGAGCTTGTCCACGGCGTCGTGGACTTCGGTCTTGGTGGCGGAGACGCCGCGTGCGGCATAGCGGCCCTGATCTGGTGTTTCCTTAGTCAATGTATGTTCCTCAGACAGCGGGCACAGGGATCACGGAGGGGGAAATAATTGCTCTATTTTTTAACCACAGATTTCACGGATGACAGGATGAACTGGGTTTGTGCTATTTGCGTCATCCGTGGTTAAAAAGATAATTTCTCTGCGTCTCTGTGTCTTTGCGGTTAAAAATTAAATTATAAAACTTTCAAAATTTCGGCCTTGAGCTCGTCGTGCAGGTGGGCGACGGGGAGCTCGGGGTTTTCGGCGGCGAACTGCTCCGAAGGGCGGAAGAGGATGCCGTGGTCGGCACTCTTGAGCATGGTCAGGTCGTTGTAGGAATCGCCCGCGGCGATGATCTCGAAGTTAAGCGAGCGGAAGGCTTCGACCGCCTTGCGCTTCTGGTCTTGCTGGCGGAGCTGGTACCCGGTGATGCGTCCCTCGGCGTCGACCACGAGCTCGTGGCAGAAGAGGGTGGGGTAGTCGAGCTGGGCCATGAGCGGCTGGGCAAACTCGGCGAAGGTGTCGGACAGGATGATGACGCGGGTCTGGCTCTTGAGCCAGGCGGTGAACGCCTGCGCGCCTTCGAGCGGCGTGAGTGTGCCGATGACTTCCTGAATCAGCGGCAGGCGGATGTCGTGCTGGTCGAGCAGGTCGAGCCGATAGCGCATGAGCACGTCGTAGTCGGGCTCGTCCCGGGTGGTGCGCAGGAGGCCCTCGACGCCGGTTTTCTCGGCGACGGCTTTCCAGATTTCCGGGATGAGGACTCCCTCCAAGTCCAGACAGACGATCTTCATGCCGCGGATGCTCCCCGCGCCCGCGTCCGGCGTCAAGGCTTTTGCCCACAGAATGCGCCTTCGGGGGGAGCTTATTGATTGGGAAAAGTCCACAGCCGGGCCGAGAGCAAGTGGCCGAATATCTTTTCCGCCTGCAACTGTAGTCTGGCCGCTTCCATGAGCGGACGGGGCTCGCTGAGCCGCCGGGCAGGGAAGTCGCACCATGCCCCGAGGAAGCGATAGCTCGCCGCCAGCAGGGCGCGGTTGCGCAAGTGGCTGAGCGTGCCCGGGGCGTCGGCCAGAAACTCCGTGTCTTGCCACAGGCCGCCTGGGGCCAGTGCCTTGAGCCCGGTTTGGAGCAGACGTTCTTGATCGCGGGGCGGAAACAGGTCGAAAAGGTAGTGGGTGACCACGGCGTCAAAGCCCGCAGCGGGCAAGTCCACCGTGAGCACCGAGTCCTGCCGCCAGGTGACGCGTTCGCGCTGGGCGGGCGTCAGCCTTTTGCGGGCATGGGCAATCATGCGCGGGCTGATCTCGACCACGGTCACGGTGCAGGAGGGGTTGGCGTCGAGGAGTTTTTGCAGGAAGCGGCCATTGCCCTCGCCGAGCAGGAGGAGGTTTTTCGCGGTCGTGAGTTCGGGCAGGAAGGCCAGCCGCCCGCGCTCGAGTTTTCGCCCGTAAACAAGCCGCTCAAGCTGCGGGTAGAGCCCCGCCACGCGGTCAAAGCCGGGCCGTTGCGGGGGAGGGGAGTTCCCTGTTGAGTCCGTACTCATGACCAAAAATACAGGCCCACCCATACCCACGGCAGGAGCAGGAGGCTGTCGGCCAGCACGCGGAACACCTCGGGACTGAGGCGCTGGCCGAGGGTTTGCAGGGCGATGAGCCCCAGGCTGCATGCTGCGACAAGCGCGAATGCGGCTTGGGAAAAGTGCGCGCCCGCCAGCCAGATAAGGTGAACTGCGAGCAGCCCGATGATGAGCCAGATGCTCAGTGGCCAGCGCCGGGCCAGCGAATGCCGCCCCATGAGCTGGTCCAATTCGCGTTCACGAAAGGCGATGATGACGCAGTTGCCCAGCGCGAGCAGAAACAGGCTGTTTAGCATGGGGTAGCCCCATTCATGCATGCAGTTGCAGTGCTCCCCCCAGTGAAACGGTACAAAGAGACAGACGCCTGCGGTGAAAATCCCCGCCACGAGCAGCTCTTTGGGGATTTTCCAGCGTCGGTGCACGGCCACGGCGTACAAGAGTGTCACCCCGAGCAGGGCAAATCCGGCCTGGAGCTGCTCCCGGCTCAGGCCGCCCAAGGCGATGGCAACGTCCGCCACCAGCACCGTGCCCCAGATGAGGATGATTTCCTTTTGCCAGCGGCGGGCGAAGCGGTGACGCGCCGTCACGAGTTGGTCAGGGCGCAGGGCGCGGGCATCCAGCCAGCGGTCGGCGGTATAGACCAGCCAGACGGAGAGGCCGAGGACAACCGCCGCAGCCAGCCCCAATCCCCCCATGGCCAGCACTTGCTGCCAGCCCACGGCGATCAGTGCCGCATCAAGCGCGAGCACGTTGGGCCATTGCCACCAGCGGATGCGGGCAGGGGCGGAGAGGGCTGATTCATCGGGCACGGACACGTAAGTCCGAGCTTGCGCCAAGCCTGCCCACGGTCCAAGCGTTCTTTTATGCAAATCTCGCGCTGCTGTGCCTTACTTAGCTTGGCCCAATGGAGGTAATTCGGCAGGATTTTGGAAGGTAAATTCCCGGATCGCGTTGTGGGCATCCGGCTCGACCAAAATCAAGCGCCGTCTGTTTCCCTCAGCGAGCACAACGGATGCGACATCTTCACCATGTGCCCAAGCGAGTGCGACCAAGCTTTGCCGCTCAGAGGGGTCTTCTACCCAAACGGGTTCATCCTCTGTGAGATGCGAAGCATTTATGGCATTTCCAGCTGAAATTGCAGCCTCATCGCTGTCTTCAAAATGTGTTACCCTTTGTTTACGATGATCTTTGGTTAGATCATAAAGCATGATAACGCTTGTCTTGGTTTCGTCCGGCCCGAATCTTGGGTAAAAGCGCTCGTAGAGCAGATAGCGGTTGCTCGGGGATAGCGCAGGATTCATCCCTATGAAAATGTCCAGCGGCTCAAAGTCGTTTAATGAAATCAAAACGAAGAGCTTAACGTTTGAGCTTAGTTCACCTTGGACGAGCAGCTTATCGTCGTGTTGGAGCATTTTCTCTACCCGCGCCATTTTTGCCGGGAACTGATATTGGCGGTCAGATGTGCTATCTTTGAGGAGAAAAACCTTACCTTGCGGGCATTGGTCGCAGGGAGTCTCACCGATGCTGTAGTCTTCATGCTCAAGGGCGATGCAGCTTGACGCACTCAGGTAGGCCAATGTGAGATAGAGGAAACGTTTCATAGGGCAGGTTTACGGAGTAACTGTATCGCTCCGCTGCGACTGTCATCCTGAGTGGTATGATTTCATTTTTCAACAGCCTAATTCCTCCGGTTTGAGCGATTGCCTAATTTACAGAAAACCATTTGTAGGTATGTTACTCCATATGCAAATCTCGCGCAAAATCGTGTCCCTGTCTCTGCTGGCCCTTCTGAGTGTGCTGGCGGCATGTTCGGCGGATTCAGATGCTCCGGCCCGGGAGACTTTTATCGCGCAATGGAAACAGGCCCACGCGGCGGGTGATGCTGACGCGCTCATGGGCCTTTACTGCTGGGACGGGGTGGAGGACTCCCACCGGAGCTTTGTCCGCCAGAGTGTGATTTACGACTGCGAGTTGCCCCTGGCTTCGGTCGAGATCATCCCGTTGCAGGATGCGTCGGACTTTGATTATACCCACGAGGGGCAGCGATTTGGGCCCAATCTGGAGCCTGTGGCCACGCTGGAGGTGGTTTTTGCCAACGACGAGCGCCTCCACGTGCAGCACCCGCTGGGGCGCCAGGAGGGGCAGTACCTGATGGTAAATCCGCGCCCGCTGTCCGGGGATTAGTGATGGTTGAAAGTAACTGAAACGTGAATAGCCGATCTAATCCCCCACCGTCCATTGTGACTTTTATGTTGCACAGGAGGTTGATTTCTCCAGTTTCTGCATAACATTACTTACAGGTGTGAGCCACCAGCAAAGTAAATTCAGTCTCTGTTATTATACACTATGAAAATCAAAGCCTATCTGAAACCGCATTGTGGCTGGAGCAAGGGCGTGCGTGCGATTTTTAGCAAATACGACCTCCAGTACGAAGACATCGACATCATTAACTTCCCGGAAAACTACGCCGAAATGGTGGAAAAATCCGGCCAGTCCCTCTCTCCCTGCGTGGAGATCGACGGTGTGATGTTGGCTGATGTCAGCGGCGAAGAAGTCGAAAACTACATGCTGAGCAACCAACTGGTTCAGCCCAGCGAGCAAGAAGTCAACGTGCCCATCGATGCTCCCTGCACCGACGAAGAGCACGAGCGCATGGCCTCCAAGACCATCCGTTTCTTCTAAACATTTTCGCCCTGTGCGAGAAGAAAAGCCGCCTGCAACCGGGCGGCTTTTTCTGTGCCTGCCGATAACGGCTCGACTCCGCCCCGCGAGCGGGCATGGTGGGGGGCGTGATGGAACCGAAGGGAGAAGCGCCGGGCGATACGCCATTACCAGCCGATCCGGCACCACAGGTTGCAGGCGATACCCGTAAGCAGACCATTCAGCGTGGACTGACCCTGGCCGCGCTCGGGGTGGTCTTTGGGGACATCGGGACGAGCCCGCTTTACGCCATGAACGCCACGGTCGCCTTTGCCGACCAGAGACATTTAAACGAATCCATCATCGGCATCGTGTCCCTGTTTTTCTGGACGCTCATGCTCGTCGTTACGATCAAGTACCTCGTTTTCATTATGAAGGCGGACAACGACGGCGAAGGGGGCGACTTCTCTATGCACGCCCTGCTGGAGGATGTGATGGGCCGCCCCAAGCGCACCCCGTTTATATACCTGCTCATCGCCTTCGGCGCGGCCCTCCTGGTGGGTGACGGCGTCATCACGCCATCCATTTCGGTGCTCAGCGCGATCGAGGGGCTGGAGGTGGCCGGGCCCGACCTCGGGCATGCCATCATTCCCATCGCGCTGATTATTTTAATCACCCTGTTTGCCATCCAGCGCTTTGGCACGGGCGGCATTGGCAAGGCCTTTGGTCCGGTCATGCTCGTCTGGTTTGCCATACTGGGCGGGCTGGGTCTGTGGCAGCTTTTTGAGCACGGGATAACTATCCTCCATGCCTTCAATCCGGTTTATGCGGTGGAGTTTCTCTGGCATGAGCGCGGGCAGGCCCTGATGGTGCTTGGCGGGGTGGTCCTCTGCGTGACGGGCGTAGAGGCACTCTATGTTGATATGGGGCACTTTGGCCGCAAAGCCATCCAGCGCGGGTGGCTCTTCGTCGCCATGCCGGGCCTGGTCCTGAATTACTTTGGTCAAGGCGCATTGGCCCTCAGCAGCCCGAAAATGCCCGACAACCTTTTCTTCAGCCTGGTGCCCAGCGGGTGGATGACCTACGTGCTGGTGGCACTGGCGACGGTGGCGACGGTCATTGCCTCGCAGGCCGTTATCTCAGGGGTTTTTGCCCTGACCCGCCAGGCCATCCAACTGCGCTACTGCCCAAATCTCCCCATCGTGCACACCTCGGACAAGGTCGAGGGGCAGATCTACGTGCCGATCGTAAACCTCCTGCTTTGCGTGGCCTGTGTGCTCACGGTGGTGCTTTTTCGGACCTCGGTCAATCTGGCCGCAGCTTATGGTATGGCGGTGACGGGGGCGATGGGCATCACTTCGCTGGCCTACTGTTATGTGCGGGTTAAAGTCTGGAAAAAGAGCCTTGCGGCCAGCCTCTTGTTGCTGGCTGCATTCTGGATCATCGATATCGCCTTTCTCGCTTCGACGCTGCTCAAGTTCGTCGATGGAGCCTTCTATCCCCTGATGATTGCAGCGGGCATCTTTATCATGATGCTGACATGGCGCATGGGGCGAAAGGCCATCGTGCAGTCCTTCTTTGAAAAGCAGGAACCGCTGGAGAAATTCCTCCAGGACCTGCCGCAAAAGGAGTTTACCCAGATGCCGGGCACGGGCATTTTTCTCACAGCGGACAACCACTACGCGCCCAGCGCGATGCAGGACCAACTCGCTTTCTTCAAGGTGCTGCGCGAGGAGAACATCCTTATGACCGCCGTGCCTGATGTGAAGCCGCGGGTGCGCCACGGGCGCATTATCGAGATGGAGAAGCTCGAGCACGGTTTCTTCCGCATCACCTTCCGCTATGGCTACCGCGAGCAGCCCGACCTGTTGGAGATTCTCAAGCATGTGCGCGACGAGGTGGGCGGAAAGATCGACCTCGACGACGTGCTCTTTAACTTCAACCGCGAGCGGGTTTTCGTCACCCGTGCCCGCACGCTGGCCTATCCGCTCAAGCTGCTCTTCGTTCTGCTTGCGCGTAACTCGCAGCCCATGCAGGAACAGTTCAAATACCCGCCGCGTAAGGCCGTCGAGACCGTTCATCCGGTCTTCCTATAGGCAGTGTGGTCAGGTTTTATTTGTGAGGCGAGCCAGCAAGCCCGGCCTTTTTGCTACCCATTTGATCTGTGTCTCATTCCTGAAATACGGAGCGACGATAGGATGCTTGGCGTACTTCCTCATGGCGGCATAGACGGAGTGCCCCAGAATGCGGTGATTGTGTTTATAGTGGTGCAGCGAGCCCTGTGGTGATTGCGCTCCCGCATGGTACGTTTCCCGCGACCGCTTTACGATGTCTTGCATCTTTTCTCTGTATTGCTCGACGTTTACGCTGAGCCCAAGAAAGCCAATGGTGTTGCGAATCGAGAACGGATCGCTGACCACATCCTCGTAGCGCAAGACATGCTTGTCCTGCCGGGCTTGGTCAAAGTACTTCACGCAGCGCATGTAGTAGCCTACTTCACGCTGTATGCTGCTGTGCTGCCGGGGCTTGATACCTGAGCGCAGGCAGTGTGAGGTGATGGCCTCGATGGGATCGCGTACGAGTAATATCAGCCGTTCTGCTCGGGCACCATCAATCTCCTTTGGGTCGTGCTCTTTTTGCAACAGTATCTGTTCGCGGTCCTTGTACTGGATTAGGTTTGAACGCGCTGAGTAGTCGTTATGGCTCTGGTCTTCCACGGTTCTTGAGTCGATGGTTCTCATTCGAGTGGTACTCTCCAGTAAAAACCTGACATAAGAGTTTCCGGATCTTGGATAAGAGAGAAGATAATTCACATTTATACCTTATGTTGTAGGGGTAACAGGGGTAGGGTACTACGTTTATCGTGTGCTTTCAAGTGGTGGGGGCATTCTACGTCCAAAGTGGAATTATCATCCCGTTCTGGAATTAGGCTTTTGCTTTTTAATCTCGAGTCCCTAGGATGCCCGCATGCCTAAGGAAGCCCCATTGCGTTGCGGGGTGGCTGGGGTCGGCTACCTCGGTCAGCACCACGCGCGAATCTACCATCAACTCGATGGCTGCGAACTGGCTGGCGTCTACGACGTCGACCCCAAGCGCGCGAGAGAGATTGCCAAGCAGCACGGCGGGGCGCACGTGTGCGCATCCCTCGACGAACTCGGTCAACGCTGCGACGCGGTCAGCATCGTGGTGCCGACGGACCTCCACACCGAAGTCGCGCTCAAGCTGCTGGACCACGACTGCCACCTGCTGATTGAGAAACCCATCTGCCCCACGCTGGAGGAGGCCGAGCAGATTACCGCCGCTGCCGTGGCCAAGGACCGCATCGTGCAGGTGGGCCACATCGAGCACTACAACCCGGTCATGAGCTTCCTGGAAAAGCATGTCAAGGACCCGCGCTTTATTACCGCAGACCGCTTGGCCGAGTTTAAGCTGCGCGGTGTCGAGGTCAGCGTGATCCTCGACCTGATGATTCACGACATCGGCGTCATCCTGCAACTGGTCAAAAGCCCGCTCGTGCGGGTGGACTCCGTTGGCGTCAACGTCCTGACCAAGAGCGAGGATATTGCTAACGCGCGCCTGACCTTTGAGAACGGCTGCGTGGCCAACATCAATACCTCGCGCGTCAGCCGCAAGCCCGTGCGTGAGATCCGCGTCTTCCAGCCCAACGCCTACCTTTCGCTCAACTTCGCCGAGCAAAAAGGGCACCTCATCCGCAAGGGCAAGCTCGGCCTGAGCAAGAAAAACATCCCGATCGAAAAGGGCGAGCCGCTCCTGCTCGAACTGGCCTCCTTTAGCGACGCCATCCGTCAGAAGCAAAACCCGAAGGTCGATGCCAACCTCGGCAAATCCGCCCTCGAAGTGGCCCTGCAAATCACCCAGCAAATCCGACAAGGTAACGCATTGAGAGAGGGTTAAGCACGCATTCAACCGCAAAGGACGCGAAGCGCCGGAGCTATTTTTCACACGGAGGCACAGAGGCACGGAGATGACTGAAAATCAGATTGGGGATATTGTAGTTGACGCAGCCATTCGACTTCACCGCGAGCTAGGCCCGGGCTTAATGGAATCGGTTTATGAAGCGATTTTAGCCAAACAGTTTATGCTCGGTGGGCTCACTGTTATTCGCCAAGTTGCTATTCCTATTACCTTTCAGGGTGAAACCTATGACGAGGGCTTCCGGGCGGATTTAATTTTGAATAACAAAGTCATTCTTGAACTAAAATCCGTAGAGAGACTTACCCGTGCGCACCATAAACAATTGTTAACTTATCTAAGGTTTACTCAAATGAAGCTTGGGTATCTGCTCAACTTCGGTGAAGAACTGATGAAGACGGGAATTAGCCGTGTCATTAACGGAAGCCTCTCATCTTAATCTCCGTGCCTCTGTGCCGCCGTGTGAGTAATTATTTTTTTCATGAATCTCCCCGCACCCAATAGCTTGCCTGCGCCACATGCCCGCCCATCCCAAGGGGTAGCGACCGAAGGGAGCGTAGGGGCGGAGCCCCTCAATGCCAGCGGTTGTCCACCGCCGCCCGATGTGCTCATCCTGGCCGGTGAGCACTCCGGTGACCAGCACGCTGCCCGCATGCTGCGTCAGGCTCTCGCCGAGCGACCAGAGTTATCGGCTTGCGCCATCGGTGGCACAGAGTTGGAAAAGGCCGGGGCGCAGCTCTTGTTTGACCTCGTGCCGCACTCTGTCGTGGGGCTCTTTGAAGTGCTCAAAAACTACGGTTTTTTCAAGGAGTTGATGGACAAGACCGTGGCCTGGATAACCGCGCACCGTCCGCGCGCCGTCTGCCTGATCGACTACCCCGGCTTTAACCTCCGCCTGGCTGAGCGGCTGCGCAAGGAAGGCGTCAGCACCAAGGGCGGGGGAGACGTCTCCGTCGTCTACTACATCAGCCCGCAGATTTGGGCCTGGAAGGCGCACCGCCGCTTTAAGATGGCCAAACTGCTCGACGCCATGTCGGTCATCTTTCCCTTTGAGGTCGAGTGCTATGCGGACACTGAGCTGCCCGTGACCTACGTCGGCCACCCCTTTACGGAGCCGGACTACGAGCTACCGCTACGCTACGATGGGGAGGGTCCGGTTCTCCTGCTTCCCGGCAGCCGAAAGACCGCTATCAAGCGCATCTTTCCGCTCATGCTGGCAGGTCTTCAGCAGTACTATCGCGAGCACCCGGATGCACCGCCAGCGATCTCGATTTATCCCTCGGAGGAGTTGGGCGAGCTGCTCAAGTCCATCCTCAGTGCGTATCCAAAAATCCATGACAAGGTGGAGTTGTTCCCGATGCGTGACGACATCACCGCTGCGCGGGCGGTGCTTACCAGCTCGGGCACGATGTCGCTCAACTGTGCGCTTGCGGCCATCCCGGGGGCGATCGTCTACCGGGCCAACCCCTTTACCTACATGATTGGCCGCCGGGTGGTGAAAATCGACCGCCTCGGCATCGCAAACATCCTGCTCGAACGCGACATCTACCCGGAGTTCCTTCAGGGTGCGGCATCGCCCACGGCTTTATCGCAGGAACTGCACACCTGCCTGAGCAATCCCGGTCGTCGGGAGTTCACCGCAGCGGCCAGTGCGGAGCTGTTTTCGCTCCTGAGTGAGCAGCGGGAGATGTCCCCCGGGCAGTGGCTGCTCAAGCAAATTCGCGCTTAAACTGCCGCTCACTCCCCGCCGCAGGCCAGCCGTTGCCAGTGGCGAAACTGTGCGGTATCGGTCGAGGTGACGCGCAGGGCGAGGTTGCCAAAGGCGTCGAGGGCCTCCACGTAGCTGCAGTAGGAGTAGCCGTCAAAGTGCATGCCAATCCAGATGCTGGTCACGGTCGGGAGGTACAGATGCATGGCCTGGCTGGAGCCACCCACATAGAGCCAGCTCTTGGGGTTGCGCTCCGACATGCTGGGGTAGAAGGGCATGCTCATGCGGCCAAACTTACCCGCTACGGTCAGGATGAGCTGCGACTGTGCTTCGACCGCGTCGCGAAATAGCTTGGCCCAAAAGGCATCACTGGAGGGATAGCCTTGCTCTTGCAGGGAGATGCCTTCTTCCCAACTGGGGATAGCTGCGCCCGCCGGGTCTTGCTTGAGTGAGTACTCGGTGGCGAGCTGCGGCGTCTGGCGGTACTGCGTACGCAAGTCCCCCACGCGGTACCAACTGGCCAGCTCCGCCTCGGGCACATCGCGCACGACATGCGCCTGGAGGCACTGGCGGTAGCGGTAGACTTCCGAGTCCGGCGCGAGGAAAATCCGGCACAGGGCGCGATGATGTTGGTCAAAGCTCTCCATCCCCACCATCAGGCGGTCATCGACATGGGTTTCGTGTACCGTGTAGGTGTGGTCCCACTGGCTGGTGTCCCAGCGGATGTCGGCGTACTGATTACTACCCCGGTAGTAGGGACCGATGTGCTCCATGTCTGGCAGGCACAGGGAAGAGCCGAGGATGCAGTGCTGGTTGCGCACAAAGCAGATCATCTCGCCAAACTGTGAGAGCTCCGGGAGGAGGCGGGTGTAGTCCTGGGCCAGTTCTGCCGCGTAGGCGTACTTGGGCTGGCAACCGCAGTTGCAGGACTTTTGTCCGTTCGGATCAGAGCGATGTCCGTTGCTTTCGCCGGACTGTGGGTTAAATCTGCGCTCGCGCATTAGTCGGCCTAGCGAGTAGCGAGTTGCTGGGCCAGAAAGGTCTCCACCCAGGCGTCAAAGTCGCTGTCGAAGTCGATATCCAGCTCCAGACGCTCGCAAAGGGGCGTTCCGCCACCGGCCTTTAAGGCCTCGTCGAGGCGGCGCGCGCAGCCGCAGAAGTCGTCATAGGAAGTATCGCCCAAGCCCACCACAGCGTATTCGAGGTGGTCTACCTTGGCGTTCTGGTCATACAGGCCCTCGCAGAAGTCGATGGCGTCGTCGGGTGGCTCACCGTCGCCCCAGGTGGAGAAAATCAGCACGACGCGATGGGTACTGGCGAACTTTTCCAGCGGCCAGTCCTCCACCGACGTAATGGTGTGCGGGTAGTCTTCCGCCTTGCAGCGGTCGGCCAGGCGGTTGGCCAGGTCCTCGGCGTTGCCCGTCATGGTGCCGAAAATAATGTGCAGTGTATTGTCCATCTCAGTGTAAATTTACAGGTGAAAAGCCCTATGAGTGCGCAAATGAGACTCATTTTCAAGAAATTTCTGCACAAAATCTCCCGCGGTCTCTCTGGGCGGGCAATCGGGTGCTGACTACTCGCTGTCTGGGCCGTGCATGGGCACGACTTTGCCCAGGGTCTTGGTCAAACCATCGGCCAGGGCCGTGCGCTCGGTTTCGGTCAGCTTCGCCTTGGGGTGCATCCAGGTGTAGCTTTCGAGGGGCATCCAGCCCTCTGAGGCGGCGTCGGGAGCCTCATCTGCATCGCGGCCATAGCCTTCGACGTTGATGTTAAAGTGCTCGCGGCCTTCGCTGACGTGGTCGGAGAGCCAGAGGGAGACGGGGGCAACCTTAGCGTACCAAGGCCAGACGGTCTGGTTGCTGTGGCAGTCTGCGCAGGCGTTGTAAAAGAGCTCCTTGGTCTGGGGGCTGTCCCAGAGGGGCTCCACTTCGACGGGTGGGTTGGTCGTTTCAACCGGGATGAACTGGATGCCGATGGCGGCAACGATGAGCAGCAACACAATAATTTTCAGCACCTTCATGATGGGAACTGTATCTCATGGTGCATCGAGTAAATCAATGGCATAACACCTTTGCCTTCAGGATTTAAGCAAGCTGGTAAATGCTATTACTCCCCGCCGCGGATGGCGGACCACACGCGCTGGGCGCGCTCGACGATGGCGCTGCGGGCGCGTTCGACTTCGGCTTGGCGGGCCTTGAGGTTTTCGTTGGCGATTTCGGCCAGGTCGTCGAGGTTGTAGAGGTAGACGTTGGAGAGCCTACCCACACCGGCTTCCACATCGCGCGGCAGGGCCAGGTCGATCAGAAACAGCGGACGCGTCGGGCGTTCCTTTAGCGCGGGCTTGACCTCCTCTTTGCGCAAAATGGGCTCGGTCGCGGCGGTCGAGCAGATCACGACGTCGTGATAACCGAGCACGCGGGGTGTATCCGAAATGCTGATACAGGGGCCGCCAAATTCGTCCGCCAGGCGACGTGCGTTGATGAGGTTGCGCCCGGCCACGGTGACGTGCTTCACGCCCCGGCTGACGAGGGCCTGAGTTGTTTTTTCGGCCACCTCACCCGTACCAACGAGTAGCACGGAGATGTCGGCCAAGTCGCCGCAAACGCGTTGGGCGAGGTCAGCGGCCACGTTGCCAATGCTGATCTGTCCGCGTCCGATGCCCGTGTGCGTACGGGCCCACTTGGCGGCTTGGAAGCTTTTCTGGAAAATGCGGTTCAGGATGGGGCCAGTTGCGGCCAACTCTGCCGCACCCGCGTAAGAGCTCTTGACCTGCCCGAGGATCTCCGTCTCGCCCAGCATCTGCGAGTCCAGCCCTGCGGCTACCTCGAAGGCGTGGCGCACGACTTCCTCGTCCGTCAGCCAGAAACCGTGTTTGAGAAAGGCCTGCGCGTTAAAGCCATCGGTTTCGCTGAGTGATTTCTCGAGCGCCTCGCGGGAGTTGTCGTTACCCGCTACACCGTAGATTTCGACGCGGTTGCAGGTGTTAAGGATGAGGCACTCGTTCAGCCCGGGTGCTGTTTTGAGCTGGCGGTAAAGCTGCTGCGCACTCTCCATACCGAGCGCAAAGGACTCCCGTACCTCAATCGGTGCGGTCTGGTGAGAGCTCCCAAGCAGGAACAGGTGCGTGGGTTCAGGGTTGGGCATCGTCGTGCATGCCGGTAGTGACGGCGGAGGCTTTTTCAGCACTGCGCAGGGTCAATGGCCAGAGCGAGAGCAGGGCGGCAATAAACAAAATCACGCAGGCCCGGGCGAAGGGAGAAGCAATGAGCTTGTGGGTGTTGCGCAGGTAAAGCAGAATGCCATAGGCAGCCCAGACGGCTACTGCTACGAGGAGCTTGAGCAGGCCAACCGTGCCCGGCGTGGCCAGCCAGTTCAGAAAGCCGATGCACACGGCCACGGTGAGCACGCTGACGCCAAATACGATGAGTTTGCTGTTGATGTCCTCAAGCTGCCGGATGGCCGGGAGCAGGTTAAAGAGCTTGCCCGATTTACGCTGCGTCAGTCCGTAATTCTGGATCAGATACATGATCGAGGTGATGGCCAGCACGCCGAAGACCCCGTAGCTGAAGATAGCCAGCGCGGCATGAAAGCCCACCCAGGGACTGCCGCTGGTGACGCCTTGCCTCACGGTATAGTCCCAGTCCGGATTGGTCAGCGAGAGCACGCAGAGCAGCATGCTCAGGCCCGCGCTGAACACATTGAGCAGGTTCAGCTTGAATACCTGCCGCAGGACGAGGTTGATGCCGACCGCGCACCAGGCCATGACTTGCAGGATTTCGAAGGGATTGGTTAGGGGAAAGGCGTGCTCCTCGATGCCGCGAAAGTACAGCCCCAGGCTTTGAAAAATAAATCCGCCCATCAGGAGCGTCATGAAAATCGAGCGCAGCAGGCGCTTTTCGCTGCTGAGGGAGACGAGCGCGAAAAAGAAGGCCATCGTGTAGAGCACGGAGCCTATCCAGAAGAGGGCGCGGTCACTGTAAATATCAGGCGGCATAAATAAAGATTGGCTAACACGCTACAGGGTTTTCAGGCGGCTTTGCAACGCCGGATGAGGTCCGCTATAAGAGGTTCGGTAGCGGGTGAGCTGGCCTAGCTCACCGTTTCAAGCCACTTGTCCACGCGCCCGGAAAGCATCTTGATAAAGGCAGGGTGGTCGTTCAAGCAGGGGATTTGGACAAAGTCCTCGCCGCCGGCCTTGAGAAACTCCTCTTTGCCCTCCATGGAAATTTCCTCCAGCGTTTCCAGGCAGTCGGCCACGAAGGCGGGGCAGAGAACGCGCAAGCGCTTGATGCCCTTTTTCGGAAACTCCTCCAGCATCTTGTCCGTGTAGGGTGTCAGCCACGGGTCGCGCCCGAGCCGGGACTGGAAGGAGACAAAGGTCTTCTCCTCGGGGATGCCGAGCGCGGCCGTGAGGGCCCGTGTGGTGGCAAAGCACTGGTGACGGTAGCAGGTGGCGTGCGCGGGGTGGCAGGTAGCGCAGCAGTCCGGCACCGTCAGGCAGTGGGCGTGCGAGGGGTCCGACTTGCGCAGGTGGCGCTCCGGTATGCCGTGGTAGGAAAACAGCAGCATGTCGAAGTCGTCCTCCAGGTAGGGGCGAGCCTTTTCCGCCATGGCGGAGATGTAGTCCTCGTCTTGGTAAAAGGGCTGCAAAATGCTGGTTTTGACCTGCCAGTTCTGGGCGGCGATTTCCTCCGTCACGCGCACGAGCACCGTCTCGTAACTGCTCATGGCATAGTGCGGGTACAGCGGCAGGATAAAGAGGTCCGTCACCCCGGCTTTGCGCAGGCGGGTGATGGCAGCCTCAATCGAGGGTGTGCCGTAGCGCATGGCCAGCTCGACGGGGAAGTCCCGCCCTTCGGACAGGAGCTCGCGCTGCTGCATGCTCGTCACGATGAGCGGCGAGCCCTCATCCGTCCACACCCGGGCATAGGCCGCCGCGGATTGCTTCGGTCTTGTAGGCAGGATGAGCCCGCGCACGACGAAGTTGCGGATGGGGGCGGGGGCATCAATCACGCGCTCGTCCAATAGGAATTCTTTTAGATACTTGCGCACGTCCGAGACCGAGGTCGAGTCCGGCGAGCCGAGGTTGAGCAACAATACGGCGGGTTTGGCCATAATTATTTAGGTAACGGAATCCCCTGCGATTGCAACGGGAGAGAGGGAAAAAGTTCGTCTCCTATAAGTCATTTGGCTTCAGTCCGGTATGCTTTGCGATTCGCGCCAGCATGCGTGGTCCAATTTCAATGCCATTATGGAACGCCCATACGTAGTCTGGCCAACCTTCTCGCTCTAGTATGCGGTGTGAGCCTCCAGTCTCCCGCTTAATTTTCCAGCCCATCCGTAAGAGTGCCTTCAGCACTTTTTGCGATTTCGTAGAGGGCCACTGGCTCATGCCGCTACAATCGAAAACACACCCTTCAGCTCGGGTACGTTCTCACCATGCTCAAGTCGATCGGCTATCACACGCAGGGCGAGGGCTTCGGCTTTGGCCACTGCCTGAGCCTCAGTCTCTCCGTAGGCGAGCACGCCGGGTATCTCGGCAATCTCTGCTACCCAGCGTCCGTCCTCCTCGCGTTCAACTTCGAGTTTCATGGATGCGATTATCTGTGGTGCTTAGCGTGTCGTCAATGCCAGGTTAAGGTTGCTGTTGTGCGGCAATCTCCCGCCCCAACGCGACGCCGTTGCTCAGGCATTGGCCTACGGCGATGCCGCCGCGGTAGTTGCCGCACAGGTGCAGGCCGGGATGGGTGGCTTCTGCCTTTTTGCACATGGCCATAAAGTCGCCGTGGCCGACCTGGTACTGTGGGATGGCCCGCTCCCAGTGGCTGCGCTCGCTAAAGACCGGCTCGCCAAAGGCACCGACGATGTCGGCGAGCTCGCCCTTGAGGAGTGCCAGTTGCTCGGCTTCGGGCAGTTGGGCGACGTCGGGCTGGCGCATACCGCCGAGGAAGGCCGTCAGCAGGACATGATCTTCGGGGGCGCGGTGAGGAAAAAAGGCCGAGGGAAAGAGTACGCCGAGCACGCGACGATTTTCCACGCTCGGGACGAGTACGCCGAAGCCGTCCAGCGCGTGCGCGATTTGCTCCCGGCGGTAGCCGAGCGAAAACGAGGTCACGGGCGGGTAGGGAATCTCGTGCAGGTCGTAGATGGAATCCAGTACGCTCTGGGGCAGGGGAAGCTTACGCAGGGAAAAGGCCGGAGCGGCCAAGATCAACTCATCGGCAACGTACTCCCGCGTCTCCCCGTCGCGCTCCCAAGTCACGGTCCAGCGGTCGCCGTGGGTGATGCTTTTTATGACGCAGTTGCACTCAAGGTCTTGGCCGAGCTGTGCGGCTAAAGCTTCGATCAGCGTGTGCATGCCGCCTTGGAAGGAGGCCATGACGGGCTTGAAGCTGCCCGCGGGTTTGCTCTTGCCTGCCTTCATCGCGCCCTTGATGAGCGAGCCGTGCTCACGCTCCAATTTATCCAGTGCGGGAAAGGCGTGCCGGGCCGAGAGTCGCTCGGGATCGCCCGCGTAGATGCCGGAGACGAAGGGTTCGGCCATCTGGTCGAGCACCTCGCGCCCCAGACGACGCTCGACGAACGCGGCCAGGCTTTCCTCGGCCAGATTACAGGGGCGCTTGATAAACGGCTCGCGCAGGAGGCGAAACTTGCCGCTACAGGACAAGAGCGGGCTCTTTAAAAACTTACCCGGCCCCATTGGCACGGGCACCATCTCGCCGCCCTTGAGCAGGTAGCGGTTTTTAGCTGCATCGTTAGGGAGGAGCAACTTGTCGCTCAGCCCCAATTCGCCTAGCAACATGGCCGTGTTGAGGCTGTTGACCATGAGCGAGTGCGGCCCGCGCTCGACCAGAAAGCCGTCCCGCTGCACGCTTTGGATGGCACCACCGGGGCGGGGGGCTTTTTCCAACACGCGGACGTGCACGCCCGCCTTTTTCAAGGTCGCGGCTGTGGCCAGCCCGGTAACCCCGGTTCCGATAACGAGTGCGCTTTTCATGCTGCTATCTCTGCTTAGACGGTTTTCGAGTAACGGTTCTCAGTGGAGGATAGCGTACCGTCGAAGCACATGGCAATGTTGCGGATGAAAAATCTCCCGGTATGCGTAACGCTGATAAAACCCCCTTCTCGCGTTAATAGTCCGTCGGCTTGCATCTCCACCAGGGCAGCCAGGGCCTCGGCAAAGTGCTCCTCGAAGTTGATCCCGTACCGCTCCTCGAAGGAGGTGAAATCCAGGGCGAGGTCGCACATGAGGCGCGTGATGACCTCGCGGCGCAGCTTGTCCTCATCACTGAGGAGGTAACCGCGAGCGAGTGGGAGCTTACCCGCGGCCACGGTCTCTTGGTAGGTCTTGAGGTCTTTGATGTTCTGGCGGTAGCTACCGGTGGTTTGTGAGATTGAGGACAGGCCGAGGCCGACAATGTCGAGTCCGGCGCGGGTGCTGTAGCCCTGGAAATTACGCTGCAAGGTACCCGCACGCTGGGCCACGGCCAGCTCGTCGTCCTGCCGGGAAAAGTGGTCCATGCCGATGTAAACGTAGCCTGCATCGGACAGGGTTTCGACGATGAGCCGCAGCAGGGCAAGCTTGGTCTCGGGCGCGGGCAGGCCCGCGCGTTCGAGCATTTTCTGGGCGGGCTTCATCCACGGCACATGGGCGTAGTTAAAGATGGCGAAGCGGTCCGGGTTGATCGAGAGCACCTCGTCGAGCGTTTCGCTAAAACTCTCCGGGGTCTGCTTGGGCAGGCCGTAAATGAGGTCGAGGTTGAGCGAGGTAAAGCCCGCCTCGCGCAGCATGCGCGCGCAGTCGTGGTTAAGCTCCGTGGGCTGGATGCGGTGGATGGCTTCCTGCACGTCGGGGTTGCAGTCCTGCACACCAAAGGAGGCCCGGCGTACGCCCATGCGGGCAAAGGCCTCGACATGTTCACGGGTGAGACGGCGCGGGTCCAGCTCCACGCTACACTCGGCCTCCAGCTCAAAGTCAAAGTTGTCGCTCAATAGCTGGCCCACGCGGTCGAGTTGTGCCGGAGTGAGAAAGTTCGGGGTGCCGCCGCCGAAGTGCAGTTGGGCCACTTTGCGGTCTGGCTTGAGCAGGGGCTTGAGGAGAGCGATCTCCTGCTCCAGCGCGTCGAGGTAGGTGTCGGCCCGGCTGCGTTCGGTCGTGGTAATGGTCTGGCACCCGCAGAACCAGCAGAGGGTTTCGCAGAAAGGCAGGTGCAGGTAAAGTGAGAGTGGGCCGCTGTCGGAACTGACTTCGTCCCAAAGTGCGTCAGCGGATACCTCTTCGGAAAAATGCGTGGCGGGCGGGTAGGAGGTATAGCGCGGCCCGGGTCGGTTGTACTTGGCGATCAGGGCGTCGTCGGGAAAAGGTGCGTTCATTGGAATTGTCGTACCGTATCGACCAGCGCGGCCACGTTTTCAAGTTTTGCCGTGGGGTGGATGCCGTGGCCGAGGTTAAAGATGTAGCCGGGCTGTCCGCGCATGGATTCAAGGATGCGGCGGGTTTGCATGACGGTGTTGTGGACGTCGCCATCGAGCACGGAGGGGTCGAGGTTGCCCTGCAGCGCGATCGGCGTGTCCAGGCCCTCGCGGTAGCTGGCCAGCTCTACGCTCCAGTCCAGGCTGAGTACGCGCGCTCCGCTGGAGACGAGCTCCCGGCGACACCCGGCCTTGCCCTTGGCGTAGAGAATGATGGGAAAATCTTCGGGCAGTGCGTCAATGATCTGGTGTATCCATTTTATGGATACATCGGCGTAGCTCCCGGAGACCAATGCTGCCCAGCTGTCGAAAATCTGGATGGCGTCGGCTCCGGCGGCGATCTGCATTTTAAAATAGGCGACGAGTGCGGCAGTCAGCTTTTCCATGAGTTCGCCAAAGAGCACGGGCTCGCGGCGGACGAACTCCAGGTAGCGGGGGAAGCCGTCCGCGCTTCCGCCCTCGACCATGTACGCGCCGAGCGTCCAGGGTGAGCCGCCAAAGCCGAGCAGTGCCGTTCTGTCCTTGAGCTCATGGCGGGTCATGCGGAGGGCTTCACCGACATAGGCCAGCCGCTCGGTGATGGCGTCGGTTTCGAGCGCACGGATCTGTGCGGCGCTTTCCAGCGGGTAGTCCATGCCGATGCCGCCTTGTTCGCGGAAGTGGTAGGGCTGCCCCATGGCCTCGGGGATGACGAGGATGTCGGAGAAAATGATGGCCGCGTCAAAGCCATAGCGCGTGATGGGTTGCAGCGTGACTTCGGTGGCTAGCTCAGGCGTCTTGGCCAGGGTGAGGAAGTCGTGCTTGGCCTTGAGTGCGCGGTACTCGGGCAGGTAGCGGCCCGCCTGGCGCATGAGCCACATGGGCGGGCGGTCGAGCACCTCGCCGTTGACGGCGGCCAGGAAGCGTTCTCGGGAAGTCATATCAGTCATGAAAAAACAGTTGTTAGTCGGCCAGCCAGTCGCACGGAGGCAGGTAGTTGGCCAGCAGGTCGGCCTCGGGGGTGCCGGGCTCGGGCAGCGCGTGGTAGTCCCAGCGGGTCAGTGGGGGCAGAGACATGAGAATGGACTCTGTCCTCCCGCCCGACTGCAGCCCGAAGAGTGTGCCGCGGTCGTAGACGAGGTTAAACTCCACGTAGCGGCCCCGGCGCTGGAGTTGCCACTGACGTTCGCGCTCGCCGTAGGGGGTATTCTTTCGGCGGTCGAGGATGAGCGGATAAGTGCTGAGGTAGGCCTCGGCCACGCTCTGGGTGAAGGCGAAACTCTGGTCGAAGCCGCCCTCGTTGTAATCATCGAAAAAGAGGCCGCCGATGCCGCGCGGCTCCGCCCGGTGTTTGAGGTAAAAGTACTCGTCGCACCAGTGCTTGAAACGCGGGTAGTGGTCGGCCCCGAATGGCGCGCAGGCGTCGTGGGCGGCTTGATGCCACTGGCGGCAGTCTTCTTCGAAACCGTAGTAGGGCGTCAGGTCGAGCCCGCCACCGAACCACCAGATGGGGTGCTCGCCCTTGGCCCCGGCGCAGAAGAAGCGCACGTTCATATGTGAAGTGGGGGCGTAGGGGTTGGTCGGGTGCATGACGACGGATACACCCATGGCGCGGAAGGGTTTCCCCGCCAGCTCGGGGCGTCGCGCACTGGCACTGGGGGGGAGTTTTGCGCCCTGCACGTCGGAGAAGTTCACGCCGCCTTTTTCCAGTGCTGGCCCGTCAGCCAGGACGCGGGTGATGCCGCCGCCGCCTTCAGCCCGATCCCATTGTTCGGTGAGAAAACCCGCACCGCCATCGACTTTTTCCAAGGCAGCACAAAGCCGGGCCTGAAAGTCCAGTAGCCAGGTTTTTACGGTCTCAGGGTCGGGGGCGTTGTTCACAAAAAATGAGGCAAGCCCTTGTCTCCGGGCGTGGCAACGTTTATATGATAGCGTCGCGTGGGCATGTCAGCGTTCTGCACCGCCTCAGGGCTGGAAGGTGCCCACGACGTGTGCGCTTTCCCACAGGAACCAGAGCAGGCCCAGGACCAGGGGGACGCCCACCAGCCACCGGGTCCAGCGCAGGCGTAACTTGGGCGGGTCGTATTTGCCGAAGCGTTCGCGGTCGAACACGCTGTGCTTGAAACGCTTGAACGAGCGCGGGGCGCGCTTCTTGCCGTGCAGGCGGTGCTGGGCCGCCCGTTGTTGGCGGTAGTGGTAGAGCCAGCGATAAAAACGACCTATCATACGTGAACATAGAACTTAGTCACAGAGTCTGGCTTTGCAAAGTCGATTTCTCAAAATGATGGGCCAAATCTCTCCGTGGGGCAGGACTATGCGGCCCTGTCTATTCGCTTGCAACCCACCGCGGCCTGCATTGCCATATGCGCCTATGACGAAGATCACGACCAAGGCCATCCGCCAGCTCAAGGGCAAGCGCCCCGTCGTCTGCCTGACCGCCTATGACGCCATCACGGCCAAGCTGGCCAGCGACGCCGGGGTGGACATCATCCTGGTCGGCGATTCCTACGGCACGACACAGCTCGGCTTCGAGACTACGATTCCCGTGACAGTTGAGATGATGCTCCACGCTACCGCTGCCGTGGTCCGGGCCAAGCCCAACTCCCTCGTCATTGGCGACGTGCCCTTCGCCATCGCCCGCCGCGCCCCGCAGGAGGTGCTGACCGTTTGTGCCCGCTACCTGCAAGAGGCGGGAGCGGACGGGGTCAAGCTCGAGGGAGGAGTGGAGATTGCCGACACAATCAAGCTGCTGACCGACTCGGGTATCCCGGTCTTTGGCCACATCGGCCTGTTACCGCAACAGGTCAACCAGCTCGGCGGCTACCGCAAGTTTGGTAAATCGCAGGCCGAGCAGGACAGTCTTGTGCGCGATGCCCGGGCCCTCCAGGAAGCGGGCTGTTTTGCCTTTGTCGGTGAGATGATAAACGACGACGCCGCGCGCGCGGTCAGCGACTCGGTGGAGATCCCCCTGGTCGGCATCGGCTGCGGTCCGCACTGCGACGGGCAAGTGCTCGTCTCGACCGACATGCTCGGGCTCAACCCCGGCAAGGTGCCGAGCTTCGTCAAGACCTACGCGACTTTAAAGGACGACATCACCAGGGCCTTTTCCACCTTCGCCGAAGAAGTCCGCGAACGAAAGTTTCCCACATGAACATTACCGTCCTCGGAGCGGGTGCCTGGGGCACCGCTATGGCCATCCACCTGAACCGCATCGGGCACCGCGTGACGCTCTGTTCGCGGCGTTTCGAGCACGCGCTTGAACTGGCCAGTGCGCGGGAAAATGTGGACTATCTTCCTGGCCACACCTGGGGCCCTGACTTGCAGGTTGGCTGCGAGTTCAAGCCCGCCACGATGGAGGCGGACCTTATCATCCTGGCTTGCCCCATGAAGGGCCTGCGCAGCTTTTGCGAAACCCTCAAAGCAGACCGCGCATCGGCCTGGCAGGTGAAGATGATTGTGACGCTCTGCAAGGGGGTCGAGCCGGAGACCCTGTTGACACCCTCGGCCATTGTGGAGGAGCTCCTGCCGGGCATCGCCGTGGGCGCGCTCTCCGGACCGTCCAACGCCGCCGAAGTCGCGGCGGGTCGTCCGACGGCGGTCGTGTTGGCCAGCGAGGCTGACGAGACCCTGACCACCGAGATGCAGGAGACCTTAAACGGCGGTTCCCTGCGCGTGTACCGTTCGGCGGACCTGCTCGGGGTTGAGCTGGGCGGTGCGTTGAAGAACCCCTACGCCATCGGCGCAGGGCTCTGCCAAGGGCTCAAACTGGGTGACAATGCCAAGGCAGCCTACTTGACGCGTTCCCTGCACGAGATGGTCCGCGCGGGTGTCGCGCTTGGTGGACAGGCGGAAACTTTTTACGGGCTGAGTGGCTTCGGCGATCTCGTGGCGACCAGCACGGGTGAGTGGAGCCGCAACCGTTCCTTTGGCGAGGCCGTGGCCAGCGGCACCGCGATTGACGAATTGCTGGGCAACCGCAAGACCGTGGTCGAGGGATACGCGGCCCTGGCTGGCTTTCACGCGCTGATTCAAAAGCATGGTGCCGAGACGCCCATCCTGGAGCACCTCTACGCTATCCTCTACGAAGGGCTGCCGCCCCACGAGGCGGTGGAGTCGCTTTTCGCCCGCGCTCCCAAGCCGGAACGCCATTAGTGTGCGGTTAGCCAAGTTCTTTTATAAAATGCAGATGGCCACAAAAAGGCACAAAAGGGCAGAGGGCATTGCCAGGGGTTAAGCTCGAGCCTGAAGTTCCCTGCGCCTTTGCTGTGAAATCGTTTAGACAAGAACTAAGCTAACACGACGCAGCCTGGGCGATCGCCTGCGGGTTATTATTCGGCCAAGGATTTTTCTAGATTACCGCTTTCCCTGGCCCGGAAAATGGTTATGATGTGAATCAAGTCACACGGCTGGTGTCGTTGGCTCATACCACATTATGAAAAACCCATCGCTTTCCCGCTTCATCATGGTTTCGCATCAAGACGGGGAGCGGGTGGTGATCCGGGTTCATTACGTGGGGAAGCCACGCATCATGGTAGAGTTTACCCCGCGCATGGACGGCGAGGGCAACGTCACCGGGGGCACGCTTAAGCGCATCTGCCGGGAAAACTGCTGGGACGGGAACGCCCATCGCGTGAACCGCCTTGTCAGTCAGGCCGAGTCGTTTTTTCTGCGCTCTATCGGTGAGGAGCAACCCACCCATCGGTTGAAGCTGTAATATCAGATTCCACCCCTTCATGCTTGCGCTTGGGGCCTGAGCCCCCTTGCATCGCCGCTTATGGCTAAGCAGGCGAAGCAGAAGGAGACCGAGCCCCAGCTTTGGGAGTTGCGCGAATCGAGCATCCACAACAGTGGTATGTTTGCCGCGGCAGACATCGAGACGGGCGACCGCATCATCCAGTACATTGGCGAAAAGATTCCCAAGAAGGAATCCACTCGTCGCGCCATTGAGTGGGAGGAAAAGGCCCGCAAGAAAGGCGAGGGCCTGGTCTACATTTTCGACCTGAACAAGCGCTATGACCTCGACGGTAATGTGCCCAACAACCCGGCCAAGTACGTCAATCACTCCTGTGACCCCAACTGCGAGGCCGTCAACTACGATGGGGAAATCTGGATCGTGGCCATGCGGGACATCAAAGAGGGCGAGGAGCTGGGCTTTGACTACGGCTACGACATCCAGCACTTCATGGATCACCCCTGCCGCTGCGGCTCGAAGAACTGCGTCGGCTACATTGTTGCGCAGGAGTTCTGGCCCAAGTTGAAGAAGCTGCTCAAGAAAAAGAAGCAGGCAGACAAGGACGCCGAAAAGCAAAAGGTCAAGGCCGAGAAGAAAGTGAAGAAGAAAAAGAAAGCGGCTAAAAAGAAGAAGTCTTCCAAGTAGAAATGCTAATGGCGGGGGCGCTTGTGAGTAATAAATCGTGATGGCGAAGCTCTCGCGATGGCCAGAAGGGGATTAGGCTTGCGGCAAACGCCGGGCATGCCTTCTTATTAAAGGACGTAATTCCATTCAGTACTATGAGTTCTCTGCCCCCGGTTATTTTTAACAACAATGTTCTCCGTGACGGCCACCAGTCGCTGGCTGCCACCCGTATGAAGACCGAGCAAATGCTGCCGGTTTGTGAGGACCTGGATAACTGCGGCTTTGGTGCGCTGGAGACATGGGGTGGGGCTACGATTGACTCCGGTCTGCGCTTCCTCGATGAGTTTCCCTTCGACCGTCTCGACGCGCTGAAAAAAGCCTGCCCGAAGACCCCGCACATGATGCTCCTGCGCGGGCAAAACATCGTGCAGTACGCACACTTTCCCGACGATGTGGTCGAGTCCTTTATCAAGATGTCGGCCAAGCACGGGATGAATATTTTCCGTATCTTCGACGCGCTCAATGACCCGCGCAACATGGAGACGGCCATCCGCGCCGCGCGCAAGGCAGGAGCCGAAGCCCACGGCACGATCTGCTACACCACGAGCCCCGTCCATACGATCGACAAGTTCATCGAACTCGGCTGTCAGCTCGAAACGATGGGTGCAAGCGGCATTGTGCTCAAGGACATGGCTGGACTGATTCCGCCCATGAAGGCAGCGGCCATCATTGGAGGTCTGAAGGCCAAGGTGAAAATCCCCGTCTGGTTCCATACCCACGACACAGCAGGCCTCGGTGCCGGGGCTTACATGTCGGCCATTGACGCCGGGGTGGACGCCATTGACCTGAGCGTGATTCCCTTTGCTAACGGCACAGGCCAGCCCGACACCTCGCGCATGCTCGCGCTGCTCGACGGCCACCCGCGCTGCCCGCAGTGGTCCGAAGAGAACAACCAGCGCCTGGCCCGCGTACGCGAGCACTTGACGGGAGTTTATAAGGAGTTGTCAGACTTCACCAGCCACAAGAACGAAGTCGTTGATACCGACACGCTGCTCTATCAGGTGCCCGGCGGTATGCTCAGTAACTTCCGCAACCAGCTCAAGGAGCAGAAGATGGAGGACAAGTTCGAGGCGGTCTTTGCCGAGATCCCCGTTGTTCGCAAGGCCCTGGGTTGGATTCCGCTGGTCACGCCGACGTCGCAGATCGTGGGCATGCAGGCTTTCCTCAACGTCAAGTTTGGCCGCTGGAAGCAGATTTCACCGCAGGCCGCAGATATCGCACTGGGCTACTATGGGACGACCCCCGCTCCGGTGGATAAGGAAGTGCAGGCTCTCGCGGCCAAGCAGGCGGGCAAGGACCCGATTACCTGCCGCCCGGTCGAAGCCCCGGGCTCGAACCACAAGCACATGGACGCACTGCGTAAGGAGCTCAAGGAAGCGGGCCTGCCCGACGACGACGAGCACTGCGTTATCCACGCCATGTTCCCGGCGCAGTTGGCCACTCACTACGCTAACAAGGACAAGCCCAAGGCCGATCCGTCGATGCCGTCAGCCCCGGCTCCGGCCAAGGAAGCCGCTACCACCGCCCCGGCTGAGTTTTCATCCGCCCCGGGCAAGGTGACGCACCTGTCCCTGAAAATCGGTGGTAAGCAGCACGAGGTGAAGGTGGAAGAATTGGCCTGATAGGCGTTTCTCAGTGAGGAGTTGGGCGTTTATTTCCATCCTTGCCATAGGGATGGGCAATTCATAGCTTGGGCACTTCATGAGCTTACCGGTTTGGGCCTATTCTGTGTGTCGTTGGCGTGAGTTGTTCTGCGCCAGTTGCTTGCTATTTGCCTGGGTTAACCTCTCCGGTCAGGCAAAGCAGGAGAACGTTTTGGGCGAAGAGTATAACGGCCCGATCGAGTTCATCCCGGACGATGAAAGCAGTGAGTATCAGTTTAATCCCAATCGCAGTTTTGAGATCGACAAGGAGACTCTCCCGGACGCTTCCGGCATGACGGGAGAAGGGTTCTTACCTGAAAAGAAAGCTGACGATCAAGCTTCCTCGGAAGCACGGGCCAACGATTTTTACCAGCAGCTCAAGTCGGCTGGTTCCAAGCGGTTGCTCGTAGATGAAGACGAGGCTGACGAGAGCGCTGCTCCGGCCAAAAGTGGGGGCAAAAGCTTAGGGCTGGCAATGTGGCTTGGCGGTGCCCTGCTGCTCGTCTTAGCTATTTTTGGTGTGCGTTTTGCTTTGAGGAAGGTGAATCGTAACCGTCGCCGCAAATCGCGTCAGGCGCGACGTGCCCGCGAAGTTGAGCCCACCGGGGATAGTGTCGGCGAATCCCTGCCTGACGCTGCTGAGAAGGAGACGGAGGGCAAGGCTTCGGCCCGGCCGAAGGTCGCGGTCCGCGCCAAGGCTACCCGCAGTGCCGTAAAGTCTCCCGAGGACAAGTCTGCTCCGGCAGAGTTTTTGAAGAAAGAGGGCCCTGTCCGCCCGGACTATGGCCGTGGGGGTGGCCCTGGCCGTCATCCCGGTGGCAGACCTTTTCGCGGTATGATGCCGCCGCCCGGTATGATGCCCCCGCCTCCGGGACCGCGTGGGGGCCCGCCCATGGGGCCACCTCCGCCGCACGTTATCTATGTGCCCGTGCGCATGCCACCCGGAGCTGAGGGACAGCCAGCCCCGGACCAGCAGCAGATGCGTCCCGCTTCCGATGTCCCTGCTCAGTCTGATCAGAACGAGGGCCAAAAAGAGAGCAAGGCCGGATAGTTCCGCACCTCGCTCTCAAGCGATAGATTTTTGCCTTGCTGCGCCTCACATGTGGAGGTGCGGGGTTAATCTTCCAATTGCTCGTTGAGCATCTCGAGAATCTTGCGTGCGCTCTCCGGGATGACTGTACCCGGGCCAAAGATGGCCGAAGCGCCATTGGCCAGCAGGTAGTCGTAGTCCTGAGCCGGAATAACTCCACCGCAGACGATCATGATGTCCTCGCGTCCCAGTTCCTTTAGCTCGCCTGCTAGGGCGGGCAGCAGGGTCTTGTGCCCGGCGGCGAGCGAACTCATGGCCACCACGTGCACGTCGTTCTCGACGGCTTGGCGGGCGGTTTCCTCCGGAGTCTGGAAGAGCGGACCGATGTCCACGTCGAAGCCCATGTCGGCATAGGCTGTGGCGACGACCTTGGCTCCGCGGTCGTGGCCGTCCTGGCCCATCTTGGCGATCATGATGCGGGGGCGGCGGCCCTCTTTGCCTTCGAAGGTAGTGATGAGTTTTTTGATGTCTTCCATGACGGGATTGCTTTCGCCGTATTCTTTAGAGTAGACGCCTGAGATCGAGCGGATTTGTGCCTTGTAGCGGCCAAAGGGCTTCTCCATCGCATCAGAGATTTCCCCGAGCGAGGCGCGTGCCTTGGCGGCTTCAACAGCGAGTTCGAGCAGGTTGCCCTGCTTGTCCCCGGCGGCGACCTGCGTGATTTCTTCAAGGATGCCGTTGCACTTGGCGGAGTCGCGCTCAGCCCGCAGCTTTTGCAGGCGCTTGATCTGGGATTCGCGCACGGCGGTGTTGTCGATGTCGAGGATGTCGAGCGGGTCTTCCTTTTGCAGACGATACTTGTTCAGGCCAACGATGGTTTCCTTCGAGGAATCGATCCGGGCCTGTCGCCGCGCGGCGGCCTCCTCGATGCGGAGCTTGGGCAGCCCGGCCTCGATGGCTTTGGTCATGCCCCCGTGCTCCTCGCACTCCTGGATGTGGCCCCAGGCCTTTTTCATGAGCGCATCGGTTAGCGCTTCAACGTAGTATGAGCCGCCCCAGGGGTCGATAACCTTGCAGATACCGGTTTCCTCTTGCAGGTAAATCTGCGTGTTCCGCGCGATGCGGGCGGAGAAGTCCGTCGGCAGGGCGATGGCTTCGTCCAGCGCGTTGGTGTGCAAGCTCTGGGTGTGGCCACAGGCCGAGGCCATGGCCTCGATGCAGGTGCGGGTCACGTTGTTAAACGGGTCCTGCTCGGTGAGCGACCAGCCGGAGGTCTGGGAGTGTGTGCGCAGGGCGAGGCTCTTGGGGTTCTTCGGATTGAACTGCTTGACGATCTTGGCCCAGAGTACGCGGGCGGCGCGCATCTTGGCCACCTCCATGAAGTAGTTTTTGCCGATGGCCCAGAAGAAGGACAGGCGGGGGGCAAAGGCATCGATGTCCAGTCCGGAGTTCACCCCGCGGCGCAGGTACTCCAGCCCGTCGGCCAGGGTGTAACCGATCTCAAGGTCAGCGGTGGCTCCGGCCTCCTGCATGTGGTAGCCGGAGATGGAGATGCTGTTAAACTTCGGCATGTGCTGCGAAGTGTAGGCAAAGATGTCGCCGATGACTTTCATCGAGGGCTCCGGCGGGTAGATGTAGGTGTTGCGCACCATGAACTCCTTCAGGATGTCGTTCTGGATGGTGCCGGAGAGCTGCTCAAGCTTGGCTCCCTGCTCCAGGGCGGCCACGATGTAGAAGGCCATGACGGGGATGACTGCGCCGTTCATGGTCATGGAGACGGAGACCTTGTCCAGCGGGATGCTGTCGAAGAGGACCTCCATATCGAGGATGGAGTCGATGGCGACCCCGGCCTTGCCCACGTCCCCGACCACGCGCGGGTGGTCCGAGTCATAGCCGCGGTGCGTGGCCAGGTCGAAGGCGACCGAGAGCCCCTTTTGCCCGGCGGCGAGGTTGCGACGGTAAAAGGCGTTGGACTCTTCCGCGGTGGAGAACCCGGCGTACTGGCGGATGGTCCAGGGGCGAAAGACATACATCGTGGCGTAGGGCCCGCGTAGAAAGGGCGGCAGCCCGGCGGTGTAACCGAGGTGCTCCATGCCCGCGAGGTCTTCTTCGGTGTAGAGTGGCTTGACGGGGATCTGCTCCATCGTCTCGGTGACCCAGTGGGCCACGCTCTTGCCAGTCTGGTCTTCGACGCGCTGCTCCCACTGCTCACGGCTGATGGGCTCGTTGACCGGTGAATAATCGATCGTGCTGAAGTCGGGTGTTTTCATGACGAATAGGTTGAAAGGTTTTGGGTGTGCGTATGGTGCAATCGTTCCGGTGTGCTCCCAGCCCTAGAGGACGCCGAGTGCTGCGAGGTACTTCTTGTTGATGTCGTACACGTTGCTCTTGACGAAGATGTAGTCGTCAAGACCGGCGGTCTTGTAGGCTTCCTCATTGTCTCCGGGATAGCCCGCGAGGATGATGTTTATCTCGGGCGAGGCAGCCTTGAGCTTTTGGCAGAAGGCGGGAACGAACTCGACGTAGTCGTCGTCCGTGCCACAGATAACGGTGATTTTCGCCCCGGAGTCCTGGGCCAGCCTGACCGCCTCGTCGACGTCCATCGTGCCCGGTGCAGCCGAGATGTCGAATCCGCCCACCTGGAAGAACCCACTCGTGAAGTCTGCCCGTAGCTTGTGCTTGCGCAGGGGGCCGACAGTCGAGAGGAAGAGCTTCGGGTTGGCCGCCTTGGCCGCGGCCCGCATTTCTTCAAACTGCTTTGCTCCGCGTTCGTAGGGCAGCGCGGTGATGCTGGGTGTCTCGCCGCCACTGTGTAGCGCCTTGAACATCGCGCCGAGGGTGGCTCCAGACGCTGCAGCCGCGGTCAGCTGGCTGACGACGTCTCCGCTCTTGTCCAGCGAGATGCTGGCCTTTGTATTGACTTTTTCGATACGCTCCTTGCGCAGGGCTTCAAAGTCTGGCAGGGGAGAGTCGATGGCCTTTTCCCCCAGGTTGGGGTAGAGGTTTGTGCCGACGAGGTTGGCCCGGCGCTGGGAGAGGAGCTTCTTGCGTCCGGCCTGGGTCTTGGCCACCTTCTCCTGTACGCTGCCACTCTCCAGTGCGGCGATCATCCCACCTGACTTTTCGATGTCCTGGAAGAAACTCCACGAGGCTTTGGCCACTTCGTCGGTCAACTTTTCGATGAACCACGAGCCCCCGGCGGGGTCGACCACGGCGCGCAGCTCGCACTCCTCTTGCAGGATGATTTGCGTGTTGCGGGCGATGCGGCGTGAGAACTCGGTCGGCTGGCCGATGACTTCGTCAAAGGGACCAACGTGCATGCTGTCCACGCCGCCGACGACGCCGGAGAGGGCCTCGGTGGTGGTACGGAGCATGTTGACGTAGGGGTCGTGGACGGTCTTGTTCCACAGGCCGGTGCGGGCATGGACCTTCATGCGGGCGGCTTCGCGACTGCCACCAAAGGCCTCGACGGCCTTGCCCCAGAGGATGCGGGCGGCGCGTAGCTTCGCCACCTCCATAAAGAAATTCGCCCCAAGGGAGAACTCGAACGCGATGGACTTGGCCGCCTCATCGATTTCCATGCCTGCTTCCATCAGCTTGCGCAGATAGGTGACGCCTGTGGCAAGCGCGCAGCCAAGCTCTTCCACCGCGCTGGCTCCGGCGTTGGCGTAGGGCAGGGTGGAGACGCCTGCCGCGGTGAAGTCCGGGGCGTTCTTCGCGCAGTACTTGGCCAGGGTGGCCATGTCGGCAAAGGCGTCATCAAGCGAAATGGGCAGCGAACCGCTCTTGGCCAGCACGGCCAGCGGATCGAGGTTCATGCCGCCCTTGAGTGCGCTGGCGTCCTTGTTCTGCTTTTTGAGCCAGGCCATGAGCAGGCCAAAGAGCGGCAAGCCGCTAAGTCCGGACTGAATGCGGATCGCAATGGCCTCGGGCACGATGTCCTTCAGCGCTGTATTGAAATCTTCGATACAGGCGAGCGAGAGCCCGCAGGCAGCGACTTGACCGGCCTTCCCCTCGGCGGGGTCGAGCCCGAGTTGGGTCGCGATGTCGAGCGCGATGTTGAGCGCGTCCTGCCCGCGCATCAGGTCGCCAAGGGCAACTTTGCTAAAGGCCTCGGGCGTGCCATAGGGGAGCTCCTGGGCGATTTTCCACGGCTCCTGCAGGTAGCCTTCCTCGCGGGCTCCGCGGACGAAGTTAAAGTCCCCTGGAAAGCTCTGCAGGTGCTCGATCCCCTCGATATCCTCGCTGCGATAGATCGGCTGAAAGGTGATCCCCTCCGGTGTGGGCGTGAGCATTTTCTTCTCGAAGGGTGCGCCTTTGAGCAGGGCTTCGGCTGCGCTTTTCCAGGCAGCGTAGTCGCTCGGGGCGAATTCTTCGAGCAGGTTGAGGTCATTCTTTTCGTTCGTGCTCATGACTCTAACTGTGATAGTATGTTGGTGTTCCCCAAGCAACAGAGAATGTGAAGGGAGAGTCAAATTCAAAATTAAATAAATTTATACAAAAAACCGTTGACGTTAGAAAAACTAATTGAAATAACTCCACACATCTAACCCGAATACGACCATGCTACAGCAAATCGACCACTTAGGTATCGCCGTTCGCTCTCTGGAGGATGCGGTGCCGTATTACGAAAACGTTCTGGGCCTGCACTGCGAGGGGCAGGAGGAAGTCGAATCGCAGAAAGTGCGCACGGCTTTCTTTGCCTGCGGTGAAGTTCACCTGGAGCTACTTGAGCCGACCTCGGAGGACAGCCCCATCGCCAAGTTTATCGAGAAAAACGGCGAGGGCATCCACCACATCGCTTTCCGCACGGACGACATTAGCGGCCAACTGAAGCAGGCGGCTGACAACGGCGTTCGCCTGATCCATGAAGTCCCGATCGAGGGAGCTAACGACAAGCTCGTTGCCTTCCTCCACCCGAAGTCCACCAAGGGCGTGCTGACGGAGTTCTGCATGCCGAAGTAAGGCCCCGCACCCCTTATAACCACGAACGAAACAATCCGATGGCTATCGCACCCGAACTTCTTGAGGAACTGAACAAACGGCGCGCCGCAGCAGAAGCTGCCGGTGGTAAGGCCAAGATAGAAAAACGCCATGCCAATGGCCTGATGACTGCGCGCGAGCGCCTGGAAGCCTTCTTTGAGAAGGGCACCTTCCAGGAGTTTGGCAAGTACGCCCAGCACTCGTGCCACAACTTCGGCATGGAGACAAAGTCCATGCCCTACGACGGCGTTGTCTGCGGCGTCGGCTATGTAGAGGGTCGTCCCGTTGCGGCCTACAGCCAGGACTTTACGGTCGGGGGCGGCGCACTGGGCCGCATCCATGCCAAGAAGATCGTCGACCTGATGGACTACGCGCATGAGATGGGCGTGCCCGTCGTGGCGATCAATGACTCGGGCGGTGCGCGCATTCAGGAGGGCGTGGACTCGCTTTCGGGTTACGGGCAGGTGTTTTTCAAAAACGTCTTTCTCTCCGGGGTTGTGCCGCAGGTCGCGATCATCGCCGGGCAGTGTGCCGGCGGGGCGGCCTATTCTCCGGCCCTGACGGACTTCCTCATCATGACCCGCGGGGCGTCAAACATGTTCATCTGTGGGCCGGGGGTCATCAAGGCGGCCACGGGTGAGTCCGCAACGCTGGAGCAGTTTGCCACGGCAGAGGCCCACGCCTCGGTTAGCGGAAACATCCACCTCATCGCCGAGGACGACCAGCACGCGCTGGAGCTGACAACCAAGCTCCTGTCCTACCTGCCCTCGAACAACCTCGGCGATCCGCCACATGACCCGACGCCCGAGATTGACCTGAGCGACGTTCCGGCCTTCAACGAGTTGGTCCCTGCCGACCCGAAGGCGCCAATGGATGTGCACGAGGTGATTGATAATCTGGTGGACGATGCGGACTTCTTCGAGATCATGCCCGACTTTGCCAAAAACATTGTCGTCGGCTACGCCCGTATCCAGGGCATTGTGGTGGGCATCATTGCCAACCAGCCCACGGTCAAGGCCGGGACGCTCGACATCGACTCCTCCGACAAGGGCGCACGCTTTATCCGCACGTGTAACATTTACAATATCCCGCTGGTTACGCTGGTGGACGTCCCCGGATTCATGCCTGGACTAGCCCAGGAGCGCGGCGGCATTATCCGCCACGGGGCCAAGATGCTCTTTTCCTACGCCTCGGCCACGGTGCCGAAGATCACGCTCATCCTACGCAAAGCCTACGGCGGAGCCTACTTGGCCATGTGCAGTGCGGATATGGGGGCGGACATGGTCTTTGCCTGGCCGACGGCGGAGATCGCTGTCATGGGGGCCGAGGGCGCAGTCGGTGTACTCTACCGCAAGGAGATCAAGGAAGCCGACGACCCGAAGGCCAAGGAAGCAGAGCTGCGCAGCGAGTACCGCAAGAAGTTCGCCTCTCCCTATCAGGCGGCAGAGAACGCTATGATTACCGATGTGATCGAGCCGAAGCAGACCCGCGCGGTAATTTCTCTTGCCTTGCGTAACACCGTGAGCAAGCGTGACACGCGTCCTCCTAAGAAACACGGCAACATCCCCCTTTGATCCCCATGCTGTCCGCTTCCATCACTATCGCCGCCTCCGAGGGGGTGAGTAACCTCACGGTATTCCTCGGTTTCGTTTTCGTCATCGCGGTGTTGGCCTTCTTGGCTGGCATCACCCAGGTTCTGGGGTTCATCTTTGCCCGGACTGGGGGCGCGACTGCGGCGAAAGCCCCGGCTGCACCGGCCAAGCCCATCCCGGCTAAGCCTGCGCCTGTCGCAGGCTCGGAAGAGAGCCCGGAGCTGGTCGCGATTATCGCGGCTGCGGTTCACGCCACACTGGGAGAGCCGCACCGCATTTTGTCCATCAAGCGTTCTTCTGACCGGACTTGGGCCGCAGAGGGTCGCCGTGAGATTTTCCGTTCACACAAAGTGAGATAAGGTTATCGCCTAATGAAAAAGCTACGTATCACCGTTGATAATAAAACGTACGAAGTCGAGGTTGAGGTCATCAGCCAGGAGGAGGGGCAGTCAGCTCCGCGTCCTGCGCCACGCCGCGCCGCTTCGGTCAGTGCCCCGGCTGCTCCGGCCGCGCCCGCATCCTCGGCAGCCCCTGCTGCTGCGGGAGATGTGGTCAGCCCGCTGTCCGCTGTCGTGGTCTCGGTCGATGTCCAGCCAGGGCAGGCCGTGAACGAGGGCGACAAGCTGATCACGCTCGAAGCGATGAAGATGAACACTTTCGTCAACGCGCCTGCCGCCGGTACGGTGACAGCGATTCACGTCAGCGCTGGAAACGCGGTGGAAGAAGGCCAGCCCCTGCTTGCGCTGGAGTAGCCCGCTACCGCCCCAGACACCCCAACCTAACAGGCTCAGGCGCCCATGAACCAAATTCTAGACCTTATTTCTAACACTGGCTTTTTCCACCTCGACTGGAGGATGCTGGTGATGTGGGGCGTGGTCGGCGTATTGCTGTACCTCGCCGTTAAGCACAACTTCGAGCCGCTGCTACTCGTGCCGATTGCCTTCGGTGCGCTGCTGGCCAATCTGCCGACCGAGGGCATTATCAACAAGCCAGCAGGCAAGCTGCTTTCGCCGACTGACGGCACGGTTATCGCGGTCAATGTTGACCTGCGGCAGAATGTGATCCTGCCTAAGGTGCCCAAGGAGCGCGTTTCGCACCTGACCAAGCTTGGGGACGTAAACAGCATCAGCACGCTCTTTGCCGAAGAAGCCGCTATCGAAAATGCCGAGGAGCAGACACTGCTTTACATCATTCGCCCGGACTCCCTCAGTGAGGGGGCCGAGATGGTGTCGGTTGAGTTCAATGGCGAGCCGCTGGAGGTGAGTACGGAGGACTATCTCGTGTGGGCCGATGCCAATGGCCGCGTCTCCCGCGTCTTTCTCGCCGTGGGGGATGACGTCAACAAGGGCGAGCCGCTGGTCGAGTTGCATCATGAGCACATGGGCGGACTTTACCACTACATTCAGATGGGCATCCTGCTGGAGCTCTTTCCGCCGCTGATCTTCCTCGGGGTAGGGGCGCTGACCGACTTCGGCCCGCTCATTGCCAACCCGCGCATGCTCCTGCTGGGTGCAGCCGCGCAGTTTGGCGTGTTTGCCACCTTCTTTGGCGCGACGCTCATGGGCTTTTCCCAACAGGCCGCCGGAGCCATCGGGATTATCGGTGGCGCGGATGGGCCGACCTCGATCTTTCTGGCCAACGCGCTGGCGCCGGACCTGCTCGCGCCCATTGCGGTGGCAGCTTATAGCTATATGGCGTTGGTGCCCGTTATCCAGCCGCCCATCATGCGTGCGCTGACCACCGATAAGGAGCGCAAAATCCGCATGCGGTCCCTGCGAAAAGTTTCCAAGCTGGAGAAGCTCGTGTTCGCCCTGATTGTGACGGTGTTCTGCATCCTGCTGGTGCCGCCGGCTTCCCCGCTGATCGGCATGCTGATGCTGGGGAACTTCCTGCGCGAATGTGGCGTGACTGAGCGCCTCTCCAAGGCCGCCCAGAACGAGCTTATCAACATCATCACGATCTTCCTCGGCACGAGCGTGGGTATCACCATGACAGGCGAGCGCTTCATCAAGGCCGAGACGCTCATGATTCTCGGACTGGGTGTGGTCGCCTTCGGTATTTCGACCGCCGCCGGTATCCTCATGGCCAAGGGCATGAACCTCTGCTCGAAAAACAAGATCAACCCGTTGATAGGCTCTGCCGGGGTCTCTGCTGTGCCCATGGCGGCGCGCGTCTCCCAGGTGGAGGGGGCCAAGGCCGACCCGAACAACTTCCTGCTTATGCATGCGATGGGGCCGAATGTGGCCGGGGTGATCGGTACGGCGCTCGTGGCCGGGTACTTCATCCTGCTGCTCTCAGGCGGCGGGCATTAACTCCAGTTGCCATAGCCTTTAACAAAAAAATCCCTCTGTGCCTGGCGCAGGGGGATTTTTAGGCCTGCTTGAAGACACAGCATAGTGTCGTGTTAGCTTAGTTCTTATCTCATACCGTCTTTCCATAAAAATGGTAAAGTGATTGGCCCGGGTAGGGATGCCTGTCCTCAGGCATCCGCGGACGGCTGGGGGCAGCCGTCCCTACCAAGATCTTTTATCCATCATAGATGGAAAGGGTATCTTAGGCATTTTATGTGTTTTGTGCCTTTTTGTGGCCATCTGCATTTTAAAATGAGCCTGGCTAACGGTATACTAGTCGTAGAGATAGTCAGGCAAGATGAAGAGTGCCGCTACAATGGCAGCGGCGAAAAGGATGGCCACGATGATGCAGCCCCACTTCTCGCGCTCCGTAATGCTGGTGGTGGGCTCGGCGTGCTCCTTGCCGAGGAGGTGGGCAAGGTCTTCCGGCAGGCTGGCCACCTGGGCTGTCTCCGTGGCGGCTACCGTAGGCTGGGGGCTGTCTGAAGGCTCAGAAGGAGTGGCTGGCGGCAGGGAGGGCAGGGAGGGCTCCTGCTTGGTTGCGTCAGGCTTAGGCGCTCCTGCGCCCTCTGCGATATCCTCACGCAGCTTCTGCTCAATCCAAGCCAAGTGCTCTTCGAGCAGGGCCTTTTGCCGGAGCAGTTCTTCGCGTGAGATGTCCATCGTTACGCCTAAAGTAGCGTGCAGGGGCTGATCTGCAAAAACAAAAAAGCCCGGTAAGAACCGGGCTTTGGAAAAAAAAGTGTAAGGGAAGTTAGCTTACGGCTACTTCTTCGACGACGGACACCTTGCGGTGCACGCGGTCCCACTTCACAACGCCGTCCTTGAGGGCGAAGAGGGTGAAGTCGCGGCCGAGGCCAACGTTTTCACCGGGGTGCATCTTGGTGCCACGCTGACGCATGAGGATGTTGCCGGCGAGCACGCGCTCACCGCCATACTTCTTCACCCCGAGCATCTTGGGGTTGCTGTCGCGTCCGTTCTTGGAAGTTCCTTGGCCTTTTTTGTGTGCCATTGTAAATGTCTCCTTTTAGCCCTTGATGGATTCGATTTTGATGACGGAAAGCTCTTGGCGGTGGCCGCGGCGACGTTCGTAGCCGTGGCGGCGCTTCTTCTTGAAAGTGTTTACTTTCTCGCCGCGCTTGTTTTCAAGGATGGTAGCCGTTACGCTGGCGCCTTCGACCAGCGGGGTGCCTACGGTAGCGCTTTCGCCTTCGCCGAGGCAAAGGACGCTGTCGATGGTTACCGTGTCACCGGAGTTGGTTTCAGGGTAGCGGTTGACCTTGAGGATGTCTCCTTCGCTCACGGTAAATTGGCGTCCCTGTGTCTTGATAATTGCTTTCATGGAAAAAGAGGGGATAAAAGCGTATTTTCGCGCGGACTCAAGCCCTTTTTTAAGAAAACCGTGACTTGCGCAACTATCTTGGATGCGTAGCGTTTCAGGCAAACGTATGCTGAGGCAAATTCCTAGTTTCTGGCACATTGCTGCGGTGGGCTCCCTGCTCATGGCGTTTCTGCTCACGCCATCGCTTTCCCACTCCGCTGAACGCAAGTGGGAGACTTGGACGAATAAAAGCGGAGAGGTCTTGGTTGCGGAACTTGTTGAACAAAAAGCGGATGCTGTTGTTCTCGTCCGCAAGAGCGACATGAAGCGCTTTACGATCAAACTGGCCGACCTGGGAAAGGAGGATCAGCAGTACCTGAAGAAACGCTGGGAGCTGATTCAGAAGCGAAAAACGGGCATGAACGAGCTCAAAAAGGAGTTCCCGGCACCGCTGACTAAGGATGTTTATCGCGAGGAGGCCAATAACTTTACCTTTAACAAGCCGAAGAAAAATCCCGACTTCTACAAAAATATGGAAGTGACTGGAGAAAACTTCTACGACCGCTATGCGCGAAACTTCCGCATGATCGGCATGAAGAACTTCGATTCGCAGTTGGGCAACATCGGCCACCGCATCCCCAGGGATCTTAAAGAGCAAAAGCAGCGCACCGGTGGCGTTACCCTCATGGCGCTGGAGGCGCAACTCAACGTCGAGTGGCTGGAAAAGCACCTCAAGCCTCACTATGAAAAGTGGGAGAAGCTCCAGCAGGACACGGTGCTGCCCGTTAAGCCGGAGCCAAAGCCGCAGCCCAAGCCCAAGCCTGCGCCCAAGGAAGAAAAGAAGCCGGAGCCCAAGGCGGAAGAAAAACCCAAGTCCGAGGCCAAGGCGGAGAAAGCGCCTCCGGCCAAACAGCCCGAGCCGAAGCCTGCCCCGAAGAAGGATAAGCCCGCTGAGCCTGCCAAGGCCGAGGTGAAGGAAAAACCTGCGCCGAAGAAGGAACCTGAAGCCAAGGCCGAGGAAAAATCCATACCTGCACCGGAGAAAAAGCCCGCTGCTCCTCAAGCCTCAAAGCCTTCTCCCAAGGAAGAAAAGCCGAAGCCCACGGCGGATAAGCCTGCGCCGAAGAAGGAAGCGAAGGCTCCTGTTGAGGAGAAGAAAGCACCACCGGCCAAGAAGACGTCTCCCAAGCCGCCTGCTACGCCAAAGCCGGAGAGCACGCCAGAAGCGGCCAAACCAGCGCCGAAACCGGAGAAACCAGCGTCGAAAGCGGAGAAAGCAAGCGAGGAGCCCCCAAAAGCAGATGCAGGTAAGCCGGCCAGCGCATCGAAACCCGAGCCAAAGGCTACTCCAAAACCTGAACCAAAGGCACCCGCCCCGAAATCGAAGCCAGAGCAAGCCGCCAAGCCGCAGCCTTCCAAGCCAGAGGCCAAGGCTCCAGAGCCGAAGTCCGAGCCTAAACAAGAGTCCAAGCCGAAGACCCAAAAGGCCGCTGCTACTGAGAAACCGAAGGCAGCCCCAGCACCTGTGCCTGCCACAGAGAAATCGAAGGTGGCGCCGGCACCCGCACCGCCCAAGAAAGCTTCACCGCCCAAGCCGGATTTATCCAAGTTAAACACTCTTGTACCGGGAGCAAAGGCGCTTGAGCGAGGGGCGCTCGAAATAAAGCCAAAGGCTGAGCCTAAACCTGCACCCTCTGAGCAGTCCAAGGAGCAAGCGGAGAAGAAGCCCGCGCAGGCCGAACCCGCACCGGGGACGAAGCCTGCCGAAGAGAAGTCCGCCAAGGACAGTTGACCTTTTTCCGGCATTTGCCACTGTCAGTCCGTGGAACCGGAAAAGGTAAAAACGTACTTTCGTCAACCCGGGGTGGTTGAGCACTATTTGCACGCGGCGAACAGCGTCGGCCTCTGGCATTCGGAGGAGAAACTCTTTACGCGACTCTTCGCCTGGGATGACTCCCTGCTGGAGCTTGGTTGTGGGGCAGGGCGGATCGCGGTTGGCCTGTGGGAGATTGGTTATCGGCGCATTACGGCGGTGGATTATGCCAAAGAGATGGTAGCCGAGGCCCGCCGGATCAACGAGATGTTCGAGTACGGTATTTTCTTTCACCACGGCGACGCGCTCAAGCTGAAGTATGAGGATAACACCTATGACGGGGCCATCTTCGGCTTCAACGGCCTCATGCAGATCCCCGGGCGGGAGAACCGCCGCCAGGCCATGCGCGAGATTTGCCGTGTGATCACCCCCGGCTCATGGTTCGTCTTCACCAGCCACGATCGAGATGCCCACTGGAGGGCAGAGTTCTGGCAGGAGCAGCGGGCGCTCTGGGACGCGGGTAAGCAGCATCCGGAGTTGACGCAGTTTGGCGACCTCTATTACGACGAGCCCGAGGGAGGCATGATGTACATCCATACGCCGACCCGGGACGAGGTGCTCGAAGACCTGGCCGCGGCGGGCCTGCGTCACGAAGCCGATGCCTTGCGCAACGAGCTGGCCAACGAACCTGCTGGTGTGCGGGAGTTTGCCGACGAGTGCCGCTTCTGGGTCGTCCAAAAGCCGGAGTAGCGACTCATTCCTGTTCCGCCAATGACTACGGGGCGCAGCTTGTCATCTTGACAAACTGGCATGCCGATATATGATGACGTTATCATGCGCACAATCGTGGATTTACCTCAAGAGCAAGTCGAAGCCCTCTCGCAGGTCTGTGAGCAGGATAACATCTCGCGGGCAGAGGCCATTCGCCGTGCGGTCAGCCAGATGTTAAAGGCGCGTTCTGGCGCCAGTCGTGAATCCGCCTTTGGGGCGTGGAAGGATAGGGGTGAAGACAGCGCGCAAATCGTGGCCGAGCTGCGGGACGAGTGGGAATGATGAAAGCGGTTATCGACAGCGATGTGCTCATCGACTACCTGCAGGGGCGAGCCGAGGCTGCGGAGGAGATGGCTCGCTACGGGGAGCCCTGCTATTCGATCATTTCGTGGATGGAAATCATGTGCGGGGCACGCACTGAGCATCAGCGCAAGGCTGCCGAAACCTTGCTGAACAGCATGCGTATGCTCGAGCTGAACCATGAGATTGCCAGCCGGGCGGTCGAGGTGCGCCAACGCCTGAAGCTGAAGCTGCCGGATGCAATCATCATGGCTACTGCAGAGGTGGAGGGTTGCCTCCTGCTAACGCGAAATAGCAAGGACTTCGATGGGAGTAGTCCGCAGGTGCGGATTCCTTACCAGCTATAATCCGCTTACGTCGGGAGCGTCTGCTCGATCACGGCTGAGTCCATCTGGTACTCGCCCACGCGGGTGGCGGGGCCGACCATCGTGATGGAGAAGTCGGGCGCGACCTTGATGCCGATGTCGCCGCCGGGGCAGTGTACGGTGATGTCCCCGTCGCAGGCCCCCATCTTGTGGGCCACCGCGGCAGCGGCACTGCTACTGCTGCCCGAGGCCAGGGTGTAACCCGCGCCGCGCTCCCAGATTTCGATCTGGATGTTGTTGCGGTCGAGCACCTGCAGGAGCTGGACGTTGGTGCGGTTCGGAAAGCGGGAAGTCATGTTCTCCAGCACAGGGCCCAGTTCGTGGGCCAGCTCCTTGGTCACCTTTTCCATCGGCAGGACAACGTGTGGGTTGCCGATGGTGGCGGCGTAGGTGCTCCAGGTCTTGCCCTTGACCTCGACGGGCTCGTTGAGTACTTCGCGCGGCTCGCCGTTTACGGGGATATCATCGCTGTGAAAGCTCACGCGACCCATCTCGACTTCTATTTCGGCTCCGCCCTTACGCACCTGGCAGGTGACTTTGCCGCCTAGGGTGTTCACGGTGAAGGGCTTGTCGCTCACGCGTCCGGTATCAAAGAGGTACTTGGCGAAGATGCGCAGGCCGTTGCCGCTCTTCTCGGCCTCGGAGCCGTCCGGGTTGAGGATGCGCAGGCCGAAGTCCGCGCCCTCGCTTTTTTCCGGCCCGTAGAGGATGCCGTCCGAGCCGAGCCCGAAGTTGCGGTGGCAAATCTTCACCGTGTCTTCGGGCGAAGGGCACTGCGGGGCGTCCTGCGGGTCGAGGACGAGGTAATCATTGCCGAGGGCGTGGTACTTGAAAAAACGCATCTGTAAGGATAAAGCCAGCGCCACGCCGCGCATCAAGACCTTTTATTGGTATGCGCGTATGCGCACTTCCAGATTGAAACCGCCGGGCGGGTGGGGCACGTTTGATCAACGCTATGCACGCATCTTCTGACACACCCGCTATCTGCGGCCTCTGGGCTGACCCCGACGGAACGATCCACCTGGCTACGGCCAAGGGGGACGAGCCCCGGACCAGGTCCGAGGCAGACTTTCGCCCCTTTGCCTGGACACGGGGTGCCTTTGACGAGGGTGAGGTCGAGCCGCTGAAAGGCGGCGGCGCGTTTACCCACCTGGCCCACTTTGCCAGTATCGCGGGCTATCTGGATTTTCTGAAAGAGGCCGAGCGGGCCGAGGTGGAGTCGATCAAGCCGCTGGAGCACCAGTATCTCCTGCAGGCACAGGCGCGGCTTTTTGACGGGCTGCATTTTACCCAACTACGGCGGCTCCAGCTCGACATCGAGACGGCCTCGGGGGTCGAGGGCAGCTTCTCCAATCCCCGCCGCAAGGACGACCGTGTGCTGGCCATCGGGCTACGCATGGGGGGCGAAAACCGCTACCTCGTGCTGGAGGAGCGGACGGATGTGGCCGAGCGTGCGCTGCTCAAGTCGCTCAACGACGCGCTGGCCGAAATGGACCCCGACGTGATCGAGGGGCACAACATTTTCAAGTTCGATCTCGACTACCTCAAGCAGCGTTGCCGACGGTTCAAGGTGCCGTGCGCGTGGGGCCGCTTCGGGCAAGAGGCATCGTTTCGCAACAGCCGCCTCCGCATCGCCGAGCGCTGGGTGGACTTTCCGCGCTGCGACTTGCCCGGGCGCACCGTCTTTGACACCTACCTGATGATTCAGGTCTTCGACGTGACGACCCGCGACCTCGTCAGCTACACCTTGAAAGACGTCGCCATCTACCTTGGGGTGACGGTCGAGGACGACGAGCGCACCTACCTCGACGGGACTAAGATCGATGCGACTTTCGATCAGGACCGCGAGGCTTTTCTGGCCTACCTGGGGGATGACCTGCGCGAGACGGAGGGCATCGCCGCGCTACTGCTCCCGACCTATGTCGCCCAGGTGAAGAACTTTCCCATGACGCTGCAGGAGGCCTGCCTGCGAGGGACAGGAGGGAAGGTAGACCTGCTCTTTCTGGAAAAGTACTACCATGCGCGTCAGGCGTTGCCCGATCCTCCCGAGGTCAGCAGCTATGCGGGTGCGTTCTCCAAAAGCTTCGAGACGGGTGTCTTTCACCATGTGCTCCACTACGACGTGGCTTCGCTCTACCCAAGCCTGCTGCTGCACATCGGGCGCAATCCGCAAGGGGACAGCCTGGGCTGTTTTATCCCCATGCTCAAGGAACTACGGGCTGAGCGTCTGCGTTACAAGGCACTGGCGCGCGAGGCCGAGAGCGAAGAGCTTCGCCGCGAGTACCAGGCGCGCCAAGCCAGCTACAAGATCATTATCAACTCCTTTTACGGCTACCTCGGCTTCGCTGGGGCGCGCTTCGCCGACAGTGAGCTGGCGGGGGAAGTCACGGCCAAGGGACGGGAGCTGCTCGGTCAACTGATCGAGGCCTTTCAGGCCGACGGCTGCACGGTACTCGAAGCCGACACGGACGGCATCTACGTCAGCGCGGAGAAGGACTTTGACCAGCCCGAGGCGCTGCTGTCTCGCGTGGCGGCAGGCTTGCCCGAGGGCATTGACCTGGAGTACGACGGTTCGTATGCGGCCATGCTCTGCTACAAGGCCAAGAACTACGCGCTCTACGACGGCCACCACGTCAGCATTCGTGGTTCGGCGTTGCGTTCGCGTGGTATCGAGCCCTATCTTAAAAAGCTGACTGACCGTTTGATTTACGGCCTGCTGGGGGCGACAGAGCAATCATATACCGAGCTGCTCGATGTGTATCGAAAAAGCATTACAAGCGGAGAGATTACGGTCAAAGAACTTGCCAAGCGCGAGTACCTCTCGATGAATCCCGAGTCGTACCGAAAGCAGGTCGAGACGACGAAGAAGCCGCGCCGGGCCTCGCTCGAAGTAGCGCTCACGCTGGAGCCGCAGCCGCGCATGGGGGAGCCCGTGACGTACTTTCTCACCTATGGTGAGAAGAAGCGTGCGCCCGACTGGCAGACGGCCCGCCCGCTGGATGCCTACGACCCGGAGGCGTGCCCCTATAACGCCGATGCCTACCTGAAGAAGCTCGACGACTGGGAGAAACGCTACGCGGATTTTCTCCCGCAGGCATCTGAGCAGACTGAGTTACTGTAAATTTATAAATTCGATCGTTTCAAAAAAAACGAAATCCAAAATTTATAAATCTTCAAATTTATGAATGCGACGTCTTGCTGCGCGCTTTGACCCAGTCGATGACAGCCTGATCGTTGTCTTCGTGCTCAGCAACTTTGCGTAGAAACTCTGCCGGGTGGATGTCGTGCGTCTGGCAGAACTTCCGGTCGCCGCCGCAGCTGTACATGGTGTTGGGGTCGAGTTCGCCGTGGAGCTTGGCCTTGGCCTTGGCAATGATGCGCGGCAGCCAGCGGATGCCATCGATCTCGTCGCTCTTGGCCGGGTAGGTCGATGGGTCGACCGTCTTGTCGCTTTTCTTGCCGCCGAGCTTGTCCAGGAAGTAGCTGCGGCGCACATCGGTAATCATGGCGAAGGTGGCAAAGTCGGGCTCGCCGCCGGAGACGAAGTCCTCGGCGAAGTCGTAGAGCTCCTGCGGGGTGATGCCATTGTCAGCCAGCCAGGCGGCTTCCTGCTCGGTAAAGTACGTGTCGGACCCGCGCTGCCCGGCCTTGTACTGGTCTACGGCCTTGCTCCAGACTTGGTGCAGCGTGGCTTGATAATTGTAATGCTTCATCGGTTACGTCGTTTGCGAGTGTTCTTCTTGGGCGGTCGGGAGTCGCTTTTGGCGGTGGGTTTCTTTTTCGGCCTGGAGGAGTCTTGCTTGCGGGAGGATTTGCCGCGGTCTGACTTGCGCTGTTTGGATTTTGCTTTCTCAGATTTGGGTTGAAACTTTGCCTTGGCGGGAAACTTTGGCGTCGCGCTCTTGCGCTCGCTTCCTCGGTTTCCACTCTCGACGATGCGAAAGTCTATCTGTCGCTTGAAGCGGTCAACCCTTTCAACCTGAACCTGAATTTCCTGACCAAGCTCGTAGCGCTTGCCCCGGCGGCGACCGCGGATGGCGGTGCCGTCCTCGGTCACTTGGTAAAGGTCGTCGAGGGTGGAGACGTGGACGAAGCCGAAGGCCATCGAATCGGTCAGCTCGATAAAGAGGCCGTGGTTTTTGACGTCCGTGATGATGGCGGGGAAGGCGGTCTTGTCCTTGCGCTCAAGTTCGCGTTCGTAGAATTCGAGCAGCTTGATTTTGACGGATTCGCGCTCGGCCTCGGTGGAGTTTTGCTCGGTCTGGCTGATGTGGTCGGCCAGGGCGTCGAGGTCGCCCTTGGTGTACTTCATGGAGGCACGGGGCGGGGCCGAGGGGAGGCCCTTCTTGTGCAGGTAGAAGTCAAAGATGCGGTGCACGATGAGGTCGGCGTAGCGGCGAATTGGCGAGGTGAAGTGCGCGTAGAAGGTCTTGTAAAGCCCGTAGTGGCCGTCGTTGCTGGCACGGTAGCAGGCCTGTTTCAGGCTGCGGAGGAACTGCACCTTGAGGGTGTAGTTTTGCTCAATCTCGCCGATCTTCTGGAGCAGCTTGGTGACTTCCTTGCGGTTGGTCAGGTCGCCGCAGGCGATGCCGGAGAGGTGCATGTTCTCGCGCAGTTCCTGGAGTTTCTCCGGGTCTGGTTTGTCGTGAACACGTGAGATGTAGGGCAGCTTGGTGTCAAAGAGCGCCTTGGCCACGGCTTCGTTGGCCGCGAGCATGAACTCCTCGATGAGCTGGTGGCTCTCGTCGTTTTCTATGTTCTCGATGCGGTCGGCGTAGCCCTCTTCGTTGACGAAGATTTTCACCTCGGTCATATCGAGGTCGAGACTGCCTTTCTGCATGCGGTCTGCCCGGAGCTTGCTGGCGATTTTCCAGAACTGCCGGATCGCGCCCTGAAATGCCTTCATCTCGCGGTCGTCGAGCTCGCTCAAGGCGCGACCGGTCGAGCCCGTCTGGTGAGCGGGCGGAAGCGGGGTGCCGCGGATCTCGTCGAAGTCGTCCTTGGTCAGAAAGGCGTAGGCCTGGCGATAGGTAAGGCGTTTGTCGGAGCAGATGACGGTGTTGGCAAAGTCCTGTTTGACCAGCTTTCCCTTGCGGTCGAACTCAAGGAAGACGGACTTGGTCAGGCGGTCCTGTGCCTCGACCAGTGAGCAGATGCCGTTCGACAACGCCTGCGGCAGCATGGGGATGACGCATCCCACGAGGTAGGTGGAGTTGCCGCGCGCGTGAGCCTCCTTGTCCAGCGCGGTGCCGAGCTTGACATAGGCGGAGACGTCCGCGATGTGGATGCCGATGCGGCAGCCGCCGTTGGCGGTTTCCTCTAAAGAGAGGGCGTCGTCGAAGTCCTTGGCGTCGTCTGGGTCGATGGTAAGCGTGAGCTTTTTGCGCAGGTCGAGACGGCCCTTGGCGTCTCGGCGACGGACCTCCTCGGGCACATCGGCGACTTCGTTCATGACGGCCTCGGGGAAGTTCGGGTCGAGCTTGTACTTGTGCAGAATGGCCTTGAACTCCGCACCGGGCTCGTGGGTTTTACCCAAAACTTCGGTGATGACGCCCTCGGGGTTGAGGTGGCGCATCTTCCACTCCAGGAGGCGAACGACGACCTTGTCGCCCTCCTTGGGCTGGGGGAAGACTTCGGACTTTTCCGGCGGCGGGACGAGGATATCGTGAATGATGCGCGGGTCGTCCGGCACGACGTGGTGGTACATGCGCGACTGCTTGAGCGTGCCCGTCAGGGTGGGATGGGCGCGGTGCAGGATACGCACGACGCGGGCCAGCGTATCGTCTTCACTGAGGCGCGAGCGGCGTTGGTTGCGGCGTTTGCGCTCGTACTTTTCATCGGCCAGTCGGACGAGGACTTTGTCTCCGTGCAGGGCCACGCCGGTGTCTTCGGCCAGGATGGTCAGTGCCTTGGGGGCTTCGCCGGGGGCGGAAGTGGGGATGAGCAGGGCGCGCCCGCTCTGGCGAAATTTGATCGTGCCGCTGACGAGGTCGGCGTCGCTGGGGAGCACGAAGCGGTCGCGCTTGACTTTAGCCACGAGGCCGTCGTCGAGCAGGCTGTGCAGGGTGCGGCGAAACTGTTTGCTCTCTCGCTTGTTCAGGGCGAGGGCGTCGGCGAGGTCCTGCTGATTGAGCGGGACGTAGTCGGGTTTACCGAGTAATTCGAGGATCTTGTGTTCAACCTCCATATGGGTACGGTAACGTATGCGAAAGGCAGACCGCGAGAGAAATCCCGAGGCTGGGGCAAACTGTAACCGCGGGAGCGGCTAGCTCTTGGCCATGACTGCGATGTTGCGCAGCAGGCTGGTGAAGTAGGGGATGAGCTGCTTCTTGCGGCTGACTATGCCGGGAAGTTCGAAGATGTTGTGCTTGCTGTTGTAAGGCGAGAAGCTGATCTGCTCGATGCAGGTTTCGTCACCCTCGACCAGCAGGAGCGAGTTCTGGGTATTGATATCCGTCACAAGCAGGGCGGAGAAGGTCAGGCCCTTTTCCTTCTGGTAAGCGGTAAGGGCATCCTGGATTTGCTCGGCCTTATTCCAGAAATTGTTAAAGCCGAGTTCCTCGACCTGCGAGACCGAGTAGGCGATGTCGCCTTGTTCGTAGTGCTTGCAGTCCGCGATAATGACGCGGTCGGGCGTTTCGCTGACCACGATCGAGCCGGCGGAGAAAATCTCGTCCGCCAGGGTGTCTGCCTCGACCCCGGCAATGCCAGCCAGCCAGGGCAGGAGGTAGCGGTCGCGGTCGGTCGTGGTCGGGCCCTTGAGGTTGAGCGTGTCTGAGATTATCCCGCCCATGAGCACACCGGCAATCTGCGGCGAAGGCTCGAGCCCGCGCGCGCGATAGAGCTCGGCAATGATGCTGCAGGTGGACCCGATGATTTCGTTACGGAAAAAAATGGGCTGCGAGGTGGGGGGATTACCGAGGCGGTGGTGGTCGACGATCTCCGTGATGTTGACTTCGCCCGCGCCGTTGACGGCCTGCCCGAGCTCGTTGTGGTCGACGAGTACGAGGCTTGTCTGGACGGGCTTGAGCAGGTCGGTCTTGGTAAAAATGCCCTCCAAACGGCGGTTCTCGTCCACCACGCAGAAGATGGGGGCGTTGGACTGGGCGATGCGGCGTCGGACGGAGCTGAGCTTCTCCTCGCGGTTAAAGGTGCTGACTTCGCGGTCGACCAGCGGGGCCAGGTCCGTGGCGGTGCGAATGATCCACGAGGTCGTGGCCGAGTCGAACTTGCTCACGATGAGGCAAGTGCCCTTGCTCTTGGCCATCTCGATGACGTCGGACTCAACCTCCAGCCCACCGGTGACCACAAGCAGGCGCACGCCGGACTGGATGGAGCGCTGCTGGATATCGTAGCGGTCGCCGACGACGATGATGCTCTGCTCGGGTTTGATGTCCTCCGTCTCGGTGAAGCGGCCAAAGGAGCGGAAGTCCATGGCCCCGATGCGCACATAGAGGTCTTCCACGCGGTCAGAGTTACTCAGCGTGACGACATCCGCCTCAAGCGCCTTGACGATGTTGTCGATGCTGGCAAAGACGTGGCGCATCTTGCGCGGTTCGTTGGGCTTGGGGATAAAGAACTCGCCCAGGTCAAAGACGGAGACTACGCCCTCGACGTGGTCGTCCTTATCTACGACGGGCAGGGAGCGGATGTCGTAGGTGTCGATGAGCTCAAGCGCTTCCGAGCAGGTGGCGCCGATGTGGGTTTTACGCACCTTAGTGCGCATGATGTCCTCCACGCGCGGGATGACGTCGCCCACAAACTGCGGCAGCGGTGTCTTGAACTTGGTCAAGATCGCGTCGATGCGGGCATTGCTGTTGCCGCAGCGCGCGGCCACGAAGCCCTCCTCGCCGATGGCCTCCTTAAAGGCGGCGTAGGCGATGGCGGAGCAAATCGCATCAGCGTCCGGGTTTTTGTGACCAATGATGTACGTCGGGGATTGCATGAGAGTGTTTGAGAGAGTTTGGAAGAAATTGACAAGATTGTCAGGGTGGGTCAATCACTACCTTCCCCACATGTAACAGGATTTGAACTCACTGTGGCAATGCTGATTACGTCCCGATTTGCATAATGGTGACACAAAAAAGCCCCGCACAGTGCGGGGCTTTTGAAATTTAAACAAGCTTGGCTCTTAGCCACCGCTGACGCCGCCGTCAGCCGGGAGGTAAGTCGTAGCTGCCGTGGTCATGATGGCCTGGCCGATGTCAGCTGTGGTGGTACCACCGCCGCCAGTAGCAGCGGAGCCGAGGGGGAGCTGCGTGTCGGTGTCAGAGATGTTGTCAAACCACTCAACGTGGCCGTCCATGAAGGCGATGTGGCCGCCCTTACCCTGCCAGGGGGAGGCGGGCACCCAGTCACCAGCTGTGTCGAGACCCTTGGTCCAGAGAAGCGGTGTGGTGGAGGTCGGCGCGTTGGCGCTCATGTTGACCACAACGACATAGCCGATTGCGTCGGCGTCAGCCAAAGCGCTCCAGTCGGCGTTGGCCACGAAGTCGGAGCCCGTGCCGCTACCGATGACGCGCGGTACGGTGCCGCTATACAGGCTGAAGTCTTCGTCGGAGTCGATGATCCAGAGGGAGGCGTCGTAGAGTTCGACGTTGGAGGCGAGGACTTCGGCCCATTCGCCAACGGTGCTGGCGTTACGACCGCCTGCTTCATAGGCACCTTCCACGATGGTCTTGGTGCGGCTGCCACTGTTGGCAAAGTTGCTGTAACCGGTGCCGATCTGGCGCATGTTACTGGAAGACTTCGTGCGGTTCGCACGCTCCTGGACGGCACCAACCGTCGGGATGATGATAGCCGCGAGCACGCCGATGATGGCGATAACGGTGAGGAGCTCGATGAGGGTAAAACCCTTCCGTGCAAATGATTGAGTCTGCTTCTTCATAATGGGGATTTCAGGTGTTGATAAAGTGAGCGTTAATGTGCCCGGTTTCATATGAATTATATATCACCTCAATGGAGTTGAGAGGTCAAAATCTTTATTTTGTTCCCTAAAACGTTGTTAAAATGGAACCTAGGCCGTGTCTTCAAATTCATCAAGGTCGGTAGAAAAGGGTCTTTTCGCGTCTTTTTCCGTTTTCTCAGTTCATGAATCTGGATTCACACCACTTC
>JAUIAM010000055.1 GCA_030425485.1 Verrucomicrobiia bacterium
CCTTGGCGGAACGATCTTCTGTACCCGGTACGAACCCGTACAGGGTCATCGAGCCGATCCGAGCGCTTCGCAAAGAACTCGGTCTGACACCAAATGACCTAGTAACACTGCAGGCCTTGATCAGCTTCATGCCGAAGAAGGCCGGACAAACAGCTCCAATGACTATCGTCTTTCCCTCAAACGCATCATTGTCTGAGAGAACGAACGGCCTGAACGAGAGAACGATTCGACGGTGTATCGGACACCTCGTGGATGCCGGGCTGATCCAGCGCAGGGATAGCGCAACCCGCAAACGGTTCCCTCTTCGCTACGGTGGATTGATCAGAGATGCCTTTGGCTTCGATCTGCAGCCAATGTATGATCGGGAAAGAGAGCTCACCGAACACGCAGAACAGCTTGTGGGCGATCAGGAAAAGCTACGGTCACTCAAGGCGGAGGCACTGGCTCTTCGTGTCGAGGCTTTGCGCCAAGCAAAGGATGTTGAGACTGTCTCATTTCTCCAGAACGTACGAAACATCCTACGCCGTGCAACTCTCAAAGCCGACGAAATCATAGAGCTTATCAAGAGGCTAGCAGAGTTGGTCGGAGCGACCATCAGAGAGTTTCCGGCCGGAAACCATGACGCTCAGGAAACAATGCCCGACCAAATGTCCGGCGACGACGGACAAAATGTCCGGCACGTAGAACCCACAAGATTGAATATAAAAAAAGATAGAGCAGATGCACACTGCACCTCTGGTTTTCAGGAACGCCGAGATCCAACAATTATGGCATGGACGGACCTGAAAAACGTATCGGACTTCTTCCCGCATGAACCAAGAGATCATCAATCAGTTCTCGAAATATTGGCCGATGTCGGAAGATTGCTAAGAATAGAGCAGGGCAGGATCATGAAACACCTTAGAGAACGAGGTCCAGGGCAGCTCCTTATTGCACTCGACGAATTAATTTTGAGAGCCAGCACAGGACAGGTGAAAAACAACAACGCCTACCTCGACGCTATGATGAGGCAAGGGACGTGATGGTCTTATCACGCTCACTCAACCAGTTTGTAATTGAGCGTAGTCTTCGATCCTCCGGCAAATTTTCCCGGATAGTTCCAACCATAAGGTCATCGAGAGGGAAAGGAGTGTTGGTTTGAGGGTGACGGGAAGTGAGATCGGGAGAGTGGCTTCCGACGCCCGTCGTGGAGAAGATCTGATGACCAAAGCTGTCCAGAAAATCACCCTGTCGCCTTCGCGGGATATACCTTTCGACAAGCTGGTGCTGAGCCAGTCCAACGTGCGGCGCATCAAGGCTGGCGTGTCCGTCGAGGAACTGGCCGACGACATCGCCCGCCGCGGTCTGTTGCAGAGCCTGAGCGTGCGACCCGTCTTGGCTGACGATGGGACCGAGACCGGCAAGTTCGAGATCCCGGCCGGTGGACGGCGGTTCCAGGCATTGTCCCTGCTGGTGAAGCAGAAGCGTTTGGCGAAGACCACGCCCATTCCTTGCATCGTGCGGGATGCTGCGTCCGACATCCTGGCCGAGGACGATTCCTTGGCCGAGAACATGCAGCGCGTCGCCCTGCACCCGCTCGATCAGTTTCGCGCGTTTGTGTCCCTGCGGGATAAGGGTCAGAGCGATGCAGAGATTGCTGCCGCCTTCTTCGTGACGCCGCAGATCGTGAAGCAGCGCTTGAAACTCGCTTCCGTCGCCCCTGCCCTGCTTGAGATCTATGCCGAGGATGGCATGACGCTGGAGCAGCTCATGGCCTTCACCGTGAACCCCGATCACGCGCGTCAGGTTCAGGTCTGGGATGCGATCCA
>JAUIAM010000056.1 GCA_030425485.1 Verrucomicrobiia bacterium
TGTTCAATCTCGTTCCACACATGGGCCAGAAGGCTGGTAATCTGTAATTCACATTTATCACTGCCTAAATTGGAAAATTGGCCAACACAGTCGCTTGCATTCACGGCAATCATCATGTGCGTTGCCCGATAATGGTTCTGCTCATTCGACTTGATACGGGGATGCTCTTCTTTGCGCTCGAGATCGAAAGGTATCTCAAACCCACCTGAGCAAGAAAAAATTTCTTGTACCAACTCGGCAACCGCATCCCGGTCTTTCTCTGTGTATGTCATGACACGAGCTGCGGCTGAGTCATTCACTTTATAAAGAATTTGCTGTGGTTCAAGGTGAAGGTTGGGCTCTTTTTCTGATGGGCACCTCGAAAAATTGCCGTGACGACGCTGCCTTCGTAGGATGAGGGAGAGTTGGCTGCTGGAGGAAGACGGTGGCGCAGATGGGGTTCTTTGATCTTTCAGATCGTTACGCGAGCCTTGATGCCAAGCGGGACCCGTTGGTCGAGATTGACGCCATCGTGCCTTGGGAGGAGTTTCGTCCGACGCTGGAGCGGGTCTGGCGGAAGCCTGAGGCGGAGCGGAAATCGCGGGCCGGGCGCAAGCCGATGGACGCGGTGGTGATGTTCAAGACGCTGGTGCTGGGCGCGCTCTACAATCTGTCCGATGACCAGATCGAGTATCAGGTGCGCGACCGGCTGTCGTTCATGCGGTTTCTTGGTCTGGGGCTCGAAGACCGGGTGCCCGACGCCAAGACCGTCTGGTTCTACCGCGAAGGGCTGGCGCAGGCGGGTGTGGTCGATGCGCTGTTCAAGCAATTCGACGGGTATCTGGCGCGGCAGGGCTACATCGCGCGGGGCGGGCAGATCCTGGATGCCTCCATTGTGCCGGTGCCGCGCAACCACAACAAGCGGGATGAGAACAAGGCGATCAAGAACGGCGAGCTGCCGGAGGGTTGGGCCGACAAGCCCGCCATGCGGTCGCAGAAGGACACTGATGCGCGTTGGACCAGGAAGCATGGGAAATCATATTACGGCTACAAGAACCACGTGAACGTCGACCGCCAGCACAAGCTGGTACGCCGTTACCATGTCAGCGACGCGGCCCTGCATGACAGTCAAGCGGTGGACCACCTGCTGATGCAGGGCAACACCAGTGCGGACGTCTGGGCTGATCCGGCCTATCGGTCCGAGGAGATGGAGGCCACGCTGCGCGCCCGGGGCCTGAAGAGCCGCATCCACCGCAAGGGCAAGCGCGGCAAACCGCTGAGCGAACAGGGCAAGGCCAGCAATCGGACGAAGTCCGCCGTGCGCGCCCGGGTCGAACATGTCTTCGGCGCGCAGGCCAACGACATGGGTGGGACGCTGGTGCGCACCATCGGCCTGGTGCGTGCAAAGGCGAAAATCGGGATGAAAAACCTCGTTTACAACATGCGAAGGCTGGCGCAACTGCGCCGCCTGAACCCATATCCGGCGTAATCCGGGGCGCGGACATCAGGCCGGCAAGGCCGAGGCCCGCCATAGCGGGGCGGAGTGGTCCCCGACTATGCTGCCGAATACTCCAGCAAGCCGCTTCCCCCAGGCTTCAGGCTGCAAAATCGGCCCTGAACGGCAGAACACAAGGAAAAATCGAGGTGCCCTGATGTACCTGCCCATTTTAACAATTTTGCGCGCAGACTTTGTGAGATCTTAACACGAGATGACACGCGAGCCAAGATTTGGCGCTCTGCCAAAGCATTTTCTAACTTAGTCGTCACAAAGCGAATTAACTTTTCAAGTCTATCCACCTCCTTACTTTCGAAAAACTGAATCGT
>JAUIAM010000001.1 GCA_030425485.1 Verrucomicrobiia bacterium
GTAATTTTGAGGATTTTTTCGGCTTTCGAAGTGGTGTGAATCCAGATTCATGAACTGAGAAAACGGAAAAAGACGCGAAAAGACCCTTTTCTACCGACCTTGATGAATTTGAAAACACGGCCTAGGGGCTGCTGAGTACTGGCGAACTGTGCTGGCAAAGCCTTATATTTATCTTGATGTAAGATTTTGTGCACAATAATATTGTCACATTCATGGATCGCAAAAGTGAAAGACTTCTTCGCAGGGCAATTTTATCGCCGATTCTGCTTTCGATACTGTTGATGGGATTAGATGCCTTGGGCTATTTTCCAGATGCGTTAGCTAGGCTTTCACCTATCCAAGCCATGTGCATTGGCATCATTGTGGTGTGCGTAATTATTTACAGCTATTACGAACAGTTTACGAAGGCGTCTAAGCGCTGAATACACGGCCTTACTCAGCCTAGAGCAGCAGCCAACTCCCCAGTCCGAGGAAGATAGCGAAGCCGACAATGTCGGTTGAGGCGGTCAGGAAGATGCTGCTCGATTGCGCCGGGTCGAAGCCGACTTTGTTCAGCACGATCGGGATCAATGCGCCCGCCATACCAGCGTAGGTCATGGAGAGCATCATGGCGATGAAGACCACGAGGGCCGTCATGATGCTGCTGGAGAACAGGCCGACAATCGTGGCCGAGAGCAGGCCGATGAGCAATCCGTTGAGCAGGCCCTTTATGCATTCGCGCATACACACGCGGCGGTCTTCGCCGCTTTGGATGTTTCCCATCGCCAGGCTGCGAATGATGATGGCCAGGGTCTGGGCTCCGGTATTGCCGCCGAGGTTGGCCACGATGGGCATACAGACGGCGAGGATGGTCAACTGGCTGATCTGTTTTTCAAAGGCATAGACCACGCCGCCAGCGATGAGGGCGGTAAAGAGGTTAACCACGAGCCACGGGCTGCGGCGCTTGATGCTGAGCGAAATGGGGTCGTCCACGGCCTCGTCACCACCGGCACCGACCATCTTCTGGATGTCTTCCGTGGCCTCCGACTGCACAATATCGAGGATGTCGTCGTGGGTAATCATCCCGACAAGCCGCTTGTCCGCATCGACGACAGGGAGCGCGTTCAGGTTGAGCTCCGCCATGAGCCGGGCAACGTCTTCCTGGTCCATGTCCACGCTGCACACGCCCTTGATGTCGGTGGTCATGATGTCGCTCAGGTAATCCAGTGGCGCGTGCATGACGAGGTCGCGCATGGAGACCACGCCCAGCAGGCGGTGATCTTTGTCGACCACGTAGACGTAGAAAATGTGCTCGTATTCGTCGTTGAGCTTCTGGAGGTAGCGGACGGCCTGAATAACCGTCATGCCCGGTCGCGCGGTGGCGATCTCCGGGGTCATGATACCACCGGCACTGTCTGGCTCGTAGGCGATCAGGCCGCGGACGGTGGCTTCGGTCTCATCATCGACCTTGCCCAGAAGACGCTCGCGGTCGGCGTCTTCCATCTCCCCGATGATGTCGGCCGTATCGTCCGGATCGAGTTCCTCCAGGATCTGAATCGCGCGGGGCTCGCGCATGGCCTCGACGACATCGGCGGCATCGTCGGCGTCCATTTCGGACAAAATGTCGGTGGCATGCTCCAGAGTGATGCGCCGCAGGACGACGCGTCGGTCATCCACATCCAGCCGGGAGAGGAAACTGCCGACGGTGTACGGTGAGGTGGCCTGAAGCCGTGCCGTATCGAGTCTTTCCAAGCCCTGATCGGCGTAGAGCTGGCGCAGTTCGTCGAGCGTGTAGGCGTCGGTTTCGTTGGCGGGGTTTGCCGTGCTGTTGGTAGACTCTGCCATGATAGGTGCGGTTTAGTCGATGTACTTCTTTTTGGCCTGAATCTGGAGGAATTTTTCCGCTTTGACGTCGTAGGCAGTCAGTTTTCCGCCATAAACGCAAGCCGTGTCGATGCACAGTGACCACGGGCGGCGATAGACATCCTCGCGCGGCGTATGTCCGCAGACAACGAAGGGCGGGCCCTTCCAGCGTTCGGCCCAGCTTACGCTGTTGGCGAACTGGCTGCGCTTGCCGTATTGGCCCGTTTCGGTGTCGATGACCTGGATGGAGGTGACGATCTCCGGGCCCTGCTCAGTCCAGGGGCGGTCAGGCAGGAAGCCGCCGTGGACGAACACCGTTTCCAACTCGGGATAGGAAATGGTGAGCTCCAGGCTTTCGAGAAAGGCCCAGTCGTCGCGACCGATTTGCTTGAGCGTTTCCCAGTCGTATGCTTTTAAAATATCGGGGTCGCCTTCGTGGTGGTAGCGCAGGAGGCGCAGTTCGTGATTACCGAGCAGGCAGCGCGCGTTGCCCAGGCTTTTGACGGTCTTAATCACACGGGCAGAATCCGGTCCGCGATTGATGATGTCACCCAGGAATACGAGGGTGTCATCCACGGTGGGCGCAATTTTATCGAGCATGGCATCCAGCTCGTCTGCGCAACCGTGAACGTCTCCGATTGCAATAACTCTTCCTTTCGATTCCCCCATAGTGTGCTTTTTACCTTGTCGCTGCTCCTACCATGCAAAGAATTTGGACCGACAAAACCCTAAATTCTATGGATTGGCAGTTTAAACCCCCGGCCCGGCAGTCAAGCTTAAGTGGCGAGGCATTCAATGAAGGCGAGTACGTGGTGTGCCTCCTGTACCTCGATGAGGCCGGGGCACTGCAACGCTCGGACCTTCGCAGCGAGGAAGAAGACGCCTTTGAGGCTCCGGGCGGACTGCTCGGACGCTGGAAGCGCGAAGTCAAGGCACCCGACGAGGAGGCCCGCGAGGCCAGACAGCAGCTCATGGCCACGACCGAAGAGCTCTTCCTGTCGCTCTTTGAGGCCAATGGCGAGGAAGGAGAGGCCGAGCGCGACGCCCTGAAACAGCTCCTGGCCCTGATGCTGGAGCGAAAGCGCGTCATCAAGCGCGAGGGTGGGATCGTCGACGGCGTGCAGAAGTACCGCCACCCCAAGCAGGATCGCGAATACGCCGTGCCCATGGGGGACATCGACCCGGCGGTGCTCATCCGACTGCAGGAGCAACTCCAGCTCCTGGTCTAAAACGTATGGACTTCAAAATCGCCTTGCCTGCTGCGCTGAGCCTGTAAGCATAGGGCGATATGCAAGTGCCCACTTTTCTCCGTCGGTTCTGGCAGACCCTGCTCGTCTTGCCTGCATTGTTGCTGGTATCCTGCGACGATGATAACCTGCCCTATCTGCCCTCCTTTTACATGGAAATGGGCAGTGCCTACAACCCGCTTGACCGGGCCAAGGAATTGACGCTCTCGACGAGTGGCCTGAATTACTTCGTCTATGAAGACCCTGTGGTACCACCCTGGTACGTGACCAATGTCGAGCTGGTTAAGGTGCAAAACGGTCAACTGGCCTTGCGCTTTTACTTCGACCGCGATGGTAACCGCGAGTTATACCGGAACTCCGTGACCAACATCGGGCGCATGATCGTGACCGTGGTCGATGGTAAGGCGATCGGCGCGCGGCAGATCGATGGCCCGCTCCAGGGAGGCGTGTTCTACACCTTTACTGAATTGACCGAGGAAGAACTCGTGGAAATGGTTCCCAAGATGCAGGAAAGCATCAAGAAGTTGAACCAGATGAAGAACGAAGAGGGCCTCTAAGCTATGCCGTTAATCGATTCGCCGCTGCGGATTGTTGTCCTGTGCTTGCTGCTGTTCGGGCTCAGCCCAGCAGTGGCCGAGCCCCCCGCTGTCTTCTGGCCCACGCCAAACGGCGAGTACTTCCAGACGGGGGACCTCATCGACTCGCTGCAGCCGACCGCCTCGGGACGCTGGGAAAGCGCTCTGTTTGGCTGTGTGCGCAACGGCGGCACGCGCTTTCACGAAGGGGTTGACTTAAAACCCATCGGGCGGGATCGCCACAACGAAGCTACCGACCCGATCTACTCCGTCATGGACGGACGGGTGGTCTACATTAACCGGATTGCGGGCAATAGCGGCTACGGGCGCTACATTGTCATCGAGCACGAGTCACTCGACGTTCCGGTATATACCCTCTACGCCCACCTGGCCGCCATCTCGCCCGACATCGATACCGGCACACTGGTCAAGGGTGGGCAGCGCATCGGTACGATGGGACGCAGCGCAAGCTACAGCATTCCCCGCACACGCGCTCACCTGCACTTCGAGATCGGCCTGCGCAAGAGCAACCGTTTCCAGGACTACTACGATTTTAAACGCTACGGTGGCAAAAACCTGCACGGTGACTACAACGGGATCAACCTCACCGGGATGGATCCGATGATTTTCTTTGAGCAGGCCCGCACCGGAAAATTGCAGGACATGCGCTCGATGATCCAGGGGCAGCCCGTCGCCTACACCATCCGCGTGGCTACCCGTAGTGTGCCGGACTTTATCGCACGCTACCCCAAGCTGCTCACCAAGCACATCCCCGCTCAGGGGCTTGTCGGCTGGGAGATCGATTACACCGCCGAGGGCATGCCCATTCGCTGGACACCTCTTACGGCCGAGGACGTGGCCACCCGCCGCGAGGGCGACATCACGCTGGTGGATTACAAGCCCGAGCTTCTCCAGGGCAAATGCCGCAAAACGATCGTCATTAAGGGCGACCGTGCCACCCTCGGTTCAGACCTGCGCAACGACCTCCAGTTGATTTTTGGCTTTCGCTAAAACAAGAGTATAAAGAGTATATATGCCCCGTATCCAGTTGCGGCTAGGAATGTCAATATAAGGACAACCTGAATACATCTGACCAAAATTTCGCACGCGTAAACTAGCAGGTAGATTAGCGCTGGAAATATAAGACCGACAGTGACTCCTGAGATAACTGCAAATTTTGGGCCCCAGTTATCACCCAAACTCGTTTCGCTCCAAATTGGCGCATAGTTTTCCAAAAAAAGATTGATTCCGGTTGCAATGGTACAAACGTGAATCGCAAGCACCAATGCGATGATGAGTACTCTTGCTGGTATGCTCAGATTGCCCCAGTCATCAAGGGCTGGCATTGCGGCTTTCACTTCCGCTGCGGGTGAAACGTCAGGCGGTGTTTCAACTGCGGGGCATGGCGCATCACGATCGGTGGTCTTTTCTGCTGGACTGCAACCTTCATCCGCCGGTGTGACACGTTCATTTTCTGGCATGATGAACTATAATGTAGTAATAATCCATTTCAAGCAAGTCTTTTGCTTGGTTATGGGCAGGCGCCTGAACATGGTGCTAACTCAGCTTTCGCATGCGGGGGGAACGCCAGGCGGTGGCAAAGAGGAGGTTGGCCAGCATGAGGAGGCCAGCGGTCATCAGGCTGAGGTCGTGCGGGGTCATGTTGGACAGGGCCCAGTAGCCGAGGAAGGGCGCGGCGGTGCCCCGCAGGCCCGTCAGCGCGGTATGCGCACTCATGTAGGTGGAGACTTTTTCGGAGGGGGCGAGCTTCGTCACCCATAGCGTCCAGCCGAGGTTACCGCCGCCCATAGCCAGCCCTACGAAGCCCATCCCGAGCCCGAGCATGAAGAGGCTGGTGCTGTTAAAGTAGATGAGGAAGGCGACGAGGAAGCAGGAGTTGACCAGCACGCGCCAGAGGATGAAGTTGATGCGGTCAAAGAGGTAGCCCCAGACGCGTGTGCTCAGCATGCGCATGACCATAGGCACGACGAAGGTGACGACCGAAATCTCGTAGTTGTTCGCGTTGATGCCGTACTGCGGGTCGGCCATGTACTCCACGCGCAGCGGGATGGTCAGCAGGTTCGTCACCCCGATCACCATCCAGCAAAACAGCAGCCAGCCAAAGAGCTTGTCTTCCCAAATGACGGAGAAGCTCTTGAGGGGGTTGGCGGTCGAGGCACGGTTAAGCGGCTGCGAGGGGATACGTCGGATGATGAGCGCGCACAAAACACAACTCAGGGCCATGCCTGCCAAAATAAAGGGAAAGACGGAGACGTCGTGGTCGAGTGCCTTACCACCGAGCACTCCGGCGAAGACCCCGCCGAGGGAAGTCAGGATGAGGACAGAGGCGAGCTTCTTGCCCCGCTCGCCCGGCCGATAGTTGAGCGAGTATATCTGAATCATGAGCGGCGGTGACTGCACGATGCAGATGTTGGCCGCGATGAAGAAAGTCAGGAACCAGGCCAGCGATGGGGCGAGGATGGCCAGCACGATCAGCATCGCGCTCATGAGCAGCATGAAGGCAAGGATCTTGGCCACGGGCTGCCCGGTCTTGCTGGCCAGTGATGCGCTGAAGGCATTGAGAAAGAGCCCGATAAAGCTGGCCGCAGGCAGGAGCGCCTTCAGGTAGTCCGGCATCTCATAGTAGCGGATGGCAATGATGAGCGCAAAGGTCACCCAGCCCGGTTCCAGCATGCCATAGAAGAACGCCCGCAACCGGTCGTAGCGGTACGTCAACCGGGCGACTTCCCGGTCCTCCCCGTCGGGTAGGGGAATGGCGCTGGTGCTTGCTTGGCTCATGGGCGTGTGGTCGAAACCAAACGCCAATCTTGCGGCACGCTTCTGCGATGCGCAATGCGCGAGTGGGATTATCTTTATCGCTTGTGCGCCGAGGTCTTGGTTCCTGTTGTAAAAATAATTTAACCGCAGAGACGCAGAGCGCATAAAGACTCCCAAGCGCATGCTGGCAGCAAGGCGTTTGGCCCAATTCTTGTTTGAGTGACTCAGACCTGTTCCGCTCTGCGTCTCTGCGGTTCAGTAAAGTGTGCTACTCAGATAGAAGAGTACCTCTTCGCCAATCGCAGTGCATTAGACAGACTTGAACGCCGTGCGTTGAGGCGCAGCCCCTCAGAGCGGTGAAGCTGGCTCAGCTTCCTTAGGCGAAGCCCCTCAATCAGATTAAACACCGTGCGCTTAGCGGGACCAGTCAAGCATGCGCTTGATGGGGTGGTAGGCTGCGGCGCGAATATCTTCGTCCATGGTGATCTCGGGCGAGAGGTCACGCAGGCAGTCGCGCAGCTTTTCCACCGTGTTCATCTTCATGTAGCGGCAGTCGTTGCAGGCGCAGTTGTCCGTGGGCCCGGCGATGAAGACCTTGCCGGGGATCTCGCGGCGCAGGCGGTTGAGCATGCCGGTCTCGGTCACCACGATGATCTCGCGCGAGGGGTGGTCCTTGCAGTAGTGGATCATCTTCTCGGTGCTGCAGACTTCGTCGGCAAAGTCGCGCACGGCCTCAACGCACTCGGGGTGGGCCACGACGGGCGCGTCGGGAAACTGCGTACGGAGTTTTTCCAGCGCGCGCACGCTAAAGAGCACGTGAGCATAACAACTGCCGGGCCACAGGCGCATCTCACGCCCGGTTTGCTTGGCTACCCACTGACCGAGGTTCTGGTCGGGGACAAAAAGGATTTCTCGATCGGCGGGCACGTGCTCGACGATCTTCATGGCATTGCCGCTGGTGCAGATAACATCGCTCAGGGCTTTAACACCTGCCGAGCAGTTAATGTAGGCCACGACGTAGAGATTTGGGTTGGCCTCCTTGTAGGCGGCGAGCTTTTCGGCGGGGCAGGAGTCCGACAACGAGCACCCGGCGTCCATGTCGGGCAGGATAACCGTCTTGGTCGGGTTGACGATCTTGGCCGTCTCGGCCATGAAGTGTACCCCGCAAAAGACGATGACGTCCGCATCGGCCTCGGCTGCACGGTAAGAGAGTCCGAGCGAATCACCCACATAATCAGCCACACGCTGAATGGCGTCGATCTGGTAATTGTGGGCAAGGATGACCGCGTTGCGTTCCTTCTTTAGCCGCAGGATTTCTTCCTGGATCGCGCTCAGCGGCGCTTCCTGTCCATCAAGTGAGGGCAGGGTGATCGGTTCGTAGTCAAGCGTCGTCGCCATAGATAAAGCTGCGAACTAGATATAATATTGTCAAATATGGCAATGGGAATGTGACCCACAGGTTACGTGGTGGTCACGCGACTTTGACAACGGTTGCCCCGAAAGCTACTTGGCGGCAGCATGCATGCAGACGCCGTCAGGGCTCTTGGAGCGGCACACGGCGCTGACTTGCAGTCGCTGCGAGTGGGGCTGCATGTTGAGCTTGTCGCAGACGGTTTTGCCGTACCACTCCATGAAGGGGGCATCGACTTCAAAGATTTTGCCGCAGTCCTCGCAGATGACCTGAGCCTGAAAGGTCTGGGCCTGGCGGGTGGAGCGGTAGTACTTGTTGTCGTGGCCGACGTCGATCTCGCGGATCATGCCGCTCTCGGTCAGGATGGGGAGTGAGCGGTAGACCGTGGCGCGTGAGACAGAGTCATCCAGCTTGCGCGAGTATTCGAGCAGGTCCTCTGCTGTAAAGTGGTCCTCCATGCCGTAGGCCGCATCAAAGATGGCCATGCGCTGGTTTGTCACACGTAAGCCCTTGCTGACAAGGAACTGTTTGAAGGTATCACGTGAATCTTCAACGTGAGTTTGGGTCTCCGCAGTCGTAGCCATATTTGTAATGAGACTAAGTTGACACACGAGCTGAGCAGGGTCAATGGGTATTTCGTGCAAAATGCAGTTTTTAAGCTAAACTCGTAAGCGTTTTAGCCGAACTGGCAAGGGTACCGTCGATGTGCCTAACTCCCTCGTATTACAGGATTTTGACCTTCTGTAAGTGTCGTCACATCCCTATTTTGGGAGTTGACACAGGTGTAGGGGAACGGCTCTACTAACAGACACTGGCCATCTCTTGGCCAATTGGTACATTTAACCTAACCTAAAAACATAATCGCGATGAAATTGTCACTATCTACGCTGAAGGCACTCTGGCTCCCCGGAGTGCTCTCTGCAGCAATCCTGCTTACGGGTTGTGAATCCGCTGAAACCACCAAGGGCGCTAACCAATCCAAGGGCCCGGTTTCAGACGTACACGGCTACTCCAAGAACGCTTCCGATCAGAATGCAGCAGCTTCTGCCTCTGCCGATGGCGTTAACATCTACGAGGACGACCTCGTATCGGTTAACAAGCAGTACCTCTCCGGTTCGCTTGCTGGCTCACCCTTTACCTACAAAATCATCGTGACGGCCAAGAAGCCGGTCATCAATGTTGAGATCGATGAGATCCTGCCCAAGGAAATCAAGTTCCAGCAGGCTGACCCGAAGGCCAGCATGGACCAGTTTGGTATGCCCAGCTGGCAGCTCCCCGCGATGAAGGCTGGCGACTCCAAGACCATCACCGTGACGGTCGTTCCTTCCACCATTGGCAACTACGAAGTTTGCAGTGTGGTTCGCGCCGATCCGATGATCTGCATGCCGATCTTCGTTGGCCTGCCGCAGCTGACCATCGCCAAGACTGGCCCTGCTCAGACCGAAATCGACCAGGACGTAACCTGGAACGTCGTTGTTAAGAACACCGGTAACGCTCCGGCTGCTGACGTTGTCATCACCGACAAGCTCCCCGCTGGTTTCGTAGCCAAGAGCCCGCTGACCAAGAACGTTGGCACCCTCAAGGCTGGCGAAACCGCCACCATGACCGTCGTCGCTACGGCCAAGGAACAGGGTAAGTTCGTCAACAACGCTGTGGCAACTTCCAGCTCCGTTGACACGATCAACGCTTCCTCCCCGATCGTCGTTCAGCAGTCCAGCCTGAAGATCGTCAAGACCGGTCCGGCTAACGGCTACATCTTCACCGACGAGCCTTACAAGATCACCGTAACCAACGATGGTGACACCACCCTGAACAACATCACGGTTGTGGACAACCTGCCGGACAACTTCGTCCTCGAAGGTGAAGTCAAGCAGGCTGAAGTTAAGGACGTTGACACCGGCTCCACCATCCGCATCGCCAAGGACCCGCAGCGTAACGTTTACGGTTACTGGCGTCCGGGCGGCAACCCGCAGACCGACGACTCCGCTGACGTCCTGACATGGACCATCGACAGCCTCGCTCCGGGTCAGTCCAAGAGCTTCGACCTCGCTGGTTACGCCACGCGTCCGATGACCACGGTTAACACCGCTACGGCCACGACCGACGGCATCAAGGAAACCGCTACCGCCTCCACCGTTTGGAAGGCTGTTCCGGGTGTCCACACCGCGATGAAGGACTCCATCGACCCGATCATGGTCGGTCAGGAAACCACCTACACGCTGCAGACGCTGAACCAGTCCTCTTACGAGACCTTCACCGTCACCAGCCAGAAGGTTAGCATTCCGAGCAACCTGAAGATCATCTCCGTCAGCACTGGCGGCGTTATCTCCGGTCAGACCGTTACCTACCCGGCCGTATCGCTGGCTCCGGGCCGCGAAGTTACCCGCTCCATCACCGTTCAGGGTGTAAGCGCTGGCACCGTTACCACGAAGATGGAAACGATGACCAACTTCCGCGACACGCCGATCCTCGACGAAGAATCGACCACGATTTACTAAGCCGAGTCGCTTAGTTCTCCTTTCAAAGCCCGCATCGATCGATGCGGGCTTTTTTTGGCTTTGCGCAGAGTCCGCTCTGGGTGATGCTGTCGTATGCCCGTCAAAGAAGAGCGCATCATCGAAGTGTTGACCTACGGTGGCCCAGAGCGTCGCCTGGCCTACAAAGTGCGCGATACCACACGTGGCTATACCGGGCCCGGCGCACTTGTGCGCGTACCGCTGATGAATCGCTCCTGCCTCGCGCTGGTCTGCGAGGGGCTGGGAGAGGACGTCCCTCTGGCTAACAAGCTGAAATACGTACACGAGGGACTCTACGATGAGCCCATCCTGACCCCGGACTTGATCGTGTTGGCCCAGTGGTTGACGCGCTACTATGCCGCGCCACTTACGAGTACGCTGGAGACGGTTGTCCCCGCGCCGGTGCGTGCGATCATGTCGCCCAAGACCACACGCCTGATCGAACTGGCGCACCACCCCAAGCCAGATGAGCTCGACGCCTTGGCCAAGAAGGCACCACGGCAGGCCGAATTGGTGCGTTTTCTCATGCAGCAGGACAAGCCCATCTCGCGTCCCCTCTTGCTCAGCCGCCTGAAGCTTGCACCGACCAGTTGCGATGCGCTGGTCAAAAAGGGGCTGCTCAAGGAGCTTGTCCGCGACGAGTCCCGCGAAGCTTATGCGGACGATCTTGGGGACGAGGAGTCGGCCACGGTGGGGGAGGTTACACTGACTGAGCAGCAGGCCGAAGTTTTGCTAGACCTGGAAGCGAGTTTGCAGGCGCGGGAATTCCGCCCGCACTTGCTGCATGGTGTGACCGGTTCGGGCAAGACCGAGGTGTACCTGCGCCTGATCGAGAACGTCCTGGCTGAGGGGGGCGGAGCCATCTTTATGGTGCCCGAAGTCGCGCTGACCCCGCAAACCCTGGGCCGGGTACGCTCACGCTTGAACAAGATCGGCGAAAAGGTCGTCGTCTGGCATAGCCATCTCTCTGCCGGAGAGCGGGCAGACGGCTGGATGGCTATGGCCCGCGGCGAGGCCAAGGTCGTGGTTGGGGCGCGTTCGGCCGTCTTTGCCCCCATTCCCAACCTGCGGCTCATCATCGTGGACGAGGAGCACGAGCCCGCCTACAAGCAGGCCGAGTCGCCGCGCTACCACGGGCGCGATGTGGCCGTCTATCGGGCCCGGCTCTGCGGAGCGCTTTGTGTGCTGGGCTCGGCCACACCTGCGCTGGAGTCTCTTTATAATGTGGAGTCCGGGCGCTATCGCCTCAACCGACTGACCCGCCGTGTGGATGATCGTCAGTTGCCCACCGTTCACCTCGTGGACATGACCCGGGAGAAGCTCAACCCGAAGGGCGCAGTCACGATCTCAAATATCCTTGCGGATAAAATGATCGAGCGTTTTGAGCAGCAGGAGCAGTCCATCCTCTTTCTCAATCGCCGGGGCTACAATACGAGCATGCTTTGCCCGGAGTGCAGCCACGTGGCGGAGTGCCCACATTGCAGCGTTACGCTGACCTACCACCGCACGGATGAGCGCATCAAGTGCCACGTTTGTGGTTACCAGGAGCGTGCGCCCCGGCGTTGCCCCAAGTGCGGCTCGGCCAAGTACCGGGGGCGGGGCTACGGGACGCAGAAGATCGAGGAGACGGTGCAAAAGATCCTCCCGCGGGCGCGCATCATGCGGCTCGACACGGACACGATGACGAAGAAGCACCTCTTCCGCAAAATCCTCTCCGACTTCCGTACGGGTAAGATCGACATCCTCGTCGGCACCCAGATGTTGGCCAAGGGCCTAGACTTTCCCAACGTCACCTTGGTGGGACTTGTCGATGCGGACATCGCCCTTCACGTGCCGGACTTTCGCGCGGCGGAGCGGACGTTTCAACTGCTGGTGCAGGTTTCTGGGCGGGCCGGGCGAGGCGATAAGGCAGGGGAGGTCGTGGTGCAGACCTTCATGCCACACAGCCCGCCGATCCAGTATGCGCGCAGGGCGGACTTTGAGGGCTTTTTGCAAGAGGAGTTGGACCAGCGGCGGGATTTCCACTATCCTCCGTTCCGCCACCTCGTGCGCCATCTGTTTCGCGGGCGCAACCCGGAGAAGGTCAACTTCTACGCCGAGCAGTGGTCGCGCCTGCTGGAGGAGAAGCTGGAGGCCGAAATTGAGATTCGTGGTCCCGCCCCCGCCCCGCTGGAGAAGGTCAAGGACACCTACCGCTTTCACCTCTGGTACTTCGTGGGAAATGTCTCGCGTGTGCTGCCCATGATTACCGCGTTGCGGCAGGATTTTCCCATGGACGAGGAAGTCATTGACGTGCTCGATGTCGATCCGGTAGACCTCGTGTAACCACTGAGTGACTCACGGTTGTCGGGCCGCCGTCATGCCCCCGTGGGCCTGTTGCGTAAAGGGGCTTGTCATGGGGGGCGGTTTCAGTCATACCTGCCGGAATATACCTACGACAGTTATGGAAAAAACCCTCATTCTTCTGAAACCCGACTGCATGGAGCGCAAGCTCTGGGGCCTCGTGCTCGACCGCTTCGCCAAGGTTGATTTCGACATCGTTGCCTGCAAGATGCTCCGCCTGGACGAAGCCCTGCTCAAGGAGCACTACGCGCACATTGCTGATCGTCCGTTTTTCCCGGAAATTGCCAACTTTATGGGCTCGCGCCCGGTTATCGCAATAGTACTCAAGGGGCCGGAAGCCATCGCGCGCGTCCGTTCGCTGCTCGGCCCGACCGACTCCAAGGCTGCCCCCGCAGGCACCATCCGTGGTGACATGGGCGCGGACAAGATGCTGAACCTCGTACACGCCTCCGACAGTCCGGAAGCCGCCGAAGCCGAGATCAAGCGCTTCTTCGGTGACGACCCGATCTTCGACTAGGTTGCACCCGCCAGCATGGAGTGGCTACGCCCCTACAGAAGCTGAGCCAGCTTCACTGCTCTGAGGGGCTTTGCCCCAGTCGCTGGTCCGGCCGGACCTCCCGTTGGTCGCTACCCCGAGTGTGGGATGGTGCGCTAGGCCGTGAGCCAAATTCATTATAAAATGCAGATGGCCGAAAAAAGGCCGAGGGCATTGCCGGGGATTCAGGTTGAACCTGAAGCTCTCTGCGTCTTTGCGGCTTTGCGTGAAATAATTTATACAAGAACTAAGCTAGCAGAACACTAGCTCAGGATAAGACTTCTCTTTTTCAGCGAGTGATGCGGGAGCATCACAGGTGCAGGACTGTGTCCTGCTGCTGCTACCCTCTTTTTTCGAGCATGACGACGGCGTGTGCGGCGATGCCCATGCTGCGGCCGAGGTCACCGATCTTTTCGTTGGTGGTGGCCTTGAGGCCGACTTCGGTCGGTTCGATCTGCATGCTCTTGGCCAGGACGGCCTTCATGGCGTCGAGGTGGGGGGCGATCTTAGGCTCCTCGGCGATGAGGGCAATGTCGCAGTTGCCCACCTGGTAGCCGCGCGAGTGGGCCTCATCCACGGCCTTGCGCAGGATGTCCTGCGAGTCCATACCCTTGCAGCGTGGGTCGTCATTGGGAAAAAAGTGGCCGATGTCGGGCAGGCCGAGCGCGCCGAGGACGGCGTCGGCCATGGCGTGCGTCAGGCAGTCGGCGTCTGAGTGGCCGTCGAGGCCCTTGTCGTGCGGGATATCCACCCCGCCCAGGATCAGCTTGCGCCCTTCGGCGAAGCGGTGAATGTCGTAGCCCAGTCCGATTCTAAATTGACTCATGGGGTAGGTTGAAGCGTAGCCTTGGGGTAGAGGCAAAGCCAAAATCCCAATATCGTCCCTTGCACGCTTAAACAGCAGCCGTGCGGCTACTCAGGAGAAACTCCAGGTAGGGCAGGTCGCCGGGTACGGTCAGCTTCGGGTTAGGCGTGAGGTTTTCCACCAGGGTGACGCCGATGCCCTGCTGGGCAAGGGCGGCGGTGTCATCGGTCACGCTGAGGCCGTCCAGACGCAGGCGGCGATAGGCTTCGGCGATCTCTTCGCGGGCAAAAGCCTGCGGCGTCTCCATCGCCCAGAGGCTGGCCCGGGGGACGTCCTTCAGCCGACGCTTGGAAAGGGTCTTGCGGGTGGAAGCCTTCTTGATCGTGTCCGTGACGCGGTGGGCCAGCACAGCGGCGTCGTCCTCGACCACGGCCTTATGCAGGTCACGCAAGGCCTGAGGGTGGATGCAGGGGCGTGCGCAGTCGTGGATGTAAACGTACTCCACCAGCAGGGAGAGCTCGTTGAGCGCGTTAAAGACCGAGTCCTGCCGCTCCTTGCCGCCTTCGACCCAGCCAAGGGTGTAGTTGTGCGGCACCGAGGCGAAGGCTTCCTCGAGTTGGCCGCGCTGCTCGTCGTCGCGGTAGACGATCATGATCTGGTCAATGATGTCCGCTTCCTGAAAAGCTTTAAGGGAATGCAGGACGACGGCTTGGCCGTTGAGCGGGACGAGGACTTTGTCCTGGACGGCACCGCGCATGCGGGTACCACTCCCCGCACAGAGGAAAATAGCTGCGTGTGACATGGCTAGAAAGTAGGTTAGGGAAAAGGCTTTTAGCGTAATTCGGCCAAAATGCGGCGCACGGCCAGTGCGGGGTCGTCTGCTTTGAGGATGGGGCGGCCCACCACGATGTAGGATGCGCCCTTGGCCCGGGCGCCCATGGGTGTGAGGATGCGCTTCTGGTCATCACTGCTGGCCCCTTCAGGGCGTACGCCGGGCGTGATGATGTCCACGCTTGAGCCCAGCTCCTGGCGGACGTGCGGCAGCTCCAGCGGCGAGCAAACCAGTCCGGACAGGCCGGACTCTGTGGCCAGGCGGGCCAGGCGCAGGACGAGCTCCTCCGGGTCTTCATCGACGCCGATCGTGGCCAGCCCGGCGCGGTCCATCGAGGTCAGCACGGTGACGCCGAGCAGCTTGAGGTCCGGGTTGGTCTCTGCGGCGGCTTCAGCGGCGCGGGCCATCATCTCGGGCCCGCCCATGGTGTGGATCGTCAACATGCCAGCCGGAACGCCTTTCAGGCTGCGCACGGCGGAGGCGACAGTGTTGGGGATGTCGTGCATCTTGAGGTCGAGAAAGACCGAGTGCCCGGCATCGGCGATTTCCTGCACGAGGTCCGTGCCGTATTTGACAAAGAGTTGCAGGCCGACTTTTACCCACGTTAATTGCGGGCCGCACTTCTTCAGGACGCTCATGGCGTCTTCGCGTGTAGGGACGTCGAGGGCGAGTATTAGCTCACATGCTGGGTCGGTCTTGCTCATAAATGGCTTTTCATTGCACAACAAAGCGATAATGGTGCCAACTTCTTTTCGACCTAAAATGAAGACTTTATTCCAAACCCTGGATTGTCCGGCCAAAGTGAACTTCCTGCTCGCCATCACGGGGGCGCGTGAGGACGGCTTTCACGAGCTGGTCAGCCTCGTCGTACAACTGGACTTCGGCGACACCCTGCGCGTGGACTACAATCCCGAGGCTAGTGGACCGGACAGCCTGACCTGCAACATCGCGGACATCCCTCTGGACGATTCCAACCTCGTACTGAAGGCCGCGCGCCTCTTTCGTGAGCGTAGCAGAGTAGGGGGCAGCTTTAGCTTTGATCTGACCAAGCGCATCCCCCACGGAGCGGGACTGGGCGGGGGCAGCAGTGATGGGGCCCAGGCCCTGCGTGCCATGAACGCGCTTTGCGGAAACCCGCTCACGGACGTGGTGCTGGCCGAGCTCGCCGCCGAGATGGGCTCGGATTGCCCGCTCTTTCTGGGCACGGCTCCGGTCATTATGCGTGGACGCGGTGAGGATATTTCACCCTTGGGTGGGGCGGCTCTTGAGGCTCTGCGCGGGGTGCCGCTACTGGTATTTAAACCCAATTTCCCCATCGGCACGGGTTGGGCCTACGGTCAAATGAAGGCGAAGGGCGATGCTTATCTCGCCGCCGAGGGTGTGGAGCAGCAGCTCACCCAGTGGCAAAAAACGCCCACCGTCGCCGATTTCCCTTTTGTAAATAATATGCAGACCGTGGCTTTCGAAAAATACGTGGCCTTACCCAGCTTATTGGAGGCTCTGCGCGCGCGATTTGGGCTCACCTGCCTGATGAGCGGCAGCGGCAGCAGTTGTTTTGCCCTGCTAGACGGTGTTGCCGAGGACACCGTGGAGGACGCCATGGCCTACATCCGCAGCGCGTGGGGAGAGGATGCGTTTTGCTGCCGTACGAGCACCCTGAAGTAAGACCGTGTTGCGCTGTAGGATAAAAATTCCTTGCAAGTGGCGAATTCTCGCACGGAAATAGCTATAGCCCGATATTGGGAGTATACTGCATGGCTGATAGAAGAAAAAAAGAAGTCGTCGTCCAAGGCGTTGCCGCTTCTCCTGGGGTAGCGCATGGCGAAGTCTTTGTCATCCATCAGCGCGACCTGGAGATTCCGCGTTACGATTTGGCCGTTTCGCACATCCCGGGCGAAATCGCCCGCTTTGAGCAAACCCTGCTCGAAACGCGCAAGGAGATCATGACCCTGCGGACCGAGGTGGCGACCCGTCTCGGTGAGGGCGAAGCCAAAATCTTCGATGCCCACCTCATGGTGCTGGAAGACACCGCCCTGATCGAGGAAACCATCAGCCAGGTCGAGGCGACGAAGAACAACGTCGAGCACTGCTACTCCGAAGTCGCCCAGCGTTACATCGACGCCTTTAGCGCGATGGAGGACGAGTACATCAAGGAGCGCATGACGGACGTGCGCGATGTTACTCGCCGCATGCTGCACAACCTCCTCGGCCATCAGGGGGAGAACCTTTACGAAATGACCTCGGAGCGCATTGTGGCCTCCGAAGATGTCTCGCCCTCGGACGCCGCTCAGCTCGAAGACAGTAAGGTCATCGGTGTGGTGACCGATGCAGGCAGTCGCACCAGCCACGCGGTCATCATGGCCCGTTCGCTGCGGATTCCCGCCGTGGTCGGCCTGCACGACATCACCCGCCGCCTCAAGACGGACGACTACGTGCTGGTCGATGGCTACGACGGGCTGGTCATCATCAATCCTTCGGAAAAGACACTCTTTCGCTACGGTGAGCTGAAAAAAGAGCGCCTCAATATCCAGCGCACCTTTGACAAGGACAGCCTGCTTCCGGCCAAGACCAAGGACGGCACCACGTTGCCCGTTTTCGGTAACATCGGCGGCCCAGAGGACTGCGAGGGGGTTATGGTCAATGGCGGGGAAGGCGTCGGCCTGTTTCGCACCGAAGCTCTTTTTATGAGCGGTGATCGCTTTCCCACCGAGGAGGAGCAGTTCCAGGCTTACCGTCGCTCGGTCGAGGCCGTCCAGCCGCATCCGGTGGTCATCCGTACGCTCGACTTGGGCGGGGACAAAACCGTCAACAGCTATTACTTTACCGAAGAGGAGGAAAACCCCTTCATGGGTTTCCGGGCCATCCGCTTTTGCCTCGACCATCCGGACGTCTTCAAGGAGCAACTCCGCGCCATTTTGCGGGCCAGTGCTTACGGCGACGTGCGCATCATGTACCCCATGATCAGCAGTGTGCAGGAGCTCATTCAGGCCAACAAAATCCTCGAAGAAGCCCGGCAGGAGCTCCGTGACCGTCAGGTCGCCTTTGACGAAAATACGCCCATCGGCAGCATGATTGAGATCCCCGGCGCGGCCATCGTTTCTGACCTGCTGGCCGAGCATTGCGATTTTTTCAGTATCGGTACGAACGACCTCATCCAGTACCTGCTGGCCGTGGACCGTGTAAACGACCGTATTGCCCACCTCTACATGCCGAATCACCCGGCAGTCATCCGCACCATCGATCATGTCATCAAGACGGCCAAGAAGCACGATGTCGAAGTCGGCATCTGTGGTGAGATGGCAGCGGACCCGATTTACGTGCCGCTGCTTTACGGCATGGGCGCTACGGACATCAGCGTTACCTCTACCTCGTTGGCCGAGATTAAGTACATGCTGCGTCAGATGAAGCTCAAGGACGCGCAGGAGCTGGCCGCCAAGGTGGTCAAACTCAGCGACCCTGAGGAAATCTACATGACGCTGACCGCCTTTTACGCCAAGCTCATGGGCGAGCTCTTCAAGAACTAGCGGCAGGACACGGTCCTGCACCTGTGATGCTGGCGCACCACCCATACTCAGGGGTAGCGACCAACCCTCAGTGTGGTGAAGCTGGCTCAGCTTCCGTAGGGGCGTAAGCCCCTCAATCGGATTAAACGCCGCGCGTTTAGGTGCCGCGGGAGTTGCCGTAGAGGTGGACGTGGAGCCTGTCGCCAAAGCGATAGCCATGCTCCAGGCAGAGGGGGGCGAGCCAGGTGGACGAGTCGCGCAGGGTGGCCGAGTCCGTCCCGCAGGGCATGAGCAGGATGCGCTCGCGGGGGATGCTGTAGCGTTCGCGCAGGGTATCGATTTCGCTCAGGTCGGCTTGGTCCGCCACGACGAACTTAAACCACGCCCGCTCGCAGCCGGCAAAGAAGGCCAGTGCCTCGGGCTTCTCGCGTTCGGCTTCGGTGTTGCGTGAGTTGGTCAGCTTGGGGGAGACGTTGTACTGGGCCACGAGGGCGTCCAGCTCAGGGGGCGGGACGAGTGTGCCGTTGGTTTCGATCTCAAAGCGGCAGCTCGGATCGCGTTCGCATAGGAGCGTAGCGAGTTTTGCCAGGTCCTTGCCCTGAATGAGCGGTTCGCCGCCAGTAAAGATGATGTTGCGCGCGGTGAAGCCGAGTATCCGCGCGGCCACGTCCTCGATGGAGAGGGTGAGGATTTCGTCCTCACGGCGAAATTTGCGGTAGGCGGGATCGGCCTCGTTGGCGTGAGGGTAGGGGGTGCCTTCCCAGTTCCAAGTATAGTCGGTGTCGCACCAGTGGCAGTGGAGGTTGCACAGCGACAGGCGTGCAAAAACGCTCGGCACGCCCACGCTAACGCCTTCGCCTTGCAGGCTCTGGAAAATCTCCGGCCCCTCGCCGTCCCTGGCCAATTTCATGGTGCTAACTTCAAATGCGATTTTATCCCCGGGGCGACGCTTTTTTCTATCAGATCCCCGTAGACGATTTTCACTCCGGCCTTGACGCTGGCTCAGAGCTGGGCAAGATGCGAAATCTTTTTCCCATAACTTCGCAATTCCCGTGAATACATCAGTCGCAGATATTACCGATACCCGCAAGGAAGTCACCGTCACCGTAACCCGTGAGGAAATCACCGAGAAGGAAACCACGATGGTGGGTGAATTCGTCAAGCAGGCCAAGATCCCGGGCTTCCGCCCCGGCAAGGCCCCCAAAGACATGGTGCGCAAGCGCTTCAAGAGCGAGATCGAGAAGGAAGTCCAGCAGAAGGTTGTTTCCACCGCTTATCAGGACGTGGTCGAAAATGGCGACCTCAAGGTGCTGACCCTCGTTGACCTGGCCGAACCCGACTTTTCCGGCCAAGGCGACGTCGAACTCAAGTTCACCTTTGACGTGAAGCCCGAGTTTACCCTGCCCGAGTACAAGGGCATCGAAGTCGAAGTCCCGCCCAGTGAGGTGACCGACGAGGAGTTTAACCGTGGCCGCGAGTACTACCTCAACCAGCGCGCCGAGTACAACATCGTCGAAAAGGCCGCCGAGAAGGGCGACTACGTCAAGGTCAGCTACGAAGGCAAGATCGGCGACGAGCTCGTCTCCGAACTCATCCCCGAGAACCCGATTTTTGGCTCCCAGAGCAACACCTGGGAAGAAGCCGGCGCCACCGACGGCCCGGGCGTTAAGGCCGTAGTCGAAGGCATTCTCGGCATGAAGGCCGGTGACACCAAGGACGAAGACGAAACCTTCCCGGAAGATCACGCCATCGAGCCCCTGCGTGGCAAGACCGTGACCTACCACCTCGAAGTACACGAAGTGCGCGAGAAGAAGCTCCCCGAGATCAACGAAGAGTTCCTCAAGGGCTTCGAAGTGGACAGCGAGGAAGCCTTTAACCAGCGCATCCGCGACGACATCAAGGCCCAGAAGACCCAGTCCATCGAAGGCCAGAAGCGCAACCAGGTTGCCGAAAAGCTCGCCGCTCAGGTTGATTTCTCCATCCCCGAGAGCCTGATCGAGAACGAAACTCAGCACCTCCTGCAGGACTACATGCAGCGCAGCATGCAGCAGGGCGCGACGATGGAGCAGTTCGAAGAGCAGAAGGAAGAGCTTCACAAGGGCGCACAGGACGCCGCCAAGCAGCGCGTCAAGGTGCAGATGCTCCTGACAGAAGTCGCCCAGGCCGAAGAACTGAAGGTCGAAAACGACGACATCAACCGCGCCATCATGCAGCAGGCCATGGCCAGCCGCCAGAAGCCGGACGAGATCGTCAAGGAACTTCAAAAGGACCGCGCGCGCATCAACGAGCTCCAGCGCAACATCCTAATTAACAAGGCCCTTGATTTCCTCGTAGAGCAGGCTAATGTAACCGAGAAGGAGCCCGAGCACGTGCATGGTCCCGATTGCGACCACGATCACGACTAAGCTCCGGTCTCGAATCAACGCATACCGAACGTGAGCTATATCATCCCTTACATTTCCGAACGTGACGGCCGTGGAGAGCGCCGTGACGACATCTACAGCCGCCTCCTGCGCGACCGCATCGTCTTTATCGGCACGCCGATTTACGACGAGGTGGCCAACGCCGTCGTTGCCCAGTTGCTCTTCCTCCAGATGGATGATCCCAAGAAGGACATCCACATCTACATCAACTCCCCCGGTGGCAGCGTCACCGCAGGCATGGCCATCTACGATACGATGAACTTCCTGCACTGCGACGTGGTCACCTACTGCGTGGGCATGGCCGCCAGCATGGGCACGGTCCTGCTCGCCGCAGGCACAGAGGGCAAGCGTTACGCGCTGCCCAACAGCCGCGTGATGATTCACCAGCCGACTGGCGGAGCAACCGGGCAGACCTCGGACATCTCCATCGCGGCCAAGGAAATCCTCCGCTGGCGTCAAACGATCAACGGCGTTCTGGCCAAGCACAGCGGCCAGAGCGAGGAGAAGATCAACGCTGACTCCGACCGCGATTACTACATGACCGCCCAGGAAGCCTGCGACTACGGCATCGTGGACAAAGTTATCGAAAACAAACCCGCCCAGTAATTTCGGGCCCGGGGCTTAATCTATGCGTTTACCTTACGATGGGTAGCACATAGCTTCAGGCTCAATTAAACTTATTTTATCCAGCTCATGGCCAAGTCCACCAAAATGACCTTCTGCTCCTTCTGCGGCAAATCGCAGAACGAAGTCCGCAAGATGATTGCGGGCCCTGCGGGGGTGTACATTTGTGACTCCTGCGTGACGGTCTGCAAGACCATCATCGACCGTGAACTGAAGGAGGGCACGACTGGCGGTGCTTCCGATAAAGACGGGGGGGATAACTCTTTCCGCCTGGTCAAGCCGATCGACATTAAGCGCCACTTGGACGAGTTCATCATCGGTCAGGAGCATGCCAAGAAGGTGCTGTCCGTCGCGGTGTACAACCACTACAAGCGCCTGCAGGCCGCCGACGACAAGTCTGGCAGCGCCGACATCGCCTCCGAGTTTGACGATGTCGATATCGAGAAGAGCAACATCCTGCTTATCGGCCCGACCGGTAGCGGCAAGACCCTGCTTGCCCGCACGCTGGCCAAGCTCCTCGACGTGCCCTTTGCCATCGCTGATGCCACCACGCTGACCGAGGCCGGGTACGTGGGTGAGGACGTGGAGAACATCGTGCTGCGCCTGCTTCAGTCGGCCAACTTTGATGTGCGTCGCGCCGAGTGCGGCATCATTTACGTGGACGAAATCGACAAGATCGGGCGCAAGACCGATAACGTGTCGATCACGCGCGACGTTTCCGGCGAAGGCGTCCAGCAGGCTCTGCTCAAGATTTTGGAAGGGACCGTTTGCAACGTACCACCCCAAGGTGGACGCAAGCACCCGAATCAGGAGTACATCCAGCTCGACACGGCAAACATCCTCTTCATTTGCGGCGGGGCCTTTGTGGGCTTGGAAAAGCTCATCTCCGACCGCGCGGGCAAGAAGGTACTCGGCTTCGACCCGGCTGCCGATAAGGAGCAGGTGGAGGAGCGCGACGAGCTTATGCGCCTCGTCCAGCCTGAAGACCTCGTACGCTTCGGCATGATTCCCGAGTTTATCGGTCGTCTGCCCGTCGTTTCCGTGCTGAATGAACTTTCGCAGGCTGACCTCGAGCACATCCTGCAAAATACCCGCAACTCCCTCATCAAACAGTTCTCCAAACTGTTCTCGATGGAGAATGTGCAACTGCGCTTTACCAAGGACGCCATCGCCGCCATTGCCAAGAAGGCGATTGAGCTCAAGACAGGGGCCCGTGCGCTGCGTGCCATCATGGAGGAGATCATGCTGGAGATCATGTACGATATCCCGCAGGACGAGACCATCGAGGAGGTTACGATCACGGCTCCCGTCGTACGCGGCCAGCGCAAGCCGCAGATCAAGCGCCGCGCAGCCGAAGCCAAGGACGAGAAGTCCGAAGACGCTGCCCCGGGCGGTGCCAGCGACACCGCTGCCTAAACAAAACGGCAAGCCAGTTCAGCTTGCCGTCGTGTAAATGCGTTTGAGTTGGAGGTGTGGTTCCTTACCAGACGCCGCGCTCGCCTTTCTTCAGGCTCTGGGCAAAGGCCACTATCAGCTTGACCGTATTTTCGACATCGGCCAAGTCCACGACTTCGCTCGGCGTGTGCATGTAGCGCAGGGGGATGGAAACCACTGCGGCGGCCACACCGGCCCGGGCCATTTGGATCGCGCGGGCGTCCGTCCCGGTGGGGCGGGGCTCACATTCTACCTGATAGGGGATATTCTGCTTTTCGGCACACTCCACCAGACGTTCGAACATGAACGGGTTGATGTTCGGCCCGCGTCCGATGATCGGCCCGCCGCCGAGGGTTTGCTTGCCGTATTTCTTTGGCTCGCAATCGGGGTGGTCGGTGGCATGGCCGACATCCACCGCAATGCCCAGGTCCGGGTTGACTGCGTAGCTGGAGGTGACGGCGCCGCGCGTGCCGATCTCCTCCTGCGTGGTGGCCACGCTGACGACCTTTGCCGTGAGCTTCTTCTTGGAGTCTGCCAGGCGGCGTAGAGCCTCGCTGACGACGTAGCAGCCGCTCTTGTTGTCAAAGGCCCGTGAGGCGCCGACGGTGCCGTGAATCAGCTCAAACCCGTGCTGGTAGACAACCGGGTCGCCGATGGAAATACGTTCTAGTGCCTCGTCGCGGCTCTTGGCCCCGATGTCGATCCACATCTGGTGGATTTGGGGAACTTTTTTGCGGTCCTCCGGGCTCATGAGGTGGATGGCGCGCTTACCGGTTACACCGCTGACGTCGCCCTGCTTGTTCAGCACGGTAACCCGTCGGCCCGAGATCATGACGTTGTCGTGTCCGCCGAGTACGTCGAAATAGACAAAGCCGTTGTCGTCGACATAGCGGACGATGAGTCCGAGCTCATCCATGTGGCCTGCGAGCATCAGGGTGGGGTTGCCCTTGGGGTTGAGCGTGGCAATGCGGTTTCCCATCGCGTCCTTTTCGTATACGTCGGCAGCGGGCTTGAGGTATTTGTCAAGGACGGCTTGCGCCTCGTACTCGGCTCCGGTGGGGGAGCGGGCATCGATCAGGTCTTTGAGAAAGGCGGGAACGGGAGATTTGCTTTTAGCCATACTCCCAGCATGCCCAGAATCTTCCTGCTCGCAAAGATTTTTTTGTTGGGCATATGCGTGGAGGGGTTTTAGATTACGCCTTACCCCCTGAGATACTATGACTATCTATCCCGCAATCGACATAAAGCACGGCACCTGCGTTCGCCTGACGCAGGGCCTCGAAGACCAGGAGACTGAGTACTATGATGATCCCGTTGAACCGGCACGCATATTTAAGGCGGCCGGGGCTGAATGGGTGCATGTGGTTGACCTCGACGGCGCCTTTTCCGGCGAGCCGATCAACTTGGGGATCGTGAAGCAGATCGCCGCGCTCGGGCTCAAGGTGGAGTTCGGTGGCGGCATCCGCGAACTGGATGACTTCGCCCGTGTGCTGGATGCCGGCGTAAGCCGCATCGTTGTGGGCACGCGTGCCTGCCAGGATCGGAGCTTTGTCGAGGAACTCGTGCGCCGCTGGCCGGACAATCTCGCCATCGGTATTGATGCGCGCGCGGGTAAGGTAGCCGTCCGCGGTTGGGTCGAGGTAACCGATACGCCCGCCATTGGCTTTGCCCAGACGGTAGCCAACATGGGCGTGCAGAAGATCATCTACACGGACATCAGCACGGACGGCATGATGGTCGGCCCGAACTTTGACGGTCAGCTGGAGATGCTCAACTCGGTCGATATCGACGTGATCGCCTCGGGCGGCGTCAGCGACCTGCACGATGTGGTCACCTACAAGGAGATTGCCAAAACGAACAAGAACCTTGAGGGCGTCATCGTGGGCAAAGCGCTGTACGAGAAAAAGTTTACCGTGGAGCAGGCACTCGGCGTTTGAGTTGATTCATGAGGGGGCGATACCCCCAGGGCTAACGCAAGTCCGTCATCGCTGACGGCTTGATGCCCGAGCATTACGGCTATTGCACTACGTCATGTCCGCCACGTCCTCCAGGGGATAGGTCCATATCTCCGAGAGGGTGGGGTGGTACCAGTGAACCTTGAGCAGGTCGCTGGCCGTGGCCTTGAGCGTGATGCCGACAGCGAGGCTGTGGATGAGTTCCGAGGCGTCCTTGCCCACGCACTCTGCGCCGAGGATACGTCCTGTGCCTTTCTCCGCATGGACTTTGACGTACCCGTGCTTGGCCTCCATGAGGATGGATTTGCCGTGGTCGTCAAAGGGGTAGTCCGCCGTGACGTAGTCGATGCCGCGCTCCTTCAGCGTTGCCTCCGGGATGCCCGCGTACGCGACTTGCGGGTCGGTGAAAACAATCGAGACGAGTCCGTCGTAGTCCACGGGGGCAACGTCGCGCCCGGTGGCATGACGCGCGGCCAGCTCGCCTTGCAGGATGGCTACGTGGACGATCTCGTGCGGTCCGGCTACATCCCCTGCCGCGTAAATGGCGGGGTTGCTGGTTTGCTGGTGGCTGTTGGTGGCGATGTGCCCGGACTTCTTTAGCTCAACCCCGGCTTTGTCCAGATCGAGTGAGGCGGTGTTCGGGCTGCGGCCCAGCGCGTTGAAGAGGTGCTTGGCCTCGCGGACTTTCTCTTCGCCCGCGTGGTCGAAAGTGACTCGGTAGACTGTATCGGTTTTCTCAATACATTTTAAATTCGTGCCGGTAAGCAGCTCGGTGCCATCTTCGCGAAAGGCGTGCTCGACCACCGTGGCGGCTTCGGGGGAGGTTTCCTTGAGGATGTGCTCGCTGCGCTGAATTTGCGTGACGCGGCTGCCGATGCGGCGCAGGAACTGCGATAGCTCGCAGGCCACGACGCCCCCGCCGAGCACGATGACGGATTCTGGCAGGTGGTCGAGCTCGAGCACGTCGTCGCTGGTCCAGGGCTGGGATTCTTTCAGGCCGGGTACAGGGGGCCAAGCCACGGTGGAGCCCGTGGCGATGAGAAAGGCGTCCGCGGTGAGCGCGGTACCATCCTCAAGCGTGATTTCCTTTTCAGCGGTGAAGCGGGCCCGGGAGCGGAAGAGGCTGAAGCGCTCCGAGGCCAGTTGCTCCTGTCGGTAGCTGGCGAAGTCGTCGATGGTGGCGAGTTTACGCTGGTGCAGGCGGGGCATATCGACTTCTGCCGTGGGGATGTTGAGCCCGAATGTGTCTGCCATTTTGGCCAGGTGAAGGACCTCCGCGGAGTAGATGAGGGTTTTGGAGGGCATGCACCCGCGCAGGATGCACAACCCGCCAAGGGGCTCTCCGCCGTCGATGATGGCCACGCGTTCGCATGTTTCTCTGGCTGTGCGTGCGGCGGCATAGCCCGCGCTGCCTCCGCCTAGGACGATAAAATCAAAATGGTTACTCATGGGATAAGGTATTGCGAGTTGTCTTGAACCGCTTAGTCTCTTGGCTGTCCTATCCCTTACATATGTGCGTGTCAAAACAAGCCTTCTTCCGATTCGTTTTTGCCCTGCTGATGCTTTGTGCGGTTTGCGGGCAGATAAACGCCGCTGAGTCCACGGTTGACTTCGACCCGGACAATCCGCCGATGGGGCTCTTTATTGAGGAATGGCTGGAGCTGTCCATGAATGGCCAGAAAATCGGCTATACGCACATCACGATGCGTCGTCAGGGCGGCAATGTCATCACGGAGACCGAGATGTTTATGCGCATCATGCGTGGTGATGTGGCGCTTGAGTTTACGACTCGTGAGACCTCGTTGGAGACGATTCCGGGTGAACCGCTCGGCTTTAACTACGACATCAGCATGGGCCAAATGCCGATTATAAATGAGGGCACCATCGAGGACGGAGTCATTTACCTCGAAACGAACAGCATGGGCGCGGTGCAAACGCGCGAGATCCCCTATCCGGCGGGTGCCATAATGACCTGGGGCATGACCCGTAAGTCGATCAATACCGCGTTCGCGCCCGGGTTGGTGATGGATTTTAAGACATACATGCCATCGGTTAGCCTGGAGCAGCCGATTGACACGCGCTTTGAGATTCTTGACGAAGACGTGCTTGAGCTGAACGGCGTGCGTCATGACGTCTGGCGGGCCACGATGACGATGGAAATCAGCGGCACACCGATTGTGTCCGATTGCTGGATGGACGAAGACGGGCGTTTGCTCAAGAGCAGCTCAATGGTGATGGGCATGCCGATGCTCATGGTCGCGGTGGATGAGGAAACGGCGCTGAAAGATTTTATCCCGGCGGAGGTGTTTGAGGTTAATCTGGTTCAGCTCGATCAGCATATCCCCAAGGATGCGCAGGAGGTGGTCTACCGCGTGACCCTCAGCAACCCCAACGCCGAAGAGGCCGGGCTGGTCGAGACGGACTACCAGAAGGTTCAGCGCGTGAGCGAAAACCAGTTTCTCGTCACCGTGATGCGCGCCGATCACGCAAGCTTGCCGGATAGCGAGGATGGCACCGGGCCGGGCGAAGCTTATTTCGAGGCCAACCTCATCTTGGATTCGGAGGACGAGGTTGTCAGCGGCCTGCTTGCACAAGCCATACCGCCGCAGTCCAAGACGGCAGCCCAGCAGGCTGACGCATTGCGCGTATTTGTCACCAACTACATTGAAGATAAGAACCTGAATGTCGGCTTTGCCACGGCGAGCGAAGTCGCTCGCAACCCGCAGGGGGACTGCACCGAGCACGCGGTGCTGCTGGCAGCGCTTGGGCGCTCGGCAGGGATCCCGACGCGCGTGGCTGCGGGGCTGGTCTATCTGCCAAGCTGGCTCGATGCCGAAGGGGAGTTGCGCCGCAACGTCATGGGCTACCATATGTGGACGCAGGTTTACCTCGGCGGAAAGTGGGTGGACTTTGATGCCGCTCAGGACGAATCCGAGTGTGCGCCGACCCGCCTGACCATGATGACGTCGTCGCTGCGTGACAGTTCCATTTCCGAACTCGGCCTTGAGATGCTTGACCTCATGGGCCAGATCCACATCGAAGTTGTATCCATCAAATGAAGTACCCGCTCGTAACCCTCTCTGTTCTGTCAACCCTGCTTCTGGCCGTCGGCTGTGGTGAGAAGCCCGCTCCCGCGCCCGCCCCGAAAGTCGAGGCCCCCGCACCTGCGCCGGAGCCCGTCGCGGTTACCGTAACGCGCGGAACGCTGGAGTTTGCCGCCCTGGTCAGCCCCGAGCCGACCGATATTGAGGTGATCGTGCTGCCGGAGATTACCCCCGATCTGGCCAAGCTATTGGCTGAGCAGCAGGAGCTGTATGTTGCGGTCAAGCTGCCGGAGTTTCAGCCCGAGGCCGCCGAGGATAACGGCATCACAGACATGGATTTGCTGAGCGAACGCGACATCAAGCGCCTGGAGGGGGATCTGGACGAAATCAAAGCAAACTTTCCCAAGCCGATGCGCTCAGACTTCACCGTCGGCGGTGTGCAGCAGTCCTTTACCTCCCGTGAATCGCTCTACAACCGCTACACAACGCTGAACGACAACATGACGCTCGAGAACATGATCGAGTCGTTAAACCAAATGACGGAGCAGATGCGGGCTGACTACGGAGTGCTCCAGCAGGAGGCAGAATTTGGTGAAACCACACGCGGCATGCAGGCCCGGGCAGACATTAACTGGATGGCTGCCTTGAGTGAGTACATGGAGGATTATCAGCGACTGGTACGCCGCTACGACGCGCTCCGCCGCCGAGGCGTTCGCCGCCTTGAGAGAGAAGTCTCCAACGAGGTGCATCCGGCAGACGCGTTTGAGGACTTCCAGGCCAGCAACGCGACTGCGCTTCAGGTGGAGGTTTTCAAGACCGCCATGGGTAATGCGCATGCTGCGCCCGACAAGAGCTTCGAGGTCAAGGGCGAGGGGGTGCTTATCATCAGCATCAATGATGAGGCTGGACGCCCCCTGTTGCTCAACCCGTCATCTGAAAAAGCGTTGGTCTTTGTCAATAACCTCGAAACGACCGAGGTTATGCCAGAAAGCAAGTAAGATTGCCGCGAACGCGCAATCTCGCCTCAGCATAGGCGAATCGAAAATACCCGCTACTCGGGAGTTTCTTCGCTATCTGGGTCTGGCTTCTGCGTGCTTCGCTTCTTCTCCTTCGGGTGAGAAGACTTTAGCTGCGTCCGCCGCAGGGACTCGGTAAAGACGAGCTCCGGGCGTTGCTTGCTCAGCATGTCCAGGTGGGGGATGACAGACCACTGGTACGCCCCGAAGAGCATCAGCCAGTACGAAAAGGTGAAGGCTGGAAATTGGAAGGGCATGCTGACCAGTCCGAGCACCAGCCCGATCATGGCACCGGAGAAAAGGTACCAGCTCAGCGGGCGACGCTCTTTCAGGCGCAGGAATTTTACCGTAATGATGAGGGGTACGATGGACCAGGCAATCATGCCGACGAGGCCTTTTTCCATCAGCGCTTGCAGGAGATCGCTGTGGGCGCTGCCGTAGCTTACATTACCATAGTCGCTCTCCTGGGTGAATGCCAGCATGGTGCGAAAGGAACCCTCACCCCAGCCGAAGAACGGCTTGTGGAGGAAGAGCTCCCAGGTGTCGCGCATCAGTCGGCTCTGCTCAGCCCAGGTGATACCGGCCAGTTCGGTAAAGCCGAGATCAAAGGCTGTCATGGTGCCGTGCTTGGCACTCATCGCGACGGCCGCGGTGCCTGCAAAGATGGTTATCAGCCCACCGAGGAAAAACGTGCGTTTGTGCGAACGCTTGGGCGACTTGACATTCTTGGCGATGTCAAATGAGGCGAGCGCCAGCAGGAGCGTTAACAAGAGGATATGGAGGCCCGTGCCGCTGATAACGACTGTAGCCATGAGTACCGTCGTCCCTGCGATAAACCAGACGCCCCCCCGGTCGAGGAAAAGGGCGATATGGATGTGGCGAACGTAGTGCGAGCACATACCGAGCATGGCCGCAGACCAGAGCAGGGCAAAGGAGGCCCATGCGTGCGGGTGGGGGAAAACAGAAAACTGGCTGTCCGTCGGAATGGATACGATCCCGAGGAACCAGTCCGGGCGTATGATCGCCTGAACGCAGCCCAGAAAGGCGAGTATGGCTGCGCTGATACAGAGCACGAGCAGGATGCGCCGCATGACATCCTCTGCCTTCACCACCAGGAGGAGATTCACCCCCGCCAGGTACAGACCGCCACTTAGCATGAGCGGGAGCCATGTTTGCCGGGGCAGGATGGTGGTTGGCAAAAGAGAAGTAGTATCCTTTAGTGCGAGGTACGTTTTGCCTTCGAGTATGACTTCGCCCACGGGCTGATTCCAGGCCCCGATGATGAAACAGATGACACTGAGCAAGAATGGGCTGAGGTAGAGAATCAGCGTTCGGTGCGCCAGAGAGATATCGCTCTCGGCCTCGGAGACGTGGTGAAAATAGAAGATGATGCCGAGCCAACTGAGGCCGACAAGAAAGGCCTGGGCAAAGAAGGCAGAGCCACCCAAGAGCCAGGATGAGACGATGCCCAGCGCGATGAGCTGAAGCATTAAGCCTCTCTCACCACCAGACTTTGGGCCGGGACTGGGAAATTCTTCTTCGAGCACGCGTCAGACTTTCTTATTGCGCCGAGGAGAGGCAGATGCTCTTGGCGACTTCGCGCGCGGTGGCGTCGTCGGTCAAGCGGGCGAGAATGGCGAGGCCGAAAGCCGTAGCCGTACCGGCACCCTGCGAAGTGATGAAATTGCCATCGGTGACCACAGATTGTGTGGTGTCGCGCGCGGGAAGCTCGCTTGCCGTGCTGGGGTGCGAGGTGTAGCGCTTGCCCTCCAGCACGCCCGCATCGTGCAGCACAAGCGGTGCGGCGCAGATGGCGGTGACGAGTTTGCCTTTGGCGGTAAATTTTTCGGCCAGTTCGAGCACACGCTTATCCGAGCGCAGTTTTTCAAAGACTCCGGGGCCACCGGGCAGGATCAGGCAGTCGTAACTCTGGCGCAGCACGTCGTCCAGCAGTGCGTCGGCCTTGACGGATATCTGGTTGCGTCCCTTGACCGTGGGGTAGCACTCGCGGCTGGCCACGGTGACGTTTACGCCGCCGCGGCGCAGGATGTCGATAGGGGCGATGGCTTCCATCTCTTCGAAGCCTTCGTGCAGGATAATTAGGGCGGTCTTGCTCATGGGGTGAGTTGTTCGCGGAAAGCGCGTATGGCATCAGAATAAGCGGGCCCGGCGACTTCAATCAAATTGTTGTGTCCAGCGCCCTCGACCCAGAGGTGGAACTTGGGCTCGACGGCCTTTTGGTAAAGGTCGAGTGCGTGGTGGAAAGGCACGGTGCGGTCCTTTGTGCCGTGGATGATGAGCAGCGGGCAATCAATGCGATCAACTTTAGCCAGGTTATCAAAGCAGTCCCAAGGCAGGAGCTTGTAGCGGGTCATGACCCGAAAGGTGCTGGAAAAGGTGCCATCGGTAATCACACCACCGACGGGCTCGCGGGTGGCGAGGTCAAAGGCTGGGCCACCGCCGAGGGAGCGCCCAAAGAGCACGATCTGCTCTGGGGGGATGCTGAGCTCCCTGGTCAGGTAGGCGTAGGCGGCATCGATGGCGGCGTAGGAGGCGGCTTCGCTCGGTTTACCGCCACTGGTGCCATAGCCGGGATAGTCGTAGACGAGGACATTGTAGCCCAAATCGCGCAAGCCTTCCCACAGGTCGGGGCTGGTACCGATGTCCTCGCCATTGCCGTGGCTGTAGAGCAGGGTATGAGTAGCCTGCGGGTTGGGGTAGTACCTTGCCGAGATGGTGCCGCCTTCTGCCATGGGGAGCTTGAGGATGTCCGCATCGTCCGTGTAGTTGGGGGGCGGTGCGGGGAAAATCATGCGATCCGCCATGATGAGGGCGAACAGCATGAGGCCGAAGTAGCAGACCGCGACAAAGGAAAAGAGACCGATGAGGAAATTGAGCATCTTGGAGGAGGTGCGAAAGGGAGTGGGAAAGATTTCCCAGCACAGGATGTCCCGCAAGCTTTTCCCGCATCTTGGCCGGGATTGTAACGGCTCAGTGCTTCCCGGCTTGTCAGATGTGTGCGTGGTCTTCATCTTGGGCGTTTATCGTGTCTGAGGCTATTCACAAGATTCATTACTCCGCGTTGGGAAAGCGTGCCAGCGAGCCGGTGATTACCGACTTGATGCACCGTGCGCTGGATAACTCCGAGCTCCTTTCGCTCGCGGCGGGTTTTACTGATAATATCACCTTGCCGGTGGAACTGATCCAGAGTGCGGTGGCCAGACTGGGGCAGGATTACCCGCAGGCGGAGTATCTCCAGTACGGGACGAATCGTGGCCGCGCCGGGCTCCTGATCGAGATCGCCGAGTGGCTCAACGCGGACCGTGGTGAGGTGCAGCCCGCGCCCTTCTCGCCCGAATCGGTCTTTGTCACCAATGGTTCCCAGCAGGCGCTCTATCTGGCTATGCAGGCGCTGTGTGATCCGGGCGACGTCATCCTCGTGCAGCAGCCGACTTACTTTGTGTTTCTGGAGCTGCTGCGTGGCTTGGGGATCGAGGCCGTTTCGATGCCTGTCTGTGAGGACGGGGGGATCGACCTGGAGGCCTTGCCGGGCTTTTTGCTCGAGCTCAAGACCCGCCACGGGGCAGAGCGGATCAAAGCCGTTTACCTGAACAGCTATTTTTGCAATCCCTCCTCGCGGAGCATGTCGGTGGCGGAGAAACGCGCCTTTGGCCGTGCCCTGCACAGTAACGGTCTCGTGCTGCCCGTGCTGGAGGACGCCGCCTACCGCGAGTTGTGGTTTGGCAAGCCCTGGCCCGCGCCGAGCGTGTTCAGCCTGCCGGAGTATGACGTCTTTCCCAAGCTCTACCTGGGCACCTTTACCAAGCCTTTTGCCACGGGCTTAAAAATAGGCTATGGCGTTTGCTCGGATGAGGAGTGGCTGGGCAAGATGCTCTCCCTCAAAGGCCACCAGGACTTTGGCTCGGCCCACTTTAATCAGGCCATTCTGGAAACCGTCATGGCCAGCGGGGAGTACCGCACCCACCTGGAGCGCTTGCGCGCGCACTATGCGGCCAAGGCAGAGATCATGGGCAGTGTGTTGGAAGCTTCGCCGTTGCGTGAAATGGGCTGGAGCTGGGACACGCCGGAAGGTGGGCTCTACTACTGGCTCAAGGCTCCCGAAGGGGTGGACTTGTCCATCGGTTCAGACTTCTGCGAGCAGTGCGTCAGCTCAGGCGTGCTCTATGTCCCGGGCGATCTGTGCATTGCCGAGGGCAAGCCGAAGTACTTTGCCCGTCTCAGCTACGGCTCGCTCGCGAAGGAGAAGCTGGAAGAAGCCACCTCGCGCTTCTGCACCGTCGCTCATTCCAGATAGGGCAGGTAGGGCAACGTCCTGCACCTGTGATCCTTCGGTTTGCCCATTGGGGGTGACCTGGGTGAGTTTCAGGAGTTCCCGTGCTTAATAAAAAACCGGATCAAACGCCGAGTGTTTGCTCCAGGCGGAGCCAGGCCGAGAGCGGGAGGGCTTCCGGGCGCAGATTGGCGGAAAGGCCATCGGCTTCAAGTGCCTCAAGCCATGCCATCAGGCGGGGATCTTTCGCCTGGCGAGCCAGCGAACCGATCTGCTTGCGGCGCTGGGTGAAAAATTTGCGCATGAGGGCGCGAGTCTCGGCGGAAAAGCGTATGGGGGAGTCAAGGCGCTCGAGGTGGAGGAGAACCGAATCGATGTCGGGCGCGGGGTAGAAGCAACTACGGGCCACGGCGTGACCGGGGCGTTTGCGGTAGGCTGCGGCCAGAAATAGGCTGACTGCGCCGAGGTTCTTGCCGCCGGGCTCAGCGGTGAAGCGCTCGGCGGCTTCCTTTTGGAGCATGAGCACCATGCGCTCCGGCAGGGGGCCGGAGAGGATTTTCTCCATCCACGGAGTGGAAATGGCATAGGGGAGGTTGGCCACGATTTTGAACGGGCCTTCTCCGTCAAAGCCGGCGAGGGGAGCGTCCATCGCGTCGGCTTCGGTCAGGTGAAACGGCACGATGTCGCCGTGAATCTCGCGTTGGTAGGCGGCCAGGCGGCGGTCGAGCTCGACCGCGAATACCCGCGCGCCGCGCTGGAGCAGGCCAGCGGTCAAGGTGCCCAGGCCGGGGCCGACTTCGACCACGGTGTCACCAGCTTGCACCTGTGCCAGATCGAGCGATTTGCGGACGATGTTGGGATCGATGAGAAAGTTCTGGCCCAGCTTTTTGCTGGGGCGCAGACCGAGCTGATCGAGTCGTTCGCGGGTTTGGGAGGGCGTGAGCACACACACTTGCCTAGCCGTTGCGGCTATTCTTGCAAGGGTGAAGACTCGCCCGTGCCACTCTCGCCCGAAGTGGGGCCGGAGTCGGGGACTTCGGTCACGTGCTCAATGTCCGTGGGCGTCATCATATCCTGTGGCTTGCCCTTCGGCATGAGCATGGGGACGAACATGGCCAGCATGATCGCAACCACGGAGCCAAAGAAGGCTTTACCGGCATCGGAGAAGACCAGTGAGGTGACCTTCTTCTTACCTCGGTGGCGCATGCGCAGGGCCAGGCCGACTTCGCGCCCAGCGAGCAGACCGAGGAAGACCCAAGTCGTGCTCATGGGCATCTTTTCGGGCCAGGGCACATCCATGCCCATCGAGGCAAAGAGCTTCGGGATATAGTCCACCTTGAAGAAGAGCAGCACGATGCCGTAGAGCAGGTCAATAAAGGTGGCCGAGCGGATGTCGACGGTGTTGGTCTTCTTGGTAATGATCTTCTGGATCTTACCGCCGCGTTCTTTGAAGATGTAGCCTTGGAGGAGGACCATGCCGCCCAGGGAGAGCGCAAGCCCCCACCAGGTGAGTTCGCGCGGCAGGTAGACGAAGATATTGGCCAGGTCCTGCACGAGCCACATCGACCAGAGAAAGCCGGTCGATATCCATTGGAAAACCATCCAGCCGGGGTGCCTGGTCGTCGTGTGCTGCTTTTCTTCGGTGTAGATTTTGCGCTCCATGATCTGGAGCACCAGAAAGAAGATGATGAGACCGAGGGTGAAGGCGATGCCGTAGCCGACGAGCGACTTCTTCATCATGTCGGTGAAGAGCGCGACTGCCGTCGAGGGGTCCTGACCCTCCTGTCGGGCTACCAGGGCCTTGAACCCCGTCAAGACCAGCAGCGAGGTGCTGACGGGAATCCCCATGCGCGTAAGGATGACCAGACACAGCGGAGGCAGGATAAACAACCAGGTAAAGGTTGTCGGCATATCGATGTTCTTCGCTGCCAGTCGGCCAAAGGAGGGGTCGCCGCCGTTTACCACCCAGCCCCAGACGACCGTGACCACCATGATGCCCGAGATAAAAATCCACAGCAACCACCAGGGACGCTTGGAGTTGGACGACATGAAGGTGCCCAGCGTTTGGATCGAGTCGTTGGCGACAATGGAGTAGGCCGCCAACGCGAACCCGAGAATCATGAAAAATTCAGACATAGGTGACAGGATTGGCCATCAAGCTGGCCAGTTTAGGCGCCCAGGGGGCGAAGCTTAGCATGCCGGCAGTTTTCCCCGTGCCGATTTGGGGGTGCAGTTTCTCCCTCAATGCAAGGTCACAATCGGGAGATAGAAAGCTCATGGATGCAGCGGTTCTAGAGAGGCTATGGGCTGAATCAACCCATCTTTCTAAGAAGATGGCATTTTCAACATTCCTGTAACATTTGTTATAATGCGTGCATGGCCTCCACAAAGTGCTCCGGCTCGTCATGCTTCATGAGGGCTTCGCCGATCAGGACGGCCTTTGCGCCCGCCTCGTAGACCCGCTCGGCGTCCTCCAGGGTGAAGATTCCGCTCTCGCTCACGGGCAGTATCCCGTCGGGGATCTGCGGGATCAGCTCCTCGGAAAAGGCCAGGTCGGTCTTAAAGCGGGCCAGATCGCGGTTGTTGACGCCGATCATCTCGGGTTCAAAGCGCAGGGCACGCTCCAGCTCCGGCTCGGAGTGGATCTCGTAAAGGATGTCCAGCCCGGCGGTGTCGGCGGCATCGCGCAGGGTATAAATCTCGTCGTCCTCCAGCGCGCGCACAATAATCAGGATGCAGCGGGCCCCGGCTTCGGCGGCTTCGAGCACCTGCAAAGGGTGTACCATGAAGTCCTTGCGCAGGCAGGGGGTGGGGCGGCGGTGGTCGGAGAGGAAGTCGGTCACGGCCCAGAGATCTTTCAAGCTGCCGCCAAAGTACTTCTCGTCGGTCAGGACGGAGATGGCGTCGACTTCAGCATTGAGGTACTTGCGGGCCTGCTCTTCGGCTACGGGCAGCTCGGCGATCTGCCCGGCAGAGGGCGAACGCCGCTTGATCTCGGCGATGACACCCAAGCCGGGAGCGTTGACTAGCGACTCGATGAAGCCGGGCCCGGCATACCCGCGATTACCAAAGCGGGCCAGCTCGGCATCGCTTACGGGGCGCAGCCGCGGGGCGAGCTGCTCGCGGGTGTGGGCCATGATTTCGCTCAGTTTGTCCATGGGCGTTGTCGAAAGTTTACAAAGTTACGTGTAAGAGAGTTTGAAAGTCGGGCCAAACGCAATACTGTGCCAGAAGTTAACCGCGTTTGGCTACCTTTACTTTCAAACCCGCAAACAATCGAACTTTCAAACCTATATTCATGAGCGAGTCCTCCTCCGCGCCCGTCCAAAGTTCGTCCAGCGCCCTGCTGGACCTACGTGAAACCATCGCCCGCCTGCGTGCGCCCGATGGTTGCCCCTGGGACCGCGAGCAGACCCACCAGTCGATCTGCGATTGTCTGATCGAAGAGGTGGCCGAGCTGCTCGAAACCATCGACCGGCAGGACATGCCCCACATGCGCGAGGAACTGGGCGACCTGCTTATCCACGTGGTTATGCATGCGCAGATGGCCGAGGAGGCCGGGCACTTTGACCTCGAACAGGTTGCCGCCGAGGTGAACGAAAAACTCATCCGCCGCCACCCCCATGTTTTTGGTGAACTCAGCCTGAGCAACTCCGACGAGGTCATGCAGACCTGGGACGCGATCAAAGCGCAGGAAAAGAAGAACGGCGTGCAGAGCGAGGGTCTCTTTAAACACCTCCCACCGCAGCTTTCGTCTATCCTCAGTGCCCGCGAGGTCTTCAAGCAGATCACGAAAAAGCAGTTGCCCGCCCCCGCATCTGTGGATAGAAAAAAGATCGAAATGCACTCCCAATCTCTCACCGAAGCCAAGGCCGGCCAGCAGCTCTTTGAGTTGGTTGCCGCCTGCCGCCTGGCCGGTGTCGACCCCGAATCCGCCTTGCGCCGCTTCACCCAGCAGGTGCAGGATGAAACCGAAGCCCGTGCCGCTAAAAGCTGACAGACTCAGTTTGACCGAAGTCGAGACTTCGCAGGGTAAGGTAATGGTACCTTACGAGGTGCGCCGTTACAAAGGTTCACGGCACATCAAGCTATCCATCGGGCGGCAAAACCACGCCGTCCTCTCCGTGCCCTGGCGTTGCCCCATCGCCGAGGCGATGGAGTTTCTACGTTCGCAGGGCTCTTGGTTGGAAGAAAACCTCAATCAGCACCCGAGCCGCAGCTCACTCTTTGATTACCTGCAGGACAACCCACGGCTCTATGGCCTCGGGCACGTCCTGCGCCTGACCATTCACACCACCCGCGCTCGACCGTTCTACGTGTACGACAAGGCAGCGGGAGAGATTGAGATGCGCCTGCGGGCCGAAGCAAACAAGGAGACCGAAACGCTCGCCCTGTGCCGAAGCTTTGCCAGTGAAGTCATCGAAATGCGCACGCTTGAACTCGCCGCCCAGCACAAGCTAAAGGTGGGCCGTGTCACCGTGCGCGACCAGTCCAGCCGCTGGGGCTCGTGCTCCAGCCGCCGTACGCTCTCGCTCAACTGGCGGCTCATTCTCTTGCGCCCACAGCTTCAGGATCACGTCATCCTGCACGAGTTGGCCCACCTGACGGAGATGAACCACAGCCAGCGTTTCTGGGACCTGCTCCGCAGCTACGATCCGCGCACGGACCACCACAACTCCCAGCTCAACCCGGCTGCCGCCCGCCTCATGCCGTTGGGCCGCTTGGCCGAGTAGGGGGATTGACTCCATTCGGTTTCGTCACTATCGTTCACACATGATTACGGAAAAGGAAATCAGGGAAATGCCCCTCAACCAGAAGCTCAGGCTTATGGAGGTTATTTGGGACGACCTTATCCGTGAGCCTGAATCCGTAAATACCCCTGATTGGCACCGTGACGAGTTAGAGGCCACTGAGGCGCGCCGGGCGGTTGGGGGTGAGATCCCGCTAGACTGGGAAGCAGCCAAGAATAAGCTCTTGGGAAGATAATTATGACGCCCGAGATACTCCCTTCCGGCGTCCGCGACCTGGAGCACGGGCGGGATTTTTATGATTCTCAGGAGGCCGGAGTCGGCACTTATTTTCTTGAGACCGTCTTTTCTGCCATAGATTCGCTACGTTTGTACGCAGGTATTCATGGGGTAAAGTTTGGGTTTCATCAGCTGTTTGTGCCTAAGTTTCCCTATGCCATCTATTACAAGGTCGAGGGAACCCGTGTCGTGGTTTATCGAATACTGGATTGCCGGAGTGACCCGAAGAAACACAGACGTGCCTTAGCGCGATAGCGTAAGCACAGAACCAACGCTATTGCCGATAATACCTGCTCAGGCTTGCGCTTTGGGACTGCTTGGGCTTCGATGGTGGATTACTAAACTCGTAAATCCTTATGCAGGCCACCACACCACCCGCACCCGCTCGGCAGGAAGCACCGCTTCCGGTGGGGGCATGCTGTCATGATGACGAGGCACCGGGGCTTGGAGTGAGCTCGGAGACTTGGGCCAAGACCTGGCTCAAGGTAGCCATCGCGCTGGTCATTGCCGGACAGGGGACGATTTTCAGCCTCGGCTTTAATACCGCCGATCCGCGCCCGGAGTTTGGCAGCACGGTTTATTGGCTGCTCAACGGCGCGCTTGCCCTCTCGGCTACGATTGTCATCGGGCTGCTGGGGGTGCCCCTCATAAGGGAGATGCTGCGCGGGCTGCGGCAGGGGAAGCTCACCGTGGAGGCCCTGTTCGTCATCACCGCGTTGGGGGCCTTTGCCGGGTCGCTCGTTTCGACTTTTACCGGGACGGGCAGCCTCTACTACGAAGTCGTCGCCATCGTGCTGGCTATATATACGATAGGCAAAACGCTGGGCGCGCGTTCGCGGGCCAAGGCGTTGGAGGCGGCTGAGCGTCTGCGGACGGACTTCGACGCGGCCTGGGTGGAGTCGTGCTGTGCCGAGGGGCGCAAGCGCGTTCCTCTGGCTAAACTCCAGCCGGGGCAGGAGGTCATCGTGGCTCCCGGCGAACCTATCACCGTGGACGGCCAGGTCGTGCGGGGGGAAGGCTTTGTGCAGGAGACGGCCATCAACGGCGAAACCGAGCCCGTGCGGCGCGGCGAGGGCGAGTCAGTCTTTGCCGGAAGCTACGCCGTGGACGCTTCGTTGGTTATCCGGGCCGAGGGACTGGCTGGCTCGCGCAAACTGGATGCTATCTTTGAAACCATCGAGGCCGCACGCCTGCGTCCCTCTGCCCTGCAAGCCCAGGCCGACCGCCTCACGCGCTGGTTCGTGCCCATCGTAATTAGTGTCTCGGTGGCGACCTTTATTTATTGGTCGGTGGTGGGCGCGTGGCAGGTGGCTCTCTTTAATGCCATGGCTGTGCTGCTGGTGGCCTGCCCCTGCGCCTTGGGGCTGGCTACGCCGATCGCCGTCTGGAGTGGCTTGATGAACCTCTCCCGCTTGGGGTTGGTCTGTGGGGCGGGGGATTTTCTCGATACGCTGGCTACGGCCAAGTGGCTCATCTTTGACAAGACCGGGACGCTGAGCGGAGAGCGGCTCAGCCTGAGCCGGGTTGACGTTATGCCCGGGGCAGATGAGCCCGCCTTGCGCGCGATGATTCGCGCGGCGGAGACACCGATCCAGCATCCGGTGGCTGAGCCTTTAAAATCGCTCGAAACCGACGAAGCACTCCTGGCCAACTGCCGGGTGGAGGCAACAAAGCTTGTGCCGGGCAAGGGCTTGCAGGCTCGCGTCGCGCTGGGCGCTGGGCCGGAGCAAGAGCTACGCATTGGGGCGCTGGACTATATGCCCGAGGCGGAGCGTGCGGCCTTCTCCGCGCTGGGGACCGAAGAGGCCAAGCGGCGGCTCTATGTTACTTGTGAGGGCCGGGCAGTGGCAGTCATTTCGCTGGAGGAAAAACTCCGGGCCGATACGGAATCAACCATGCAGGAGCTGCGCGGACTCGGTTGCGAATTGGCCATCCTGACCGGTGACGAGGCCCCCCGCTGGCGCGAGTTGGCCGGGGTCAGCATCTGTGCAGGCATGCACCCGGAGGCAAAAGTCGCCGCTGTACAGGAGCGTGAGGGCAGGGGAGAAGCGGTTGTCTTTATCGGTGACGGCATCAATGACGCCGCCGCGATGGCTGTGAGCTCGGGTGGTATTGCCATGGGCGCGGGGGCGGACCTTACCCGTTCGTCGGCTGCGGCAATCTTGGTCGGCAATACCCTGAGTTGCCTTCCGGAGGCGGTGCGGGTGTGTCGTCGTATACGTCGGGCGGTGCGCAGCAACCTGCTTTTTGCCTTGAGCTACAACGTCTTGGGCATGGGGCTGGCGGCAGCGGGGATTCTGCATCCGGTGGTGGCGGCAGTCTTGATGCTGGGCTCGAGCTCGCTTGTCTCCTGGCGTGCCGCCCGCTCGGCGCGTCTGGAAAGCGTCCAAAATGGTGCCTGATTCTCACCCGATTTGCTAATGGGTGCTAGAACAAATACTTATGGATGAACGAATCGTGGACGTTTTATCAAAATGTTCCATTTTTTTCTTTGCTTAAGCGGGTCTTTAACCTTTCATAAGCGCGGATCAAATGACGGACACTAAGACGACACGAAAAACTTTCTTAAAAGGACTGGGACTCGCGGCAATTGCTACTGCGTTTACTTCCCTTGGCGCTTCGGCGGCAACGGGCAGCACGCACGCGCCTGCCGACAAACTGCCTATGGCCGCCCGCAAGGCACCCAAGGCCGTTGCCCGTCGTGGCGACTCCGTTTAATTTCCCCTTAATCTCTGGCGGATTCGTTACTCTCACGAGCACATGGCAAATATTTTTCCTAAATGGACTAACATAGCCCCGCTTAAAGTCGCGGCATGCTTGTTGTTATTCGTAGGCACCGTGGTGCTGGGCATTACCTACTACGCCACGCCTAAGTGGACAGAGGTCGGCTTTCAGCCCATCCAGCCCGTCGCCTTCAGCCACGCGCTGCACGTTGACCAGCTCGGTCTGGACTGCCGTTACTGTCACACCTACGTTGACCGCTCCGAGCACTCGAACGTTCCGGCGGCCAGCACTTGCATGAACTGCCACAGCATGGTCCTCAGCAGTGACGACCGTCTCGCCCCCGTTCGCGAGAGCTATGAATCCGGCGAACCGGTACCGTGGGTACGCATCCACAACACGCCGGACTATGTTTACTTTAACCACTCCGTCCACGTTAACCGCGGGGTCAGCTGCGTGGAGTGTCACGGTCAGATCAATGAGATGGAAGAGGTCTATCAGGCCAAATCCCTCAGCATGGCCTTCTGCCTGGAGTGTCACCGCAACCCCGAAAACTTTATCCGCCCGCCGGACGAGGTCTACAACCTCGACTGGCAGCCCGAGAGCGCTGCGGCGCAGATCGAGCAGGGTGAAAAATTCGTCCATGACTGGAAAGTCATGCCGCCACAGAGCTGTTCCGGCTGTCACCGATGAAGCGTAAATTCCACCATCCCGAGCCCACCGAACGCGAACTCGCAGGTCCGCGCTACTGGCGCAGCCCCGAAGAATTGGCTGACACGCCGGAGTTCCGCGTGTTGCTCGAGCGTGAGTTCCCGGAGGGCGCCTCCGAAACCACCGAGTCCGACCGCCGCAGCTTCCTTAAGCTGATGGGCGCCTCGGCCGCCTTTGCCGGTCTCGGCCTCACCGGCTGTCGCCAGCCCAAGGAGCACATCCTTCCGTACTCCAAGCAGCCGGAAAAAATGGTGCAGGGCGTGCCGATTTACTACGCCAGCTCGCAGCCGGACTCCAAGGGCAACGTGCCCCTGATCGTGGAAACTCACGACGCCCGCCCGACCAAGATCGAGGGCAACCCCAGTTACCTGCCTTACGGCGGCGGCACCACCAGCTACGCTCAGGCCAGCGTACTCGACCTTTACGACCCGGACCGCCTGCAAAAGAGCTTTACCAATAAAGGTAAGCAGCTCGGCAAGGCCGCTGTCTCCACCCAGCTCGGCGCACTGAACAAGTCTGCCAGTGCCAGCAAGGGCAAGGGCCTCGTTTTCCTCGCCCAACCCTCGACTTCTCCCAGCCGTGCCGCTCTCGTCGAGCAAATCCGCAAGGCTATGCCGGAAGCGGTTTGGGCCGAGTACGAAGCCATTGATACCAGCAACCCCGAGCGCGGCGTCAAGTCCATCACGGGCAAGGCTGCCCGTCCGGTTTACGACTTTACTAAGGCTCAGCGCATCCTCGCGCTCGATTGCGACCTCTTCGGTACCGAGCCCGGTCATACCGCCTATGCTCGCGCCTACGCCAAGGGCCGGAAGGTAGCGACCAAGGATGATGCCGACAAGATGAACCGCCTCTATGTGGTAGAGTCCGACTTCACCATCACGGGCGGACAAGCTGACCACCGTAAGCGTCTTGCCAGCAGCAACATCCCTGCGCTCACCGCTCTGATTCTGGCCGAAGTGGCCAAGCAGACCGGCAATGGCGACGACAAGCTTATCAAGCCTCTGGCCGAGAAGGCTGGGGCACTGGACTTTGACCCCAAGTGGATCGAAGTCTGTGTCAAAGACCTCATTGCAGCCTCCAAGCAGCACGGTGCCATCGTTGCCGCAGGCAGCCACCAACCCGTTGAGGTTCACGTCCTCGTTTACGCGATCAATAATTTGCTCAAGGCTGACGGACACACCGTCAACTACCTGGCCCTGCCCGAGTCTGAAAAGGTGGGCACGATCAGCGATGTGGCCGACCTGCTCAACGCGGGTAAGGTCGAGACGCTGGTCATCCTCGGGGGCAATCCCGCTTATGACGCCCCGGGCGACATCGACTGGGAAAAGCTCCAGCCCAAGGCAAAGCAGACCATTCGCTTCGGTTACTACGATGACGAAACCAGCGAGCTGGCTGACGTGACGGTTGCCGCCAACCACTACCTCGAAAGCTGGGGTGACGGGCGCACACTGGACGGCGTTTATGTGCCGGTTCAACCCATGATTTTGCCGCTCTTTGACGGCTTTACCGAGCTGGAAGTCCTTGAATTGATTGCCACTGGCCAGTCCGCGGGCGATCAGGGCTATGCCACGGTACGCAAGACCTTTGGCGAGCTTTCCGGCAAGAAGGGCGATGTCGCTTTCAACGCCTGGTTAACCGAAGGCGTGCTCGAAGACAGCAACTTCAAGCCGATCAAGGGCGCATCCGATGCGATGTTCATGAAGTCGCTCTCGGCCATCCGCGACAACGCCGCCGTTTTGGCAGTCAAAACGCTCGGCCCCGACGCGCTCGAAGTCCGTATCGCTCCGAGCTCACACTTTTACGACGGCACCTATAATAATAACGGCTGGCTGGCAGAAACGCCGGACCCGATGACCAAGCTGACCTGGGACAATGCCATCAGCGTTAGCCCCAAGCTGGCCAAGGCTCTCGGCGTGACCCCTGATCCTATCCTCATGGACAAGATCGGCCAGCTCCACATGGATGCCAATAAGTTTGACCGCGGTAAAGAGCAGGCTCAGATGGCTACGCTCACCGTAGGTGATACGACGATTTCAGGCCCCGTCCACATCCAGCCTGGCCTGGCCGATTACACAGTGGTAATCAACCTCGGTTTTGGTCGCCGCAAGACTGGCCGTGTGGGCACGCGCCTGAAGAACCGCCCCGGCTCCGGCAATGGCGCAGGCATTGGCTTCGACGCCTATCCGCTGACTACCGTGGCTTCTCCCGCTGTGGCGACGGGTGCAGCGCTGAAGGTTACGGGTGAGATTTTCCAGTTGGCCAACACCCAGCAGCATTGGTCGATGGAAGGCCGCGCCATTCTTCGTGAAGGCACCGCTGAAGAATTTAGCCAAGACCCGAAGTTTGCCCAGAAGATGGGTGCTGAGTCACACGCTCCGCCCAACCTCGGTAACGCCCGCAAGGACCCCTACGAAGAGGTCGTCAAGTCGATCCCGCGTGGTGGCTCCATGTACAAGACGCCGGAGTTCAAGGCCGAGCAGCAGTGGGGCATGGTTATTGACCTCAACAGCTGCCTGGGTTGCAGCGCATGTGTCGTCGCCTGTCAGAGCGAAAACAACATTCCGATCGTGGGTAAGGACCAGGTCCTGCGCGGTCGTGAAATGCACTGGTTGCGGATCGACCGTTATTACTCGACCGGCCCTGACTTTCCGACCACGGAAATTCCGGAAGACCCGCAGGTTTCCTTCATGGGCGTGGCTTGCCAGCACTGTGAGCTTGCTCCCTGCGAAAGCGTTTGCCCAGTTAATGCTACCGTGCACGACGACCAGGGCCTGAACGTCATGGCCTACAACCGTTGCGTAGGTACGCGTTACTGCGCCAACAACTGCCCGTACAAGGTCCGCCGTTTCAACTTCTTCGATTTCAACAAGCGCGAGCGCGGCGAGTTCTACAAGGGACCGCTCGGGCCGGACCGTTACAAGACGGAAGCTTCCCAGCTCACCCGCATGCAGAAGAACCCGAACGTCACCGTCCGCATGCGCGGCGTGATGGAAAAGTGCACCTACTGCGTGCAGCGCATCGAGCAGGCCAAGATCAACCAGAAGGTCAAGGCGGGAGCCAGCCCGGACACCAAGGTGCCGGACGGCGTGATCAAGACCGCCTGTCAGCAGGCTTGTGCGACGGACGCCATCACCTTTGGCGACGTGGCCGACTCGACGACCGAAGTTTCCAAGCTTCACGCCAACGACCGCAACTACGCCGTCCTGGGCTACCTCAACGTTCGCCCGCGCACGACCTACCTGGCTCGCCTGCGCAACCCGAACAAGGATATGCCCGACTACACCAAGCCGCTTTCGCGCATGGAGTACGACCACAAGGCGCACGGTGGCGATCACGGTGACCACGGCAGCCATGACACTCACGGCGACCACGGCCACGACTCACACGGTGCGCATGCCCCGTCTGATTCGCACGCCGCCCCGGCCGATGATCACCATCACTAATTCCCTGAACCCAATCTTTTTCCAACCTAAGCACTATTTCCCGGATGCCTGAAATCGCACCAGAGTTGCCCTTCACCGCCTCGGACGCCGAGTCGCGGGAGAAGCTGCTGGCCAAGGTCAAACCGGTAGAAGCCCCCCGTCGCGAACTCGTGACCGGCGACAAGGACTTCCACTGGGTGACTGAAAAGGTCTGTGGTATTCCCGAGAGCAAGACCCCCCGCTGGTGGTGGATCATGTTCTGCGTGGCGGCCTGTATGGCCACCTTCACACTTGCCGGCCTGACCTGGCTCGTATCCTCAGGGGTAGGGGTCTGGGGCTTGGCTAATCCCGTCAACTGGGGTTGGGCGATTGTGAACTTCGTGTTCTGGATTGGTATCGGCCACGCCGGTACACTTATTTCCGCTATTTTGTGCCTGCTGCGCCAGAAATGGCGCGTATCTATCAACCGTGCTGCGGAGGCCATGACCATCTTCGCGGTGGTCTGTGCGGGTATCTTCCCGCTCTTCCACGTCGGTCGCGTCTGGTTCGCATGGTGGCTTTTCCCGCTGCCCAATGCCAACTGGATCTGGCCACAGTTCCGATCGCCACTGGAGTGGGACGTGTTCGCGGTTTCGACTTACGGTACGGTATCGGTGCTCTTCTGGTACATGGGGCTCATCCCTGACCTTGGCACGATGCGCGACCGTGCGCTGAAGGCGGGTAAGCTCATCAAGGCCTGGGCCTACGGCGTCTTTGCCATGGGTTGGCGCCAGAGCAACCGTCACTGGCGCAACTACGAAATGGCCTACCTGCTCCTCGCGGGTCTGTCCACGCCCCTGGTGCTCTCCGTGCACACGATCGTTTCGTTTGACTTCGCCGCTTCCCAGCTCCCCGGTTGGCACACTACCATTTTCCCACCGTACTTCGTGGCCGGTGCTATTTTCTCCGGCTTCGGCATGGTGCTGACCCTGATGCTGCCGTTGCGCGCCGTCTATGGTCTGCACAACCTGATTACGCAGTACCACATTGACTGCATGTGTAAGATCATCCTGGCGACGGGCTCGATGGTTGGCTACGCGTACATGATGGAGTTCTTCATCGCCTGGTACGGTGCGAACCCCTACGAAGGCTTTGCCTTTATCAACCGCGCCCTTGGTCAGTACGCCTGGTCTTACTACATCATGGTTGGCTGCAACGTTATCTCGCCGCACCTGTTCTGGTTCAAGGCGGTACGTGAAAACACGGCACTGGTCTGGATCATCTGCGGCTTTGTTAACGTGGGTATGTGGTTCGAGCGTTTCGTTATCACGGTGACCTCGCTGGCCAACGACTTCCTGCCTTCGAGCTGGGGTTACTACTCGCCGACTATCGTCGACATCTTCACTTTCTTTGGCACCTTCGGCCTGTTCTCCGTGCTGTTCCTCCTCTTCGTACGCTTCCTGCCCATGATGCCCATGGGTGAGATCAAGGCAGTCATGAAGCAGGGTGACGCTCATGGTCACGGCACCGGCACGCAGGCTGTACCGCACGACGTACACGGGAAGGGAGGGCACCACTAATGGCACACGCTCAAGATACTTACGGAATTCTGGCGGAGTTCTCCGAGACACCGGCTTTTTACGAGGCCGTTGGCAAGGTGAAGGACGCTGGCTACAAGAACTTTGACTGCTTCACGCCTTTCCCGGTTCACGGGTTAGACGGCCAGATGGGGCTCGGTCGCTCCAAAGTGCCGATCTTCACCGCCATCGGTGGGGTAACGGGCTTTTGCACCGGCACGCTCATCACCTGGTACATGAACGGCCTCGACTACCCGCTCATCGTGGGGGGCAAGCCCTTCTGGAGCCCGATCTTTCCCTTCCCGATCATGTACGAGCTGACAATTCTGTTGGCTGCCTTCGGCACACTTTTCGGAATGTTCGCTATGAACCTGCTGCCCCGGCATAACCACCCGGTCTTTGAGTACGAGGACTACATCAAGTGCGGCGACGACACCTTCTTCCTCGTCATCGAAAAAGCCGACCCGCAATTCGACTTGGAGCAAACCAAGGCCTTCGTCGAATCGCTGGGCAGTAACAAAGTGGAGGTCTTGAAAGCCTGATGCGTTACTTTATCGGCATATGGATTTTCCTCATTATCGCGGTGGTCTCCCTGCTGGGATTCCGTGGTAGCAAGAGCAAGGACCAGCCGCTCTATGTCTTTCCGGACATGGATTGGCAGGCCAAATACTTGCCCCAGGGGGAAAACAAGTTTTTCGCAGACGGACGCAATGACCGCCCGATGGTGCCCGGTACCGCTGGGCGCGGCTACGGCAACCAGCTCGCTTCCGTTTTCTCGGCTGACTACACCGACCCGGTGAGCGAAAACCCGCCCCTCTACTCTGGTAAGGATGATGAGGGCGAGTGGATGCGCGGCTTCCCCGTAGAGGTCAATGACGAGTTCATGCTCCTCGGACAGCAGAAGTACGACATCTTCTGCGCGGTTTGCCATGGTGCTTCCGGCGACGGTAACGGCGTGGTCAAGCAGTACGAAGGCGCGACCCTCATTGCTTCTCTCCTGCAAGAGCGGCTCATGGCCATGCCTGAAGGCGAAATCTTTAACACCATCACCCATGGTAAGCTCAATATGGGCGCTTATGGCATGAAACTGCGCCCTGATGAACGCTGGGCAGTGGTCGCATACGTACGCGCTCTCCAGTTGGCATCAAGCGCCAGTGTGGATGACGTTCCCGAACAATTTAAATCGGAGCTTGGACTATGAGTAGTGAAGCCGCAGTAGCATCCGTTCCGGCTGAAGCCGCCGCCTCCGGTGGCCGCAAAAGCCCGGCAATCCTCTTCCTTATCATCGGCATCATCGGTCTTGCCGTGGCTCTCTTCGGCCTGGTGACGGGCCTGGAGAACGGCTCTGGCCGTGCTGGCCTCAGCTGGCTGCTTGGGTTCAGCTTTTGGTTTGCTGCCCTCGTGGGTATGCTTTTCCTTGTTCAGCTTTCCTACGTCTTCGACGCAGGCTGGAGCACGATCATCCGTCGCCAGATGGAGCACTTCCTAGGCGCCTTCCCCTGGCTGTTCCTCTTGCTCGTGCCGGTTATCGCCCTGCCGTTCTTTATTGGTGACAACACCGGTATGGTCTGGAAATGGCTCAACCTCGACAACATCCTGCCGGGTATTCACCCGACGCGGGTAGGGGATGACCCGCTTTACCTGCTCAAGGCAGCCTTCCTGAACCAGACGAGCCTTTTCATCGGCCTGGGGGTATCCTTCGTTATTTTCTGCGGACTCTCCGCGGCCCTGCGCAAGCATTCCTTCACCAATGACTTTCAGCCTGACGCCAAGCACTACGCAGCGTGCCGCAGGTGGTCGGGTGCGGGCTTGTTCCTGACGCCGATCGGCACCACGGTCATGGTCATGTACCTGCTGATGAGCCTCAGCTACCACTGGTTCTCCACCATGTACGGGGTATGGTTCTTCGCGCTGTCCATGCGTGTTGCTCTGGCCACGATGGTCATCACCTGCTTCTTCCTCAGCACCCGTGGCGGCCTCAAGGGGATCTTTAACCAGAGTCACTATTACTTCCTGGGCTGCCTTTGCCTGGCCTTTACGATCTTCTGGGCTTACATCAGCTTCTCCCAGTTCTTCCTGATCTACAACGCCAACATCCCGGAAGAAACCTACTGGTACAACATGCGTCAGCTTAATGCCGATGGCACCTTCAACGGCTGGTGGTGGGTCGGCCTGTCACTGGTCTTCTTCATGTTCCTTTTCCCCTTCCTTTTCCTGCTCCGCTACAAGAGTAAGGTTCAGGTTCGCAGTATTGTGTTCATCTGCTGCTGGATCCTCTTCTTTGCGATCGTAGACCTTTACTTTAACATTATACCGACGCAGAAAGCGGCCGACAATATCCTCGGTTACAACGTCACGCCGGTATTTTCCAAATATATGATCTTTGATGTCGCGGCAATCATCGGCATCGGCGGTATCGTCATCTGGGCAGCGCTACGCAGCATGTCCAAGACCTACATCATCCCGATTCACGACCCGCGCATCCGCGAATCCATCTCCAGCGTCCAGTAACCATGTCAAACACCGCGCCGGAAACCAGTCATTCCAACTACATGCTCTCCATCCTTGGAGCGCTTGGCAGCATCCTGCTCTTTGGTCTCATCGTCCTGATTGCCTACGTGTATATGTTCGATCCCGAGCCGGTCAACCAGCAGCGCATTGATCAGCGCCTGACCATACGCGGTGAGGTTGACGCCAAGCAGAAGGCCCTGACCACCGAGTATGCTGTGGTCAACGCCGATGAGGGCACGGTACGCATTCCGACCGAGCTCGCCATGCAGTTGGTCGTGAAAAAAAATCAAGAAAACCCAGACGGCATTTTCCCCGCTACGATCGAGGCAGCTCCTGCCCCGGCGACTCCCTCTGAGAAGTCAGAGGATAAGAGTGACGAAGCGGCTGAGACTGCCGATAACTCCGAGCCCACTGAGGCTGATCCTGCCACTGGCGAGAAGGAGGCTTCCGCCAAGCCGGCATCTGAGGCTAAGTAAATGGAATCGTGGGACGGTTATCTGATCTTTATTGCAGCGATGGGAGCTATGTTCTTCACATCGGCTGTGCTCGTGCTCGTGTGGGCGCTTAAGCACAAGCAATTCAGTAAGTTGAACCAAGGCGCTCGCGTCATCTTTGACGAAGAGGAGCCCGAAGGCGTACACACGGACTACTTTCCCGGCGAGGCTGCCAAGGCCCGCGAGATGCTGGCCAAGGAAGAGCACAAGCCTCTCAAGCACGCAACCCGCTAATTATCTGACTTTTTTCACCACTCGATGAGCCCGCTCATATCCTTTTTCACCTCTATCGACCCCCGGCAAAAAACCGGGGTACCGCTGAAGGTGCAGCTAAGCGAGATCGATCGGCAGATGCGTGTGCCGGTGATCATGTTCCTGTGCTTTGCCGTGCTGTGGTTACAGATCGGTACCTTCTTTGCCATGGTTTCCTCCATCAAGCTCCACAACCCGGAGTTTTTGGGCGATCTCTCGTGGTTAACTTTTGGCCGCACCCGTAGCGCTCACCTCAACAGCGTGGCCTATGGCTGGGCAAACAACGCGGTTTTCGGCGTCGGCCTCTGGATCATGGCGCGCCTGTGTAAGGTCACTGTGCGCCATGCGGGCATCCTGATTACGGCAGGTATTTTCTGGAACATCGGCGTCGCCGCCGGGGTATTTGGTATTCTCAGTGGCGGCATGACTTCCATCGAGTGGCTGGAAATGCCCATGCAGGTTGCTCCCTTACTCGCACTCTCCTACGCCATGATCGGCGTCTGGGGCGTGATTATGTTCCGCTATCGAGCGCTGGGGCATGTCTATGTTTCGCAGTGGTATATCCTCGGTGGGCTTTTCTGGTTCCCTTGGATTTACATGATTGCGCAAGTCATGATCCTGTGGGTACCCGCGCGCGGTACCGTGCAGGCGATCACTAACTGGTGGTTCGCGCACAATGTGCTCGGTCTCTGGTACACGCCCATGGGATTGGCCGCGATTTACTATTTCCTGCCCAAAGTGCTTGGGCGTCCCATCCACAGCTACTACCTGTCTGTGCTTGGCTTCTGGTCGCTGGCACTCTTCTACAACTGGGCCGGTGTGCACCACCTCATCGGAGGTCCGATTCCTGTCTGGCTGATTTCGGCCGGTATCGTGGCCAGCGTTATGATGGTTATTCCCGCCATCGTGACCGCGATCAACCACCACATGACAGCCGTGGGCAATGCCCGTGCCGTGTGGTGCAGCCCGACCCTACGTTTCATTGTCTTCGGTGCGATGTCCTACACCTTTGCCAGTCTGTTCGGATCAGCAATGGCCCTGCGCGACATCAACGTCGTGACGCACTTTTCGCAATTTACGGTCGGACACGCACACCACGGCGCTTACGCCTTCTTTACCATGGTGATGTTTGGTAGCGTCTACTTTATGGTGCCCCGCCTGCTCAAGCGCGAATGGCCTTCGGCTGCGCTTATCAAGGTCCACTTCTGGGGCACGGCGATCGGCATCGGTATCATGCTCTTTGCGCTGCATATTGGCGGCTGGATTCAGGGCGAGATGTGGAACGAACTCAAGGACGGCGCTCCGGTTTACTCCAACCTTGATGTTTCCCAGGCGCTGGTGAAGTGGTTCCTCTCGCGCTCTTTTGCCGGTATCCTGCTGACCATCGGCCATGTTGCCTTTCTGGTGAACTTCGTATGGATGCTCGCTGGTGGTAAATCCACCCGCTATAAGGAAGGCCCGACCCTAATCGGTGATAAGGAGGGCTCCACACTGTGAAGAACCTACCGCTGTTATTCTTTGGCATTTTCTTCATGCTGGCTTTCTCCTGGACGGGCCTGATCCTTTCCAGCGTAATCCAGTATGGCAGCCTCCAACCCGTGACGGAGTTTGTGAATCACCCGCAGAGCGAGGAGCAGATTACGGGCGCGTTCATCGAGCTCGACCTCGATAACGACGGCAAGAAAGAGTCTTTCGTGCCCGGTGTTAACCAGCCTGGCGAGCAAACGTTCCCTCAGCCGATCTCCGGCCTGGCCCAGCAGGGTAAAGAGGTCTACCAAAACATGGGCTGCCTCTACTGCCATTCGCAGCAGGTGCGCCGCAAAGGCTTCGGGGCAGACTTTGAGCGCGGCTGGGGCGATCGCCAGACGGTGCCCCGCGACTACATCTTGCAGGGGCGAGTGCTCCTCGGTACCAGCCGCACAGGTCCGGACCTGATGGCCGTCGGCCAGCGTCAGCCGAGCTGGGAGTGGCACTACCTGCACCTCTACAATCCGCGCATCACGGCAAATCCGACCCGCGATCCGAACAAGCCGGATTCCATCATGCCGCCTTTCCGCTTCCTCTTTAAGGTGCAAAAGATTGGTGACGCACCTTCACCGGATGCGTTGAAGATCCCTGATAACTTCCCTGAAGACAAGGCGCCCGAGGGGTACGAAATTGTGCCCACAGATGAGGGGCGTGCCCTCGTCGCCTACCTGCTCAGCCTCAAGCTGAACTACGAACTGCCTGAATCCCGTTTTTCCGAATAATCGATGAGCGACCACCCCAACAGCGACCATAAGCCGGACCGTCTCCCCAACGAGCGCGGATTCGACCCGCATGAGGAGGCCGCTTACGCCGACGACACACTTCACCGTGTCCACCAGCAGCTTCAGCGTGAAAAGGAAGAGCCCACCGAGGGCTTCTCGCCGATCCCGATTTTCCTGCTCTTTCTCTTTGGCGGTCTTGTTTTCTGGGCTGGTATCTACATGGCCAACAACTCCGGCGAGTTCCGGCCTGACATTTACAACCCGGAGTGGAAGCCCGGTGGTGGTGGGAATGAAACCGCTGCAGCCTGGGACCCCATCAAGCGTGGTGACCGTCTGTTCCGCAACAACTGTGCGGCTTGCCACCAGGCTGACGGTAACGGTGTCCCCGGCTCTTTCCCCCCGCTGGCCAGTTCACCCTGGGTAGTCGGTGACGAGGCTCGTCTCGTCAAGATTCTCCTCCGTGGCTTGCAGGGTCCGATTGAGGTTATGGGCACGACCTACAACGGTGCGATGCCTTCCTATGGTGACAACTCCGGAGGTGCTGGATGGAGCGACCGCGACATCCACGCTATCGCGACTTACATCCGCCAGTCATGGGGCAATGGCGCTCCGCCTGTCTCGGAAGAAACGGTAGCCGCGGTACGCGCTGAGATCGCCGACCGGGACAAGGCATGGACGGCACCTGAGTTGCTCGAAATGCACCCGATGGAGTAGGCGCGTACGCATTCACACCCGCTCATCGAGTGGGGGAACGAACGAAGCCCCTCAATGCAGTTTAATTAAGACGTAGCGGGAGCGTCTTTATATTATGGCTACGGATGACACAGATCTATGCGGATAGGCTAGAAATTATCTGTGAAATCTGCGGACATGATATTTCTAAATGCACGCATGCGCTGAGGCGGATTCAGCTTCAGGAGCCGAGTTGCTTACCGGGCTTGAGGTAGTTGCTCACGTAGTCCTTGACGGCCTCATCGAGTGAGAACTTGCAGCCCGCGTAGCCGCTTTCCAGCAGCTTGGAGTTGTCCGCCTTGGTAAAGTACTGGTACTTCTCGCGGAGTGTCTCGGGCATTTCGATATACTCAATGCTGAGGGGCAGGTCGAGCGCCTCAAAGATCGGCGTAACAAGGGCTTTCCAGGTATTTGCCTGGCCGGAGCCGAGGTTAAAGAGGCCGTTTGCGCTGGGGGTCTCTGCCAAGTGAAGCGTCATGTCGATGGCGTCCTTCACGTAGAGGAAGTCGCGCATCTGCTCGCCGTCGGCGTAGTCGAGATGGTAGCTCTTGAAGAGGCCCACGCTGCCGTGCTCGCTGATCTGGCCAAAGGCCTTGTGAACCACGCTACGCATGTCGCCCTTGTGGTCTTCGTTGGGCCCAAAGACGTTAAAGTACTTCATACCCACGATGCGATCGAGCCAACCCATGCGCTGCGCGTAGAGGTCAAACATGTGCTTGGAATAGCCGTACATATTCAGCGGGCGCAAGCGGTGGAGCTCTTCAGACTTGTCGTCCATGCCCTGCTCGCCGTCGCCGTAAGTCGCTGCGGATGAGGCGTAAACGAAGCGCGCCTCATTTTCCAGTGACCACTCGGCCAGCACCTTGGTGTACTCGTAGTTGTTCTGGATGAGGTAGCGGCAATCCTTCTCCGTGGTGGCCGAGCAGGCCCCGAGGTGAAACACATAGCGCACGTCCTCGAAGTCCTCCAGCGCCTCGAGCAGATCGTCTGCTTCGAGGTAATCGACATAGCGCAGGGGCACGAGGTTTTTGAACTTCTCATCGTCGCCGAGGTAATCGCTGATGATGATGTTGTCGTGGCCGCGCTCGTTCAGGGCCCAGACGAGGGCGCTGCCGATAAAGCCGGCGCCGCCGGTGACGAGGATTCGGTCGCTGGGGGAAATGCTCATGGGAAAATCAGAGTTGGGAAAGTTCGATGGAGCGTGCCTTGGCCGCCTCGACGGCTTTGGCCACGATGCCACGCAGGTCACTAGCGGTAAAGGATTCCAGCGCGGCTTGGGTGGTGCCGCCCGGGGAGGTGACGTGGTTGCGGAGGGTTTCGGGGTCTTCCTCCAGCGCGGCCATCAGGTTGCCTGCTCCGATCACGGTCTGGCGGGCGAGGGTGGCTGCGGTTTTGCGCTCGAGCCCCGCCTGCACGCCGGCTTCTTCCAGGGCTTTCGTGAATTCAAAAATATAGGCAGGGCCGCTGCCGCTGACGGCGGTCACGGCGTCGAGTTGGGCCTCGGGGAGTTCGACCACGACCTCGCCCAGCGCGCCAAGGATTTGCGTCGTGGCGGCAAGGTCGTTCGGCGAAAGGGCATTGGCTACGCAGAAGCCAGTGGCGCCGGCTCCGATTTGGCCGGGGGTGTTGGGCATGGAGCGCACGATGTTGCGCGCCTCGGGAAAGCGCTCGCTCAGCCGTGCCAAGGTGGTCCCGGCGAGGATAGAGAGGATGAGCTTCCCCGCGGTCTGCGCGCGCAGGCTCTCGGGGAGCTGGGCGAGTTGCTGGGGCTTGCAGGCGAGCACGAGGACATCGGCCTCGGCCAGCAGGGTGGCAAGGTTTCGCGAGTAGCCGATGCCTGTCTGCTTGGCCAGCTTTTCGCCCGTATCGTCGTCACCGCAGGTGCAGGCGATGTCAGTTGGTTTGTAGATGCCTTTGGCGATAATGCCGCCGACAATGGCGGAGGCCATCCTGCCCGCCCCGAGAAAGGTTACCTTAGCCATGTGTGCTTATCCGACCAGGTTATCGGCTCCGGGTGTCTCCAGCGGGTAGCTGATGACTGCGCAGGTGCCGCCGCTGGGGAGGGTGTGCAGATCCAGGTCGCCATTGAGGTTGCGGATGGCGTGGCGTGCCATGGTGAGGCCCAGCCCGCGGCCGACCGACGTCTTTGTCGTGATGAAAGGCTCGAATACGTTGTCCCGGATGCTGTCTGCAATGCCGGAGCCATCGTCGTTGATCTTGATGAGCAGTCGCTTGCCATCGCCGACGGTAACGATCTCCGTCTCGATCCAGACTTCCCGGTTTTCGTCCGGCTCGTTCTTCGGGTACGACTCCCACGCGTTGATGAGGAGCTTACCCACGATGCTTTCGAAGACTTCCAGGTTGGTTTTGATGGCAAAGTCCGCCGGAAGCGGGTTCGTGATCGTGACCACTGTGCTGACTTCGTACTCTTCCTTAAAGCGCTGGATGCTGCCTTCAAGGAGGTCGGCCAGCGCGATTTCGCTCAGGGCCACGCGGTCGTTGGTCGCGATGGTGCTGAGTTGGCGGATGATGTTAACCATGCGGTTGATGGCCTGATCCATGAGCATGACGCTGCGCTGGACCATATCCGGGCTGTCGTAACCGTTTTTGAGCAGGTCGAGATAGCCTACGACGACGCCGAGCAGGTTGTTCAAATTGTGGGCAATGCCCTGGGTAATCGCGCCGATGGCTGCCGTCTTGCGGGAGTCAGCCAGACGCATTTGCAGGTCCATGTTGGCGCGAAAAATTTCCTGTAGGCGAAGCTGTGTTTTGACGCGGGCCAGGGTTTCGTCCAGGTCGATGGGCTTGGTGATGTAGTCCACGCCGCCAGCACTGAGGCCCTCGATTTTACCCTCCTTGGAGGATTTTGCCGTGATGAAGATGATGGGGATGCCCTTGGTGGACTCATCCGCCTTGAGGCGCTGGCAGGCTTCGATGCCGTCCATCTCGGGCATCATGACGTCGAGCAGAATGAGGTCCGGCGGGTTGCTTTTGACCGCCTCAAGGCATTCGACGCCGTTGTAAGCGGTATGAACGGTGTAACCTTCACGCTCCAGCTTGCGCTGTAGGAGCTTGATGTTAATGGGTTGATCGTCGACGACGAGTATTTTCGCAGGTGTCACGGCGTGTACGGGGCGTTGTGTTTCGCCCAGAATGATGAGCTATTGACGGGGCTTAGCGCAAACCCATTTTTACCAAGAGTTTCCTTGTGCGGGAAAGCTACTCAGCGATGACCACCGTGCGGGAGACGTAGTCGTGCCCGGCGCTGCGGTTTTTGTTAAACAGGGGTGTGAGATAACTGAACCAGAGAAAGGGGATAACGGCTAACAGCGTGACGGTCTTGATCATGGAGCGCAGGAAGTGGTCGAAGATGCCGCAGGGCAGCCCGGTGTCTGCGTTGATCGTACGTAGACGAAAGGTGCGTTTGCCGAGGGTCGCACCGCGCAAGCATACCTCCATGAGGGTGAAGTAGCCCATCGTGATGAAGAGGAGTGCGCTCATGGCATACTGCGCCATCTCGTTTACGTGGGGGTTACCGGTGAGATCGGGGAATGGGGGCGGCTGCTCGCCGCTGAGCTCCGCTGCCTGAACTCCCTCCATGTAGGTCTCCGCGGCAGACATGACGTCCTGTATACCTTTGGGGTGCTCGGCAGGGAGGAGGACTTTTAGCAGCAGAAAGACGGAAAGGGCGGCCAGCAGCGCGATATCCATCAGGAAGGCCAGCATGCGACTAAGCATGCCAGCTATTTGAGGAACAGGTTGTGTGACCGGATTCGGCGGCGGGACATCGCGCGCGTTGGGCTGCATACTAGACCTTGCTCAGTTGGTAGGCCTTGACCGTATTCTTCATGAGCATGGCCACGGTCATGGGGCCAACACCGCCCGGCACGGGGGTGATGTGGCTACACTTGGGGGCTACGGCGTCAAAGTCTACGTCGCCGACCAGGCGATAGCCACGCTTGCGGGAGGCATCATCGACACGGTTGATGCCCACATCGATGACGACTGCGCCGTCCTTGACCATGTCTGCCGTAATGGTGTGCGGACGGCCAATGGCGGCTACGACGATGTCGGCCCGGCGGGTAACTTCGCCTAAATCCTGAGTGCGGGAGTGGCACACGGTGACAGTGGCGTCGCCCATTTTGGTCTTCATCATGAGCAGAAGCGAGACGGGCTTACCCACGATCAGGCTGCGGCCCACCACAGCGACTTGCTTGCCGCTGGTTTGCACTCCGCTGCGCGCCAGCAGCTCGATAATGCCCGCAGGGGTGCAGGCGACGAAGGCAGTGGGGTCCTCTTGGCAGAGTTTGCCGATGTTGGCCACGTTGAAGCCATCGACGTCCTTGAGCGGGTCGACGCGGTTAAAGATTTCCTTCTCGTCCTTGATCTGGCCGATGGGGGACTGCACGAGGATGCCGTGTACGCCCGGGTCGGCGTTGAGCTCGTCGATCACGGCGAGGAGTTCTTCGCGCGTGGTGTCCTCCGGCATGAGTTTGAGGCGGCTCTCGATGCCGACTTCCTCCGCCGTGCGCTGCTTCTTTTTCACATAAGAAACAGAGGCGGGATCTTCGCCCACGCGGACAAAGGTCACGCAGGGTTTGCTCTCGAGCGCGGCTACTTCTTCGGCCACTTCGGCCAGAACCTGCTTGGCAATGGCATTACCATCAATCAATTCCATGCAAGGAGCGAAAGCGCGGAGCGCGTCCTTGGCAAGCTTACCCTGCAGGTTGGGGCGCGATTATTTCAGTCGCATGAAATTGGCGTGGATGACGATCGGTACCGTGCCGTTGATTTTCTCCGGCTTGCCCTCTACGACGACGTTCTTGCCGAAGTAGCTCTCGATGGAGGAAAAGAGCAGGGCGTTCTTGAGGTCAACGTAGGCGATACGCTTGCCGCGTGCGTCGTCGATAGCGTAGTCGTAGCTCGGGCCGAACCAGTTAAAGTCAAGGCCGCGGACACGGGTAAAGGTGCCTTCGTAGAGGCGGGGAACGTCCTTGCGGAGGTTTTCCATCTCCGCCGGTGAGCTGGGCTGCTGCTGCGGCGTATAGCCGGGGGGCGGAGCCTGTGGGCGCTGCGGGGCCTGCGGAGGGGGAGGCGGTGCCACGACAACGGGCTGTGCGCTCCGGGGGGCTGCCTTGGGCTGGGCTACCGGGCGGGCCGGAGCCTCCGAGACGGTTAATTCGTCAAAAGCGAGGATTTCGCCGCCTTCCTGCGGGCCGACGGGAATCGTGCTTACCGCGACGCTGGAGCCGCTGGCCGAAGGGGGGGCTGGTGCTGTCACGGTGGGACGGGCCTGGGTGACGACGGCCGAGGGAGCTGGTGCGCTCGAAGGTGGAAACTTTAGCGGATTGCGGTAGTAGACTGCGCCCTTGCCGCGGAAGTCTACCGTTGACCAGTTGGGACCACGGTCGATGACCTTGGCTTCGTCGCCGTACTGGATGCGGGCGATGATGACGCTGTCGGTAGCCGAGCGCATGAAGAGTCGTGCCCCGGGGTTAAAGGTGTCGTCGCCCTTGACTTCGGAGGTCTGGACAAAGCCGACGTAGTGCCCCGGGTACTTTACCCGCAGCCAGTCCTCGTCTGTGTTTCCGTCTACGACCGGATGTTCAGGCGAAAGCGTTTCCAGCTTGGCCAGAGGCACCTGATTGTAGGGAAAGGCGTCCGATTCGGGCTCCAGATACACATTGACTGAGGGCTGAGCCTGCAGTCCGACAATGCTTGCAAACAGTGAGACGAGAAAAACCAATCGCATACGTTTAGATGGCACCTTAGTAGGCTCGCGTAAAGCTTTCAACAACATTTGACGTCAGATGCTACGACCCGGGCTTTGAAGCGGGCAGGGCGGCCAGCTCGGGGGGGAGCTTGTCCGCCTCATAGGTGGGAAAACTCAGTTCCAGCAGGGAGGTCAGGGGCACTTCAAAGGTGGTCTTGCCCTGGCTGCGGTCTACCAGCACGGCCACGCCACCGCAGGCACCGCCCTCGGCCTTGATGATGTCCAACGCCTCGCGTACACGGCCTCCGCGGGTGATGACGTCCTCCACCACGAGGATGCGCTCGCCGTCGGCGATCTTGAAGTTCCGGCGCAGCGCGAGCTTGTCGTCTACCTTTTCGACAAAGAGGAAACGCTTGCCGGCTTGGCGGGCGACTTCCTGCCCGATGACGAGGCCGCCCATCGCGGGGGCCACAACGGTGTCAAAGGCGTCCGTATCGATTTTCTCCAGCAGGAGCTCGGCCAGGCGGGTCACGCGGTCGAGGTGCTCACAGACACGGGCGCACTGGAAGAAGTGCCCGCTGTGCAGTCCACTGCGCAAAACGAAGTGCCCATTGAGCAGGGCACCGGTTTCTTCAAAAATACGTAAAACTTCAGCTTGGGTCTCTGACATATCCCGCAGAAAGACAAACACCCCGCCTTCAGGCAACGACATAACGCGCAAGCTTCTTTTTTCTCCGTATGTGGGTATTTCTCCACAAGTTATTCCCAAGGTGGAAAAAGGGTTGCCGATAACTCGGGCGGCGGTTCTCATTTCGGCTTTTCCGGTCTATGTATCTCAGCGAACTTGTCATTAACGGCTTCAAAAGCTTTGCCGACCGCACCCGCGTACAACTCGATAAAGGCGTTACCTGTATCGTCGGTCCCAACGGCTGCGGTAAAAGCAACATCGTCGACGCGATCCGATGGGTACTGGGCGAGCAGTCCGCCAAGGCCATGCGCGGCAGTAAGATGCAGGACGTGATTTTTCAGGGGACTGACCGCCGCAAGCCCCTCCAGACCTGTGAAGTCTCGCTCATTTTTACCGATTGCGAAGCCGAGCTCGGCACGCGCTTTAACGAAGTCGAAATCACGCGTAAGGTAGACCGCGACGGCGGAAGCAGCTATTCGCTCAACGGAAAAGCCTGCCGCCTGAAAGATATTCACAATCTGTTTATGGATACCGGGGTGGGGCGCGCGAGCTACTCCTTTATGATGCAGGGGCAGATTGACCAGATCCTTTCGTCTAACCCCCAGGAGCGCCGCACGATCTTTGAAGAGGCCGCCGGCATCACCCGTTACAAGGCTCAGCGCAAGGAGGCCCTGAACAAGCTCGCCCTGGTCGAGCAGAACCTCTCCCGTGTCACCGATGTCATCGAGGAAGTAGGGCGCCAGATTGGTTCGCTTAAGCGGCAGGCCAGCAAGGCCTTACGTTACCAGCGTCTCAAGCACCGTCTGGGTCATCTCGATTTAGCCCACAACGCTCACCAGTACAGCTCGCGTTACCGGGCGATTAACGATCTCACCAACAAGGCCAAGATATTGCGTACGGAGGTGGAGTCCGTCGGCGCCCGTCTTGGGAGGGAAGAGGGCGAGCTGGAAACCCAGCGGGCCCAGCGTGCAGAACTCTTTCAGACTCTGCAAGAGGCCCAGCAGACCGTTTACAACCTGCGCTCGGAGATGGAGAACGCCACCAACAAGGCCGACTTTTCCAAGGTCCGCATGGGCGACGTGACCAAGCGCATTGGCGAGATCGAGCAGGAAATTTCCACCCTGGAACAGCAGCGGGAGAGCATCGAACAGCAAACCGAGGGCACCGAGCAGGAAAAGCAGATGGCGCTCGACCTCGTGGGGAACTCCGATGCAGCCTTTCGCGAGCGTAACGACGCCTTTCAGGGGCTCATCGCCCGCTTGCGCGAGGCCGAGGGCAACCTGGAAACTTTTAAGCAGGACTTGCTGGTCAAGGAGGGTGCCATCACCCGCCACCGCCAGCAGTGCACCACGCTCGAAGTCGATCTCAAAACCTATCAGGTCAAGCACAGCGACCTCGGCGACGGCCTCTATCAGGCCAAGGAAGCGGGTGCCGTGCTGGAGGCCCGCCGGGATGAGACCGAGCGCGCGCTGCAGGCCCGGGTCCATCAGGCCGAAGAGGCCGCTCAGGGCGTGACCCAGGCCCGTGAGCAGGTGCAAAACCTCCGCACCGAGTTTCGCAACCTTCAGGTAGAGATTCAGGAGATGGACCGTGCCGTGGCCCGCCAGAGCGCACAGCTCACCACGCTCGAGGACCTGCAAAAGCGTTTCGAGGGCTTCTCTGCCGGAGCAAAGGCCATCCTTCAGGGTAAACTCGACGATGTCCTGCCCCGCGAGAGCATTCGCCCGCTGACCAGCTTTCTCCAGATTGACAAAGGCTACACCCAGCTTATCGAAACCCTGCTTGGCGGCTCGGCCGATGCCGTCTTCTTGCAGGACAGGACACGCACCCGTGACGTGCTTGCCGCGCTGGAAGAGCGCAAGCTGGGCCGTGTCTGCCTTCAGGTAGAAACTCCGCAGGGCGCAAACGTAGTCGAAACGCCTGAGTGGCTCACCCCGGCCAGCAGCGTGGTCCGCGCCCGTGATGAGGCGGGTTCCGCGTTGGTGGAGAAGTTCCTCGGCGGCTGTTTCCTCTGCGAAGATTTGGCCAGCTTCCTGACCTACTGGGAGGAAAACCCCGGCTTTGCCTTTGACCTCGTGGCTACGCGCAGCGGCGAACTCATCGACCGCCGCGGGCTCATCTTCGGGGGTGGCCCGGGCAAGAAGCAGCAAGAGCAGAGCTTTATCCAGCGCGACGAGCAGATTCGCCAACTCCGGACCAAGATCGAGGAGGACAACGAGCAGTTGACCCAGCTCAATGAGAAGGCGCTCGCCATGCAGGCCCAGATGGACGAAGCCGAACAGGCCGTCGAGGAGTGCCGCAGACGCGAGAACGAGCTGCGTCAGGAACTTTCCGGCCTGCAGTCCGAGCTGCGCAGTGCCCGCGCCCGCATCGACGAGAACGAGCGCAACGTCAGCAAGCAGGAAAAACAGCTTGAGGAACTGGAGGCCAGCCGCGAGACCGCCGAGCAGAAGTTGACCGAGGCGCAGGCGAATTTGACCCAGGCCGAGGCCGCCATTACCGGGCAGCGAGATAAAATTTCTGAAACCGAGCGCGCGCTCCAGCAGATGCGTACCGAGCGGGACGCGCACCAGGACGGCTTGGCCGAGGTGCGTCTCGATCTGGCTGAAAAACGCCAACGCCTGGAGCTCCTTGACCGTGGCCTCAACGAAGCCAAGAATCAGCGCCTGGAGCTTGAGAACCGCCTTGTGCGCCGCCGCCAGGAGGTCGATACCCTGCGCACGCAGGTCGAGGAACTCGAGCTCGACTCCGAGACCCAGCGCGAGCGCGCAGCCGAGATCGAGAAGACGCTGACCGTGACCGCCGAGACGCTCAAGCAGAAGCAGGAGGCTCACGCCGCGGTCGAAGCCACCATCAGCAAGGCTGAAGGTGGCCTAAGTGGCCAGCGTAGCGATCTGCGCGAAAAAGAAACCTCGCTCAACGCCATTGAGGTTAAGTTGGCCGAGGAGCGCTCGCAGGCCAATTTTCTTTCGGACAAGGTCCGCACTGAGTACGAGCGGGAGATCACCGAGATCGACTGGAAGGCCGAGCTCTGGTCTGCCGACGAAAAGTTTGAAACCCGTATCAAGCTAGACGACTTCGACGAAGACGAGGGCATCGTGGCCAAGAGTAAGGACGAGCGAGGCGAGCCGACCGAGGAGGACCTTGCCGCAATGGAGGAAACGGACTGGCGCTCGGTAGCCTCGGAAGTACGCGAGCTGCGCGACCGCATCAACAGCCTGGGTGCGGTTAACCTTGTCGCGATTGAAGAGTACGCCGAGTTGAAGGAGCGCTTTGACTTCCTCAACTCCCAAAGCGAAGACCTCTGGAATTCCAAGGACGAGTTGATGAAGGCCATCGACGAGATCAACACGACCTCGCAGAAGATGTTCGCTGAAACCTTCGATCAGATCCGCAAAAACTTTAAGTTTACCTTCGAAAAGCTCTTCGCCGGTGGGGTGGCAGACCTTCAGCTCATCGAGGCCGAGGACATCCTCGACTCCGGTATCGAGATCACGGCCCGCCCGCCTGGCACAAAGCTCAAGACCCTGTCGCTCCTCTCCGGTGGACAGCGCACCATGACCGCCGTCGGCCTGCTCTTTGCCATTTACATGGTAAAGCCCAGTCCCTTTGCCGTGTTGGACGAGCTCGACGCACCGCTGGACGACGCCAACATCGGCCGCTTCGTCGATATGGTGAAGCAGTTCACGCGCTATTCGCAGTTCCTCATCGTGACGCACAACAAGCGCACGGTGGCCGCGGCGAACTCCATCTACGGTGTGACCATGCAGGAACGTGGCGTGACCAAACTCGTCTCTATGCGCTTTAGCAAAGATAAGGGCGAGGCGGTCGAGCTCGAGGAAGACGGCGCGGGTATCTAATTGAGCTGTATCAGAAAAAGCACTACACTTGCTTTGACGCTCTGGCCAGTGTGGCGTGTGTTTACTTCAGGTCCATTCGGGACAGCCTGCTGGCATGTTTGTGCTGGTTCGCGAAGATAATGTTCGTCGAGATGCTTTCGCCCGTATCGATGAGCGTGTAGGCATCGCGCTGGGGCGCGGGCAGCTCGTAGGCGAGGGCGGTGTCGTAGCCATGAGCTTTGAGCATGGCAGCCAGTTCAGGCAGGGACTTACCAAAGTCTTTTAACCACTGGGTATTAGCTTCGAGGTGGATGAGCGGCAGCAGGGTAGATAGCGCGTTGCTGGCACCTTCCAGAGCCAGTGGCTCGGCGCCCTCGATATCAAGTTTGAAAAAGTCGATGCGTTCAATGCCTTTCGCTTCGCGGTAGGCGTCCAGCGTGGTCAGCGTAATGGTAAAGGCTTTGACCTTTGTCTCGGCTTTCCATGAGCCGGAGTCGTGCCGCTTGAGCGAGGCCTGGCCGCTGTCATCACCGGGCAGGTAAATGGTGGTTTCTCCGGCTTCATTGCTCAGACCGAGCGGGTTTAGGGTGAGCGGGGCAGGCAGGGCGGCTGCGTCGCAGTTTTGCTTCAGTGTCGCATAGGTAGTTGGCACGGGCTCGAAGGCGTGGACCTGGCCGCTCTTGCCCACGACGCGCGAAAAAACGCGGGTAAAGTATCCGAAATTAGCTCCGGCCTCGATGATAGTATCGCCGCGGTCCAGCAGGGCCAAAAATGCCAGCTTCTCCGCGCTGGCGGTCCCACGCTGCCTGAGGAGCTTGGCGTAGGTACGGGGGAATGTGCTCAAAAGGTTCTCGATCTGATTCTTCACAAAATACCTCTGGCTATAGTTGTCAGAAAGGGAGGGGCGCATGCGGAAAAAAGCCTCACAGCAGGCTCAAAAAGATAAAGATGCCCACGCCGTAGAGGGCGAGCGTGATGTAGTAGGGGAGCCACTTGCGGTGATCGACGCCGCCCTCGCTGTCGTGGCGGGAGACGATGTTGCCGGCCAGCTTTTCTTCGCCGGGGGCCTTGCCCATCAGGCTGACCGCGTAGCCGGTCAGCCAGGCGGCGATCAGCCCGGTCAGGTTCCACCAGAAGTAGGACAGCTCGGGCATGAACTGCCAGAGCGCGGCATTGGTCAGCAGGCCAACGATCAACCCGGTAATCGCGCCCAGGGCGTTGATGCGCCGCGAGAGCATGCCCATGGTAAAGATGCCCAGCAGGGGGCCGTTCATGAGGGAGGAAATCATGTTGATCGAGTCGATGATCGAGTCGGATATCCCCGCGACCACAAAAGAAAAGGACAGGCACAGTATGCCCCAGAACAGGGTGCTGAGTTTGGACCAGATGAGCGTCTCGCGGCGTCCCATTTTGCTGCCACGGAAACGTTCGACAAAGTCCTGCATCGTGACCGCGCTCATGGAGTTAATCGTTGAGTCGAGCGAAGACATGGCCGCGGCGAAAAGCCCCACCATGACGAGTCCGATCAGTCCGTGGGGAAAGTGGTGGATGACGAAGGTTGGGGTGGCGAGGTTGTAGTTGATGATGCCGCTGGAGTCGATCATCTCCTGATCAAAGCCCGGGTGAAGCACCTCGTAGGCGCCGATGGCCACTCCGAGCAGGCAGTAGGTCAGCACGAGGGGGAAACGCAGCAGGCCGCCAAGAAAGAGCGCGAGGTTGGTCTCGCGAATGCTTCGGGTGGACAGGCTACGCTGGGCCTGCGTCTGGTCGCATCCGTAGTAGGCCAGGTAGAGGAAAAAGCCCCCGATAAACATGGGCCAAAATGAGAAATCCGTCCCGTCGTTGTATCCGATGCCCTCCAGGCTGAGTGCCTCCGTGCGCCCTTGCGGGAAGTGCTCCCATGTGGCTGCCACCCCCCCGTTGAGGTTTACCGCTACGATCAGGGCAGTCAGCACCGCTCCCCAGAGAATGACGATCTGGATAACGTCTGAGACGATGACGGCCTTCATCCCGCCCAGCATGTCGTAAATCGCAGTGGTTAAGCCCAGCACCACGGCGGCCAGCCACATGTTAATACCCGTGACTTGCGAGAGAATCAGCGATGCCCCGTAGACGGTAACCCCGGTGGCAAAGGCGCGCAGCAGGAGGAAAATCGCGCTCATGGTCAGCCGGGTGCCCAGTGAGAAGCGACGCTCCAGGTACTCGTAGATTGAAACCAGGCCGAGGCTGCGCAGCTTGGGCATGAGAAAGGCCATCAGTGCGATCATGGCAAAGGGGACAGCCAGCTCGTACTGGAGCCAGACCAGCCCGCCTCCGGCCACAAACGCCACCATCGCCGTGGCCCCAAGGATGCTGTTGGTGGAGCACTGCGTGGCCATGGTGGAGAGCGCAATGGGCAGCGGCCCGGTGTCATTTCCCCCCAGGTAGTAGTCCTTCTGGTCACGCTGGCGCAGGGACAGCCACGCGCTCAAGCCAATCATCCCGACGAGGTAGAGTGCGACGATGGTCCAGTCGAGGCCGTTCATGCGGGCAGATTAGCGCAGTCGGCCTTGGCTTGACGATAGCTTTTTCGCGGATTGGCAGTACAAATACATTCCGACCTCGGATTGGCCTCAGAAGGCGCTGTGGCAGCAATGCGTTTTTTCTGCCTAGACAAAGCGCGCGGGAATGCCAACATTCTGCCCTTTTAGACATGGCGATTCAGATTTACATTAACGGCGAGTACTTCGACCGCGACGCAGCCAAGGTGTCCGTTTTCGACCACGGATTCCTTTACGGAGACGGGATCTTCGAGGGCATCCGCGTGTACGAAGGCAACGTCTTCCTGCTGGACGATCACCTCAAGCGCCTGGAGTACTCCGCCAAGGCCATCATGCTTGATATGCCCTGGAGCCGTGAAGAAGTCGCCGAAGCCGTGTGCGAGACCTGCCGCCGCAGCGGTGTGACCAACGGCTACATCCGCCTCATCGTCACGCGTGGCTCGGGCTACCTCGGCCTTTCGCCCAAGAACTGCAGCAACCCGCAACTCATCATCATCGCGGACCAGATTCAGCTCTACCCGAAAGAGATCTACGAGAAGGGTATGAAGATCATCACCGCGCCCACGCGCCGGAACAGCCCGGCTGCGCTCCCGCCAATGGTCAAGAGCCTGAACTACCTGAACAATATCCTGGCCAAGATCGAAGCCGTCGAGCTCGGCTATCAGGAGGCGATCATGCTCAATCAAGAGGGCTACGTGGCCGAGTGCACGGGGGACAATATTTTCATCATGCAGGGGGACAAGCTCTTTACCCCGCCGGTCTCATCGGGCTCGCTGACGGGTATCACGCGTCAGGTCGCGATCGATATCGCCCAGGATATGGGTATCCCGGTGGTTGAGACGAACCTCACGCGCTACGACCTCTGGGTGGCCGAGGAGATGTTCCTCACCGGCACTGCGGCCGAGGTTATTGCCGTGGTCGAGGTAGACCACCGCAAGATCGGGGACGGTAAGCCCGGCATCATGACCAACCATTTCCTCAAAGCCTTCCGCAAAAAGGTAACCGAGGACGGCACCAAGCTCTAGGAAGGGCATAGCCCTTCAACCTGTGATGCCTACGCATCACTCCTTACTTTGAGGTCCTTGGCCATGAGTTGGGCGTAGGTGCATTAGAGCATTTTAAATAAAGTAGCAGCCTCGTTGATCTCTGCATTTTTACCACGGATCACACAGATAGCCACGGATGAATCTGCGGACATAACATTTCTTGAATCTCCCTAATACGCCGTAGGGACACAGCCCCTCTCAATCAAGGTCAAATGCCGTGAGTTTGATTGGCCTGTGGGGCTGCACTACTCGCCGTCGCGACCGCGGCGTTCTTCCTCGCGGCAGTCGTTCATGACGCGCAGCCAGACTTCGCGCAGGTCAAAGAGCGTGCGGCTGGCTTCGGCCTGGTAGAGCCGGAGGACGCGCACGTTCTTGAGCTGTAGCTTTTGCAAAAGGGCAAAGGTGTGGTTGACCGCGGCGAGCGAGTTCTTCAGGTGACACACGGCGAGCGTGTAGTCGCCCATGTCGAGCGCGCTGATGGCCATGATGGCATTGATTTCACCCGCGTGCAGGCTGGCCGAGTAGCGTCCCACGGCAACGGGGTTGAGCGTCCGCTGATTTTGGATCGTAAAGAGCTCCCAGCACTTGAAGAGGTGCTGGTAGAGGCCGTGTGTGACGATAAATACCGGGTGCTTGTGGATGGTGTAGGGGTCGATGTCGCTCTCGGTCTCGGCCTCCTTGCGGGCGCGCTCGGGCTCCTCGCCGTCGCCATAGTAGCCGGGCTCGTCCTGGAAATCGCCGGGTGACCAGTCTTCGTGGTCCCAGCCCATTTTGCGTGCGATGGTATCTAGGTGATCTGGCTCGTGTTTGAGCTTGTGGTAGTGGTTGAGGAAGTCCGCGATTTCTCGTTCGTTGTTCTTCAGGTACCGCTGCCAATCGTGCTCATTCCAGGCCATTTCTTCATTTTGATCCCAATCTCCATCTGAAAAATTATCAAAATCAAATCCGCTCATGCTGTTTGCCTGGGTTGGCGGTTAAAGCTTGGTCTTAATCATCTCCCGTTCATTCAAAAGTGCAACTCAGAATTGAAGAGAAATGCTATGATGCTGGAGTTCAGCAGGTAAGGGGCCAATTTTTTAGATTGCCTGAACTCACATACATTTGTGACGTTTTAGCTGCGCAAATCGTTCCGGACTGGTCGGTAGCGCATGAATCCGCACAGCAATACCATGACGACCCCGGCTAGTATATTTTCCCTTGAGGCGCACTTCAGTGGGCGCGTGCAGGGGGTGGGTTTTCGCTACAGCACGCTGCAGGTGGCGAAGGAGTTTGAAGTCACTGGCGAGGTGAAGAACCTGGCCGACGGGCGCGTCTACCTGAGGGCCGAAGGAAAACGCGGTGAGGTCGAGGCCTTTCTGGAGGAAGTCCAGCGCGTGCTGCGCATGTATATCCGCGATACCGAAGTGAAAACAGAAACTTGCACTCCTAACTACAAGGGCTTTACAATAACACGATAATGGATACCCCCGCCATTCGCATCACTAATCTGGTAAAGGATTTCCGCGTCGGGCTGCGAGGTTGGAAACTCCGCGCCGTGGACGACGTGTCCCTGGAAATTGCCGACAACGAGGTCTTTGGCCTGCTTGGGCCCAATGGCTGCGGCAAGAGCACGACCATGAAGGTGGTTCTCGGCCTGCTTGAGCCCACGCTCGGCCACTGCGAGATTTACGGTGTGCCCAGTTCGTCGGTAAAGTCTCGCCTCAACGTCGGCTTCCTGCCCGAAGCCCCTTACTTTTACCGCTACCTCAGCGGCCGTGAACTGCTCAAGTTTTACGCCAAAGTGTGCAGCGTCGAGCCGTCCAAGATCAAGGACCGCGTCGAGGAGTGCCTTGAATTGGTCGGGCTGACGGAGGCCGCGGGCCGACGAGTCGGGACCTACTCCAAGGGTATGCTCCAGCGCATCGGTATCGCTCAGGCCATCGTGCACGACCCGAAGCTCATCATTCTCGACGAGCCGACGGCTGGCGTGGACCCTATCGGTTCCAATGACATCGCCGAGCTGATCCGCTCGCTCAAGGCCCGGGGCAAGACCATCATGCTTTGCTCGCACTTGCTCGCGCAGGTTGAAGGCATCTGTGACCGCGTGGCTATCATGAACCGCGGTAAGGTCGTGCTGGATGGTCCGGTGGATGACCTGCTCAGCAATCGCAAGCAGCGCACGCTGACCGTTGAGGCCATGCCGGATGCGGCCCGAGAAGAGGTCGAAGCGGTCCTGGCCAAGCACGGTAGCAAACTGGTTGATGTCGGCTCACCGCGCATCAGCCTGGACGAACTTTTTCTGCAACACACCCATAAGAAGGATGGAGGCCAGTCATGACCGGCGTTGTTCACCGTATCTTTACCATCGGGCGCAATACCTTCCTCGAAGCGGTGCGCCAGAAGTTTTTCAACGTGCTGGTCATCCTGTCTATCGCGCTGATCGCCAGTTCGCGCTTCTTCCGCCAGTTTGATTTCGGCAGCGGGGAGTTGAAGTTCATCGCGGACTTCGGGCTGGGGGCCATCTTCCTCTTTGGTTCGATCCTCGCCGTGGTGGCCACTGCACAGCTTTTTTTCAGTGAAATTGAGAACCGCACTGCTCTGACTATCCTGGCCAAGCCCGTGCACCGCTGGGAGTTTCTAGCCGGTAAATTTATCGGGGTGCTCATGCTGCTCTTCGTCTTTACCATGTTGATGGCGGGCATCCTGGGCGTGATGCTCTACTGGCGCGAGGGGGCGCTGATGCAGCGCTTTGGGGATGACTTCCAGGAGGGGAGGCTGGTCAGCTACGGCGGACTGTTTGGCTTTGCCGTATTGCAGTGGTTGAAGCTGGGTGTGCTCAGCGCGATCACGGTCTTTATTTCCAGCTTTTCCAACACGAACCTCTACTCGGTGGTGGTGTCGTTCTTCGTCATGCTGATTTGCCAGCTCCAGTACATTGCGCGCGATAGCTGGGAGTCCATCGGTAATCCTATTCTCCGAAACATCGTGGGCGGCTTGAGCCTGCTCTTCCCGAATTTCCAGATGTTCAATGTGGGCGACGTCATGCTGTTTCCGCATGAGATGGGGGAGATGACCGCCAGCACCCCGTGGACCATCGCGCTCTACGGTGTCATCTACATCGTGGCATTTATTGCCTTGGCCGTATTCACCTTCCGTAACCGCGAGATTTAGGCTGCTTCCATGAGTCTGAAAGATAATTTCTGGCTGCGCCGGGCAATCACCTTCGGGGTTTGCGCCGTGAGCCTCTTTGTCCTCGGACTGGCCTTAGCTCCGCTGGAGCGTCCGGCCTGGCGCGAGGTGCGTTCCTTTCAGCCCGAACTGAACCTCGACAAACTGGAGGGCGCGCTCGGGCAGGGCCTGGTCCTGGGGCTGCTCGGTGGTTTTCGCACCATCATTGCGGACATGGTTTTCATCCGCATGAACGGCTACTGGGAGGACAAGGACCGCGAGAAGACCGAGGCGCTGATTAACCTGGCCACGGCCATCGACCCTCGCCCCATGTTTTTCTGGCTCAATGGTTCACGCATCATGGCTTACGACATCCCGATCTGGCGCATTCGCGAGCATGGGGATACCAGCGATGTGCCCGAGGCCATCCAGAAGCAGATTTACAAGGAGCAGGCAGAGCGCGGGCTGGCCCTGGTCGATGCTGCGGCGGCCTACCACGGGGGCGACTACCGTATCCCGCTGGAGAAGGCGCAAATTTACAACAACAAGCTCAAAGACCCCGAAACGGCTGCGGAATACTACCTCAAAGCCTATGAATCGGAAGACGGTCCCTACTATGCGGCACGCATCTATGCCGAGTTGCTGCGACAGGCAGGGCGTGAGCAAGAGGCCTACGACTTTTACCGCAAGCACTACGCAGAGGTGCCCGACGATGATCCGCGCGCGATGAAGGACATTGTTCTGGAGCGTATCCGCGAAATCGAAGAGGACACGAATATGCCGCTGCCGGCCCGCTTTCCCAGTCAACCGGGCGAACTCGGCTCGGCCAACCGCTACCTCCCCTTTGGCGCAGGCATGGGTGGCGATATGCAGCAACCCAGCCTGTTGTCGCCTGAGTACCAGATGATGCAGGAAGAAATGGGGCACGACCACAGCGGTCACGACCACGATCATCACGACCACGACCACAGCGGCCACGACCACAGTGACCACGACCACTGATGCCGTAGGTTTCGCTTCTGAGTAAGAGGCTACGGAAAATGTTGTCCTACTGCCTCGGATGGAAGCATGAGCAGGCCATTGCGCCTGCTCGTAAAGGGTGGTAAACGCCCCGGAGATGTAGCCGATCTTACCTGCGCGGGTTTGTCTCAATACAACGTGCCCTGAGCGCTGGTGGATTCGGCAGGGAGCTTGGCCGTACTTTGTTCCAACTCTTTCTTCTTAGATAAGGAGCCGGTCGACAACAGGCCCGAGTCGCTGGTGCCTACGATCCACTGTGCGCACGATTTCAGAGCCAGCTCATGAAGCTGCGGCGAGCTGCCGATGGCGAACAGCTGTTTCTGATGCTGGTGGCAGGCGGCGCTCAGAATGTCCATGGCTTGGGCAATCTCATCAAGATAGTTCAGGCTCATCGGCTCGTTAAAGCGTGACATGCAGTAATCGTCGGGCCCGAAGAACAGGGCGTCAATCTGCGGCACGGTTGCGATCTGGTCGATGTTCTTGAGGCTCTCGACGGACTCTATCTGTGCGATGATTAAGGGGCGATCGGACTGCTGTTTCCAGTATTCTCTGCCGTGCAGGTCGATGGGGCGGCGATCCCCGTAGGAACGATTGCCGTGCGGGGGGAAGTTCGAGTGCAGGACGACTTCGCGTGCATCATGCAGGTTGTCGATCTGCGGTATAATGATGCCACTGGGCGATAGGCCAAGCGCCTGGTTGATGTGGTAGCATGTGTTGTCGGCGATGCGTATGACGGGCTTGCAGTGCATCGCCTGGCAGGTCCGTGTGATGTGCGCCAGTGCGTCGTAGGATTGGATCTCGCCGTGCTGGCTATCTATCCAGAACCAGTCCCAGGCTTGAGCGACGCGCTCGACAATGCCGGGTGCCGGGTAGGTGAGGTGGAACCCGTAGTTTACTTTCTTATCAAAGGTCTGGCTCATTACAATGCGTTGCTCTGGTTAAACTTGGCTACCAGTTTAGCAAAGCCATTACGGATATGCTTGCGAAGGACCTGCTCACAGCCGTCGGGGTCGCGTGCATTGAGTTGATCCATGATGCTTCTATGCTCATCGATGGTAGTGCGATGGTCTTCTGCGGTAAAGATAACGATCGGAAACAAGCTGCGGTAGGCGAAGAGGCGCTTATGGTAGCTGTGCCAGACGCTGATCAGGGTCTTATTACCAGATAGGGCCATGATCTGGGCGTGAAACTCCGTGTCTGTCTCGGAGCTGCGCTCCATGTCGCCTACACTGATCAGGTGCTCGGTGAGCTGTCGCTTCTGATCGAGAATTACCAGATCATAATCTGTGGCCCGCTGACTGGCAATGCGGATGGCCATCCCTTCGATCGCTTCGCGAAGGAGAAATATCTCCTCGAAGTCCTTCATGGTGAGATTCGTGACGCGGCACCCGACGCCGGGTTGACGCTCCAGCAGGCCTTCGCCCACGAGTTTAAACATGGCTTCACGTACGGCTCCGCGGCTGACGCCGAGCTCCTTTGAGACTTTCGCCTCAGTGATGCGCTCCTGCGGTTTCCATGTGCCGTCAGTGATCTTGCTGACCATGTCGGAGTAGGCTGCTTGTTGAAAAGTTTTCATAAAATTGTTGACAATGTTGACAATGTCTACCTAGATTGCGAGGAAAATTTAATGACAAAGCGAAATTTATTTCCAGATCGACACGCCTTTAGCCTGGTTGAATTGCTGGCGGCTTTATGTGTGGTGGCAGTGGTGGCGGCGTTGATTGTGGCGGGCCTGGGTGTGGTGACGCGTCGTGCGGCGGAGACGAAGTGCACGAGTAATTTGCGTCAGATCGGGATGGCGAATATGGCCTACGTTACGGAAAATGGCGGCGTCATTAATTCGGGGCGTTCGTCTTGGGGCGGTGGCAGTCGTCCGCGTGAGTTATGGTGGCGATACAATCTGCGGACGTATTTTGGGGCCGCTGATGGCGGTGGCAACTGGCGCGGTGATTTGGGTTACTGTCCGGTGCTGGTTTGCCCCGCGGATGACTCCAATGGCGGTGAGGGTGCCGATGGCCACGTGGGGGAATCGCTGCGCCGTAGCTACAATGTGAACGCGAAGCTGGAGCGTCAGATGGGGGGCATACCGGTGCGCTACCGTATGCAGCAGATCGAGTTCCCCTCGCGGGTGATGTATGCGATGGATGCGGACTGGGGCGTGGGCGGCAACAGTGAATTTGTTAACGGCTCTTCCATAAATCACCTGAACAAGTTGCTGCCGCGCGACTGGCATGGTGGCTCGGTCAACATGGTTTTTCTCGATGGCGGGGTTGAGTCGATCGCTATCGAGGAGCTTTACCCGGGCCAGTCGCGTCACGGGGTCTTTTACCCCGACCAGAGCCTGGTGCCTGAGTAAGTCACCTCACAGCCAATCAATCGGCTCACATGTTTTTTTCTAACCCCAACTCAAATCGCTAACAACCAACTACGATCCACATCATGAAAACTTCCCTAAGAAGACCCATAGTCGGCACGCTTGCCGCAATTTTCCTGAGTAGCGCTTACGCTCAATCTCAAACCGATGGCACGTGGCTTTCTGCGAGTGAGTCCGGGGATTGGAGCGAGGCGAGCAAGTGGCAGGACAACGATATTGCCGACGGGGTGGACAGCGTGGCCTCGCTCGAGCTTCCGGGCCAGGATGGCTCCTACACGATCAATGTGGATTCTGCGCGCACGGTAGGCGAAATCAGTCTGCTGGGGACGGGCTGGAGCAGCAATCGGTATTACACTTTTTCTGGACCGGGTGGGATAACGTTCCAGACCTCCTCCGGTACGCCACGCATTTCTCTGCCTGCAGGAGAAGCGAGTCAGTCTTTTATTGAAGCACTTTCGGTGACGACGTCGGTGCAGGGGTCTCAGGGGCTGGCCATCTCCGGCAATGGTAAGCGTAATTACGTGGCCTGGAATCCCAGCGCGATGAACCTGACCGGTGGGATTACACTGGAAGGGGCTGGGCTGCGCGTCAGCAGCGCGGGTGCACTGGGCAGCAACGCGATCACGATGTCGGGCAGCGGGGTTAACTTCCTCGGTTTCGACACCGATGGCCTTACCTACAACAACGACATTATTCTGGATAATGGCACCAGTGGCTTGATGAACCTCATCGGTAGCGGTTCGACGGGATCGCCTCCTCCGACTCACACCATCGCGGGCCAGATTAGCCAGAGTGGTGGCACACGCAGCCTCTACCTGATGACGGGGACGAATACGGTGGGTGGCGCAAGGTTCATCCTCGGTGGTGATAACAGCTACCAGGGGACGACGCATATCGGCCCGTCGAGCGTCGATGGCGTGCCGATGAATTCTGGCCCGGTCGTGGCAAGGGCAACGCATAACAACGCCTTTGGTAACGGCAGCAGCGTAATCCAGATTTATGAGTCCGTCAGTGGCATTGAGCTTGCGGGCGACATTACGGTGTCGAACAAAACGCTTCGCATGAATGGTGCGGGTTTCCGCGACCAGGGCTCTGTTAATAGTGTGAGCGGTGACAACGTTTGGGCAGGCAACATCATCATGCGCTATAACACCAGCCGTGCGGACAACCCCCGCATCGGGGTCGAGTCGGGTAGCCTGACCGTTACGGGTGTGATCTCCAGCGGCAGCGGCGCATCGGTTGCTCTGGAAAAAGTCGGGCAGGGCAGCTTGATCCTGACCAACAGCAACACCTATACGGACGGGACCTTGATCTCGCAGGGCACGATCGTGGCAGACCATAACTCAGCGCTGGGCACGGGCGGAGTCCAGGTTAATGGCGGGCGTTTGGTTGTCGCCGGAACGCGCAGCATCACCAATGCGATTACCTTTGGTGCCGAGGGCGGAGCCCTGGGGGGTAATGGCACCTTTAACTCTGCGGTCGGCTTTGACAACGTGAACCAGTTCGTATCGCCCGGGCAGAGCATTGGCACGGTGACATTTGGGCAGGCCCAGCAGTGGGATGCGTTCTCGTATGACTGGGAGCTGGATGACTGGTCGGGTGCCGGTGGTACCTCGGACCTGATCGATGTGTCGGGGGCTGTCGTGCTCAATCTTTCCGGTGCCTATGTGCTCAACGTCATCTCGCTGGCGCAATCCGGCGACCAGGGCGATGTCTGGAATTTTAACCCTGCCGAAGATGGCGAGTGGACGGTGCTGACAACGATCAGCCTGAGCAACTTCGACGAGTCAAACTGGACGATCGACACGAGCGGATTCTCGAACGACCCGGCCTCGGCCTCCCAGTGGAGCCTGGAGCAAATCGATAACGATCTGGTCCTGCGCTACACGATTCCCGAGCCGGGCAGTTCTGCGCTCTTGATGACCTGCGGCGTCTTCTGCCTCTACGTCAGAAGGCTGCGTGGCCGCCGCAACGGCTAATTCAGCATGCTTAATTAAGACAGGGAGCACAGCTCTTGGATGGGTCGTGCTCCTTTTTTATGAATACGAATAAGACGAATTTTTAAGGTAACGCAGATATGGATTACGAAAAAAGTGGCGATGGTTTTGAAAGCGAACAGCAGCGCCGTTCTGCGGGAGTCTGGTATTTGCTCATCGCAGTGATGATCGCTCTTGGGGTAGCGGCTATCGTCCCGCGCTATACCGATGGACAGGCGAACGCAGATGGTGATGCCTCATCGCTCAGTTTGGTCGCGGCAGGTTCGAGCCCATACCGGATCGTTGTTCCCGCGCAAGCGACGGCATCAATCTGGAGTGCGGCCAATGAGCTGCAGCGCTGCGTATCGATAGCGACTGGGGTCACCCTGGAAATCCAGGCCGACGCGAACGAAGTCGACGGCCCGTTTATCAGCATCGGTGCGACAATTCAGGCTCTGGACGCGGGCTTTGACTCGACTGCGCTCTCCGACGGCGGCTACCGTATCGTGACCCGTGGCGATGATTTATTCATCTATGGCCCGGACACGCCGGACGGCGGCTGGACCGATGAGGGTGGGGAGAGCCACGGCAGTGCCAATGGCGTGTATGCGTTTCTCTATGCGTTTCTGGAGGTACGTTGGTTGATGCCGGGGGACATCGGGCGGGACGTGCCGGTGAGGAATGGTTTTGAAATTCCAGCACTGGATCAGAGCTACGAGCCTCCGTTTAAGTGGCGCGAGATTACCCACCTGACGGACTTTTCCGATGCTTCCCAGCGCTCGGCCATCGAGGCCTGGCAGCGGCACATGCGGCTGGGCTCATCGCTGAATCTTTCCCAGCACCGCAAGGCCGAGGACCACTGGCAGCACAACTGGCGTTGGCTGACGGATAACGACGAGTATTATGAGTCACATCCGGAGTGGTTTGCGGTGGATGCTGAGGGCAACTTTTTCGATCGCTCCGGCTCCAGGAGCAAGTACATCAAGCTCGAAACGACCAACCCCGAGCTGATTGAGTATTTCGCGAACCGGGCGGTCGAAGTGCTGAAGGCCAGCGAGCAGCCGAGGTTCTTTTCGCTCTCGCCCAATGATGCGCCGTCGCGCTGGAGCGAGCGCCCGCAAACGGTGGCCTTGCTGGACCCGCCGCAGGGCAGCGGGCCGATTACGCTGGAGTTCCGGCCTGACCGTCCGTCCATGTCGTCGGTCGTGTTCAAGTGGTACCATGATGTCGCGACCAAGGTTGCCGAGGAGTACCCCGAGGGGCGCCTGAACGGCTTTATCTACAGCGACTACATCTTTCCGCCGGTTAAGTTTACCGAGCCGATCCCGTCGAATCTCACACTGATTTTTTGCGCTCCGAACTATGGCTACGAGCTCTACGCCGAGTCGGCCAAGGAGCGCCTGGCTTCGATTTTCGCCGGATGGTATGCACTCGAACCGGGGGAGTGGTATTACTACGATCTGCCCAGTTTGCTCTTCCGCCAGGAGGACGCAGACCCGATCTTCAACTTTGCTGGAAGCGCGGCGATCTTGACTCCCGTGGCGGCAGGAAACCTGGAGTTTCTATTTGAGGAACTCGCCGCCAACGAGTTCAAGGGCTGCGTGATCTACGGCTCTCCGGCCTGGAGTAACGCCGCTATCACCAACTACGTGCTGGCCAGCTTGCTGTGGAATCCGTTGGCCGACCCCGAGGCCTTGCAGCGCGAGTGGCTGGAGCGTGCCTACGGCGCAGAGGCGGCTGCCGTACTGACTGAGTTGTACGAAAAACTCGACGCGTGGTACGCGGCGCAGGACCACATCGGCTACCATTTGACGACGGAGATGATGCGCGATATCTACGCGCCGAATCTGCCGGAAATCGAAGCCCTGCTGCTGGTGGCTGCGAGCAAGCCCAAGACGCCGCAACAGCAACTGCGCTTTGAGCTGTTTGAAAACAACGTCATCGCCCTGCAGTGGCGTTTGCGGAACATGGGACTGGTTGGAGCCGATTATGCATCGGACTACACGCATTCAGACGCGGAGGTCATTGCGCTGATCGAGAGCACGCACCCGGACATCGTTCCCTTTCCCGGTGGGGTGACCCCGATCAGCATGTTTCGTCGTTTTGGCACCCTGCCCAGGCTCGAGGCCTCGTCGGACATTGATGCTTCCACCGAGGGCGAAGCGCAAACGGTACTGCCGCATACGACGCCGGCCCTGATCGTTTCCGATGATGATAGAACTGTCAGCATTGTGCCGCGTGAGATCGACCATGGCTCCTATGCGGCCTGCTACGTCGTCCTTAATGAGGAGGGCAGCGAAGTCATCTCGGGGATTTTCGAGCAAGGTGTGCCGGTCACGTTCGAGGCCGAGGCGGGCCGTACCTATACGCTGCACATCCCGCCGCGCAAGCGCCGCTCCGAGCATCCCATTGCCTATGTGATAGAAATCCCGGAGGCCCGCCTGGTCGAAGGCCAGCTCTCCGAGGGCAGCATTCGTTTTGCCAATGATGGTGGCGGGCTCTACGCCTATTCCGAAAGCGCATCGCAGCAACTGGAAGGCGACAGCGGCGTGCAGATTACGCAGGCTAAGGAATAGTTGTATGCATCCGCGCGACTGATTAAGGCTTTGTCATGGTTTTTGGGATACACAATGAGATCACCTGAATACAGCATAGAGCTTACGGCGGCCACGAAGTTGTTCGATGGTGAGTACTCCTGGGCGCACCCGCGGGCCGGGGCGATCCCGGCCGGAGCGCCGGGCAACCCCGGAGACGTACCCCTTGTTGTGATGATGTTGCAGAAGATACATCTCGATGGGGCCGACGTTTTCGATGGCCTGCACCAGATGCGTACCTTCGACATGGGGCAGACGTGGGAAAAGCCTGTGCCCGTGCCCGCCTTTGCCCGCAGGCCATATGGTGAGGAGTGCGAAATTACCGTCTGTGATTTTACGCCCATGTGGCACGAGGCTTCGCAGCAACTACTGGGCACCGGCCACACGGTGATCTACAGGCCCGATGGCTCGCGCGTGACCAGCGCGCGCGGCACCGCATATGCCGTCTACGATGCTGCGGCCAATGCATGGAATGACTGGCAATGGCTCGAAATGCCGGATATGCCTCGGTTTCGTAACGCGGGCGCGGGTTCCACCCAGCGCGTCGACCTGCCCGGCGGAGACATCCTCCTGCCCATCTATTTTAAGGCGCACCCGGAGCATGGCACGAATGCATCGACCGTTGTGCGGTGCCGCATGGATGGGAATCAACTGCGCTACATCGAGCACGGGACGGAGCTGGAACTCGATGACAGCGCGGGTCTGGGCGAACCGTCCTTGACCTTGTTCAAGGGGCGCTTTTACCTGACCATTCGGGCGAAGGCAGGGGCCTTCGTTGCTGTGTCCGAGGACGGACTGCGGTTCAGTGAACTCAAGCCGTGGCTCTGGGACGACGGCTCCGAGCTGGGCAGCTACAATACCCAGCAACACTGGGTAGCCCATGGCGACGCGCTGTACCTGGCCTACACCCGGCGCGGCGCCGATAACGACCATATCTATTGCCACCGGGCGCCGCTCTTTATCGCGCAGGTGGAGCACGAGAACCTTTGCCTCTTGCGCTCAACCGAGCGTGTGCTCATGCCGGACCGCGGCGCACGCTACGGGAATTTCTCCGTTACGGATGTCAGTGAACACGAAGTTTGGGTGACCGATAGCGAGTGGATGCAAAATGACTATCCCTATGCCGGGGCCGCCTTGGAAAAGCTAAAGGGGAGGGTGGCGCAAGAGACCATTGATAGCGCACTACAGTTTCCGAAATTCAGCAAAATCTGCGAACTGCTCGGAGCAGACGGCTCCGTGTGGGTCAGTAAAATCCATTGGAAAAAGGGTGCAACGAAGTGATTTAAGGTTATAACCGTATTCTCAAATATGGATATTGAGAATTTACCCTTGGTCTATGTTATTGGAGATAGTGTTTCTTTGCAATATGGCCCTTATTTAAAACGCGCACTCGGTGGCATTTTTGCTTATGACCGGAAAGGCGGAATTGAAAAGGCGATGTTGGATCTGGATAATCCAGAAGGTGCCAACGGGGGCGATTCAGTACGCGTGCTGAAATTTCTTCGCGATTGCATAGGCTCTTCATGGAGAAAACCCGAAGTATTACTAGTCAATTGCGGCCTGCATGATATTAAGCGCAATGTTGAGAGTGGGGAAATCAGTGTTCGTTTTGAGCAGTATCGCGAAAACCTGAAGTCAATGATCGATCTGTGCCGGCAGGCTGGCATTCGTATGGTGTGGATGCAAACGACCCCGGTGGTGGATGCTATTCACAATCGTGACGGGATCGCATTTTATCGCTACGACGAGGATGTGCAGCGCGTGAATGAGATAGCCTCTGCGATCATGCATGACGAAAGTGTCCGTATGATAGACCTTTACGGATTTTCTATGAGCTTGGGGAAACTGGAGGAGCAGTACATGGATCATGTGCACTTTGTCGATGCGGTGCGGGAAAAGCAGGGCATCTATATCGCAGGTTTTCTTGCTGGCATGCTCGGTGAGGTCGCACCCTGATCCGGCTTTTGTCATTGTGATGGCTGGGGATGTGCCTGTGGAAAATTTCAAGGGGCGGGATGTTGCCGTGTGCCTTTTTTTGCTTTGCCGAAAGGTCGCCTGTGTGCGCTTTAATTACATGAGCGAAATGGTATATAGGATGAGCGTGATGGCTATTTACCGGATGATATTTATGCTGTAATATAGCGCTATGAAGCGTTCTAGTGATAAGCCTAAAAGGTATGTATTAGTGGGCTCTGGCAGCAGGGCATTTATGTTTTCCCAGGCATTGTTGACATCCCATAAGGAATATGGCGAACTGCTTGCCATTTGTGACAGTAATGAGGCTCGCATGGCCTATCATAATAAGGTCTATGAGGAGCAGTATAAGACGTCTGCGGTCAGGACTTACCACGCCAGCGATTTTGACCTGATGCTCAAGAAGGAGAAGCCCGATGTTGTCATTGTCGTGACGATCGATCGCACCCACGATGAGTACATCATCCGGGCCATGGAGGCGGGCTGCGATGTCATCACCGAAAAGCCGATGACAACGGATGAGAAAAAATGTAACGCGATTTTAGAAGCTGCTGCCAAGACCGGACGCGATATCCGCGTGGCCTTTAACTATCGCTACTCTCCGTCCAGAAGCATGGTCAAGGAGCTCATCCAGAGCGGCACGATTGGAGAAATCTGCTCTGTCCATTTTGAGTGGCTGCTGGATACCAAGCACGGGGCAGATTACTTCCGACGCTGGCACCGCGATAAAGCCAACTCGGGTGGCATGATGGTGCACAAGTCCACCCACCACTTCGATCTTGTTAACTGGTGGATCGGCAGCGAGCCGGAGCTGGTCTTCGGCCTGGGCCAACTCGCCTTTTACGGCAAAGCCAACGGCCAGCGCATGGGCAGGTACCACCCGTATTATCGCTCGACCGGCTCAGCCCAGGCCGAGGGTGACCCCTTTGCACTCGATATGAGAGGCAGTGACAAACAGGAAGGACTCTACCTCAACCCCGAGAAAGAAGACGGGTATCTGCGTGATCAGAACGTCTTTGGCGATGGCATCAGCATCGAGGATACCATGAACTTGCTCGTGCGCTATAAGAGCGGAGCGCAGATGTCCTACTCGCTGCACAACTACGCCCCATGGGAGGGGTTCCGCATCGGCTTTAATGGCACCAAGGGACGCATCCAACTCGATGAGTCCGAGCGCTCCTACATCAGCTCCGGCAACGGACACATCGAAGACGGCGTGACAAAGTCGCGTCAACTCACAGTCTTCCCCCATTGGGAAAAACCGTACCATGTCGATATCGCCAAGGCAGTCGGCGGCCACGGCGGCGGTGACCTCCTCCTGCTCGATGACCTCTTTGGCGTGCGCGAGCAAAGCGATAACCTCGGACGCGCCGCCGGCGTGCGTGACGGCGCAATGTCCATCCTCACCGGTATCGCAGCAAACAAATCCTTCGCTACAGGAAAACCCGTACGCGTACAAGACCTCATCAATCCTCAGCTACTTATGTGAAATTGCCCAATGTTACGTACTAAATTAGCCTGAGCTTGGCAGAGGGGCCTGCTAAGTCTATCACTTTAAGCTATTGTAGCTGCTGGATACAGGTCACTTATGGGCTTGGTGTTCTGCAAATATGATGTGCCTTACCTAACCCCCAACGAGATTCACCGAGCCGGATAAGTCTGTTAATTTCAGGCTATACCAAGCAAGATTAGACAACGTATATCATGAAACTTTGTTGCATGCCGAACATTTTGGGTGATCGCATTGCAGCTTCCTCGTCATACTGATATACATCGCACCTACAAGTTTTTTTGCTAACGACAGCCCCTTGCACAGGAACAAACTGTAACGGTGGTTATACCTAGAAAGTATTGGATAGATAATGAACATGCATTGGTTTGACTGGGCAATTATAGGGCTTCTTATGGCCTTTATGCTCTTCATTGCGTTCAGCACGAATAAGCTGACGCGGAGCGTTGCCGACTTCCTGGCTGCAAACAGAGCGTGCGGACGCTACCTGCTCACTATGGCTTCGGGCATGTCTGGGCTGGGAGCGATTACCATTGCGGCAAATTTTGAAAAATTCTATCAGGCGGGTTTTCCGGCGGTCTGGTGGGGTACGATGACAGCACCCCTGGCGCTGGTCCTGGCCCTGTCGGGTTTTGTCATCTACCGCTATCGTGAAACGCGCGTGCTGACCATGGCGCAGTTTTTCGAGGTCCGCTACAGCCGGCGCTTCCGTGTCTTTTCCGGTTTTCTGGCCTTTTTCTCCGGTATCCTGAATTACGGGATTTTTCCGGCGGTGACGGCCCGCTTCATTGTCTACTTTACCGGACTCCCGCCGGAGCTTGACGTCGCGGGCTACACCATCCCGACGATTGCCCCGGTGATGTTCATCCTGCTCACGATGGCCGTGGTGCTGACCCTGTCCGGTGGGCAAATCGCCGTGGTGGTGACGGACTTCTTTCAGGGCCAGTTTGTGCAGATTGCGCTGCTGGTGGTGTTCTTCGTCATAGCCTCGCAAATTGCCTGGGGTGACCTGATCGGTGGCCTGCAAATGGCTCCGCCCGAGCAGTCGCGCATCAACCCGTTCAAGCAAGGGGATACCGACAGCTTCAACATGTGGTTCTTTATGATCGCGGCCTTCCTGAGCATATACAGCTTCAAGGCGTGGCAGGGCTCTCAGGGTTACAACGCGGCTGCCAAAAGCCCGCACGAGGCCAAGATGGCTGGCATTCTGGGCGAGTTTCGCGGGCAAGTGCTCTTCCTCATGTCCGTGTTGGTGCCGATTTATATTTTCGCCATGATGAACCTGCCCGAATTCAGTATTCAGGCGGGTGCGGTCACCGATACCTTGGCAGGTATTGACAACGAGCAGATCCAAAAGCAGATGCTCGTGCCCGTGGGGATGGCCCAACTGCTCCCGGTCGGTGTGATGGGTCTGTTTGCTGCGGTGGTCGTGGCGGCGGCGGTGTCTACCGATGACACCTACCTGCATTCGTGGGGCAGTATCTTTATTCAGGACGTGGTTATGCCCCTGCGCAAAAAGCCCTTGTCCAAAGAGAAGCACATGCTGCTGCTGCGCGTGGCTATCTTGGGTGTGGCCGTGTTTGCCTTCATCTTCAGCCTCGTCTTTCCGCTCAATGAGTACATCTACATGTACTTCCAAATCACCGGGGCGATCTTCCTCGGGGGCGCGGGCTCCGTTATTCTTGGCGGTTTGTACTGGAAGCGTGGCAGCGTAGAAGGTGCCTGGGCTTCTATGATCCTGGGCTCGACGCTCGCGGTGACCGCCGTCTGCCTGCGCAACATCGTCTGGCCTTACTGGCTGCAGGACTGGAAGGTTAGCTACCCGGATGTGGCCTGGCTGCAATCCCTCCCGGACGAGTTCCCCTGGAACGGCATGCAGATGTCGCTGGTGGTGGCACTCGTGTCGGTCACGGCCTATGTGACCTTTTCGCTGCTCTCGCGTCGTCCCCCGGTCAACATGGACAAGCTGCTCCACCGCGGTGAGTACGCTATCGAGAAAGAAGGTCACCACCCGGTACTGGATGCCGATCCGGCCAAGGCGCTGACCCAGGAAGTTGGCACGTCGTTTAAGCAAAAGTTCTGGCGTCGCCTTGGCGTGAACAAGGACTTCACCCGTGGAGATAAGGCCATCTACCTGTTCAAGATCGGCTGGGTGCTCTTTTTCTTCGCCGTGTTTGCCATCGGTACGACCGTGGGGATGTTTATGGAAATTCCCGATGACGTGTGGATCAAGTGGTGGGGTATTAAGGTGATCATTACCATTGTCGTGGGGATTATCTTTACCGTCTGGTTCCTCATTGGTGGATTTAAGGACCTCTTTGATTTGGTCAAAACGCTCAGGAGCGCCCTGCGTGACGCCGATGACGACGGCCACGTGGCTTCTTCCGATCACCTGCAGGAAGATAAGTAGCACGCATCAGGCTTAATCATTCTGGGTTGCGCCAGTATGCCTCCGGGTGTGCTGGCGCAACTGTATTCAGGGATTACGGCGAGCAGGTGTAAGGGGGGGGGCAAGCTGTCGTCCCGGCCAGTGGCAACATGTGTGCCGTATGCAGTATAGGGCGCGCCGCGTGCCGCAGGGGCACTTATTTCGTCACACCATGCACGGGCTCTGCGTTAAGCTGTATGTCAGGTGCGATGGGGGCGCGAATGCGGTTCGCCAGGGCCTGGGCTTGGCGGCTGTAGTCGATGGATTCGCCCAGTATACGGACCGCCTCCTGGTCGGCATGGAAGCCTTTCGAGTTTTCACTGCTGATGAAGTCCAGCCGCCACATGGCTTTTTTCTGTAACTCAAAAAGCTGGGCCAACTGCTCTTCGGTCGCGCCCGCGGCTTCTGCCTCGTGGATGGCATCCAGCATATCGATCATGGCGGCGGCGGCTCGCTCGGTCATGTGCAAGGTGCGGTTCTGGATAGTGGCGACCTTGTCGCGCAGTTCGGACTCCGGGACGTTGTGGCAGGTTTGGCAGGCGTTGTTGATGTTAAGCATCGGGCTGCGGACCCAGTGCGTGCTGACTTTGGTCGCGCCCTGGCGCTCGTAGGGCATGTGGCAATCCGCGCAGCTCACGCCGCTGCGGGCGTGTACGCCCTGGCTCCATAGCTCAAACTCAGGGTGTTGCGCCTTGTAGACTTTTGCCCCGGTTTCGCCGTGGACCCAATCGTAGAACTTCTCCCCATTGGGAAAGGTATGGTTCTGGTAAAGCTCCTCGATCTGTTCGACCTTGAGGCCGTTGGCCCAGGGAAAGAAAAGCGTTTCCTTGTCCGCGCAGTAATATTCGACATGGCACTGGGCACAGGCAAAGGAGCGCATTTCCTGACGCGAGGCCTCTAGGTTGGGGTCGTAGGGGCGGATGCGTGGGCCTTCGCGCCAACGCTCAACACTGGGCAAGTGCGGTACGGGGTCGTCGCTCTCGGCCAGGGCAGCAATGCCGCGCATAAAGCCGGGGCGCGTCACGCGCAGGGCCATGTTGTCGGGGGCGTGGCAGTCCACACAACTGACGGGGTGGGCCTGACTCATGAGGTGAACATCGTCTTGAGGCGGCGCGGGGTTATTCTCGGGCTCACCGATGCCACCAGGAAAGAGCGGCAAGTCCTCGCCCGGTGTACCGTCGGGCGTGAGGAGGAGTTCCGCGTGGGCCTCAGCATACGTCATGGTGCTGGCTTTTTCGAATCCCTTCATGACGGCGGGCCAGTTGAAGTCGGCGGCGAGATTTTCATCCGTGGGGTCCTGCCCGAGTTCGATCATGCCAAGGCGCCGGTAGGTCGGGATGATGGATGCGTGGCAGTGCAGGCAAGCCCCGCCTTGGGTGCGCTTGGTCACGCGCTCGGTGACCTCCTGATCGTAAAGCATGTAAGCATGCCCGCGTGCCTCGCGGTAATCGATGCTGAAGGCGTAGCCAGAGTAGAGTCGCTTCAGCCAGGGGTGAGACTCCAGCTTGCTGGCTGGCATGGCGCTGGAGCCGCCGAACTCGGTCTCTGCCGCATCTACGCTGCGACGGTAAGAATCGAATTGGTAGGGCCAGTTTGTCCCCCAGGGCACGGGGTCTGTGCTGGTTTCATCGACATCGACCAGCCGCACGTAGGGGATGCGGGCTTCTTGCTTGTGCTCAAAAATCGTCACCAGCAGGACGGCGATGCCGAAGGTGGCCAGCGTCACACCCAGAAAAATCAGCACGGGCAGGAGCTTCTTCATCGGCTTGGTCGGGGAGGTGGGGGCGGGATGGTCTGTATCGTTCATGGTCGTCTGGGGTCGGTGGGGTCGACGGTTGTGCGTGGAAGGTTGTGGGCATGGCCGACATCACTGTGGCAGCTCATGCAGTACAGCGGGTCTTTGTCCTGATTGATGGTAAGCATCTCGTGGACGGTGTCCTCGTGGCAGTGCATGCACGCCTGCTGCGTTACCTGGCGGTTGCGCGCTTTGATTTGGATAGGCTTGTGGTAGTTATCCAGGGTAAAGGCGATGGAGTGAAACATGCCGTTGTCGGCCTTGGTTACCCATTTGCCGATCGGGTGGTGGGAGAGGTGGCAGTCGTTGCACACAGCCACCCGGGCGTGGCTACTGCTTTGCCAGGAGTCGTAGTAATCCTCCATCACATGGCAGTTAATACAGGCCTGCGGATCATTGCTCAGGTAGCTGGCGCCCTCGGCGTAGCCAAACGTAAAAATGCCCAGTCCGCTGAGCACGCCGATCATGACGGCGAGCAGGATATAGAAGATACTGCCGAAGGCGAACCACCCTCGTGATGTGCGGGGTAGCCAGCGTGGTGGTTGTGGTGGTTTTTTCGCCATGAGGGCGAGGGGGGTGGTGCTTAGGGAGATGAGTCAGTGGCGAATGCTTCGAGCGTTGTTCCGGCGAGGAGGTGGTGCATCTGGTCTTGAAGCGTGACTAGCTGATCGTGCAGCGGGCAGGGGTCGCCATTGCCACACCAGTTTGGGCCGAAGGGGCAAAGACTGCGGTCCTCGATTTTCTCAAACAGCGAAACGATCTCCAGTAGCGAGATGTCCGATGGCTTGCGGCCCAGGGCGTAGCCGCCTTTGGGCCCGGGTGCTCCGTTGACAAAGCCTGCTTGAGAGAGCGCAACGAGGAGCTTGGCCACGAGTGGCTTGGACAGGTCGCGCTTGTCGGCGATGTTCTGGGAGCTCAGCCGCTGTCCGCTAGGGTAGACCTCAGCCAGGTAACTCATGGCTGACATCGCGTTTTGGGCTGTCTTTCCGTATCGTAGCATCCTCTGAATCTAACTTGAATTAACCAAGGTTCTCAGGACATGGCAAACCACAAACGTTGCTTAATCAATAATAAAAGGTATTTAATTATTGATATGGGTCGATCTACTAACTAATCTGCGTCTGAAATGAACCCAATGAATGCTATGACACACCACAACACCGACGAAATTCACGGCCACGCTGTCCTTCAAATGATGGATGAATCCGGGCAGACCTATTCGCGCCGCAGCCTGCTGGAGGCCATTAACAAGAAGTTTGGCCCCGATGCTCGCTTTGGAATCTGCTCTGGCGGCAACATGACTGCGGACGAGTTGATCGTTGCGCTCTCGGCCAAGGGAAAATTTGTCGGCGAGGTGGACGCCTTTAAATTCGACACCAGCGCCATGTGTAACCACTAGCGAGGCAAGCGAACGGAGGTTTTGATATGCAGGCACATGCTCACGCTTCGTCCACCGCGGTCCAGCCGGTCGGGTATTGGCGTCTGGTAGCAGCGGGAGAGCCCTACCGTCTGCTGTTTGCCGTGGGCACGTTTCTTGGCGTGTTCGCGGTTGCGCTCTGGCCGGCCTATGTCTGGAAGCTCATCGATTATTATCCGGGCCTCATGCATGCCCGCATTATGATCGAAGGTTTCCTGACATGTTTCGTGGTCGGTTTTTTGGGAACTGCGTTCCCGCGCTTGCTCGATGTGCGGCGCTTTAGTTTGGAGGAAAGCCTCAGTTGGACCATCACACTTCTGCTCGCGAGTGCCTGCCACTTGCTGGGCAATCACTTGTGGGGAGACTACCTCTTTACGCTTTCGATTTTCCTGCTGCTAGGAAGCCTGATCACAAGGTTTCCCCAGCGTAAGGATACGCCTCCTCCGGGCTTTACGCTTGTGCTGATGGGGCTGCTCTGTGCGCTGTTTGGCGGGCTGGTACAGGTGGCATTGTCCCTGGAGTCGGAGGCGGTGAGCCCGTTTCTGGCCCACTTCTCGCGGCTGGCGCTCTATCAGGGCTACCTGTTGCTGCCCGTGATGGGCATCGGGGCATTTCTCATCCCGCGCTTCTTCGGCATGCCCAATCGGCAGGACTTCCCGGAATCGCGCAAGCTGCCGGCTGGTTGGCTGCCGCGTGCTTTTTTTGCCTTTTCCTGTGGCGTGCTGGTACTGGCCAGTTTTGCCCTGGAGGCTATGGGGCATTTGCGCTTTGGTTACGGGCTTCGTGCGGCTGCTATCCTGCTCTACTTTTTCCGTGAACTGCCGATACACACCGCGAAATTCAAACAAGGTGCTCTGGCACTCGCCATGCGGGTCTCACTGATCTCGATCCCCCTGGGCTATCTCCTGATGGCGATCTGGCCCGCCCGACAGGCGGCATTTATACACGTGGTTTTTATCTCCGGTTTCAGCCTGTTGACCTTTACCGTAGCCAGCCGCGTCATCCTTGGCCACAGCGGCCAGTCCTATGCTTTTCGTAAGCCGTTGAAATCCGTCTATCTGCTGCTGGGGCTGGTTGCGCTGGCCATGCTCACGCGGGTGAGTGCAGACTGGATGCCACACATCCGCATGAGCCACTTGGGTTATGCGGCCATGGCATGGATTATCGGCGTGGTCGGGTGGGGTGCCTGTCAGTTCAGGTACCTCGGGCGTGAGGATGATGAATGACCTGGCTTGGGCGGCCCCACTCCGCACCGATTCGGGTCGAAGTTAGTGCGGTCGATCCGGGCTGGGATTTTCTGGCCAACTACATGAGCAGCCCTCCGCCGGCGAAGGCGACACTAGGCTGCGTAGCCTTGCTTTCGAAACTGCAGGGGAGTGAGGTTTGTACGCTTTTTAAACCAATAGTGGAAGTGGGATGGGGAGGTGAACCCGAGCGTATAGGCGATGGCTTTCAGGTTGTCGTGATCGGCGATCAGGGCATCTTGCGCTATCCTAAGGCGGTAGATGTCTATGTGCTGATGTACCGTGTGGCCGGTTTCTGCGACCATGAGCCGGTCGAGATGTGTGGAGCTGAGTCCTAGTTCCCGGGCGAGAATTTGACTGCTTAGCCTCTCGCCTACATTCTTGATTTGTGTGGAATTGATGATGGCGAGGGCACGGGTGACATGAGGGTGGGCGGCTCCAATCGTACGAGGTGGGATGCCTTTCATGTGGTAGACGCTCGCGAGCTCGATCAGGAAGCTTCGCAGGGCATTCTGCGAGAGCAGGTAGTCTCTGATGTCTACCATTTGCTTTAACAGGAGGTATCCGCTACCGACATGGTCCTCCATGATTCGTAGCACATGATTCGCCTCTTGCTCCAGACCGGGGTGGGCGGCGGAAGGAATCACCAGAGGCAGACCTTCGTCATAGAGCGCCTCTCCGGTCGGGAGCTGCAAACGGTAGCCGATCGATAAGAGTTGGCATCTGGGGCTAAATTGCTGCCAGCGCTTGCCCTGTTTTAGAAGAATCCATTGCCCTGCTGTGGCGCGCTTTCTGGTGTTATTTGTGTGTCCTATTTCTGCCCAACCCTGCTTGACCAATGCAGCGGTTTGAAAGTGGTAAGTGCCTTCGCTCAGGGTTGTCGGGAGCCCCTTGGATTTCTGATAGGCCCAAAGTAACTGCTGTCGCATGCTCGTCCACTGGTCGAGGCGTAGCTTGGGATAACCTGTTGCTTTCATTTTGCTTTCCGTGGGTGAAGCCAATCGCCTATGGCTGGCGGCCTGCTTATAGGTGTTCAGAATATGACATAATTTATCTAATTCAAGAAATGCTGTTGGATTGATGCAAGTTAAAGTTGGATTAGGCTGACGAGATGAATAAGCATCTTTACGCGAAAAAGCATTCAGCGGACATTTGTGTAGTCGGGGGCGGTATGTCGGGCTTGATCGCGGCGGTGGCTGCAGCGCGTCGCGGGGCTAGCGTTGTTCTCATCCACGACCGTCCGGTGCTGGGCGGGTGTGCTTCATCTGAGGTCCGTATGTGGATCTGCGGTGCGCATGGGCATCATCGTAAGGAAGCGGGCATCCTGGAGGAGATCCAATTGTTGAACCAGTACAGAAATCCAAAAGGTAACTATGCAGTCTGGGATGCCGTGCTCTATGAGTTTGCTAAAATGACGCCCGGGCTGACAACCTTACTGAATTGCAGTTGCAATGATTTGAGAATGGAGGGCGAGCGAATTACAGCTGTTAACGCCTGGCAATTGACGACGCAGACCTGGCATACGGTCGAAGCAAAGCACTTCATTGATTGCTCCGGTGATTCCATTCTGGCCCCCCTGTCCGGGGCAGAGGTCCGTTGGGGGCGGGAGAGCCGGGAGGAGACGGGCGAGCCGATTGCTCCGCGGAAGTCTGACCTCAAGACCATGGGGAATACCATTCTCATGCAACTGGAGGAGACTGCCGATGAGCAACCATATGCTCCACCGCGGTGGGCGTACTACTTCGATGACGTGTCTAACTTGCCTTCACGCGTTGGCTCCGGCATGGGGCATAACTTCTGGTGGCTCGAAATCGGTGGCCTGAAGAATACTATCCAGGACGCAGAGGCGATATACGACGAACTGGTCAAGGCCGCCTGGGGGGTGTGGGATTACATGAAGAATCGGGGGCCGCAGGCGGAGTTGCTCCGCAACTGGCGTATGCGCTGGCTTGGGTCCTTTCCCGGTAAACGTGAAAATCGTCGCTACGTGGGGCCGTACACGCTTACCCAGATGGACGTCGAAGCCGAGGGTAAGTTTGAGGATGTTGTTGCCTATGGGGGATGGAGCATGGACGACCACCATCCGGCCGGGCTCTATTATCCGGGTAAGGCCACACTGTTTCATCCAGCACCTACACCCTACGGTATTCCGCTGCGGTGCCTGTATTCGCGAAACATCGTGAACCTTTTTTGCGCCGGGCGCAATATCTCCGCTACTCATGCCGCGCTGTCGTCAACCCGGGTAATGGGGACGTGCTCATTATTGGGGCAGGCCGTGGGTACGGCTGCCGCGCTCTGTGTCGAGCAGCAATGCCTGCCTGCTGATTTTACCCAAGATGATGTCGAGCTTTTGCAGAATCGGCTTATGGAGGATGACTGTTGGCTGCCTGGTAAGACGCGTGAGCGGTCGCCCCTAATGTGTGTTGCAGAGATTCGCGTTACGGAAGGGGATCGCGCGGAAGTACTTTGGGACGGACACGAGCGAGATGCTGACAAGGGCAAACACTACTGGACGGGGCCTGTCGGTGCATCGATCGAGTTGAACTGGGATGCTCCACAGGAGGTCACATGCCTGCGTCTGGTCTTTGATAGTAATCTCAACGACACTAAGCGGATGCCCATTCGCTACGCCCTGGATGACAAGGCAATCCAGTTGCCTGCTACGCTGATACGCGACTTCACGCTTGAGGTTAAAACGGCACAGGGCGACTGGGAGGTGCTGCACCACGTGACTGAGAATACGCGCCGCATGTGGGTGATGTCCATCTCACGGGCGGTGACTGCGGTGCGCTGGACGGGCTTGTCAACTTGGGGAGATCCTGAATTGCGGCTATACAGCATAGAAGCTTCGCATCAGGGCATGCCCCTTACTTACACGCCGGAGCATGGGAAATCATGGAACGAGGTCGTTGCGGGTATCCCGCAGGAGGATCTGAGGGAGCCGGATCACGGGCTTGAGAATACAACAGGCCGAGGCAGTTCACGCATCGGGGCGTAGCGGTGTGCGCGGGATTTCGTCAGTAATCGCTCTTACTTGAGCCGGGGTAGAGCAGCCAGCCCATGGGTTGAATCGATTTAAGGGCGAGGATGCTCATGCCCGTTTCGCGCTTGACCATACGCATGAGGGAGGCCGGTGAGTCGTAGGCCAGTATCTCTGCGATGCGGGCAATGGAGAGTGCGGTCCGCTTACTTAGGTAGAGTACCGTCTCCAGGCGACAGCGCGTTATGCACTCTCGCCAGGTCATGCTGGTGTCTGCCCGAAAGAGGCGACTGAAATGGGAGGGGCTCAGCCCGGCCTTTTGCGCGATCTGGGGCAAGCTCACTTCGTCCCAATGGGATTCTTTCAGGATTTCGAGGCTCTTCTGAATGCTTGGGTGTGAGGGCTTCACGGTGTCAAGAAAGCGTGAGGTAATATCGCAAACGCGGGGGCGGGATAGCACCGAGGTGGGCGTATCGGTCAGGGGGTCTTTCAGGAAAACGCGCTCCTTGAGTTCCCAGTACTTGCAGATGCTGTGCACGAGTGGATAGAGGGCCTCCAGGCGTTCTTGGGTCGTATGGCTATTTTTATCTGCGGCCTGACGAAGGGCTTTTGCATCCAGTTTGAATTCCCGGATGAGCTGGCGAAGGTGCTTCTCTTTGGCTGGCTGTGGTGGAGTCCAGGCCTGGCCGATGAAGACTGCGCCAATGACCCTGTCGCCCAGCCTGACGGGGACTACCATATCCGTCAGGCCCGCATGGCATCGATTCAGGAAGGGGCCGTCTGATTTGGCAGCCATCTCGATGCGTGCGTACTCATTTTTTATGCATTTTTGGTGGGCGGATGGCTTGTGCTTCACAGCCATGCAAAACGGCGAGCAATGCTTCAGGAGGTCCTTGGACAGGCGGGCGTCAGACAGATCCGAGGTGAGAAAACCCAAGTCGTAAAAGCATACCTCCAGCCCGGTGGCTAAGGACAGACTGGTTAGGACTTGCTCCAATTCGCTCTGCTCATTCATGGGATTTCAGATAATGTAAATACATCACCGCAAAAAATGCAATAATTATGATAGATTGCGCTATTGATGGGGTTGGCGAACTCGTGTAGGATATCTAAAGCATGCATTTACCTTGTCACGATTCGGGATCACAGCGGCATCCACTCCCATCCGCTACCAGTTGCCCTCGTAGAACTGGTGTGACCTTGGTCGAGTTGCTCGCCGCTATCGGTGTTATCGGTATTCTGGCCCTGATAATCATCCCGGTGATCGGTAACTTCCGTGCGCGTGCCAGCCAGGTGAATTGTTTGAGTAATTTGCGCAACATTGGCGCGGGTTTAAAACTTTACGAAATCGATAATCCAAACGAGGGCATCATCCTTGATTATCGCTTCAACGTCCAACTTTGGCCTTACGTTTATCCGGAGCGGGCGGACGAAAATGTCTCGGTCAGTGGTGATCCGCCTCCGATATTCAAGGGCACGGTGTTCGAGTGCCCCGACGTCTATGAGGATGCGGTTCGGCCACGGCGCAGCTACGGGGTCAATGTCGAACTGAGTCGGGATTTTTCTTTTGCCGATGGCACTGTCAGTGCCCAGCGGATTCGCCCGGTCACGCTGCAGGAAATGGAACCTGGGACGGTCTTTATCGGGGATGTCGGAGGGGGAACTTCCGCGACCAGCTACCTGCGGACTTCCACCATACACGGGCGACACAAGGGAAAGGCTAACGTGCTGCATTTCGATGGTAGTTGCGCATCGGTCGAAGTTTCCTCCGAGCTTAGAGCCCGGCCCGCTACCGCGTCATTCTGGACTGGCATCAGGCCTCCGGAGTAGTCCTCGGCGCGAGTATTTTTCGTCTATTTTCGATCACATTTCTACAGGCCAATTACCTGAACCCTAACCCACAAAATAACGACATATCATGAAAGCAAAATTATTCCTCACTTGTGCCGCTATCGGCACCTTGCTGACCGGAAGTGCTCTGGCCAACATCGTAATCAGCTCCGAAGCTCCCAGCGAAGGTGTTTATAAGTTCCAGGACGTGGTCCCGGACAGAAGCCCCGCCACCCTCCGGTTCTCCAATAACCCGACGACCAAATGGCAGAGCCTCGGTCAGGGGTTTTCGACTATTGGCGCTGAAGACCCGCTGAATCTCGACTCCGTCAGCTTTCTCATGATGGACTACCTCTCGGGCGTAGAGGGCTTGACCCTGCGCATGGATGTCTATCAGGGCGGCTCTTCCAGCAACGCTCGACCCATGGGTGACAATGCGACTCTGATCTATACCCAGGACTCCGACCTGCCCGCCTTGCTGGAGAACGACAGCTATCTTACCTTCAACCTCGATTCTAATCTGGAACTGGATCAGGATAGCTACTTCTCGGTTGCGCTTTCCTTCGTTGACCAGACTCCGGGTACGACCAATGAGGGCATTGGGTTGGCTACGATTGCGTCGGGCTCTCCCCCAGTTAGCAACACGATCGGTGGTAATCGGTTCATCTGGAACGGGGAATTCTACAGTGCATCGACCACCAATGGTTTCGTCATGTACGTCAACACCAGTGCCATTCCAGAGGCTTCTTCCATGCCGCTCGGTGTTGGTCTCATGGCCTTGGGCCTGGTCGTAGTCGCGCGTCGCCGCCGTAAGGTTTAAGCACCTCTCGCCATCACCTTCACATCGTCTTGGCTGGCGCTCGGGCATAGCTCTACTGCGTGCCTGGAGCCGGACTGATTCCATCCGTATTCACTTAAATGATACAAGCGTATAAAAACAGCGGATTTCTTATCCTTTTCGGCATGTGTACCTGCTTGCTCTCCAGTGCGCTGGAGGTTTCGCAGGTGGCAAACCCGTGGGATAGCACGTACGCGCCATTGGGGCGTGTTGAAAGCAATCCGCTTGAGGGAAGCCTCACTCTGGAGGCGGCACGTAACGGGCATCCGGCTGCCGCGCTTAGTATCTTTAATGATACGAACCAGACGGAATACCTCCAGGTTCGGGTTTCGGCTCAGGGTGGGGCGCCTTCTCTCGAACTCAGAGAGGGCGTCCACATCCGGGCGAGGCTTGGGCAACTCGTTGCTGATGCCTTGCCTCGCCTGGGAGAGGAGGGGCTTATCGTGATTGCCTCGGGCGAAAATCGCCAAATCTGGCTGGAATGCTCGAGCACCGCCTTGGATGCGGGCGCCTATCGGTGGGAGCTGGAAATCCTTAACCTGAAGACTAAAGAGGTGCAGCGTATTCCGGTGGTACTCGAGGTGGCAGACCTCGAACTTCCGACCGAGCACCCGCTCTCTGTCATGGTGTGGGATTGCAGTCTGCAGGGCTCGCGTGGGGAGTTGCAGGCGCGCTATATCGAGGAACTCACATCACATTACGTAAACACCTTTCATGTCCTGGAGCAGGCACCTGCCACCTTTAATGAAAGCGGGGAGATGGTCGTCGGGCCGGACTTTTCCGAATTGGATGAGATTGTGGTTCCTCTGGCAGGGAAGGGGCAGCTCATGCTGCGTTGTGCCCAGCCGCGCCTGACTTTGGCTGACGGCACAAGCCTGTCCATTGAGAGCGAAGTGGGTAAAAAAGCTTACGGCCAGTGGCTCGTGGCACTGGTCGACCACCTGGAGGGCCACGGCCTGACCTATGATGACTGGGTGCTCTATCCCTACGATGAGCGCCTTGATGACTATTTTCACCACACCGCTCTCGCCGCACGGGAAGCCGACCCTCGGGCGCGTATCTACGCCAATCCATCGAGCCATGTCACGCCCGAGCAAATCAATCGGCAAATTGAGAATTACCATGTGGACTATATTCAGTGGGCACCCGTCTGGTTGAACTCGGCAGCTAACCGGGAGTATGTCCGGTCTATACGCGAAGACGAGTTGGTGTTTACAGCGACCTATTGGTGTCCCGTGATTCAAAAGCGACTGTCGCCTGTTGGCTTTTACCGCAGTATGGCGTGGCGTGCCTGGCGACACGATCTGCAAGGCGTGGGCTACTGGACTGCGCTTGGCCTTGGCGGCTACAAGACTTCCGGCGATTGGGGTGGAACTCCGTGGGATGATTTTGAGGCTCGGACGGCCAATCCGACCTCTGTCTACCCTGGGCAGAACAATGCGATCATTCCGAGTCGACGCTGGCGTGCGTTTCGCGCCGGGCTTGAGGACTACCTGTATTTAACCCTGCTGGAGCAAGCCGTTGAAGAGCGGCAAGACGAGCGCGGTCTGCAGCTACTTAAGCAGGCGGAGTATATATCCTATGACAATTTCAATGATGCGTCCGTTGTCGGCCTGCGCAGCGATATCGTTGATTACCTGACGAAGCCATGAAGTATAAATCTATACGCTATCTCGCCATCGGGTTTATCGCTGGGATCGCATTGGCGTTTCAGCTTTCAGCCTCTGCGGATCTCGCTCCCGGTGAATATCAGCCCGGCGCGGACATGCATCCCTGGACGTCTGAAGCACGCGGGGGAACCATTGCCACCGAAGGCACACTTCGCCCCGTACTCATCATCAAGGCGGTGAAGAACGACGACTCTCCTCGTGTCTATGCGCCTCTGGAGCAAGCAGCTCCGGGCACACGCTTTGAGGTTATACTATACGGACACAGCAATACGAGCCGAGCCTATCTTGGCGTTGGTGGCAGCCTTCCTGGCGAATCCAAATCTGCCCCGGCTATTGCCTGGAGCTCCGGTGACGGGGAGCTGGACGAACTGCGGGTGACTTATGAGATGGGCGAGGCAAAGGCATTTGTCTCCTTTGGCATTCTTGAAGGAGCAGGCACGATGCAGGTGGATAACCTCATCATCCGTGAGCTCTCGGCTGATGCTGATGAAGCCCGTGGCAACGCACTTGTTATTCCCGTTCGTGATCAATCTCGCAAGGAGGCCCTAATCATTGGGCTGGAGCGGCAGGCTGGAGTTGCGGAAGCGAATGCGAGTAACGCTGCCTTGCCCCCCGAGCTCAGAGAGCAGCTATCACTCACCGGGCCGCAAGCTGTTTCTATGGCTGAGGCGTTGGCCGGGGCTAAGGCCAGCGAAGAAGAGGCTGACCGTTTACTGAGTCAGATTGAAAAAGTGACTATCCTGTACGATGGCGAGTTGAACCCGGAGCGCATAAGCATAGCGCCAGAGCAGGGAGACGTTCATTTGACTTTAATTAACCTGATTTCTGAAAGCTCGGTCTGGTGTCGCATCGAATCCAATAGTGCCTCAACAACATTTCGGCAGGTACTTCCTGAGAGTGAACAATCCTTTGCGCTCAACGAAGCCAACCTCATCAACCTGCCGCCCGGAGAGCCCGTGCAGCTCGTTATTGTACAAGCCTCTGTCGGCAGCGACATCACGATTTACCCGCTGGATCACTTTGGCACAGATGTTCACAGGGTTCTGGCATTCGCACAGCGCTCCGAGCAGTAGCCCATATCCGGGACTGAGAGCCCGGCCAGCTCGAGTCGAACTATCAGCATAAATTTTCATGAAACAAACTCACTACGATACGATAGTGGTCGGAGGTGGCCCGGCAGGTATTGCTGCCGCCATCGCCGCAGCCCGCTTGGGGCAATCGACCGCGATTTTAGAGCGTCACGATATACTGGGTGGAATGGGAACGGCCGCCTTGGTGAATAACTTCTGCAACGCTCATTTTGACGGCAAGCGATACATCATTGGTGGGATTTTTGCCGAGATTCGCGAGGCGTTGATCTCACGGGATGCCCTTTATGTGACCGGTGGCTTAGAGCCTTATAACCACCATGCGTTTCAAGAGGTAATAGGTGAGTTGTGCCGAGAGGCTGGGGTAGAGGTATATACGCAAGCCGACGTGAGCGGCTGCGCTTTTCAGGATGGCCATCCCGCTTGTATAACATTTAGAGGTCAAGCTATCGAAGGCTCATCGGTGGTGGATGCTTCGGGCGATGCTATTGTGGCGGCCATGGCAGGAGCCCCCTTTATGGCCCGGGAAAAGGGTGGGCGCCCATTGATGCCCCTTACCTATTGCTACGTGCTGGGACCAGCGGACATGGATATCATCAGGCGTGAGTTGCCTGAGGTCATTATGCAAGACAAACACTCAGGCCAGGACTACCTGTATCTTGGCGGGCAGGAACCTCTGCGTGAATGGGTGCGCCAAGCCCGGGAATGTGGTGACTTGAGCATCCCGCGCGAACGCATCGCCGTTGCGTATTCGATACCTGGTACGCCTGAGAATATCGCCGTTAATTTCGGGCGAGTGTCTATTGCCGATCCAACGGACCCTGAGCAATTGTCCCAAGCAGAGAAGCTTGGAAAGCAGCAGGTCGAGGAGGGCGTACGCTTCTTCAAGAAGTATGTGCCTGGATTTAAAGATGCAAAGCTACTGGAGCTGGCACGGCAGATCGGGGTGCGCGAGTCCCGCCAAATCGAGGGGCTTTACTGCTTGAATCGCGACGATGTCCTCGGTTGCCGACAGTTCGAGGACGCGATCGCTCAGTGCAGTTATGCCATCGATATTCATGAAGCGGATTCGGACAAGACGACCATGATTCCGATCCCGCATGGCAAACATTATGATATCCCTCTGCGCTGCCTGATCCCGGCTTCGGGGCCGTCTAATCTGATCGTTGCAGGGCGCAGTATTTGCGCGACGCAGGAGGCGATGAGCTCTTTCAGGGTTGCTCCGAGTGCAATGGCCATCGGCGAAGCCGCCGGGGTTACCGCGGCTTTATCTAGCCTAGAGGGCGTTCCTATGCGTGAGGTGAAGACCCATCGTGTGGTGGCACGGTTGCAGGAAACAAACGGAATTTTGAATTAGGTTATGACGAACAAAAACCACAGATTTTCTCCCTTGGTGACGACACAGCGGCCCACGGATTTTATCAACCGCAAGCAGGTTTTGACATCCCTTCAAGGTGCTGGTGCCTGGATCTCGGCTGCGGCTAAGTCTACCGGGAAGACGGGTAAGTGTCACCGGAACGCCATGTACCACGAGAACGGTGAGGTGTCCTGGCTTTATGCGAACAGTAATACCGGCGAGCTCATCTCTGCGCTACTGGATCTGTCCGAAGTCTTGGAAGAGCCGGAGTACACTGCCTTCGCGGTCGACTACGCCTCCACGCTCTTGGATGACACGGAGCGGGGGCTCTATCGGGGAGAGCATACCGAGGCTCACGGCCTGGCCTGGTACTGGACAGATGGTGGCACCTATACGGGTGGTTATTCCATGCGCATGCCGCATCATTTTTATCGCCTTTATAAAGCAACGGGAGAGCAACGTTACCTCGATGCCTGCGACTGGATCGGGCGGACCATACTCAGCCGTCAACTGCCGTCGGGACTGGTAACGGTCGCCTGGTGCCCGAAAGAGGGCTGGATGGAAGAGCCGCGTATCGGCAGCCGGTACATGTACCCGCTGGCGACCTTTGCGACTTTGTGGAAAGTGACAGGCAATGAGGCATACCGTAAGGCCTATGAGCGTGCCTGGCCGGCTGTTCTAAAGATACAGAACGCTGATGGTTCGTTTTTCCAGTGTGTTGACCCTGTGTCGGGCGAACCTGTGGACCGCTCGATCAAGTACCACTTTTATGCCTACATTTTTAATGCGCTCGAAGAGGCATATCTCGTTACGGGTGATGAAGAGGTAGCGGCGTGTGCCGTACGGCTTGCTGACCATTTAAGCGGTACGTTCTACTACCGGCACATGGTTCCCTATTGTGCGGGAGTCGTGGGTTCGCCCACCGATCAAACGGAGGCCGACTCCAGCGTTCAGGATTCGTGCGCTGGGCTGCTGTGGCTGTACCGATTGACGGGGCAGGCGGTTTATCGTGATGTTGCCATAAAGCTCCTGCTTGAAGCTTTCACACACCAGTTGCCGCTGACGGCGCCGGAGGGGTGGGCCGGGGCTGTGCTTAGAGGTGTTAAGCCTGACCTGGAGCAAACGCTGGAGGGAGTGCCACAGAATCGGCTTCATCTTCATTTCGACCCGACCTTGATTGCCCGTTGCGATCTTTGGTTCATCGTCAATCACATCCGCGCCTGTCGTCGTCTGCTGGAGGAGTTGGGTGAGTAAATTCGGACAGGGTTCTCCCTTAGCCACTCATCGTTGAGGTCGCTATGAACATGCACATGCTAGACTGGGCGATCCTCTTGGGGGCGCTCGGCCTATTGGCCTTTATTTGCTGGTGGGCATCGCGGCTGACCAAAAGTGTAGCTGACTTTCTCGCGGCAAACCGGCTGGCCGGGCGCTATCTGCTGGCGGTGGGGCAGGGAATGGCAGGCTTGGGTGCGATAACGATAGCCGCTAATTTCGAAAAGTATTACCAGGCGGGTTTTGCGGCCTCCTGGTGGGTGCAAATGGTGGTGCCCATTACGCTGATAATTACCCTGACAGGTTTCGTTATCTACCGCTACCGCGAGACACGGGCCATGACGATGGCGCAGTTTTTCGAGATGCGCTACAGTAAGCGCTTTCGCATTTTTGCCGGGATGCTTACCTGGCTTTCGGGCATCCTGAACTATGGGATATTTCCCGCGGTGAGTGCCCGCTTTCTCATCTATTTTACCGGGCTGCCCAGCACCGTCGAGGTGGCGGGGTTTAGCGTATCAACCTTCGCGCTGGTGATGGGGATTCTGCTCACCGTCGCCGTGTGCATGGCGGTATTTGGCGGGCAAATTTCGATCATGGTGACGGACATGGTGCAGGGGCAGTTCGTGGTTATCGTCATGCTGCTGATCCTGGCGATTTTGTTCTACCACATGTCTTGGGGAGATGTGATTGCGGGCCTGCATGAATCACCAGAGGGGAAGTCGAAGGTCAACCCCTTCGATCAGGACAAGGTCACGGATTTTAATCTCTGGTATTTCATGATGATGGGCGTGCTGAATATTTATGGCACGCGAGCGTGGCAGGGATCGCAGGGATACAACGCCGCGGCGATAACACCGCACGAAGCCCGCATGGCAGGTATCCTGGGCGACTTTCGGGGCATGATTACCAACCTGGCCATCCTGATGGTGCCCATCTATGTCTTTGCCTACATGCACCTGCCGCAGTTCTCGTCCGAGGCGGCTCAGGTCATGGACAATCTGGGGGGCATTGATAACCCGCAGATTCAAAAGCAGATGTTGGTGCCGATGGCCTTGGGGGACATCCTGCCCGTCGGGTTGATGGGCTTGTTTGCCGCAGTGGTGATCTTGTCGGCAGTCTCTACGGATAACACCTACCTGCACTCCTGGGGCAGCATTTTTATCCAGGACGTCGTGCATCCTTTCCTGAAGAAGCCACTCTCGCAAAGGGCGCACATGTGGGCCTTGCGCCTGTCCATCGTGAGCGTCGCAGTCTTTGCCTTTATCTGGGGGCTGGTCTTTCCAATTCATGAATACATCTACATGTACTTCCAGATAACCGGTGCGATTTACCTCGGCGGCGCGGGGGCTGTCATTATTGGCGGGCTCTACTGGAAAAGAGGAACCGCGGGGGGCGCCTGGGCCGCGATGATCTGTGGCTCGACGATTGCGGTTGTCGGGATCGTAGTGCGCAATATTATGTGGCCGTACTGGCTGCCAGAGTGGAAAGCCCGCTATGTAGATGTGGCGCTACTACAACAGCTGCCGGAGAAATTTCCGCTCAATGGCATGCAGATGTCTTTCCTGGCCGCATGTGTGGCAATCATTGCCTATGTCGTGGCCTCGCTGCTGTCCAAACGTAAGCCAGCGGATATGGATCGGCTGCTGCACCGGGGCAAGTACGCAGTTCAGGCAGATGCAGCGAATGATGCTTTCCCGGCGGCCCTGGAGGCTCCGCGACCCCGGCGCACCCTGATGCAACGCCTGGGTATCGGCCCGGAATTTACCCGGGGGGATAAGGTCATCTATTTCTTCAAGCTGGGGTGGGCACTCTTCTTTGTCTTTGTTTTTGTTCTGGGGACGTCGGTTAATCTCTTTTGGCCGATTCCGGATTCCGTCTGGGAGAAGTGGTGGGCCTTTAAAACCGGGATCGTTTTTGTGGTCGGGGCCTTAACTGTAGTCTGGTTCCTGTGGGGGGGCTTTCGCGATCTCTTCAGAATGTCAGCTGCTCTGAAAACGATGGAGCGGGATGTCACCGATGATGGCACCGTGTCTGCCGAGGAGCACGTGCAGGAGGAGGTTAAATGAGTGCGCCCAGGATACTTCATGCGCGTTTGGAATGTGCGGTGATCCGCGATCAGCAAGACTTTTAACAATTCAAGATATGTCACCAATACCTGGATATACCAAACACAACCTTGAGTGCGACATTGTCGTCGCGGGCGGAGGCGCGGCCGGGGTGCCGTGTGCACTGGCTGCGGCACGACAGGGCCGCAAAGTTATCCTCGTACAGGACCGCCCTGTGCTTGGGGGCAACGCCAGCAGTGAGGTCAGGATGCACATTGTCGGGGCGGATTCCTACCGACCAAATGCGGACCTGGTTTTGGAGCCGCGCGAGAGCGGTATCGTGGAGGAGATTCGCCTGGAAAACGCGGTGCGAAACGCGCAGCGTTCGCCCTCGATGTTTGACTTGATCCTGTACGAGAAGTGCCGGGCCGAGCCGAATCTGACGCTTATGCTGAACACCGCTGTTGTCGCAGCAGAGGTGGAGGGAAAAAGTATTCGCCGGGTCCTGGCCATGCGTGCCTCCACCGAGGATGCGTTCGAGATTTCGGCCAGGGCGTTTGTGGATTGTACGGGCGATGGCGGACTCGGGGTGGCCGCGGGGGCTGCATATTTCCGGGGGCGTGAGGACAAGGCATTTCGTGGGGAGTCCTTGGCACTCGACCAGGCGGATCAAAAGACGCTGGGCTCGACTTTGCTGATAATGGCCCGCCGCCACGATAAACCCATGCCATTCATTGCACCACCGTGGGCTCGGAAATTTACGGAGGAGGACTTAAAGCTCCGCCCGCATGCCACGGCGGGTGCCGACTATGGCCTGGAGTACGGGTTCTGGTGGGCCGAGTGGGGCGGGCAGATCGATACGGTTAAAGACAATGAAGCGATTCGGGATGAGCTGCTGGCCATCATCATGGGGATTTGGGACCATATCAAAAACGATGGCGATCATGGTGCCGATAACTGGGCCTTGGATTGGTTTGGGGCGATCCCCGGTAAGCGCGAAAGTCGCCGCTTTGAGGGGCAGTATGTACTGACTCAGGACGATGTGCTCGGGTCCAGCGCGCAGTATGATGCAATTGCGTATGGTGGCTGGCCGATTGACCTGCATCCGCCGGAAGGGGTGGATGTGCCGGATGAGCCACCGGGGACGCCGACCGAGGTTCCCTATCTGTACGACATCCCGTTGCGTTGTTGCCTGGCAAAGGATTTAGACAACTTACTTTTTGCGGGGCGTAATATTTCCGCCACCCATGTGGCTTTTGCCTCCACGCGGGTCATGGCGACCTGTGGTGCGATGGGTGAGGGCGTGGGGATTGCGGCGTCTGTAGCAGTGGAGCGTGGGTTAGCTCCCGGAAAGCTGCCAGACGACGCAGCGGCTCTGGAGGCTATTCAGCAGCGGATACTTCGCGCAGATGCTTACCTGATTGGAAAACGTATTGACGACGATGGCAACCTTGCCGCGAGGGCGTCCATTACCGCTTCAAGTGAACAAGTGGGAGGCGAGGCTGCCAATGTGCTGTCCTGTCAGAGCCGAACGGTAATGGGGGCCAAGGGTGGTATTGTGCCCGGTCGAGAAGTGTCCGGTACTCATCGTTGGATGAGTCAGCCCGGGGAGGGATTCCCCGCATGGATTGAATTACGCTGGCCGGAGGCGATCATGGCATCGACGCTGGAGATCGTCTTTGATACCGGGTTGCACCGCTTGCTTACCTTGAGCCAATCCGATGCGTATGCTAACCAGATGTGCTGGGGCACGGGGCAGCCCGAGTGCGTGAAATCCTACCGGGTGGAGGTCGATGCCGGATCGGGTTGGGAGGAGAGCGAAAAGGTCGCCTTAAACTGGAAGCGTACGTGTCAACATCCGCTCGACGGCACGAAGCCGATTCAGGCGATTCGGATATACATCGAGGAGGCCTGGGGAATTGACCACGCTCGCATCATGCGGCTGGCCGTTTACAAACAACATTAATCTTTGGACCGTATGACTGCAGCCGATCAGCTCGTGGATGGGGAAAACCTAAAGTGCTATCGACTCTCTTTGAGGTCGAAGCATGCTGTTGATTCCGCAAGGGTTCGGCTCTTGTCGGAAGAGGACACGCACGGCTGGCGGGCGACCTTGTCCGTTAACCTGCCGGATACCGCCGGTTTCTTCATGCGAAACCGGGAGTCGCTGGTGCCCTGCGATTTTGGCCCGGACATGCGCCCGCAAATCTCCTGTTTTGATGGCGATTTGAACAGTCAGGGGCTGGTCATCCTTGGTGATACCCAGAGCCATTGCTACGTGCTTATTGGTGCGCTGTCGGCGCGGTGGTCGTTGACGTATCTTTCCGTGCATGTGCGCCAGAAGCGTTTAGGCCGCGTTACGGTTTCTCAGCCAGATATCCGCGGCGCGGCCGAGGCTGAACCGCTTATCGTGCTGGAAGGTGAGGATTGGCGCGAACTGCTAAAGGCCTATGCTGAGCAGACGCGAGTTTTTGCCGGGATGGCTGCTCTGCCCGTGGAGCAGGAATCGCGCTTGGGGTATTGCTCCTGGTACTACACGTACCAGCATGTGACGGAGAGTGAGTTCAGGGAAAGCCTCACCGTGCTGCAAAAGCATAAAGCCGCATTTCCGGCCAAGTATGCTCAGATCGATGACGGCTACCAAAGCCACCACGGGGATTGGCTGGAAACCAATGACAATTGGCCTTCGAGTCTGGGTGAGGTGGCCAGCGCGGTTGTAGACTCGGGGTTTGTTCCGGGGATCTGGACGATGCCCTTGCTGGCCTGCACGACGAGCCGACTTTACCAGGAGCACCCGGATTGGTTTATTGCAGATCGGGATGGTCAAGGCGCACTGATTATTCCCGGTTGGTCGCCGCCCCCGGAAGATCGCTGGGTCTGCCTGGACGGGAGCCATCCTGGTGCGCAGGAATATCTGCGCCATGTTTTTCGATCCCTCTATCGCTGGGGCTACCGCTATTTCAAGCTCGATGGCTTGGGATTATCCTATCCTGATGGGCGACGGTACGACCCGGACGCGACGGGCATCTCATGCTTGCGGGCCTGCCTGCGCATTATCCGCGAGGCGGCGCCGGACTCGATTATCCTGAGCTGCGGTGGACCGATGCTGCCGTGTCTGGGCTTGGCGGAGCATGCGCGCGTCAGTGGCGATACGGGTAAGTTCTGGAAGGCGGAGGGTGTACCCGGACTGGCTGGCGTACGCACGATGGAGGATTGGGAGATGCAGGACCCGGCGATGCCTTCGCTCTCGAATGCGCTGCTTCAATCCCTGAATGCATGGTGGCGCTATGATCGTTGGTTTCGCGCTGACCCGGATGTGGTCATGTTGCGAGACGAGAATACCTTCTTGAGTGAAGGCGAGGCTCGCATGTCAGGCTTGGTTGCGATGATGACAGGGGTTGTTATTACCAGCGACAGGCTGGATCGCATGTCGGCTGAGCGTGTGTATTTACTCTCCCGTGTTGCCTCACTACGGCTAAATAACATGGAGCCGCTGTCGATGGAACCGCATGGTGCGTTATGGGCTTTTCACGGACAGGCAGGTAACAAAAGAGCGCTCGCTGTTTTCAATGTATCATCCTCGCCGATACGCTACCCAATGAGTGAACATCCAGATTTCGGGGATGCGTGCGAAGAGGTGCTTCATCCGCTCGGCCCAGCGGAGCAGGAAATACTGATCCCTGCTCGCGATGCGGTGCTTGTTTTGCAGGGAGAGCCTGACTCCTGAGCGAATTTACCATGTGGGCGTTTTTTGGCACAATTAGCTTTCCAGAGACCATGACTTTGCACTGAATTACTAGATGGCTAGGGACGAAATTAAAAACGCGGCCGGGCTCCCCATCCCCTGCACACAGCAGTTGATACATACAGCACTGGAGAGACTCAGTGTCTGGTTCCCGGCCTCGGAGGACCACTTCTATCCGGGAGGATGGGATGCGTCGCTTGGCTACTACGGATCGGGCTACAATGGCTGGGGGGTACAAACAAACCAGAAGTATTGCTCAGCAGTGAGTGTGCTGGCTGAGCATGCCACGGATGCGGATATCGCACGCCGTTCCGCCGAGCGCGCCTTGTCCTCCTTTCGCTTCATGCTTGCAAGTCATCATGAAGGTGAGAGAGCCTGTTCGGACGGAGAGAAATGGGGGCATACCTGGATAAGTGTTCTGGGCCTGGAGCGACAACTCCACGCGTTGCCCTACCTGCGTGGTATCATGAACCCTGCGGATCATGCCTTACTTAGAACCATGCTGTGCAGTGAGGCAGACTGGCTGCTGACCAACTATGGGCGGGGGGGGGAAGCGGGTATCCGAGGATGCCTCTGGGCGAAGGATGGTCACAATCACCCCGAGTCAAATATCTGGAACGGTGCATTTCTCTGGCGTATTGCCTGCCTCTATCCGGATGCCCCACAGGCTTCCGCCTGGAGAGAGCGCGCGCTGGAGTTTATAGCCACGGGTATAACTACTGAGCAGGATGTTGACGCTACGCAGCTATGGGATGGGAAGCCTCTGGCTGAGCGCTGCAAGGGGCCGAACTTTTTCCCAAACTTCTCACTGGATCACCATGGCTATTTTAACTTGGGCTACATGGTTATTTGCTTGAGCAATGTTGCGATGCTCCACTTCGATGCTCGGCTGGAGGGCATTCAGACTCCGGAGCTGTTGCATTTGAACACGGGGAAGCTATGGGCGGTGGTTAAGCGTATGATTATGCCTGATGGGCGTCTCGCCCGCATTGGTGGTGATACGCGTGTGCGCTACGCCTACTGCCAGGAGTACCTGATGCCTGCGCTGCTCTATGCTGCGGATTATTTACAGGACCCGCACGCCTTAACGCTACTGGAGCGTCAACTCGAGATGGTGCGATGTGAGCAATGCAGCAACGCGGATGGTTCCTTTTACGGCAGTCGACTCACATGGCTGCGGCAGGAAGACCCGGTCTACTACACGCGGCTTGAGTCAGACCGTGCCAACGCGCTCGCTATGGTGGTGAAGTATGCGTCGTTGGTCAACGTGCCTGCCCATCAGGAAGATTTCGACGCATGTGTTTCGGGTGGTTGGGCAGAGCCTGGCCACGGGGAGATTCTGCACCGCAGTCCCGAGCGTTTTGCCTCCTTTTCCTGGAGCGCCTTTGAGCCCGGTCAGGGGCTGGCCGTGCCAGGGGATGACGGTCACCTGATGGAGTGGGATTTCAACTTAAGCGGCCGCGTGCGCTTCCCCAAAGAAGTCGATTTTAAATCTCACCGCAAGGTCGATGGTTGGTGGATGCAGGACTTCGAGGGAGGCTTTATCACGCAAGGTGCCTTTATCGAAGGACTGGAGGTTTTTATGGGCGAACAGTGGCGAAAGCGTAACCTGTGTCGCCATCAGGTCATGTTCTGTGCGCTGCCGGACGGGCATACCGTAGTCGGTATGGAGCTGGCTACGACTCCTGCCTACCCGTGCTGGGTCAAAAGTGCCGAGGGCATGCACTATAATTTGCCGAACGACCTCTTTAACCATTTTAAGCGTACCGTACAGGGGTCGATGCAGGATTGGGTGTTTGATGATTCAAATCGCTCAGGGCAAACCACGCATTTACCTTCGGCTCGCTTGCTGGTGGAGTCCCGAATCGGGTTGACCGGCATTTATGGTGGAAATGGTTTCGGCCTAAAACATCCTGTAGAGAGAGCAGGTGGGCGCTTTAAATCCCTCTACACGGATGTACTCACTTTCGGGGGGAGGGCGGAGCGCTTTCTGGCGGAGCCGAATGCCGATGTTATCGACTGCGGCTGGGCGGTTGAGACGGCGGCGGGGCGCATCGCGCGAGGAGCATTTTTCGACAAGTCAATGCCTCGTGCTCTTCAATGGGAGGCCGCACGATCTCGCGCGGTCGAAATCATCGGCTGGGATGGAGAAACTTATCGCCTATTTTCAAACTTTTCCTCGGCAGAGCAGGCCATCCCTGGCGAACTCCTGCCGGAGGGCACTCGAACTATCGCAGGCCCTGCGCGGCATATACTGCCAGCGGGACAAGGGTTGCTTGTCGCATTGCCAGCCGTATAGGCTGCCATACTATTTTCGTTAGGCTAATATGAGCATAGAAATACCAAAGGTAAGAGTCGGGCTCGTGGGCGTGTCAGGCTTCGCACAAAACCATTTAATGAGCCTGCTCGCTGAAGAGGCAGCGGGTCGGCTGATGCTAACCTGCGCAACGATCATCAATCAGTCTGAGGTTGCGGATGTATGCCAAAACCTGCGGGATCGTGGAGTCCGTATTTACGATGATTTTCATCGGATGCTCGCGGGGGAGAAAGAACAGCTTGATTTGTGCCTGATCCCAACCGGAATCAGCCTGCATTGCCCCATGACCGTGGCTGCACTGGATGCGGGCTGCCACGTGTTGGTAGAGAAGCCTCTTGCCGGGACATGCGCCGAAGTCGATGCCATGATTGCCGCACGTGACTCTGCGAAGCGACAAGTCTTTGTCGGGTTTCAGAATCTGTATCAGGATTCGATGGAGCAGGTGAAGGCAAGGATTCTAGCGGGCGAGTTTGGACGGATTGAGGCAATACGCGCCATGGGGTGCTGGCCGAGGCCCGTTGAGTATTATCAGCGCAATAACTGGGCCGGGCGTCTTAAGGTGGGGGAGAGCTGGGTCTATGATTCCCCGGCTAACAATGCCCTTTCGCATGTGCTGATGGACGCGCTCTTTCTTTGCGGGCCTACCCAGCACATGGCGGCGAAGGTCGTGAAGTTTGAAGCGAACTTATTTCGAGTTCAACCCATAGAGAGTTTCGATACAATCTCGGCCAGACTAGAGACCGATACTGGGGTGAGCATTCTCTATAGCGTTACGCATAGTTCTAGCGTGGCGGTAGAGCCTGTTATCGAAATTCGCGGTAGCAGGGGGAGCATACACTGGGAGATGCGAAAGCACATTACGCTGCATCCATCCGGTGAGGTTATCCCTCTGCCGGACAGTAGCGTGGCCCGCAGTACCATGTATAAAAAGGTGCTGGATGCGATCTCTCGGCCAGAGGTCGCTGAGATTGGCGGTTTGGAAACTGCGCGTTCGCACACAGCGTTTATCAATCTGCTGCATGCCAACTGCCCAATCGAGCCCATACCGGATGATTGGGTGGCAACGTCCAGGACGGAGGCAAATCTCACGCAACGCGCTGTGCCAGGCCTAGAGCGCACCATACAAGAATCTTACGAGTTGAACCGGACCTTTGACATGCGTGATATCGCGCGTGGATGTGAGGCCAGTTCGGCCTAGGCAACTTACCGCATGAGTGGCTTATTGCCAGAGCTGCTGCCGAGGGTATGGCGCAGCCATCGTGGCAGACATACAGAGCCAGGAGTGGGAGTGGGATAGAGTCATCGAATTACACTCTACGCGTCGGAATGCTATACCTTTCTGCTCCGACCAATGGAGAAATCTCCCAACTCTACCGAGAGGTAAACTCGTCGATAACGTTGGCATCTTCAGAGTGCTGGCACGCATGGTGGTGCCCTAAGCGGCTTCTTCACCGAGTACCGCAGGGCCCAACTCCTCGAGGGTGCGCTGCAAAAGGCGGACGCCGACCTTCCATCTTTTGATACCGTACTAGAGCATGAGACTGCCTGCGGCAGTGGCCCGTTTTCGAAACCTCAATTATCGTCTTGTGCATCATTATTCGGAGATAGGTATGCAAGACATATGACTTTTAAAAGATTCACAGGATGTCCATGCTGTGGAGCTCTCATGGCGGAAGATGCCGAAGAAGGTGCCTATCCCCTTTTGTTAGATCAAGAGAGTACACCTGTCCTGCGTTCTGATAACGGACAGCTCGTATGGGATCGCAGCAACCCTGAGGCGGGCCTGATCACGATTGATACTCCTAAAACGAAAGTACTGCTAGGCTATACAGCGGGGGAGCCGGTCGAGTTTGATGGCCTCAAGATTGAAGCGACTGATGACGAGCGATGGCAGATTATCGGTCTGACCGCTCAGGACGATAAGCCGCTGAGAAAGAGTGAGCACATGCTGCTCGTAGCCAGTGGCAACTCTGAGAATACAGATATGGGCTGGACCAGTGAGGAAAAAGTTTCGGTCGCAGATAATTGGGGGGAGGCGCCTACCCTTATCGAGGTGATAGAAGCGCGGATACACCTGAAGCATCCAGGCCAGATTCGAGTGTGGGCTCTGGACGAAACGGGTGAGCGAGCCGAACCGATAGCCGTGCAGCGCGATCGAGACGGATTCCATGTATTCTCCATCGGTCAGGATGCGCCCACCCTGTGGTATGAGATCGAAGCAAAGTGATCTTTGCACGAATCGTTGAGCGGGAGCATCGATTTAATTTTTTAATCGAGCGATGTGGTTCGGTGTGTCCGTATGGTTTTGAGAGCGTCGCGCGCGATCATAAGCTGTTTCTCATCATTTTTCAGAGGTAAGAATGCAAGCAAAGTGTCTTCTCAAATATACCGTATAGAGGTTATGTTAGAGGCGATCTTACATAGCATTAAGCCCCGCTTGGATTTCGGGTGTTGATGCATTTCTGCTTTGTTCAACGAAACCAGATTCGATTGAAACCATGACAAGAATCGGCTCCATCGGCCACGCGTTCTGCGAATGGCGTGCCAGTAACTTTCCCAGAAAGATGAGGGAGTTATGTTTATCTGACTCGTTATGTCTTTCGCTCTCCCCGAGGAAAAAGAAAGTACCGGGCAGGGTCAAAAGCTGCGGCAGGTTAAGGCGACTGCTCGCCGCGTACAAATCCTCAAAGGAGCGGATGCGCATAGCCACCCTGTGGTAGCTGTGTCTTGTGGATTCTACAGTGCTTTTCTCAACCCCTCTTAGCCATGTCCATAACTCTAACCCCTAACTTATGAACATACTACCCCTCCAAATACCTATCCAAGCCACCCTCAGACGACTATCTCGATTAAGGCTGTGCATGACGTTATCGCACTGCGCAGTTGCTGTCGGCACTGCCCATGCGGCGGATATGATCCCGTTTACCCTGCCTTACGATGATTCCTCGAACAGCATCGTCAGCCGGGCAGATACATTGAACGCGCCAGCGGGTAGCATGGGGCATATTACGGTTGGCCTCGATGGTCATTTATACGAAGGCAGTGAGCGCATACGCTTTCTAGGCTTCAACCTCGGAGCCGTTTCGAACTTCCCCCTTAGCCATGAGGCAGACGATGCGGCCGCACGTATGGCCAAGTTTGGGATCAATATCGTGCGCTTGCACCAGATGGACTTCGGTTGGGATCCCTCAGAGCGCAGCATATTTGGCGTGGATGAGGATGACTCGCTTGAGCTGGACGAAGACTCCCAGGAGCGCCTCTGGTACTTGGTGGAAAAGTTGAAGGAGCAGGGCATTTATGTGCATATTGACTTGCTCTGTTCGCGTCGATTTTGGACTGCCGACGGTTTGCCGACTTCGATAGACACGCTTTCAAATCACCAAAAAGAGGTTCAACGCCTGGCTTTGTTCGATGAGGATATGATCCAACTGCAAAAAGATTATGCGGAGGACTTACTGAGCACAAAGAACCCCGTTACCAACTTGTCGCTGGCGGAGGATCCGGTGGTCGCATTCATTGGAATTAACAACGAGAACAGTTTGCTGACGATCTGGCAGGAAGGCTTCAGTGGCAACTTGAGCAAGCCGGGTGCTGCCAACCCCGTCGAGATGCCTTCAGAGTTTGCGCTTGATCTGCGTAGCCAGTGGAATGACTGGTTGGCCACGCAATACGCCTCTAACTATGCACTAAAGATAGCTTGGAAAGTGGACGCTGCGGGCAGCAATCTAATCCAGAATGGAGACTTCAGCAATGGTTACTCCGGCTGGGATACGTATCTGCTACAGGGCGCCGATGCGGATTACAATATTGCCTCTTCGCCATTCGGAGCGGCGGCTGAGGTGGATGTGACCACCAGTGGGCCCGATATCTGGTCCGTCCAAATGAGACAGGAGCTGTTCAGTCTGGATTTGGACAAAGGGTACATCCTGCGTTTCAAGGCACGTGCGACCGAGCCTCGGGATATTCGGGTACGTATGCATAATGGTGATGGTCGGGCGAAAACGCTAGATACCTACATCACACTCGATACTGACTGGCATGAATTCGAGTTCCACCTAATGCCTCATGACAGCGACTTGGGACTCTATCTTTGCGACATGCATGCTGGGGCTTCCTACTATTATACGGATGTGGAGGTAGTTGCGAGGACGCTGCCCAGCGACCAATCGCTGGATAATCCAAACCAGCCCATCTCTATGTATAGTAGCAGGCTGTCCGGAAATGCCCTCAAGGACTGGGTCAGATTTCTGTATTACATCGAGTCCACCTATTATGAGGAGATGAGCGATTTCCTGAGAAATGACCTGAACTGTGATGCCCTACTGGTGGGCAGCCAGGTCGGGCATTCCGTGTCGAGCCTGATGGCGGAGCTCGACGTGGTCGATACGCACAAATACTGGAATCACCCGGAGTTTCCGCCCGGCTACTGGAATACCGTAGACTGGACCGTTGAGAACGAAAGCATGGTCAACGACGATGAATTTGAGCTCGCGGACGAGGCAACTTTTCGGGTTTTCGGAAAGCCATTCATTATGTCGGAGTATGACCATCCGGCTCCGTCATTCTATGCCGGGGAGGCACCGATCATGGCCGCCCTCATGGGGGCGCTTCAGGGCTGGGATGGCATCATGTATTTCAAATATGCCGGTGAAGACCAGGATGGCGGTTGGGATAAGGACCATGTTGACAAATGGTTCCAGTATGCGCCCCATACAACCAAGATGGCCAACATGATCCTTGCGTCGAACCTCTTTCGCCGGGGTGATTTGAGTGAACTATCACAGGTCGACGATATCCCTTCGTCAGCGGCTCAAGAGCAAAAGTTCATTTTCGACAAACGCCCAGCTCCATGGGGTGCTGATTTCTACGGCATGCCCCCGGAGAATGCCTTCCACTACCGAGTCGGGGTAGACCTTGACGAGAACCACCAACTGTACGGAACGCATCCATTCCCCGCGGTGAATGCAAACTACATACACTCGGCGAACGGGGAGTTCATATGGGATCGGACTCAGCCCAATGCAGGACTGATCACGATTGATACTGAACGGACAAAGGTGCTTTTGGGCTACACAGAGGATGATGTCATCGAGATGAATGGGCTCCGCATCAAGACCGTCCGTGAACGAGAATGGCAGATTATCGGACTGACATCGCAGGATGAAGATCCGCTGCCATTAAACGTCAGCCAGAAAATATTACTCATAGCCAACGGCAAGACGGAGAATACGAACATGGGCTGGACCGACACGAACTATAACTCCGTGTCGACTAGTTGGGGTGAGGCACCAACCCTGGTCGAGCAGGTGCACGCTCGTATCAGCCTGGAGCACCAGTACCCTATCCGGGTCTGGGCACTGGACGAAACCGGTAAGAAGGGCGAGGAGATTTGCGTCGGTACCGATGCGGAGGACCGCCACGTATTCATGATCGGTGAGGGTGATCCGACTATATGGTACGCCATCGAAGCTCAGGTCGCCCAATAATAACTTAATACCAAAGGTTAGCTATGAAGTATTTACCCTCGATCCAAACAATGATTTACAACGCAAAGATTGCCAGCCTCATGGTTGTGGCAATGATACTGTGTTCGACTGCCAGCTCTGAGGTTTACAACTACAAGCGCATCGGCGAAGACAGTAATGGTAAATGGGAGGATAATTGCAAGTGGGACCCGGTCCCGGATTTCTTTATCGGTGGAAATTGGATCGCTCACTGGGAGCCTGGCAATAACACCCGGACAGACAGCGTGACTATCGATGGTGCTATCGTGAGTAGCCCTTACAAGTATGTGGCATTCAAAATCCCATACAACGCGACAGAGCAAGCGGGGAAAAACGGGACCTATACCGCTCTTACGCTTACCGACGATGCCACGCTCGAATTAGGCGCATTTCAGATCAGCTCCGCGTCAAGCAATGGCGCTGAGTTTGTGCGCAATGCGGACATACAGTCGGGCTCCAGCCTGTCCGTTATCGAGCTGACTACGGGAGCACAAAACAATACCCAGAACTGCAGTACCTGGAACATTGCCGGTACCGTTCAGGCTGGATCCTTCCAAGGCTTGCTTGGGTATCATAACTCGAACGGTGGGTATATTCTCAATGTCGCTGGTGGCAGCCTGGACGTCACGAATAGCTTCGACTGGTTTAGCAACGATTCAAGTGAGACCAGCTATGCGAACACATCAGAAGAAGCCATTGCCCACATAAACCTCTCCAATCGCGGGTCACTTACAGTCGGGACGATGGAGGGAAACTGGACGCATTCGGACGAAGCCTACATCAACTTTATGGATACCTCCAGTAGCGCGACTTTTGGTAAAGCGAACTTCGTATCCGCAGGAGATATCGAGCAGCTCATTAGCGAAGGGCATATTCGCGTCGACGGGGACAGCGTAGCCGCTTCGGACATCAAAATAGTGGATAATGGTAGTACATGGACGATCTCTGCCTCTCAGGATACGATGGTCAACCACTTCACCTGGGTGGGGCCAGAAACAGGTGGTAACTGGAGCGATGAAAGCAGTTGGTACCCGGTGCCCGAGCTTCCGCTGGTTACCGGCTCTGCTGATACGTGGATCGGTGGCTGGCGCAGTGAAAATTCGACTAAGTTGGACACGGTAACCATTGACGGTGCCACGATCAACAGTAGCAAGAATCTCGATTTCCGTGTGCATGGTGCGGCGGCGGCGAATAAGGATGGTACCTACACTTCCCTTACGCTTACGAACAACGCATCGCTTACGGTTGCTGATTTGCAAATCACCACTTGCCGCATTGACGGGATAGACTATATCCGCAATGCGGACATTCAGGCGGGATCCAGCCTGAATGTTGATGAGCTTATGACGGGCTCCTCTAATTGGACACCCGCCACATCGAGTAGCACTTGGAACATCGAAGGTTCGGTCCAGGCAGCTACGTTCAAAGGCCAGTTTGGCACTTACTACATCGTACCTGCAATGCAAGTGGCTGGTGGCTATATCCTGAATATCAATGGGGGTAGCCTAACCGTAAGCGGGGATTTTGACTGGAACTATAACGACTCCCCGGCCCATCACACCCCTTCGCCAATGGCGATCGGTCGCATCAATATCTCGAATGGTGGAACATTCTCGGCGGGTACGATAGATACCAACTTGGGATTTTCATCGGAATCCTACCTTAACTTTGCCGACGGCACGGGCAGCGCGACCTTTGGGGTGACGGAAGATCTGGATACCGCCCAAGATATTGCATCTCTGATAATTCAGGGGCATATCCGTATCAACGGATCTCCGAATACTCCCCTTAATCAGTTCGACATCGATTTGGATAATACCGAGCAAACCTGGACTATTAGTCCCGCATCTGAATAATAAAATAACCGTATAACCTTATATGAAGCGTGAATGTATTCTTCTTTCCGGGCACTCGCTGAGGAGCTCTAAGCCCGGGTTCTCTTTAGTGGAACTTCTGACAGTGATTGCGGTAATCGGGATATTGGCGGGCATTCTCATTCCCGTTATTAGCCGTATGAGGATGTCGGGCAGCACGGTTCAGTGCGTTTCCAATCTGCGCAATATGCAGCTCGCCAACAATATGTATGCTGCGCAGAATAATAATCGGTACTTGTCTGGATTGAGCTTCGATAGCGAGCGAAATATGGAGCATACTTGGTTGGCCAATGTCGAGTATTACGAGATGTTGACCAGCATGAGAGATGAGCAAAGAGCGAACTCGCGCTCGTGGGAGCACGATCTCCTCTGTCCCGCCACGCGCGCTATGGGGTCACCTCGTTGGGATTATATCGGTGCTAATTATGGCATTAACTATTTACTGCTAAGGGCGGAGCTTGACCTCCCGGCATGGGGTGTCGAAGGGAGTTGGTCCATTCCGACGAGTAAGATCGAGCATCCAGCGCAGACAGTGGCTTTTGCTGATTCGGTGGACTGGCTTTTGAAGCGACTCGACGGGTATTCCTTGAGTGATGAGGAGGAGAATGGCTATAACTCCGGCGGGTATTTGGCCTTTCGCCATGGGGGGAAGGCCAACGCGGTGAACTTTGACGCCAGTGTGGACACCTACACGGTAGAAGACATTGCGCGACCTGAAATCCGGAAGCGATTTACGCAGAGAGAAGAATAAGGGTCTGACTATTCTCTTCCGTTGGCTTGACGGTATTGGGCAGGCGTCATGCCAGTCTGCTTCTTGAATACGATCCCGAATCGAGTATCGCTGGTGAAGCCGCATTCGCTGGCTATCTCATACATTTTCTTGTTTTGCTCGATGAGGAGATGCTTGGCTTTTTCCATCCGCTTTCGGGTAATTTCTTCGGCGATGGTATGCCCCACGTGTTTGCGAAAGGCGTCATGTAGGCAGCGGTATGACATTGGTACGATTGAAGCCACGCTCTTGGCGTTGATCATACGAGAGTAGTTTTGCCATATGTACTTTAAAATAGTTCGGACATGGGGATGCTGGATCGTAAGCATGTCTGTGCTCTGCCGCTTCATTACACTTTTGGGCTGGACGAGAATCGGCTCATCCGGCGCAGCTTCCCCGTTCATGAGCCTGTCAAGCTGTGCGGCCGCTTCGTAGCCTTCCATCTCCTGATTGCTGTCGATGCTCGAAAGCGGGATGGGGGCGAAGTCGCAGCGCAATGTGTCGTTGTTGATGCCGAGTATGGCAACCTCCTCTGGAATCCGAATCCCTCGCTTTATGCATGCCTGCATGACTTCGATGCCGACTTCGTCATGTTCAGCCAGGATGGCTAGTGGCTTGGGTAACTGCGAGATGTGGTCCCCGAGCCAATCCAGGAATTGAGACTTATTGTAGTTTCTGTCCCCGTAGTTATAGGAACCTTTCCAATATATGCCGTGGAATCTTCCTCCGGCTTTTTCGATTTCCTTTTTTAAGGAGAGTCCTCTCAGGCGAGTCGAGGTGAACTTTCTGTTTGATCGGCTACAAAACGCTGCGTGCCTGAACCCCTGCGTGATGAAATGTTCTGCTGCAACTTGCGCTATTCCCGAGTGATCCGTTCGCACAGTTGGAGCCCCAGGGATGCGAACGTCGCCTATGTTAACGACCGGGCACTGTTGCTTAGCTACGAATCGATATAAATTGGTGTTATGATATAATTGAGAGATTATGCCATCGCCCTGCCAGTTGGTCGGCGCGGTAACGCTCCGGGTCATGCTGACATCCAAAATCCAGTTTGCCTGTTTCGCATAGCGCGCGATGCCCTTATGCGTTCCCGTTGAATACCAACTGAGTGCTAGTAGAATGGAAGGTCGGTTAATGAGTTGCGAGGTTGGCTTCGATTTACTTGGAACTGCTTTTGATTGCTTACGAGCCGCCTTCTTTCCTCGCGGATTCTTCTTAGCTGTAGCCATGCTTCAAGGGGGTAGGTTTGTCGGCAAACTTGGGGTTAATCTCGCGAAAAAGTTGAATCATTTTTCGGAGATATAAGCGTAATGAATATGCCTTATGGTAGATTTATGCAAGTGCTATGTTCTGGGTAATTCCTTCGTCTCAAGGCTCGCGCCCTTTCAATGGCAGGAGTGCAGTCTCGCCTCGTGGGTGCAAAAAAACCGACCGGAAGAGTCCGGTCGGCTTCGTATTGGAATGGTCTTAAATAGACACACGCGCTTAGTGGTGTGCTTGACGTCTACGGAAGGTGATGCTGAGGGCTACGAGTGCGCCGAAGGCAAAGGCGACGTTTGAGGGCTCGGGGATGGTGGAGGTGATTTCCCAAACTGATCCGCCGTCGTTGATTTGGAATTCGGTGGGCGAGATGGCGCCGTTCAGGCGAATCTGTCCGTTGTCGATCAGAGCCTGGACATCCACGATCGTATCGAAGTTTGTTTTACCAAAGGTCACGCTACCCGTGCCATCGAGGAAGTCAATGTAGGTGTTAGCCGACTCGGACCAATTGGCGGTCATGGTGCCGGCAGAGATCGTGCCGCCGTTGGAGAGATTGATTCGGCCATTGGCTAAATTTTCTTCGTCAATACCGTTCGAGTCCCAGTTGAACGTGCCAGCGACTGTCAGGCTACCACCGTCAAGGTTGATAAAGTAGCCACCGGAAGCTTGGGCCGGGAAGAAATTACCAAGGAGCCCGTTAAAGTTGGCTGCCTGGACGGAGCCGCCAATGCTCCATGTGGTGCTCGATGTGGCGGGTGTCCAGTTTGATGAGCCCGTTGTGAGCAGGTTGACATTCAAGCTGGAGCCCGATTGGATATCCATATTGCGGATATAGTCTATACCGGAGCTGCGTGAGCTGGAGACGCGAAAATTACCCGCGGTGAGCGAAGCATTGTTACTGAGGGTGAGAGAGGTGTGAGTCCCTTCCTGGCCAGATAGCGGGTTGGCCCCCGGGACAAGGTAGAATTCAAGAGCGTAGCCGCCTGTGGTGACCGAGGCGCCATCAATGGAGACGGTGTCCAGATTGGTTCTGTTAGAACTTCTCCAGTCGGCGATCCAGGTGATTTGGGGAGGTGTAACGGTTGGTAAGTCTGGTACCGGGGTCCAGTTGTTTGCAGTTTTCCAATCGCCACCCGAACTGGGGCCAGTCCAGTCGTAGTTCATGATTTGTGCACTGGCTTGTGAGGTGAGCAGCATGCCTGCGGCGATCAGGCACAGAACTCCAGTTGATGCTTATAGCATGTTGGTTGAGGGCGTTTTACTCATAGCTTATATAGGTTGATTATGGGGTTTTGAGAGTCGGCACCTGCAATGAAATCCAATGGTTGGATGATTCATTACGTGAAATATAGCTCAGGTGCGTATTATTTAAAAGGAGCATTCGTTGCAATTTCATCTCCGAAAGATGATGCCTGATGATTGGTTACTTCCGTGCATCTGAAAGGTTAACTGTTGTTATCCTGCTTCAAGTACTGGTTCATTTCTGCCTGAAGTGCCTTTACCGTTTCTTGGTACTCGGGGTCCTCAGCCAGGTTGCGGGTTTCGAGAGGGTCCTCTGCGTAGTCGTAAAGCTCGATCTGAAGCGGATCTTGGGTTCCGTTTGCGGAGCGATCCACATTATCTGTCTCATACCAGGCGATAAAGCGGAAGCGCAGAGTGCGCATGGCGTAGCCCACTTTATTCCAGCGGGGGTACTGGCTCATGACGTATTTGCGTGTGGTGCTGTCCGGTACTTGCATGAACGGCACCAGGCTGAGGCCGTCGAGCTGGCTGGGGATGCTCAATCCGGCAAGTTGACACACGGTGGGGTAGACATCGATCAAGCCCACGGGTTGAGTGGTTTCCTTGCCTCCGGATATGCCGGGTGAGACGATGATGAGAGGCACATGGGTGGCCTGTTCGTAGTTCGTATGTTTGGACCACTGGCCATGGTCGCCCAGGTGCCAGCCGTGGTCAGAAAGCAGAACGATAATCGTATCATTTTCCAGCCCGAGCGCTTCGATCTTACCAAGTAGTTTGGCAATTTGCGCGTCGATATAAGCCGCGCAGGCGTAGTAGCCGTGGATCAGCTCGCGCTGCATATCGGCAGTTAGCGGGCCCTCCTCCGGGATTCCGCTGTAGGCGCGAAGCTCGGGCCAGTGGTCCCAGCTGAAGTCGGGACCGTTCACGGGTTTTTCCTGATAAGATGCCAATTCGATCTTATCGGCATCGATCATGTCCCAATATTTCTTGGGAGCAACGAAGGGCAAGTGTGGTTTTGAGAAGCCGACGGTGAGAAAGAAGGGCTGCTCCTCTTGCGATAGTTCGTCGAGTAAGCCAAGCGCGTATTGGGTCATCGCACCATCGAAGTAAGCGTTGTCGGGCACATCGGAAGATTCTACCGCCGGCTTTGCGCCTTTATCCGCCATATACTTGTTCAGTTCACGCCAGTGGGTGATGCCTTCCGCTTTGGCCTCCTTCTCGACTTTGCGTATATCGTCGCCCTGATATCCATTGGCTGGATGGCCATGGTCTTCATTGTAGTGTTTGGCTATTTGCCAGTTTTTGGTATAGGGGTAGCTCCAGGACGCGGTATCCATGCCCTTATCGACATTGCTGCCGGTAAAGACCTTGCCCATTCCAATCGAGGTGTAGCCGTGTTCTTTAAAATACTGGGGCAAGGTGACAAGGTCCGGAACAACGGCGCGTAGATTTGCCTGGGTGTCCCAAACCTGTGTCGTGTCGGGGCGCAGACCTGTCATCAGGCTGGCGCGGGAAGGTCCACACACAGCTTGCTGGCAGTGGGCATTGAGAAAGGTCGTGCCGCTGGCAGCGAGGCTGTCGATCGCCGGGGTGAAAACATCGCCGCCAAAGGCGCTCAGCTCGGGCTTGAGGTCATCGACGATGATAAAGAGTACGTTGGGTTGTTTGGCAGATGCTCCGTTCAAGAAGAGAGCAAGAGTAGCAACGATGGGGGTTAAAATCTTCATAAATTAATCTCTGCTTCTATGGGGCGAATAAACGACGCCAATACTATGGGTCGGAAGGTGTTCTTTATAAAGGTATATTGTTTGCAGTTCTATCTCTGAAAATGGAATCACCGCGATAATTCTGGATTGATCTGGGCTCGAAGGAGGCATGGTGGCCAGATAAATGGCCTGTGTCTCCTATTCTTGAGGTTTCTGCACAGTCTGTGCGTCTAACAGATCAGTTGGTCTGTTGGGTGGTGTGCAAAGATTGGTTGATAGTTTTTACCCGAATGGACCTTTCAGTTTTTCCAGGCAGGAGGAAAACGATTGTGCGGACATTTGGGCCGTGGCTCCATGTGGATCGACGTGCCAGTTGCCATCCGTCCTGAGTGGATGCTGCGATCTGGATAACAACGCTTGCTTCGTCATCGGAAGAGAAGCGAAAGAGATGCTCGGCGCGTTGCTTGATCGTTACGGGGTCTTCTTCTCCAACTTTCACAGCCACGGCAGTGGGGGAGAGGTTAAACATGCGCCACGAATTTTCCGGAGCGCGACTGAGGCTATCGTCGAGCACGTGAACGTTGTATCGCCCAACTTCCTGCTTGTTCTCTGCAAATAATAGAAGAACTTCCTTGCCGGAATATCCTGTCAGGTTAGCGGCTGCGACGGGACGCTTGATTGTTTGCTCTTCGGCTCCGGCCTCGCGGACATAGAACACTAACTGTGGTGGGCCAGTGTACTCTTTGGGTGTTGAGCGCGTAACGGTCGAGGTCCAGATCATTTGGGCTTCACCGTCGCTGTCAAAATAGAGGTTGTTAACCGGACTATCCAGGCTCAGTGCCGTGAAGCGCACGGACACGATCTCTTGTTGCTGAGCCGAGAGCACGGTTGTGCCAAGGAATAGAGTCAGGAGGATGGGGTGGAGATAGACGTAGCGAGGGTAATACATTTTAAAAAACGGTTGGCTAGCCAATGAACTGGACGAGTTGTTACGTCAGTGTCGCAGTCAGATTCACTTAAATGTCGCTCTTAGTCAGCCAGCGGAAAGAAATGATGCGGAACCTGCGATTAGCGTCGCGGGCCAGGTGATCCTGTCCATGTACGGTTTCTTCGGGCATGCGTTGAACCACGGCCTCGCACCAAGCTTGGGTATCAACGTTCCCGGTGAGGGGGTTAATGCTATCGCCGTAACTGCGAATCGTAAACGTGTCCGAGCGAGCGGTCATTAGGGGGCCGAGAGTTTGGAGAATGTCGGCCTGTGTCAGGTAGCCCGGAAAACCGCTGGTTGGAGCATTGCCATTAAACTGGTTGTGGGTGATGCCGCTGGGGGAGGGAGCGCCGCTATAGGCATCGGCGAGAACGGCATCGTTCAGTCCGGCCCTGTTAACGGCCTCCTGAAGTATTCCGGCGCGGGCAGGTCCATTGTTGGGAGCATCTTCCAGCGGGCGATTGACAAACTCGGCCAGTGAGGAAAAGGGCTCTCCACGCTGGCGAATGAGGGCGACGATCTCTGTGGCCAGGGCTTGGGTTTCGGCATCATCGAGTGCACGGTATCCGCGCCAGAAAGTCATGCCATCGACATCTATGCTATCGTATTTTCCGTCTATCGGGTGCATGAGGCGGGAGAAGACTGCTCCGCTTTCTGTAGTTGTATTGTTTTGCAGTTCCGCAGTGTCCGGGTGGTAGCTGGGGATTGCGAGGTTACGCGATGAGGCGAGGAAAGCGGCCCATGCTTCGGCCGACGTAGAGTTGATGTTAAATGCACCCTCAATGGCCATATTTGAGGCGACTTCGTAAAAGGTTTCGCTGTCATCGCCTCCGTCATTGTTCGTCAGATCATCCGGGGAGAGTCTGGCATCGCGCGATATAAGGCGCAGGCGGTGATTTGGCAGGTGCCCTTTATCGCGTTGCAGGTCTGACAGATTAGCCGGGGTGAGGCCCTGGGGAATGCTGGAGAAAAAATAGCTGTCCCAGAGTTGCTGATTGAGCACGTAGCTCAAATCCCAGGCATCGATATTTTTGTCACCATAGCCTGTCGCGTGGAAGTCGTTAAGATCACGGATACGTGCCGGAGCAAAGCTGTTACCGATAATGTAGCTCGGGTCGATGGTATAGCGGCCTATGTTGGCGTGCTGGAGTGAGCCGAGGGAGAGGAGAGGCTCGCGCGGGACATCGAATAACGCGGTACGTGCGACGCCGCCTTCGATAAAGTCAACGCTACCACCGGAGAAGCCGGTGAAGCGTCCACCGGCAGCATCATTGTCGCCAATGTTTCCGTAAGGGTCATCATCAAGATAACCGTAAGCCTGGGTGCCTGCGACCTCGCCGGTGTAAATGCTGCTGGCATAGAAATTACCGTTCATCTTATCCCACGTCGCGGGGCCGCACATGGCGCGGATGTTATGGTCAACGAGCAGACGGCTTTGCATATGCTCGTCAAATGCTCCTCGCATCCAGAAGCCCCAAGCGACTGTACATTCCCCGCTAGCTGGCCGGGCGAAAGGATATACTGCTTTGTATGGTTGCTGCCATGGCCATCCACGATGGGATTGAAATACTGGGTGTGGGATGAACTTGCCGCGATATCATCAGGTTTGCCGTTATGCATGTAGCGGACGCTTGCCCCACTTCCTGTGGCGATGTCGATAATTACCAGATCATCGGCAGTCACTTCCAGATAGGTTTTCTCCTTTTCCGAGAGTCCGAACTTATCCGTGATGTTATCTCGATTCTTCTCTCCGTAAACCGGCCCGATCTCACTCGCGCTAAAGGCGCGCTTCAGGTCGAGGATAAGATGCCCGCTGTCGGGCGCATACTGGCTGTCCTCCTTCTCGGCAGTGCTGAGTACAAGCAGGTGGAAGTCATCTTCCCGATCGCCATCGCCATCGTCGTAGAGGAATTCACTGCGCGTCACATTTTCCCAGAGGCCATAGAGGCGTGTTTCACCGGGGTAGAGGTCATTGTAGTATGCACCAGTCTGCCCCTTTTCCCATGGGAGGGTCATTTCCAGTTCGGGGGCGATGTTGCCGGATGCGTCGGGCTCGTCATCCTCCATGGTGAGTACTTCGCGCATGTAGAAAATAACGCCATCCTGGCCGTCCAGGCCATCTTTGGGTGCGTACTCGCCATCTTCACCTCGTTCTCGCACCCGTATCCTTATCCATGGTGTAAATGACCAGCGGACTTTGTTTTGCATGGTCCTGCCATACTTGTCCTTTGGTGGATCGAGATGGATGTTATAGGGATTGTACAGTGCAACCAGCGGAGCGACCAGCAGTATGGGCGAGTATACGTTCTCCGTACTTTCATCCGGAAGAGTGATGGTATCCACCTTTTCGTAGGAAAGTTTTATCGAAACCTGAAGGCGTGCCAGGATGGCATTGATCGGACTATTTCCATGATAGCCTTCTTCGCTGCTGTCAGGCTTATATGGCTGGTCTTCGCTCCAGCTTACAGTCATGGGATATACTGAGCGTGAGCTGTCCAGCGGGATCGGCATATTGGCCGTTGTGCGACCATTGATGACTCCGAGTCTGTCTTTGAGTTGATAGAAGGAGCGCAGGTTGGACCAGTTTGGGAACCCGCCTGCCTGGTAGCCGTGATCCTGTAGCTCAACGAAGTAGAATCGATCGGAGTCGTTGTTCCACTGGCCGAAGTACTTTTCAAAGACGCTGTCGTTCTCAAAGGCGAGGGTCAGGTCTCCGCGAAAGCCTCCCCAGCGGGTATCCGTGAGCAGGCCCATCGAGTAGGGGCTGAGGTCGTGCCAATGCTCGTTAAGCGTTTGCCGTGTTGCCGAGTCACCCGGTCCCCAGAGGACATTGAGAGCGCTGAAGCTATCGGCATCTTCAAGCCGCTCATCCGTCCGGTCGTAAATATCTGCGAGCTCGTTGTTGACCGCAGGGTCGGTGGCGGCTGGGAGTTGAAAGGCAAGGCGTGACTTTTCGCCGTCGGTTGCGTCAAGTACGTCGGGGGTATTCTGAGTCTGGATGCGGGCTTTGATGCCCTCATCACCGACCCACCAGGCGTAGTGTCCGATCGTATTGGTGTCGCTATCCTTAAGTGGGACTTTGGGGGCGATGACGGCTCCATCGAGGTTGGCGGATGCTGCCTCATTGGCCCCTTTATCGATCAAGGTTGAGGCCCCAACCAAGTACACGGCAGTACTATTTGGGTCAGAACCAAAGTCCGCGAGGCCACTCATGTCATGATCGGGCGTGTAGTTGAGGTCTTCGCCAGTTGAGGCATCAATGCCTTCATTGCCGCTGATGAGCCATGTCATGAGTTCGGATTGCGAGGGGGCGAGGTTCTCAACACTGGGGACGACCGGGTGACGGGTATCGGGGTCCACCGGGTGATTGGTATCCTCCGGGGGGATGCTCTTCCAAACGCCAGTCCAGTACGCGTTGGGCACGGCTGCGCCCGAACTGATGTCGGACCGAGCCGTTACACGCTGATCGGTGCCGGCCGTCCGTTGCAACTCTGCCAAAGCCAGGTTGAGCCCCAAGAGCGCATTCTGGCGGGCCTCAAACATTGTGCTCTGCCGGGTCGCAAGCTTAAGCTCAACATTGACCAGTGAGGTCAGACTCATCATTAAGAGGACAACAAAGCCCATCAGCATAAGTGCGATGATGAGCGCAAATCCGCGCTTTCTTGAGGGTGAATTGGCGGTGCTTATAGCTATGTGGGAGCGCATTACGAGAGAGGGCTGAGGTAGGTTTTGGGTGTTGTGCTGCTAAGACCATGGCGAGGTCTATGCCGTCATCTAGTAGATGTCTGGAATTTCATAAGTTTCAGCGGGCTGGTAAGGCTCAGTGCCAACATGCTCCGCCCATGCGTGGATGGTGTCGTGGGCATGGTGATAGGCGGGGTGAATGGCATTGATCTGTGTGGCCAGCCAGTTCTCCAGCCATGGCGAGCAGATGCTGCCGGCCAGTGAGGCCTGCAAGGCCTCTGCGTGTAGTTTGGCCTGTCCGTGGTTCTCTTTGATATAACCAAGATTCCTCCAGCCGATGGCGCCCATGGCTCGGGTGTTGTCGTGCTGGCGGCAGGCCACATACATGTGAGTGCCTTTAATGTGTCGCCAAGCTTCATCCACGCGCGCGGTCAATTTTTGCACAAGGTTAACACGAGTCTGCCAGTTTTTCGCCTCGCCGATTCGATCGAGTGCGAGGGTCAATTGCTCCGCGTGGGCGTCATGAATACGTCCGTCGTGCAAGGCGGCACCGATCAGAAAGAAAACGTTGAGTGTGATATCAAAGGGCGCGATCTGCCACAGTTCGGTGCTGTAGCGGCTCCAGCCTGTGGCACAGACACCTTTCAGGGCTTTAACTTCTTCGCACAGCTTGGCCCAGCCCTCGGCGTTTTCTACCCGCTTATCAAGATGCGGGAGGTTTACCATGGAGCCGTCCCCGCCCTTGTAGGCGGCGGCGCCCCAGAGGTTGGCGCCAGCCTGGGCAAAGCGGTCGATCACTTCACGTGAATAAGGGCCGCTGTCTCCGCCGGGTTGCCCTTGGTATCCCCAGACCATGATGTCAACCTGTTTGAGGAAGTGGCTCAGTTCCTGGATATCCCACTCGATCATCATGTCGTGCCAGAGCATTGGCCGAATGCCCCGCTCATTTACGATGTCCAGCAGCGGCTGATAATGATGGCAGAACAGTGCGGCTTTGCTGTGTTCTTTCAGGTAGGCCTGTCCTGCTTCGCTCTGGGCGAAGCACCACGACTCATCCCCGCCCAGGTGCAGGTACTTGACGTCGGGGAAGAGGTCCATCATATCGCGCACCATGCCCGAAATCAGCTCGGCGGCTCCGTCGGCCAGGGGATTGATACTGGCGATGTTGTTGGGCTCCTCAAGCATGTGCGCGTAGTTATCAAAGCGCAGGAAACTCTCCATGTGGCCGAGCGTTTGTACCAACGGGATGATTTCCAGTTCAAGTGCCTTGGCCTCATCGCTGATTTTCTGAATCTGCTCGCGGGAATAGTGGCTGGCGTTGCGGAATCGCTGGTCCACTTCCCAGGGGAACATGTCTTCCCATTCTAGCAGGACTGCGTTGTACCCCGCGTAGCGAATGATTCGCAAGTGTTCCAGGAGGCGATCAAAGGTTGGTGGCACGCCCTTGAAATCTATGTGGGCAATGCGCCACTGGATTTTCGGTTCGGGCTCATTTAACATCGGATTGATCTGGTTTTTGATAGACATGCTTCTTTGCGCTAGTTGGGTTTAGATTGTTTACTGATTAAGTTTCTAAAGAGAGTGATGTATTTTTCAGGAATAATGCGTTGGGCATCTAAGTGAGAATATAAGCTACGCGGCCATTACATTGAAGGTATATTGCTTGCAGTTTTATCTCCGAAAAATGAAATCCCGGGCAATCCTCTCGCTTATGTAAGGTGTTTTTGTATGGGTTGAAGGGTAAAGGTCCCCGGCGTGCGCCGTGTACTGCCAGAGGGGTTGCATAGACAGCCTGGAGGACTTTCCTGAACTTAGCGGCGGTCATCTTTCGGAGAGAGAATTGCAAACAAAGCACCTTTTAAAAGATGCCTTCAGTCCTTAGGTTTGGGCAATAGTAAGTCGCATTACGGGTAATGCCATACGTACTCGTGGAATGCCCGTCTCCGCGAATCCCGCTAGCAGGGTAATGCTTTTTGGTGGCGCCAACGCATGCTCAATGAATCGCGATAAAATACACCCGTATGATGTGTCCTGACCCATCCAGTATTCTACTTGCCTGACCCCTTACACAGAAATGATAAAGCACCTACCCCTCATTACCCTGGCCATTTATTTGGCCTTTCAACCTATGAATGCGATCGTGCTCGTAAGCTACGATCCTGCGCGTCATAATGTCTTTTCTTCCGGAGATTTTTCTGACCCGGAGGGTACAACGTTCGTTCGCAATACGGGGTCTGGCTATCTAGGTGCAGGCTATGACTTTTCTGGTGTTGGCTGGGAAAGGGGATCGGGGATGGGTGGTCTGCACCCCATGCATAACATCACACTCATATCACCGCTGCATGGGATACAGGCCGAGCACAATGAATCCCAGATCGGGAGCACTTACTATTTCGTGGGTGCGGACAACGAGCTGACATCCAATCGAATTGCTCGAATGCAGACGACCAAGGTGGCGACTCCCGGTTATGAATATAGAGACTCGATCGGTGATACGTCCATTGGCACCTTTGACCGTACATTTCGCTCCGACGAACAGCTTAATGTTTACCGCATATTGGATGTCCGGGATAGAATTCCCAATAGTAATGGTGATGCTACAAATGACCACCTTCTCTTCCTTTATGGGAGCCAAAGCAGCTCAAACTCGGGGCCTATCATTGGCGAATCCCGGACCTGGACCTGGACACAAAATGCCTGGACAGGTTCTATCCAGCCTCGTTTTCTCGAGAGTAGCAACAGGGATAATACTCGATACTGGACATTGGGAGACTCGGGTAGTCCCGCTTTTATTGAGAGAACAGAACCTGACGGGTCTAAAAGCCTACACATCGCTGGAACCGCCTTTACCAGTGGTTCATATGGAAGCCTCTACACCGGTTTTGCGGAGGAGGGAGAGGTTACTTTAGGCGGCCAGACTTATGCCTACGATCCGGGCAAAGACATCAACGCGCTGCTTCGCGAGGACGGTTACGCACTCAAGTACACTATTTTTAACGACCCCACGAACGTCGAAGATACCGCCGCGCGTTGGACGGGCTCAGCAGGCGTCCATCTCTTCTCTTCCGGGAACTGGAGCACCAGCGCCAGTCCCCATACCGAATCGGTGATCCTGAATGCCTCAGAAGCCAATGGCGTTACGACGCTCAATGTCAATCAGGCGGATCGGGTGATTCGTGGCATGCTTTTCGAAGACTCTGCCGCTATTGGCGGGTTTACCATCGATGGTTCGCACGCTTTGACACTGGACCGGGTCGGCCTGCGCAATGAATCCTCCGCCACGCAGACCTTTAACGTGGATTTGATTTTGTCCGAATCCCAAAACTGGGAAGCCACCCATGGAGGCTTCGTCTTCAATGGCGGGCTGGATACCGGAGAGGGCCATATCGCAGTGGTAGATGGCCCCGGCGACACGACGATCAGCGGCGATATCTCAGGCGCAGGCGGGTTGGCCAAAGATGGGACCGGAAGCCTGACCCTTGATGGCATAAGCACGAATACGGGCATAACGTTTATCCACAAGGGAACCTTACAGGTCGGAGAGAGCGGACTGCTCTCCAGCGAATCCACTGTGGACTTTACCAGTGTCGACCCGACGGCCCGCCTGGCACTGGATAGCCGAAGCCAGACGATTGGCGGATTAAACTCCTCTCATGGCGGCACGGGTCACGTGCAGCTTGGCGGAGGTGGTCTGACCGTTGATTCCAACAATGATCTTCACTTTTCCGGGGATATTTCCGGGGAGGGAGACTTTATCAAAACGGGGATCGGCCAGCTCATTCTGTCGGGAGAAAATAGCTATGAGGGTGACTTGATCATCGAGAATGGGGCGGTACGAAACACATCGGCCAATGCCCTGTCTGAGCACTCCAACATCCGCTTCACCGGAGCCTCTGCCTCAAGTGGAACGTTAGAACTGGCCGGGGGCGATTACGCCCTGACGCTGGGCGGCGGAGCGGGGGAGATCAGCATTCAGGGCAATGGTGGATTTGGCGCGTATGGCGGTGATGTGCACATTACCCTGAATGAGGGCGAAGTCCTCGACATGCGCAGCGATCATTTCCGCGGACTCGTCCTGGGATCGAGAAATTCCGACGGCACGGTAGAGCTGACCAACGACATCCGGCTCGGTAATGCCTATACGGGGACGACCGGCTTTCGCTCTTTCTTGGTTGATGACGGTGATGCGGCGATCGATGGTCGTCTCTCCGGCGACCTGACCGAAATGGCGGGTCGCTCGGCTGGGTTTCAGCTTTATAAAAGAGGTGTCCTTGAGCTGACCGGAAATAACAGCTACACGGGTGACACCAGACTGCAGGACGGTGTGCTGCGTTTAAGCTCTTCCGGGGCGCTTTCCAGTCATTCCAATCTCGATTTAAGCGGTGGTGTGGTTGAGTTTGCGCATGGCAGGACTGACGTTCAGATGTGGCTTGGAACAGGCGCTGGGCAGGTCCGTTTCACGGATGGAGGCGGTGGTTTTAGTGCCGCTGGGGCCGACCGTTCCGTTACGCTCGACGGCGGGGCTAATCTTGTGTGGGGGCAGGAGCATTTCGTAGCGGACGGCAGCGATCCGCTGAAGCTTTCCTCTAAAGCCTCTGATGCGACGGTGACATTGACGAATCACCTAAGCCTCGGTTCTGGATCGGGAAACCGCATCGTCAGTGTGGCTGACGGCTCGGCTGACGCAGACGCCCGCCTGAGTGGAAACCTTACGGAAGAGTCCGGCGCAACCCGTGGCTTGACCAAGCGAGACGAGGGCACGCTCGAACTTACGGGTACCAATACCTACACGGGAGCGACCCGTATTGAGGCTGGCGTCTTGCGTATTGGGTCGGCTTCGTCATTGCCCAGTGGTGGAAACACCCAGCTCGTGGGCGGTATACTGGAATACGCGACGGGTGGGGCAAATGTGAGTGCCGACCTCGGCTGGGGCGCGGGCCAGGTGAGCTTTTCATCTGGAGAGGACGGAGGCTTTAGCGTCAGTGGTGCAGATCGCACATTGACGTTAAATAACGGTGCGAATCTGCAGTGGGGCGCGGATGGCTTCCGCACAGGCTCGGGGGACCTGTTGCTTTCTTCAACCGGGTCTGACTCCACCATCACGATCGATAATAATCTCAGCTTGGGCACGGGGGACGGCTGGGTGAGTCGCACCATTAACGTTGCGAATGGCTCTGCTGCCGTGGATGCCCGCCTTTCCGGCAATATTACAGGTACGGCGAATCGATTTGTGAAGTCGGGTGACGGCACGCTGGAACTAACGGGCTCTAATGAAACCTTTGAGGCCAGAATCCATATCGAGGGCGGCGCGCTTCGGCTTGGCTCGGAGAATGCCATCCCCGCAACGAAGAGAGAAGGGGTAGATTACGATGGTGAACCTGCTGTTTTCTTCCATCAGAACATCACCCTGGCTGGCGGCGTACTCGAACTCGCGCACAGTGATTACACTGGTTACATAGGCTATGCGCGTAATATCTTTTTTGACAATGACGCTGGGATGGGGGGCTTCAGTGCTGTAGGTGAAGATCGTACGGTGACCATACTTGCAACGGATCAAGAAAGCACAGATCTCGTTTGGGGAAATAGGGAACCGCTCGGTGCGAACTATACCTTGCGCTTCTCTTCTCCCAGTGCGGACGCCACCCTGATCTTTACCAACGGTCTGACGATGACGGCTGGTGGGAATAATTACCGCGCGATTCGGGTAGATAATGGTTCGGCCGATGTGGATGCGCGCATCACTGGACTTATCAAAGACCAGAATGGTCAATACGGCTTGGTGAAGACAGGACATGGTACGCTTGAGCTTACTAACAACAACAGGTACACGGGGGAGACGCACGTCAAGGAGGGTCGCCTCCTCATCCAGAATACCCAGTGGCTGGCCCAGGGGACAACCTATGTATACGATGGAGCGACGCTGGGCGGCGGCGGTGCCATCGGCAGCGATGTGGTGATGATGTCCGGGTCTCACATGGCCCCGAGCAATACCGGGGCAACCCGCATCACCTTCTACCAGAACGTTGTCTTTGAGGCGGGCTCGCACATACACCTGTACCTGGACGGTGGCCTGGACGTCGGCACAAACTACGATTACTTTAATTTTGGCGGGACGCTGGATATCGAAGGTGCCTTCCTTAACTTTACCTTTGCCGATGGCTACACAAAGATCGCCAACGCGGGTGATGCTTACCATTTCCTAAGGGCTGGCGATGGGCTGACGGGTATGTTTGCGGAAAACACCATCGATATGGTGCTGGATGATCAGCTGTATACATTCGTTGTGAATTACTTCGGCAATCAGGTATCCGTTCGGCTAGACCGTATATCCGCCGTTCCTGAGCCCGCAGGTTTTGCGCTCTTTGGCCAACTCATCGCTGTGATGTTCATACTGCGCCGCCGGCGAGCTCGCACCAAGCAATGCTAGAAAAGCGAATGGATAGCTTCGCGATTTAAAAACACAGGACACATGACAGCACCCAATATTCTGCTTATTACCACGGACCAGCAACGCTGGGACACGCTTCACTGTGGAGGGAATCCGCACATTTTTACCCCACACTTGAATTGGCTGGCCGATACAGGGGTTTCCTTTACGCGCGCTTACAGCGACTGTCCGGTGTGTATGCCAGCTCGTGCTACCGTAATGACCGGCATGCCGGCCTATGTCCATGGGGCGACTGCGAACACCGATGCCGAGCCAATGCGTGGGCATGATACCTTGCCCGGAATGCTTGTCCAAGCTGGCTACCAAACCCGCGCACAGGGAAAAATGCACTTTCATCCGATGCGCAAGAAGTTCGGCTTTGAGGAAATGGAGACCTCATACGATTACTACCGTTTTATGGACCAGTATTTCCCGGGACAGTCGGGATCGCGTCACGGACAGGGGCAAAATGAGCTTGAACCCATTATTGGTACCGCCGGTACGGAGCACACCTTGTCGCGTTGGGTTGTGAATCGATCAATTGACTTTATGGAAACCCGCGACGAGGAGCGTCCATTTTTTCTATGGACCAGCTTCAGCAAACCGCATCCTCCGTTTGACCCGTCGTTACCATTCTGGGAGATTTATCGCGGCATGCCTATGCCCGAAGCCATTACTGGAGATTGGTCGGCATCACCAGAAAAGATTCCCCCGGGCTTCATGCGAATGAGCTCCATGCTTGGTAATGGTTACCGATTTGGACCTGAGCAGCTACAGCAAATTCGGCGTGCATACTATGCTTGCATCAGCGAGGTTGATGCGGCCCTTGGGCTCCTTTTTGCCCGTATGCGCGAGCTAGGACTGCTGGATAATACGTGGATCATGTTTACCTCTGACCATGGAGAAATGCTCGGGGACCATTACATGAGTGGCAAAGGGTTGTTCTTTGAAGGGGCAGCTCACGTCCCCATGTTAATAAGGCCTCCGGGGCAATTTGATCAGGAAGCATTGCGTGGTAACGTGTGCAATGAGATTGTCTGTCTGCAGGATATTCTGCCGACGGTTCTCAACTTGGCAGACATTGGCGAGAAATGCCCTGAAGAAGCCCAAGGCTTTGATTTGAGGGAAATGGCTACAGGGCAAAACAAGCGTGAAAACTTGATCGGTGTCTGCGGTGATATTTATGCCGTGACTTCCAAAGAGTGGAAATATCACTACTGTGCCGCGGGCAATGACTGCTTGCTCTTTAACCTGATGGATGACCCGGAGGAAAGGCGTGACTTGAGCAAGGCTCATCCAGAGCGCTGTAAGGAAATGCATCACCTTTTGCTGGAGGAGTTGAAGGATTATTCACATCTGGATCTCAATGACGGGCAGATCCCAATTAAAAAAGCGCTGTCGATAGAAGACGAGCGCCGCTGGAATTCATGGCCGGGTTTTCACAGCACAGATGTGGAAACAGATATGCTGCATTGATCGGTCTTCTCGACTCGATACTTTCACACGTTGCTGTAGCTTCCTTTAGCCATCGCTGGAAGTCCAAGTACGGCCAGATGAAACTGAGCGACGTAAAGCGCCTGAAGAGCTTGAGGGTTAGGACGCCGATCTGAAGAAGCGGGTTGCCAGCCAGTTGTTGAACATCAAAGTGCAGGAGCTCTAGCCAGTCGTAATCTCAGACGCGATGCGGCAGCATCGAAAGTGCAGGCTATGCCTGCTGTGGGGGTGGGGGCGTATAGCCTCCAAAAATGATAGCAAGCATTTCGGTAACAGGACCCTAGAATGGCATACTATTGCCATGCATGCACGAGCGTTCTGTTGCTACTTTTTTACTTAAGTCGTTGGCTGACAATGGTGGGCCCACTCGGATTCGAACCGAGGACCAAGGGATTATGAGTCCCCTGCTCTAACCGCTGAGCTATGGGCCCTAACTAATTGGAATAAACTGACTTAAGTGATTATTGTTGCGCTCGTTTATGGGCGTTTGTAACCTCGTTTTGTAACCCAAAGAAATTCGCCATGTTCGACCCCAAGGCAAAAACGCCTCAAGCATCGTTTGTAAAGGTAGCAGAATGCCTTTACCGTAATTCATCATCGGGTACATATTACGCGCTCGTTAAAAGAAACGGGAAGCAAATACGGCGTTCCTTGCGAACTCAAGACCGAAAACTCGCTGAACGTCGCTTAAAGGAGTTTCGCGGGCAGGCCGCCCGCCTCAGTACCTCGACCGAGGATCGGGGCCTGACCTTTGCCGAGCTTGGCCAGCGCTGGTTCCCCATTGCCACCGCCAACCTCAAGCCATCATCCGTTGACCGAATCCGGCGTTGCCTGAAAAGCCTGAATAAGCCCTTTGGCGCATCCACCCTCACTGGCCTTACCCGGCAGGACTGCGAGACCTGGGCCGCTCGCCGCGCAAAGGGCATTGCCGCCTCAACCTTTAATCAGGACTTGATCGTCCTGAAAGGCGTCCTGCAATACGCGGTCGATTCCGGCCTCCTACTGGACAGCCCCGCGCGCACCCTCAAGCGCAAGCGTGTCGTGGACAAGCCGATCCTCATTCCCTCGGTGTCGGAATTTGTAACCCTGCTTGTCACCCTCGAAAAGCTCGACCAACGCGCCCGCAACGCCATCCCTCTGGTCAAGCTGCTGGCCTACTCGGGTATGCGTCTCGGCGAGGCCACACACATTATCTGGCGAGAAGTCGATTTCGAGCGCAACAGCTTCACTGTGTCGGGTGGGGAAGTGGGCACGAAAAACCACCTCGTGCGCGTCGTCCCGCTCTTTCCCACGCTGGCCGCCTTCCTGCAAGAACTCCATCAGGCCCAAAGTTGTCCCGACTCCAGCGCACGCATTATCCCCATCGAGTCGGCCAAGAAGGCCATCGGCACCGCCTGCACCTTGGCCAAGCTCCCGCACTTCACCCACCATTGCCTACGCCATTACTTCGTCAGCAACGCCATCGAGAAGGGGGTTGATTTCAAAACCATCGCGGCATGGATTGGTCACAAGGACGGCGGTCTGCTCGTCGCTAAAACCTACGGCCATCTCCGCGACACCCATTCCTTCGAGATGGCCCAGCGGCTGTAGCTACTTCGTCAGCTTGACAAATGCTTTTCCGTAATGCAGTATTACTGCATGTCAGCAGTTCTATCAGTCAGCAAACGCGGCACCGTGACCCTGCCGCCGGAGTATCGGCGCAAGCTGGGTCTCGACAAGCTTCCGAATCCCCTCGTGATCATCGAGGAGAAGGACGGCAAGCTTACGCTCGAACCCGCCGCCGCTGTTCCTGTTCGCGACATTCCGGCCAAGCGCATTCGTGAGTGGATCGCCGATGATGAGGCCGCGATGGCCGCTTTCAAGAAACGCAAGTGAAGCTGTTTCTGGATTCGAGCGTGCTCCTGTCGGCCTCCGCCTCGGCCAAGGGTGCAAGCCGCTTCCTGATTGAGAACGCAGAATCATTTGACTGGTCGCTCATCAGTTCGGCCTATTGCCTGGCCGAGACTCAAAAGAATCTGCCCAAGCTTGGCGCAAGCGCCGAAAGTAACTTCAAGCGCCTTGTGCGGAATGAGGTTGAGTGGGTAGGGGATGCGCTCTCGCCTGAACAAATCCTTATCTTTCCGAAGGCCAAAGATCGCCCTGTCGTCCTCTCTGCACTCGCTGCTAAGGTGGATGTCCTCCTGACACTCGACCGCCAAGACTTCATGGGGCTACTTGGGAATCAGGTTTACGGTGTTTCCATCCGCACACCCGGCGACTGGTTGCTTGAATGCCGCGAGTGTGGGGTGATATAGGTAAATTGTACCATTTCTACTATTCATGGAAACCCCGAATCAATTTTACGGAGAGTCTAAAGAAGAATTTCTTAAATGGATCGAGCAGCGATCACTTGAGATTCAAATCGAACGTAAATTCTTCGAGGGAAGTGATTTGCTCCCCAAAGAGATGCCTGAGCCGCCGGAGTGGACAAAAAAAGCCTACGAAAAGCTTAAATTGACCACTTGCCCGTCGTTTATTAAGGCAATCAAGTCTTTGCAAACTAACAAGAATGATGTTTACTCTATGGGTGTTTTCATGGGGAGCATGCATGCTTTTAGGAATCAAGAGAGAGTAGTGCCTGAGCGAGCAGTGAAGGATTTTAAAGAGACCTTCGCTCCCTCTGATAAGAGCCTTGAGATGTTTCAGACTTTAGTTAGTCCAGGCAAGGGCTGGGGGATCAGTCGATGGAAAGCATGGCGGTTCCGAACGGATATGCAACGAAGGCTAATGATTAGTTACCTTCTCTCTACAGATCAGGCCAAGGAGTTTCACAAAGGGTATCTAAAAGGACTGGATTTTTCTATTCCTTACGACGCAGACGACGGAACCGCAGATAGAAAGGAGATTCTTTCAACGCTTTGGCTAGTTTGGCCCAAAGCTATTGAATGCGGGTCAGTCGCGGAACTACACAAAGTCCTGAATGCTGCGCTTAATTACCAGGCCGACCCGGAGGCACCACCCAAACGCCTAGAAGCGATTTGTCGCGAAATTGGGCTGAAATTGGCTGGTCGTGGACGCCCTAAAAAATCCTAAATTCACATTTTCGCACGTTTAGGTATTAAAGGTCAGGCATTTATGGCATAAACTGGGCATGCAAACGCATGTTCAACATCACCAAACGAAAAGCCGCCGTCTCGCTTACACCCGTGAAGAGGCGTCGGAAATCCTCGGGTTGTCACCGGCTACGGTTGACCGCCTGACGAAACGCAGACTGCTCCGGCCGTCTCGGGCGACACGTCGCCCCATGTATCCGCATTGGGAGCTAGAGCGCTTCCTTCGCGAAACCTCTGAGGGGATCGAGCTATGAGCGTGCGAAGCTCCAAGCGCATACGCTCAACACCAGCGGCATACGGTCGGAACCGCCATCCCCGACTTGATATGCTGCGTGCAGCTTATCCCGCCATCTCTACTGTTTTATCTTCCAGAGGTGAAATCGCGGAAAGGGGGTGGGCATGCTGACAGGTACGGTTTCGCCCTACGTCCCGAAGTCGTGGTTTCACCCGCTGGGGATTTACAAGGTCGTCGCTGGCCTCATGCCGCGCCTGCCTGATGTCTCGGGCTGTCTCTTCCTGACCTTCACGGTCAATCAACTCTACTTTGACGGTCCCGGCTCTGCCTTCGACTACTCCCGTGACCGTCTGCGCAAGCTCTTCTATGCGCTACGTAAGGGTGTCGATTGGGAAGGCAAGACCTACCGCATGGACGCGCCCTATTGCGTGAAGGTCGAGTTTCACCGAAACGGCTGGGCGCACTTCCATGTTATCTTCCTGACAAAGCGATTCTTGCCAGGTGCACTCCTGAATCATCTCTGGGGCCTCGGGCGAACCAACGTCAAGCGCATCAGTAATCAGGATTTCCACTACCTCCTGAAATACGTCTGCAAGGGTGGCCAAATTCCCGATTGGGTTTTACAGCGTGAGCGCATCCGCATCTTTCAGACTTCGCGGGGCTTCTACAAAGAGACGCCAGACAAGCCACAGAAAGTAGAGCCCGCAGAAATCGAAGAGGTCGACGAAGCGCCCGAGGAAAAGGAATCGCTGACTATCGGCGAACGCATCAAGCGCTGGTCCTATCGCGCGCTCTTTCAGGATGGAGCGCAACACTACCACCTGCTGCGCCTTCAGGTTCCATACTGGGAGCTACTTGGGCATCTCGTGCTACGGCTTACGCAGGCCGAGCGGTACCTTGGGCAAGGCATGATCGCCATCACCAAACCCTTTCAACTCGAAACCCTCGAATCCTATCAATTATGACACAAAACACAGAAAGCAAAACCACCAGTAAGGTGAAGATTGAAAACAACGGACTCTTCGTGCGCGGAGTGCCCGTTTCCACGACGGCTCGCTATGGGCGCAAGAAAGACGGTTCGGGCTCATTCGTGATTATCACGACCGAGCTTGCCACCCAACCGGGGCTTATCCTCTGGGAGCAGTTCCTTGACCCGAGCCAGCGAACCGACATCCAGGTCAAAGACGGCAACGTCACGGCCTTCCCCAAGCCGAAGGAGTACGAGCCGATGACGCTCAAGGCCAACCGCGTCAAAATGCGCGGCGATACCCTTGTCCTGTCCAGCGCTGAGCTTGTCGCATCCTAAACGGGTGAATGAGGGCGGAGCGGATGCACGCTTTAGCGTGCGCCGCCCGCCCTTTTCCTTGTTTACATGAACAATAACTGTACGGGAATTACTCAACAACACCCAACAAGCTCACCATTCCCTTATTCGTCCTGCATTATTACCTTATGCATATAAACGCGATGTAGCCCCTGACTTGCTTTACTCTGCCTTTTTGAGCGCAGTTTTCCAATGAGCACATCCCATATATGATGAACCCTCTGGGGTAGTGTGTTTTGTTGTAGACATGCAGCAATACCAAAGCACTTCATGTCGTGTGACACTTCGCGCGGCCCAATATTCTCGCAGGTATGTGACTTCAGGAATTAGCCATTAGCTCATCTGGAGCTAGGTGCATGATATCCGAAAGTAAATCAATATTATATTTGAATAATGCCTATTTAGATCAAGTCCAGTATAGCTAGAATATCTGACCTTGACAGAAATGACTACAGAACGATATCTATGAATTCATCAATTACTTGTTCTAAAAATGAAAATCTTTCTCGTCGGAATATTTTCTATTATCCTCGGGCAGACTGCCTATTCTAGAATTGGAGAAACACCTAAGCAGTGTATCGAGCGTTACGGAGAACCGTTTAACGTAATCAGAGAAACGAAAACACTTGTTTTCAAGAACGATGATTTTCTATTCTGGCTTCGCTTTTGGAATGGTGTCGCCCACCAAATTACCTACGAGAAAAATAAAGAGCCTGATCCATTCTCATCAAACGATCTGAGCAGAAACGAAATAATCATTTTACTTGAGAAGAATTCTAGAGGCGAAAAGTGGAAAGATATTTTTGAAGGACGTTTATGGGAGACTGAGAACTCCAAAGATAAAATGAAGGCGATGTCTTCAGGAAGGTCTTTATTTATTGAGACTATCGAGTTCGATCAGTATCTGGAAGGGCAGGAAAACGAAACCGAAAGAAAAGATCTTCGCGGCTTTTGACATTAGAAAAATTCAGAACAAAACGACGCAGGCACAGCAGTGAACTAATCCGAAAATCCTAATAGCCCCAGCGCTTCAGTCGCGATGGCCTCTGCGTTGTCCAAGAAAATGTTAACTCCAGAAGAGATTAAAGCAGCAGCGGATCGGATTAGATCATCCGACCCCGCAGAATTTGAAAGGGAAGCAAGAAAGAACCACGAGAAGGTTATTCAGGACTTTGAAGAATTTAGTAAGGATATGTCTCAGGGAATTTGCATGATATGCAAGAAGCCTATGAAGTCATTCTCCAGAGTACAGCCTTGCCTACACTGGCTGACTAATCCCAAAGGGTTTAAGAAAAAGAATTTTCCCGAAGTCTTCGAAAAATACTCATATGGAAAAATAGCTGCTTACGTCAGATGGCTAGCGACAATCGAAAGTCCACTAAGAAACGTAAATGACCTAAGAGATGAACATCCTAGTGGAAAAATCATAAATTTTACCGCTAGGTATAAGCACCTCACATGGTCTTTTTCTTGCGGTGAAGGTGACTTCGAAGGCCACAAAGAAGCAAAGTCAGGGAGTTTTCCCCATTACCATATGCAGATGCGTGTTAGTGGGATGCAGTTCATAAACTACAACGACTTTCACATACCTTTTGATGAAGTCGAGCATGCCATTTTATCTTTGAATCGACTGGATCCAACCCTCTTAGGTTACAACTATGGAATACAGACGGGCATCCAGTCTGTATTTGATAGTCAGGAAGCTATGGAGGAAGCAATAGAACATTGTAGACCCACTGAGGATCCTGAAAACTCAGCATTTCATGTCCAGACATTCATTGAAGCGAACCCCGGAGAAAGGCTATCAGGTGATGAACTCGCACAAATCATAGAGGAAGCTCGATCCAAGAACAGATCGATTGCTTCTTTGGCGAGAGAAAGGTTTGAAGGGCGAGCGCAAGTAGGAACAATTATCTCTCCAAGCGAGGGAGTTGTGCAGGCTTTACCAAGAGCACCACGGACGAAAAAGGACAACCAGTCGGGAGATGACAACTCCGAGTAGCGCTGCCGCGCTACTTTACACGCATCCCCTCCACGTTATCCAAAATGAAAATGTTGAAAACAATCCTGAAGATCATCGGCTCATTGTTGGTAGCCGCCGTTGGCCTTTACCTGTTTGTCGTCTTCTTCTCGAGCGTTGAGACAAAATATGAATCCACAGGGACCCTTACCGAGTTTGAATCCAATACAAACGAAACAATCTATATAAAGTTGAACGAATACAGGAGGTGGGTAGGATTTTGGAGCGACTCAGATGGCAGCCTTAATTTAGAGATTCCTAATAAGACAGTTGTATATTACAGACATTTGAGCCAAGCAGGTGACCTCATTCAGATATACGATTGGGACATGAATCTTGTGGGCACGTTCTCCAAGCTAAGCAACGAACTACAGATAAAGATTGGTCATCGATTTTTCGAAGGTAAGTGTCATGAAATTGAATAGGGAAACCAAGCGCTTGAGACAACGTCGCTAACGAGCCGTCGCCAGAGCTCGACGTTAGTCAGGAAAATTTAAAAGAATGAATTGTTACATCATATCCTATGACAAGGCCGGAGACGGAAGCTATGAAGAGCTTCACGCAGCCATCAAGGAATTTGGCACTTGGGCGCATGTGACTGAATCCACTTGGGCAGTAAAGACGGAATGGAAAGCGGAAGAAATCAGAGATGACCTGGCTCAGTATTTACCGAAAGGTAGTCGCTTATTCGTTGTTCGATCAGGAACCGCCGCAGCTTGGCGCAATGTAATTTGCCGGAATGAATGGCTCAAAAAGAACCTCTAGTCATGCAAGATTCTGAACAAACCGGCGAAAAAACCTTCAAGATCAAGCGAGGACGCGTCGACTCGCTTTCGCTTTACGAGATTACCGAACATGAATTGAATGTTTTAGAGAACGGAAGCCCATCCTCACTGCTTCTAAATTTCTCACTAGTTCTACTACCAACAGCGACTTCGTTTCTCATCACACTTCTTACAACTACTATACAATCTGACAGGATGTTCAGTGTATTTGTCATGTTGGTTATCTGTGGTTATATCTCAGGCTTAATTCTATTGATCCTCTGGTGGAGAAATCGGAAGTCTATAACAGGAATTGTCAGTCGAATAAGAGATAGAATTCCCCAAGAGGAGCAGACGGAAGGCGAAAACTCTCCAGAGACTAACCAGTCGATGGAGGGCAATGATTTAGGCTGCGCCTAAATCGTGCCTCATCTCTACGTTAGCAAAAAAGGATAAGAGATGGCAACGGCTATGGCTTTACTGCTTTTGTAACCCATGCGGGTTACAAAAATGCCCGAATCTAGAGCCGTTTGATTTTGCTCCCTTTCTTTATTCTTCTTGGGGCACCCTAATTGATTTTTAATGATTGAAAAACTTACCAAAAATTAAATTTGTAACCCTGATTTGTAACCCGAGGTTGAGAAATGGGCGTATTGGGGAGGATTAGAGATGACGGGCGGGAGAGTGTAAGGCGCTTTAAATCAGCGATTTGACGACTTGTGAGGATTGCTGATGGCGTGTGCAAAAATGCCCTTTTACGATTATGAGTCCCCTGCTCTAACCGCTGAGCTATGGGCCCGGAGGCATCGCTGGCTGTATTAGCGAAACGGGAAGCAAATACGGCGCTTGCCGTGAACTCAAGACCGAAAACTCGCTGAACGTTGCTTAATGTACATCCATATTGTAACATGGGTCTTCATGATGTAGGAAGATTGCATGAATCATCGCCATCCTACAAATAAACGAACATCTATGGCATTCTCAGTGCCTGTACTCTTGTTGCTCGCTGCGCTGACCAGTGCATTTTTTGCCTTGTTTGGCGCGGTGACTGAGCCACTTTCCTATGCCTATCTAGCTCCTATGCCTATCTAGCGCTGGTTTGGTCTGTGTCGATGGCTGTATTGCTTGTCTTGGTGAAGCTGATTTTTTCGCTGAAAGCTCGTGGCCGGACGGTTGCATTCGTCGTGGCGTTAACCTTTGCCATACTCATGAATGTTTCGGCATACACCACGCTCGCTGATGTGAAGCGTGCGAAGGCACATCGCGGTGGGGTGATGCTGCTACAGGGGTAGCTGTATTGAATCTGCTGCCTGGTTACACGCACGATCTGTACGGTAACTAGGTCGTGCCGAGCGTGTCCTCAAAGGCCTCTGCGAGTGACAGGCTGGGGGAGTAGCCCGCGGATTTTAGCTCGGAAATGTCGTAGATGCGGTGGCGAAGCAGGTGGGTCTGCTCGGGGTGTTCTTGCGCGAACTGCGCTGGGCCGACTGCGTTTATTTTCAGCGGTACTTCCGCCCAGCGGGCAATCATCTGATAGTATTCCAGGATCGTGATGCACTCGGGGCCTGCGATGTTGAAGCATTTGCCCAGGGTAGTGGATTGCCCAGATAATTGGTCTATGCAGTGCCCGAGTTCCTGGCTCCACATGGGTTGAATGAGGTACAGGCCGCCTGCCAGTAGATCGATCGTTTGGCCGGAGCGGATGCGCTCGATCAGGGTGGCGTCGCGTCCACCAGCGGCGGGGTCACAGCCTGTCGGGCGGCCTGCGCCGAGGATATGCGGTGGTCGCAGGATGGTGACAGGGAAGTGCGCGGTGCGGGCTTTCTCCAGCAAAAAGGTCTCGGCTTCGAGCTTGTTAGCTGCGTAAGGGAGGCGGCTCTGGGTTTGCGCAGTCTCTCTGAGGGGGTAACGCGCATCGGGGGCCGCGTCGTAGACAAAGTCGGTGCTGATAAACCAGTAGTGGTGCACTTTATCGTGAAAGGTGTGGAAGGCACCCTCGGCGTCGGCCTTGCTGTAGGCTGCGCAATCCACGACGAGGTCAAACCCACGTCCTGCGGCTAACTCTACCAAGGAGTCGGGTTGACTCCGGTCTGCGGTGATTTGCTTGCAGGGCTGGAGTTCTACTGGGAGCGGCTTCTGGCCACGCGTGAGGAGGGTGACTTCCCAGTTGCGGGTTTTCAGGACGCGGGCGACTCCCCGTCCGAGGAGTCCAGTTCCGCCGATGATGAGAGCTGACTTCATGCTTATCAATCGCTTGTGGCGCTTTGAGCAAAGTCATTTGCCCTGCTGCTGCAAGGGAATAGTGGCTTGAAGTCAGTTCGTTGTAAGGGACTTAGGGGGTGGCGAGCGCGGTTGGGGAGGAGGATGCTGGGGGGGATGTAACGAATTTCAGAAATAATTACATGAAATATTACAGAAATTATTTGACTAAAATCGTGCTTTTTGAATCATTGGCTTCATGGCGACGGTAAAAATGATTGCTGAGCGGATGAATGTAAGTTCCGCGACCGTAAGCAGGAGTTTGCGTGGAGGTAAGGGCGTGAAGCCCGAAACCTTGGCCAAGATCCTCGATGTGGCGGAGGAGATGGGGTATTATAAGTCCAACTCGGCTAATGGCCGGACGACCAAGCTGATTGGTCTGGTGGTGACGACGCAGCCCGATGGCGAGCTCTTCGAGCTGGCCCGCCGCTATCTGCTGGTCATTAACCATGAGTTCGCCACCCGTGGGTGGCAGTTGCACCCGGTCTTTGTGCCCTGTGTGGACGAAAAGGGCGAGGCGGTGCTGTCCAACTTCACCGAAACGGGGGCCGTCAATGGGCTGAAGATGGACGCTTGCCTGATGATTGGCAGTCTCTCGGCCGCGTTGGCCTCGAAGTATCACAGCAAGCTTGTTGAGCGGTTTAATGGCCGGGTGGTCATGGTTTGCCGTCACGATATCATCAATGGCTTGAGTGGGGTGAGCCCGATGGACTATGTGGGCGGGCAGCAGATTGCCGCCAAGCTGCTTGCGTCCGGGCATACGCGTGTCGGCTGGATAGGTTCGCTTGGCAGTGTTGCCAATGCCGATGAGCGCTTAAGCGGTGTGCTGAAAGAATTTCGCAAGTCGGGCGGGGAGGTTGCGCCGCAACTGTGGTTAAACGATCTGGACCCGCTTCCGATCTCTGTTATCGAGCAAAACCTGAAGGCGAATCTGCCCGAGGATCGAAGTGAGTGGCCCACGGCATGGATCTGCTCGACGGACTGGCTGGCGGCCAAGCTCATTGCCTGGGCTCACCGTGAAGGGCTGCGTGTGCCGGAGGACTTCAGCGTCATGGCTTTTGATAATACCAAGATGGCTGAGGAGTTGGCCGAGGCGGTTATCAGCTCGATTGTTTTTCCGTACGAACAGGTGGCCCGCTGTGCAGTGGAGCTGCTCGAGTACCAAATGGATTCACGTGAATTTACGCCGGTCGTCTGGTCCTTGCCGCCCAAGCTGCGAGAAGGCGAAACGGTAGCACCCCTTAAAAAGAAAGATAGCTAGTTATATGTTGAAGCGTTTTGCAATTTTACTGGTTGGAGCATGGTCCCTGGGTTTGGGGACGGCGACAGCGTTACGTGCGGATGTTCGCGACCTGGAGTCCGAGTGGCTGGAGTCCGTGAGCAGCTCAGCCCTGACGCGTGTGCCCGGTATTTCCGGGATGGCCTGGGAGATGTCCGACGCGCAAGAGCCCATTCAACTGACTAAGGGCGCCGACCTCTCGGGCGATTTTACCCTGACCACATGGTTCCGACTGGATGACCCGCTCGGGCGCTCAACCGTATGGAGCAGCCGTGCCTATCGGCACTTTCTGCTCATGATCGGAGGGGGGGATTGTGTCGAAATCAACTACGTGGATGGAGGGACTGACAGGAGCACTGACTCGGCTGAGTTCTCCTATGATTTTAAAACAGGCCTGTGGTATCAACTGGTCATGACAGGGGACAGTGAGTCGGGCCTGCGATTCTATGTGAACGGTGAAGCTGTTTTTGATCTGCCCGCTTTTACGGATGAAGTTGAGCGGGGTGATATTACCCTGGCCTGCCTGGGGGCATACTCTGTGAACCACAAAGGTGACTTTGACCACTTCTTTAAAGGCGCATTGGACAAGCCCGAGCTGTACTCGCGTACGCTGAGCCCGGAGGAGGTCAAGCAGCAGTACAAGGACGCGATCCGCACGGTCCCGGTTATCCCGATTCCGATGCAGTCGCACTTTGCCAGCGAAGATCCACTTCCGCGTACCAATGCGACGCCCGAGCTCCGCCTGAACACCGATCTGGTGCCGGGAGACGACCCTGGCGTAGCCAAGCTGAAAGAGGCGCTGCCTGGCGCACGCCTGAGTGGCGACATCGTTATCTCCAGCGCGGATGACGTCAGCCTGCCCGCTCACGTCAAGGCCCTGTTGAGCGAGGGTATCCCGGACGAGGGCTATGTGCTCTCCATTCGTCCGGGCAGGATCGATCTCGTGGGCGAGTCTGGGCGCGGTATTTTCTACGGCACAGATACACTGGTGCAGTTGCTTTCACTGGGGAGCATCCCACAGGTAGACATCTTTGACTACCCTGAGTTCGCCTATCGCGCGGGTATGTACCTGCTCGACAGCAGACCGCCGTCATCTCTGGATTCACGCTACGGCAAGTTAAGCCTGAAAAAAGCGATCGAGTATTACGCGCATGGTCGGATGAACATGATTATGCTGCGCCTGTACAACTACGCCTGGCTGGATGATCCAGAGGCGCTCAAACTGACGCGCGAAATTCACGACTACGCCAAGAAGTACCACCTGGATGTTATCCCGTACATGCAGTTTTACGGGCACGCCAAGTTCCTGCTTTACCGGGATATGCGGACTGGCCACACGCGCACGGTTTACGACGAGACGCAGGTGCTCAAGGGCACGGAGGTGACGAACCTGAACGAGAATAATGTCATCATTACCAGCCTGACGCCGGTTGAAGTTTCTCTGGAAAACGGCAGCACTATGACCGAAGGTGAAGACTTCGAGGTCATTCACGGCGAGCTGAATACGAGCTGGTATCCGCCCAAGGGGGTCAAGGTGCCGTGGCGCACATGGACGCGCCCGTACCTTCATCCGGACAATGCCCCCTTTGGCATTCGCCGCCTGCCGGGTGGCAATATCCCGGACGGGGCCAAGGTCGCCGTTACCTATGACGTGGCCAGCCAGGGCGAGGGGAGTAACCCGTACTCGCCAGTCACCCGTGAGCTGACCGAAGACATCATTCGCACGGTGATCGATGAGTTTGACCCGGAGTATATCCACTTTGGCGTGGATGAAATTTGGGAGCCGCTGAGCACGGAAAGTCGCTCATTCGTCGAGGGTACGACTCAGGTGGAGGCCATGGAGTTCGAGATGAACGAAACCTACTCCATCGCTCAGGACGCCAAGCCCGGGGTCAAGGTGATGTACTGGTCAGACATGTTTGATGCGAACCAGACACCGGCCTGGTATGCGACTTGGGAAGGTGTGCACGAGATGGTCACTGAAGGCATCGACAAGAACATGGTGATTACGCCCTGGTACTACGGTGACAGCCTGGCCCGGCAATGGCGTGTGCCCAACTCGATGGACTACTTCCTGGAGAAAGGGTTCACGACACTGGGGTCGTCTGGCCATGAGCCGCTGAACCAATTCCTCTGGTCACAGGCTACCCTGAGCCGCATGGGGCGCTATCCGACCAACGGCTACACCTTTACGATCTGGTCGGGCTGGGGAACGCTCCCGGTGCTGGAGGACTCGCTGCTTAACAATGCCCAGACGATGTGGTCGCCGAGCCGTATGCCATTCCAGAGCCTGGTCAACCTGCGCTTCGAACTCAATGCGCTTGGCATTACTCCCGATATGGAGGCGTCAGCCCTGGCCAAGCACAAGCAGGGTATTACCGACTACTACAAGGGCTTGATTGCGCAGCTTTACCGCGAGTCGCTGGTCGAGCTGGCCATGACCGACGAGGCGATTTTGCGGCACGTTAAGCTCAGTGGCGTTCAAGACATGCTCGCCGGGCTCAGCCAGGCCAAGGAGATCATCCGTGGTGGCAATAATCTTATTTATAACAACTAACAACCAACGAAGGCTATGAAACAATCCAAGACAATATACTTCCGAACCCCTGGAATTCTCGCAGTGCTGGGGCTGTTCATATCGCAGGCTACGCAGGCCCAACCGACTATCGATATTAGCGGACTTGGCGGCGCTGAGCATTGGGCGTGGGTGAATGGGACGACCTTTACCTCGGGTAATGGAAATGCGGCCTATGAGAATAACGTCAATGTATCGGGCTACTTGGCTAGTGGCCCCAACAATGTATATAGCCGCAATAATGGTTTCCAGGTAGGAACTGCCTCTTGGGATATTTACGCGCCGGCAGCCATGACTTCAGGCACTAAAATCTATGTACGTGGTGAGGTGGCCGATAGTGATAATGAGATGATTGTGCGTGCCAATGGCGATGTAACCAGCCCTGCCGGCTCCAAACTGCTCTACTATAGTGACCTTCCGATCGCCTTTTTGGATTGGGAAGTCAGCGGAGAAAATATCGGCCCCGGGATGACGACTGGTGCCCTGAGCGGGGGTAACAACTCTTTCTCCTTCGAGGGTGTTGATATGACTCGTTTCATCGTGAACGGTTTACTCCTCTATGATGGCAGCCCTGAACTGCGCGGTGTACAAAACAACGGCACCGGGCGTCGCTGGTTGCTGAACCCCGGCTCAATTGACAGCCCGGAGCTGGCTGGTATCGTCGCTCCGCTGATTAACGTTGGCGGGCTTGAGGAAGGCAACATTGTCCAGTACTATCTCAATGGTGTCGCCTACACGCCGGGTACTCCGATTGCGATCGGCGAAGATTATGAATTGGTAGTCGAAGTCTATGCGGACGGCAGTGTTAACAGTGATCGTATCGCCTTTGCCGGGGCAAATTTCTCAGTTATTCCTGAGCCGCAGACATATTCCCTGCTCTTCGGCACGCTGATGGCTGTCGTCTTTATGGTCCGCCGCCGCAAGGCCTAGAGCAAGAGTTGGAGAGACGGGTTCTTAAACGTACAATGAAGAAGGTTGAATGGATATGAATGCACAATCAGGCACTTCCGCTCCACACTATGGTTTTTCCTTGATGGAAATCCTCGTCGTCATAGCGGTCATCGGTGTGATCTTCGCGATCGTGTTGGGGGTCTTACCAACGATTAAGCACTCCGCCGAGAAAAGTGCATGCGCGGCCAACCTTCGACAAATTGGCACCCTCGCCATGGTTTATGCCAGTGATAACGGGGGGCGCGTCCTGACCTACAGGGTGCCCCCCGCATCATGGCAGGATTCGGACAGCACTGATGACCCCGCTGTCTGGTGGCCACAGGTGATGGCCTCCTATGCTGGACCCAAGTTTTCACACAATGTGTATCGCGCCGATGGGAGCAGAGATTACGGTACCGGTACGTTGCGTGAACTCGCGTGCCCGACTGGTTTGCGGATGACCCCAACGTCGAATTTTAACGGCACCTATGCCATGTTTGGCTCACCCACCATCACGAACTCGAACCAGAAGCGTTTCTACGTCGATGAGATCAAGGACCCGAGCAAGAAAGCCTACATCGGGGATTCGCCCTGGATCGGGATGCGCAGTGGGTGGCAGGGGATGGCTTACCGCCCCGTAACCTACAACGATGAAGACATTCAGGATTCCCGCGGCATAGCCCTGCGCCACGGCGGAAAGGCCAACATGCTCTTTCACGACGGACACGTCGAGTCGCTGAGTTTGGAAGAGTTGCCCATCCCGCCCAATGCGTCCACCGGCTCATCGGAGTATAAGTCCATGTTTCATTGGCTGTACTGAGAGGCATATAGCAAAACTTGTTGTGTCGGGTCCGCTGGCGATTGCTCGGTCACCGTGCCAAATTATACCGCGTGGATAAAGGGTCGGCCATGATGTGCGCAAAGCGAAGTGCTTTGTTTATTCTGCTGGGGATGCCTGCGGTGATTGCAGGCATGCTACTGGCGATCGCTTTTTACCCCATTCCCTTCTCGTGGACCTCGTATCAGCTAAGCGTGCTGGGGATGACTGAGCTAAAGGACGGCACGTCGAATTACCTGTCCTCGGTTCTCTTTGGCGGGGCTTTGTCTGTTGGGGGCGTGCTTGGATTCGCTTACTTTCGATCGAGAGCAGCCTGCAGCCGCAATCAGGTCATCGCGCGCTTTTTATTAGCCTTCGGGGCCGTGGGTGGGGTAGGTTTGATCGGTATCGGCCTGACTCCTTACAACCTGGTGCCGCAACTGCATAATGGGTTTACCTGGATCGCCAGTATCGGGTTGGGAGGCGGCGTTCTCTTTAGCTTGGGGGCAATTCGTGATTCGGGCACAAACGTGGCGGAGAATATACTCTGGCTGCTCTTTGGCCTCTTTGTACTCGCCGTATGGGCATCGCTTGAGTGGATGAGAGGCAACGGTATGCTGCCGCAGAGCCCTACGGAGCAAATCCAGCAGAAGGTCGTGGTCGGTTACGCTTGGCTGTATGCCTTCTGGAACTGCCTCAGGCTGTATTGGTACTCGCGCGGGCAAACTGCGCATGCTTGAAGGAGAGTGGCTTGTCAGCTGTTGAGCCATCGCAAAAGCGGGGCTTTTAGTCCGATCCTCACATCAGGAAAGGAAATGGTGGGAGTAACTGGGCTTGAACCAGTGACCTCATCGATGTCAACGATGCGCTCTAGCCAACTGAGCTATACCCCCACTCAGGGGAAACGTATGAGCAAAGCCATTTTTTTCGGACTGGCAAGGGAAAAAGTGCTGGGAAATTGCGAATATGCGAGGTGCTTTTTGTCATGAGAAACGGCTTTTCTCGCGGCGAAATTTTGCCCAAGCTTCTGTGCATATGCTCGAAGAGCTGCACGTGCGCAACCTGGCCCTGATGGAGGGCACCGATTTGCCCTTTGAAACGGGCTTTACTGCCGTGACGGGTGAAACCGGCGCGGGCAAGAGCGTCCTGCTTGGGGCGCTGTCCCTATTGGCCGGTAATCGCACGGACAAGAGCGCGATCCGCCAGGGGGCGGAGCAGTGTGAAGTCGCGGCCACGCTGCACTTCGCCGAGGTGGCACCGATCGACGCAGCTCTGGCCGAGCTGGAGTTACCTGTCTGCGAGGAGGGGGCGCTTGTCCTGCGGCGTATTATCCACCGCAGCCGCGCGGGCAAGGTGCAGATAAACGGTGCACTGGCCACGGTTTCCGCCTTGCAGGAGCTGGGTGAGCTGTGGATCGACTTCCATGGTCCCGGCGAGCCGCAGAAACTTTTTAAGCAAAAACACCAGCTCTCCATGCTCGATGCCTATGCACGCTTGGGCAAGGATGGCGAGACGTACACTGCCTGCTACGAGCAGTGGCGCGGGCTACTCCGCGAGGCCGAGGCCTTGCGTCACGCTGACCGCCTGGACGAAGATGAGCAGGAGTTCCTCCAGCGGCAAATCGCCCGCATTGACGCGGCAGAGGTCAGCGAGGAGGGGATTGCCGAGCTGGAGCGGGACTTTCAGCGCATGGACAAGGCGCGTGAACTGAGCGAGCTCTCGAGTCAACTCAGCGAGGGCCTGTCCGGCGATGGTGGTTGCCTGGAGCAGCTCGGACCCATGCAGCGGGCAGCGGAGGACTTGGCCGAGATCGACGACGAATCGGCCGAGCTGGCCAAGCGTCTCGATGCCGCCATCATCGAACTGCAGGATCTGGCCGAAGAGTACGCCGGTCTGGCCGGGCAGGGTGAGCTGGAGCCGGAAGCTGCCGAGGCACTGGCGCAGCGCATGGCGTCCTGGCTTGAGGTTAAGCGCAAGTACGGCCCCGGAGTCGAGCAGGTGCTGGCCAAGCGGGACGAGATGGCGGCCAGGCTTGAGGCTCAAGGTGATGTTGAGGGCACTTTGGAGCGGCTCGCTGCCGAGGCTGCCAAGCTGGAGAAGCAATTGCTGAAGCTCGCCCAGATACTGACCAAGAAGCGCACGGATGCGGCCAAGCTCCTCGCCACAGAGGTGCGCAAGCTGCTGGTTAAACTCGGATTCAAAAAGGCGGGCTTCGAGATCGCCATCGTCGAGCAGGACGAATTTGGCCCGCAGGGGAATTCCAGTTGCGAGTTTCTCTTCTCACCTAATGCGGGTCAGGAACTGCTCGCCCTGAGTCGTATTGCATCCAGCGGTGAAAGCGCGCGCGTCATGCTGGCGCTCAAGGCGGTGATGGCCAAGGCCGACCGTACACCCTTGCTCGTTTTTGACGAGGTGGACGCCAACGTCGGCGGCGAGATCGGTGCGGAGGTCGGGCGCGAGCTGGCCGCGCTGGCCGGAGATCATCAAGTGCTCTGCGTGACGCATCTGCCGCAAGTCGCGGCGCAGGCACGTCAGCACCTGGTGGTAACGAAGACGCAGGACAGCGACGCCACGAGTGTATCCATTTGTTCGATACACGATAAGGCTGAGGCCCGTGAAGAGGAACTGGCCCGTATGCTGGGAGATCGTAAATCCGCCTCAGCCCGCGAGCACGCGCGCGTATTGCTTGGTCGCAGCTAGTTGTTGTTGCGCTGCATCTCTTCGGAGAATTCCTGCGCGTTACTCAACTCCTGAGCAGTGGTCTCGCTGTCGTTCTGGATTTCCGACTCCTTTATCTGCTGCTGCGCCTCGGTCAGTTCACCATAGGTGCTGGTTTCGTCGGTCATCGATTCACAACCTGTCGCGAACAGCGCGCACAGGGGAAGGAGTATCCATCGGGTATGCTTCATAACTTGCCTTTTAGTAATTGGCGTTGATGGGGATTTCGCCTTCTGCTTGTTGTTCTGAGTAGGTGTCGTAGCCTTCAGCCTGGTAAAGTTGTTCCTGCTCCTGCTCGTCCTCGTAGTTCATGACGCCCTGTAGCTTCTGCTCCTCTTCGGGTGTAGTAGGCTTGCCATTGCAGCCGTAGAAGGAGAGCACAAGGAATGCGAATAGCAGGGTCGAAACAGATTTCATGGGGCACAGGTTAGGCGGCTGTTGCGGTCGGAGCAATCCCGGATTATGCCTCGATGGGCGGACGGGGCTTACTCGGGGCGAAAAAGCCGAGTCCGATCAGCACGAGCTGTGAACCCGCAAAGATCATGAGCCAGACGAATGCCTTGTCCATGAAGCCGTAGGAATGCAGCCCGATACCGAGCATGTTGGTGCCAAACCAGGCCCACGCGGTCATGATGTTCCCGGCGATAGCCAACTGCATAAAACCCGTTTCCCGGCACACGCCGCCTATGCGGGCATGGAGCATGAGCGCGCACCACAGCACGATCATGAGCGCGCCGTTTTCCTTGGGGTCCCAGCCCCAGAAACGGCCCCAGCTCTGGTCGGCCCAGATGCCGCCCAGCATCGTTCCCACAAAGGAGAAAACCAGCCCGAAGCAGGTGATGCCGTAGGCCATGCGGTAGAGAGTACGCCCATTTTTATCCAGGCGACCGGGGCAGAGGCGCCAGTTGACATAGAGCACGCCCAGGAATCCGGCCAGGAACATGGCCGAATAGCCCGCCGTGATGATGACCACGTGGGTGGCTAGCCAGAAGTTGGAGTCGAGCACGGCCTGCATCATTTCCAGCGTGTCGCCGGTCTTGGCCAGGTTGTGGGCGATGATGAGGGTGAGCAGGCCGACCAGCCCGGAGGTGAAGCTGCCGATGCCGTTGCGGAATATTCGCTCCAGAATGAGCCCGAGGACAACGGCACCCCAGCCGACGAAGATGGCCGAGGAGTAGAGGTTGGTCACCGGGGGGCGGTCCTGAATGTACATGCGGGCAAGGAGCCCAAAGGTGTGCACGATGAAGGCCAGGATGAGCACCCAGAAGGCTGCACGCTGGAACGACTGCGGGAGCACCAGAAAACTAAGCGCAGCGAGGATGAAGACGAAGATGTAGAGAATCCACGCGCGCAGGAAGGGCTCGAACTGGTTAAAGAACTGTTCGAAGGCGATCTTGCCCAGATTGGCGTGCGGGTCGAGTTGGGCGTGGAGCGAGGCCAGGGCGGCGTTAAAGCGCTCGGGGTCAGCCTGTCGCCAGGCAACGGTCAGCTCAGCATAGTCGAGCACGACGGGATCGACCTCACCTGTTTCCTGCGTGTGCAGAAGGGCTTCGCCCACATTGATCCAGTCGTGGATTTCTTCCTGCTCAGCCGTACGCGGGGGCACGATGCTAAAATACGCATTATTGGCCAGCTCCTCGTAGCGCGGAGCAAAGCGCACGTACTCGGCTAGCACGCGCCAGTCCGCGGGGGCGTCAGCAGCATAGTTGTCAGCGGCCTGCTTGCCCGGGATGGCGATCGTGGCCCACTCGGCATACTGCTCGGGAAGCGTGTCCAGGTCTTGGGCGGGGTGGAGCACTCCGCCGAGTTGGTAGTAGAGTGTGAGGGCCTGATAGAGTTTAAAAAGCTGCTTCTCGTAAGGGGTGCGCAGCTCGGGCTGTTCGTTGATCTTGGACGTTTGCTCGCGGATGGTCTCAAAGTGGGGGCGCAGTTCATCAAAGGAGAAGTACTTCTGGTCGCCCTGCTGCCAGCCGAAGAGCCCGAGCACCTGATCGTGATCGATGCGGAACACGCGCATTTGCTCGGCGGCTTCGGGGTTGAAGCTCATTGTCATGAACCAGACGATGGCGCTGGTGGTTTCACCGTCCGGGAGGAGGGCGGTCTGACGCCCGCGCATGATAAGCAGGCTGTTGCGTACGACAGAGTCGATGGGCAGGATACGGCCACCGGCCTGGACGGGGAGCTCGGCGAAGCTCTCGATGTCAAAGGGCGTGTCGTACTTAGCCGGGCGCATGCCGGAGACGACGATGAGCATGCCCACTAGCAGGCAGACGAGGGGAATGGCGTTGCGGGTCAGGAAGCTCATGCTGAGGCCTTTTTCATGCGATTGGTGAATGCGCTAAGGCTGATTAAAAACTGGACGCACATGCCGATGCCGACGATGGCCACGGCGTAGTAGGGGAGTTGCCAGACGGGATTCTCGACGACCTGAAAGATGGTCCACGGGATGCCGTCTCGGGTCTGCTCTGCGGCGAGGAAGCTAGCCTGGAAAAAGGTATAACCTCCGTGGCGCAGGGGGTGGTTCATGTAGACGAGCGCGGGCTGGGTGGAGGTCTCACCGGGGGTGATGATCTGGATGTCGCTGGAAAAATTCTTAGGAATCTCGGTGCCGGGATAGACGTCGTGGCTGAACTTGTCCAACTGGAGGGTAAAGGGCATGTAGATGCGCTTTTGGCGGAGCATCAGTTCGTAGGTTTTGCCCTTGAGCTCAAAGGCCTGCGGAGGGATGCCGGGCTGGTCCATGAAGTCGGACACCAGCCAGGTGCCAAGCGACCCCTCGGGCGTAACGAGTTCAACGATAGCGGTGGGGTTGTTACGCTCATCATCGGAGGAGACGGAGGGCTTCTCTACGGCGAACATGCCCATGCGCTGGGCGGCGCCGCGGTTGGCCCGGGGCTCGGGACCGGTCGGGTTTTGCATCTTCGAGGCGAGCATGGCGTTGGGCATGAAGTCGATGACGCGCACTTCAAGGCCCAACTCCGGCAGGGCGACCGTGTTGCCATCCTTCAGCAGGCTGCCCGGTATGCTGGTCAGCTCGTCGTAGTCGGGGTGGGAGTGGTCGATGAGGACGAGCTCGTTATCATGGAAACTGGTGGCAAAGTTGCTCGTGCTGCCCTGCTTGATGCCCATGCGGCTCTCTTCCTGAAACGCACTGATGAGGAAGCCGCTGACCAGCAGGAGGACGACGCCGAAGTGCGTGATGGCGATACCGATACGGTTCCAGCGCGGGCGAAAGTAGCGGAAGTGTGCGCATACGAGGTTGATGACCAGCAGGATGCCGAGGGTGAACCCGCCGGGCAGGGGGAGGTGTATCCAGCGCAGGGTTTCTCCGGCGGGCCATTCCAGCGGGTACTGCCAGAAGACGTAAAAGCTCTCAAAGTAGCGGGCCTGTGTCTCGTGGATGCCAAAGTGGACTTGGGCCAGCGTGCCGAAGAATACCAGCACGAGGCTAAGCCCGAGGAGCCAGACCGTCAGCTTGAGCGAACTGAAAAAACGAAACAGGGCCATCATTCCGGGAAGCGGGTGGAGTTGACAAATGCGGTAAAGGTCGCCGTCTGGGCCTGAACAGTGTCCGTGGGGCCCATCATTTTGAAAAACCAGGTCGAGCCCTGTACCGGGATGATGGCCGCAAGGATGCTCTGGTTGCGGGGGCCGTGGAGCAGGACGGTATAGCCCGCGGCGTTGGCGGCCTTAATCGGGCGTTGGGTCATGATGGTGTCGAGCTGGCCCTGAGTCATGGCTTCGAGGCCGATTTGGCCGCACCAACGGTTGATGTTGGCCAGATTTCCGCCGCCACCACCGCCGAGCGGGAGCACGCTGATGTCTGCCGTGCCTCCGGCGTCCGTCACGAGCCAACTGCCCTTACGCATTTGGCCCAGAGGCTGCGCTTGCCAGTTCGCGGGAGCGGTCCAGGTAGGGGTGTCAAAGGCGGCTGACTGCTCCGCCATGCCGGGCATGACGGTCATGCCTTGCTGAGCGGGTGCCGTGCTGGGAGTTGCCGGAGTGGCGGGTGCTACCGGGGCATTCGCCGCAGAGGCAGGCTCCTGATGGACCTTGGGGATCCGGTAAGTGGTGGGTTTTTCCTCTGCGCAGCCAGTGCCCAGCCAAAGCACGAGCAAGCCCAGGCCCGCGAGGGGGAGTAAGTTTGAATAGATCCGCATGATACAAGAACCAAGTGGCACACCATTCGCATTCATCGCGCCCCGTCAAGGCAAACCGGGATTGCTTACCGGGGCTAATGGCTCCGATAAGGAGCCGTTATCTCGTCCAAATGTATCCTTCGCGTTTGCGAAACGGAGCACGGTGGTTTGAGTCATGGCCATGCATGTCACTGTTCTGCAGCACGTACCGTTTGAGTGGATTGGGAGCATGGAGCCCTGGCTGCGGGAGCGTGGGGCCAGCATCACGACAATCCGCCTGTGGGAGGAACGTACGCTGCCCACGCCGGAGGTGTCCGACCTGATTGTCGTCATGGGCGGCCCCATGAGCGTGAACGACGAGGCCGCGCACCCCTGGCTGGTGGCGGAAAAGGCCTTTCTGCGCGAGGTGATCGCGGCAGGTGTACCGATGCTGGGCGTTTGTCTCGGGGCACAGCTCATCGCCAGCGCGCTGGGGGCGTGGGTGGGGTCCAATCCGCAAAAAGAGATTGGCTGGTTTCCGATTCGGGCGACGCAGCCTGGAAGCGAGGGGGCGGCGTCCAAGATTTTCGACGGTGCGAGCCGCTTTGCCTTTCCGGCGTCGGTCGAAGTTTTCCACTGGCACGGAGAAACCTTTGACTTACCGCCGGGGGCGGTGCGGCTGGCCGAGAGCGCGGCGTGTGAAAATCAGGCCTTTCAGCTCGGCCAGCATGTCATCGGGATGCAGTTCCATCTGGAGACGACGCCCGACACTGCCGATGACCTGATCGAACACTGCGGCGACGAGCTCGTCCCCGGGCCGTACATTCAAACAGCCGTGGCAATGCGCGCCACCCCTGCAGCCTCCTACGCCGCGATCAACACCCTTTGCGGCGAGGTGCTGGCCTACGTGCTGGGTGAACGCTGAGGGCTACCATCGTGTCTAAGATCGTGATCCAAGGGGCACAGGTGCAGGACTCTGTCCTTCCTTATGCCCCGGTCTTGAAGACGGTCACGTCGCCGTCCTTGAAGACGTATTCCTTGCCTTCGAGGCGGTACTTGCCGGCGTCGCGGGCGGCCGAGATGGAACCGGCGGCGATGAGATCGTTGTAGGAAACGACTTCGGCCTTGATGAATTTCTTTTCAAAATCAGTGTGGATGACTGCGGCGCACTGAGGGGCCTTCATGCCGAGGGTAAAGGTCCAGGCACGGGTTTCCTTCTCCCCCGTGGTGAAGTAGCTGGCCAGTCCGAGCAGGGCGTAGGCCTCACGGATGAGGCGGTTGCAACCGCTGTCTTCGATGCCGAGCGCGCCGAGGTATTCCTTGGCCTCGTCGGCCGGGAGTTCGCCCAGTTCTTCCTCCACGCGGGCGCAAATCGGGCAGTAGCCCGCGCCGTGGTGCTCGGCGGCCCAGGCGGCGACCTTTTTCACGAGGGGGTGGTTGTCTGCGTCGGCCAGCTCCTCTTCCTTTACGTTGCAGGCGTAGAGGACTTTTTTGGCCGACATGAGATTGTAGTACTTGATCTGGGTGCGCTCGTCGTCGCTGAGCTCCATCGTGATGACGGGTTTACCCTCGCCGGTGTGCTCGACGATTTTCTGGAGCAGGGCGCTGTGGGCCTGAGCTTCCTTGTCGCCGCTCTTGGCCTTCTTAGCCCAGGTGTTAACCTGCCGCTCAGCGCTTTCTAGGTCGGCCAGGATGAGCTCGGTGTTGATGATCTCAATGTCGCGCACGGGGTCGACGCCGCCCATGTTGTGGATGACGTCGTCGTCCTCGAAGCAGCGCACGACGTGGACGATGGCGTCCACCTCGCGAATATTGGCCAGAAACTTGTTGCCCAAGCCTTCGCCCTTGCTGGCACCTTCGACCAGCCCGGCGATGTCGACAAACTCGATTGCGGCGGGGATGATAGTCTGTGTGCCACCGATCTTGGCCAGTGGGGCGAGACGGGCGTCCGGCACCTCGACGACGCCGACGTTGGGCTCGATAGTGCAGAACGGGTAGTTCGCAGCTTCGGCCTTGCGTGTGCGCGTAAGGGCGTTGAAGAGGGTGCTTTTGCCCACGTTGGGCAGTCCGACGATACCGGCTTGGAGCATGATCTTAGTAAACTGAAGTTTGGGTAAACCGATAGCATTAGTGGGAAAAGTACCCCGACGCCAAGCGGGAAAAGGATTTACGGGTGCAGATTCTTTTTTGCTTTCGCTTCCAGCGGTTTCGTTTTCAGCTAGTGGGATGAACAAAACCGAAGTCTACGAGGCGCTGCTGGCCCAGATGAAGCACGAGCTGGAATCTGCCGTAGGGGCGTCGCGTGAGGCGGCGGACTACGCGACCAATGAGGAGTCCCGGGCGGAGTCGAAGTACGACACGCAGGGGCTGGAGGCGTCTTACCTGGCCGCTGGGCAGGCCTCGCAGGCACGGGCCTTGGCGGAGGCGGTTAACCAACTGGAGGGCATGCGCGGTGAGCTCTGTGCGCCTCGGGAGAGCGTTTTGCGCGGTGCGCTGGTGCAGTGCAGTCTGGGACGGTTCAAGGAGTGGTTTTTCCTCTCGCCGGTAGGCGGTGGCGAGACGCTCGACGTGGACGGCACGGAGGTGACGGTTATCACGGCGCATTCACCCATCGGCGAAGCCATCACCGGCAAGGCGACTGGTGCGGAGTTCAAGCTCCCCAACGGTGCCCCAGGTAAGATCACCAGGGTCGTTTGAGCGGCTCGAAGACACGGGCGAGTGTGCCGTTGGCCAAGTTCTTTGCCTAGGCTTTGGGGTGCATAGCCCCCAAAATCTATAGCAAGCATTTCGATAACACAGCCTAGGCCGTGTTTTCAAATTCATCAAGGTCGGTAGAAAAGGGTCTTTTCGCGTCTTTTTCCGTTTTCTCAGTTCATGAATCTGGATTCACACCACTTCGAAAGCCGAAAAAATCCTCAAAATTACCTCTTTTTCCCTCGTTTCTTAATTTGAAAACACGGCCTAGTGCTTGGCGGCGGCGGGTTTGCCGGGGTCGGGGCGCTTGCGCATGAGCAGCATCAGCGGGATGACGCAGGCCAGGCTGATCCCAAACAGGGCGAAGATGCGTTCAAAGGCCAGGCTGCTGGCCCAGCCGTCGGTGATGATCTCGATGGCCTTGAGCGACCACAGGTCGGCCGTGTCGGCGGCGACGCCTTCGTCGAGGAAGTAACGCTTGAGGTTGCTCATGGCCACGATGGAGGCCGGGTCGTCGGGTTCGACCGCGTTGCCGAGCACGTTCTGGAAATTGGCCTGTACCTGGCCCAGCACCGTCGCGGCAATCACGATGCCCACACCGCTGCCAAACTGACGGGTCAGGTTGAGCAGTCCGCAGGCGTTAGCCTGCTGTTCGGGTCGGAGGTCGGCCACTGCGAGAGCATTGAGCGGGACAAAGATCACGCCGAGCCCGATCCCCCGCAGGAGGAAGGGCAGGTACAGGTCGGCCTTGGGCGTATCGACGCTAAAATAGCTGTACTTGTACATGGCGAAGAAGAAGATGCCCAAGCCGACCAAGATCAGGACGTAGGGATTGACCCGGTGGGCGACCTTGCCCGCGATGTACATGCTGATCCCTGTGCCTGCCGCCACCGGGAACATAATCATCCCCGTTTCAAAGGCCGAGAAGCCCATCAAGTCGATGAGCAGCATCGGGGTGACAAAGACGATGGCCAGCGTACAGAGTGCCTGCATGAAGCTAAAAATGCAGCAGGCCGTGAATTGCAGGTTCTTCAGGATGCGCAGGTCCACCACGGGGTAGGGGACGTTGAGCTCGCGGATGACAAACATGATGAAGCTCGAAACACAGAGAAAGGACAGAATCCAGCCGCGTTCAAGGAAGCCCCAGGGCAGGCTTTGCTGCTGGACCAGAATATACTGCAACGAGCCGATGGCAAAGGTAAGCAGGAGCAGCCCCTGAATATCCATCTTCTTGACCTTTTCCTTGTACTTGGTGTCTGGGACGACCAGCGCGACACAGACCACCGCGATGATGCCAAAGGGCACCGAGACATAGAAAATCCACGGCCAGGAAAGGATGCCCGTAATGTAGCCGCCGATCGCCGGTCCCATGGCCGGGCCCACCATCAAACCCAGCCCCCACAGCGACATGGCGCGGGCGTGCTCCCGGGGCGGAAAGACCTCGTAGATGATGGCCTGCGCGGTGGCCACAAGCGCGCCACCACCGATGCCCTGCATGACGCGCCAGAAGACGATTTCCCCCAGCGAGCCGGAGAGGCCGCACATCAGGCTGGAGATGGTAAAGAGAATGAGCGAGCCGTTGAAGTAGCGCTTGCGGCCAAAGAGCTGGGCCAGCCACCCGGTCATCGGAATAATGATGACGTTGGCCAGGAGGTAGCCGTTGGACACCCAGCTGATCTGTTCCAGGCTGGCGTCGAGATTCCCCATCATGTCGGGTAGGGACACGGTGATGATGCTCGCGTCGAGCCCTTCGAGGAAGGAGGCGAGCGTGACCACGGCCACGATAAGGTAGCGCAGCGGATGTCCTTCCTGCTGGGCGGCGGAGTCGTCCTGTGCGGGTGCGGCCATGCGGGTAAAAACGTGCGTGGACTACTGTCCGTCGGTACCGACCGAGCCGGGGTCAGCTTTCTCCATGACCCGTTTCAGGTTCTCCTGCTTCACGCTCTCACTATTTGGGGGCTGCGGCGCAGCGGTGGGCGGAGTCGTGTTTGTGCCGGCAGGGGCGGTCGGCGCGGGCGACTTGGCCTCGCTTGCAGCGGTGGCTGTTGCACCCTCGGGCTTTGCTGGCACGGGTGTGGTCGTGGTCTTGGCCGTTTCGGTGACATAGGACTTCGACTGCGGCAAAGCACTGGCGGATGCGTCGCTGGAGGTCGCTGCTTTCGAGGTGTCGGCTGCCTTTTGCTCGTTCGCCTTAGCCTGCGCAAGCTTTTGTTTAACCGCGCGCCACTCCTGGACGACCTTGTCCTCGTCGTTGAGCGGATCGGTCAGGATAGTGACGTTTGCGCTCATGCCTGGGAGCATGCGGGCCTTGTTGGTTTCTTCGAGGATGCGGATGCGTACCGGGATAAGGGCCTCGGTTTTGATAAAGTTGCCGGTGGCGTTGTTTTTCGGGATGAGGGCAAACTCCGATCCGGCGGCGGGGCTGATGCTCTCCACCTCGCCGTAAAAGGTTTCGCCGGTGAAGGCGTCCAGCTTGATAATAACAGGGTAGCCGATCAGGATGCGTTCGATCTGGCTTTCTTTGATGTTGGCCGTGATCCAGACGTCCGAGAGCGAGATGACGGACATGAGGTACTGGCTGGACTGAACGAGCACGCCGGTGCTGATGTTCTTCTGGGCCACGTAGCCGTCGATGGGGCTTTTAATAACCGTATTGGCCAGTCGGAGCTTGGCCTGGGCGAGCTCGGCCTTGGCCTGATTCAAATTGTAGCCGACAAGCTTTTGGTTGGCCTGCTCCTCGACGAGTTGCTTGTCCGCCAGGAGGGCCTGCTTTTCGAGGGTGTTGATCTTGGCCTCAAGCTCGGTTACCTGATTTTGGGCGCGGTTAAAATCGGACTGGACGAAGCCTGGCTTGTCCTTGCGCTTTTCCAGCTCGCTGACCACGTCCTTGGCGTCGGCAAGGTCGCTGCGGGCTTGGTCGAGCTGGGCGTTGATAACCTGCTGGCTAGCCTCTGCACTCTGGAGCTGTGCGCTGGAGAGCCCGGGCTGGGTGCCGCTGCCGATCTTGGCCTGCAGGAGGTTAAAGTTGGCCTGCGCGCGGTCGACCTGCCACTGGTAGTACTCGTTGTCGAGTTGGACGAGGGCCTGGTCCTGGCTGACCTTGTCGTTCTCATTGACCTCAATGGTCTGGACGTAGCCCTGCTCGGGGGAGAAAATCTTGACGATCAGGCTGTTGACCTGGGCGTTGTCGGTAGCGATGCGGTTTTTTTCGTGCTGCCACTCGACGTAGGCAAACCACCCGAAGCCGACGGCTCCCAGGATGACCAACGGCCACAGCAGCTTGGCGACGAGAGGGTGGAGATGCGCTTTAGGCTTGGTTTCGGGCGATTTTTCCTCACTCATGACGCACTAGGCATGCGAGTTTCCGGCCAATTGAGCAACAATCTTTATTAAAGTTGTGTTTTTTGGCCAAAACTTGGGGTTGACAGGGGACAAAAAAAGCCCTTTTGTCTCCAGCTTTTCTTTATAACACCGCAGACAGGAACACACACTTTACATGGCACTCCGAATCAGAATGCAGCGACACGGCTCCGCACACGCGCCGGTCTACCGTATGGTCGTCACCGAATCCACCCACCGTCGTGACGGTCGCCACGTTGAAATCCTCGGCAACTACAATCCGAAGGCCCGTGGCCAGGACGTAGAGCTCCGCCTGAAGCTCGACCGCGTTGAGTACTGGACTGGCGTTGGCGCACAGCCCAGCGACACGGCCCGCACCCTGATCAACCGCGCCCGCCGCGAAGCTGGCCTGGTTGCCTCCGTTCCTTCTCCCCAGCCTGCCAAGAAGGCAGAAGCCGCCGCTCCGGCTCCGGCTGCTGAGGAAGCCAAGGCCGAGGAACCCGTCGCCGACACCACGACGACCGAGGAAGCCCCCGCCGAAGCACAGGCTGCTGACGCCGCGGCCGAAGAGGCCAGCGAAGACAAGGCCTAAGCGGGCTCACAACTTTTTCACCAAAACGGCTTCTCGACGGAGAGGCCGTTTTTTTGTGGAAAATGCGATCCACTCGACTACTTTTACCGGATGAAAACGCCCGCCTTGTTGCTGTTATTGCTCCTGCCGCTAGCCGCTTGCGCGCGTGAGTATGCGTTTTACCAGGTTTTGGTAGACGACCAGCTTGAGCTGATTACCTCTTTAGAGTCTGGTGTGCCGCAGGCGCTCTATGCCGCTAATGCCACGGTAGAGCAGTACGCGAGGGTGCAGGAGGTTGAGGAAGGGGTGTATCGATACGATGCCAGCTATCCGCTGACCTACGTTAACTCTGAAGTGGGTTATGAGCCAGTAGTCACTCAAACGCGTGATGTGGGGCTCAAAATTGATATTCGTGAGGATGGTGACAAGATCGTGCTAAATTACTCAGCAGTGGGTCTGGCTAGGTGGACGCTGCTTTATCCGCGAAGTGTAACAGAAAATAGCCCAGACCAGGAGCCCCAGTTGCCGCCCGAAATAGAGCCGGGGCTATATCCCATTTTCGAAGCCACTGAACTGCGCAATATCCCTAAAACATTTGGTAATGGTGATATGCATGGCAAATTCAGAATATTAGGTAGTGGAGATATTCGAGTACATGGTGGCCTCGTGACTGAAAACGGAACGCGCCTCATCATCATTGAGCGCATTAACTGATCTTTCAAAATCCCATGCTTAAGCGTATCGATGTGTTGACCCTTTTTCCGCGGATGGCGGAGGGATTTCTGGCCGAGAGTATCCTCGGGCGGGCCGTTTCGCGCGGCTTGATGGAGATGGGCGTGCACAATCTGCGCGACTGGTCCACCGACAAACATAAAAAAGTGGACGATCGGCCCTTTGGTGGCGGGGCAGGGATGGTGCTCATGCCCGAGCCGCTTTTTGACGCCATTGAGGCCCTAAAAACCGAGCAAACGACTACGGTTTATCTCTGCCCGGACGGCGAGATGCTCTCGACCGAAATGGCCCGCGAACTGGCTACACACCCGCATTTGCTCATGGTTAGCGGGCACTACGAGGGGATCGACCAGCGGGTGCGGGACACCCTGGTCGATCGCGAGATTTCCATCGGCGATTATGTGCTGACCAACGGCACGCTGCCGGCCTGTGTGCTGGCAGATTGTGTCACGCGGCAAATTCCTGGCGTATTAGGTGAAGAAAAATCCTTGACGCAGGACAGCTTCAACGACAATTTCCTCACTTTTCCACAATTCACGCGCCCGGCGGAGTACCGCGGAATGAAGGTTCCTGAAGTACTTCTAGGTGGCAACCACGCCGCCATCGAGCAGTGGAGAGCGGAAGAAAGACAGCGACGGACCCGTGACAAGCGGCCAGACCTGAACCATTAACCTTTGTATCCTCACGGATACGCCCAGATTGACTTTCGCCATGCAAGCGATTCTCGAAGACATCACCAAAGACCAAATCAAAGACGACCGCGGCCACTTCAAGGTTGGCGACGGCGTACGTGTGCACACCCGTGTGCGCGAAGGCGACAAGGAACGTATCCAGATTTTTGCCGGTATCGTTATTTCCCGTAAGGGTGGCGGCATCGCTGAAAGCTTCACGGTGCGTCGCATCTCCTACGGCGAAGGCGTTGAGCGCGTTTTCCCCGTTCACTCCCCGAACATCGAAAAGGTCGAAGTCGACCGCGAATCCGTCACCCTGCGTGCCCGTATGTTCTACCTGCGCAACCGCATCGGTAAGTCTGCCAACAAGGTGAAGGAAAAGCGCCTTGTCGAGGCCAAGCGCGGCGGCAAGAAGTCCTAACCCTCCCGAATTTACCTATCATGGCAACGACAGACATTCTCCTGCTCGAGCACGTAAACGGCCTCGGTGGTGAAGGCGATACCGTAACGGTTAAGGCCGGTTACGCCCGCAACTTCCTCCTGCCGAACAAGAAGGCCCTGCCCGTCACCAACGCGAACCAGAAGTACATCGAGTCGCTTCAGAAGCGTCGCGCCGAGCGCGAAGCCAACGAGCTGGCTGGTGCTCAGGAACTGGCCGCGAAGATCTCCGCCGTCAACATCGCTATCGCGGTCAAGACTGGCGAGGGTGGCAAGATGTTCGGTGCTGTGACCGCTCAGGACCTCGTCGACCGCCTGAAGGAAGACGGCGTCGAGCTGGACAAGAAGAAGATCAACCTCTACACCCCGGTCAAGACTCTGGGCAAGCACACCACCAAGGTGAAGCTCCACCCGGAAGTCAGCGTCGAGTTCGAATGGGAAGTCGTTTCCGAGAACCCGATTGAAACCGACGGCGAAGAAGAGGCTGCCGAAGAAGCACCCAAGGCCGAGTAATTCGCGCCCCGCTTTTAGCTTTCCTGAAAGAGCAACCCATGCGGGTTGCTCTTTTTTTTTATTCGTATGCTTGGGCAGGGCATTTCCTCACTTGCGTTGCCGTCGTCTAATAAAGCGAAAGCCGCAGGCGTTCACCTGCGGCTTTCTGGGGGTATCTAATGGTCTGGGGTGAGTGAAAATGAATTAAGCAATCTCGGCATCGGCTTCTTCTTCGCGGGCAAGTTCATCGTCCGTGGGGCGTTTGCCAATGGTCTCCAAGCTAATGCCTTTTGTCTCGATGGCAAAGATAAACGTGATGACTGCCCCGCCAATAAAGGCAAAGACCAGCGTGTAGAGCAGGGCCTGCTTCCCGATGCTCTGGATGAGCAGCGGAAAGAGAAAGGCCGTCAGCACCGCGCCGATCTTGGCAAACGAGGCTGCAAAGCCCGCACCTTTACCCCGGATGTGCGTGGGGAAGACTTCCCCGGCGATGAGGTACGTCATGGCGTTGGGCCCGAGGTTGGTCATGAAAAAGAAGAGCATGAACCCGATGAAGAGCAGGGGCATGTTTGTGCCGCCGGATAGCGCGGCCAGCAGCAGGCCGACCGCACAGCCGATGAATCCGAGGATTTGCAACTTGATGCGCCCGACCTTGTCCACCAACAAAATGGCGAAGATGATGCCCACGACAAAGAGCAGATCCATGACGGCCGAGCCCTTGGCTGCCAGCATGTCGTTGCGGATGACCCCGGCGAGGCCGCTATCCGCCGTTCTGGAGCCGATGACGGCGGCGAGAATGGTCGGGGTAAAGATACCGATGCCGTAGGTGCCCAGGTCTTGCAGGAACCACGGGACGGAGGCAAGGATGGTCGACTTGCGGTGCTGTTTGCTGAATAGCATGCCGTAGTGGCTGGGCGGAGGAGTTGCGGCCTTCACCGGACGGTGGAGTGTGACCTGCTTGGGGTACTGCGGGCGACGCTTGAGCAGGCGGTGGGTTTCGCGCTCGGCATCCACGAGGCGCCCCTTAGAGACGAGCCAGTGCCCGCTGTCCGTAACGTAGAAGCGACCAATGACGACCAGGATAGCCGGGATGATCGCGGTGGCGTACATGGTGCGCCAGGCACCGGTGTCGAGCGCGCTCTGGTCTGCGGCCAGGATCATGTAGCCGATGACGGTGCCTGTGAGCGCGCCTACGGCTTGAAAGGCAAAGGCACTGAGCACGAGTCGCCCACGGGCAGAGCTGGGAATGCTCTCCGAGATGACGAGGTGGGCCGTGGGGTAGTCGCACCCCAGCGCGATGCCGAGTCCAAAGAGGAAGATGACGACCCAGATAAAGCTCGGGGCCAGAGAGACTGCCACCAGAAAGATGGTGAAAATGACCATCTCGGCGATGAACATGCGCTTGCGGCCAAAGACATCGGCCAGGCCACCCAGGGCAGAAGCGCCGACTAGGATGCCGGCCAGGGTGGCCGCGGTGATAAACCCCTTGGCCGAGGCGTCCCCCTCTAGCTGGAAGTCCTGTGTCATCAGCGGGAGGGCGACACCGGTCATAAAGACCACCATGCCCTCGAAGAACTTGCCTGCGCAGGCAAGTGCCCAGATGCGCCACTGCATGATGGTCATCGGCGTCGATGGAATGCGTGTTCCGTCAGCCCACTGAGGCTGCTCGTCGATATAGTCCTGAACAGTGCGGGCCTGCTTTGGCTGGCCAGGATCAGGCTGCAGAAAGGGCTTTTGTGAATCGGACATGGCTGCTTGTGGATTCGGGCTGGATGCTGGTTGAAGCCCGAATTTTTGCCACGAGCAACCCTTTAAGGGGTCTGTGACGTGATTGTCACATGCCACTTGCAATAAACAAACGGGCCGACGATTATCGTCGGCCCGTTTGTGAAAGCTATAGGACGAAGGCTAGATTTTGTCCACGATGGCGTCAGCCAAGCCGTACTTGATGGCTTCGGTCGCGGTCATGTAGAAGTCGCGGTCGGTGTCCTTGGCGATTTTCTCCAGCGGCTGACCGGAGGAGGCGGCGAGGATGTTGTTCAGCTCGATACGGAGCTTCTCCATCTCTTCGGCCTGGATGTTGATGTCCACCGCCGGGGCGACAATGCGGCCCATGATGAGCGGCTGGTGGATGAGCACGCGTGCGTGCGGGAAAACGAAGCGGTTGCCCTTGTCCGCGCCGCAGAGCAGGATAGAGCCCATGCTGGCCGCCATGCCGGTCACGGTGACGCGGATGGGGGAGCCAATGATTTTCATGGTGTCGTAGACGGCCATGCCTGCGGTGATGGAGCCGCCCGGGGTGTTGATGTAAAAGTCGATGGGCTCGCCGGGTTTGTCGGCGTCGAGGTAAAGGAGTTTCTCCATGACGGCCTTCATCGAGTCGTCATTGACTTCGCCCCAGAGGAAAAGTTTACGTTGCTCGAGGAACTTCTTCTCCATGAGCATGCTCAGGCTGCCCTTGGGTTCCTCATTCTTTTTGTCGTCATCGCAGTCGAAGCGAACGGTGTCCTTGTCGTATGCCTTCATAGAAAAGTCGAAATGTAGGTATGCAGCGCGGATTTACCAATCAAAAAGTGAATTTCTCTGCAAGCGGTGCTCATGGCGGTATTGACAAAGCTGTGTGTCAATGTATCCAGATTTATATTTCCCGTTAATATTTGTCCGACAGTGCCGATATGGCAGCTATGAGTCAACAGCTACACCATGTCAGTTCGGTCCCTTTTCCGGTTGTGCAGCAGGATGTTGCAAAAGCAGACTTGATGAAACGTCTCTTCATGTTTTTCCGCCCCCATGTTAAAGTCGATCATTCCTACCTGTGTTGGGAGGAAGGTGAAGAGGCCCGCTCACGCACGGTGCTCGTGCAGGCCAAGCCCAAGGTAAAAGTCGAGCTACTGAGCGAGGAAGGCTCGCGCTTTAAGGCCCAGCTGTCCCGTGTGAGCGGCCAGAACAACTACCAGCTCAAGGTCTGGCCCCGTACGACGCGGGATTTTGCCCAGGAGGCCATTACGTTGTTGGCTACCTTGCCAAATGGACAGGAGAAGCTTTATCCCGTTCAAGCCTGCGTAGAGTAGGAAAGCTTTTCGGAGCAAATCGCGGCGGATGGGTTTCTTGCTTGAGCGTTTGCCGGAGCAATCGCAAAGTGGATAGTATTCATCCATTCATCTACTGCTTTCTGTCCTATGATGCTGAAAAGTCCGCTGCCGTTTCTGCTCCTGTCTACAACCCTGCCCTTGGCCAGCCATGCAGAGCTGACTTGGGAGCGTACCTCTGCCGAAGTCGAGACGTCCTTCGGGCAGGCTTCGATTGAGGCCAGCTATCCCTTTAAAAATACGGGGACTTACCCGGTGAAAATACTCGAAGTCGATACGTCCTGCGGCTGTACCTACGCTGCCGCCAGCAAGGAAGTCGTCGCCCCGGGCGAGTCGGCAGAAGTCATGGCTTTTTTCGAAACCGAAACGCGCGAGGGGCCCCAGGGTACGACCATCACAGTGCGAACAGACGATCCGGCTCAGTCGCGCACCGTCTTGAAGCTTCAAACCGATATCCCCCCGGCTGCGATCTTGCCGCAGCGCACGGTGATATGGAAGCCTGGCCAGCCTTTAGAGGTCCGCCAGATGGACATTACAACGGAGCTCGGCGTGACGTTGAAGCTGGGCAAGCCAAAGCGTCTGTTGCCGGTGAAGGCCGCCCTGGAGCCGCTGGAATATGGCCCCGGCTATCGACTGACGATTACGCCCGATGAAGGTGCCGAGGAAGCTTCGGGCCTGCTCCCGATCGAAGCCACCTGGGGAGAGGGGAATACGAGAACCTATGGCCTCTACCTCAGAATTGGGAAGCGCTAGCCGTGTCTTCAAATTCATCAAGGTCGGTAGAAAAGGGTCTTTTCGCGTCTTTTTCCGTTTTCTCAGTTCATGAATCTGGATTCACACCACTTCGAAAGCCGAAAAAATCCTCAAAATTACCTCTTTTTCCCTCGTTTCTTAATTTGAAGACACCGCCTAGCCGTTGTATGCCTAGGGATAATCCTGGCGCGTAGGACGTACGGTGATGTCGCTGATGTGGACGTGGGGCGGCAGAGAGACGATATGCTCAATGGCCTCTGCGATGTCATCGCCGTAGAGCAGGGGGCCGAAGTTCGTGTGGAAGCGCTCGACTGTATCGTCCTGGTAGCCCGCATTTTCCTGAAACTCGCTGAGCACGATGCCTGGCGCAACCGTTGTGACGCGGACGCCCTTGCCGCAGACGTCGCGTCGCAAAGCTTCGGCCAGCGCGTGTACGGCGTGCTTTGAGGAGCCATAGACGGCGCTGAAGGGCGAGATGTTATTCCCTACCACTGAGCCGATGACAACGATATCGGCGGCTTGCTCCGGGTAAGCGGTTTCCTGCCGCTTGACCATGCGCTGGGCGGCGGCCTGCATGAGCTTGAGCGCGCCCGCTACGTTGAGTTGCCACATGGCGTCGAAGTTTTTCAAGTCGGCGTCTTTGACCGAACCGCCAAGGCCAAATCCGGCGTTGACGACGACGATGTCCGGCTCGGCACCAAAGTGCGTCTTTGCCGCGGTAAACAGTGCGCCGACGGTAGCGCCCTTGGAGGCATCACCCGCGACGCCATGAAAGCCCTCACCGAGCTCCTGCTTCAGCGCGTCGAGCTTTTCCTGACGGCGTCCATTGGCGATAACGTTAAACCCACAGGCGACGAATCGCCGGGCGGTGGCTTCCCCGATGCCTGAGGTGGCACCCGTGATGATGGCAGTGCGTTTCATAGCTGCATAGTTTGCGCGGGAACCCAGCGTTTGCAACCTATGAGCGTGGAGTGCCCGCTAAAACTCAACCGATTCCTTCACCTCGTAGCCCTTGCTTTTGTCCCAGCTCCAGCAGTTCATGCGGAGGTTTTCCAGCGCGCGCTTCTCCGCTTCTTCGGCAGAGTAGAGGCTGGCCCCGAGCCCGTAGGCCTGATAAAAATCGCGGTCGATGCGAAAGCGGCTGTACACCACGACCAAGTAGCCGCGGTCGAGGTCATGGCCATGGGCGCGGGCCGTGTGGTTGAAAACGTGCTGCTTGAGATGCCCGCGCTTAATCAGCACTTCGCGGGCTTTCGCCCCGAGCGCCTGGTGAGATTCCGCCGGCTCGGTGACGTAGGCGTAGCTCACCTCGAGGTCACCCTCTTCCGGGTCGTCTGCAACGGCAAAACCGATCTCTGCCTGAGCAGAGACTATGAGCAGGCAGATCAGAGGAAGGCACAACTTAGGCAGGCGCATGGTGATGAGAGCTACGACCGCACTAGTGTGCCGCGTTAGCCATGTTCTTTGAATAAGTTAATAGCCTCAAAATAGTACAAGAAACACAAAAGGGCATTCGGTATTGCCTAAGATAAAGCTCAAGCCTGAAGCTCTCTGCGACTTTGCGTATCTGCGGTGAAATGGTTTAGACAAGAACTAAGCAAACACCGCACTAGAGCAGGCCGAGTTCCATCTTGCCTGCTTCAGAGATCATGTCCTGGTGCCAGGGCGGGTCCCAGACGATGTCCACCTGGGCTTCGTTTACGCCGGGTACGGTTACCACGCGGGAGCGGGCATCCTCGGCAATCGCCGGGCCCATGCCACAGCCGGGTGCGGTCAGCGTCATCTGCACGCTGACGTCGTACTTTCCCTCTTCAGTTTCCTTCACATCCATCGAGTAGATGAGGCCGAGGTCCACGATGTTGACCGGGATTTCCGGGTCAAAAACGCTGCGGAGAGCTTCCCAGATGGCGTCGTCGTCCGGCGGTCCCTCGTGGTCGGCATCGGCTGCCGCTTCTGCCCCCGCAGAGGCGTCCGCGGTGGGGATTTCTTCGCCCAGGGCGTCGGCGTCCTTCCCGAGAATACGGAACATCCCGTAGTCGCAGACGATGGTGAAGTTTCCGCCCAGGCGGTGTGTGATGTCCACCTCCATGCCTTCGGGCAGGTTGAGCTTATCCCCGGCGGGGATGACGGTGGCTTCGACTTCGCGAGTCAGGGTGCGGTGGTTGTCGGACATGGCATAAATTTGAAGATTTGTAATTTGTAAACGCGTAGATTCGCAAGTTCAACCTGTCAGTTGCTTCAGACGAATATCCGCATACTCTGGTTTACGAATTTATAAATTTATGAATTCGTAAATTTACCCTGCACGAGGGTGCGGAGGTTGTCCTTGAGCTCGTCGTTGTCGACTTTCTCGATGATTTCCTCGAAGAAGCCGAAGACGAGGAGCTGGTGGGCGATCTTCTTGGGCATGCCGCGCGCCATCAGGTAAAAGAGCTGCTCTTCGTCGATCTGGCCTGTGGTGGCGCCGTGGGAGCACTTGACGTCGTTGGCCTCGATCTCCAGACCCGGCAGCGAACTGGCCTCTGCCGTGGGCGAGAGGAGGAGGTTGCGGTTGGTCTGGTAGGCGTCGGTCTGTTGGCCTTCGGGCTCGACCAGGATCATGCCGGAGAAAATGGTGTGCGAGTCGTCCAGCAGGGCGTTCTTATAGAGCAGGTCGCTGACGGCGTTTGGTGCCGCGTGCACCTGCAAGGTGCGCTGGTCAAACTCCTGCTCGCCCGTGGCCACGGTGAGCGAGTACATCTTGACCTCGGCTCCGGCCTCGGCGATGCGGACCTGGTTCTCAAAGCGGGCGTACTTGCTGCCAAGGTTGACCGCGATGGTCTTAACGTTGGCGTCGCGCCCTGCGACGTTGGCCTCGGACTGGAAAGAGTAAGTGGCCGGGGCGTAGTTTTGCACGATCTTGCGGAAAATCTGCGCACCTTGTCCGGCGTGGATGGTGCCGACACCAATCGAGAGGGCAGGGCAGTCACAGTCATCCTTCATCGAGCCGTAGTAGTCGACGAAGTCCACCTTGGCGTTGTCCTCGGCGATAAGCAGCGTGTGCGGGAAAATAGCCTCCTCGCAGTCGCAGCTCCAGTAGTAGGACAGGAGCGGCTTTTCGATAACGACGCCCTTGGGGACGTAAAGCAGGGAGCCGCCTTGAAGAAAAGCGTTGTGCAGGGCCAGTAACTTGTCCGAACCCAGGCGGCTTTCTTCGGCCAGGAAGTACTTTTGGATGAGCTCAGGGTGCTCGAGGCAAGCCTGCTGGAGGGGCATCCAGATCACGCCCTTGGCCTTGAGTTCTGCGCTAACCTCGTCGTGCTGCACGAGGGTGTTGTCGGCGAATACGAGGCGGCCCGCACTGTCCTTGACCAGCTCGGACTTGGCCAGTAGCTCGGCCTTGCGTGAGTCGGAGGGAGCTGTAGCCGGGCGGAAGCCGTCCAGCGAGAAGTCCTTGATGCCGGAGAAACGCCAGCGCTCGTCCTTGCGGGTCGGCATGGGCAGGCTCTGGAAGGCTTCCCAGTTTTCGCGCTTGATGGCCTGCAGCCAGGGCAGGGCGTTCCAGTCGGCCAGGTGGGCGTCGAAGGATTCCTGATTGAAGGTGAGTTTGTCTAAGGTGGGCATGAAATCAGTGCTGAGTTATGAATGCAGAATAATGAATGGGATAGGTGCGCAGCACCGTAAGGGCGAAGCCCTTCAGTGCTGCTCCAGCCGGAGTTAGCCGACGCTGCCTTCCATTTCGAGGTCGATCAGGCGCTTGAGCTCGACAGAGTACTCCATCGGGAACTCGCGCACGAGGTCGTTGACGAAGCCGTTCACGGCCAGGCTCATGGCCTCGCCCTCGTTCATGCCGCGCTGCTGCATGTAGAAGATCTGCTCTGCGCTGACCTTGGAAACGCTGGCCTCGTGCTGGACGCTGTTGTGGTCACCGCGCACGTTGATGGCCGGGTAGGTGTCGGTGCGGCTGTTCGTGTTGATGAGCAGGGCGTCGCACTCGGTGTTGTTTTTGCAACCCTTGAGGTGCTTGGGGATCTGAACCAGACCGCGATAGGTCGAACGGCCCTTACCCACACTGATGGACTTGGAGATGATGTTCGAGGTCGTTTCGTCGGCGGCGTGGACCATCTTCGCGCCGGTGTCCTGATGCTGACCGTCGTTGGCCAGGGCGATGGAGAGCACCTCGCCGCGGGCCTTGCGACCCTTGAGAATGACACCGGGGTACTTCATGGTCAGGCGCGAGCCGATGTTGCAGTCGATCCAGCGGATCTCAGCTTCTTCCATCGCCATGCCACGCTTGGTCACGAGGTTAAAGACGTTGTTGGACCAGTTCTGCACCGTGATGTACTGGATCTTCGCGCCGGGCAGGGCGACGAGCTCCACCACAGCGGAGTGCAGGGTGGCGGTGTCAAACTTCGGGGCGGTGCAGCCCTCCATGTAAGTCATCTCGCTGCCCTCATCAGCAATGATAAGCGTGCGCTCAAACTGACCAAAGTTTTCCGCGTTGATGCGGAAGTAGGCCTGCAGCGGCTGGGCGACCTTGACGCCCTTTGGGATATAGATGAAGGAGCCGCCGGAGAAGCACGCGCTGTTCAGGGCGGAGAACTTGTTGTCGCCGCTCGGGATGACTTTACCGAAGTACTTCTTGAAAATCTCGGGGTACTCGTGGAGCCCCTCGTGCGGGCCGACGAAGATCACGCCCAGCTTTTCCAGGTCTTCCTTCATGCGCGAGTAAACGGCTTCGGAGTCGAACTGCGCTTCGACCCCGGCGAGGAACTTACGCTCGCTTTCGGGGATGCCCAAGCGCTCGAAGGTTTCCTTCACGTCGTCAGGGACTTCCTCCCAGGTGCGGCTGGCTTTCTGGCCCTTGGCCAGGTAGTAGCGCACGTCGTCGAAGACGATGTTCTCAAGGTCCTTGGTGGCCCAGCTTGTCGGCATGGGCTTGTCCTGAAAAATTTTTAAGGCTTTCTTCCGGAACTCACGCACCCACTCGTCCTCGCCCTTGGCGTCGGAGATGTAGTCGATGGTGTCCTCACGCAGGCCGGTGCCGGCGTCGAAGGCGTAGTCTTCGGCAAAGTGGAAGTCGCCCTTACTGCGATCGATGTCAATGTCTGGTGTCGGTGTGCTCATGGTAATTTTGAAAGTTATTATTGATCTTGGCTGATTGGTGAAATGCCAGAAAGCGGGGTGATGAATGTGTCGTATTTATCAAGATATTTCATACTGAGATCTGCGGCGAAGGAGCGGAATTTAAGTTTTTGCTCTTCGTCCTCCGGGTATTGCAGATATACTAGGTACTCTTCTGCACCTTGAGATTCAGAAGTGTCTTCATAAATAGTCAGACCTGGGAACTGAGTCTTCAGTTCATCTTCATATTGCTTGATAATTTTTTTGGTATTCATGCGATGCCCTCCCTTTGCTTAAGAATATTTATAAAGTCCGAAGCCTGTGCTCTAAAAACAGTGGCTTCTTTTCGTGTTGAATTGCTATTGCCATAATCAGCTTCCTGTCTTGCGTCATATAGTTCTTTGAGTGACTTCGCGAGGTCAGGGTTATTCCTTCGCTTCTCTCGCCATAGTTTACTGAAGTTTCGTATTATAGCCACATGGCTTATTCTGTCAGGTAATTGATCGTGGTCTTCTAGAAATCCTGCGACAGCTTGCGCACAGGAGTAATAGCTACGGGAAACTGATGCGTTAAATAGGTTTTTTTCAAAACATACACGTGAGGCCTTTAGGTTTTCATCGGATTTTTGATAGCAAATAACAGAACTTGGCATAAATTTCTTTAATTTAAGTCCTGATCGAGCACGATGCGGTAGCGGGCCTTGCCGCTTTCGAGGTGCTCGAAGGCTTCGTTGATTTCGCTCATTTTAAAGTGCTCGGTCACAGGGGCGATGGCGTGCCGGGCGCAGAACTCCAGCATGTCGCCAGCGGTGGCCGGGCTGCCCAGCGGGCTGCCGGAGATGCTCTTTGCCCCTGCTATAAGTTGGAAAGGAACGAACTCGGCCTGCGGGGCGGCTCCGACAAAGTGGAGCACACCACCGGGGCGCAGCGCGTTGACGTAAGTCTGCCAGTCGAGACCGACGTTGATCGTGACCAGCACCATGTCGAGCGTGCCCTCGATTTTGCTGACCGCGTCCGGGTCGCGGGAGTTAACCACCTTGTGCGCACCGAGCTTCTTGGCCTCGTCGCCCTTGTCGGGTGAGCTGGAGAAGGCCGTGACTTCGCAGCCCCATGCCTTGCCAAACTGCAGGGCCAGGTGCCCGAGGCCACCGATGCCGACGACGCCCACACGCTGGGTTGGTTTGATGTCGTTTTGGATAAAGGGATTGAACACCGTGAGACCGCCACAGAAAAGCGGGCCGACCTTGGAGGCGTCGAGCGAAGCGGGTAGGGGGATGGCCCATTCGCTCTTGCAAACCACATGGCTGGCAAAGGCGCCGTGCCGCCCGACGATCGTTTCCTCGGCGCGTCCGCAGCGGTTGTGGTGACCGCTCATGCACTCGCGGCAGTGCATGCACGAGCCCGCAAACCAGCCCACGCCGACCTTCTGGCCGAGCTGCAGGTGCTTGACTGCCGAGCCCTTCCAGATGATCGTGCCCACGCCCTCATGCCCGCCGACAAAGGGGTAGCTGGTACGCCCCCAGTCGTTGTTGAGCATGGAGAGGTCGCTGTGGCAAATACCGCAATGCTCCACCGCCACAGCCACCTCGTCCGAGCCGAGTTTACCTGCGTCGTAGGAGAAGGGCTCGAAGGGGCCCTTGGCTTCATTGGCTGCGTAAGCTTTGATTTCCATAGGAATTAAATTCGTAGAATTCTGGATTTATAAATTTGTAGTGAAATTCACCTCTGAAGGTTTGGTATGTCGTGTCTGAATCTACGGATTTACAAATCTAAGAATTTGGAATTCCGCTTCGGCTAAGCCGAAGCGGGGGCGAGCTCGTTCTTCACCCAGTCGTAGCCCTTTTCTTCGAGTTCGAGGGCGAGGTTTTTGTCGCCGCTCTTGACGATCTGGCCGTCGTACATGACGTGGACGACGTCCGGCACGATGTAGTCGAGCAGACGCTGGTAGTGGGTGATGACGAGGAAGCCGCGGTCAGCGCTACGCATGGCGTTGACGCCTTCGGCCACGATGCGCAGGGCGTCGATGTCGAGGCCGGAGTCGGTTTCGTCCATGATCGCGTAGCTCGGCTTGAGCATCATCATCTGAAGGATTTCGCAGCGCTTCTTCTCGCCACCGGAGAAGCCATCGTTGACGGCGCGTGAGGTGAAGGCGCGGTCCATCTTGAGTTCGTCCATGGCGGCGTAGAGCTCCTTGTAGTACTGGGTGGCGACGATGTTTTCGCCCTCGGGCAGGCGGGCCTGAACGGCGGCGCGGATGAAGTTGGCGATGGTCACGCCGGGGATTTCTGCCGGGTACTGGAAGGCGAGGAAGAGGCCGAGGCGGGCGATTTCGTCCGGCTCCATGCCGACGATGTTCTCGCCGTCGAGGAGGGCTTCGCCGCCGATGATGTCGTAGTCCTCATGGCCTGCGAGGGCCTTGGCCAGTGTGCTCTTGCCAGTGCCATTGGGGCCCATGATGGCGTGTACTTCGCCCTTGGGTACGGACAGGTTAAACTCCTTGAGGATCGGTTTTTCGCCGATGTTGACGGACAGGTTGCGGATATCGAGTGACATGATTCTTGTGTATAAAGGGTTATTGGGTTGGAGCGGTTTGCTTGGGTGTAGAGTCCTGGGGCACGCGGGTTTCGACGGCTTTGTCCTTGGGGGCGTAGCCGGTGAAGCTGAGCTTTACCTTCTTGGCCTCGAAGCCGTGGGGGAGGACCTGGGTCATCTCCCTGACGAAGCTCTCGGGCAGCACGATGTCGAACACGCGCCCGCTCTGCTCGTCGAGAAAGTGGGCGTGGTCGCCGTCGTTGGGGCAGAAGCGGCTGGGTTCGCGCTCGTAGCTGAGTCGCTTGACCAAGTCGCACTCGACGAGGGTTTCGAGGCAGTTGTAAACGGTGGCCAGGGAGATGGAGGGCATGGCTTCCTTTGCGCGGGCGTAAACTTCGTCAGCGGTCGGGTGATCACGCTGCCCCATGAGTACGGAGTATACGTGCTCGCGCTGCCGGGTCGCACGCAGGCCGTTTTGGGCCAGCGCTTCTTCCAGCTCGCGCTTATCGACTTGGGATAACTTGGATACCATACCATTTCACTAAATTGGAATGATTCCAAAAATCAATCTAATTTAGAGCAATTCTTGTTATTCATAGCAATCGCTAATCTAGCGAATGTAAAGTATAAGTTTTTCGCATCTTGGCCGTGCGTGGTCTTTGTGCTGGTGCAGCACCGTTTGAGTAAGCCATAGCGTTTCCAAATGGGAGGGATAGGGTGGTGGTAGAGGCGGCCGTCCGCGGCTGCTTGTGCTACTAAGTTGAGATAAAAAGCCCGGGGCAGGTGCGCTCCGGGCTTTTTCGTGGTTTACATACACCGCCTAGTGGTGCGTTGGTGGCGAATCGCAGCAGGTCAGGAGGAAGCTGAGTGCCACACAGCCTACGGCTATAATCAATGCTAAGGTCATGATACCCTTTTAGACGAGGGTGGTGCGCGAAGCTTACAAGCATGGCGGGAGAAAATCTTCCTGCGGTGACTCCCTTCGGTCCGGGCAATAGCAAACCCGGATGCTTGCGCATCCGGGCTTGTGGTAAAGGAATAGAGTCCGTTTGTGGCCGGACACTGCTTAGGCAGCCTTGCGGCGGTTGCGCAGGCAGCAGAAAAGCAGGGCAACAAGGCCGAAGCAAGCGGCGAGGTTGGACGGCTCCGGCACGGTGGAGATCACGTCGTTGTAGGTTTCGCCCTGCCAGAGTTCTACGTTGTAGATCGTGCCGTGCTGAACCATGGAGAATTCTGCCGTGATGACGTCGTCAATAGTGATGTCTTCGCCGGTCAGGTTCCACTGGAAGTAGTAGGTGTAGACATCAACGTCGTTGCCACCGATGTTCTGCTCGCCCTGGTTCACCCCGGCGTAGAGGGGGGCCATGCCATAATCAGTGCCGCCAATGTTGAGCGTCGGGAACTGTAGGCCACCGTCATTCCAGAAGAGTAAATCGCCGGGACCGCTGCCCATATCCATCTGGAGGAATACGGTCTGTACGCTGCTGCTCATGGCCGTGGTCGAGAGCTCGACGGTACCGCCAAAGGTGTTGGGTGTGACAGAGAAGCCACCGAAGTAGAGTGACTCACCACCAGCATATGCGCTGCCAGCAGTGACAGCGAGGCTGCCCTCACCGGTGCCCGCGTTTTCGTCAATCGCCCAGCCGCTGGAGCCGGGGTGTCCACCACCCGCGCCCGGGTAGCTGGTGCTATTGATGACTTCCCAGCCAACGTATTCGGACGTCCCGATGGAGGGATCGATGAAGTTAACGCTAGCGAATGCGGTGCTGCTCGCTGCGATGAGGAGTGCGCTCAGGATCTGAGATTTGAGTTTCATGTCGATATTAGTGTGCGGTGCAAATGATATTGGGATTGAATATCAAAATGGCGACCTTGCATTACTTGGACGGGCCGGGCAAGCCTATCTTGAGAACGAATCTCATAATAAATAAAATTTATATAAAGACTGAATTTTATAAGTTATTGTTATCGAAATGGGTTTTCTTTGTCCTAGGGCAAATCGCAGTTGTTATTTCCGTAGCAGGGCTTAGGTCTTGGTGCATGGAAACGTTCCCGAATCCGAATCCCGGTCGCGACTATCTCATTCAGCATATTGCCGAAGAGTTTACTTCGGTCTGCCCGAAGACGGGGCATCCGGATTTTGGCACGGTGGTGCTGACCTTTGTGCCAGACGAAATCTGCGTTGAGCTGAAGGACTACAAGCTCTATCTGCACGACTTTCGCAACAAGGGGATCTTCTTTGAAGCGGTGACGAACAAGATTTTTGACGACCTCCAGGCCGAGCTTAAGCCGCGCTGGATGCGGATTGAAACGATCTGGAAGGGGCGGGGAGGTATCCGCTCGGTCGTACGCATCGAGGATGCGGTCGAGGGCTACACCGGCCCCGTGCCGCCGTACTTCGGCTAGCTTGGGTACTGGCTTGGCCAACCCTTATTCCGCGGGAAGCATACGGGTAACGAGCTTTGTAACATGAGGTAAAATTAGTTTGTCGGGCCTACGGTGGCGCGGCATCGTGGGCGCATGAACCTGAAAACTTTGATTGTATTGCCCGCCGTCCTTTTCCTTTTCGCAGCCTGTGAACAGTTCGAGGAGAACATGAAGAAGGACGAGGAAGCGACCTCGATCAAGAGCATCAATGCCACCCAGACGGATGATGTGGATCAGTTTGCTGAGTCGGGCCAGCTCAACGCCTACGAGGAAGAGCAGATGAAAGAGTCCATCAACGGACAGTAGCCAGCAGGCGACTGTCGTACAGGTGCCGTTGGGCCATGAGCTTGAGGGCCACCGGACAGGGTGCCAACTGTGCAGGATTATGCCTTAACCTGATAGGTGGCGGCGTTTTTGGAGTCCTCCACCACGGTGACTTCGGTCAGCCAGGCGCGGCCTGCCGTGTGCTCGCGCACGAGGGGGTCGAAGACGTGGTGCAGGTGGCGGGCCAGTCCCTCGCTGGAGCAGCTCTCGACGAGGTGGAGTTTGAACAGCTCGGGTGCGGCGGCCACGAGTTGCTCGCGCATGGGGTCGTCGTGGTTGAGCACGCAGGCGTGGTCGAGGTGCTCATCGATCCAGGCCTTGAGGTACTTGAGCTTGCCAAAGTCGACCACGAAGCCCTCGGGGGTCAGCTCTCGGCAGGCAAAGGTGAGGTGAAAGGTCCAGTTGTGTCCGTGGACAAAGGCGCAGTGGCCGTCGTGCAGGTGCTGACGATGGGCAAAGGGGATGTCGGCGTAGGTTTTACGGCAGGTAAACATGGTTTTTAGAGGCGCCAATCGTTAGCAATCATGGTATCCAGGGAGGGAGCCTCGGAGGCGTAAGCCGTCGGGTCTTCCACTTGGGCGAGATAAAAGGCTTCCCGGCGTTCGATGCAGGTACCACAGCGACCGCAGTGCTCCTTACCTCCCTGATAGCAGGACCAGGTCTGGGTAAAATCGACGCCCAGCTCAGCCCCGCGCTTGACGATGTCGCCTTTGGTCAGGCCGACGAAGGGGCGGTGCAGGCCGACTTCGTGCCAGTCGGCCAGTCGGATGGCGGCATCCAGCGCCTGGGTGAAGGAGTCGCGACAGTCCGGGTAGATGGCGTGGTCACCGGAGTGGGCGGCATAGGCTACGCAGTCGGCCTTTTTAGAAATGGCCCAGGCCGCGGCCAGGGAGAGAAAGATCATGTTTCGGTTGGGGACGACGGTTTGCTTCATCGTGTCTTGCTCGTAGTGCCCCTCCGGGACATCAATGCCCGGATCGGTCAAGCTGCTGCCGCCGAGCAAATCCACCAGATGGCTGAGGTCGGCCATGCGGTGCTCGATGCCGAGCTTGGCGCAGTTGTCGGCGGCATACTCCAGCTCGCGGCTGTGGCGCTGGCCATAGTTGACGGAGAGCGCCGCCAGCTCATGGCCGCCGCTGAACAAATGGTGGAGCAGGACGGTCGAGTCGAGCCCTCCTGAGTATACAATAATTGCTTTCATGCGAAATTCAGTTTCTGGGGCAAGCGTGAGGCGATCCTCGTTGCCTGCTGCCCAGTGCGTGTCTGTTGAGAAACCCTGGGAATTTCTTAGCAGGGCGGGGTGAGCTATTCCATCATCATCCCGATAATCATGAGTCCTATGATACCCAGAGCGTTCACCGTTGCAAATGTCAGCCCCAGGATAGCGTAGATTTTCTTACGGTTTCTGGTGCAAAGTCCAGCTATTCCGAGGCCAATCGCAACCATCATCATGGCAAGGCTCCCCATAATACCCAAGCCCAGTAAGACCATTTGGGGGGATTCATCGGAGATGTTGGGGTTTGTGAACGTAAGCGCAGTGACCAGCGCCACGATACCGATGGACAGGATGGCCATCAAGATACTGATAACGAATGATGCAATGCCGAGGCCGCTGTGCTTCTCAGGTTGGTTCATGTCATAATAAGATGTAGCATACCAAATGCTGTCGACAAAAAAGCCCGCCTATAGAGGCGGGTCTTTGTCAAAGGAAGGGTGCGCTAGGCGCTTAGGCGGTGATCGGCTGCTCGGCCAGCCAACGCTCTACCTCGATGGCGGAGCGGCAGCCCATGCCAGCGGCGGTGATGGCCTGGCGGTAGACGTGGTCGGAGCAGTCACCTGCGACGTACACGCCCTCGATGTCCGTGTGGACGCCGCTGGCGTGGTCGGAGACGATGTAGCCGTCGGAGTCGGTCTTGAGCGCATCGCCCACGAAGCTCGTGTTCGGGATGTGCCCGATGGCGATGAAGAAGCCCTTGGCCTCGATCTCGGACTCCGCACCCGTCTGGGTCTCCTGGATCTTGACCGCGCGCATGTTGCCCGTGTCGTCCGCGAGGACTTCGAGCGGAGCGGTGTTCCAGCGCACGTCGATCTTTTCATGGGCAATGGCACGGTCGCCCATAATCTTGGAAGCGCGGAACTCGTCGCGGCGGACCAGCATGGTGACCTTGCTGCAGAAGCGGGTCAGGAAGAGCGCCTCTTCGCAGGCAGAGTCTCCGCCGCCAACGACGATGACGTCCATGTTGCGGTAAAAGGCACCGTCGCAGGTGGCGCAGGTGGTGACGCCCTTGCCGCCCCACATCTCCTTTTCACCGGGGATGCCGAGCAGGCGCGGACGGGCCCCGGTGGCGATGATGAGGGACTTGGTCTCGTAGGTCTTGCCTGCGGACTTGAGCACCTTGATGTCGCCCTTGAGCTCGACCGATTCGATGGTGTCGTTGACAAACTTCGTGCCGAAGCGGGTGGCCTGCTTGCGCATGTTGTCCATGAGCATGAAGCCGTCGATGCCCTCGGGGAAGCCGGGGAAGTTCTCCACTTCGGAAGTCGTGGTGAGCTGTCCGCCGGGTTGGCTGCCTTCGATGATGAGCGGCTCGAGGTTTGCCCGGGCCGTGTAGATCGCAGCGGTGAGGCCAGCGCAACCTGTGCCGAGAATAATTACGTTTTCCATGTCTGTTTTAGTGCTGGGTGCTGATGATTCCTTACATGAACTCGACCCGTTTGGCGAGCTGCGTCTGTGAGGACGCTGACTCGCGGGCTATTTGCCCGCCAATCGGGTCAAGCGCCGCGCGCTTGCTACTTGGAGAGGTATGCGGCGACGCCTTCGTGGGAAGCGGTCATGGCTTCTTCGCCCTTCTGCCAGTTCATGGGGCAGACTTCACCGTTTTGCTCAAAGTGCTGGAGCGCATCGACCATACGGATGGCTTCGGCGATGCTGCGACCGAGCGGGAGATCGTTGACGATCTGGTGGCGCACGACGCCTTCCTTGTCGATGAGGAAGAGGCCGCGGTAGGCGATGAGTTCGCCCGAGGCCACGAGGTTGCCCTCGACGTCCACGTCGTAGTCGCCGGTCAGCACATCGTAAGCCGAAGCGATGGTCTTGTTGGTGTCGGCCACGAGCGGGTACTCGACGCCCTCGATGCCGCCCTGCTTGCGGGGGGTGTTAACCCATGCCCAGTGGCACTGCTCGGTGTCGGTGGAGCAGCCGATGACCTGCACGTTGCGCTCTTCGAACTGGCCGAGGGCTTCCTGGAAAGCGATGATCTCCGTCGGGCAGACGAACGTGAAGTCCTTCGGGTAGAAGTAGAACAGGACGTACTTCTCGCCCAGGTACTGGTCGAGGGTGAAGTTCTCGACGATCTGCCCCTTGACGACGGCGGCGGCGTTAAAGTTCGGTGCTTTTTTTCCTACTAGGACGGACATGTTACTTTAGACTTGTTGAGTGTTTTCTATCAGAACGGTTGTAATCGGTAAGACCCGGTAGTGAGAAGAGGGTTCTGGGCGATGTCAAGCAGTGGGCTTCATTGCAGGAGCATTTCTGGGACCAATCAGGCAGGCTAATGCTGTGCTCGCCAAGAGCTTTGTGCAGGTACAAAAAAGCGCAGGCAGGCCCACCACGAGCCTGCCTGCGCACCTTATTGGGATCACTGAGACAGTAGAGACGGTAACAGTAGTGGCACTAGCGGGTAGAAACCTTTCTGCGCTGGTGTACGCTGACCAGGGTCAGGACGGCGAGCCCCAGGCCGAGAGAGACGCTGGACGGCTCAGGCACGGGCACCATCGAGGTGCCGCCGTAGGCGATGTCGCTCTGGTCCAGCTGCATGGCGTAGAGCTGAGCGTGCTCGGCCCCGGAAAACTCTAACGAAAAGGAGGTGATGTCCTCGTAGCCGCTGACGTCGTACTGGAAGGCCCAGAGGTTAATGAAGATGTCCTCGGGCACCATCTCGCCTTCGGGACCGGTCGGCATATCAACCGTGCCGTTGTAAAGCGACATGACCTTTTCCTGGAAGACGCCTGAAAGGGTGATGGTTTCCGAATCCCCGTAGAACAGTGTAAGGGCGGGCAGGGCTAGGCCGTCTACGGGGTCATCATAGAAGTCGTAGGTGTAGGCTTCGCCGAACTCGACCTGAAACATGACCGTTGAGAGATCTGCGATGGGCGCACTCTCTGTTACGGTAAGGGAGCCGTCGAAGGTGTTGGGCTCGGTGCCAAAGCCGGCGAAGTAGATCGAATCTCCGGCAGGGTAGGGGCCACCGGCCGCGCCATTGGCGGACTTGCTCAGGTAGGCTGTGCTGGTCCCGCTGCTGTAGACTTGGGAGTCGATGGGCGATGGCCAGGGCTGTGTGCTCTGGAAGAAGCTCGGATAGCCGCTGTTACCCGGAAGCGAGAGCGACTCGTACTGGACGACGCGATTTTTCGGCGCAGAGCTGAGGTTGTACCAGCCGTCGGTCTTCGTTGTCCCCCCGAAGTCAACAGCCAGTGGCATCCCGATGTCGACTGTATTGGTCGGTACAACAGCGTAGCCAGTTAGCGCGCTCAGGCCAAACAGGCCCAACGATGCGAATTGAATGAGTGTATTGGTTTTCATGTTTGATTAGCTAATGAGATTGACACTCAATATCGAATATATATGAGACTGAGTGTCAATATCATTGTAAGCAAAAAAGAATAAATAACATGAAATCTGGTATGATCCTGATATGTAATGGGTTGAGTAACCTAAAAGGCTCTGCTTCGACACGCGGCAACCTTCGGGGGCTCGTCAAAAAACGGACTTTTCGTCTCAATAATAACGCGTTTTCGCTCATGGAGATGCTGGTCGGCTTGGCCATCATCGCGGTTCTGTCCCTGATAACGGTTGTTTCTGTTAGCGAGGTGCGTGGCTACACCGCGATGGGCAACGAGGTCTCGGCTGGGAAAACGCTCATGTCTGCGTTTCACCTCTACGCGAGTGATAACGGTGGCAAGCTAATGCCGGGGTTAAACCGGACCTTGCAGTGGGTGCCGTTCAAGGATCGTCGGGTTAATTTCGCGGAGTCTCCGCACCGCTACCCCTACCGCCTGGCGCCGTACCTGGACTACAACCTGGAGGGATCGGTTTTCGTGAACGGTAATGAGGAGCAAATCGTCGATCAGTTTGGGCCTGGCGGCGGTCTCTACGACTATGGGGTCAGCCTGATGCCTGCCATGGGCATGAACATGTTCTTCGTGGGAGGGATACTTGACCAGTCGGGCAGCCTGCACCTGGATCAGGTGGACGAAGTCATTACCCGGCAAGATCAGGTCGAAGCCAATATTATCGTTTTTGTTTCCGCCGGATACCGCACGGTGGGGATGGGGCGCGACGATGAGGACGGTCTGGGCTATCACCAGGTCAATGCTCCGCATACCTGGGCGGAGTTTAGCTGGAAGGAGAGCTCGCTGCCCTCAAATTATGGCAATGTCATGGCGCGCCACAACGATAAGGTGGTTTGCGCTTTCTTGGACGGGAGCGTACAAGTGCTGGGGGTAGAGGAGCTACGGGACATGCGCCTGTGGAGCATGCGCGCGGCTCTGGAGGATAATCGGCACTACCGGCCTGGACAGTAGGCCGTGCATGCTAAGCTCCCTGGGCTCGAAATTCGCATGTACAGTTCAGCGAAGTGCCCACAAAAAGTCCGGCGCTCACCACCACTTAGTGGTGGTGGTCGCTTTCGGGGAAGCCCCAGGCCCACTTTTTGCCCGTCCAGAGGGTGCGGCCATCCTGCTCGATACGGAGCTTGACCGGGTAATGGCTCATCGGGTTGAGGTCGGCCCTGGTGGGCCCGAAGAAGCGTGCTTCGGGGTTCCAGCTCAAGGCTTCTTTGCCAAAATCTCCGCTCACGTGGATGACGACATCTTCGGGCAGGGCAGGCTCGGCCAGGATGGCCAGGTGTGGCCCAGCCCAGCCGAGTTCGAGCCGGGTCGGCTGGCCGCCAAGGTCGATGTCGTAAACCGCGCCCATGAGCTCCCCGCGTTCAACATGCGCGGCTTGTTCTTTCTGCCAGGCCAGGGTGAGGGGCACTGCCGCAATCAACCCGATTATGAGCAGCCCGACCGCGATGGCACCGATAAGACGGTAATTCGGGCCGCTGGGAGGTATCAACTTGGGGTCTTCAGATACGCTGTGTTGAGACATGGAGCGAACGAGCAAATGTGTAACGCAATGTATATGCGATACATTCAGGGCTGGCAAGGCGAAACCACCTGCTGTGCTTCCTCGGGGCGCGCTTAAAGGCCCGGCATATGCGGGAGCCAGTGAACGATGCTGTGCTCGAGCTCGCCACTGGTGCGGAGTTCCTCCACCGCGCCATTGAGTTCACGTAGCAGCTTGGTGTCGTCCTTGCGAACGGCCCAGCCGAGGTATTCAAAGGTCAGGTGTTGGGGGATGGCCACAATCTCGTCACCGGCGCGCTTGGATGCGATCCAGAGCACGACGGGGGAGTCGTAGATCACGAGGTCAACATCGCGACGGACAAGCCCGTCCGTGGCCTTGTCCGGTGTGGTATAGTCGATCGGCTTCGAGCGCGGAAAGTGGTTCTCGACAAACTGGGCCCCCGTGGTGTCCGGAATGACACCCGTCGGTGACTGGGTGGAGAGGATGTTTTTAATGGTGCCGTAGCGCACTTTGTCCTCGTTACGCACAAGCGCCATCTGGCCGTATTCGAGGTAGGAGTCCGTGAAGGCTACGATGTCTTCTCGCTCGTGGGTGATCGTCATACCCGACATGATGACGTCAATGCGCTTGTCCATCAGGGCAGGAATCTGGTCATCCCAGGCGAGTTCGACAAATTGGACGGGGCGCTTGAGCAACTTGCCCACCTGACGCGCGAGGTCGATCTCGAGCCCTTCGATCTTGTCGCCTGTCTTAAAGACCAGCGGTGGGGAGTCCGGGGTAATGCCAACCTTCAGCGGGGCCACCCGAAACGGGCCGTAGCTTTGCTGGGGTGTGTCCTGGCCGAGCAGGGGGAGGGCGAGAGCAAAGAGTGCTACGAGGCGAAGAAGAGCGGAAATGATAGGCATAGTTAGTAGAACTATCTTCACGGTGCCCGCAAACGCCAGTCAATAATACGTTCGCACCGTGGTTAATCTTCTTTTCTTGTTCTCTGTCAAGATACTGGCTTAACTGCTGCCTTAATGATGCTTACCTTACGTTGTCTTCCCTTCCTTGCCATCCTCACGCTCGCTGTGACGCAGCTCCATGCCCAGGATGGTGAGCCCGCTGGCCGCTATGCAACATTGCCCACCGGGGAAAATTGGGACGAGTGGGATGATGTCAATATAGACGCGTGGGACAGCTTCGAGAGTGGCGACATGGAACGCTGGTTCGGCCGCACCGATCAGCAGACCTTTGTGGTGGATTTTCGCTATGAATCACAAACGGTGATCTGGGGCACGCAAGCTGCCCAACAATCCATCCTCCCGCGTTTCCAGTGGCTCGGGCCGCTCTTCGGGGGCGACGGCTACACCTCGGTCGAGGGTATCCTGCCGCTGGACTCCGAGTACACGCAGCAGCTCTGGATCTACGGTGGCTGGAAATACCACCTCATCCCCAACGTCGACATCGACGTGGGCGGTAACATCGTCATGGCCAACAACAAGAACTACGGCCCGGGTATTCCCACGCCGTGGGGTTCGGGCTGGAGCCAGCGTGGCACGGTTTACATGGGCTTTATCGGCGACTTTTTTCTCCACCCTTCGGCCTACTTTATTTATGACTTCGACCTGGACCAGAAGACCCTGCTACTCGGCCTGGAGCAAGACTGGGACCTGCACGATCTGCTCGGCGCACCCAAGGGCTTGAAGCTCGATCTACAGATGCGCTTTGGCTGGCTGCAGGCCAACGGCTGGCTCGGGCCCGGACGTTCCCCCCAGGGGCAGCAGTGGCGCAACGGTTACTGCTACATGACGAGCAAGCTCGACCTCGTGTATGAAATGGACAATGGCGTGTCCATGTACGTCGGTGTTCGCCATGCTATGAACAACGACGGCACGGGACCGGAAGGCATCAGCGGTATCTCCATGGGACCGGACAATATGGTCTGGTTTGGCGCGGGCGTCGGTTACGAATTTTAGGCTGTCTTTTCAAATTTCGGACTAAGTATTGCCTAGCGCCTCATCTTTGCGTTTAGTCACCGATATGCGATATTTGACGCTTCTCCTCAGCCTTCTGGCCCTGGGCCTCTTTACTGGTTGTGAAACCGATGACACCTTTACGCAGCGCCCCCCCGAAGCCGTGGATGGTGAGTGGATGGCTGGCAGCGACAGCTACGTGCTCCAGTTCCTGGCCAACAACCGCTTTGCGATTCATGTGCCCGGAGACAAACCCACCAGCCTGACTGGCTGGGCCTACTACCCGCAGAAAAACCACGTGACGCTGGTGTTCGATACACGTATCGGCCTGTGCCCGGAAGTGACCGGTATCTATACCTACGAGCGCTCCGGCGACGGGCTGACCTTTGTCCTCATCCAGGACGCATGCGCGGAGCGTGCGAAGATCATGGCACGTACTTGGGAACCCGAGAGCAGCAGTTGGTTCTAAGACTACTGACGCCTTCCCTTTGCGCAGGGAGTGTGCCCGGGGACTCGCCCACCAATCGCTAACGACCAGCCCAAGCCCACCATGACTGATAATAAAAAGTGCAAGTGGCCTCGCCGCATCGGCATCACCGTCCTGTCACTGATTCTCTTCTACACGCTGTTCGGATTTTTCGGTGTGCCATTGCTCATCCGCTACGTGGGGCTGCCCAAGCTAAACGAGTCCGTCCCTGGCAAGGGGGACGTCGATGCCATCTACTTTAACCCCTACACCTACCGTCTCGTGCTGGAGGGTTTTCACGGCTACACGCCAGATGGGGAGGAAGCCATCGGCTTTCGCGAGGCCCGGGTGGACTTTGCCTTCACCTCCCTGTTTGGGGATAATCTGCGCTTCCAGGAGCTATACCTTGGTGAGCCTTCCCTCACACTCGTCATTGACGAGAATGGTCAACTGAACATCTCCGGGGGAATCGATGAGCTCCAGTCGCAGGTGGAGGACCAGCTTCAGGATCAGGCAGAATCCGGCGAACCCTTTGAGATTCCGGTTATCGAGATCGATCACCTGCTGGTGGATAATGCCTCCCTGACCGGGCGCCTGGAAAACCTCGCTCAACCCTTCGAGCGTAATATCCGCAACCTTTCCTTTGAAATGAAGGACATCCGCACCTCACCGGAGGTCCACAACCCCTATGTCTTCAGCTTTAACACCCTCGTCGGCGAGGAAGTCAGCGTCACCGGGGACATCAAGCTCGACCCCCTCAGCTCGGACGGCACGGTAGATATCGACAAGCTCAAGCTCAGCGACTACTACAAGCTGACCAACGGCCAGATCGGCTTCGATCTCGTGGGTGGAGAGATGAGCTTTGCCGCCAACTATGCCTTCCGCCCCGTGCGTGAGCCGCGCGAGCTCTTCATCCGCGACGGGCACTTCCTGCTCGAAGGCTTGGAGCTTCGTCCCCGTGGCAGCGACGAGCCCTTTCAGCAAATGGAGCGATTTGAGATGACCGGCATGGACATCCTCATTTTCCGCAGCACGGTGGACATCAACCGTATCGACATGGTCAATTGCATGCTCAAGGTTGTCCGTGACAAGGAGGGCATCCTGAGCCTCATCCGCTACCTCGTGCCCGCAGAGCGTCAGCAGGAAATTGCTGAGCAGGTCGCTGCTGAGCAAGCCGCAGACACCCGGGCTGAAAAGGATTTTACCCTCGGACTTATCGCAGACCAGATGGATATCGGCTTGGCCTTTGCCTCGGCCTGGCAGCAGCTACAGGAACTCGTCGAGGTGACGTGGACCCTGCGCGTGGGTGAGCTCAACGTCGAAAACCAGAACCTTATCCTCATCGACGAGCTCCCCGCCGAGCCCGTTGCTGTGACTCTGGGGGAAATCCACCTCGACGTCAGCGAAATGGTCAATACCGGAAGCGAGCCTTTCCCCTTCGATCTCTCGCTCAAGGTGAATGAGTCGGGCACCGTTGCGGCCAAGGGCACCTTTACCCCTGAGCCCCCCGCCACGGAGTTTACCTATGATGTGCAGGGGATCGACCTCGCGACCTTTAGTCCGTACTTCGAGGCCAGTACGCCAGCCACGCTGCACAGCGCAGTCCTGGCCAACAGGGGTTCGCTCAAGGCCAGCTTCCCCGATGAGCAATTGCCCAGCATCGATGTAAAGTTTAACGCCAATCTGACCGATGTCGCGGCCAGCGTCGGTGCGCCGCTCTACACGGAGGACGCTCCGCTTGAGCTCAGCATCGAGCGTATCCACAAGCGCGGCCAACTCACGGGTACGTTCCCCACCGAGGGGATACCCGATGTCAATGTGCTCATGGACGTGAAGCTTGACGGGTTCGGCCTTTCCCGTGCGCCGCTCAGCGAAAAGCACTTGGCCTGGGGTTCGCTTGAGGTCGCAGGCATAGAGGCGGCGACCCAGCCCATGAAGGCCGAGATCGACACCATCACCTTGACCGATATGGTCGCTGTGCTCGAGCGTCGCAGCGACGGCAGTATCTCTGCGCTGGATCTGGCCCCCGGAACCAAAGAGGGGGGGCGTGCAACCACCGAGTCGCTAAAGCAGGACATTGCCGTGGTTGAAGAGCAGTCCGACGCGTTCATCGAGGAGCAGGATATCGACATCTCACAAGCCGTGGTCGAGAAGCTCGTCATCAAAAACGGTACGATCAAGGTGAGCGATGCCGCCGTTACGCCCAATGCGGCATTCAGTATTGAAAATCTCGATACAACAGCCGGGCCGCTTCGCCTGAGTCCTGATAATGTAACAAACTTCGACACCTCGCTGAGCCTCGTCAACGGCGGTACGGGTACCGTAGCAGTGAAGGGGAGCACACGCCCACTCGACCCTCTGGCCGGAACGCAGGCCGACATTTCGATCAAGACTATCGCCATGCCGGGCTTTTCGGGCTATGCCGTGGAGGCCATTGGCTCGCCGATCAGCAGCGGTACTTTTGGGGCTGATCTTAGCTACGATATCAGCAAGGATGCGCTGACCGGGGCGAATCAACTCCAAGTGGGGAAGCTGCGCTTTGGCAAGCGTGTGCCGGACTCCAAGGCGCCTAACCTTCCCCTCGAACTTGGTGTGGCCGTGCTGGAGAACCGCAGCGGCATCATCGACCTGAACGTTCCGGTAAAGGGCAACCTGAAGGATCCGAAATTCTCCATTGGTGGAGTGATCTCGGGTGCGTTCGAAAATGTATTTACCAAGGTCATCACGTCTCCCTTTGCCCTCATGGGCTCTGTGTTTGGTAGCGATGGCGAGGAGCCGCCAACCTCGGTCGCCTTTGCCGCAGGCAGCACCACGCTCAGCGACTCCGAGTCGGAGGTGCTCACCCTCATGGCCAGGGCAATCTACGATCGCCCTTCGCTCAAGCTCAAGCTCGTGCCCTCGATCGACCCGGTCAAGGACGTGGCCTTTCTGCGTGAAAAGCTGACCAATGAAGCGATTCAGCGGCGCATGCAGGAGAAGAGCGAGGATGAAGAAGATGCCATCGAAGCGCTCTTTAAGGTAGCCTATCCAGACGGCCTTCCAGCTAAGGAAGACGGCACCGCTGTCAAGGTGACGCCCTCGATCATGAAGGCCAAGCTCGTGGAGGTGCAAGCCGTCTCGGATGCCGATCTCGCCTCACTGGCGCTGCTCCGGGCCAAGCAGGTCAAGGTTACCATCGACAGTGCGCAGGAGCTTGATGCCTCCCGGGTCGAAATCGCCTTGCCCGAGGGTGGCTTTACCAGGGACGGGTCAAAGGTCAGCTTCGAGCTGGGTGTGGCTAAGTAGGTCGTATCCAATATCTGGATACGGCTAGTCGCTCGCGACGTGGATAGCGCTGGGGTATGTTAGCCCAGCAGGCTTTTCAATACCTCGTCCAGCTTGGCTGCATCCTTGCCGCCACCCATGGCAAAGTCGGGCTTGCCGCCACCTTTACCGCCGAGTTGGGCCGTAAGCTCGCGTACGATGTCGCCCGCCTTGTGGCCCTTGGAGATCGCGCCCTTGGAACACATGGCCAGCACGGTGACTTTGCCATCAAAATCACCCCCGAGAGCAACCACGCCTTCGCCCAGTTTGCCCAGCAGGTCCTTGGCCAGACCGCGCATGTCATTCGGGTTGGCCACCTTGACGCTGGCAGCAATCCACTTGAGCCCGTCTTTCTCCACTGCGTTATCGAGCAAGCTTCCACCCTGTGCTGCGGCTTGCTGCTGCTCGATGTTGCGGAGCTTTTTCTCCAGCTCGCTGCGCTGGTCGAGGAGGGCGTCGAGGCGGGACTCCACGTCTTCGGGCTTACAGGAGAGCTTGCGCGACAGGCTGTGAAGCTGGCTGAACATACTCTCGGAAAGGGTGTACGCGCTCTGGCCGGTAACGGCTTCGATGCGGCGCGTGCCAGAGGAGATGGCCGACTCGGAGAGTATCTTGAACGCGCCCAACTCACCCGTGGCGTGCACGTGAGTGCCGCCGCAGAGCTCTTTGGAGTAGCCACCGATGTCGACCACGCGGACGACGGCGCCGTACTTTTCGCCAAAGGTGGCGATGATGTCGGCGGGCTTTTCCTCAATCGGAATTTCGTACCACTTGACTGTGGCGTTCTCGATGATTCTGGCGTTAACCATGCTCTCGATCTTGGTAATCTGCTCTGTGCTCAGTGCCTCAAAGTGATTAAAGTCAAAACGCAGGTGGCCCGCCGCGTTCAGCGAGCCGGCCTGCCGTACATGGTCGCCTAAGGTCTCGCGCAGGGCCCAATTGAGCAGGTGCGTTGCGCTGTGGTGACGCTGGATCTGGCGGCGGCGGTCGCAGTCCACCGACAGCAGCGCGCGCTGGCCTATCAGGCTTTCGTAGTGTGAGGCTTTCTTGGTTTTATGCAGGATATGGCCCGCGGCATCCTTGAGTGTATCAATAATTTCGATACGCTCGTCGCCAATTTCGGCTACACCTGAGTCGCCGAGCTGACCGCCCATTTCTGCGTAGAAGGGGGTCTGGTCAAATACGAGGTAGCTTTCCTCTTCGCTTTCAAAGGTACCGATGAGCTCCGTCTCGACGCCCGTAATCTCGCGGCAGTCGTAGCCGACGAATTGGGTGGAGTGGATTTTCTCGCCTTCCTCGAAGACGGAGATGATGTCCTTCTTTTGTGCGGCGCGTGCGCGGGCACGCTGTTTTTCCATCTCGGCCTCGAAGCCCGCCGTATCGACGGTGATGTTACGCTCGCGCGCGATGAGCTGCGTGAGGTCGATGGGGAAGCCGTAGGTGTCGTAAAGGATGAAGGCCTGCTCGCCGTCGATGCCGGGGCTGCCGTCGAGGGTGAACTTATCAAAGAGCTGGAGGCCGCGGTCGAGCGTACGCTCAAAGGCCTGCTCCTCCTGCTGGATGACCTTGTGCACGATCTCCTGCTGTGCCTTTAGCTCAGGGAAGAAGGGGCTCATCTTCTCCACTAGCGGGGCCACGAGGTTGGCAAAGAAGCCTTTGGGCAGATGGATGCGTTTGCCAAACATGACGGCGCGGCGCAGGATGCGGCGCAGTACGTAGTGGCGGCCTTCGTTGCCGGGCAGGATGCCGTCGGCGATGGAGAAGGAGAGGGTGCGGATGTGGTCCGCGAGCACGCGGAAAATAACGTCCGTCATTTCCTGCCCGGTCAGGTCGTCGCGATTTGCGGGCATGGTGGCCGTGTAGCTCTGGCCCGACATGTTCGAGATGTGGCGAAACAGGTCCGTAAAGAGGTCACTGTTGTAGTTGCTCGGTGCCTGGGTGTAGTCGGTAAAGTGCTTTGTTGTCGCGAGGATGCCCGCCACACGCTCAAAGCCCATCCCGGTGTCGACGTGCTGCGCGGCGAGCGGCTTAAAGGAGCCGTCCGGCTCGGCGTTAAACTGCATGAAGACGAGGTTCCAGATTTCGATGCAGTAGGGGCTGTCCGCATTGACGAGCTTGCCCTCGGTGTCGCCCTTGGGGGTGAGGTCGATGTGGATTTCCGAGCAGGGGCCGCAGGGGCCAGTCTCGCCCATCATCCAGAAGTTGTCCGCCTTGCCCCCGGTGCGGATGTGCAGGCTCGGGTCGAGCCCGTCCTTTTCGAGGAGCACTTTCCAAATGTCGTAAGCCTGCTGGTCGAACTCGGCCGGGTCGCCGTCGTCCGGGCGGTACACGGTGACGTAGAGCCGCTCCTTGGGGAACTTCCAGACCTGGGTCAACAGCTCCCAGGCCCACTCGATGGCCTCCTGCTTGAAGTAGTCGCCAAAGGACCAGTTCCCCAGCATCTCGAAGAAGGTGTGGTGGTAGGTGTCGAAGCCGACGTCGTCGAGGTCGTTGTGCTTGCCCCCGGCGCGGATGCACTTCTGGGTGTCCGCCGCGCGCTTGTAAGGTGCCGCCTGCTCACCCAGGAAGTAGGGCACAAACTGGTTCATGCCCGCGTTGGTGAAGAGCAGGTTGGGCGAGCTCGGGAGCAACGGCGCGCTGGGGACCACGGTGTGGCCCTTCGAGGCGAAGAAGTCGAGGAAGCTCTGGCGGAGTTCAGCGGAAGTCATTGGAATATTTTTTTAATTTAACCACAGAGGGCGCAGAGAGCACAGAGACAATATTCTTCTATTTTTTAACTCTGTGCTCTCTGTGTCCTCTGTGGTTAATCTATAAATGGCTTAACCGAGGCGCTCGATGATGGCGGCGGTCATTTCCTGGGTACCGACGGATTTTTTGCCGAAGGCGATGTCGCCCGTGCGGATGCCGGACTCGACCGTGCCGCGGATGGCGGCTTCGAGTTTGTCGGCGATCTCGTCCAGGCCAAAGCTGTAGCGCAGCATCATGGCGGCGGAGAGAATTTGCGCGCAGGGGTTGGCCACGCCCTTGCCGGCGATGTCCGGGGCGGTGCCGCCAGCGGGCTCGTAGAGGCCGTAGGGGAAGCCGTACTGGTTGTTGGTCAAGCCAAGGCTGGCGCTGGACATCATACCGAGTGAGCCGCAGATGATGGCCATCTCGTCAGAGAGGATGTCGCCGAACATGTTTTCGGTAAAGATGACGTCGAACTGGTTCGGGTCGCGCACAAGCTGCTGGGCGGCGTTGTCCACGTACATGTGGGAGAGCTCGATCTCGGGGTGGTTCTTCTTAAAGTACGCGATGACGGTCTCGCGCCAGAGGACGGAGGTCTGGAGGACGTTGGCCTTGTCCACGGAGCAGACGCGCCCGCCGCGGGCCTTGGCCGTGACGGCGGCGACTTCGGCGATGCGCTCGATCTCGCTCACGGTGTAGACCATGGTGTCGAGGGCCATCTTTTCACCATTGTCGAGGGTGCGGGTTTCCTTGGGCTGGCCAAAGTAGATGCCGCCGGTCAGCTCGCGGATGCAAACGATGTCGATACCGTTGGGGATGTTGTCCGGGCGCAGGGGTGAGGCGTCCACGAGTTCTTTAAAAAGGAGACCGGGACGGATGTTGGCAAAAAGGCTGAAGGCCTTGCGGATGGGGAGCAGGGCGGCGCGCTCGGGCTGCTCGGCGGGGGGGAGGGTCTCCCACTTGGGGCCGCCGACGGAGCCGAAGAGGATGGCGTCCGCGGCGCGGCAGACTTCCAGCGTGGACTCGGGCAGGGCGCTGCCGTGGTTGTCGATGGCGATGCCGCCGACATCGGCCTGCGTGGTGTCGAGTTCGAGGCCAGCGGGCGCGGTGGCGGCCTTGAGCACCTCGAGGGTGGCGTCCATTACTTCGGGCCCGATTCCGTCGCCGGGCAAAACTGCAAACTTGAGGGTCTTCATGGGAAAAGCTGCCCAGTAAAACCGACTGACGCGCGATTGCAAAGCCGATTTTCAGGTCTGTGACGAGGGGCGGGAGGGAAATAACCGCAAAGAGCGCAAAGTTTTAAACCACGGATAGCGTGGATGGCTCAGAGAAAGAATGGGTTGAATAGGTCGAGCAATCACCATGCTACGTGCACTCGGTGCCTTCTCCATCTGCTCGGTGACAAGTCTTACCGGATGCTTACCTTTGCCGCGAAACCGCCACCAGCGTGCCCAGGCCGAAGAGGAGGGCGAGGGTGGAGGGCTCGGGGACGGCGGTTTCGCTCAGGCGGACGTTGTCAAAGTCGACTTCGATGTCGTTGCCAATAGGGACAAAGGTGGTTTCGCCGTTGTCGGTGATGTTCTCGTTGACGAGGCGGATGCCCAGCGTGGCGCCAATGTTGGGGTCGCCCGCCAGCGCGGTGTAGGTGACGGAGGCCGTGGCCCAGCCCCCTTCTGCAATGGTCCCGGTGAGCACGCCGTTGTCGTCGGCGATCTCGACCCCGTTGGCCAGCAGGGCGATGCGGTAGGGCGGCATACCGTCGAGATTGAAGTAGCCGTTCGCCTGCGACTGGCCGGAGGCGATGTTGCCGATGTCGACTTGCAGGGTGTAGCTCATGTTGGCTTCAATAGTGCCCGCGTTGGTCTGCTCCAGGCCGTACTCCACGGTGTCACCCGTGTTTTCAAAATTAAAGGCAATGGCTACGCGGTCGCCGTCGGACGCGCCGCCGGGGAAGTTGATAAAATCGCCGGGGTTGCCGGGGTCGGGCTGGGGCGTAAGTGTGCCGATAAGCATGCCACCGCTGATGCCGCCCGGGCCTTCGTAGAGGCTCCAGCCGTTGAATGCGCCGAAGGTGAACTCGTTGGAGACGGTTTCTCCGCTGATGTCCTCAAAGCTCGGGTTGGTGACGTTGACAAGGGCTGCTGCCTGCGAGGTGAGGAGCAGCACGAGGGATAAACAGGTAGTAGTACGATGCATAACAGGAATACGAGTGGCTTATCATAACGTAACTGCATTGGCAATCCGATACGGCTTTAGATTGAGGCATTGGCTGATATTTACATTGAAATAGCAGATGTAGCCCGCAAGTTAGATCGCATGCAAATTCGCGGTTACGAACTTCCGCCCATCGGGACGAACGCCTTCCTTTTCTCGGACAACGGCCATGCGGTGCTCTTTGATGCGCCGCAGGACGCCTGGGAGACGGTGAAGCCCATCCTCGAGGCCGAGTCGCTCACGCTGGACGCGCTCATCCTGACCCACGGCCACTGGGACCACATCGCCGACGCGGCCAAGTTTCAGCAAAACGACATCCCGGTCTGGGCCCACAGCGGCGACCAGGAGTGGATCGAAGACCCGAGCATCATGGCGGCGTTTATGTCGTCGGACATGGTGGTGCCGCCGACCAAGCTCGACCGCGTGCTCGCCCACGGCGAAACGGTCGAGCTACTGGGCCAGAGCGCGGAAATCCGCCACGTGCCCGGCCACGCTCCGGGCAACATCGTGACCTATTTCCCTGAGGCCAAGGTCTGTGTGGTGGGCGATGCGATCTTTGCTGGGAGCGTTGGGCGTCCTGACCTGCCCGGTGGCGACTGGCCCACGCTCAAGGCCGCCATCAAGGCCCAGATCATGACCTTGCCCGGCGAGACAACCCTGCTCTGCGGCCACGGCCCCCAGACCAGCGTCGAGCGCGAAAAGGCTACCAACCCCTACGTGGGTGGGTAGGGGAATGCTGCTATGAATAATCTACTTTCTGCCTATCTATTTGCAGGGTGGCCCTTTTTATTTCTTATTCTTTACGCAATAACTCAGGTAGGGTTCCGGCAGCCTGGTGTATTGGCGGTATGTATTGCAGCATTTCTCTTAATTCCTTTAGCTCTATATTTTGTAAAGAAACACTGGCAGAAATAAATAGCGAGGAGAGCAGAATCGCTTTGTTGATTAAGCAATCTCCCCGTTTTCGCTCGCGTCTGGCTGTGGATGCGCGATAGTGCCTGCCCTTTATGTCAGCATTGCCATCAGACGAAGTTTTCATGCGGCGGGCCATCGCGCTGGCCGAACGCGCCTGGGGGCAGACCCATCCCAACCCCCTGGTCGGAGCAGTCATCGTTGAAGACGGCGAGATCGTGGCCGAGGGCTGGCACGAAAAGGCGGGCAAACCGCACGCCGAAGTGGTTGCCCTGCAAGCTCTCGGACGTGCCCCCAAGCCCGGCGCAACGCTCTACGTCACGCTTGAGCCCTGCTGCACGCAGGGGCGTACCGGGGCCTGTACGGAGGCGATTTTGAAGGCGGGCATTTCGCGTGTTGTGGGTGGGGCAGTGGACCCAAACCCCAACCACGCGGGCAAGGGCTTTTCGATTTTGCGGGAAAAGGGCGTCGAGGTCGTCGAGGGTGTGCTGGCGAAAGAGTGCACGGACCTGAACCTGATTTTTAACCACTGGATTGTTAACCAACGCCCGCTGATTGCGGCCAAAATCGCGGCGACGCTCGACGGCAAGACCGCCACCCGCGATGGCGAATCGAAATGGATCACGGGGGAGCAGGCCCGGCGGGACGTTCACCGCTGGCGACGCTATTTTCCCGCTATTGCCGTGGGCTCGAACACTGTGCGCGCGGACAACCCCGCGCTGACCAGCCGCCTGGAGGACACACAGTGTGGGGTGCGTTTTGTTTTCGACCGCTCGCTGCGTACCGTGCGCGAGCCCCTGCCACAGATTTACGCCGACGAGTGGCGTGAAAATACCATCATCATTACGGAAATGAAGGAGGCCCCTCACCGCCTCGGTTTGCTGGAAAAGCAGGGGGTGGAGGTGTGGAATATCGCCGGGCAGGACTTTTTTACCGCGTTTAAGGAAAAGTGTGCCGAGATGAACATCGCCGGAGTCTATGTGGAGGGCGGCTCCAGCCTGCTTGGCTTGCTCATCGAGGAGCAGCGCATCGACTACCTCTTTGCCTATCGTGCTCCAATATTCCTGGCCGACCCGGAGGCACTGGCCGGCTTGACCGGTCTCTACCCGAGCAAACTTAAGGACGCCCCGCGCCTGCAAAATGTCGTGCACGAAACCTTTGGTGACGACCAGCTCATGCGCGGAAACGTCGTGTATCCCAACCCGCGCCCCGCGCCTCTGGTCTAGGCCGTGTCTTCAAAATAGCTCAATGTCGCATCCTCGCTTCTTTTTGGTCTAAACTGCGTGTCCTCACCTCGACAAATCTTGATTTGCCTCGGTTCGAAGCCCGCAGTTTAGCCTTAAAAATCATCTTTGGCTGCTCGTTCCGTATTTTGCAAACACAGCCTAGCCTGCACAAGACTTTACCTTATCCATGAGACAGCACATTTACCTGGCCACGGGCAATGCCCACAAAGTGGAAGAAATCGCCGCCATGCTGACGGCTTCTGGACTTGACGTTTCGGTGCAGTCGGCCAAGGCCCTGGGCGGCATGCCGGAGGTGGACGAAAACGGCGACACCTTTGCCGCCAACGCCCGGCTCAAGGCCGCAGCCCTGTTGTCTGCTGCTCCAGAGGGGAGCTATGTGCTGGCCGATGACAGCGGGCTGGCGGTCGACATTCTCGGTGGCGACCCGGGTATTTTTTCTGCCCGCTATGCTGAGCGCGTAGCGCCCTCGGGGCCTAATCGCCACTACGAGAAGCTTAGCCAGCACGCCTACAGCCGGGCCTGGGGTGAGCTTAGCACCGATGAGCAAAACAATGTGACGCTCCTGGCCGAGCTGGACGGCATCGCGGCGGAAAAGCGTACGGCGCGTTTCGTTTGCGTGTTTTCGCTCTTAGGGCAGGACGGCACAGAGCAAACCTTTGCGGGGGAGTGTTCCGGGACGATTATCGGCAAGCCGCGCGGTGGAACGGGCTTTGGCTACGACCCGTACTTCATTCCCGAGGGGTACGAGCAGACCTTTGCCGAACTGGGAGCGGACATAAAAAACCGCCTCAGCCATCGGTCCAAGGCGGTTGCAAAATTAGCCAAGTGGCTTGCGCGCTAGTCGCGCGACATCAGTAGTTGCAGGACGTACCAGAAGAGCAGGGCGACAGAGGCAAAGAGCGAGAGTGCTGCGCCCACGTATTGGTCCTCGCGGTAGTGGTGCAGGATATTTGAGGTATCATAGAGGATGGCTCCAGCAGCCAGCACGATCATCCCGGCAGAGAACCAGAAGCCGAGGTTGATGCCAAAGATCACGGCGGCTACGATCAGACCAATGGCGACAAAAAAGCCCATGGTCAGGAAGGACTTAAGGAAGGAAAAATCCTTACGGGTAACGAAGACCGTGGCCGTGAGTCCGGCGAAGAGCAATCCGGTAATGATACCGGCCTGCTCGACTAAGTGCGTACCACCGTCACCTGCGTAGTGGATGGCGATAATGAGCAGAGGGACGAAGATGATGGCTTCGGCGACGACGTAGAGTGCCAGGCCTGCATACTGTGCGGCTTTAGAGTCGGTCTTGGAGGCGAGTCCGGTGGATAACCAGCCGACAGCCATGAAACCGCCCAGGACCATGAGCCAGCCAAAGGGCATGCCCAGGACCTTCTCGGTCAACTCGTAGGAGATGGGCAGTTGGAGCAAAACGTATTCGAGGCCGACAAAAGCGGCGACAGCAAGCGCGAGGTGGGCATAGGTGCGACGGATAAAGCGGGCGCGTATATCGGGGGAGGCATCCGCGAGGGTGAAAACTTGTCTATTGGTATCGTACATGGCGTTGGTGGGTTTGTTACAAAATAAGATGATGGAGCGAGGGAAAAATCAAGCGGAATCGGGCAGCAGGTTGTTAATGGTGTGTCTGTGTGCTCGCGCACGTTTGGGGTTGAGCTTTGGCGCAGGCGGGGTTTGTTTAGTCATTTGCGCATGAAGACATTTACGCTTACAACTGCCATTGATTACGCTAACGGTTCACCGCACATCGGACACGCCTACGAGAAGGTCTTGTCCGACGTTATCGCGCGTACCCGCCGCATGCAGGGGGACGAGGTTTACTTCCTCACCGGGCTGGACGAGCACGGGCAGAAGGTGCAGATGACGGCGCGCAAGCAGGGCATTGAGCCGCAGGCATTTTGCGATCAGGTTGCGGTGGAGTTTCGCCGCCTGTGCGAAGTGTTGCTCATTTCCAACAGCGACTTTATCCGCACCACCGAGCCGCGCCACAAGGACTTGGTCCGCTCGATCCTGCAGCAGCTCTTTGACAAGGGCGAGATTTACCAGGCCGAGTATAGCGGCTACTATAGCCCCCGGCAGGAGCAGTTCCTGCAGGAGAAGGACAAGGTCAACGGCGAGTGGCCGGAGATTTTCGGCGAAGTGGTTGAGATCACCGAGAAGAACTACTTCTTCAAGCTCAGCCAATACCAGGACTGGCTCATCGACTTCCTGAAGCAGAACGAGGACTTCATCGTGCCACGCTTCCGTCAAAAGCAGGTGCTGGAGTTCCTCAAGGAACCGTTGAACGATCTCTGCATTTCCCGCCCCAAAGAGCGCCTGGAGTGGGGCATACCACTGCCCTTCGACGAGGACTATGTGACCTACGTTTGGTTTGACGCCCTGACGAACTACATCAGCGCACCAGGCTACGGGACGGACGATTTTGAAAAGCGCTGGCCCGCGGATTACCACGTGATCGGTAAGGATATCCTCCTGCCGCCACACTCGGTTTACTGGCCGATTATGCTGCACGCTTCCGGCATCGAGCTGCCCAAGCACCTGCTGGTGCACGGCTGGTGGAATATCTCCGGGGCAAAGATGTCCAAGACCCTCGGTAACGTAGTCGATCCCTTTGAGCTAGCCGATAAGTTCGGCCCCGACGCCCTGCGCTACTTCTTTATGCGCGAGATGACGGTTGGCCAGGACAGCGACTTTACTCAGGAGCAGTTCCTGACACGCTACGATAAGGAGTTGGCCAACGACTATGGCAATCTCCTCAGCCGTTTGCTCAATATGGGTGCGCGCTATGCCGAAGGAAAGATCCCCGCCGCTACGGTGGACGAGCAGCCCGAGCAGGACCTGCGTAAGCTCTGGGAGGAAACACATGTGCTGGTCCTGGAGAAGTACGAGGCTTTCGAGTTTCACCGCGGACTGGAACAGGTCTTTGCCTTCCTTCGCGGTTGCAACCAGTACCTCGACATCCGCTCGCCGTGGAAGTTGGCCAAGTCCGACGACTCCGCCGATCAGGAGAAGGTCTTGACCACGCTCGCCGTCATCGGCGAAGGCCTCCGCCTGGCCAGTGTGCTGCTGGCCCCAGTGCTCCCCAGCGTGACGGAGAAGGTGCAGGGCCTCATCGGCATCGAGCCAGCAACGCGATTTGCAGGGAACCTGACTTGGGGCGAGAGCCTGGCCGGGAAATCTCTTGGTGAGAAAACCATTCTCTTTCCAAAACATACCGACTAGGGAGTCTGCGCTCCGCGAGTACCGTGGAAATCGTACCATCAGAGCGTTATCCGCGCCGCGACCTTTCGTCGCTGATCGCGTTTTTCAGCTACTGCAAAGAAGTGGCTGCGCGTAAGGGCGTGCCCCAACTGGCCAGCATTTCGCTCGCGGTGAAGCACATCGACCCGCTGGCGGTGTTGCAGTCGATCTACGAGCCGCACGAGCTTCATTTCTACCTGGAGCACCCGCTTGCCGATGAGGCGGTGGCCGGGGCCGAGGCTATCCTGAGCGCGAGCTTCAGCGGGGCGGACCGCTTTCTGCAGTCCAAGGCCTGGCTGGAGAAAGTCTGGGATAACACCATTGCCATCGGCGATCTGGACCAGCCGCATTCTGGCCCACGAGCCTTTGCCGCCTTTACCTTTTTAGATGAGCAGGCAGGGGGCGGCTTTGCCCCCGGTACGCTGTTCATCCCGCGTTGGCAGGTTGCACGCAGTCGTGGACACTCCACCGCGGTGGCCAACGTCCCGGTGGCACGCGATGCGCCTGTGGAGCTGCTTGCCCAGAAAGTCCTGGCTGCACACGCGAAGTTTTCCGCCTTCGACTATCATGCACCGGCTGCTGAGGTTAGCACCTCCGCAACGGAGTACGAGAGCCGTGATGTCGGTGGTGAGGCGTGGTTTACACAGGCTGTCGCATCCGCGCTGGGCGATATCGCCTCGGGGCACTTCCGAAAGATCGTGCTCGCGCGCGCGGTTGACCTGTTGGCCGAGCGAGACTTTGACCCACTGGAAACGCTCAACGTGCTGCGCGAGAGCTACCCTTCGTGTTATGCTTTTTCCTATTCAGACCAGAGTAGCCGCAGCTTCATCGGCGCAACACCGGAGCGCCTGGCCAGTGTATCGAAAAACCAACTACAAACCGTTGCGCTGGCTGGATCGGCTCCGCGGGCCAGCGGAGCCAGGGAAGACGCCCGCTTGAGTGCGGGCTTGCTCGCGAGTGATAAGGACCTGCGTGAGCATCGCCATGTGAGCGAGTCGATATTGCGTCGCTTGCGAGAGCTTGGTCTGCAGCCAGAGTGTGCCGACCAGCCGCGGCTGATGAAGCTACCCAACGTCCAGCACCTGCTGTCGCCCATTTCGGCGGAGCTGGTCAATGGCGTGGGGATGCTTGATGCGCTCGGTACGCTGCATCCCACACCCGCCGTGGGCGGCCAGCCGCGCGAAGACGCTGTGCCGCGCATTCGCCAGATTGAGAACTTTGATCGTGGGCTCTACGCCGGGACGCTTGGTTGGCTGGACTACCGGGGGGAGGGGGAGTTTGTGGTGGCCATTCGCTCTGCTGAAGTAAACGGCAAGTCGGCGCGAGTCTACGCGGGGGCGGGCATCGTCGAAGGCTCGGATCCGCAAAAGGAGAAAACAGAAACGGATTTGAAACTGCGGGCCATGCTCGATACCTTGCGCTGATTGTTTATTGTTAAGCCGTGCTTTTTCAGGCATGCTCATTCATGTCCGGCTAGGATCGGACATCGCCCTACGAGAACCACGCCAGCTCTTAACCCATTATTTTCATGCATTCACTTTGTAAAACGAACCTCAACATGTTTTGGGGTGGGCTCGTGGCCGAGGTGCTTGCCCGGCTCGGGCTCAAGCACGCCGTTATCTCTCCCGGCTCACGCTCTGCGCCGCTGACCCTGGGCTTTGCCACTAACGAGCACATCGAGGCCATCCCGGTTCTCGACGAGCGCTCCGCAGCGTTCTTCGCCCTTGGGCTGGCCAAGCGTACGCGACGGCCCGTCGCGCTGGTCTGCACCTCGGGCACGGCGGCTGCGAACTACCTGCCTGCGGTGATCGAGGCCGAGGCCAGCGGCGTGCCGCTCATCATCCTGACTGCGGATCGCCCACCCGAGATGCGCGACTGCGCCTCGGGCCAGACCATTGACCAGCAGAAACTTTTTGGCCGCTACGCGCTCTGGGAGCACGAGCTGGCACTGCCGGAGGCGGATGGTCTACGCTACCTGCGGCAAACGGTGGCTTACGCCTACCGCCGCAGCCTCACACCGATGCGCGGTCCCGTGCACCTCAATGTCCCGTTCCGCGACCCGCTTGCCCCGGTCGATTCCGAGGGCTATTTCCTGCCGAAGTCTTTCAATCTCGGAGGCTTTTTAGAAAAGCTGAGCCCGCCGCAGGTTTCCGGTACGGTGGCCCAGTTTGACGACCTGGAAGAACACGGCAAGGGCCTGATTGTCGCCGGCTACACGACGACGGGCGACCGCGCCGCCTACGCTGAAGCGGTCATCTCGATGGCGCATCAACTCGGTTGGCCCGTGCTGGCCGATGTGCTCTCGCCGTTGCGCACGCACGCCCACAAGGACGACCCCGTCGTGGCGCACTACGATGTGCTTCTGCGGGATAAGGAGTGGGCGGCCCGGCACCGCCCGGACTTTGTCTTGCAGTTTGGCGACTTGCCTACGAGCAAGGTGCTGAGGAACTGGTTGCGTGAGGCCGACGCCGAGACGCTCGTTATCGACAGCAGCTACCGCAATCTGGACTCGCTGCACGCGCGCAGCAAGCACCTGCGTCTGGGCGATGACGCCTATGCCGAGCCGATGGATAACGACCACGCCTCGCTCAGCCGCTGCGCGCAGGATTGGCTAAAAGACGAGCACGCCCAGCGCGAGCGTATCAAAAAATCGATACGCGAGCTGGAGGAGATGTTCGAGGGCAAGGTGCCTTACCTGCTTTCGCGGAAACTGCCCAATGGCACCCCTGTTTTTCTGGCCAGTAGCATGCCGGTGCGCGATGCGGAGTACTTCTGGTCGGCCAGCGAGCGCGGCTACGCCATCCACGCCAATCGCGGTGCAAACGGCATCGACGGCACGCTCTCGACCGCACTGGGCATCGCCCATGGTCGCAGGCCGGCCGTGCTGGTCACAGGCGACCTTGCCTTTCTCCACGACAGCAACGGACTGCTGATTGCACCGAAGCTTCGTGGCAGCCTGACGGTTGTACTCATCAATAACGGGGGCGGGCGCATTTTCGAGAACTTGCCCATCGCCGGGTTCGAGCCGCCGTTCGAGGAGTTTTTTGCTACGCCGCAGCAGGTGGACGTAGCTCAGCTCTGCGCGGCGCACGGAATCGAGCACCAGAGGGTAGGGGATTGGCCGAGCTTTGTGCGCCTTATCAGTGACTTGCCCCGCCAGGGCGTGCGTGTGCTCGAGGTATGCACCGACGCCGCGCGTGACGTCCCGTTACGTCGCCAATTACTCGGGCAAACGGAGACTAATGCGGAGCGCATCTCCGAGGGCGATCGCCCCAAGGGCAAGAACTCACGCCGCCGGGGTAAGCGCGGTCGCCGCGAGCAAACACCGGACGGTGCACCCGCTGAGAAGCAGCTCGAAAGCAACGAGGAAGGCACCTCGGAAGTCGTTCCCATGGTGGAGCCCGCCAGCTCTGGGCAGCTCGAAGCGGAAAAAGAGTCACCAACCCCTGTACGAGTTACTCGGCGTAAACCGAAGGAGCGGAGCGAAGTGCCTGAGTCTTCGACTGAGACCGTAGCCAGGGAAAAGCCCACAACTTCTGCTGATGAAGCGCCTTTTACCCTCGTGGCTGAAGAACCAAAGCCTGCGGTGGAGGAGGCCACGGCTGCGGCAGAGCCTGTCGAGGCGTCGGCTAAGCCCAAGAAAAAATCTGCCCGCAAGGTCGCCAGGAAAGCCGTGAAGAAGGCCACCAAGAAAGTGGCTAAAAAAGCGGTGAAAAAAGTTGCGACCAAGAAGCGTCCGCGCAAGCAGACGACGAAGGATGTGGAGGAGAAAAAGGATTAGCCTGGGCTGCGCTTTGCTTTTGTCAAACCGCCGAAGCTGTGCCAACTATTTGCTATGAACTGGACCAAAGTTAAGGACTTTGAAGACATCATCTACGAGAAGCTCGATGATGAGGGTATTGCCCGCGTAACGATCAATCGCCCGCACCGCCGTAACGCCTTTACGCCCGACACGGTGGCGGAGATGATCGAGGCCTTTACCGATGCGCGTGAAGACCCCCGCGTCGGGGTCGTGCTCTTGACCGGGGCCAATCCGCAGACCGATGGCAAGTACGCCTTTTGCTCCGGCGGGGACCAGAAGATCCGCGGTGACAAGGCGGGCGGCTACAAGGGCAAGGACGGGGTACCGCGCCTGAACGTCCTCGACCTGCAGAAGCTCATCCGCTCCATGCCCAAGGTTGTTATCGCTCTGGTGGCAGGCTACGCCATCGGCGGGGGGCACGTGCTGCATGTGGTCTGCGACTTGACCATCGCGGCGGACAACGCCGTCTTTGGGCAGACGGGGCCCAAGGTCGGCAGTTTCGACGGCGGGTTTGGTTCAAGTTATCTGGCTCGCATCGTGGGTCAAAAGAAGGCGCGCGAGATCTGGTATCTCTGTCGGCAGTATGACGCCAAGCAGGCGCAGGACATGGGCCTCGTTAACGCGGTGATTCCGGTGGACAAGCTTCAGGACGAAGGCGTGCAGTGGGCGCGTGAGATCATGCAGCACAGCCCGTTGGCTATTCGTTGTCTCAAGAGCGCGTTCAACGCCGATGTGGACGGGCAGCAGGGGCTGCAGGAACTGGCGGGTAACGCCACGCTGCTCTACTACCTGACCGAGCAGGGCGACGAGGGCCGCAGCGCCTATGTGGACAAACGCAAACCCGACTTTTCCAAGTTCGACTGGCTCCCCTAGCGGGTTGCACCCGCTGGCATTTAGGGCTGCTCCCTACGCTCCCGATGGTCACTACCCGGGGCTGCCCGCGTAAGACATGCATCAGATTTTTGCCATGAGTACGAAACCGAAACTTGCCCTTAGCGATGTGCTGGCCTGCGTGCTGATGCTCGTCGGTGGTATGTGGGTGTACTACAGCGATGTGCAGTCGCAGGTGGCGCATGCCAGCGCGCTGAGCGATGCCATGTACCTGGAGACCTATCTGGATGAGTGGCTGGCGGGGCAGGTGTCGGAGGGCAACGTTAGCGTGGAAGACGCGCGTGAGATTTTTGACGCCTATGGCAAACTGCTCATCGGTGGCGAAGATGGCGGACACTTCGAAGCTATGATCCGCCAGGATGTAGAGCGGGCCGTGCCGCCATCCTGGGCCGGGCTAGCCATTGCTCTGGCGGGGTTGCTGGGCTTCATCGCTCCGCGCTTTATGCGCAAGCCTTAGCTTGCGTTTTACAGGGTTAGGCGCGTGGGCCTTTGGAGTAGAGTGTGGGCTCGATAAAGACGCTGGCCATGCCGGCGTCGTCAGCGGCCTTGATGCCGAGCTTGCTGTCTTCGAAGACGAGGCACTTGTTCGCCGGGACGCCCATGCGCTCGGCGGCCAGGGTGAAGCAGTCGGGCGCGGGCTTGCTGCGCTCGTAGTCCTCGCGCGTGATGACGACCGGAAAAAAGCTGCCCAGCCCGATGACATCTAGGGACTCATGGACGTGGCGATAGGTGCCGCCGGAGCTGACCGAGACGTGCTTGCCTGCGGCCTTGGCCTGACGAGCAATGGCCACGACCTCTTCGATGGGGGTGATCTCGTGGTGTAGCGCGTCGAGCTTATCCATCTGGGTCTTGACCACTTCGATGGGGTCGAGGGTATCGCCGTAGCGCTTGTTCAGGATGTGGACGGAGTCCTCCAGCCCGGTACCGGCCATGGCATAAAACAGTTCCCAATCGAAGGTGAACTTCGCCTTGTGCGCCTTGAAGGCTTCGAGCCAGGCGTGAAAGTGCACGGGCATGGAGTCAGCCAGCGTGCCGTCACAGTCGAAGATGTAGCCCTCGAAGTCGCCCGATGGAATGGATAGCATAATGATGAATTATGAGTGATGAGTGCTGCGTGATGAACTTAGTAAACTAAGCAGGATATGTATATGCTCATTCATCACTCCTGGCTCATGATTCATCACTGGATTTTGCCGCTTTCTTGGCAGCCTTTTTCTTGGGTGCGCGGGGCGGGAACTCGAAGCCGATGCCGCCATCGTCCTTGAGCAGTAGGAAGGCGTCGAAGAGGCGCTTGGTGCGGTTGGATCGGAAGCCTTTGATGAGGTCTGTCTTCTTGTTGGTCAGGAGCTTCTTGATCTGTTCGGGCGGGAGTGCCTTGCCGAGCATATTGCGGGCCATGCGGAAGGTAGGCTTGCCCTTGGCGTCCTTGCCTGCGGAGATGTAGGCGTTGGGCGTCTCGTGGACGGGGCTCTGGTCTACGGGGCACTGGCCGATGACGGGGAACTGCGTCAGGTCGATGTCATCGTCGCCGTTGCCATCGCCGTTGTTGCCAAAGTCCATGTCAACGCGGAGCGAGCCGTTATCCTTCTCGATCAGTTTGAGCACGGCGGAGAAGGCCTTGCCCTGACGTGACTTGAAGCCGTCGAGGGGGCCGATCTCCTGCTTTTCAAGCAAGGTGGCGACTTCGGCTGTCTCGAGCTTGCGGTTACCAATGACCTTGTTGACGGAGATTTTTGGAATCTTGCGGCCCTTGATGTCGAGTTGCTCCTGCGAGAACCATGCGCGGTGGTCCTCCATGAGCGGAGTATTGTCCAGCGGAGAGCGCAGGCTGGTTTCCTTGGCCGGGGGCGGTGCGTTGAGGTTTTGGATCATCTCGTTGGTCATGCCAACGATGCCCTGCATGAACTCGTCGCGGGTGAGCTTGCCCTCCTCAATGAGGCGGAGCTTGTGCTCCCAGTCGCCTGTAAGCTCCGGCGTGGTGAGCGAGTCGATCTTAAAGGTGCGGAGGAACTTGATGAGGTCTTCGGCCTTCTGGGTGGGGGCCAGCTCTCGGCCTTCGCGCTCCATGTAGCGTTCCTTGACCAGGTGGTCGATGGTGGCCGCGCGGGTGGCCGGTGTGCCCAGACCACGCTCCTTCATGGCGTCGCGCAGCTCCTCGTCCTCGACGAACTTGCCCGCGCCTTCCATGGCGGCGAGCAGGGTAGCTTCGGAGTAACGCGGCGGCGGGCGGGTGGAATCTTCTTCGATGTTGGCTTCGTTGAGATCCGCAATGGCAGGAGAATTTTCGGGGTTCCCCAACTTGACAGAAGTTTCATTCGCTCTGTCCCGATCAGCTTGGGAAATAGCGGGGAGGGAGTCGGCGTCGGCTTTGCCCACGGTTTTGCCGTAGACTTCGAGCCAGCCGGGGAAGGCGAGAATCTTGCCTTCGGTCTTAAAGGTGTGGCCGCCGAGCTCGCTCAGGCGGGTGGTGACGTCGTGCTCGGCACTGGGGAAGAAGACCGCGATGAAGCGGCGCACGATCATGTCGTAAATCTTTTCCTCGCGCTCCTGGAGCTTCTTCGGGTTGGCGTTGGTCGGGATGATGGCAAAGTGATCGCTGACCTGCTTGTTGTTAAAGATGCGCTTGTTGCCGGTGTGGACCCAGTCGTTGCCGAGGGCCTTTTCGGCGTGGATGGCGAAAGGCTCGGGCAGGCTGGCCAAGGTGTCGCGCACGGTGCGTCCGTAGTCCTCGGGGAGGGCGCGGGAGTCGGTACGCGGGTAGGTAATCATCTTGTGCTTTTCGTAAAGCGACTGCGCGATGTTGAGCGTCATCCCGGCGGGAAAGCCAAAGCGGCTGTTGGCCTCGCGCTGGAGTGTGGTGAGGTCGTAGAGGCGCGGGGCGATCTGCTTGCTGCGCTTCTTTTCCTCGGTCACGGTGGCGGTGCCAGCGGCCTGAACCTCGGTCAACACCTGCTCGGCCTGTTCCTTTTCCCAGAGGCGGTCGGCGCGGTCGTGCTCGTCGTCGCCTTTCTTAAAGCCGGGCTTTTGGTAAATGCCGTCGTAGGCTCCGGCGTTGAGGCCAAAGTTGCCCAGGATACGCCAGTAGGCGCGGGGCTTAAAGTTGCGGATCTCCAACTCGCGTTCGTAAACGAGGGTGAGGGTGGGGGTCTGCACGCGGCCCACGGTGGCGGCGGTGCCGCCGCGGCGGCCAAACTGCACCGTGGCGCCACGGGTGCCGTTGATGCCGATCAGCCAGTCGGCCTCGGAGCGGCAGCGGGCGGCGTCCTGCAGGGGCTGCATTTCCTCGCCGGGGCGCAGGTTGTCAAACGCGTGTTTGATGGCGTCCGTGGTCATGGAGGACATCCACAGGCGGCGGGTTTCCTTCTTCCCCTTGGCCAGCTCGTTAATGTAGGTGAAGATGAGCTCGCCTTCGCGCCCGGCGTCACAGGCGTTGATGATGACGCCGACGTCGTCGCGGGCGATGTGCTTTTTCAGCTCCTGAAACTTCTTCTTCGTCCGGTCGATGGGGCGGAGTTTGAACTTTTTGGGAACGATGGGGAGGTTGCCGAGGGTCCAGCGCTTGTACTCCTTGTCGATCTCCTCGGGCATGATGAGCTCGACGAGGTGGCCGACGGCGGAGTCAATAATGTACTCGTCGTTTTCGTAGTAATCGCCTTTTTTGGGCACGCGCCCGAGGACACGGGCAAGATCGGATGCGACGCTGGGTTTCTCCGCTATAACAAGGGTTTTCATCTATAATAGAGTCGGAATAAAATGATATGATGGACGGGCAGAGGGAAAGGGCATGCCCCTGCGAAAGGCAAGCCGGAAGTGATTTTATATAAAAACAGGAGGCAGCAGAGAAAGCAGAGTCAACGCCTGTAGCATTTCCCTGCTTTCTCTGCTGCCTCCTGTGAAAAACACAAATCTTAAGCGCTGGCTTTGCCGATGAACTGCGGGACGAGGTCGTCGAGCGCGTCGATGAGCACCTGCATGGTTTCGTCGGTTTCGTCGCCCATGTTGGAGATGCGGAAGGTCTTGCCCTTGAGCTTGCCGTAGCCGCCGTCGATGACGCAGTTGTACTTCTCCTTGAGGGCGTTGTTGAGGCCCGGCAGGTCGATGTCGCGCGTGTTCTTGACGCAGGACAGTGTCTTGGAGCCGAACTCCGGCGGGGGCAGGAGCTCAAGATCGTGCTTGGCCACCCAGTCGCGCACCTTGTTGTTCAGCCGCTCGTGGCGGGCGTAGCGGGCTTCGAGGCCCTCTTCAAAAATGTCCTCCAGCTTGCTTTGCAGGGCATAAATGAGCGGGATAACCGGGGTGCTCGGGGTCATGCCCTTCTCGTAGTTGCTCTGGAATTCGAGGAAGTCGAAGTAGTAGCCGCGGCCCTCGACGGTCTCTGCGCGCTTCATGGCGCGGTCGGAGACGGAGATCAGGGAAAGGCCGGGGGGCATGGCCAGGGCCTTCTGCGAGCCGGTCAGCATGACGTCGATGCCGAGCGCGTCCTTGTCAATCTTGAGGGCCGAGAAGGAGCTGACCGTGTCGGTGATCGAAATGACGTCCGGGAACTCGCGCAGCACGGCCATGATCTCCGGAAGGGGGTTCATGGTGCCGGTGGAGGTCTCGTTGTGGATAAAGGTGATGGCGTCGAACTCACCCGTGGCGAGCCTGGCCCGGATGTCTTCCGGGTTGATCGGGGTGCCCCACTCGTACTTGAGGGCCTCAGCGGGGATGCCGCAGCGCTTGGAGACGTCGAACCACTTGTCCGAAAACGCGCCCGAGCAGCAGTTGAGCACTTTCTTCTTCACGACGTTGCGCAGGGAGCCTTCCATCACGCCCCAGGCACTGGAGGTGCTGATGAACACCGGGTCCTTGGTGTAGAAGAGCTCCTGGAGCTTGGGCTGGACGGACTGAAACAGCGAGACGAAGTCCTTGCTGCGGTGGCCCATTACCCAGGAGGTCATGGCGCGGTAGGTCTTATCCGATACGGCGATCGGGCCGGGAATGAAGAGTTTATAGCTCATGGAAGCCAGTAAGCGAAACAGATTCCGGCGCGCCGTCAACAGGTTTGCGCGCTCGGCCCCATTCATTTACACAAACGCCAGATGGCCAGGCGGATCAGGTAAACGAGGATGCCGACCGGGCCCAGTACCCAGCAGGCGAGGAGTTCGCCGGGGACGCGAAGCCCGCGCTTGTCGGCGTGCTGGTAGACGACGAGCCCGAGGAAGAGGTGGAGCGTCTGGAGCTGGCACCAGAGGATGAGAAAGCTGGTGGGGTAGAAGACGACGTCGCGCGCTTCGGTGTAGCCGATGCCGCCGGGCCATGCCACGCCGCCGAGGTCCCAGGCCTCGTAGTAGAGGTAGCCCAGCGGGAGCAGCATCAGCGTCGGCGTGATGAAGGGGTGGGCCAGGGCGCGGGTGAACTTGGCCGATGGGAAGAAGAGCATGGCCAGCCAGACCGGGGCGGGGAGGGCGAGCACGATCCAGAAGGCGCGGTTGAGCTTTTCTCCGGCAAAGAGTTCGACGGTCCAGGCGGGCATGGTTCTCGAGCATGTCCGGCTCGTGGTATTTGGAAACAAAAAAGCCGCTGGCGATTGTCGCCAGCGGCTTTTGTATAAATGATCGGAGTGGTCTCCTTGCTACCGCAGATACTGGGCTAGCGACCATCGCGTGCGTAGGGCGCAGCCCCTTAACGCCTGCGGGGGCCACCCGCTACTTGGCGTACTTGACGCCGCAGCCGTAGGGTTGGGTGACGCTCTGGGAGACGTCCTGGCCGGCGCGGGCTTCGGTCAGGGCCGTGGTGACGTAGTTCTTGGCCACGGGGATGTCCTCGGCGTCCGTCGAGCGGATGCTGTCGATCGCGCCGTGGTAGATGAGCTTGCCCTCGGGGTTGATGATAAACATGTCAGGAGTGACTTTGGCGCCGTAGAGCTTGCCTACCTTGCCCGTGGGGTCGAGGAGGATGGCGGTTGCGCCGGAGCCGAGCTTCTTGGCCGTGGCCTGGGCGTCAGCAGCTTCTTCGTAGCCCTGCTTGCCCGGGGCGGAGGAAACGATGCTCAGCCAGACGACACCGGCAGCGGTTTCCGTCTGCTGGAGGGCCTGCATGTTGCCGGACTCGTAGTGCTTCTTTACAAAGGGGCAACCGTGGTTGAGCCATTCGAGGACGACGTATTTGCCCTTGAACTGGTCGAGACTGTAGGTTTTGCCGTCGGCACCCTGGAGGGTGAAGTCCGGGGCTTCGCTGCCAATGGCGGGCGAAGCGGCGTCTGCGCCCGGTTGGCAGGCGGCAAAGATTACCGTGGCGGCGAGAAGTATGCTAGCGAATGTTTTCATAGGATGCTGAGGTTTTCGTGATTGGACAGAGTCTATATAGAACAGCGCTCGTCCGGAAAAGTTTAGAATGTAGCCCAATTTTCCTAAAAATCACGGCATCCCGCATTTTTTTCGCATCCGCTGCGGATTTCTCGCGTCAAATCCCTTGCGAAGTTGAAAAGGGCGTACACGATGTTTGCGATGAGTGAAAAAGACATCGTCTGGGAGCAACTCCGTAGCGAAGCCGAGCAGGCCGCGCGGCGGGAGCCCGCCCTGTCCAACCTCTTTGAGGAAGTCGTACTGCGCCAGGACAGCCTGGAGCAGGCCCTGGCGGTGCGCTTGTCGCGCAAGCTGGCCTACCATGCCACCCCGGAAGGCTACCTGAACGAGGTCTTTGCCGAGGTCTTTCGCAACAGCCCGAAGGTCGGCGAGCAGGTGCGCCACGACATCATGGCCATCAATGAGCGTGACCCGGCCTGCCGGAGCTACCTGACGCCCGTGCTTTATTACAAGGGCTTTCAGGCCATTACCTGCTACCGCCTTGCCCATCAGCTCTGGAATCAGGGGCGCGAGGAGCTCGCTCTATACCTGCAGAGCCTGATCTCGGAAGTCTTTGCCGTGGATATTCATCCGGCGGCGCGCATCGGCTGCGGGCTGCTGCTGGACCACGCCACGAGCTTTGTCGCGGGCGAAACCAGTGTCATCGAGAACCACGTTTCCATCCTGCACGAGGTGACACTCGGTGGGACGGGCAAGGTGGCCGGTGACCGCCACCCCAAGGTGCGCCACAACGTCCTGATCGGGGCCGGGGCCAAGCTGCTGGGCAACATCGAGATCGGCGAAGGGGCCAAGATCGGTGCCGGTTCAGTCGTGGTGGAGGACGTTCCCCCGCATGCGACCGTGGTGGGCGTGCCCGCCGTGGTGGTGGCCTTTACCAAGGACCTCGATCCCGCCCAGAGCATGGACCAGCGCATCTGCTAGCTTGCGGCGTGGCTACACCAGGGTTTTTCTGACCAAGTAATCAGCTCCATGCCAGACGAAATCCAGAAACTGGCCCGCAAGGTAGGCGTGCCCACCGCGCGGCGGCACATCTTTCTCTGTGCTGACCAGACCAAACCGAAGTGCTGCGACAAGGCGCTGAGCCTGGAGGCTTGGGACTACCTCAAGGGCCGGCTCAAGGAGCTGGGTATTGCCGAGCAGGGTGGGGTGCTACGGACAAAGGCCAATTGCTTGCGTGTTTGCGCCCGCGGACCCATCGCAGTGGTTTATCCGGAAGGTATCTGGTACCACAGCATGACGGCGGCTAATCTTGAACGGGTGATTGACGAGCATCTTGTTGGAGGAGAACCGGTTAAGGATTTTGTCTTTGCAAGAAACCCAATGGATGCTAAGTTAGGCTGAATTGGGTTGGGACTGCCCTCCAGGTTTACACCCTAGTCTTTGTGGACGGATTGTGTGATTGAACTTGATTTCTGGGCCAAATACCCTATTTTTATTTTTCGAAAAAAGTCATCTTTTAGCTTAATCATTCAAATATACTGCCGAATAAAGGTGCAAAGGACCATCTCAGCCCTTTATCAATCCGCAATAACTCATGGCCGAAAGGCCTACCTCCTTGAGTGATGCGACCTACATTTAGACCATACCTTGAAACACCTGCTTACAGTCATCATGCTTATGACCGTTGCCTCCGTGGCCACGGCTGAGGATTATTATTGGTCGGGTGGTAACAAGAAGGTAAGTAAGTGGCAGGCGTGGGAAAACGGCAATATGCCGGACCTGTACAATTACTCGGCCCAAAACGATGTTTGGGTTTTCGACACCTCCGGTGGTCACAACCCGGAAATCGATCAGCCGAACATCCGCCTCGGCGGGATGGTCTTTACGGGTACGGAGCAGTCGCGCACCATTTCGGGTAGCAACCCGCTGAACTTCTACGGTTTCAACGACGGCGGCGTAAACTACATGATCCAGAACAACACTGGATTTGATCAGACCTTCAAGAACAGTGAGGTAAATCTCTACAACGACCTGACGATCGACACGAACGCGCAGATCGTCTTTGAGGACAAGGTCAACTTCCGCACTTCTCAGCAGAAGCTGCACGTCACTGGTACTGGTGGGGTTAACTTCGAGGATAACGTGAACATCAACTCGACCAAGTTCGAGTTCTCCAACAGCGGCACGAATAACATCGACACGCACTTTAACTCCGTCAAGGAGCTCAAGCTCAACGGCGGAGGCACCACGATTTTCAACGGTAACGTCACGGTTAACAATACGCAGACGATCATCGAAGACTGCGACACGGTAGGCGTGTTCAATCAAACCTTTAACAGCAATTCGCTGTTGGTTAAGGATGGCGGTACCGCCATCTTTAGCGGTGGCCAGAATACCAAGAACTTCAATAACGGCTTCGAACTGCGCGGCGGCACGATCATCCTCGAAAGCAACCAGGTCATCAACGAACACAAGATGACTCTCTCCGGTGGCCACTTCGACATGAACAACCACTCGCAGCGTCTGGAGTCGCTGACCCTTACGGCTAACTCCACCATCGACTTTGGTGACGCCATGGGCGCGAACACGCTGAAGTTTAACGACGTCACCCCGACCTGGTCTTGGGACGACTCCTCGCTGCTGACCATCCTCGGTTTCGAGCAGGGCGTGGATAAGCTCGAGTTCAAGACTCTCAACGGCGACGCGCTGGAGCAAATCCAGTTCTACGGCGACTACGGCCAGGACGGTGAAGGCTTTTACTCGGCCCAGTTGACCCTCTCCCAGAGCGGTGACTTCTACTACGTCACACCGGACGAATTCCTCGGCACGGGTTCCCTTTACGGACGTAATGACGTTTGCGGCGCTTGTGGTGGCAATGTGATGCCAGTGCCCGAGCCCGGCACTTACGCCGCCGGTGCGGTTATGATCCTGTTCTGCGGTGGTTTCGTCTACTGGAAGCGCCGCCAGCAGAAGGCTGCTTAATGAGTTGGCTAAGCCTCAGGGTGTGCTGATTGCGTTCTGCTCTTGCAGGTATTCCAGTAAGTGTTCTGCCGCGAGCCGGTATCCAGCATTGCCCCAGTGGGCGTCGTTGGGCAGATAGACATCCTGTATGGTTTCGTCCTGAATGTCTTCGCTCAAGCGTTCGTGTAGGGGCAGGCGCGGAATGCCCTCCCAGTCTGGGACCAGTTCAAGGGCTGAGAGGATGGGCTTGGGCGGATTAACGATATAGGGGGCGTAGATGGTCGATTTATCCGGGGCCAGCATGAAGACAAAGCGCGTCACGCCATTGGCTTCCACGGCGCGTCTGAGCGCGCGGACGCGGTCGGCTAGGACTGGCCAGTGCGCTAGCGGGATGTCGTTCTTCCAGGTGTCGCCGTGGTAGTAAATAATCTCGCTCGCATTGGCGTTGGAGAAGAAATGCTCTTCGCTCAGGTCACAGCGAAAGGCCTTGTCCCGTGAGCCGATGAGCCGCTTGATGTCCCGCTGGAGGCGGTGCACGCCGTCGCTCATGCTCAGCCTGGGGCTCAAGTCCTGGGTGCGTTCCGCCTTGGGGTGGAGCTGCGGGCTCAGGGTCAGGGTGGTGCGGATTTCGGGGCGTGCGTGCGGCTCTTCAGTTACCTCGATACCCGGCTCAAAGGTATGGAAACCGTGCTCGACGATTTCGTAGACAAAGAGTTTTGGGGGATGCTGCCTGAAGGTCGCGCTCTGCAGCAGCTCCGGGACGGAGATCTTGCCCGCGTGAAAGGTGATGATGCTCCAGCCAGTGGATTCCTCCAGGTAGGACTGCCATCCGTAGTCGGCGTTTTGGGAAAAGGAATCGCCCACGACGACCACGTCGTAGTAGCGGTCGTATTCGTATAAGGTTTCCGCCCTTGTCCACCTGTGTTTGGTAAAGGTGCTGATCGGCGCGCGGGGGGCGAATTCGTACTCGGAGTAGCCGCCCAGGCGGGTCATGTCGCCGGCAAAAGGCGGAGTCGTCCAGACGTAGTAACTCACAACCAGCCACACGAGTAGGAAGCTGATGCCCAGTCCGATGCTGTAGGTACGTTGTTTCATGCTAGAACTGGTAGTAGAGAAATTCGCTGACCGTGGTCATGTTCCAGATGGTCAGGAAAAACAGGACAGTGACAAAACCCAGCCAAGGCACGCTGGGCTTCCAGGCGAGTCGGCTCGGGCGCGGGCACAGCCTGCCGTGATCGATATACAAACCATGAAAAAGCTGCATCGTATTGGGCAGGGCAAAGATGATGAGCGAAAAAAGCAAGAGGACGCCGATTGGCGTGGCATGGTAGTCGCCCTGTGTGGTAAAGCCCACGCCCCATCCGCTGAGCGTATTGGCCCATTCGATGGGGACAACGAGTCCGTTGAAGGCCAGCATCTGGCCCATATAGTGCCATGCGCCCGCAAAAGTTTCGCAGTTAAAGAGCACCCAGGTGAAGACGAGAAACAGGCAGGTCAGGGCATGGGCTGCGAGCTTGCGCAGCCAGCCGGGCCGCGGCTTCACGTAGTGCCGCCACAGGTGGTTTGCGCCGATAGCCAGCCCGTGCACCAGCCCCCAGACCAGAAAGGTCCAACTCGCCCCGTGCCAGATGCCGCCGATTAGCATCGTGACCAGGATGTTGAGAAACTTCCGGTCGATACGCACGCGTCCACCACCCAGCGGGAAGTAGATGTAGTCGCGCAGAAAAGTGGAAAGCGAGATGTGCCAGCGACGCCAGAATTCGATGATGTTAGCCGACTTGTAGGGGGAGTAAAAGTTGATCGGGAGACGAAAGCCAAAGAGAAACCCAAGGGCCAGCGCCATGTCCGAGTAAGCGGAGAAATCGAAGTAAATCTGAAAGGTGTAGGCGATGGCCCCTGTCCACGCATCGACGATGTTGAGCGGTGTGCCCAGCTCGGCTTGTTTGAAAATGGGCGCGGCGATGCCGCTCAGGCGGTCGGCCAGGACTACTTTCTTGAACAAGCCAATGACGAACAAGGTCAGGGCGACGTTCACGTTGGCCAGGCTGATCTTGGCGATGGCTTTGCTGATTTGGTCGATGAAGTCCTTGTGGTGGACGATGGGACCTGCGATCAGTTGAGGGAAAAAGGAGACAAAAAGCGCGTACTCCAGAAAGTCGTGCGGATGGGTCAGGCGGCGGTACACATCGACCAGGTAGGCGATCTGTTGAAAGGTAAAGAACGAGATGCCAATGGGTAGGACCAGCCCCCAGAGGTCCAACCCGCTCCCTGCGACAGCGTTTACCGACCCGATGAGGAAGTCCGCGTACTTGAAGACCAGCAGGGGGCTCAGATTCAGGACGATGCCCAGGATCAGCCAGGCTTTGCGCGAGCGTTCGGCCTTGGCCATGCGGCGCGAGAGTACATGGCTCAGCAGAATCAGTCCGATGAGCAGGGCGAAAAAGCGCAGGTCCCACCAGGCGTAATAAACGAAGGAGCCCATGAGCAGCAGCCACAACGGTAGCCTGCCCGAGCCATGCCTGACCGCCACTGCATAGAGTGTAAAGAGCAGTGGTAGAAACAGAAATAGAAAGACGTAGCTGTTGAAAAGCATGCCGCGAAAAGGTGCACCGCCTTTGCGGAATGCACATATCCCGCGTTGGTCAGCACCTAGAAAAGTCAAATCCCCGTGCCTTGTGCAACCCCCAATTCTTCACACACCCGGGATGGTTCCGGTTATGGCAACTCAGGCTGTTCGATGACACTTGCCTGAGGCTTTATTCGGACTGAAAATAGAGGGGCTGAGGAAAAACTATGCCTGAGGAATTTGATTGGGAGAACCTGGAAGCCCGCGCCAACCGCGTCGTATGCGAGGTGCAGGACAGCCTGCCTGCCGAGATCGCCACTATCGCTGTCGAAGTGCCATGCTACGTCCACCAGTGGAGCGACGATGCCCTGGGCTACTGCGAGCAAGTGGTCGAAGGGGAGTTAAACGATTGCCGGGGCCCGATCCATCTCTTTATGGGAAACATCATGTCCTACTGTCAGGAGGAAGGGCTTTCGTTCGACGATGAAGTGCGGGTGACTTACCTGCACGAGCTCGGCCATATCCTGGGCTGGAGCGAAGAGGATCTCGAAGCCCGCGGCCTGGGCTAATCCTGTTGCCAGCGAATCTCAGTCGCTTCGTCACCTCGCTGTAGGAGGATGCTTTTCTCGGTTTGCGCGCGCTTGAGCTGCCAGCTAGTCGCCCCGCTTGAGGGGGTTATCTGGAAGAGCGTTGCCCACTGCATTTTGGTGGATGGCTTGGCCTGAACGGTAAGGATGTCCCGTGCGATGCGGCCTTCATGCTTTGTGTCAACCTGGTGCTGGACGCTAAGCAGCGTGGCCTGCGTTCCGGTGCCCGTGAGCATTGAGGCCTGTAGCAGGCCGCTGTCGAGGGGCATGCGGGCGGAGTTCACCCCGGTGGACTCAAAGACTCCGCCGCCATGGAAAATGGCTTCTGCGCTGGCAGGTTCGCTTAGGGTGACTTCATCCACGACAAGCCAGCTCTGAGCATCAATCAGGTAAAATGTACGTGTGCAGGCGATGAGGTCCGGCTCATCATAGGCGGGGGTGAGGTCACAAACGATGCGCACCATGTCGTCTACCTTGTCGACGGACAGGATGCTGGGGTAGCGCTGTTCTTCGGCGTAGCGCTTGGTGTGCATCCACTTGTCCCCCGAGCCAATCTGGCCTTTCCCGCCGATGAGGAGGGTATTGGCGTACGCGGTTTGCCGGTTAATGGTGTAGCCCGGCGGCGCGATGAGCCACTGGTCATTGGCAAAGACGAGGAAGGTTCCCGCATCCGGCTGACTGTGGCTGCTGCCGGAGTTGAGATCGTAGGCCTCGGTGGTGTAGTGGCCCCCGGGCGGCGTGCTTTTAATGCCGATCACCGTTGCCTGCCCTGACCACGCGCTATGCCAGAGATAGAGGCCCTGCTCTTCGAAGAAGTGGCTGGTGGGGAGGGTGGACGGTGACACGGGCTTTACACTGGGGTCGTACCAGATGATACCGAGGAAGCGCGTGAGCGGGTTGTGGGCGGAGACATCGGCGCGGTTTTCATCGGAGAGCCATTGGGCAAGACCGCTGCGGTACTCGCGGGCCAGATAGGTCATGTACTTGGTGTAATTGTGCCAACTCTTGCTTGGCCCGTCTCCAAAATTGAGCACATCAAGCTGGGAAAAGCGCAGGCCTGATGAGTTGGTTTCGAAGCGACGCGACTCGGGGGGCAGCATGAAGTAGGCTTGAATGAGTGGCACCTGCTCAAGGCCGCGGTTCCCGGTAAACCAGTCAATGCCGAGGTTTTCCTTGGCGATGACGGCAATCGGAACCAGTGCGGAAAGCCCGTACTGCCAGTATGGGGTTCCTTCGGCAGCGATGAATCCGTCCGTTTGAGCCAGGGCTTCGAAGGTGGGCTTGGCCATGGCCATGGCGCCCTCCAGGATTGGTGCGACTTCGGGATAGTCCTCACGCAGCGCGATGCCAACTGCGAACAGACCGAGCAGGCGTACGGGGTTGTGGTTGTTCTGGTAACCGCTAAAGCCTCGGCTGGTGACGAATGCCTCCATATTCGAGGCGCGAGATAAGAGGTCGTCACCGATTTCTTGCTTCAGATTGGCGGGGAGGTCGTCGCCGCACCAGTCGTAGGCGAGAGAAAGGCCAAACATCATATGTCCGCCGGCCAGATCGGAGTCGGCGCCACCCGTTTTGTGCACACCCCAGGCCGGCAAGCCCAGCGCGTAGTCTATCATGTGCAGTAATTGATCGTAGTCCTCGGGTTTGTCTTCGAGTTTGTAGAGGAAAGCCAGTGCGGCGATCATGTCCCCGGCCGGACGGATATCAGACATCAGGTTTCCGGGGCGGGGCTCGGTGTCCTGTTCCCAATCGTAGTAGGCTAGGCGTGACTCCAGCGAGCGACGTAAGTTCTCGATCTCGGTTTTATAAGGCTCGGTTTGGATGCGTTGGCGCAGGGCTTCCCATTGCGCATCCGTTTGGACGAACAGATGGTTGGCAGGGGCGGCCTGCTGCTTTGCTAGGGGTTGCTCATGGGCTGCTTGAGACGTGACGGTTTCGTCTGCTTCCACCGACGGGGTTTTCGCCTTTTCGGAATGGTTTTTGCAGCCTGATAGAAGGAGTACCAGGAGGAGGCTGACGGTGATAAAGTGACGCGGAGATGCAAATCTGTACGAGGTCATAATCAAACGAATTGGATAGGGGAGAGCACTATTCATGTACGTATCGCTGGGCATATCCAAGTTAGCTTCTATTCTAATTGTAATATAGCTTCAAGTGCGTTGGAGACCGGATTATTACAGTTAAAAAAGATGGCGGGTTTACGCAGGGGCTACGCTCCGGCAAATTACGGTTATGACTACCTCAAAACATACCTCTCGTTCGCTTACCCTCATCCTCGGCTGTGCTTTAGCCGTCACTCCACTACAGGCCATCGACTATACCTGGGACTCTGCGTCTAATGAACGCTGGGGCACCGCTACCAACTGGAGCCCGGAAGGCATCCCCGGTACGGGTGATAATGTCGTGGGCGCGAGTGCTGGCGGCAATCTGGAAATTCGCGACCATCAGTCCGTCGATAATTTTACCTATAGCGGAGGCATCGGTGCCTGGCAATTGGTGGGCATCGGTGAGATCAGCCTCACGATCAATGACACGCTGGCTCTGACCGGTGCGGACAACATAAACATCCGCAAGTCAACCGGCGCCAATGAATTTAGCATCATCGCCAACAACGTGGATGTATCGAGTACGGGCGTCTTGCTTTTCGGTGCGGGCAACAGCACGAACAATGTCTTTAACGTAACGATCAACGGCACAACGAGTGTTTCCAATGGCCAGATACGCTTCAACGTCGAAAACGATTACTCGATGGGGACGGTCGATGTTTCGGGTAATGGCCGCATCTATCTCAGCTCGGCCCCGCAGGATACGGGTGCCATTCAAGCAACGGCAACCGGCTTGGTCGGAACGGGCGGCACCGTCCAAAGTGCGCTCTTCAGTGGCAATACGACTACGCTGCGCCTGAACGGCAGCGGCAACTACAACTCCAGCACCAACCTCCTCGACAGCGAGGGCTCGCTCGTCCTCGTTAAGGCTGGCACCGGTACGCAGACACTGGGCGGCAACAACCAACATACCGGTGGAACGCAGGTAGACAGCGGCACGCTCATTATCGCTGACAGCCGGGCCCTGGGCGACGGCGATGTCATCGTCAACGGCGGGACTCTGACCAGCACCGTCAGTGCAACCGATGTCGAAGGTCAGTTGCGGATCAACGGTGGGGTTGTCAGCATCGAGGGCGGCGGTGTCGGTAGCTTTAACATGACTGCCGGCCAGGACATGACCCTTGATGGCGGCACGCTGGAGGTAAGTTACGACAGCGAATCTGAAACACATGACACAATTAGCAGTGCGGGCGGTGGTTCGAGCTTCGACCTGCTCAGCGGCACGATTGATTTAACCAATTCCGATTGGGATTACTCCATCGTTTACACGATCCTTGATGGCTTCGACACGGGCTCGGTGGGCGAGATCGACTTTATCAACTACGACAGCGCTAACTGGCAGGCCAGTCTGAGCGATACCGGAGTGCTTAGCTTTAGCGGCATTCCCGAGCCCAGCGCGGGCTCTTTCATCTTTCTGCCGTCTCTTTGTGCGCTGACCGTCCTCTTGCGCCGTCGTCGTGCTTGTTAACGTGAAAGTATTCACTGAAACATTCCTTCTGGATTTGAATGGGGAAGGGTATGTCATCGCAGTACCTGGTCGAGGCCGGGTACTGCCTTTTCTTTGTTGGCTGGCCGTGCTGGCTGGGCCGCTTTTTGCCAATGCAGGGGAGATGGAGTCTGACTCGATCGCATGGGGCGATGAGACCTTGCGCGTGGAGTGGCTGGTCGAGGAATCCTTTCGGGATGAGGCGTGGCAGGAGCGTTGGGTGGTCGAAAGCCAGAGTCCAAGTGTCGAGGCGGCAAATGGCCAGCTACAGATCCGGCCGACCAATGATGATCGCCAGCAGGGCGGTGTGACCGTGTGGTATAAGCAAGCCATGCCCGATGACCTCGTGGTGCGTGTCGTCGCCACGACGGACCCCGCTGACGAAAACAATGCCTGCAACCTGAACTTCTTCGTTCACGCACGTGAAGCAGATGACTCGCCGCTGCTCTTTGGGCGTGATGGCGCTTACAAGGACTACCACCAGATCCCGAATTACATCTTTACCTTTACGGGAGGAATCACGCCCGGATGGTCCCGGGTGCGGCAGGACCCCGGCTTTCATCTGCTGAGTGATCGGCAGGATGTGCGGGCAGAGCCCGGCCAGCGGTACACGTTTTTAATCGTTATCTCTGGTCCGCGTATTCGCTACTATCTCAACGGTACCTTGATTCACAACCTTACCGTCGAGGAGCCGTTAAGCGGGGGTTGGTTTGGCCTGCGCAGTTGGTACTCGAGCGTGAACTTCGAGTCCGTGGAACTGGGCCGACTGATTGCAGGGGAGTCTTGACCTTGTGCCTTTCTTAGTCGTTGAAGAAGCACGTACGGCACGATCTGTTTCACCCATATTCGCCGGCCAATACGATGCGGCTATTGCTTCTTTTTAGCGTCACGCTGCTTATTGCCAGCCCGCAGCATGGCGCCGGAGACGAGTCCGATAAAGCCTACCATGGCGAGGATGGCCAGTCGCCCTTGCCCGCTATTGGGCACGAGTAGCAGGGCGGCGATGAATACGGTGATGGCCAGACCAAAGCGACCGAGCATGCGAAGCTGCACATCGTCATTGCCTGCCCCCACCTCGCGCTCGAAATCAACCGGCGTATGCATCTGCTTGAAAAACGCATCGACTCGCTGGCGATACTCCTCGCTGGCCTTGCGCCAGAAAAGCGTTGTGCCCATAAAGGCAATTGAGCCCACGGCTATGTTGATAAAAATCTGCGACTGAAAGCTCCATTTCTGGCCGAAGAGATCAGCGCTATAATAGCCCAGGGCCGAGGGTATGAGCGCGGCCACGATGGCGAAGATCGCCGCCCAGGGCGGGACATTGCGCACGAACAAGCAAAGGAGCAAAGGTACTGCCAGCGGTATGCCCAGCATGGCCCCAATATCGAGCATGAACTCAAAGATCCCCTTGCCGTCCTGGCCGGAGAAATAAAGCGCCAGCGCGATAATGCCCGCACCGAAGCAGAGGGTAAACATGCGCCCGATCCAGAGCCTGCCGACACCCTCGCTGGCTTTTTTGCCCAAGCGCTTGCACAGGGCAGGGTAGACGTCCTGTGTGATGATGGCAGCGTTGCGGTTGAGCCCCGTATCCATCGAGCTCATGGTGGCGGCAAAGATCGCGACGACCATCAGACCGATGAGCCCGTTGGGCAGCAGGTGCAGGCTCATCAGCGCATAGGAGGCCTCCGCGGGTTTGGCGATGGCGATGCTGTCGACATGCTCGGGGATGAGTAATCTGGCTGCCATTGGCGGAATGATCCACACGACAATGCCGAGGGTCATGAGAACGCAGGCCAGCAGGGCGGCCTTGCGGGCTTCGCCGCTGTCCTTGACCGCGAAATAGCGCGGGGCAGCGGTCAGGGTATTGTTGCCGATGATGTTCTTCAGGGCCATAGCCACGGCCCACAAGACGGTGAATTGCTCGGCATTGAAGCGTCCGGGCTGATTGAACAGGCGGTAGTCTTCGCTCAGCCCCTGGGCGTCAATCGACTGCAGCAGGCCGCTGAATCCGTCCAGCTCGATCAGGCACAGCCCACAGACGAGAATGGTCAGCGGGATGAGAATAAGGCTTTGGAGGAAATCTGTCGCCATGACGGCCCAACTGCCGCCCGTGAGCGAGTAGAACAACACAACGAAGCCGATGACCACGATGATCGTTTCTACGCTAAAGCCGAAAATGGCCGATGTGAACAGGGCCAGCCCGTACAGGTGAAGCGCGCCGTGCAGCAGGGCGACCACAATGGAGAATCCCGCATAAAACTGTTGGGTGCTGACGCCAAAACGCTTGCAGATGATTTCCGGTGCGGTGATAGCACGCATCTGCCGGAACCACGGGGCCAGAAAGAGAAAGTTGAGAAAAAAGCCCACGGCGTTGGCTGCATAGATGATGGTTACTGACCAACCGCTTTCATAGGCCACGCCCGCTGCACCCGTAAAGGTCCAGGCGCTGAAGGCGGCCATAAAGGCGCTTGATCCTACCAGGTACCAGGTGCCCTTGCATCCACTGCGAAAATAATCGCTGACATCGGTGCTTAACTTGCGCAGGGCGTAACCCACGCACAGCAGCATGATAAGGTAGCCACCGATGACGACATATTCTATGTTGCTGGGAGTCATGACTTGGGGCGTGTGTTCCACCAGTTTGCTTGGGCGCATGCCTCAAGCGCTTGCTCCAGCTCGGGGAGCTCGGGCTTCCAGTACTTTTCCCATTCGAGGCTGACTGCTCCGGTAAAGTTGTCTGCCACCAATTGCGTGAGCAGAGTTGGATATGGAAAGTCGCCTTGGCCGGGCAGGGCAAACGCTGCCTCCAGACCTTCGCGGGGCAGTACCTTGTCTTTTACATGGATATGCGTGACCCAATGCTTGATCGCATTCCACGTCGTGATTGGGTTCTCGCCGCCTTTCACCCAGGTGTGGTGGGTATCCCACAAAATCGCTACCGGGCTGGGGAGGTCGGCCTGAAAGCGCTCGATTGAGCGGGTGCTGAGCAGGATATCGTGCGTTTCGACCATGATGTCGACCCGCCATCCCTTGTCCTCCCGTGCCTGCCTCCACCAACTAAAAAATTCCCGTGCCCGCTGCTTGTGCTGCGCGCCGTATGCTCCCTGCTTCGGGCGACCGTCGAATACGCGTATCGACGGAACCTTGAGTGCGTCTGCCCACGGAGCGAGGCTCAGTAATTCTGAACGATCCTCCTCTGTGGGAGTAATGACGCGCACCGAGGAGTCCAGGGCGCAGATGGGCAAGGCCAGCGCGTCGACTTCCTCGGCGGCTTGCTCAGGCGAGCCGAAGCGTGCTTTGAGATTTTCGACCAGATTGTTGTTCCCGCAGAGGGTGCGGATTTCAAGCGCTGCCAATCCGAATCGCTTAGCCAGGAGCATGGCTTCATCAAGTGACTTACCGGGACAGCCCAGGGTGGAGAATGACCAAATCATAGGTGGGGGGTGAACGTTTCAGGCTGGCTGCGTATATAAATTGGGAGGTCGTGTGGGGGTGGCTATTTTTTCGCTTAAAAATCGGCCTTACAAGAGCCGACTGAAAAACCCGTCTGTTTTCAACCGCACCTGCCTCTTAACTGTAAAAAGTCAGGCTCGCGCTAAATACCCTGACCGGGAAATGATCGTGCCCGCTGGATAAAGTGCGACGAAGAGGTCTCCCGTGGACTTCAGGTATGCAGCCTGACCGGTAGCATGGGTAGCGCGATCGGTGGCGATGTGTGTAGAACACCTGCTGAAGTAGGGCCACTCAGTGCAGGCCAAGGATGGTCTCAAGATCGGTAGCCAGGGCGAGGACGGCCTGTTCGAGTTCGTTGGGGTCGCGCAGACGCAGGGACTCGTAGCGCATGAGCAGGGCGACGGCCAGGCGCGGCTGCGTGATAAAGGGCTCGCGTACCACTGCGGCGAGCGAGACGTAATTGGAATCCGATTCGCGGTGGTTCCAGGCGACGCCTTTCTGGCGCGACTGGCGTAGCTGGTCGTAGAAACGTTCGGCCATGGCGTTGCTGGTACCGGCGTTTTCGGACTCATGACTCGGGGCATAGCGTGGCCATTCGGACTCGTCCTGCTGGGCGATGAGGACCTTCCCGGCAGAGGAAGAATAGGCCTTGGCATGCAGGCCAAGCTTGGAGGTGCTTCCCTCTTCGCCCGCGGCGCAGATCACATAGGAGTCGCGCTTACCCAGCATGTTCAGGTACACGCTGCAACCGAGGGTACGGGATGCTCCGGTGAGGCAATCGCCCAAGCTGTGGTTTCGGCCAAAATGGGTCGCGATCTCGTGGATAAACTCGAAGATGTCGGCGCTGACCGTGTAGCGCTTGGTCTGCTCGATTTTTTGGACGAAACCGAGTTCGATCAGGCTCTGCAGCAGGCGGTGAACGGATGATTTGGGGAGGTCGAGCGCGGAGGCGAGCGCGGTGACACCCCAGGAGTGGCCACTTTGTACCATTAGGCGTATTGCCGCGATGCCTGTACTGAGTGGGGAGTTTCCGGTTGCCATAAAGTACCGTAGCTCCGCGGCACTGCTCCGTCAATATCGGGTGAATCGGCTGTGGGGGCGTTTTGTTCCAACTATGGAACGCGGATGCGCGACTTTGCGCTGGTGTGCTTGCTGAGCGTGCGGGGGATGGAAGATAATACCTTATGCAGAACATGTCATCGACAATCGTGAAGGACTGCCTCGTTATTGGTGGGGGTTCATCCGGATATGGAGCAGCGCTCGCAGCGCAACGCGGAGGTGCCGATGTCCTTTTGGCCGACCGACACGGCTATCTCGGTGGGATGGGCACTGCGGCCGGGCTTAGCTGCTACCTCAACCACCACTACAAGAAGCTCAATCTTTCCGGCGCCATCTATCGCGAGTTTGTGCAAGTGCAGAACGCTCGGGGCATGCACTACTATGACCCGGCTTCGCAAGGCGATTTCTTCGAACCAGAAACCTGCAAGCGCACGATGGAGCAGCTCTTTATCGACGCCGGGGGGCAGTGCCTCTTTCACGTGCTTCTCACCGCTGTAGACCGCGTGGATGGCGACTGGCTCGTGACGTTCTTTCATAAGGGTGGCATGACGAATGTCCGGTGCCGGTACTTGATCGACACCAGTGGCGACGGTGATGCCTGTGCCCTCGCCGGGGCCAAGATGACCCACGGGCGCCGCTCCGATGGCAAGACGCAGCCCATGTCGATGGTCGTTCAGTTAGGAGGCTTTGATCCTGTCGCCTGGAATGATGCGGGGCTGCCACTCGTCCAGGGGAAATACGCCGTGGCCGGTGACCAATTTACGGACCAGATCGCGCAGGCACGTGAGGCGGGCCAATGGTCCATCCCGCGCAATGAGATCGCCATGACCTGGGCCATGCCGGGGGACCCGACGCGCGTGACCATCAACGGCACGCGTATCAACGGGCTCAGTGCGTGTAATGTTTTGGAAACTACTCTGGCTGAGATAGAGGGCCGACGTCAGGCCTCGGAATTAGCCGACTTCTTCGCCCGTTATGTGCCAGGCTTTTCAAAGTCGTATCTGCTGCAGACCGGGCCGCAGATTGGCGTGCGTGAGTCGCGTAGAATCATCGGGCGCGACATGCTGCGCGACGAGGATGTGCGACTGGGCAGCGTACCGGAATCCAGTGTGGCGCTGTGCTGCTACCCGATCGATGTACACAACCCTGAAGGGAGCGATACGCAGTTTGAACTCGTTGAAGGTGGTGGTAGCGCGTACGGGATTGCCTGGGAATGTCTGCTGCCCGTGAATATAGAAAACCTGGCTGCTGCGGGGCGTTGCATCAGCGCTACGCATGAGGCCGCGGGAAGCTTTCGGGTCATGCCAACGTGCATGACGCTGGGCGAAGCTGCGGGCACTGCGGTGGCACTCGCGCATCGCGACAAGGTGGAACTCGCAGAGGTAACCGGGCAAGATATCCGTCTACAAATGGACCGTGCCTTGCTCGAGATGGGAGAGCCCGAACTGACGCCGCTCTACGAGAGTAGTGCCTCGCTCAATACACTGCGCTAAGTGTCCGCTAAGGGCCTTTACTCGCTTGATCTATTTCCTCGCTTCGGCTGACTTAGTCCGCGGTGAGTTGCAGGAGATAGAAGCCTTCGGGTGCGAGGTGAGCTTCGCCCCCAAGGCCGGGTGTTGGGGCGATCCAGCTCTTTGGGCCTTCTCCGTCGTTATCATGGACGGCAAAGTTGAAGCGTATATCGGCCGCGGCTTCGTTGTCGTCTAGTCCCATCTTTTGCGTATCGAGCGAGAGCTCCCAGCGTGTCGTGTTGTCAGTGCGGGTAATGTTGAGCTTGCGGACGACGGCATCTTTGCTGGGCTTACCGTTCACCAGGTATTGCTGGCGCGGTTTGGTATCGAGGTCACCCGCGATTGCCAAATGACCTTGCGTACCCTCGGCACCTTCCCAAGCGATTTCCAGCGCATCGCCTTCGAGGAGGGGGGTACCCCCGGGAGCGGCAAAGTGTTGGTTGTCCGTGACGATACAGGTCAAGTCGATGCGATGCTGGGCCGGGAGGGACTGGACCGTGGCCTCGACACTCAAGTCATTGGGGCTGCCCCAGAGCAGGTGCAGCGTGTAGGGGTCGTAATCCTGCTTGTTGGTAACTTGGTGAAGCTCTTTGAGCGTGATGCTTGTAGCTTCATTGGCATGGATGGCATTGAAAACGACCGGGAGCTCCATCGTGGGTGACCACGGCGTCCCCTCGAAGGTAAACTGCACCTGTACCGGGATGATTTCGCCAAGCCTGCCTTGGCCGATTTCTAGGCGTAGGGGAAACGTGCCAGATGCGCCCGCTGCGATGGTGAGAGCTTCTGCTTCGGACTGAACGTTGACGCCATTGGCGAGTGCGTTGGCGGATACCTTGACCTCACGCTGGAGCGGATTACGAACTGCCAACTCTATGCTTGCGACGCCCTGTGCATCGACGGAGACGATTCCTGGGCTATCAACCAGCGGTCCCAGTAAACGCGGTGGCTGCTCCGACCCTGCGAAAAGAAAATACTCCGGCGTGCTGAGCGGAATGAGCGCAAGGCCATCGATCAGCTCAAGCTCCGATGCATTGCCGAAGAGGTCGAGCCGGGTGAGCTTCTCGGCATTGCTCTGCACCATCCAGATCGGACTGGCGATGCGTGGGTCTTCGCGCCAGCCCACGAGTAGTTGCTCGTCGTGTTGGCCAAAGAGAAAGGCGTAGACGCCGTCGTTCTCCGACCAGATCGCAAGAGGTGCCAGGCGGCGGAGCAGGTCAATTGCAGTAGCCGCGGCGACAAAGGATTCCTTCGGGCGAAAGTCATCCTCGATGGAAGCAAAGTCCCCCGTTCCGGTGGGGTTGGTAATGAGGCCAAAGCTCTTGCCTGCGCGGTTTGGCTCATCGCTTCCGGAACGGTCCATGAGGTTGTACCAGGTGTAGCTCTTGGCCCCGATGGCAGCGGCGTAAGTGATTTTCTTAACCAGTGTTTCGGCCTGAAAGCGTTGGCCGTAGCGGGTATCGTAGCCAGTCTCGGTGAAGACGATCGGCACGTCAGTTTTACCCGTGCGCTGCTGGATAGCCGCGAGTTGATAGTGCACATCGCTGTAGAACTGGGGAAAGGCGTCGTGCATGTGGTAGGCGAACCAGTCGTAGCCCCGCGGGTACTCGAGGAACGCGGCTTCGAAGGCACCGCGCTTGGACTTGTGGTGGTTCATGCCTGCGTAGCCGCCGGAGGTCACGGTGATACCCGGAGCGACTTCCTTGATCGCGTCGTGGGCGACGCGCTGGACCTGCGTGTACTCGTCGACGCTGCCTTTGAAGAAGCCGATGTTGGGCTCGTTCCATACCTCCCAGAACTCGATGCTCTCGGCGTGGCGGGAGGCGAGGGCAGTGATCCAGGTGCGCCAGGCATCCAGTGGGGGCGGTGCAAAGCGCTCATCTGCGGCCCAGGCGGGTGAGCCCGTGGTCTTCACGTGCCAACGAAAGCCGTAGTCTTCAACCAGCGTGAGGTAGTCGTCGATGCTTTCCCAGTTCCATGTGTCCTCGGTGGGCTGTACATTTTCCCAGACTGCATTGTAGCGGTAGTACTCGAAACCAAGCGAGGCTGCGAGTTCGAGCAGGCGGGGAGTGCATCGCGGGGCACCTGTGGCGAAACCAATCGGCATCACGCTCTCGCCTGGCTCGGGCTGCCTGTTCTCCGGGTAGACCGCGATGATGTCTGTCCCCCAAGGCGAGTTCTCTCTCTCGTTACTCAGGCGAAAATCGAGGTGATAGAGGCCGTATTGAGAAAACCATGACACCGGCAGGTCGAGGCGGAGAGTTTCGTTGGCGGACAGGTGCAGTTCCTCCGACAGGAACTCCGGTGCCAGCCCCGGACGGTTCACCACCAGATCGAGTCGGATGCTGCGTGATGCCTTGGTCTTGTTCTCAATGACACACCATGCTTGTGGACCGCCTGCCATATTGCCCACGATAAAGCGTGCCTCCTGTGGCACAGAGACGGTGCAATCCGCTAAGTTCGCCGTGTACTCAGCCCGTGCCTGGGACAGACAAAGTCCGGCGGCTGCCGTCATGGTGAGGGTGTTTTTAAGGCGGGAGAGAAGGCTGTTGAAAAGCATCGTATTGTATCGGGAGATGGTAGGTTCAGGTCGCGTCTTCAAATTATCTCATGTCGCATTAATTGCCGCTTTTCGCTCCAAAACTCCTGTCCTCGCTTCAACAATTCCTGAATTGCCTCAGCTCGAAGCTTGAGTTTTGTACTCGAAAATCGCCTATTCCTGCTCGTTCCGTAATTCGAAGACATGACCTAGATGAGTTCGCTCAGGTGTTTGCTCTTTGGTGAAAGGGGATAGAGGTCGGTGATATGGATGGGCTGTCCGGTGGCGATAGAGCGGTTTCCGGCGGCACCTACCAGAAGCGAGGCAGCGCCTTGTTCGTGCCCGGCATTACGCCCGAGGTTTTCAGCCGGGGGCTGGTCGGAAAACATCTGTTCCTGGATCAGTGGGTCGGCGCCACCGTGCCCGCCTTCGGGCATGTGAACGGGCACGTCCTGGGCGTCTTCGAAGAGGCGCTGTAGGGAAAGTGTAGCGCCCCGGGAAGCTGTGGGCTCGAATTTGATGTCCTTGTCGCCGGTAATAATGTGGGCAGCATGGCGCTCGAAATACTCGATGCGTCCGGCGTCACCGGAGATGGAAACACGGAAGCCTTCTGCCGGGCAGTAGGCGTTGAGTGAGTAGCTGGCGATGACACCGCTGCGGTAGCGGATGGTAGCGCTGAGTGAGTCCTCGATGTCGATGCCGGAGCGGAACACATTTTCGTCGCGTATGTAGCCGCTGTCATCTTCCGCATCGCGATACAGCCCTTTCAGTGTGGGGTCGCCTTCGAGGTTCATGCGAAACGGATCGCCCTCTGACTCCGGGATACCCGTGTAGCGCGCATAGCGTGTGAGGGCTTCCTGTCCTCGGGCGATTGCATTATCGCGGCCATAGAAGGCGAGCGCGCCCATGGCAAAAACGGTCTCGGGGATGGAGTCGATCCACCAGTTGATGAGGTCAAAGTGGTGGGTACACTTATGCACGAAAAGTCCGCCCGAAAGCGCTTTGTAACTGTGCCAGCGGCGAAAGTAATCGGCCCCATGCGAGGTGTTGAGCATGTAGTCGAAATCGACGTGCTTTACCGTGCCGATAGCTCCATCGGCGATCAACTGCCTGACCTGGCTCGCGCCCGGTGCCCATCGGTAGTTGAACGTCGTGCGGACGCTGCGCCCGGTGCGGCGGACAGCCTGATCGATTTCGGCAAACTTGTCCGCATCGGTCGTCAGTGGTTTTTCGCAAATAACATCGGCTCCAAAGTCCAGACTGCGCACGATGAATTCGTGGTGCAGGTGGTCGGGTACACAGACGATGACTGTGTCCGGTTTTGTCTCCTGGAGCATGCGGTCAAAGTCTTCGACGCCGTAGTCGGCAACCGGGGCGGTGTTGTACGCACTGCACAGGCGCTGCTGATGCCAGCGTCGGCGCGTCTCGCTGGAGTCGCACAGTCCGACCAACTCGCTGCAGTGGCGATAGGTGTCGGAAATCGGGTCAATGAACATGGGAATACGGCCCCCCGTACCCACGGCGGCATAACGATGTCGTTTCATGGTATTAGTTGCGAATGTTAAGCAGGTATTCGTCGATGCGCTCGTCCTCGGCGTCGATGCTGGTGACATGCCCGTCGGCCATGACCATGTTCATGTGGCCATCGTGCCGGTAGTCCAGGCGGTGTTTTCCACCTCCACCAAAGATGCTGCGACTGAGCGAGACGTATCCAGCCCCGTTGGATTCGTGCCGACTTTCGACGACGAGAGCGGTTTTTGCGGGATCAGATAACGTGAAAAGCCTGGGGGCGTCTTCGGTAGGTGGGGCACCAGCCAGGTTAAGCGCGTAGGTCCGGTAGGCGTCCTGCGGGTAGGTGAGCCTATGTGACGGACAGATAAAAATGCTTTTGTCGCCGCGCTGGGCGAAGGGGACCTCCAACTGCCACATCATGAGCACTTGCCAGGAGACGGTGACACCTGAGTCTGGGTCCTTGGGGTTGGGTTGGATTGAAAGGGGCAAGTCGCCGTTGTTCTCCTGGGCGAAGTTGATGAGGCCGCTACCGAGTTCGCGCAGGTTACTGGTGCAGGTGACGTTCTCTGCGGAGCTGCGGATGCGGCTGACTACGGGGATGAGGATGGCCGCCAGAATGCCGATAACGGCCAGGGTTGCCAAAATCTCGATCAGGGAGAAGCCTGATCGGCGTCTGATGCGCGGGGGTATGCGTGAAGTGGACATGTTCAAGGGGCTGTTGAAACGTGAAACGTGGGTTGACCGCTTTGCCAGGTAAAATCGGGAGAAAAATCCCAGGTTTCGGGGGTTAGGCGGCGGACAGATTCTTTGTAGGTAAGCCAGGGTTTGGTCTTATGGGGATTGTCATAGACGTGCAATTGTCTGCATGTGGCCTGCACGTCACTGCGAAGAAGCAGTTGCACGATGCCGTTCTCCCACGTGCGTACGTTTATCATTTCAACGCGGGCCTGCGCACTAAACCCCAGGCCGATGCCGAGGTTTTTATAAACATCAGCGTTCTCAATCCGAATGCTCGTACGATCCGTGTTCAGGAGCCCGTTATCGTTCTGAAAGAAAAGCCCGCCGCGTATTTCGCACTGAATCGTACCGTGGGCAGAGAAGCCTTCGTCCAGATTATGGCTGCCCGTAATCTGCTCGAAAATCAGGCCCTCGCCACTGCCGTGCAGGTTAAAACCGTCATTGCGCGAGCCGGTGGCGATGAGTTCGCGGTAGTGGTGATGGGATACATCCTTGAGGGCGACAACGCTGTCGCGCGTGGAGATTTCCCAGCCGCTTTCCGGTGTGCCCGGCTTGAGGATAAGCAGGGATGCTTCGAGGTCAAAGTAAACGCCAAACTCAAACTCCCCGGCGGCGGTCTCACGAACGCGCTTGCCCTCGAAACGCAGGACAAAGGGATAGGCGACGGGGGGAGTGGCCTGGCCATCATGGAACGTGAGCGGATCAAAGCCCGTGATTTCGTTACCATTACCCTCGATCATGATGGGCTTGTCTACTGTGCCCGAAACGTGGATGCGGAGTGCTTCGCGATAGGGACCACTGCCCGGGGCGATCCAAAGGGTGTCGCCGGGCTTTAACTCAGCGGCTGCTTCGCTCAGGGTCGCGTAGGCGTCCTCGCTGCCCGGATCAACCGCTACAACACGACCTGCCTGGCAGGTCAGTGCCAGGGGACATATGAGTGCCACGAGAAGTGGAAGCAGTTGGGGGCAGGGAAACATGTGATTATTCTTCGATCACGATATCCGTCGAGTTGTTGATGCTAATCGGGTCCATGGCCTGAACACCATAGCCGGACCCGGTTTCGGGCGTGCTCGTCTGGTTGGTGTCGATGAGGGTATTCCGGCTGATGAAAACGTTGTGGCTCTGATTGAGGAAGATACCGGCCGCGCCAGTGTTCTTGATCAAGTTGTCTGTGATGATGATGTTCCGGTTCCAGGTGTCGGGGAGTGGTGTCTCGGGCGATGCGCCACGGTGAAACACAGCGATGGCACCCGGCGCATAGGAATTGTGAGCAACGGTCTTCATGTCGAAGGCAGCGTTACGGATGGTATTGCCCGAGACGATGATGTCCTGCACCCAGCCCGCTTCGCGGAAAAAGGTCAGCTCTGCCCCAAGTTTAATCGCGCCCTGCTTTACGTTTTCGATGACATTATCCTGAATGATACCGCGGGAGGACATCAGGCGCAGACCGCACCCGCGATGGTTGTAGAAGGTGTTGTTGCGGATAATGTAGCCGGGGGCCGAAATGGCGGGCACTTCGAGGAAGTCGCCAGCTTGCACGTTCAGCTCGTCTTCGAGCTCCAGGCGATAGACGGTAAGACGCCCGGACTTAACCGCTTTCGATTGCCAGACCTCTTCAGCTATGGCGGCAAAGTCGTCCGGGGGATTCTGCTCGACGGCAAAGCTGGTCGAAGTCGCCGTGCCCTTGATGCCGAAAGTATCCGGTCGCATGGAGCGGACTTCGTCCCCGGGGCGAATGACCGAAGCAAAGGCTTCCTCGTTGTACGGGCGCAACAGGTAAACGGTCTTCCCCTCAACGCGTGCCACGTAGAAGGCGATGCCGTGGAGGTTTACCGCGTCGTCGCCCATGCCGGAGAAATCGCAGTCTTCGAGTACTGGCCCGGTACGGGCATAGGCGTAGTTAAAGCCGTCTGCGCAGGTGGAAAACAGGCGCGGTACACTGGCTCCGGGAGGAGTGGGGCCGGGCTCGATACGGTAGCTGAATACGTTGGTGCCGTCCATGAAGCGGCAGATGACGCCGATCGAAGGAACGCTCCAGATGGTGACGTCGTCGATACGGACATCGCTGCAGTTTTCCATGCGAATGCCCCGGGAATGCCGGAAGTCCAGGACAACGAAGTCGCCGAGCTCAATGGCGTCAAAAACAGATTGCTGCGCGGCGGAGAAGCGCAGAAACCCCTCGCGCGAGTTGATGGCTTTGGCCTCTTTGGCATAGATATCCGGTGCGTCCAACTTCCACTCATACGTCTCCGGGGAAAAGATGTGCGCGCGTCCAGTCAGGAGTTCTGGTGCCAGGTCCGGGTAGCCCTCCTGCACGCTGAAGTAGACCTCGCGGGTGTCGCTATCTTTGCGATCAATCGTTACCTGAGTGAAGGGCAGGGGATCAAAATCGATAGTAAAGCCTTTCAGGTCGAGGCCTTCACACTCTCGGATCATCATGCCGCCGTCGTGCCAGTCGGTAAAGATGAGCACCGCGTCGTCGCCTTCGAGCGTGAAATCCGTGAGCCCTGTGAGCTCCAGCGCGTGGTCGAGTCTGTGTTCTCCGGCGGGTAACACAAAGCGTTGCTCTCCCTTGGCCACGGCAGCATCAATCTGCTGTTGCAGGCTGGGTTCGCTGCAGGCGATCATGGGCAGCATGGCGAGGGCCAGCCCGAGGCATCGGGCGCGCCGCCGAGTTGACGTAGGGCTGAACTGTGGACGAAAGCTCGCGCTTTGAGCGCATGGGGTGGGGTGCAAACGCATGGGTATAAACTATGCGCACAGTGGTCTTAGCATCAAGCGTAGTAGCGTGTATACGGTTAAGTATGTTCCACTTTTGGAACACGGGTAGGTGAGCCCGTAACTGGCTTGAGGTGGAGCTTGGGCAGGAATTGCCTGTTGTGCCATATTTGGAACGACGATCGCCATTTCGGCCTTATCCACTTGCTGGAATGACCACTTATATGGATACTGTTTTGTGAGTTTTCACTCAACTTACTCTATTACCCAACAAGATAAATGACTATGAAAAAAACAATATCCCACACATTGGTATTACCCTTCGCGGTTAGTGTTCTCGGTGCCCTCATGGTGCCTTCCCTTCACGCTGTTAATAATTTTTGGGACAATACCGGTACGGATTGGAGCACTGATTCCAATTGGACTGGTACGGGCTATCCTGACTCCGGTGGCGACGTCGCCATCTTTTCCAGCGCAGCGGTGACGAACCCCAATCTCAGTCAGTCTGAGTCGATTTCCCGCATCACGGCCAATAGCTCGGGTTCTCAGGGCTATACGGTCACCTCGGACAATAGCGGCATTTCGCTGACGGTGGGTACGAATGGTGATGGCAACGCAAGCGCGATCAACTACACGCCGACGACCGGGACCTTTACCTTCGATGCGCCCGTCGTCTTCGGTGCCGCCTCCAGCACGACACAGTACGTCAACGTCAACGCGACCGCCAACCCGTCGGTCTATGGTAACGTCATCATGAACGGTGCGGTCACGACGAGCAATGCGATCACACTGGACAAGACCGGTAACGGCTACCTCACGCTGAGTAGCAGTAACAATGCTTTGTCTGGTAACATACAGGTAAGCGCGGGTAAGCTGGTCATGAGTGGCTCGGGTGTGCTCGGTAGTGCTAACCTTGTGCTGAATGGGGGTACCTTTGATATCTCCGCTATTACTGGTAGCAACTTTACCCACAGCGCGGCGCTTAACGGCAGTGGCACGGTTTCCGGTGGTGGAAACACGCTGTCCGTCAACGGCCTCAATGCAAATGTCACCATGGACCTGAATGATGTCACCCTGGCCCTGGGCGGCACCTCTATCTTCGACTTTACCGACCCATCACTTGGTGCTGGTACCTATGACCTGGTTCAGGGGGTTGATAGCAGCATCGTCTTTGCAGGATTGCTGGAACTCAACTTCTCCGGTGGTGCATATGAGAATGGTGACTTCGTACAGATTTTCGATGTAGACGACTACTCGGGTGATTTTACCGGGATCAACGTAACGGGGCTGGGCGAAGGTCAATCCGCTTATTTTGATGCCCTTACCGGCACGGTCAGCATTATTCCCGAGTCGAACTCGACGGCCACCCTGCTGGGATTGGCTGTCTTGCTGCTGGTCTATCGGCGCACACGCCGCTAAAGCGGCTTTTGGCTTCGCTGCTAATACCAGCCGATCCAGCATACAAAGTTATAGTCATTTAAAAGGCTGCCCTCGTAAGGGGCAGCCTTTGCAGCATACACGGGCTAGGATGCCGTTCTGGTGAATGAAGTGCGGTAATCCTTCGGACTCATTGTCATTTGCCTGCGGAATGCGCGGGAGAAGGCGGCAGGGCTCTCGTAGCCGCATTCGAAGGTGATTTCGCTGATGTTCAGTGGAGTTTCAGTGAGTAAATGGCAGGCCCGCGAAAGGCGGAGTTGGGCAAGGAACTCGCCGGGGCTGATGCGCAGATGGGCCTTGAACTGGCGGGTGAGTGTGGAGATCGACATGCCCGCGCCCTGAGCCATGCTGGCCACATCGACGCCATCGGCCATGTGCTGGCGGCAATAGCGTGTGATTTGGCTGATCGCACGGTACTGGGCAGGCATTTGCTCCTGCGCCTCCGTCATCGCTCGCGAGATGCCAGCCGTGCCGATGACCTTGCCCCTGTTGTCCTGAACGGGGAGTTTGGTGGTCGAGCGCCATTCGACTTCGCCGAAGCGATTGGCGAGCAGTTCGACTTTGCGATGGATCGCCCGGCCGGTTGCCATTACGCGCTGATCGTCCTCCATGAATACCCGGGCAAACTCGGGAAAATACAGGTCAGCGTCAGATTTTTCGAGAATGTCCGCTTTGGGCAGATTGACGCATTCAGCAAAGGTCTGGTTGAGGGCGAGAATGCGGCATTGGCGGTCTTTTACCCAGAATAGTACTTCCGGGACGTCATTAAACAATGAAAGTACGGGTTCGATTGCGCATTGGAGCAAATGCGTCCTGTCGTCCGGTTTCGGGATCATGAGCGATTCTGCATGGTTTTTGCGACGTGCTGCAATTCCCATTTTCGGCAAAACGTGCTACACTGTCATCACACACAACCCCTAACCCGGAGCTATCATGACATCCTTCTTCGCCTGTGATCCCATCCCCTACGAAGGGCCGAGTTCCCGAAATCCGCTGGCCTTCAAACACTATCAACCCGACGAGCTCGTCGAGGGAAAGCCCATGCGCGAGCATCTGCGCTTTGCCGCGCCTTACTGGCATGTGATGCGCAATGTCCTGGCCGATCCCTTTGGCTCCGGGACGGCCCAGATGCCCTGGGATGATGGCTCGGACTCGGTGGAAAATGCCCTGAAGCGAGTCGATGTATTCTTCGAGTTTTTGGCTAAGATGGGGATCGAGTACTATTGCTGGCATGACCGCGATATTGCCCCTGAACTGAACGATCTGGCCGCCTCAAATCAAGCCCTCGATGCTGTGGTGGCAAAGCTTAAGGATAAGCAGGCCGAGACCGGGGTAAAGCTCCTGTGGGGCACTGCGTGTCTGTTCGCGCACCCGCGCTACGCGCAGGGGGCAGCCACCTCGCCCGACCTGAAGGTTTACAGCTATGCCGCGGCGCAGGTAAAGAAAGCCCTCGAAGCAACGCGCGAACTAGATGGCCTGGGCTACACCTTTTGGGGTGGGCGCGAGGGCTATGCGACCTTGCTCAATACGGATATGAAGCGCGAGCTGGATAACCTTGCGGCCTTTCTGCACATGGCGGTCGATCACGCCAAGCAGATCGGCTTCGAAGGGCCATTTTACATCGAGCCCAAACCGCGAGAACCGGCCACGCATCAGTACGACTCCGACGCGGCAGCCTGCCTGAACTTCCTCCGCGAGTACGGCCTCATGGAGCATTTTAAGCTCAATATCGAGACCAATCACGCCACGCTGGCCGGGCACACCATGGAGCACGAGCTTACCGTAGCTGCCAACGCCGGCATGCTGGGCAGCATCGATGCCAATCGCGGCGATACCCTCATCGGGTGGGATACGGATCAGTTTCCGACGGACCTGTACCTCACGACCCAGGTCATGCTTGTCGTGCTTGGCATGGGTGGCTTTCGCACCGGAGGGCTGAACTTTGACGCAAAGCGTCGCCGAGAGTCACACGACCCGATGGACCTTATTTATGCGCATATTGGAGGTATGGATACCTTTGCCCGCGGGTTGAAGACTGCGGCGGCTATTCGCAAAGACGGGCGGCTTTCTGCGTTTACACAGGAGCGCTACCAGAGCTTTGACGGCGAACTGGGTAAGCGCATCGCCGATGGCAAATGCAGTCTGAGTGAGCTGGAGCAACTCGCCCTATCCGGTGGTGAGCCCGAACTGGCCAGCGGGCGCCAGGAGCTCCTGGAAAATCTCATCAACGAATTTATCTAAGCCCTTATGCCCCTCTCGCTTGGTATCGACGCATCCACTCAGAGCGTGTCTGGTCTGGTTATTGACACCTGTACGGGGTCCATCGTGGCCCAGGTTTCAGTCAACTTTGGCCAAGACCTGCCGCAGTACAACGCGCCCTCGGGCTTTATACCCGGCGGTAAAAATGGCGAAGTGCATGCTGACCCCTGCATGTGGCTCGACGCACTGGAGTTAATGCTGGAGCGGCTTGGGGGAGAGTGCGACCTGTCGCGCATTGAGGCGGTTTCGGGTGCCGGTCAGCAGCACGGCTCCGTCTACCTGAACGCGCAATGGCCCCAGGCAGTGAAACATCTTCGTACCGACTGCACCTTGGCGGAACAGTTGCGCGGCTGCCTTAGTCGGTCCACGTCACCGATCTGGATGGATACCTCCACGGGTGATGAGTGCCGCGAGATCGCCCGTGCGGTGGGAGGCGATGCGGTCGTTTGCTCCAAGTCTGGCTCAGTGGCCATCGAGCGATTCACGGGCCCGCAGATCCGACGCTTTTATAAGTCCGATCCTGAAGCCTATGCACGTACCGCTCGCATTCATCTTGTCAGTTCATTCCTCTGCTCTGTCCTGGTCGGCTGCGACGCGCCCGTGGATACCGGCGACGGCGCTGGCATGAACCTGTTGGCGCTGGATGGCTGGCAATGGGATGAGGCGCTGCTTGATGCGACCGCGCCCGGGCTGTCAGGCCGTCTGCCGTCCGTTGCGACAGGCAATCAGGTTGCGGGAAATGTTTCCCCGTACTTTGTGCAAAAATTCGGTTTTCGGGCCGATGCGCAAGTCAGCGTATTTACGGGGGACAATCCGAGCAGCCTGGTGGGCATGGGGGCCAGCGATCCGGGCAAGGTGGTCATTTCTCTGGGAACGTCGGACACTTTTTTTGCCGCCATGCCCACCGTGGTGGCAGACCCCGATGGCTATGGGCATGTCTTTGGTAATCCGAATGGTGGGGTGATGTCTCTCCAGTGCTTTATCAATGGGTCTCTGGCCCGTGAGGCGGTCAAGGCGCGCTTTGGCTACGATTGGGACGCCTTTTCGACAGCCCTTGAGCAGAGCGAGCCCGGTAATGGCGGCGACCTGATGATTCCGTTTTTTCAACCTGAGATCAGTCCGCGCATTACACTTTCCGCGCCGATACTAAAAGGGGGCAAGGCGTTCGAGCGATGGGAGCAGCCCGAGAAGGTGATCCGAGCATGCGTCGAAGGGCAGTTTATCAACATGAAGCTCCGCAGCACGTGGATGAGGCTTGAGCCGCAGGAGATTTACCTTACCGGAGGCGCTTCAAAAAGCAGCGCGATTGCGCAGGTGGTGGCCGACGTCTTTCAGGCCCGCGTGATCCGTATCGCAGTGAGCGAATCCGTTGCACTGGGGGCGGCCATGCGCGCGGCTGCAAATACCTTTAGCGATACGCTGGCTGAATTGACTGCACGTTTTTGTCAGCAGGATGAAGCGTCCGCACGTCAACCAGCGGTTGAGGCATCCGCCTACGACGTGCTGACGGATAGTTTCCGGCAGTGCCTGGCGGAGTGAGCTGCTGGCGGTCCGCTGGTCCGTAGAGAGTATGTTTGCTTTAGCGCGTTACGCAGACACGTGCTTTCTTCTTCTCCAGGCAAGGGCGGTGAGGAGTGCCAGGCCACAGAGCATGGAGTAGTGCATGGGCTCGGGGATGAGCAGTGGGGAGATTTCGCGAAAAATATCGGTGGGGATGTGCCCGTCATCGTAGAACTGTTTGAGGTTGGTCAGGATGACGACGGTCTGGTCGCTGTCGAGATCGTGGAGGGCAAGGGCCTGGTAGCCGAGGTAGTCGCCAGTGTGACCGAGGAAGCCGTCGATCTCGCCAATACCCAGACCGTAGGCATCGTATTCCGGGCCGTCGCCGCCGATGGTGTTGAGCATTTGCAGGCGCTCAGCCTGCATCTCGGGGGAGAGGAGAATCCCGTCGGCCAGGGCTTCGGCCCAGAGGCGGAGGTCGTCCATGTCGGCCACCATTGCGCCTGAGCCCGCGGATGAGCTGGGGCTGCTGACGGTGATGTCCTCATAGCCGATCCCCGGGTCAAATACGCCGTAGCCGTGCGCAAAGGGGTCGAGAATATCGACCGTGCTGGGGTAGAGGGTGCTGTCGAGCCCGAGGGGGGTGAGGACGTGGTTGTTGATCTCGCTCGCAAGCGAGTTGCCCGTGACTTGCTCGATGACCATGCCGAGGGCGACAGTGTTGGTGTTGGAGTATTGCCAGCGGGTGCCGGGGGCAAAGTTCGCGCCGTTGCGGTCGGCCACATCGACCAACTCCTGCGGTGCCCATTGGCGGGAAAGGTCTTCAAAGAGCTCGTTCACAAAGGTGCCGTCAGCGGTGTAATTATAAATGCCGCTGGTCATGTTGGCGAGTTGGCGGAGAGTGGCGTTGCCGTTCTCGATGTTGGGCAGGTAAGTGCTGATGCTGCTGTCGAGGTTGACCTGTCCGCTGTCGGCAAGCTGGAGGAGCCGCGTCACGGTGAAGGACTTTGTCACGCTGCCAATGCGAGTGTGGTCTGAAGTGCTGATCGGGGCGTTGGTTTCGAGGTTACTCACGCCGCGGGCAAAGGTTGTGATGGCGGTATCGCCCTGCCAGACTCCGACGATGATACCGGGCACACCGTTGGCGTCCTGATGCTGGGCGGCGATGTCGTAGATGTCTGTGGCCAGATCGGCGTGGGCCAGCGTTGAGAAAAAGAGCAGGGGCGTGAGCCAAAGGCGAAGTGGATGCGTCATGTTTGTGGAGATAGATAGGGCAGCCTGTCGTTTTTGCAATCCAGTCTTGAGACATGGCTACGCTATTTTATTCCGCTCGTCGATAGCGTGCAAAATAAACCCCGTGCTCAGCCACGGAACACGGGGTGTAAACTATGCCGCAAGCGACCAGAGTGGCAGCGCCGTCGAGACCGATGGTGCTACTGAATGGTTAGCGCCGGTGTTTCTCCAGTAAAAGACAGCGTCGCCTGCTCGCCGGATGGCAAGGTGAAGTCGAGGGCATCGGCAGAAACAGCGATGGCTGGCTGCCAGTCATCAGCCGGCTTTCGCTGCGGGTAAATGACGGTGTAGATGACCTGCTGCTGTTGGGCAGTGTCAGTCGAATAGGTCAGGTGGTGCTGCGGATGGTAGCCTTTGGAGAGGTATTTGGGGTCCACTGGATGGGTAAAGGCGTCGCTGCTCTCAAGGCTGAGGTCTGTGTCGACGGCCTGCGTCCAGACCGATGTCTGGCCATTGTTTCCCGTGACGAGGATGCGCTCGGGATCGACTGCGGGTGCATCTACGGTATGCAGTAGCACCTGGATGGTGCCGGGCTCATCCAGCTCGATGCTATCGCGAATAACCACCACACCGGTGCTGAGCATGAGCAGGTCGCGGGTTACGGCAGACACGCCCTTGATGGCCGGATTTTTGCGGTAGGCGAGGGTGGCGTCCCCTTTTACCCAGGTATACGCTGGCGTGCGGCGAAAGCCGACTACCTTGCCCTTGGCGGTGAGATCTTGCGCGGGCTGACCTTCGCCGTCGACGAGGACTGCGTTCTTGGAAAGGGTCTGGCGCGTGTACCCGACATGATGCGGGCTGCGGTGGTACTCGCGGTACCCGGCGTTGATGAGGTAGGGCTCGCCGTACGCGTTCAGGATGAAGGCGTTTTGGTCGGCATGGCTATGGCTGTACGACCCGTAGGGGCTGGACTTGAATTGGAGGAAAATATCGTCCTGCGGATTGCCCAGGTTTGTGTGCATGGCGACCCAGCCGATGTCTTCGAGGTAAACGGATTGGGGCAACTCGGATAGGGGCTTGGGCTCGGGCTCGGGTAAGTCACTGACGAGGAAGTCGCGCAGCAGGTACTCTACCGGAGTGGGGTACTTGCGCCAGAGCTTGAACTCCATCTCTTCTTCGGGCAGTTCCTGCTTGCTGTCGTAGAGCTGCGTGTAGGAGAGCAGGTAGCCGTCCTGGTAAATTTTGGCCGCATGGTAGAGGATGTCACGAATGCCCGGCTCCATGCCGATTTTTCCGGCCAGGGGGGTGTCGCCAAAGGCTGTCGAGGGCCACGGCGTCAAGAAGTAGACTGGAAAGTAAAACGTGTTTTTCCAGAAGTCCTGTGAGTAGGCTTGCTCATCGCCAATGAGCAAGAGGCCGTCCTGAAAGGAAGCGTGCTCGATGGTCCCGCGCCAGTAGGCCAGACCCTCTGCCCAGCCGCCATGCTTGCCACCCCAGGGGGGAAACTGCTCTTGATAGAAACGATAGGCAAAGGCGAACCAGTCGCGGGCCTCGGGCAGGTCGTCCCAGAGGGCGAGCCCCATGAGCCCCAGCATGGGGACGAAGCGTACCGGGTGGCTGGACGGCTCCACCAGCAGGGAGTTGCGCACGAGCAGGCCGGTGCGCTTGTCCAGCAGGTGTTCGAAGGTCGTCTCACCGCGTTTCTTAAACATGGCCAATACACGGGCTTTTTCCTCCGGTGTGAGGTGGTCGCGTATCTGGTCGTAGACCTCGGGCAGCAGGCGCAAGAGGCGGAAGTTTGCCTCGTCGTTGTAGATGATACCGGTCGTGCCCGCGGCATCCCATTCGGTGACCTTGAGCAGGTACGCGCGTGCTTTGTCAAGGTATCGCTCATCGCCGGTGGCGCGCCAGATGATGGTGGAGGTCGAGGCGATGCCTGCGACGACGTTGCAGGTGTCCTGTGCCTCTCTCCAGGCGTCTATCTTGTCAGACGTACGCTTGCTCGGGTGGGGATCGCCAAAGGACTCCGGCTCGGGCGGAAAGGGGAGGTTCAGGTAGCGCTTATCAAAGCCGACCTTGATGTTTCTAAAGAAGGTGGCCCCTTCGCCCTGCAGGCAAAAGGCTTCAAAGGCCTGCTGCTGGTCAGCGAGAACCCAGGTGCGGGGTGCCGTTGCCGGTATCTCCGGTAAGCTCTCGGGCGGCGTCCAGAGATTGGCCTGAGCGGCAGTGCCGGTGAGTATTAGCAGGGTGAAGAAGCTAACAAATTTCATGCGGGTTTCCATGTGCCGTAAAGGGGGTGGGTGAATGCGTTGCCGTCATCATGGCTATGAATCGACCAGGGCTGGGATTGCTCGCCGTGTGGGCCAAAATAGACCAGGCATGCGAGGGTGCTGGCGGTTCGTGAGGCATCGTGTATGGCAACGGGAGTCGAGTGAAAGGGAAAGAGCGTGTGCTTTCTGTCTGCTAGCGTGGTCGAGCCGATGTGCTCGATGCGATCGTACCCACGCACACATTGAAGCAGGGAGGTGCGGCCATCCCGTGAAGTCACTTGCCCCTGTGGGAATGTTTCGCGAGCGCTCATGGTAATGTCATCGGCGGACTGGTAGCCGAGCGCAAAGCCCCCCTGCCGCAGGCGGCACGGGGTACTGGCACGGGCTTTGTGCTCAATGTACAGCCACGGGCCTTTCCATGCAATGAGCGTTTCGACAGAAACCATCCCGTCGTGGCGATTCTCGCCAAGGGTGTAGGCGCACCGCATGTGCTGCGGGCCAAACTCGGTGGGATAGGTGAGGTGTCGTCCGAAGCGGGCGTCCTCAAACTCTGCGATAAGGGCCATGTCTTCCGGCCAGAGGTTTTCCGGGTTGGGCAGAACCGTTCCGGCGGAGGCGCGGTAGGCAAACTTGGACCACTTGGCGGCGTAGAAGCGCAGATTCATTTGCGACACCGCAGTGCCCGCATTGATGATTTCAGTATCCCCGCCAAAGCGCCTCAAGTGCAGCCCAACTCCCGGGATCTGTTGCTCACCGTCGTGGTAGGTCTCAGCCGCCGATGCGGGTTGAGCCTGCCAGAATGCATGCTCCGGTGGAAGGAGCAGGAGCGAAAAGCCTTTGGCGGCCCAGTAGCAGCTCGCCGTGCAGGAGTAGCTTTCCGCGATGATGGGGAGCTCCTCGATCCAGCCGATATTAAACCAGCCCTCGGGGGTAAAGCAGGAGTCTTGCAGGAAATAATCGAGATGGGTTTCTGACAGGTGCTTGACTACGGGTACTGGCTGTGGGCAGCAACCCAAAGCCAGGGCGGGGCCGAACGATGCCAGCGTGGCGAAGCGGTAGATTTGTGAACGCCCAAAGTTTGGCACTGATCCATCACTGGCGTAGACATACTGGTAGCTTGTTAAAAACGCATGCGCCCACTCCATCCAGCGGGTCCGGCGCGGGTCGGATGCGTCGGCGTAGAAAAGACACCAGTTGAGCCCGTAGTAGTGAAAGGCGAAGGCGTTGTAGTAGTCTGCGGTATCGTTTACCCCGTCGCGAAACCAGCCGTCTTGTCTGTACATCGATTCGATCTCAGTCCAGTGACGTCGCTTGAGCACTTCGTCGCCCATACGTTCACGGCCTTCTTTTTGCAGGAATTCAAGGATGTAGATGCCGAAAAAGAGATGGTTGTTCCAGTGCATGGCGACACCACGGGCGGTCTCCAGCCAATCCAGCACACTGCACTTAGTGCTGGGCTCCAGCTTCTCCCAAAAGTGCTCCCGGGTCATCTCAAGACTGAGTACCAGCAGGCCCATCTCCACGGTGAGCTGGTGAAAGTTTGTGGTTGGCCCCCAGTAGGCGGGCGAATCGACGGTCGTCCCGTGGCGCAGGCATGTGCTGAAATGCTGGGACCACTCGGGGGGGACTGAGGCCGCATCGTGTTGAAGGAGCAGGGCAAACAGGTGAAAGGGGCGGGCTACGCTCTCCAGCCTGTCGGCGCGCGCATCGTGGTCGGACGCCTTACCGGTGATGGCGATCCGGGCCTGCTCGGGCTCGATGCTGTCCATGACGGGGGCCAGCACACGCAGCGCCCGCTGAAATACTCCGTTTGTCGAGGCAGTGGAGTGGGGAGGTTGGGGAGAATTAGCTGGCACGGTCGTAAATTTCGATGGTAACCAGGGATTCGGGCTGTTCGCCGCGAATGTAGCGTTCGATGTTGGCCAGGCCGTAGGCTCCGGCGGTTTGCCGCTGGTCGACAGTGGGGCCGCCCAGGTGGGGCAGGAGCAGGACGTTCTTCAAGCTTCGCAGTCTGGAATCTGCCGGGAGGGGCTCGATCGTATAAACATCGAGAGCCGCGTGGAGTTTGCCTTCGGCGCAAACCCTTTCCAGGGCGGCTTCGTCGACCGTAGCGCCGCGCCCGAGATTTACAAACAGGCCGTTGTCTGGAATCATGCGCAGCAACTCCTCGGTCACGATCCCGGTTGTTTCGGGAGTAAGCGGCGCCAGTTCAACGATGACATCATTGCTGGAGAAGAGCTCTTCCAGGCTGCTGCTGCGCCGTACGCTGAACTCCTCCAGGATCGATTCCGGTATGCTGGGGGAGTAGGTTGAGATTTTTACGCTGAATGGCTCCAGCAGGCGGACAAGGCAACGGCCGATCGCACCAAAACCATGTATGCCGATCCGTCTGCCGAATATGGACTGCGTATCGAGATCCGCGCCTTTCCAGGCAGGCCCGTTGTGCATGGCCAGGTTCCAATAACCTGCTCGTCGCAGGCCGGATATAATTAACATTAAACCGCACTCGGCTACAATGTGGCTAATCGAGCTGCCCCAGTTGCTTACGGTGAGGCCCGCCTCGATCCAGACACGGGGCACGAGTGTGCGCACAGAGCCGGGTAGATGGCAGAGATACTCCAGGCCGGATTCACGGGCTAGCCCGGCTTCATCGGGCAAGGGGGGTGTCTTCCATCCTGATACCATGATGGTAGGTTTTATCTGACCTAGAACGTTGGCCCAGCTTTGCTCAACGATATCCTCCGGCCGCAGCCATACCAGATCGGGAACCAGTCTTTTCAGCTCATTCCACATTGGCTCGGGCAGGAAATCGGACTTTTCTGATTCACTCAGAACCACCAGTATTTTTCTTGTTGACATCGCTGTTTAATTTTTATTAAAACGGCCTCATGTCAACCCCAAAAAAAGCATTACTGCTTCTCGTTTCGCTTCTGCTCGCCAGTCTATCCTTTGCGGATGAGGCCCCCAACGCCCTTTCTTCTGCCACGTTTGCGGGTGTGTCGGACGGCGCTGAGCCAGGGGCTCCCTGGAAAGTGCGGGCAAGGGGGACGGATACTGCCGTTTTGAAGAAGGTGCCCGAAGGTAGTGAGTCGGGAAACTGGATTTACGTGGTAGACCGTGACCCCTCGGAGAAGGTTTACCTCGTGACGGACATCCCCGCCATGGCGAAGGGGACGCTCTCGTTTAAAATCCATTATGCCGGGCCCGATGCCACGGTCGGGATTTACCTGCGCAGCCCTGATCTTCCCAAGTCCAGTGATGCCGTCGTCGAGTTTAAGACGCTGGAAGGCAGCGGTAGCATTTACGTGGGTGCGCACGGGAAACGCACGAAACTGCCCGTGTCCATCGCAGGGCATGGTACGATGGAATTCTCCATTGATTTCGAATCCACCGAGGCCGGAGAGATGCTGAAGGTCTTCATCGTCGAGGGTGATGCGCGTAACCTCGTACACCGCGAAACCGTGCCGGGTGGCGGCGTGCCACAGTCGATCATGATTACAACCGACACCAAGACAGCCGCGTCGGAGTTCTACGTTGGCGATGTCACACTGGTCGAGCGCAGTTAATAAATTTTAAACCCAAAACAGCAACCCCTAGAAAACAATACCCATGAATAAAATGCTACTTACCCTCATTGCAGCATTTAGCGTAAGCTCTGGCTCCTACGCTCAAGTGCTTTTCAGCGAGAACTTCGAACTGCAAACCCCCGGTGATCAGCCCACGGGCACGGCAGTAAGACCCAATACCAATACCGCGGATGTCTTTGCCACGGTGGTAACCGGGGCGACCAACAAAGCGGGCGGAGGCGTTGGTAACGGTCTTCAGCTCTATGATAATGACGGCAGTTCAGCTTTTTCCTTCGAGAATAATTTCGTTGGTAGTACTGCGGAGCAGAAGAGCGCCGTTCACATCTACTATGACCTTGCCTGGCAGAGTGACCTTGGCGTGAGTAATGGCTACGGGCGCTTCAGCACCGGTCTCTATAATGAGAGCACAAATGCCACGCTGAATGACAACGACAACATCCTCTATGAGGTAAGGTGGTACAGCGATGGTCGATTCTACGTTCGTGGAACGGGTGGCAACAGCTCCGTGTCTATGATTGAAGGCCAAGGCTACACGGTGGACATCTTCATCAACGATGACGACGTTAACTCGCTCAGCTACACGGAGCCCGGTGGTGGCACGGTTGTGCTGGCGGCAAACTCCTTCTCGGTTTATCTCGACTCGGCGCTGGTGCGCACGGATTTGCTCTACACGCCACTGAGCGCAGGTAACAACAATCTTGGCCGTATGGGCGTAGACTCCTTTGGGTCACATGTCGGCATCGACTACACGGTGGATAACTTCATCGTGACGGACTTGTCCGTGGTGCCGGAGCCAGCCATGTACTCCGCCATGTTTAGCTTTTTGGCACTAGGAATCATAGTACTGCGACGCAAGCGCAGCCTGGCATAGGCCAAGCTTACGCACGCATCGCGGGTAGTTATAAGCTGTCCGACCTGTGGGGTTGCTCCTTGGTGTCGGACAGCTTTGCTGCACCCGGATAAAACGCTTTTCAAATCTAAGTATGCTGGCAAAATTTTCCTTCGTCGCCTGCGTTGTGTTGCTCTGCATGAGTGGTGCACACGCCGCCGTTCACGCGGTCTCCACTCCCACGGAGCTGAAACACAAGCTGCTCAACGACGAGGTTGCACCCGGTGACGAGATTGTGTGGCAAGACGGTGTCTACGACGCGGTCCGCATTGACTTTGCTGGTGCGGATGGGCTGCCGGGAAAGCCCATTACGCTCCGGGCAGAGACACCGGGTGGGGTGGTTTTAACGGGTGGCAGTTCGCTGAGTATCGGTGCGTCCTATGCAGTGGTTTCCGGCTTTCACATCAAAACTACGCATACGGAGGATGCGCTCTGGAAAGTGGTGTCGTTTCGCTCAATTGGCGGCGTCGAGGCCAGCCATTCGCGCCTGACCGAGTGCGTGATCGAGGAGGCAGAACCCGGCAAGCCGGTGCTGAAATCCTCGAAGTGGGTGGTGTTGTATGGGCAGTATAATCGCGTGGATCACTGTACGTTTACGGGAAAGCGCACCCACGATAACCTGATGACGGTTTACCTCGATGAGAGTGGCCAGGAGAAGCCTGCCTGGCACCGGATTGATCATAATTACTTTGGCATGCGCGAGGATGGCTCGTTGGCTGGAGGGACCACGAATGGCTGGGAGACGATTCGCATCGGTGATAGCAAGACTTCACATGTCGCGGCCCTGTGTCGGGTGGAGGGAAATGTCTTTGAGCAATGTGGGGGTGAGATTGAAATTATCTCCAATAAGTCCTGCCGGAATACTTACCTGAACAATACTTTTATTGCATGCGAAGGCCAGTTGACGCTGCGGCATGGCAATGACTGCCTGATCGCGGGCAATCTGTTTGTCGGGAGTCAGGAGAATGCCTTTGAAGAGGGCGGGGTGCGTGTTATTGGAACGGGGCACAGCGTCATCGCCAATCGCTTTATAGCCCTGGACGGGCGAGAGCTTCGCGGGGCCATTGTTTTGTCCGAAGGGGTGCGCGATGGCCTGCCCAACGAGTACACGCCAGTGCGGGATGTGCTGATCCGCGCTAACCTGATTCAGGACTGTGCCGAGCCGCTCGTGGTCGGGACGATGAGTGGGCGTAAGGCGAAAAACGGTAAGGTCGTCGACGTGCCACCCTCGGCAGTGTTGTTCGCTGAAAACATCGTTGCGGGCAAAGCTCCGGTTGCGACCTGGGTATCCAAGCATGTTCCTGATATTACCTTTGAGAACAATCTGGTCTATGGCGACCAGCAAGCTGTGGTGTTGCCCTGGGAAAAATCCGGCGCGGGTGATGAGTCTGGGGTTGAGGTGCAGCCGTTCGTCGGACCCATCCTGAGTCAAGAGGACTGGGAGGAATGGGTCAGTAATGCCCGGCGGGTAGCGGGAGCTTCCTGGTAAGGGCAGAGGGCGAGTCAACTATTCTCTCTCACTATGGTCGCAACGCGGTCTGGTGCGACCATGCGCAGAAGGCACAACGCACAGCCCATGGGGCGACCAAGTCGCTCTGCGTCTTTGCGTAAAATGCTCTAGGGAAGAAACTCGGCTAGCGGCGGATCGTGTGTCTGGCACCACTGCGCCGAAGCAGGGCAGAGATGACCAAGAGCACCAGACCGCAACCGGCGAAGGCGAGGCGTCCGCTCATGGGGTTGGGGATCAGCATCATGAGCAGCATAAAGATGCCATAGCCCGTCGCCACGCGACTGATGAGGCGGATCTGCAGGCCCGGGTCATCTTTGCCGAGGTCCGGGTCGTCTTCGCCCACCGGTCTTTCCATGTCGTCAAAGAAAGCATTGACCTCTGCTTCGCGCTTCTCCGGCAGGGACTGCTTAAACCGGCAGGCGAAGAAGAACCAGCCGAAACCGACCACAAGATTGCTGATGACACCGACGATGAGGACGAGGTCGTTGCCCTCGCGCTGGCTGAGCGGTTCGGTCAGGCCAAGCAGCGCTTGTGCCCGCTCCGGGGTGACGAACAGCTTGACGCAGAGCGAGTTTATGAGGCCCACGACAATGGTCGACCAGGCCGCCCAGTCGGGAGAGCGTTTTACGAATACTGCCAGGATCATCGGTATGATTAAAGGCATGGCCACCAAGGTGCCAAATTGGAGCATGATGTTGAACAGGGACATGTTGCTGAGCTGGTTCAGCCCCATGGCGATGAGGATGATGCCAATGCCCAACGAGACGGTGACGACCTTGCCCGCCAGCATGAGCTCCTTCTCGTCGGCCTGCGGGCGGCAAACCGTGTAGTAGAAGTTGCGCACGAACACGCCCGCGTTGCGGTTCAGGCCGCTGTCCATGGAGGACATGGTGGCGGCAAACATACCCGAGGCCAGCATGCCGATCATGCCGGCAGGGAGGACTTGCAGGCAGATGGCGACGTAGGCGACTTCGGAGGGCTTGGACACGTGGGGGAAGATGGCCGAAATGTCGGGGATGAGGACAGCGGCCGCCATCGGCGGGATGAACCAGATCACCGGGCCGATGAAGAAAAGCGCGGTTGCCAGCAGGGCGGCTTTGCGCGCCTGAGTCGTGTCGCGCGCGCACAGAAAGCGTGAGGCGTCGAGCAGGTTGTTGGTGTTAGCGACTTGCTTCACGATGATGGCGATCATCCAGATGTAGATGATGCCCGGGACGGTGACGTTGTTGCCCAAAAAGGAATCTGCCGGAAACTGCGTAATCAGCTCGGAGACCCCACCAATGCGGACCAGCGTGAATACCGTGGCGACAACGGTTATCAGCATGAGGACGATGACTTGAATGAAGTCGCTGGCAGAGACGGCCCACGCGCCTCCGAACAGGCTGATGAGCAGCACGACGATGCCAGTGACGATGATGGTGGCGTTGACATCGAAGCCGAAGACGGCGGAGAAAAATAGCCCAAGCGCGTTTAGCCAGATGCCCGCGTAAATCGTGCCCATCGGAATCTGCATCCAGGTAAAGACCTGCTCGTTGGCTTTGCCGAAACGCCGCCTGATGGCTTCGACCGCCGTAATGACGCGTGTCTGCCGGAAGCGAGCCGCGGTGAACAGGTAGCTGACCAGAAAGCCCGTACCGTTGGCGAAGTAGAGGATGAGGATGATGGCTCCGTCCTCATAGGCTTTGGCCGCAGCGCCGGTAAAGGTCCAGGCGCTGAACTGCGTCATAAAGGCCGAACTGCCCGCCATCCACCACAGCATACTGCCACCCCCGCGGAAGTAGTCGCTGGTGTTCGAGACGGCCTTTCTGAAAACCCAGCCAATGAGCAGCATGAAGGCGAAGTAGGCCCCAAGGACGGAAAAATCGTAGACGGTAAAAGCAGGGGATAGATTCATTTTAAGGATTGACTCGATCATTTAATAAAAATTAAATAGCTGCAAGATATAAATGATACCCCCTTCAAAAACCCTGCTTTCTGCCATCCCGCTGCGTTTGTTGCCCAACCGCGTATGGCGCTCCTATACCGGTGGAGTGCAGTTGGACAGGCTTGAGGGGAAGGCTTGCCCCCAGGACAGCCACTTTCCGGAAGACTGGATCGGCTCGTCGGTCAAGGCGATCAACCCACGCGAGTTTTCCCGTGAGGATGAAGGGCTGGCCAGGGTGGAGCTCAATGGCGAGTTGTCTACGCTCGCCTCGCTCTACCGTAGCGAACCGGACTTTTTCTTTGGCCAAGGTCATGCGGAGCGTTTCGGGCACAGTCCTGAATTTCTGGTCAAGTTCATCGACTCCGCAGACAGGCTACATTTTCAGTGCCACCCAACCAAGGCCTTTTCCCGGGAGCATTTGCAATCTTCGTACGGCAAGTTCGAGGCTTATTACGTGTTGGGTATCCGCGACGATGCCGAGTATGGCGAGGTGTATGTGGGCTTTCAGCGTGCACCATCCCGTGCCATGCTGCGGGAGTATATCGAGCAGCAGGACATGGATGCGATTGCGGCCTGTTTTGATCCTCTCCCGGTCAAGGCGGGCGATGTCGTGATCGTGCCCGGCGGCACACCGCATGCGCTGGGTGGTGGCGTTCTCCTAGTTGAGATACTCGAGCCCTCGGACTGGGTGGTGCGCTTTGAGTACTCCCGTGGTGGCTATGTGCTGCCCGAGGCAGATCGTTTCATGGGGCGCGACCTCGACTTTGCCCTCGATGTATTCGACCTCCAACCGCGCAGTGTGGATGACGTGCGCCGGGAGAATATTTGCCAACCACAGGTCATGTCAGCTGTGGGTGAGGTGAAGCGGGAGCGTCTGATCGGGCCCGAGCATACGGATTGCTTTCAGGTCTGGCGGACGTCTTGGCGTGGTGCGGCCCGCCGCGAGGTGCATGCGTTCTGCATCGTGATCGTGCTGTCCGGCAGTTGCCGCCTGGGTGGCCCTGACGGGTGGACCTCAACCCTGAACCCATTTGATCGAGTCGTCGTTCCCCATGCACTCCATGAGCTGAAAATGGAAAGCAGCTCCGATTGCGTTATGCTGGAGTGCTACCCGCCGGCTTCGAATCCCGAACATGAAGCGATATTCCATGAAACGTATTAGTTGCCTGACCCTCCTCTGGTTGCTGTGTGCAGCCTGTGCCCAAGCCGGGCTTAGCTTGAATCCGCTCATCAGCGACGGTGCAGTCCTGCAGCGCAACGCGCCCATACGGGTGTGGGGCCAGGGTGACCCGGGAGCTGAGGTGCAGGCCACGCTTGGCGAGTCCAAGGTTGTGAGTACGGTCGCCCCCTCGGGTGCGTGGGAGCTGTCTTTTCCGGCCATGAAGGCGGGCGGCCCCTATCGTCTGACGGTGCGTTCCGGCGAGAGCGTTGTCATGGCGTCCGATTTACTCGTGGGCGATGTCTGGGTCTGTGCAGGCCAGTCCAATATGTATTGGCCGCTGCATAATACCGAGGGTGGGACGGAGGCGATTCAGGCCGCATCAAACAATGACCTGCGCTTATTTACCGTGGCCCGAGCCGCAGCGGATGAACCGCTGGAGAGCGTGCAGGGTGGGTGGTTGCCTGCGAATAAATACACGGTGTCGAACTTCAGCGCGGTGGGCTATTACTTTGGCCAGATGGTGCAGCAGGAGACGGGGATTCCGATCGGCCTGTTGATGTCCACCGTGGGCGGCACTCTGGCAAACAACTGGACGAGTCAGGACGTGCTTGAAGAAAACCCGGATTCCGTGGCTTACTTCGAGCGCTATGAGCGACTCAAGGCTGCTTATCCGGCAGAGTTGGCCGCCTACAAGAAAGCACTAAAAAGCAACCCCCAGGCGGAGCGTCCGCGCGAGCCTGAGAAGCGCCAACCCGGGGGCTACTATAATGGCATGATCGCACCTCTTTTCTCGTTTCCCGTTGCCGGAGTGATCTGGTATCAGGGTGAATCCGATTCCTGGAAGCATGAGCATTACGATCGATTCCTGCGTGACATGATCCAAAACTGGCGCGACGGCTGGCAGCAGCCCGCCCTGCCTTTTCTTATTGTGCAGCTTGCTGGCTTCGAGGGGAAGCAGGGTGTCGATGATAACTACCCGCATATTCGTGAGACGCAGCGCCGGGTTGCTCAAGAGCCCAACAACGGGCTCGCGGTAGCGGTAGATGTTGGCGATGCGACAGATATTCATCCGCGTAACAAGGCCCCTGTCGGGCAGCGTCTGGCGCTAACCGCGCTGGCAACCGTTTACGGGCAGGACGTTGCGTATCATGGGCCAGAAGTCAGCGCTGTGGTAAAGAGCGGGGACAGGCTTATTGTCACCTTTGATTCGGGCGCGAAGCAAGTCATGGACAAAAACGGCGGCTCGCTGACCGGCTTTGAAGTCGCGGGCCCGAACGGAATCTTTTACGCGGCGACGGCTACGCTTGAGGGCGAGCGCGTCATCGTAAGCAGTACCGAGGTCAAGGAGCCCGTTACCGTGCGCTACGGCTGGGCAGGCTTTCCCGCCATGGACCTTGTCAACGATGCAGATTTACCCGCGCCGCCCTTTATCGAAAATGCTAACGTAACCAGCAGCTCATTATGAAGTACAATCCTACCCCTTACGCTCGTGGCTTTACCGTGATGGAGCTCCTGACTTCTATTGCCGTTGTCGTCATTCTCGCCCTGATCCTCATACCTGTGGTGGGCAAGATTCGCTACAATGCCAATGCGGTCGAGGGCGCAAACAACTTGCGGGGGATTGGCTCCGCATTTGGCCTCCACATTGCTCAGTATAACGGACAGTTGCCAGAGGCCACGATCACCTCGGAGACGTGGAATGAGCGGCACCCGAACCCGGCCGATCACGTGAAAGGCGACCAGATGTGGACAAAGCTTTTGCGTGATTTTCTGCCTCAGGAAAACGCCAGCCCCACGGCCCGCGAGAACAAGATTTTTGTCTGCCCCAACGCCGAGTACATCAGGAATGGGCAAGTGCTGGCCAAGGATGAGATCGCCCGAACTTATACCGCTTCCGAAGTGCTCTATGGCCAAGACCCAAGCGGAGTCTGGTCTAAGGAACATCGCCGAAACATTAACTCCATTTACGATACGGCCAGTACGATCGTGGTGGTGGATGCCAAGGCCTACAAGGGCTCCAACGCCAGCCTGTCCGTACTGCGTACCCGATACATGGGAGATGACCAGGGAGTTGAATCCCCCGAGGCGACGACCTATCTGGACTTCCGCCAGCCTGGTGAAACCCTAAATGTGCTTTATGTGGATGGCCACGTGGAGCGTCTGGACTTCCCCATGTTTCAGGCGCTGGAGGAGAAAAACTGGGATGGTAGGGATTGAGGATGAAGGCTGATTGCACGACTGCACTACCGGGCTTGAACTGGTGCTTTTCGAGCCTTGGTTGCCCTGAGCGGACATTGGGTGAGATGGGCGCGCTGGCCAAGCGATTTGGTATCCGCCAGATCGAGCTGCGGGCTGTTTCCGGCGTAGTCGATCTCCCACAGCTGGCGGCAAAGGAACGGTGGCTGGAGCAATCGCGCCGCGAGTTGCTGGGTAATGATACCTTGGACATTGTGGCATTTAATGCCTCGGCCAAGCTCTCTATGCCGTTTGCAGAAGTGGCTCCCGAGCTTGTCGCTTTTGCCCCGCTGATGGAGCATTTTCAGGCCGGGTATTTACGGGTGTTTGATGGCGAACTCTGCGGAGATAAACCCATCGAGCAAGCGTGGCGGTGGTTGGACGATTGGGAGGCACTGCGGGCAAGGCACGATTGGCAGTTTGCGCTCACGATCGAGACCCACAGCTCGTTGCTGCGACCGGATGACATCGAAGCGTTGTTCAGCCGTGGGCATCCCAATGTGTTCTTGCTCTGGGATTCGCACCACACCTGGAAGCACACTGGCGTCAGCCCGATGGAAACCTGGGAGGCGGTACAACCGTGGACGCAGCACATTCACGTCAAAGACAGCGTCTCAACGCCGAGTGCCCGGCATCCCTACAGCTATGCGCTGCCAGGGGAGGGGGAGTTTCCGCTATCAGCGCTGCTGGACCGACTTGAGGCCGATGGGTTCGCGGGTCCGGTCAGTCTGGAGTGGGAGAAGATGTGGCACCCCTACCTGCCGCCTATCGAGGAGGCGCTCAGGCTGCTGCCTTTAAGCCGTGGCCTTTCCCTTGGTCGGGAGCGAGTCTAATTGCGGTGCGGGCCCTGTGCTCTGGCCGGGGAAGAACGTTGCCGGGACGACGATGTCCTGAAAGTACTCGGTCTTGTCCTCGCTGAGAATGAGTTTCCCCGCGAGACGTCCCATCTCCTCGGGAATCGCCCCGGCGGCGGTTACGGTGGGCCATTCGGCATCGCGTACGCGGGTGCAGTCCACCGCGGCTACGCTGACCGTGTTACCGACTTCATAGCCATGCTTTTGCAGGCAGGAGATCGCGCCGCGGGCCATCAGGCCGTTGAAGCAAACCCAGGCTGTCCCGTTTGGTCCCTTGTGCTCCTGGAGAATTTTCTCCGCACACTCAAAGCCTTCTTTCCAGTCCGCACCGCCAGATTCAGCGACTTGCATGCAGGTCATTTCCGCGTTCCGTGCTTGAAGCGCCGATTGGAAGGATTCGAGTCGGCTGTGATATCGCATGGTCCCGGGCGAACCGCCAAGCCAGACGAATTTCCGATGGCCGAGCTCACAGAGGTAGTCGATAAGCTGCACGTTGGCATCCACATCGTTGGCCGAAACCGAATGGCATACGCCGGGATAGCGTGCGGCCAGGTAGACCACTTTTTTAAAGATACCGGTGAGTCGCTTGACCATGGGCGCGTTGATTTCTCCCATGATGACCAGCCCCTGCATGTTAATGCGGGTCTTTTGAAACTGCTTAAAATCCTCCTCGGTCAGTAAGTCTTCCGAGCCGAGGAACACCGTTCGCGCTCCGTGCTCGTTGAGTGCGTCGTGCAGCCCCTGGTGGACGTGACTGTAGAAGTTGCTCTTGTTGGCCAGGCGCAGGGGCGAGCGCAGAATATAACCGACAGTGACAATGCCCATTTGCATGCTGTTTGACATGCCCACGCTCATGTCCATGCCGCGTGGAGAGTAGCCGTTGGCCAGCGCGTACTCCCAGATCCGGCTGTAGGATGACTTCGATATCCCCTCAGTGCGCCCGTTGAGCACCATGGAAACGAGGGTTTGGGAGACTCCCAAATCCACCGCGATTTGCTTTTGTGACAGTCTTTTGGGCATTAGGATGGGCAGGATTTAAATTCTATGGAATAAGTATTAAATGAAATGCCGTTTCTAGGCAAGCACGCATCCCTAAAAGGCACTGCGCCTCAGGAGGCACTCAGTCTCTGCATGGAGACTGTCTCGAAGATGTACTAAAATTCAGGAAGACCCTTGACCTGATCGTTCGTATGCGAATGATTTGTTAACGAATGTCTTTATTGCCCGACAAGAAGCCGACCGTGCAGCCTGTGGAGGAGGAAGCGCCTGAGCGGATTCCGCTGGTGCCCAAGGAGCGGTACGATTTGCGTATCTTGAAGTCGCTTCGTCGCATCATTCGCTCGGTGGACGTGCATTCTCGTCGGTTGGCGCAGGATCACGGTGTGACGGTGCCCCAGTTGCTGTGCTTGTTGAAAATCGACGAGCTGGGGGCGCTGACGATACGTGAGCTGGCCGATGAGATTTACCTCAGCCCGAGCACGCTGGTCGGCATTATCGACCGCCTGGAGAAGCACGAACTGGTCTTCCGCCGCCGCTCCGTGCGGGACCGTCGCAAGGTGCGAATCGAGCTGACGGAAGCGGGCAATACACTTATCGCGAAGTCGCCCTCACCCCTGCAAAACGGGCTGGTGGAAGGCATTGAGGAGTTGCCCGAGCTCGAGCGGGCAACCATCGCTTTATCTTTGGAAAAAATACTCGTGCTGATGGAGGGCCTGCCCCTGACCGGGACACCGGAAGAGTCCGCCCCTATTCTGGAAACAGATGAGGACCTCAAAACGAACAAGAACATCGAACCGAAAGGCTAATTTCTATGACTAGCAAGATCGAATCAATGACGAGCCAGGACTATGGCGAAAACCCGATTGCTGTGCGGGAAACCGGCAAGTACGTGGATGAATACATCGCGGGCTTTGTCGACAAATGGGATGAACTGATTGACTGGGACCAGCGTGCTCAGTCCGAGGGGCACTTTTTCATCGATATTCTGAAGGAGCGCGGCGCTAAGAAAGTACTCGATGTCGCGACGGGGACGGGCTTCCACAGCCTGCGACTTATTCAAGAAGGCTTCGAGGTGGTCAGTGCCGATGGCAGCCCGGAGATGCTGGCCAAGGCTTTCCAGAACGCCCGCAAGAATGACGAACTCCTGCGCACCGTGCAGGCGGATTGGCGTTGGCTCAACCGCGATGTGCACGGGAAGTACGATGCCGTTATTTGCCTGGGCAATTCGTTCACACACTTATTTTCCGAGCGAGATCGCCGCAAAGCACTGGCTGAGTTTTACGCTGCCCTGCGCCACGACGGCATCCTGATCCTCGACCAGCGTAACTACGACATGATCCTCGACGAGGGGTTCAAGAGCAAGCACACCTACTACTACTGCGGGAACAACGTAAAGGCAGAGCCCGAGCACGTGGACGAGGGCTTGGCGCGCTTCCGCTACGAGTTTCCGGACGGCAGCTCCTATAACCTGAATATGTGCCCGATTCGCAAGGCCTACGTCGAGAACCTCATGCGCGAGGTCGGTTTTCAGACCATCACGACCTATGCTGATTTTCAGGAAACCTATAAGCAGGACGACCCGGATTTTTATATCCACGTAGCCGAAAAACGCTATCCCAACGAGGACCGATCATGAGCGAAGTTGTCGAGCGTACCGAACATTATTACGACAGCAAGGACGCCGATGCATTCTACTACCGCATCTGGGGTGGGGAGGACATCCACATCGGCACCTATGAGCGCGAGGGGGAATCCATCTTCGAGGCCAGTCGCCGCACCGTTGAACGCATGGCGGATAAGATCAGTCACTTTCAGGCTGGTTCGACTGTGTTGGACATCGGCTCGGGCTATGGTGGTGCCGCCCGCTACCTGGCCCAGGAAAAGGGCTACCGCGTACACTGCCTGAACCTGAGCAAAGTCCAGAACGAGCGCAACCGCCAGATGAACGAGGAGCAGACCCTGTCAGTCCTTGTCGATGTGGTGGATGGAAATTTCGAGAGTCTTCCTTTTGACGAGGGCAGCATCGACGTTGTCTGGTCGCAGGATGCGATCCTGCACAGCGGTGACCGTAAACAGGTCTTTGCTGAAGTCGACCGCGTGCTCAAGCCCGGAGGGCAGTTTATCTTTACCGATCCCATGATGCGCGAAGGGGTAGACCCGGAGGCCTTGCAACCGGTGTTGGACCGCATCCACTTGTCCGACCTGGGCTCCGTTGAGACGTATACCGACTATGCCAACCAGCTTGGTTGGAAGCTGCTCGAATACGACGGCTGTACCAACCAGCTTATCAATCATTACTCGGCTGTGCTGGATAATCTCCAGACCCGCAGCGATGAGTTGGAAAAGGACATCAGCCCTGACTATATCGAAAACATGAAACGCGGGCTGGCGCACTGGATAAATGCGGGCAAAGCCGGGCATCTGGCTTGGGGCACCCTTCACTTTGAGAAGCCCGGAGAGTGAAGGAAAATAGACCTGAAAGCTTTAAGGAATCCTATCCACGCGACCGGGAGAGCCGCTTTCACCCGGTCGTCTTCCTGAGCTCGGCGGCCCTCATCATCCTCTTCGTCATCGGTTCGCTGGTCTTTCGCGACTCGGCGTTGCATGCCTTTTCGCTGCTCAAGGACACGCTGACGAATGCCTTCGACTGGTTCTTCATCGCCGCGGTGAATGCCTTTCTGGTCGTGTGCGTGTACTTCATTTTTTCACGCCACGGAAACATTCGCCTGGGTGGGAAGAAGGCCAAGCCGGAGTTTGGCTACCCGACATGGATGAGTATGCTCTTTAGCGCGGGCATGGGTATTGGGCTCGTCTTCTGGTCGGTAGCCGAGCCCATCATGCACTTTCAGGCTCCGCCGCTGAACGGCATCCCGCCGGAGTCCCCGCGCGCGGCAAACCTTGCCATGGCGGTGACGTACTTCCACTGGGGGCTGCATGCCTGGGGTATCTATGCGCTCATGGGCCTGGCGCTGGCGTATTTTGCCTACAACAAGGGCTTGCCGCTGACCATCCGTTCGACGCTGTATCCGCTGCTGGGCAAGAAGGTGGACGGGCCAGTGGGGAACCTCGTGGATATCGTGGCCAGTGTGGCAACGCTGTTCGGGGTGGCGACTTCGCTGGGCTTTGGCGTGCAGCAGGTCAATGCCGGTCTCAACTACGCCTTTGGGCTTCCGCAGAGCCCGCAAATCCAGGCCGTGCTGATCGGGATCATTACGCTGATTGCCACGGTCAGCGTGGTGCTGGGGCTCGGGGTTGGGATTCGGCGCCTGAGTGAGGCCAACATGCTGCTGGCTTTGGGGCTCATGCTTTTTATTTTTCTGGTCGGTCCCACCGTTTACTTTCTGGATGGACTGATTCAAAACATCGGCGCCTACACGGGCTACTTGCTCAAGCTGAGCACCTGGATGGATAGCTATCAGGACGATGGCTGGCGCACGAGCTGGACGGTGTTTTATTGGGCCTGGTGGATCGCCTGGTCGCCCTTTGTCGGTATGTTTATCGCGCGTATTTCGCGCGGACGCACCATGCGCGAGTTCACCCTCGGCGTGTTGCTGGTGCCGACCGCCCTGACCTTTATCTGGCTAAGCATCTTTGGCAACGCCGCGCTGCATGAATCGCTGAACGGCAACGCCGACATTGTGCAGGCAGTCGATGCAAACATGGCCACGGCGCTGTTCGAGCTGTTGAGACATTACCCGTGGGTACAGGGCGTCTCGACCCTGGCGGTGCTGGTTATCGTGCTCTTTTTCGTAACTTCGTCTGACAGCGGGTCGCTGGTCATCGACATCATCACGGCTGGCGGTCATACCAAGCCTCCCGTGGCCCAGCGCATATTTTGGGCGGTGACGGAGGGCGTTGTCGCTGCGGTGCTGCTGCTCGTGGGCGGCAAACACGCGCTGACAGCCCTGCAAACCGCGTCCGTTGCCGCCGGTCTGCCCTTCGCCGTGGTGATTGTGTTCATCACCATCGGTCTGCTGAAAAGCATGGTCAAGTAAGCGCGGCCAGTCCCAAGGTGACTAGCCTCGCGCTTACCAGAATATGACGTATAACCCGAGGGTGAGCACGGCCACCACGATGCCCCAGAACTTCGCCGCGGGGGAGTGGGTCAGCTCGATGTCGGGATTGACGGGCATGTCGACGGGCTTCTTGAGCGGATTCACCACCGTCAAAATGGCCAGTACGAGGAGGACGGCTCCAAAGCAGATAGCCATGCGGTTGAGAAAGGCGATCTCCGGAGCCACGACCTTGAGGGTGCCGTAGAGGACGACATTCAGCAGAATGCCCAGCCAGCCTGCATAGCGCGGGCAGCGGTGGACGAGGAAGCCAAAGAGGAACACCGCCAGGATGCCCGGACTGAGAAAGCCCTGAAACTCCTGGATAAAGGTGTAGATACCGCCGAACTCCGGGCGCCCGAGATTAGGAGCGATCATGCAGGCGATGATGACAAAGAGCACCACGCAGACGCGTCCGGCCGACACGAGTTCACGCTGGCTGGCCTTGCGGCGTATCTTGTGGTAGATGTCCATCGTGGCGATGGTCGAGGCCGAGTTGAGCATCGAAGCCAGCGACGAGACGACTGCGCCAAAAATGGCTGCGAGCACAAACCAGGTGAAGCCGGGCTTGAGCAGGTTGCGCAGGAGCGTGGGAAAGGCGGCGTCGTAATCGTAACCGACGAGACGCGTGGCCAACGGCAAGTTAGCTGTCTGAGCCGCATCGACCAGCTTGGCGTTGGCCGCAGTGAGGGTGAGCGGGGTGTGGCCATCTGGGGGTGAGACAGCCTCGGTGCCAACAATCTGACTATTGTGGACGACGATGGCTGCTGCCTGCTCGGGGTAGAGCCGGGCAAAGTGCTCAGAGAAGGGAAAGACGGTCAGCTCTCCGGCCTCCAGCTCGGTGAGGGCGGCTGCATTCTTGAGCTGCGCCTGCTCTTGCAGGTCGCTGTTGTAGAGGTGGTACGCCATGATGCCGGGGATGACCACGACGAAGGGGATGATGAGCTTGAGCGCGGCGGCAAAGATGATGCCCTTCTGGCCCTCGGCCAACGAGCGCGAGCCCAGGGTGCGCTGCATGATGTACTGGTTGAGCCCCCAGTAGAAAAAGTTTGGTATCCACAGGCCGATCAGCAGTGCGGTCCAGGGGATGGAGCTGTCGCTGGAGGGGCGGATCATGTGCAACTTGCCGCCGCTACCGTTGGGGCCGTCCACAGCCTCACCTTGAGTCAGGAGTTGCAGGCGGGCCAGTGCTCCCGCCTGATCGATGTCATCCACGGTAGCGGACGAGGTCGCGACCTTTGTCTGGATAAGGTCTTCGGCGGGCGTATCGGCCAAGGCTTGAAAGGCAAGGAGCATCACCACGATGCCGCCCAGGATCAAAGCCGAGCCCCAGATGAGGTCTGTCCACGCGCAGGCTTTGAGGCCGCCGATAAAGACATAAGCTGCCGCGGCCAGACCGATGGTCCAGCAGCCGAGCGTGAGGTCTCCCAAGTCGAGACCGAGCACCGTTACGCCGCCAAAGAAAACGCTCATCACCTTGGCCCCGGAGTAAATGACTGAAGCGGTGGGCACGCCAACGAGGATGACCATCGTAGCCACGGCCATGATGGTGCGTGAGAGTACCCCGAAGCGGTACTCCAGAAATTCCGGAATGGTGTAGATGCCGCACCGCAGGAGACGTGGCAGGAACACGAAGGCAATGACCACGAGGGTAATCGCTGCCATCCACTCATAGGATGCGATGGCCATGCCCAGCCAGTCTGCCGCTTGCCCGGACATACCAACGAATTGCTCGGTCGAGATGTTTGCTGCGATCAGCGAGAAGCCGACCAGCCACCAGGTCAGGCCGCGTCCGGCCAGAAAGTAATCGCTGGTGTTCTTGGGGCCTTCGGCCTCTTTTGCGCGGCTCTTGAACAGGCCGAATCCAATAACGCCGATCACGGCGACGAAAAACAGGACAATATCAATGGGGGACATGCTTGGAAATGGGGTAGGGGGTTATGTGTTAGCACACGGGGCCGCTGCCGCCTTCAGAGCGGAGTCAAAAAAAGCCGTCGGTACGAATACCGACGGCCATGTGCCATACCCATATGGGGCTAGCTTTGCTTGCGACGGCGGAGCCAGCTGAAAGCCAGCGCTGCCAGGCCAGCAAGGCCAGCGTAAGTGGAGGGTTCCGGTACGGCCGGACCCGTAAAGAGGTAGCCGCTGCCGCTCTCGGAGAAGCTGATGTTGCCGATGGCATCATCGTAGCGCAGGCGGCCGTCCGTGGTCAGGAGGAGCGCTTCGCCCTCAGTGATTCCCTCGATGTAGAGGGAGCCCGAGCCGCCAATGGTGAAGTTGACGTAGTCGTCCTCGCCAATGGCATAAATGCCCTGAAAGTTGTTGGAGGCAACATTGATGCGACCGCCGGACAAGTCAAAGCTGCTGGCCTGCGCAGCGTCGTTGAAGGAGATGATAGAGGTGTTCAGCGTGCCTCCACTGATGACCATGTCCCCGTTGATAGCGTTAAACTCACCAATACTTGCCGTGCCGCCGGAGAGGTGGAAGGTAGCATCGGCGGAGTTGATGATGAAGTTTCCAGCGGTGTTGATGAAGTTCGCCCCTGTGGTCAGGTACATGCTGATATCGCCGGTCAAGCCCATCGCAATGCTGTTGGTATTGAATGTGCCAGCGATGTTAAACGTCGTACCCGTGCCGATGACGATGTTACCCGCGGTGCCGGTATTAAAGGAGCCGCCGTTGTTCACATTGAGCGTACCGCCAATGGCCTGAATCCAGGCCACACCGTTGATTTGCTCCCAACTGCCGCCGCTTGTCATCGTGAGCGAATTGCCGTTGTTGAGGAAGAAGTCTCCTGCCTGGACGCCGTCATACTCGGCAATGCCACCTACGAAAGCGTTATCGGAGCCTGTTCCGCTGAGGTTGGGTACAGAGGCGGGCGTCCAGTTGCTGGCCTCGGACCAGTTGTTGTCGGTACTTCCGTTCCAGGTGATGTCAGCTGCGATAGCAAGCCCGCTACTAAAGACAAGAGCGGACAGGGTAGTCGGTATCGATTTAGGGATATTCATGGTTGGGATATATGGGGAGGGGTTATGAGGGAACTATTGTAGCAGTGAGGGGTAAAGTCAACTAAAATTGCACTAAATTGCACTAACAATTTTATCTGATTTCAAGTTTATTCAGAAGCAAGGGATTTGCATGAAGTTATCATGGTGTATCCTTATTTCATAGGTACTTGCTGTGGTGGTCTTTAAGTTGATCTTTATCCTGTTTAATGAAAAGGGTTTGCGATTTGGATTATTGCTTGCTCAGCTTGACGGTTTGCATGGCCTGCCCCGGGATGGTGACAAGAGCCTGCTCATAGCCCGGGAGGTCGATTGCGTAAGTTTGCATTTTTTCCAGGCTGTTAAATGCTACTAGGACAATGGAGCGGTCGGGGTTCTGGAAGGCAGTGGCCATGAAGGTGTCGTCGTGGCCATCGATCCCGATACGGACTGCGCCGGGACGCACGAACTTGCTGAAGTGCGCGATGGCGTAAAACAACGGGGTGAAGTACACGTGGTCGCGACCACTATCGACGAGGATGGGGGCCAGGCAGTAGTTGCGGGCGTGGTTGGGGCCACCGCGGGTGTTGAGCACGAGGTTCCAGTCTACCCAGCCAACCAGGTGATGGTTGAAGCCGCCGATGAGGTCGCGTGCGACACGGTAAAAAGGGCGGTACTTCGGGTGATGTTTCTTCTGGTCTTCGGGAGCCCAGATGTAGCCCCAGTCGCTGGCTTCCGGGCGCCAGTACCAGTCGTCTTCCAGCCATACGCCGATTTCCTCGTCGTCGCCCATGGCGTCGATGCAGCCTTCGGAGTGCAGGATCTGCTTGTCGGGAAAGGCCTCGTGTACGGCATCGAGGGATTCGCCGTCGACGCTGATCGTGCTCTGGTACCAGTGAACGGCCATCCCATCGACGTAGCGCGCGCTCTTTTTGTCTCCAAGGATGACTTCTGCCCATTTGACGAGCTCTTCGCCCCGGTTCTGGTCGTAGGCCCAGATGGTGACATCGGGCGCTTCGCGTTCGAGGGTGGGCCCGAGGTAGTTCGCGATAAAGTCGCGCTCGGATTGCGGGCTAAAGTGCATGCTTTCCCAGTTGTTGCCATTGCCCAGCGGCTCATTGACCGGGGTAATGCCCCAGATGGGAACGCCCTCGGCCTCGTAAGCTTCGAGGTACTTTACGATATAGTCGGAAAAGGTCTGGTAGTGTTCGCGCTTGAGGCTGCCGCCGTTCCAGGTGTTGTTGTCCTTCATCCAGGGTGGGGCGGTCCAGGGCGAGGCCATGACCTTAAAGTCTGCGCCCGGTATCTTCTGGGCCTGCTTTATCATGGGGAGCAGGTACTTGTAGTCGGGCTCGATGGAGAAGTGCTCCAGGCGGGTGTCCCCGGGGACCGGAGCGTAGGTGTAGTTGGTGACGGAGAAGTCGCAACTGGCAATGTGTGTGCGGGTCAGCGAGTAGTGGGCGCCAGCTGGGGAAAAGCAGGCCCGCAGTACGCTCTCGCGGCGTGGGGCGGAGAGCTCGCTCAAGACCTGACCGGATGACTCGGTAAAGGAACCACCGATGCCGACTACGGTCTGGTGGGTTTCCTGCGGCTTGAGTGATAGGGAGTAATCAGCCTGTCCGGAGGTGGTGGCTGACTCGACGAGATCCATCCGGTCTCCCTGGCGGCTTGTTTGGTAAACTTCGATCTTGGGTGCTGCGGCTTGCATGGCGATACAGGGGGTTAAGAGGCACAGGGAGGCCGTGAGCTTTTTGCCGGTGCCGATGGAGAAGGGGTTAAGGGGATGCTTCATGGTATTGTTGAGTGCTGTTTATAAATCGGATTAAGTGGTGGCAGCTTCAGTTTGTGCGCGACGCTGGCTGAGCTCCTGCTCGATTTTGGCCACCTGCTCATCCGTCAACGGGTACCAGAGGAGGATGATGCCGTTGGCGATGCCGAGGATGCCGGGCAGGATGGAAAACATGAGGCGTATGCCGAGGATCGCGCTGTCGGACTGGGCCTCGTTGGCCACGAATCCGAAATACCCCAGCAGCCAGCCGGAGACGCCCCCGCCAATGGTCAGGCCCATCTTTTGGGCAAACATGGCGGCGGAGAAAACGAGTCCCGTCGTACGGCGACCGAACCGCCATTCGCCATAGTCGGCCACGTCCGTGTAGATTGACCAGACCAGCGCCGGGGTTGGGCCAGCGAGGAGATTACCGAGGATGTTGACGGCGAGCATGAACCCGTAGTCCTGGGCGGGGATGAAGTAAAAACCGATAAAGCTCAGGCCGTTGAGGATCGTCAGCCACATCAGGGCGTTGCGCTTGCCAAAGCGCTTGCTCAGGCCGCTGGTGAAGAATATGCCGATGATGAAGGCCAGCGCGCCCGAGGACAGCATGAGGGTGGTTTTATCGAGGAACCAAAAGACGGGTGTGCCGTCATCGCCTACATAATATTTGAAGAAGTGATTCGTCACCGCGGCACGAACGGCGACGTTCGAGAGGGTCAGGATCGCTGCGATGACCATGATGACCCACGGCCGGTTGCGCAGCAGGAACTTGAAATCCTTGCGCAGGCTCTGGTCCTTTTCCGGGGGCTGCGGTTTGATGCGTTCGCGGGTCGTGGCAAAGGTAATGAGAAAGAAGATCACCGCGATAACCGAGAGGATGGCCATCGTCAGCTTAAAGCCGAGGGCTTCGTCCTCACCGCCGAGCAAGCGCACCAGCGGGCGCACGCTAAGCGAGATCAACAGTGTGCCAGAGAAGGCGCCGACAAAGCGATAGCTGGCCAGCGAGGTGCGTTCTTCCGAGCGCGGGGTCATGACGCCCATCAGGGCCGAGTAGGGGACATTGATCGCGGTGTAGACCATCATCAGGCCGATGTAGGTGGCGTAGGCGTAGGCGAGCTTTCCGCTGCTCTCCAGGTCTGGGTTGGCGAAAGCGAGGTAGCCCAGCAGACCAAAGGGAACGGCCATCCACAGCAGATAGGGTCGGTACTTGCCAAAGCGGGTCTGCGTGCGGTCGGCCACGGCCCCCATCAGCGGGTCATTAACCGCATCCCAGAAGCGGGCAACGATGAACATCGTACCTACCGCAGCGGGCGAGAGCCCAAACACGTCCGTGTAGTAATACAGCAGGAAGATGTTGATGAACTGGAAAAAGATGTTCGAGGCGGTATCACCGAGGCCGTAGCCCACCTTCTCTTTGACAGAGAGGGAACTGCGGTCTGATGCTGTGGCGGGGGTGCTCACGGGGCGAATCAACAAGGGGTAAAGTAAATCTAATGGGGGAGCTGCAGGGTAATGCGCTGGATGCGTCCGGTGCGGAGGATGAGCTCGGAGGCGAGCTGCGGCGGAAGCACCGCAGAGGCAATTTTCTGCTCAGAGCCATCGCTGAGGAGTACAATCAGGTTGGGGTGGGCTTGCCCGGTGTGCTGATAGATAATCGGTGTCTGCGCGAGGGTGAAGAGCAGGCCGCCCTCGGGGACTTGGACCGTTGTTTCCACACCCTTCGGGCCAATGACCTGTGTGGGCATGGATGCGCTTAGAAATTCCTCGTCCCTGAGCAAGCGTGGCTCGAAGGCGATCTCGCCGTTGCGGTAGCTGACACCGAGTTCGGCGAAGCGGCAAAGAATGCCCTCTTTGACCATCCCCGTCAGGCCCGGCTGTTGGGCTCCGGCGTGCGCGGGGGTGTGCGAATAGGCATCGGCAGGAAAGGCGCCGTAGTCCTGCGGTGTTTTGCGGAAGCCCAGGCCATTCTGGATAGTATAGTAGTGCGTGCGCAGTTGGGCAAAAGTCTGTGCGTCTTCCGCCTGCAGCGTGAGCTCTGCCGCGGCCAGCATGAGCTTGGATACCATGTGCCAGTAGATGCTGCCCAGCCCCTCATAGGCGAACATGGAGCCGCTGCGTCCGGTGAATGAGCGGTGGTTGAAGGTGCTTTCGTAGAGATCAAGGATGGCCTCGCGGTCGGCCTTGACCTGCGCTTGTACGCTGGCGTCTTGGGCCAGCTTGTCCAGATGGGTAATGAGGGCAAAGCGGTTGACCAGTGACGGGTGAAAGCGCAGGCAACCTTCACTGGGCGAGTCGACCAGAATGCTTGCGCTACCCGCATCGATATGTGCGGCCAGGAGCGGGATTTTGCGTGCGTCTGCGAGCTCCACGCGGTTGGTGTCGAGCATGCGCGGCATGGCCTTGTCCGGGTAGAGCATGTAGCTCTTGCGCTTCGGGCAGTAGAGCGCGCTCTTGGTCATGGCTTCAAAGACGTGGATCGCTTCCTCGGTGCTGATCGCGCCCGAGCTGAGTGCGGCGACCTGCCCCTCCAGCATGGGGTCGAGGTGCTCGATGCCGATGCGCTTTTGCTCGGGGTCGATGTGGAGCACATTGTAGGCGTGGTAGAGTCCGTCTGGGCGGAGGCTTCCGCGAATGCTGCCCAGCAGGTGTGCGCGGGCATTGCTGAGCAAGGCCTTTAGCGCAGATGACTTCAGCGTGACACGTGGCCCGAAGTCGCCCCGGTAGATGCGCTCGCGATATTGCTGGCCCGCCAGGCCGAGGTTTCGCACCAGCTCATAGGTGGCCTCTGCTGTGGTGGCTTCGCTCTGCAACGGCGTAGAAAAGCACTTGCCCAGTGCCTGGAGGAAGTCGCTCAGGCCGGCATGGCAGGTGAAGCTACCATCCTGCCCATCGAGCGCTTTTTCCAGAAAGGTAATGTAGCGGTGGAGGTAGCAGGTGGTGACCATGGACAGGCCATGTCCAGCCAGCGCGTTGTTGGCGTCGTTCCACTCCGGGCGCTGGGTATTCATCCAGATGCCACCCCCGGGGATGAAATTGCTGAGTTTGACTGCCAGGGGAATGAGCAGTTTTTCCAGCAGGCTGGCGCTCAGCAGTTGACCCTTGGTGTCGTGCACGAGCTTGCCATCGGCACCTTGCCGGGCAACGCGCTCGCTGATGCGCTTGTCGCGCTCGAGGTTAAAGTGGATGCTGTGGTTGGGGTCGCGCTCAAGTTGGGCAAAGGGCTTGATCTCGTAGGGGACATCGGCAAAGACGAAACGTGTCTCGCCGAGTGATCGCGTAAAGCCGTCGGCATCGAAGTCGTGCGCAAACTCCAGCAGCTTGAGCAGGTAGTTGATCTGGTGATCTCCCCAGTAGCCGATTGATGCCCAAGGGTCGCTGGGGTCGGGTTTTTCCCATTCGATGCCGCCGGAGGTGATGCGGTAGGGGTTGTAGCCGTCGGCGGTGGTGGCGTTGAGGAATTTTGTGAGAAATGCTTCGTTATACTGGGGGAAGCTCCAAGCGAGGGCTTCCCAGTTTTGGAAGATGTCGCGCCAATTGCCTTGGAAGCCAACGATGGCCTGGCCGTTTTCGTCCTGTGTGCGGATGGTGAAGCGATTCCAGGGACGGCTGGGGTCGCCATGCCGGCGGCTGAATGTCAAGGGCAGGTACTCCTGGCAAAGGCGTGCGAGGGGCTCACCGATTTCCTCCCGGGCGCGGCTGACCAACTCCGGGTAGGGCAGGGTGTCCGGAAGTGCGTTCAGCCAGTTGGATTCTTCTGCGGTGAGTTGGGAATGGTGGGCGGAAATATACTGCGTGAGCAGGGGACGGCTGACGTCGTAGTCGTGGGCAAAGACGCCGCCACGCATGATGTTAAAGAGGACGTTGGCCCGGTGATAAGCGGTGACGGCCTCATCCTCGGAAACCTGTTGCCCGTCGGAGGCAGCGATCAGGGATTGCAGCTTCTGCTTGCCGCGCGCGATGTCTGCCTCGACAGCTTGCCAGCATTTTTCCGGGGTCCCGAGCTGGGCCTGAGTGCGGGCGATTTGCTCCTGACTCTGGCTGATGTCGGCGACTTGCGTCCATGTTTTTCCAGCCTTTGCCTTCAAGGTGAATTGTCCGGCGTTGAGGTAGCAGCCGCGGTTGGCCCGGAGGGTGTCCGGGCTGGTGTAGGTGCTGTCTGCGAGGAAAAACTCGGCGTCTTCGTGACGGAGCAGCACCTGACTCTCCGGCCAGCCGTACGACCAGACCGTGGTGGCGAGCAGGCACTCCATGGGCACGGCCTCGTCGATGAGGGCGGAGGCCATGCGGTGGACAAGCAGCTGCCGCTGGCGGTCAAGTTCGCTCAGCTTATAGGCGTCGCCGAGGCAGCTGTAGTGAAGCTGCGTACGCATGTCCAGCCCGGCTGGCATCAGGTCGCAAAGTCCGTCCACGAGGCGAATGTCGCGCTCGCTTGATCCGAGGTTGCGCAGCTCAGCCCGACGAATGAAACCGTACTGCTCCGAGCTCTGCCAGCGGTAGCTGAAGCGTAGCCCGAGGGAGTTGTTGGTTTCTTCAAAAATGATGGTGTCGCCGTTGATGCTCTTGAGCAGGCGCTGCTCCACGCTGTGGGCGAGCTTTGTGTAGGGCTTAAAGGGCTCCCAGCGCACACCGTCGGCTACAATAATCGTCTGCGGACCGGTACTGTTCCAGTTGTCGGTGATTTTATCTACCGTGTAGTAGGGGAAGAGGGCGGTGTCGGGTGATCCGCGCCCGGCTGCGAGCGCGCCGTTGCTGGAGGCAAACATCCAGTGGTCGCCGGGGCTGACCAGGCTGAAGAAAAAGGGAGCCATGTGCTCGACGTGCTCAATACACTGGAAGCGTTCGCCGTGGAGGTTGACAAAGGTCTCTGCCTGCTGAGGCGAAGGCCTGGCGGGGGAAGTGCCGCCGTGCGCAGACGACGGGTCGTTCCGGGTGGGGGCAGTTTGGGTAATCATGCTGGCGACCTCGGGGTAGAATGGGTGTGCGCCGACTACTCGACGTAGAAGGGGAAGTTGGCCGTGGCGGCACCGCCGTGGTCGTCGCGTACGTAGACGAACAAACGGTAGGGGCCGCTTTTACCGGGCGCGCGGAAGGTGACGGTGTCGTCGCCGTTCTGCTGGATCAACTCAGGGAAAGCGGGTGGGGTGGACTCGTAGTCGCCGCCGACGGCCCGGTCCGTGCTCTCGGCCATCACGACCCACTCGTAGGTGAGGGGGTCGCCGTCGGGGTCCTCGACCTTGACGCTGGCCTGCTGGTTGCTGCCGCGGCGGATGCGCTCAAGCGAGGCGTCCGAGTCCAGTGAATAAAGTTTGGGGCTGCGGTTGTCGGGAAACTCACCCGTCCAGGCGTAACTCATCGCGTCTACGGTTCCGAGCTTTTCACCCGTGGGCAGAAACATGCCGTACCAGGTGGAGGTGGTTTCCTGTTTGTTGCTCCAGAGGAAGGCAAAGGTGCCGAGGCATTTCCCGGCGCCGTCCTCGATGACGCGGTTTTGCGTGGCAAAGTACGAGGCCGCTTTTTCCTGGCTGGTCGGCTCCAGCGGTGCGCCCCAGGGGCTCTTGCCGACTTCCCAGTGGCCGGAGGGGCCGAACTCCGTCAGCATGAAGGGCTTTTCCCAGCCCTGTGAGACGAGGCCGCTGCCCACGCCGGGAGCACTCGCATAGGCATTGACGCCAAGCACATCGATCTCCGGATAGTAGCGGATAATATTCTTCACTTTCTCACCACCAATGCCTGCAATGACGGTCATCACCGGGTGGTTGCTGTCCTCGCGTTTGATGAGTTTGGCCAGCTCGTTGAGCTCTTTCCAGATGCGGACCTGACTGCCGTCCGAGATAGGGCCTTCCATTTCGTTGCCGAGCCCCCACATGAGTACTGCGGGGTGGTCTTTGTAGCGGCGTACCGCCTTGACAACCGCCTCGCGCTGCTCGTTGAGCTGACGCTTGTCCTTGTAGTTGAAGCCGTGCCGCTCGTGACCAATCCAGATGCCGACGACGACTTTCAGGCCCAGCTCGTGGGCATAGTCCAGGAGGGGCTTTCCGTCTATGGTTTCTTCAAGTGACTCGATGCCCCAGGTGCGGAAACAGTTACCTCCCATTGCTTTAAGCATGGGGAGATTCTCATATCCACCTACACCATTTCCAAAGAAAGGCTGCCCGTTGACGAGCATCTCGTAGTGGCCCTGGGGGAGGCTTTTGATTTCAACCCGGCTGGGGCCGTTGTTGTTTTGGGGGATGTCTCCGGTTGCCGGGGAGCAGAGCGCACACAGGGACGCCAGGAGTGAAATGCATATCGGGGTAATCTTGAGCATGTGTCTATTGCATAAAATTGCATTGAAAAAGGTCAAGCTCTTTTTAGAAAAGTTGCATTAAATCGCAAAATGCGTCAAAAGTGGTGTTTCTTCTTTATTATGAAACAGGTTAACCAACAGCTGATTGCGGATAAACTGAACCTTTCGCGTGCGACCGTTTCGCGTTGCTTTACGAATCACCCCGGCATTAACCCTGAGACGCGGGCGCGTGTGTTCGAGCTCGCTTCCAGCCTGGGATACAACCACATGGTCATGCGCCGCTCCAAGTCTGGCGGCAAGCGCACTCGGCCGATTGTGGGTGTACTGGTTTGCACGACGGAGGAGGAGTACCACCGGCGCGACTACGACAGCCCGGGGCGCATGCTGATTAAAGGCGTATCGGAGTGTTGTCAGTTGGCCAAGATCGGGATGTCGGTGCACTTTGTGGACCCGTCGGTGACCTCGATTTCGGAGCCCGCCTACACGGATTTGTTTAATTCTGTCGGGCGGCATTGGTCCGGCCTGCTCTTGCTCTATCCGTTCCCGCGCGGGGTGGTGGATCAGATTATGATTAAGTACCCGTGCGTTTCTCTGGTTGAGCAGCGCGGGGCTTCTGCTCTGGACTGCGTGGACGTGAACAACTACCAGGGCGTGGCGATCATCATCAACCATCTGTACGAGCTCGGGCATCGGAAGATCGGGTTTTATTCCAAGGCTTATCCCATTGAGGCTAGTTGGTCGCTGCGGCGCTACGGGGCTTATGTGGAGAAGATGACGCAGATGAGCCTGCACCTGTGTAATGACGATATGATCAATGCGCATCCAAGTCGAATCGTATCGCTGGAGGAGAGCTTCGATCTCGCTGCGGCACGGGTGCGCGCGGGCGTGACGGCCTTTGTTTGTGCGGCAGATCACCAGGCTTACGACTTGATCCGTGCGCTGCGCAAACGCGGTATTCGCGTGCCCGAAGACGTGTCGGTTACGGGCTTTGACGGTATCGATCCACCTGCGGATATGCGTCCGCTCAGTACGATTTCGATTCCGTACCGAAGCATCGGCTACGTCGCGGCAAATCGTCTTAAAGATTTGCTTGGCAAGCGTTTCGGGCCGGCTCAGCACATTCTGTTGAGTTGCCAGTTAAGTCGCGGGGAGACGATTTCAGCGCCGCGCAAGTAGCGGGTTGGACGGGCTTGGTGCATGCGCGGGTAGGGTGGCTTCGCTCTCGGCCCGCTACGGAGTGAGTGGGGAAAACCGGATGTGCGATTCGACGTCTGCGCGAGCGTGCTTGTGTGCAAATAATGCCCTGAGTGCGTGAAATTTATCGATGTTACACGGCTTTTCTCTCTATAAATTGCATAAAATTGAAATATAGGGTTTGACAGATTTAGCCTAGTCGTCGAGGTTGGGTATATTATGAAAGCCCCACGCTTGTATATCCTCCCCCTCGTCCTCCTCGCCCAAGCAGTTGCTTCGGGTGTTTTTGCCCAGCCTGCTCCTGCTCAGCCCGACTACGGCGATTACTCGTCGCAGACGCTGACAACCAAGGCTTGGGATGCGCTCGCGCAGAAACAGTACGACCTCGTGTACGCCTATACCGGTAAGTGCATCGAGCAGTTTTCCCAACAGGCGGCAGACATGCAGGCTGGCCTGACCGCTCCCGCACCCGCGGACACGGCCTCGACCTATTGGGCACTCAACGACGTGGGCACCTGCTTGTACATTCGGGCCCAGGCTTATGAGGCTCAGGGTAAATCAAAGGAGGCTTTGGCCGATTATAAGGAATTGATCAAAACCTATTCCTTTGCCCAGACATGGGACCCCAACGGCTGGTACTGGCGTCCGGCCGACGCTGCCAAGCAGCGAATCAAGGTGATCGAATTTGATGCCTTTTAAGCAGCAGCCTGCCGCCCCGTTGGACAGGATGTGCTGCCCCACACCTTTCCAGACGGCAGAGTGGGCCGCTCGTTTGCAATAGCCCCCGGACTGAGTTTTCTTATTTCAGCTTTTATCTTACACCCCCCTTCAGAAAGTATGGACTTACCCCGCCAGACTGACTGCGGCGATCAGGCCTTGCCGAGTCCGGCTTTGGGCCGACACGCAGGGTTTGCCTTGGTCGTAGCCCTTGGGCTGATGGCCTTTCTCCTCGTGCTAATCGTGTCACTTTCAACACTGGTGCGCTACGAGGTAGAGCTTTCGGCCACCTCGGCAGATGTGCAACGTGCTCGGCAGAACGCGCTCTTTGGCCTGCAGGTAGCGCTCGGCAGCCTGCAAGAGGAAATGGGCCCTGACCAGCGCATCTCCGCCAGTGCGGCCATTCTCGACACGAACCCGGACACCCCCGCGCACGATGGCGTGGCGCAACCCTATTGGGTCGGGAGCTGGAACAGCCTGAGCTGGGACCGGGCTTCCGAGGTTGATACGCCCGTATCCGGGGCCGCAACGGCCTCCGATGGCAAGCCGGAGGCTTTCCGCAACTGGCTTGTCTCCGGACTCAATACCGAGGGCATGAGCGATGAGCAGCGCGTAAACTTGGCCCGACAGTTCACGGAAAACTCGACCGGAGCTGTCTTGCTCCTGGGGGAGGGGACGCTGGATACTCCGGCGGCAGCGGCGTCGCAATCCGTCTACGTGCCCCGCGAAATTATTCAGAGCAACAGCCTGACGGAAGACAGTTACGCCTATTGGGTGGGCGACGAGGGGATGAAGGCAAACTTTGGCCGCCCAACCGATACGGCTGCGACGACGGACAAGGAAAAGATCCAGGCCACGGCCAATCCGGCACGCCCCAATCTCCGCGCGGTGGGGAACTGGGCGTCACTCTCGGACAGCGTTTACGATCTGGACAGTATCGCTGATTACGGCGCGATTGAGCTGGTCACGGAGCGTGACTTGGACGACGACAGTGCGTTCGCGGGCAAATTCCACGCTGTCACTCCCTACAGCTACGGGCTGCTTACCGATACCCGTCAGGGTGGTTTCAAAAAAGACCTCAGCCTGCTCTTTGCCATGACCAACCTGCCCGCCGACTACCGCGACGAGCCGATGTTTGCGGCAGACCCGGCCTACGGCCCGGAGTGGGAATACGCCAAGCGCTACCACGACCGCTACAAGATGCTCACCCTCGGTGACGACGGCATGCCCACGCTGAATGTGGTGGACGTCATTGATGAAGTCGATGACTCGCTTGTGCCGGAGAAGCCGGGTGATGCTCCCTTGCCTGTTGTCGTTCGCTTTCAGTACCTATTCTCCCTCTATGAGGGCTATAATACGAATGATGGCAAAGAGCTAAAGAGTGCTGATTCTGAAGATCAATCTGCGGAACAGAACTACGGCACAAACCAGAAGGTTGTGTATCTGATGGTTAATCCTGTCCTCTATATCTGGAACCCCTACAATGTTACCCTGAAGATGCCAGTAGATAATTCTGCTGCGTTCAATATTATGGCATCTATGCCACCACTTGAATTTTCATTTGATGGAGGCACAAGCTATAAGCCCATTCATGATATTCTTTTCTTCTATGGTGGGACACTCATCGCGCTGGATAGCTCTAACGCAGATACATCGGTTTATGAGGGAGCAGGAGTCGAGCTAGTTATTCCTCCAGGAGAGATGCGGCTAAATGCATTGGGAAACTATGGAACCTATAGAAACCATCTCTATTTGGATTGGCCTGATAAGAGGGATTACTTTGCAATGCCCCAAGCGCAAGTAATTGCTCCGAATCGGAACCCAACACTTAGCAATGTGTACGATGAGGGTGCGCTTGGGCTTTTTTCCCAGACGATAATGACGGGCACTGAAAAAAAATCTCCAGACACTAAACTGCCCGCGAGCTCGTTTGGAGGTGAGGTTAAGGTCAGGTTTAATCCTAATGCCTCAAAGTTCATTTTTAAGGTAAATATTGGAACAGAGGGCAGTGGGGCACGCAAGCAAGCGGGTGCCTTCGAAGTGGATGCGAACAGCCCAATTTCATCCACAGTGTTTCCAGAAGAAGTATCATTTGAAATTAGCCATCTTGAGGATATGCTTACGGGAGGAAATTTTCGTGGCCAGGAGCCATTTCTGGTCTTAAACTACGATGTTCGCTCTTTTGAAGAGTTGGAAGGATTTGGCAAAGCGGGCTTATTTACGGATCCGGCAAACGCATACTTCTACTCTGTCGATGCGGATGAAAAAGCACTGGCAACCATGCCTTTTAGGATCAGCTTTGAAGAATTCGATGCGGGTACCGATTACGTACAATACGATGAGTCTACGGGCAAAGCGACTATTCGTGTTATCAATATGGAAAACGGCAGCATTCAATTGATTGATAAGAATGTTGCTAAAGAAATTCCAGTTTCCCCGATGTTGTCTATCGCGCAACTTGAACATGCTCCACTTGGCCGTGACTACAGACAACTGGTTTATCAGTTCGACGCTTTTGATAGTGATCACACGCCGCCGGGAAGCCTGTTTGGTGGAGACCCCGAGAAGCGCAACATGGCGCCGGTGTTTAACCGGGCCGTAGGGAACAGTTTTTCACATCCGATGATTGCTGAGGACAGTGTGTGGGACGGGGCTTATGCCATGGACCGCTCTTACTTCCTCAACGATGTGCTATTCGACGGCTACTTTTTCAGTGGTCTGGCCGACGATGGCGGCCCGTACGCTCCTGCGGTTCCGTTGAGCGCAGAGGAGCATCTGGATGCCTTTCTGACCGGGACGGAGACGCTGCCCAACCCTGCCTACGAGTTGCATATTCCAGACGGGGTGACCGCTGCCGAGGTCGTAGATGACATCACCGACGACCCCACTCGGGCCTTTGAGCGACTGGCGGCTTTCCTCTATGTGCACGGCGCGTTCAATGTCAACTCGACCTCGATTGACGCCTGGGCGGCAGTGCTTTCCTCGCTGCGAGATCAGGCCGTGCAGTACACGGACCCCGATAGCGGTGTTTTGCTTGAATACGACAGCACGGGCTCGACCCCCGTCTTGGCCAATATGCTGCCGAGCGCTCCTGCGGCAGAGGATCAGACCTCGGTTGCCAGTGCCCGCGATGCGCTCTGGAGCGGTTTCCGCACCTTGAGCGATGCGCAGATTCAGGCGCTGGCCGAGGAAATTGTAACGCAGGTCAAGGCCCGCGGCCCCTTTCTTTCGCTGGGGCAGTTTGTCAATCGCGAGATTTCCGATCGCGACGCTTACAACAAAACGGGTGCGCTGCAGGCAGCTATCGATGCTTCCGGGCTGAATACCAGCTCTGAGAACGCCTCGCTGAATTCCGCGCTTAACGAGCGCTTCAACTCAAACGCGATGAGCGAAGCGGCGATTAACGCTGCTGGTTTCGTGTCGCCCCAGAGCTTGTACGGTGACCGCAACGAGGGCATGCCGGGCTACATGACGCAGGCCGATCTGCTCAAGCCAATCGCACCCACGCTGACCGCGCGTTCCGACACCTTTATCATCCGCGCCTATGGCGATGTGCGCAATGGCGACGCCATTATCTCCAAGGCGTGGTGCGAGGCTGTTGTGCAGCGTTGCCCCGATTACGTCGAGGGCTCAGTCGAGGCCTGGGAGACCCCTGTTGCCGGAACCATCGACGACACACTTGGCCGCCGCTTCCGCGTTATCAGTTTCCGCTGGCTCGGCGAGGACGAAGTTTAACCCCATTTACCCAAAGCCCAACCATGTTCCCCACGACCCCCAACCGCGCGCTAAAAATTTACGCCCTGTCACTGATGCTGCTGGGGCTTTCACTGGTGCGTGCCGCAGAGTTTCGCGTGCTCGGGCTGGAGCAGCTCAAGGGGCTGCACACGCTGGAGTATGTGACAGCAGATGGCGTACAACAGGTGCCGGTTTCTACGGCTTATATTTCCAACGCCTATCCGATTCCGGCCTCGGGCGTCGTGGCGTTTTATGATAAGGCCCCCGTCCAGGATGAGGTCAAGGCGCCGCTGTTCACGGTCGAGTTTCCCTCATCGGGTGGAAATAAGATCGTGCTGTTGCGAGGGGATGCGGGCGGGCGGACTTACCGCTACGGACTGATCGACGACTCCAGCCGCGGCTTTCCCACGGGCTCTGCCTTCTTCATCAACTTCATGCAGGCCCCGGTCATGGTGAAGCTCGGTACGAACGTGATTCGTCTGGATGCTGGCAGCCGGGAGGTCGTGCCCGTCGTCGAGCAGCGCGCTGAGCCCTTTCGTGGTGGGGTAAAGTTTGCGACCGAGATTAACGGTGAGATGCAGATTTTTTCCCAGAGTTCATGGTACCTGTTGCCGTCGATGAAAATATTCTGCATCATATACCCGGACTCCAGTGGTGTTCCCCGTATCCGCCGTATCCGTATGAGCTGATGCGAGTATGCGGATCGGAGCATAACGGTTGTTTACACCTTCCTTTTGTTAACGTATAATAATTCCTAGTAATGCAAACCCCAGATAATACCGAGCCCGGCACCGAGGAAACCTTTGCCGCAGAAGCGGATGGCAGCACGCCCGAGACTCAAGAAGTCTCAACCGAGGCAGAAGCCCTGGAGCGGGTGCAGCAGGCCTGCGACGCGATCCGCGCCGAGATTGGAAAAGTGATTGTCGGCCAGGAACACGTGGTCGAGGAAATCCTGATCTCGATTTTTACCCGCAGTCACGCGTTGCTGGTCGGGGTGCCGGGTCTGGCCAAGACGCTCTTGATCTCTACCCTGGCCAAGACCTTGCAGATGTCCTTTCGGCGGGTACAGTTTACGCCCGACCTCATGCCCAGTGACATCACCGGTACAGAGATGATCCAGCAGGACCCGGCTACTGGTGAGCGGACCTTCCGCTTTCTCGAAGGCCCGCTGTTTGCCAATATCGTACTGGCTGACGAGATTAACCGTACCCCGCCCAAGACCCAGGCCGCACTGCTTGAGGCGATGCAGGAGCGTTCGGTGACTATCGGGGGGGAGACTCGCCTGTTGCCGAATCCCTTCTTTGTCCTCGCGACGCAGAACCCGCTGGAGCAGGAGGGCACGTACCCGCTACCGGAAGCGCAACTGGACCGTTTCCTTTTCCTGATTTCTGTGGGCTACCCTGAGGAAGAGGATGAGTATGAAATCATGCGTCGCGGCCTGTCAGGCGCGAAAGCTGACCTGCAGCCGGTGCTGGATGTCGACGCGGTCATACAGGCCCAGGAGATCGTGCGAACGATTCCGGTTCCCGAGCAGGTCGTGCGTTACGCGGGTGCCTTGGCCCGGGCCACCCGACCGAACGAAGCCGGCGCGGCCGAGTGCGCACGCAAGTGGCTGTCCTTCGGAGCGGGGCCGCGTGCCAGCCTCAGCCTCGTGACGGCGGCTCGTGCCCACGCCATGCTGCGTGGTCGCCCCTATGTGGATGCGGAAGACATTCAGGCCATCGCGCCTTCGATTTTGCGCCACCGCATCGCTACGAACTTCGCCGCCCAGGGTGAGGGGGTGACAACGGACGCCGTGGTCGCAGAACTATTGGAATCGATCTCGCCCAACCAGGACTTCTCCCGCTAGGAGGCATGCGTGATTGAGTGATGGCATCGACACAACCTGATATGCTCGACCCGGATGCAGTCAAAAGCGCCAGCGCGCTCGGGCTGCTGGCACGCAAGATTGTCGAGGGCTACAAGGTCGGCGAACATCGTTCACCGCTCAAGGGCTTTGCCATCGAGTTTGCCCAGCACCGTGAGTACACACCGGGCGATGATGTGCGCCACCTGGACTGGAAAATCCTGGGCCGCAGCGAGAAGCTTTTCATCAAGCAGTACGAGCAGGATACCAACTACATGGCGAATATCTTGCTGGATGCCAGCGGGTCTATGTCCTATGGCTCGGGCGCGTATTCAAAATTCCACTACGCCAAGGTAATTGCGGCTTGCCTGAGTTATGCGATCTTGCAGCAGCGCGACGCGGTATCGGTCGGCGTCATCGGGGGAGGGGAAGCCAGGGTTTCGCCCCGGGTGGATACACCCAACCGCCTGCCCTGGGTGATGGACTTTGTTTCGTCGGTGGAGGCTTCCGGTAGTGGTGACCTGGGCGATGATTTGACTAAACTTTCGCCCCGGATAAAGCCGCGCTCGATCGTTATTATCGTGACGGACCTGCTCAAGGGGGAGGATGATTTTTTCCGCTCGCTCTCGCGCTTTCAGAACCAGAAAACCGAGGTGATTGTGTTTCACGTGATGGACCCGGCGGAGCTAAACCTGCCCTTTACCGGGAAGCTCCGCTTTGAGGGGCTGGAGGGCGAAGAGCCGCTCGTGACACACCCCGAAGAGTTTGCCCGGGCCTACCGCGAGGAGGTCGAGCAATTTTGCCGTAGCGCGCGCCTGCGTTGCGAGGGCTGTGACGCCCACTATGTTCTGGTGGACACATCCAAGCCGTTGGGCGAAACGCTGGGCGAGTACCTGGCCTTTCGTCGGCGCGTGAACCGTTAATCGCCATGCACCTGCTTTCTCCGTTGTATCTGCTTGGCCTGGCGGCAATCGCATTACCTGTGCTGATCCATCTGATCCGTCATCGTAAGGTGACCGTGGTGGCTTGGGCTGCGCACCGCTTTCTCAATGTGGTGTTGCGGCGCCTGCAGCGCAAGCGGCGGCTGAACGACCTGCTTTTGCTCCTGCTACGCTGCCTGCTGTTTGTGTTGCTTGCCCTGCTGTTTGCACGGCCTTTCATGGGCGGAAGTGGGAGCTCTGCCATGGGAGAAGCGCAGACCGTCATCCTGGTTCTGGACGCCTCCGGTAGCATGGGGTCGAGCAATGGCGTGCGCTCCAACATGGATGCGGCGCGTGAGCAAGGCATAGCTGTCCTGGCGGGTTTGGCCCCAGGGTCCGAGGCGGGGTTGATCGTCTTTTCTGAGGAAGCCCTGCCCGTCGTTTCGCCACCGGTGCGCGACCTGGATCTGGTGCGCCGCGAGCTGGAGCGTGTGAGTGCATTACCCGCAGGCTCGAATCTTGCCCCGGCGCTGGAGGCGGCCATGAAAATGCTCAAGGGAAAGTCTCGGGCGAGAATCGTGGTGATAACGGATGCGCGGATCGGTGTCTGGTCGGAACGTGAAAAGCTGGAGCAACTGGGAGAGCTGGCGGCGGAGAACAACCTTTCCCTGCAAGCCATTCGGGTCGGAGACGCTGCCCCAAACCTCGGGATTGTATCGCTGGCCTCTGCAACCGAAAGGCCGATCACAGGGCAGCCTCTGGCCGTAACGGCGACCGTGCGCAACGGCGGGTCGAGCCCGTCCGTGCGTACCCGCATGAGTTTTTCTTTGGATGATGACGCGGGTCTGGCCGAGGCTTGGTTACCTGCACTGGAGCCGGGTCAAAGCGCGCCGGTCGTCGTTGAGTTGCGCATCGATGAGCCCGGTTGGCATAGCCTGAGTGCGCGTCTGTCTGGCGATGGACTGGCCCTCGATGATGTGCGCAGCATAGGGTTGTTTGTCGGACCAAAGATGCGAGTCGCGTTGGTGGAGGGCCCGACCAGTCCGTGCCGTGGCGTGGCGCCGGGTTTTTTCCTCAAGGCCGCCGCCGTCCCGGTCCCGGTTAAGCAGCGCCGGAATTTTCCCGTAGCGGTGGAAAGCTGGGAGGCCGCTCAGCTCACAGAGAATCAGCTAGAAGGGGTGAGTGTTGTCATGCTTGCCGGGGTGACCAGGCTTGAGCGCGCTCAGCAGCAGGCGCTGCTTGATTTCCTCCGCAACGGCGGGGGCGTGCTTGTCACACCGCCCGCAGGTGAGCGCGTGCGTGAGGCCTATGTGACGCGTCCGGTGTTGGCCGATATGTTGCCCCTGCAGGGTTTGAGCTTCGTTGAGTCGGAGATGACCTTTGCCGCCGGACCGCCCTATGCGAGTCCGATTACCGCGTGGTGGGATTCTGGTCGTTCGGGTTCGTTACAGAGCTTTGTCGTGAGTGCCTACCTGCGCGGCACCTTGCGGGAAGGGGCCACGGTGGTGCTGCCGCTGGAGGACGGATCGCCGCTGCTGTCCAGTATCGACGAGGGGGCAGGGCGCGTGCTGTTTGCAAGCATTCCGCTGGAAGCCAGTTGGTCCGAACTGCCACTTTCGCCACAGTTTGTTCCGCTGGTGCAGCGCAGTTTGCAGTGGCTTGCCGCCCAGAGCGAAGCCCCGGCTGAAGTGTCTCCGGGCGAACGCTGGAGCATGGACGTTGCCGCAGCGCAGGCAGGGCAGCCGTTTTATGTGAGCTCACCGCGTCAGCCCGGCCTGCCGCTCATGGCTGGCGAGGTTGAGTATGCCCAGGGTCGTGGCGTGATTGCGTTTTCCACCACGGCTGATCCCGGTGTTTACCGGGTGTACCTCGATCCCGAGGGCGAGCCAGTCGGTGCCTTTGGGGTAAACCCATCCAGCGATGAAACCGACCTGCGGGCACAGCCGGATGATCTCGCGCCGAGCTGGGCCTATGCTGCCGGGATTTCCGGCGATACGGCGGTGCATGCGCCTGTTGGTTTTCTTGCCCGCCTTCAATCTTACCTGCCAGAAATCTGGACTCTGATCGCCTACGTCATGCTTTTGCTTGGTGCGGTGGAGTTGTACCTGGCCCAACGCTTTAGCCGACCTGCATGAACGCCCTTGCGAACATACCCTCGTGGATAACCTACCTGACGGGTGCGAATCCGGCAAACGGAGGCGAGGTGTGGTTTGGCTTCGAGGGCCTAAACCCCGGCTGGGCGCTGCTCCTTGGTTCGGTCGCGGCGCTGCTTGTGGTGCGTGCGTACTGGAAGGGGCCGGGCGAGTTCTCCATGCCGAAGCGACTCATCCTGGCCACACTTCGCATTCTTGCCGTATGCTTGCTGCTGCTGGTGCTGATGCATCCGGTTCTGAGGGTGACGGAGGAAGAAACAGTGCGCGGGACGGTGCTCGTCTTGCAGGATGTCAGCGAGAGCATGGACCTGCGCGATGTTCGCATGAGCGAGGAAGACCGTGCGCGCGTGGAGGCTGTCTTTGGTCAGAACTTGCCCGAGCAGGTGCCAAGCCGCCGCGAGTTAGTCGAAGCCGCCGCGGCCAATACCGAGCTCAACCTCTGGCCCCGCATTGCGGAGAAAACGGATATTTTGGTCGTGCCCTTCGGGCGTTTGGCAAACGGTGTGTTGCCCATGACTGATGGCGACGACGCAGAGCTGACCACTGCGGAGGCAACTGCGTTCTTTCGCGAATTGCCACGTGGAGAGCAAGCCACCGGGATTACGGATAGCCTGGACGACGCACTGGCCATGACGGTTGGTCGGCCTTTGACCAGCGTGGTGCTGATCTCTGATGGCAGCAACAATGCTGGCACGCCTTTGCCCGCTGCGGCGGGGGCGCTCGTGCAGCGAGGATTGCCGCTGTTTGTCTATGCTCCGGGTGTGGAGGCTCAGCGTGACCTGAGTATTGCCTCGTTCACCGGGCCGACGCTGGCATTCGCCCGGGAAGAAGCCGTCCTGAGCGTGCGCTTGAATGCAAGGGGCTTGGCCGGCAAGCAAACACAAGTCGTGCTCAAGGCGGGCGATGAGGAAGTCGATAGCCAGCGCGTGACACTGGGCGAAGGCCGAGCCGAAGAAATCACGTTTCAATACGTTCCCGAGGAGGTGGGTGATCTTGAGCTGACGGTGACGGCGAGTCCCTTGACAGGCGAAGCCACCGAGGCCAATAATACGGCCTCACTCGGCTTGCGGGTGCTTGATCGCCGGGTCAAGGTGCTCATCATTGAGCAAGAGCCACGCTGGGATTTTCGCTACCTGCTGGATACGCTCAAGCGCGACCGCCGGGTAGAAGTCGATGCTGTTATGCTCGATGGTGACGCCACGCTTGGGCAGCACGAAGATTCACGCTTTCTGGCCACGCTGCCCAGCCCGCAGGAGTTGCTTGAGTACGTCATCGTGGTCATCGGTGACGTAGATCCCTCGCGGCTTAGTCCTGCGCACATGGAGGCCCTTGACAAGCTCGCCCGTCAAACCGGGGGCGGCCTGGTTTTTCATGCCGGACCGAAGTACGATCCTTTTGCCTACGGCAAGACGATTCTGGCGGACCTGCTGCCGGTGCAGGTTATCCCGGTCAAAGACCCGGCTTATCGCTACCCTGAGCCGGTTTCACTGGTGCTGACCCCGCAGGGGCGTCGCTCTCCGCTGCTGCGTCTGGCTGCGAGCTCGACCGAGAGTGAGGCGATCTGGCGCAACTTCCCCGGTGTGCGCTGGACGGCTCGTACCGGCCCGGCCAAGCCCTCGGCTGAGGTGCTGCTGGTCGATACCAGCGAGTCCAAGCGCTACGAAGGCAAGCCGCAGCCCGTGCTGGTACAGATGCCAGTCGGACGTGGGCAGGTGTTCTACTTTGGCTTTGATGAAACCTGGAGCTGGCGCAGCCGGGTGGGGGAAAAGTACTACCTGAAAATATGGGGACAGGTTTTTCTTCGCCTTGGCTTGGAGCGGCTTTCCGGTGGCTCGGACCTTGTCCAGCTCAACACCGTGCGCAGTACGTATACCCTGGGTGAAACGGTCTTAATCGCCGGGCGCATTTTCGATGAAGACTTTCAGCCGCTCACCACGCCTGAAGTGAAAGCAACGCTGACCATCGTGCCAGAGGGGGATGCCACAGCTGAGCCGATTGTGCGTTCGGTTTCCCTCAGTACACAAGCCGACCGTGTCGGGAGCTACGAGGTGGAGGTTCCTGCGCTGATGCCCGGGCACTACACCCTGCAAACGGAGCGCGACCCAGAGGCCAAAGTGACCTTTACCGTCAATGTGGCCAATCTTGAGCTGCGCGAGCCCTCGATCAATCTCGCGGGTCTCGAAGAACTGACCCGTGAGAACGGAAAGCTGTTGCGTGAAGAAACCCTCGGCGAGCTCCCCGGGTTGATCGCTGACACGCTGCCAACGAGCCGCGAAGTCAAAACCTACGAACCTGCCTTTCACCCCCTGATCTATTTTCTCCTGCTGCTCCTGCCCGCTGCGGAGTGGACCCTGCGCCGGATGAACCAGCTGAAATAAAATGAGCACGGAAGCTGCACCTCAAGCGATGACCCGATACCCGGCCTACCTGCGTGTGGCCTCGGTGCTCGACGTGCTCGTGCGCCGCGATGTGCTGGCCATTCTCTGCGGAGGGATCGGGCTTGTCGTGCTGTACCTGTCGGTGGCGATCGGCGTGCGATGCCTGCTGGATTACTGGTTTCACTTTGATTGGTCGGCGCGTCTGGTACTGCTGGCCTGTGACGTGTTGATCGTTGGCTGGATTATCTGGCGTCGTATCTGGCAGCCGATGCGCTACCGCCTCACGCGCTACCGGGCGGCACTGCGCTTGCAGCGTTTTGCTCCCGAGCTGGGCAGCCAACTGATTTCCTCCCTCCAACTGGCACCCGAGGCGGATGCGGGGCGTGCTCCGGCTTCGCTGGTCGAGCGCTTGCTCAAGAAGGCCGTTGTGGCGCTGGACGAAGTGGCATGGAAACATGCGGTCGCGCTGAAGTCATCGATGATTGCCCTCAGCGTGGCGGTGGTGTCGCTGCTTGCGCTGGTGGGGTGGGCAATGACGCAGCCGCAGGTGTCGAATATTTTGCTCGGGCGCTTTTTCCTTTCCACTCAATCGCCGATCTACAAGACCCGCCTGGAGGTCGTGAGCGGGGACATGGCGCTTCCGCAAGGGGCAGCGGCTGAGTTGGCCGTCCTCGTGGCGGGCGAAATTCCGGTTGAGGTAAGTTTTGTGCTGGAGGACGAGGCGGGCGGTCGTGAGACCTATGCCGTAGAGGCTTTAGCCGATGATGCGGGGCAGTTCACGCTGGTAGTGGATAACGTGCAGGCAGGCTTTTCCTACCGGGTCGAAGGTGGGGATGCGCGTAGCGCGGAGTACCGCGTGGAGGTGCTTGAGCCACCCGTGCTGGAGGAACTCCAATTGCGGGTCAGCCCTCCGGCTTATACGGGAATTTCTCCCTACACGACATCCGCTAACGTGTTGCAGGTCGTCGAAGGCGGGCGGGTATCACTCACCGGGCAGGCTGGAGGAAAACTGGAAGCCGCGGTGCTGCGTTTGATGGCCAAGGGTGAGGGAGAGGCCGAACCCGAGACGTCGGTGTTTGAGCTCAAGGTTGAGGATGTCGGCCTGAGCGCGGAGCTGGAAAGCCTCGGGACGGAACTTACGCATCTGGCCGTTGCGCTGACGGGTGAGAACGGGGCGCAGTCTGTTGACGATACACATTACCCCATCCGTTGGGTGCTCGATCTGCCACCGGAAATCCTGCTCGACGCGGCCCCGGATGGCAGCGAGAGCATAGCCGAGGGACAACCGATACCCCTGCGCGGTGCTGTGCTCGAAGACTACGGATTGAGTAGCTTGACCTTGTATTGGCAAGTGCTGCGCCAGGGACAGGCGAACCCCGCGCCTACGCAGTCTCAGGCCATTGCGTTTTCCGGCGACGACAACCGCTTTGCCGTTTCCCTCGTCGCGCGTGGTGGAGGAGACCCGCAGTGGCTGAGCTTGAACGCCGAAGCCGGGACGAGTGTCACCTGGTGGCTTGAGGCAGAAGACAACTGCAACCTTCCCCGTGGAGCTCAGCGCTCGCAAACCGAGCCGCAAACCTTTCAGGTCGTGACGGCTGAGGAGAAAATCGCCGAACTCATGGGGCGCATCCGTGAAGAAATTTCCGTCCTCGAGAATGTGGGTGAAAAGCAGTATGATGCCAAAACCTCGCTGGAAACTTACCTGCAAACCAGCCCCAACCCCTGATTGCCATGAAGACATACCGATACCTCCTGATGGCCCTGCTCATTTCGCTGGGCATGACTCCAATCATCACGTTGGGGCAGAGCCCTTCGTTGAAAGAGGTCGAGGCAACCCAAACCCAGGTGGGGGCCGATCTCGACGCCTTGGCCATTCGGATTGAACCCGTGCTGGATCAGTTGGTCCAGTTGGGGGCTTCGCGGGAAGACCTCGATCTCGTGCGCCAGGCGTTTCTCGAGTTGAAGCAGCTTTCTGATGAGGAGGTTGTGGCCATTCTTGAGGCTTTGCAACAGGCAGCGAGCGATCCTGGTCTTGCGCGAAGCAGCTTGGAGTCGGCGCTTACCGGCCAGGAAAAAATCCTGCAAAGCCTGAGCCGGATTTTTGACCAACTGCGGGTGCGCCAGCAGCAGATGGAACTTGCGGCCAAGGCTGAAGCCTTGCGGCGTCGGCAGGCGGAGAATCGCCATCAGGCTCAGCTCACGCAGGACGGACGCGGTGATCCGGTCTCGGTCGAGGCTGAGCAGGAGGCGATTGGCGAGGCGGTGGAGGATTTGCTACGCGAAGCGGAGGTCATGGCTGAGGCCGCGCAGCAGGAGGGCAGTGAAGCCCAGGCCCTCGACCCCGAGACGATGGAGCAGTTGGAGGCCTTGGCCGAGGAGGCGAATCAAGCGCTGGAGGACGGTGAGATGAATCAGGCCATTGCGGCGCAAACGCAGATGGAAGAAATTTTGGCCGACATTGCGGCTGAAACCGGGCAGGAGCAGGCTTCGGCTGACTTCGCCGAGTCGCTGGTTTTCCGCTTGCGCGAGTTAGTTAAACGGCAGGAAGCGCTGGCAAAGGAGAGTGAAGCCTCTGCCACCGTTGCATCAGCGCAAGAGCGGCTCGGAGCCGACACCGAGGCCATGCTGGTGCTGGTTGAGAACGTCAATGCTCCCGCCAGCTACCAGGTCGGTGCCGCTGCCGACTCCATGCGTCAGGCCTATGTAAAGCTTTCAGCCACACCGCCAACGCTTGCCCAGGCTGAGCAAGCCCGCGCAATCGAGCAACTGCGTAAGGCCATTGAACTGCTTGAGCAAAACATCGAGGCGATGGAGGGCAACGAGCAGGAGCAGACCCCGGAGGAAGCCCTGGCGGAGATGGCCGATATTTACCATAAGGCAGAGGAACTGGAGCGGCGGCAGGAGCAGCTCAACCAGCAAGGCGGCGGCAGCCCGCAGGAGCAGGCAGAGCTGGCCCGCGAGACGGCGCAGCTACAGGAAGAAGTGCTGGAGCACTCCCCCGAGGCGGCGCGAAATCTCGGCCGTGCAGCTACGGGAATGGCCGAGGCCATGGACCAGCAAACGAGCCCGGAGGAGCGTCAGGATCTCCGCGAAGAGGCTGCCCGCCAGCTCGGGATGGCCAAGCAGGCCGTGCAGAGCCAGGGCCGTGCCATGCGTAATGATCCGCCCGGCCAACAGGGTGGGGGCTTGACCGGTATGGGCGAGGTGGCGCTTGAGGATAATGTTCTGGCTCCGGCTGAGTTGACCGCGGAGGAACGCGAGGCGATCACGGCCGCGCGACGCGAGCCAGTCAGCCCCGAGTATGCACCGCTGGTCGAGGCCTATTATGACCAACTCTCCCAAATGGCTACCCCCTGATCTTTAACATGAAACGCATCACCCTAATACTCGCTTTGATCGGACTCCTGTTTGCGCAGGCAATGCTGTATGCTGCCCGCGAGTCTATTTTTGGCGAAAGCGACGGCACCTCCGCCGCGCTGATTGGCATCCTTTACGATTTGAAGCAAACGCAGCAGGGGGAGGCCTCGGGGGTGACGGAGGAGTCTTATCCCGAGGTGCTGGGCGAGTTTATCAATGCGGACTGGGATGAAGGGGTGCTCAACCAATATTTCCGCGTCTCTCGCCCGGTCTATGCCACGCGGATTTTCATACGTACGATTTCGGCTGATCAGGCTCCGAAGGCATTCGGGGTGTCAGAGGTCGTGGCACCCAAGCTGTGGGCGGTTCACTATAAGGGGCAGGTTGTGGCGCCGATGGACGGCGTCTATCGCTTGGCCGGGTTTGCGGACGACTTTCTGGCCGCTCGGGTCAACGGAAAGACCGTGTTGGTCACCGGGCGTTTTGACTGCATTCCGCCCAATGTGACCTGGGAGTCTTCGGACCCGGAGGGCTTGCCGATTGGCAACGGAGCGACTGTCTACGGGGACTGGTTTTCGGTCAAAGCCGGGGAAGCGATTGACCTCGACGTGCTGGTGGGAGAGCGCCCCGGAGGCATCTTCAGTGCCTGGCTTTACATCCAGCGAAAAGGCGAGAGCTACCCCCAGCGTGATGGCTTCCCTGTGCTGCCTGTTTTTCAGATGTCCGAGGGTAAAGCTCCCGCCTCAGATGTTCCGTTTTCGCCCGCTCGCGAGTCTTCGGTTTGGAAGACGCTGCAGTAAGGAAATGAACGCAAGGAGTGCCGTTACAACTTTGTGACGAATGACGGCTTTAGAGTATTTTAAGAAATATTGTGTCCGCAGATTTCGCAGATTCACACAGATTATTCCGGGGTTATCCGTGAACATCTGTGTGATCCGTGGTTAAAATATAGAGACATCTCCGGCTACATTTTTATTTAAACTGCCCTAGGCAAAAATGGTTGCCTGTGAGGCGAGGCGTCCTTAACAGATGCAGCACGCTTTACGTCACCCCGCATTCAACCCATTCCCTTAATAAAGTTGTTCTATGGAAGCTGAAAATATGCCGTCTGTCTCCCTCTCGTTAACGGTCAACGACGCTGCCGAGGCGTTGGCGTTTTATACCAACGCCTTTGGAGCAAAGGAAACCTTCCGCATGAATATGCCGGACGGGACGATCGCGCACTGCGAGTTCAATATCGGCGATACGAAGATCTACATGTCGGGTGAATCGCCAGAGTGGCATGCCTATGCCATGCCCGAGGGGACGATGTCCTCGTGCCTGATCTGTCTGGCGGTGGAGAACTGCGACGCCTCTCACGAGCAGGCCTTGAAAGCGGGTGCGACCTCGCTCTTTGCGCCCACGGACCAGTTTTGGGGCATCCGCTCCTGCGTGGTCAAGGACCCCTTCGGCTACCGCTGGAGCATGGGCCACATGGTGGAGAAGATGACTGACGCGGAGATTGCCGAGCGGGCCAAGCAGCTCTTCGGTGGTGCTTAAGTGTAACCTTTTGGGCTAGCCTGGGTTCGTACAGGTGATATAAAACACCCCTGTATGACACGCACCGCTGTACCCTTTTCACGAGCCTGGCTCTTTGCCTCCCTCATGCTCTTGTCCAGCCTGAGCCACACCCAGGCCGGCCTGGTCATCAGCACCGGGAGTATTAACAACCGGCAACTCTTCGGGGTGACGTTCCCCGGCGGAGTTTCTTTCTATGGTCGGGCGGAGATGGTTTACGCGATCTCCCTGCAGCGGTATCAGACCGGGCCGTATCTGGTGACGGAGATGGTCGTCGATATGGCGGGCGTGACGTCGCAGTTCCGGGTCTATGCCACGGAGCCTTTCGACCCGAACAGCTTGCAGCAGAAATTACCCGATGAGGTGCCCAGTGGCTTTGCCCAAAATAAGGGCGTGCCTTCTGGGGTGCAGAAATTAGCCGACCGGGGCACCGAGGCTGCCAGCAAGACCGAGAGCGGACTGGTGGTGAAAGACTACCCGCTGTCGACCCACGCCAAGACCATCGAGTTTCGCCTGGGCAAGGCCGAAGACGTGAGAGAGCTTTATGAAGCCATGCTCGACCTGTATACACGCCGCGGACGCGATGCCGTGGTCAGCCGCTCGGAAACAGGGTCGCAGACCAACGAGGTGTTTCAGGAGATCAACCGACTGGGCGGTACACTGTTCAGCTTTGATTAAAAGCCTGAGTTCCGTCCAAGTGGTGCTGATTTACCCTTGTCGGGACGGCTGTATAGCTCAAGCTAGGTGGGATGATTCGCTGGCTTTTACGCCTTGGTTTTTCCCTGTCTCTGCTTTCCCTGTGCTTGCCGCATGCTTTTGCGCAGGCTCGGATCGAGGGCGGAAGCCTGGTTTTTCCCCTCAACCCGCCTGAAGAGCAAGTCGACGTCGCAGTCGAGGACATGGCCAGCGTGCGGACGCTCCAGCCAGGAGAGCCCGTGGTGATGATTCCCGCCGAAACGCTAGCGCGCTTCAGTGATTACCTGGCGGGCTTGTGCTCGGACTACCGCATCCCGGGAATTGCCTTTGCGATTGTGCAGGGGGAAGAGGTCGTCCACCAGCGGACGATGGGCTACGCGAACCTGACCACCAGCGTACCGATTACCGAGGCAACGCGCTTCAACGTCGGTCCGGCCACCCAGGCCATGACTTCGCTGCTGGCGGCAAGCTACGAAGGGGAGGGCTTTTCCTATGATAAGCCCGCGCAGAAGCTTTGGAGACGGTTCCGTATGAGCGACGAGGATGTCTCTGGCCGCGTGACGATTCGCCATCTGCTGACCATGACCGCGGGCGTACCGGACTATACCGACCAGATACTGGACCCGGCCTGGGCGCGCCCGGAGGATGTGCTGGCGGTCATCGCGCAGGCTCCGGTTACGGCTGGTCCGGGCAGCCGCTTTGACATCAGCCAGGTGAGTGTGGCTGCGGCGGGATACCTGATACCGCGCGCTGATGGCGGTGATGAGGACTTGTATGCGGGCTATATAAGCGCGGTGCAGGAGCGTATCTTTGAGCCCCTGGGGATGCAGGATTCGACCTTTTCCCTCAGTCAGGCGCGGCAGTCCGGCGATTGGGCCAGTCCGCACGAGTTTGAAGAGCGGGGGCGCTACGACCCGACGACTTCCTGGCAGCCCGAGCCCAACGCTATCGCTCCGGCCATCGGCATGAAGAGCAGCCTGCGGGACATGATCAAATGGCTCACGCTGGAGTTGAACGAGGGGCAGACCGCCGCGGGCGTGCGGCTGGCCAACCCGGTCTCTGTGCGCGAGCGCTGGCAACCTGCCCGCACGGCTGACGGGCGCAACTACGGGATGGGCTGGACGCGCCGCTACTATCGCGGGGTGGAAATTATCGGCATGATGGGCAGCTACGACCGCCACAGTGTGGCCATCGCGATTTTCCCCGGTTACCGCACGGGCATCGTCGCGCTAGTCAATGCAGATAGCCCGGATGTGCAAAAGCTCCTCTCTGAGCTGCCGCTGGGAGTGGCTGAAATGCTCCAGTCGCAGGAGCGTCGCTAGGGCCGTGTGAAGGGAAATGCAATCCGGGATTGACCTTGGCAGCCAATGTGCTTTCTTAACTCACTGCAAATTTGTGCGTTATGACCATTGAAGTTCTCAAAAGTAAAATCCTCCGGGCCGAAGTGACTGAAGCCGAAGCTGACTATGAAGGCAGCCTCGCTATTGACTCCAGCCTGATGGAACGTTGTGGCCTGATGCCCTACGAGAAAATCCTCATCGGGAACATTACCAACGGCGAACGCCTGGAAACCTACGCGATCGAGGCTCCTGCTGGCTCCGGCACGTTTGCGCTCAATGGCGCTGCTGCCCACCGCGGCAAGCCCGGCGATTTGCTGGTCATCATGTCCTTTGCCAGCATGGATGCAGAGGAGGCCCGCAAGTGGAAGCCCCGCGTGATTGTGCTCGGTGACCACAACCGCACGATCCTCAAGACGCGCGGCCCCGAAGGCGAATCCGGCGAGCCGTTCAAGATCGCTTCCTGATCTCGCTTCCCCAAGCCATTAAGGCAAGGGTGCTAGTGTACCGTTAGCCAAGTTCATTGAATAAGTTAATAGCCGCAAAATGGCACAAAAAACACAAAAGAGCATTAGGCATTGCCTAAGATAAAGCTCATATCTGAAGCTCTCTGCGACTTTGCGTCTCTGCGGTGAAAT
>JAUIAM010000016.1 GCA_030425485.1 Verrucomicrobiia bacterium
TCAATGCAGTAGTGCCCGTGGAGGGAAAAGGCCATCTTGAGTTCGTAGACCGGCATGGCGGTGAGGCGGGCGATGAAGATGCCGTGGAGACGGCGCAGTGCCCAGTGGATGAACTTCATGCGGGTGACGGCTTCGTCCACGCTGAGCCCGCGGTGAATGGCCTCTTCCATGGAGTGGAGCCCTACCAGCGGCGGTAGCCCTTTGTAGCCTTTGTATGCGGAGACAGGTGTATCGAGTTTCAGGTGCTTCATGATGGAGAGGTTGGGGTTGAGCGGTTTATTAGATAATAATGTATCCGCGATAAGTTTGCTTTGCGCGAATTGCTCAGAAGTGGTATTATTATGCCCGAATTTATGCTTATCGGTTGCGTTGTAGCGCAAAAATAGTCGTAATGACGGGAGATGACTTGCGTATAAACGGGATTGGGAGACGTGCACGATGAAAATGGTTTTTGAGGAAATTAAGCCACCTGCGGATGCTTCCCTGCTGGTGCATCGGGACGAGTTACCCGTGTTCGATTGCCCCTTTCACTTTCACCCGGAGGTTGAGTTGACCCTGATCGAGGGGAGCTGCGGGACGCGATTGATAGGCGGGTGTATGGAGCGTTTTGAGCCGGGAGACCTTGTCCTGATCGGGGCTAACCTGCCGCACTGGTACTACAATGATCCCGCTGAGAGCTTGGGGGAGCGTTGGGCCCGTTCGGTGGTGGTGCAGTTTCGTCCGGATTTTTTAGGAAAGCGTTTCTGGCTCGCGCGCGAGATGGCTGCCATTCACCAGCTTCTGGAGCTCGCCGGGCGTGGCTTAAAGGTCGTAGGTGACTTGCGCGAGGAGGTCGCCCCCCGGGTCGAACACCTGCCCGAGCTGAGCGGATTAGAGCGCTTGCTGGAGTTGCTGGCGATTTTGCACAAGCTGGCGGCGGCGGAATCCGGGCTGGTCACTCTCGATCAAGCTGAGCCTGCGGGGCGGGTGAATCAGCATGATGCCCTGAGGCTGGAGAAAGTTTTTCGCGTGCTGAATGAGCGGTTTACCGAAGAGCTGGCTCTGGGCGAAGTCGCCACGGCCATTGGCATGACGCCGACTTCTTTCAGTCGGTTTTTCCGGCAAAAAGTCGGCAAAACCTTTCAAAGCGCATTGATCGAAACGCGGATCATTGAGGCGAGCCAGCAACTGCTCACGACGGACTTACCCGTGACGGAGATTTGCTATGCCTGCGGCTTCAACAACCTGTCTAATTTTAACCGCCAGTTTAAGCGGATGAAGGGCGTCAGCCCCCGTGCCTTTCGTGCCGGATTTGCTCAGCAATAAGGGAGGACTGGCGCTGTCGGGTAGGTGAATCGATGAAAACGATCAAGCCAGAGCACTTAACCTTCACAAGGTTGCGGCGTTGCGAGCTTGAGCTTCTGCCCACCCGGGAGGGTATTTTATGGGGTGACGTGCGAAGGGCTGGCTTTACGTAAAGTCGGGCTATGGGTTGCCCGCCGACGCGCATGGAGTAAGCTGTGATGCATACCCATTAGCGCTGCCCCTGAGCCGTCTGAAATCGTGCTCGTACGCTTGCATTTGTGAGCTTGCCGAACCATGATTACATTACCCCACAAAATGTTTTCTCCTTCTAGAACGTACAGTCAACCCAGCTCGGGTGGCTTCACCCTTGTCGAGCTGCTTGTGTGCATCAGCGTTATTGGGCTGTTGGGCGCTATCATAGCCTTCGCCCTGAGCGGTGTCAGCATGTCTCGAAACAAGGCGATCTCGAGCAGCAACATTCGCCAGGTCGTGATGGGGCTGCACCTGTATTCGCAGGAGAACAATGGCCTGTTGCCGCACCAGTTTGATGCGGCCCGGGGGCTGGATTGGAGCGGTGTGCTGGTGGAGGATGATTACCTGCCAGAAGAGATTTTTCATGCACCCGCCGATGAGTTTACGCGCCGCTTTGAGGGTGCGCCGCGCAGCTACGCGGTGAACTCTGCCACCTACACCTACCTGCTCAACGGCTATCATAGCCCCTGGCCGCGTGACCGCACGGACCAGCCGAGCTCGGCCTTTGCCGTGCCGCCCTCGGTCATGCTGGTGGGAGAAAATTTCGGCGGAGCCATCGAGAACTCCGGGGCCGTGGTTGGGGTTGCCGAGTTCGAGGGGCTCAATGCCGAGACGTACAATTTCTACCATGACACCGGCGCGCACTATTGTATGGCTGATGGAAGCGTTGCCTTTATGAGCAGGGAAGAGATTGGCCGCTATCGGGCTGATACCGACTACAACGGAGATGAAAGTGATCCCTGGAAATGGAAACCCTGAGCGAACTACCATGAAAGCTATCCTCAACTACCCCGTACTAAGCGTATTGTTTGCCCTCATCTTTGGCGTGACGAGCGCCTGGGCCGAATCCGTTTCTCTCTCGCCCGAAGCTTGGCAGCGTTCGCCCGAAGCCAAGCTCAGCCAGAGCGGCAGCAGCCTGCGGGTGAAGTCGTTGGCCAGCAGCATCTGGCTGGTGCCCCAACAGCGCATCCACTACAAGGGTAGCGATGTGGTGGATATCGCGTACAAATTACGCGGGGGAAACCTGATAGTACAGGCCAACTGGTTTGACGCGGATGGCAGCTATCTGGAGACGACGATGCTGGGCAAAGCTACCTATAAGGGGGAGCAGGCCAGCTTTCGTGTCAGCGGTAGCCGCGCTGCCACATCAACGGATTCAACCTACGAGCTAAAGCTGTGGGTGGAAGCGGATATGCCGAGCCTCACGCTGGAGTCGATCAGTATCAATCAAGGAGGTGCACGCGCGCCGATGCTCTCGGTTGAGGACTTTGAGGACAGCGGCGACATCCGCATCAAGCAGGACCGGGACGGCAGTTTTCAACTCGAACTTGAGGGTGCGAGTGGCAGCATTTTGACCCAAAAGCGCTTCAGCTTGAGCGAAACGCCGGCCTGGGAGCTGAACTTGCAACGCATCACGCCCAGCAGCGCGTTTTCCCTCCAGGCGATTTTCTGGGCTTCGGATGGGACCTACCTGGGGCATGCTGATCTTTTGAAGGACGAAACGGATCCCAGTGAAGCATCCATTGATCTGCGTGAGGTGAATACGCCCGCCACGGCAGCGAACTACAGCCTGAAATTCTGGCTGTCCGGCACGGGGGCTTCGGCCGTTTTCTCAATTTTGGAAGACTAGGAAGCGTCTTTAAAAATACCAATGGACGCATGAGAGCGATAAGTGCTCAATGTGGAGATGTGGGCTAGTCTGGTTTGACGCGGCGTTGGCAGGCCAGGTCGATGACAGCCCGCAGGTGCTTGGTCAGGATGGGTTTTCCCAAGTGATCGTTCATACCGGCTTCGAGGCATGACTGCTTGTCGTCGCCGTGAGTGTAGGCGGTCAGGGCGCAGATATAAGTGTCGGCTTTATCCTGTCCGGCTTCGCCACTACGGATGCGCCGCGTGGTTTCCTGCCCGTCCATATCGTCCATCCCGACGTCCATAAAAACGAGGTCAAAGTGTTCCTGCCGGATGCACTCAATAGCCTCCTGGCCAGACACCGCGCTCTCGCAACTGTAGCCCATCTGCTTGATGATCTCTTCGAGCAGTTGGCGCGTCTGGTCCTCGTTTTCGACGAGCAGAATGTTAAGCTGCTGGTGTGTCTGGGGCCGCTCAGAGGATAGGGCATGGTCGGGCGCGTCGCCCACGGCTTGCGCCTGAATGGTAAAGTAGAAGGTGGAGCCGCGCCCGGGGATGCTCTCGGCCCAGATATCGCCTTCGAGCAGGTGGCAAATCTTGCGACAGATGGCCAGGCCCAGCCCGGTGCCGCCGTAGCGGCGGGTGGAGGAAGAGTCTACCTGACTGAACGATTTAAAGAGCTGGTCGAGTTTCTCCTTGGCAATGCCGACGCCGGTATCGCGCACGGCAAAGATGTAGGTCCAGTTGTCCGAGTCATCGATAGGCTTGCGGGCGGAAACGGTGACGTTGATTTCGCCTTCGTTGGTAAACTTGATGGCGTTGCCCACGAGGTTGAGCAGGATCTGGCGCAGTTCCAGGTAGTCGGTCCGGAAGAGGTGGGGCAGGCCGTCTTCGACATCGTAGCTCAGCTTGAGGTGCTTGTGCTCGGCATCGACGCGCATGGCCTCGTCGACTTCGTTCAGCAGTAAGTCGATGTCCGTGTCGCGTTTTTCCAGCGTGACGAGCCCTGAGTCCAGGCGGCTGTAGTTGAGCACATTGTTGATAAGCTCGAGCAGGGCGTAGCCGTTTGACTTAATGATCTCGATGGTTTCGAGCTGCTCTTCGTCATCGGCCAGCTCGCGCAGGAGGTCGGCGAAGCCGATGATGGAGTTCATCGGTGTGCGGATCTCGTGGCTCATGACGGCGAGAAAGTCGTCCTTGCTCCGGTTGGCGGCGTCGGCGGCCTCCTTTGATGCCTTGAGCTCTTTTTCGTAGCGGATGCGGTCGGAGATGTCGTTGACGAGCGAGGCTACGCCGACGATGTCGCCTTCTTCATTGGTCAGGGGTGTGTTGTACCATTCGCAGGTGATGAGCTCACCGTCCGAGCGGACGTTGTCGTTGGTGCTGTAGAACCCGCCGTCACCGCGGAAGAGGCGCTCGAAGATGTGCTTTACGCTTTCGCTCATCTTGGGCTCAACGAGGATGCTGTAGGGCTGGCCGATGATGTCATCTTCCTTGTAGCCAAACATGCGCTCAGCAGAGGCGTTCCAGGCTACGATGCGGGACTGGAGGTCCCACTCGATACAGGCCAGCGGAGTGCGGTTGACGTGGAGCTTGAGACGTTCCTGAGCCTCGCGGCGCTGTTTCTCGGCATGGACGCGGGTGCTGATGTCGCGGCAACAGGCGATGATGCCCACGACTTCCCCGCGGTTGTTTTTCTCCTGACTGAGGGAAAGGTGGGCGTGGAAAGTTGAGCCGCTGATGCGCCTGAGCTTAGTCTCGATAAAGTGGTTGCCGTGGATGAGCAGGGGCTCGACAAAGTGGCGGTTGACGAAGCCTTCGTCCGGGTCGGGGAGCAGTTCGGTCAGGCGACGGCCGATGGCGTTCTGCACCGTGCAGTCAAAGAGTGCCTCGGCCTGATGATTCCAGGAGGTGATGTTGCCGTCAATATCTGCCCCGATCACGGCCTCGCCGAGTTGCTCGACAATGCGGGCCTGGCGCTGCAAGGCGGACTGCGTACGCTCGCGATCGAGTTCCATCTCGGCTCTCGCGGCCATGATTTTGAGCACGGAGAGGATGACGTCTGGCTTGGAGAGCGGCTTGCTGTGCATGACACAGAGCAGGCCCGTGGTCTGGTTCTCGTGATTGCGCAGCGGGACGCCGATGTAGGACTGGGCATTGATCTCCTGAAGCTGCTTGTCCTTGGGGAACTGCTTGCAGACGTCTTCGGGGAAAACACTTGAGGGCTGCGAGATGAGAAGTTCGCAGGGAGTGTCCTTTATCGAGTACTCGAAGTTGCTCAGGAGGCGCTCCTGGTTTGCGTAGGAAACGCTACGGATGCGCTCTTGTTTGCTGCCGATGAGCTCACCCATCATGGCGAAGTCCACATCGAGGGCATCGACGATCTGCCGGGTCAGCTCGTGGAAGAATTTGCGTCCGGAGCTGGCGTTGACGGCCACGGAGACGCGCTTGAGGGCCTGCTCCACGGTTATGCGGGCAGAGTGGGCCCGCTCGTGGTCGACCAGCCGCAGCAGGGTATGGGGCAGGTAGACGAGGTAGCGCTCCTCCTCGTCGGCTTCGATGTAGTCCTTGAACCCGGCGTGGTAGGCCTTGATGGCGTGCTCGCGGGTGGGCTTACCAGCCATGAGGATGGCTGGGAGTGCCTCTTCGCTGGCCAGCCATTGCTTAATATCGACCCAATCTTTCTCTGCCAGGGCTGAGTCCTCAATGAGCAGGACATCGTGCTCGGACTCGTGTTGTTGCAGGTGTTTTCTGACTTCCTCCCATGTCTGCATTTCGCACATGCCAACCGCGGCAGTGCATTCCTCCATGCTGTGCGCGACTTGCCGGCATACCTTCTGGGAAATACCTACCACCAGTATGCGAATGGGTTTCGAGACGAGCTTGGCCATGGGTGGAAATGCTAAATCAGTGCGCACCGGTGTGCATTTTCATACAGAGTTAACAGGATTAGTTCCGCTTTGGCAAGGCTGGCATGGATGGTGCTTCTTGGAACTTGAGTGAATCCTGATAAGGGCTCATGGGATAGCTAAGCATCAGGTCCGGCGGTTGGGGTTCCGCCGGGCCTCATTTTTTCCCGCTCCATGAATTCGCGCAGCAGGCGCACAGAGCTCTCTCCTCCATTTTCGGTAGCCAGGACGGCGGCGGCCTCCCGGGCCTTTTCGGAGCAGGAGTGGTCTCCGAGCACGGCATCAATGGCGCCCAGGGCGTTACGCTCCCAACGTTTGCAGGAAATGGTGTGGCCGACACCGAGGCGGACGACCTCGCTGGCCCAGAAAAACTGATCGGCAATGTGGGGCACGACAAGATGGGGGACTCCGGCGTGGAGCACGCTGCCCGTGGTACCGGCACCGCCGTGGTGCACGACGACCGAGGCGTAGCCAAAGAGCACATCGTGGTTGGTTTTGCCCAGCCCGAGGATCTCGGGGCGATCCGTGGGGACGGCGAGCCCCGCCCAGCCGGCCTGCACAATGAGTTTTCGGCCCTTGGGCCAGTTTTTCAGAAAGCGCTGGAACTGCTTTTGGCTGCTGTCTCGCACCATGCTGCCAAAGTTGATGACCGGCACCTTTTTCGAGCCGCAAAAGCTGTCCAGCCGTTGCTGGAGGGCGGGATCTTCGGGTGGTTGGTGGCGGATGTATCCGCTGAAAACAAAACGCGAGTCGAAGGTGACGCCCCCGGGCTGCATCAGTCCGGGCGAAACAGTGGCCAGCACGAGGCGGGCGGGTTGGCAGAAGAAGCGATTGATCTTGGGGATTTTGGCCGCCTTGAGCTCTGCGCCGATGGTATGGTTGAGCAGGGCGTCCACAGCCTTGTCCGCCGCGTACCAGAAAAAACGGTTGTAGACGCGCCGCAGGGGGCGCGGGAGCCACCTTAGCTCCGGGTAGCCGCGCATGACCTGATCGGGCGAGGGAACCGCGCTGTGGCAAAACGCCGTGATGGCAAAAGGCAGGCCGACGCGATCGGCGATCCCGCTCAGGAAGGGGAGCAGGTATGAGGCAACCATGATGTCGTGGTTTTGCGCGGCTGCCTCGAGTAGACGCAAGTTCTCGGGCAGGGCGGGCTTAAAGCTCTGGAAAATCCACCGGAGCTCGACGGCTGGGTTGGTGTTGCGGTTGAGCTGCTTGGCCAGGTCAACGAACTCTTCCTGCGTCCAGTGGGGGGCGAGGGCGATGAAGCCCATCCCGGCGGCTTCGATTTCGGCGCGAAAGTATTCCGAGGTGGCTATGGTGACGGCGCCGCCGTGTTGCTTGATGGCCTTTCCCAAGCCAATCATCGGGTAGATGTCGCCGGTCGTACCGAGCGTGACCAGTAACGCGCGCATCAGGCGGAGAGCTCTGCCAGCAGGGCTCTTGCCTCTGTGGCCGGGTCTTCGTGATGTTGCTCGATGGCGAGCTTGAGCCCCTCCTGGAGCAGGGGGATAGCGGCTTCGCGCTGGCCGATCTCCGCCAGGCAGCGGCCCAGCATGATGCGGGGGAGCATCCAGTCTTCACGGCTGCTACAGCAGACGCGCAGATGGTCCACGGCTTCCTCCCAGGCACCCTCCTGATAGAGGGCTTGCCCGAGGCTGAAGTGAAAGAGCGGGTTGTGCGGGTCGCTGGCCAGGCGCTGGCGTAAAAGGTCGATTTTCATGTGGAAAGAGTCCTAGACAAAAATGGCGATGGCGGTGATGTTGTCCGGGCCGCCGCGCTCGTTGGCAAGGGAAATGACCTGCTTGACAAAGGCCTGGGGGTTATCCGTGGCAAAGATCATTTCGTGGATTTCGTCCATTTGCATGGTCTTGGTCACGCCATCGGTAAAGAGCAGGATGCGGTCGCCGGGTTCGAGGGTTTCGCGGTAGACGTCGGTCTCGATCTGCCCGGTCTGGCCGATGCAGCGCGTGAGCGTGTGGCTGAAATACTCGGGGATAAAGGCTTCTTCGCCGGGGTTGAGTCGGTCGAGCATCTCCTGGGCCATGGTGTGGTCCTGGGTGACTTGCCGCCAGAGGTCCTGCTTGAAGATGACCAGTCCGGTGTCGCCGATATGCCCCGTGACGAGCTGTTTGCCGTTGAGGTAGGCGACAGTGAGCGTGGTGCCGATGCCGAGGTCTGCGCTGATTTCGCGTCCGCGGTCGTATACGCTGGTATTGACCCGGTTGAAGAGCTTGGGAAAGTCTGGTTCGGTGCTTGGGTCAAAGTGCTTGAGCCAGTCGCTGAGCTCGGTCACGGCAATTTCGCTGGCCAGAGAGCCTTCGGGCAGGCCGCCGAGGCCATCTGCCACGGCAAAGACACGCTGTTTGGCATCCACCAGAAAGTTGTCCTCATTTTCGCTGCGAATGAGTCCACGGTCGGTCTGGCCATAGGCCTGTAAAGGGGCGGGTTTCATATAATACAGTTCCTGCGGGATTCTATGGTTTTCAGGCCATGAAATGCAGGGTGTTAATCATTATGGTACAATGGCTTGAAAAGTAAAGCCAAGGAATCGGCATGGGACTCTCTCTCATTAAGCCAAAATCTTCTCAGCGCATGATCGACTCGCGGTCGAAGCGGTTAAAGCGGGCATAGTGGCGTTTGGGGAGCGCATCGATGAAGTGCCGCCCGTACTCCTTTTTCAGGATGCGTGAGTCGAGAATGACCATGCGCCCGGTGTCATCCTGCTTGCGCACGAGCCGCCCGATGCCCTGGCGAAACTGGATCACGGCCTCGGGCAAAGTCATGCCGGTAAAGGGGTTGCCGCCCTGGCGGCGTATCCACTCGGCGCGGGCCTCGGCAATGGGGTGGGTTGGTATCTCAAAGGGCAGGCGTGTGATGATGACCTGCGACAGTGCGGGGCCAGGGACGTCAAAGCCTGTCCAGAAGCTCTCGGTCCCGAGCAGGACGGCGTTTCCGGCCTCAACGAAGCGGTTCTTCAGCTCGATGCGGGACAGACCCGCGCCCTGGGTCAGGAGGGGGCGCTGGGCGGCCTTGAGGGGCTCGGCCAGTTGGGCGGCGACTTTGTTCATGTCCGCATAGCTGGTAAAAAGGGCCAGCGTACCGCCTTCGACCTGCTCGGCGCAGTAGGCGATGGTCTCGGAGAGGTAGGGGATGTCGAGCCGACCGGAGCCGCGCTCGGGGCCGGGGGCATCCTCGGCGATGTAGATTTGCACGTTGCGCTCGTAGTCAAAGGGCGAGGCCTCCACAGCGTGGTCTTCGCCCTCGGCTCCCACCCGGCGCAGAAAGGGGGACATGCCCTGGGCACTGCTGAGGGTGGCACTGGTCAGGGTGACCGAGGTTTCGCGGTGAAAGACGCTGTCGCGCAAAAAACTGGCCACGTCGATCGGAGCGGTGCGCAGATTGACGATGGAGCGCCGCCGTCCGGTTTTTTCCAGCCAGTAGACTTCGTCGTCTTCCTCCATGGCCAGGCAATGGGTCAAGGCCTTGAGCATGGCGTCGAGCTTACTGGCGTGGTCGGCCAGCTCTTGCTGGACGGACTCCTCCTGGATGTCCTGACGGAGCTGCTTGAGTTGGTTGGCGACGGTGCCGAGTGGGCGGTGGAGGAGGGGCTCGGTCCAGTCCGGCTTGTGCAGGCGCAGGACGTCGGTCTGGTCGAGATAGCGGCGGCGGATTTCGTTAAAAAAGCTCTGGCTGGCATCGATCGCGCGGACGACGCATTCCTGCTCCTTGCGCGAGCCGAACTTGCTCAACAGGCCCTTCTTTGTCTTGGGGTTGTAGAGGATTTTCAGGGCACGCTCGATGCCGTAGGAGCTGAGGCTGACACCAAAGTGGTTGGTGGCGATTTCGGGCACGGTGTGGGCCTCATCGAGGACGAGGAAGTCGTCGGCAAAGAGCACGCCCCGGCTCTTGCCGCCGGGGGAGAGCCCCGCGCTTATCAGGCTGAAGAGCAGGCTGTGGTTGACGATGATGACCTGCGCCTCGGAGCGCTCGGCCAGTGCCTTGCGGAAAAAACAGGTCTGGGGAGAGCAGTTCTTGCTGTTGCAGGAGCTGGAGTCGGCGTTGACCCACTCCCAGACGTCGGGGTTGGGGGCGGGGGTCAGCTCCTCGCGCAAGCCGTGTTTGGTGACCGAGGCCCAGTCGCGGATGCGCTCCAGCTCGGCCACCTCGGGCCCGCCGAAGAGGTCGGCCTTGGTTTGGATGGCCCGCGCCAGGCGGTGCCCGCAGAGGTAGTTTCCGCGCCCGACGAGGAGTGCGACTTTGAAGCCGCGGTAGGGCTCAAGCTCCGGTACGTGGTCAAAAAGTCTGCGAACGAGCGGAATGTCGTGGTTTTTCAGCTGCTGCTGGAGCGCGATGGTGTGGGAGGAGACGATGAGCGGGCGCTTCTCGGAGACGGCCTGGAGGATGCCGGGCACGAGGTAGGCGAGGCTCTTGCCCACGCCCGTTCCGGCCTCGAAGACCAGTGGGGTGTCCATGGCCATCGTGCGCGAGACGGCCTGCGCCATGCTCTCCTGCTGTGGGCGGTGCTCCAGACCGAGTAAGGCGTGCAGCCAGCCCTCGGGGGCGAAGACCTTATCGGTCAAGCTCACCGCCGGGGGAATCTGCGTGCGCGTGCCGCCGCCTTCGTTAAAGCCAATCATGCTGGAAAAGTATTAACCACGGATAGCCAGAATGCGCACGGATAAAATGCAAAGTGCCGGCTGGATCTTCTGAATGTGCCCGTGTCGCTTTACGTTCCAGGCTGCGCGATCTTACCTATTGTTCGAGCAGGGGGAGCATAAAGCGGAAGATGGTGCCTTCGTCGCCTGTGCTCAGCAGCTCGAGCTCGCCTCGGTGGGATTTGAGAATCTGGCGGCTGATGGAAAGTCCGAGTCCGGTACCGTCGGATTTGCCGGTGAGGAAGGACTCGAAGATGCGCTCGCGTATCGACTCCGGGATGCCCTTGCCGTCGTCCTTGATAAAGACGCTGGCTGTGGGCCGCGAGCCGGTGTCGTTACGTTCAAGTGCAACGGTTATCACACCGCCCTTGGGCATGGCCTGCACGGCGTTGAGGATGAGGTTCAGGATGACCTGCTGGATTTGGCCCTTGTGGACCTCGACCCACAGAGGCTTCGTCGGCGGCGTGTAAACGAGATGCACCTTCGACTGCTCCAGTTTAAGGCGAAGCAGGATGAGGGTTTCCTCGATGAGCTGCTTGAGGTTCTGGCGAGAGTGCATCTCGGAGCGGCTGCGGCCAAAGTGCAACACGCGGCTGACGATCTCTTCTAGCTGGACGATTTTCTCGCCGATGATGGCAACGTCCTGCGTGCGGGGGTCGTCCTGCTCAAAGTCGAGCCCCAGCGACTCGAAGAGCAGCTTGATAACGGTGAGCGGGTTGCGGATCTCGTGGGCAATCTCTGCCGCCAGCAGGCCGAGGGTGGTCAGGCGTTCGTTGCGGCGGAGGCTTTCCTCGCTGGTAAAGACGCGGCTGTAGAGGCGGGAATTTTCCATGGCCACCGAGCCAAGCGAGGCCAGGGTGGCAAAGGAGCGCTTCTCGTCGTTGTTAAAGCGGTGCGTGGTGGTGGTGTAGGCATTGAGCACGCCGACGACTTCCTTCTCCACCACGATGGGGGTGGAGAGCATGGAGCAGAGGCCGTCCCGCTGGACCAAGTCGACAAAGTGGTGCTCCTCGGTGCGGGGGAGGTCGACCACACTGACTTGCTTGTTGCGCTTGAGGGCAACGCCGATCGCGCTTTGGCCGGGCTCGATTTCCTCCTCGTACTCGACGCTTCCCCCGGGGCCCTCAAGGGCCTGGAGCTGGAGGCGTTTCTTGTCCGGCGTAAGTAAATAGATGGCGCAGTAGCGGCAGTTGATGAGGTGGCGGGCCTCGCGGGTGATGCCGCGCAAGAGGGTGGCCTGGTCACGGGTGGCCACGAGGTGTTGCCCCGCGCTAATCAGGGCCTGGAGCTGGTCGGCCTTTTCCTTGAGCTGGTTAATGAGCCAGAGGCGGCTGACGACCTTCGTGGCCTCGGAGGTGAGCAGGACGAGGAGCTTGAGGTCCTCCTCGTTAAAGGCGGCGATGCGCTCACTGTCGACGTTGACCACTCCCACCGTTAGCCCTTCGAGAATCATGGGGGCGGCGAGCTCGGAGCGGATGGACTGCTTGAGCGTGATGTAGCGCGGGTCGAAGCGCACATCCTCGATCAATACTGGTTCGCCGTGCAGGGCGACCCAGCCGGTGACGCCGTGCCCGAGCGTGAGCTTGATCTCCTCGGAGGACTTGGGCAGCCCCTTGTAGACCTCGATCTCGAGTTGACTGGAGTCCGGGTTGATGAGCGCGATGGAGGCGCTGCTGGCCCCGAGCGTCTCGATCAGGTTGTCGATGATGAGCTCAAGCGCCTCCCGAGGGTCTTCGGTCTGGCTGACAAGGCTGCTGATGCGATACAGGGAATCGAGCACCGACTGGTTCTGCGTAAGCGTTTTCAAGGCGGGGTGAGTTTACCGCCAGCAGGGCGAAAGAGGGAAGTTAAATCCGTGGCTAGATTGCGGCTTCGAACGTATCGCAGGAGACGATGCGGTTGAGCGATTCGCGCAGCGCGATATGGGCGGAGGTGTCCTTGCCGTGCTTCTTGTCGATGGGCTCGATGTAGAAGGTGTCCAACGCGGCGGAACGCTCGGTCGATATGCGGGCAAAGCTGATGTCGAAGCCGTGGTCAAAAATAGCCTTGGCAATCTGGTAGAGCAGACCGACGTGGTCGTTGGCCTGGATTTCGACAATCGTCCGGCGCAGGGAAAGCTCGTGGTAGATGTCTACCGCTGGCGGGATGGGAGCGCGAAGGTTGGACTGCGTCTCGTAGCGCTTGGAGCGGCTGACCTGCTTGGCCAGTGCGTCGATCTCGGGCATGAGGTCCTTGTTCTTGAGCAGGGCCGCGTTGAGGTGCTGCTCGAAAACGTCCTTGGCCTTGGGATTGTCCACGATGCCGCCGTCGTTGTCCTCGACGTAAAAGGTGTCGATGGTGATGTGGTCACCGCGCGATATCGCCTTGGTACTGAGGATGTTGACCCCGGCCACGGTGAGGGCGCCGGCCAGCTTGTAAAAGAGTCCGGCCCGGTCCCAGGTGATGACGTTGACCACGCTCATGCCCATGTCGGTGTCGTTGCGCCAGTCGATGATGGGCACGAGGGAGCCGACCGAGTCCGCCTCGGTAATCTGGCTCAGCAACTTGCCGATCATGCGCAGGTGCAGCTCGACCTCCTCGCTGTTGTTGTGGAGGAAATACCGTTCTGGCAGGAGGTTGAAGTGGGCCTCGATCTGGTCTTCTGGTATGTCGGGTAAATTCTTAGCAATGAGTTCTTTATGGATCATCTCGATTCTCTTTCTGGCCTTTTGTGCAACGGCCTCCTCATCGTGGAGCAGTTCAAATGTGGCCCGGTAAAGTTGGCTGTGAAGTGAGTCTTTGTAGTCGTTCCAGAGGCTCTCAGCGGTGCCGCGAGCGTCGCAATAGGTGAGCACGAAGAGGTGCCGGAGGGCTTCCTCGTTCTCGACCAAATCCGCAAATGCCGCTGTCGTTCTGGGATCATCTACGTCAAAGCGTTGCCAGAATCGTGCCATTTCGAGGTGATTTTTTATCAGAAAGAGAACCAGCTCGGCTTTATCGCTTTCGACGCCGAGTTGTTTGAGCACGGGAGTGGCCTTCAGTACCCCTCGCTGGCAGTGGTCTTCGACGCCGTTGCTCTTGCCGATATCGTGCAGCAGGAGCGCAAGGTAGAGCAGTGTGGGGGTCTCGGCCTCGCGTATGGCCTCGCGGTAGAGCCCGGCCTTTTCGTTCTCTCCGCTAAAGATGCGGTCCAGCTCGTGGATGGTGTTGAGTACGTGGATATCCGCCGTGTAGCGGTGGTAGTACTCGTGCTGGACGAGGCAGGTCAGCTCGCCAAACTCCGGGATGAATCGCCCGAGGATGCCCAACTCGTGCATCTGCGAAAGTGTGGGGTAGACGTCCCCCTTTTCCTGCAGGATGGAGCGAAAGGTGCGGTTGGGCGACTCCTGCGCGCGGATCATGGGGGTGATCAGGCTGGTCGAGTTGGTGATGAGGATTTTCAGTTCCAGGCTGAACTTGGCCTGGTGGTGCTGGGCGAGGCGGAAAACCCGGATGAGGCGGGCGGGGTCTTGCTCAAAAATAGCGCTGTGCTCAAAGGTGAGCTCATTGTCGCGCAGGACGAAGCCATCGATGTGCCGCTGGCGGTCCATCTGGCGCGAGCGGATGACGTCGCGCATGGTCAGGCGTTCCTTACCCGGCATGCCGGTGATGGCCAGTCGCTGCTCCAGCAGGCGGGAGAGCTGAAAGATGTGGTTGGCGTGGGAGTAGTAGTCGCGCATGAACCACTCTACGCGGCGAAAAATGTCCTCCTTGCGGTAGCCGAGCGACCAGGCGATGCGGGGTTGCTTCTCGAGGTTCAGCAGGTCAGTCGCGCGGGTGCTTTCAAAGTGCAGTTCGTTGCGCACCCGCATGAGAAAGTCGTAGGCCGTTTCCAGGGTTTTGTGCTCGGCCTCGGTCAGGTAGTGCTTGCGCTCAAGGGCGTCGAGCGAGCCTTCGCCCAGGCGCACGCGGGCCATCCAGAGGATGTTCTGATAGTCCCGCAGCCCGCCGACGCCGTTCTTGATATCGGGCTCCTGGAGAAAAACGGTGTTGCCGTGCTTGGCCCGGCGCTCGGCCTGGTTTTGCAGGCGAAAGCGGGCGTAGCTCGACACGTCTTCGTGGCTGAGGAATTGCTCGTAGGCCTTGCGGAATTCCTGAAAAACTTTGTCCGAACCGCAGATCAGGCGGGACTCCAGCAGTGCGTTTTTGGACTGGTCCTCGGCCCGGGCCTCATCGAGCGTCTCCTTTACGTTGCGGATGGAGTAGCCGACCTTCAGGTTGAGGTCCCACAGCGGGTAGAGGATGTCGTTGACCAGGGCCTCCTGCAGGGTCTTGAGCTGGGGCGATTTGTTTTTCTTGGGAAAGAGAAACATGATGTCCACGTCGCTGAACGGGCTGAGCTCCTGGCGGCCATAGCCTCCGAGGGCGATCAGCGCGACGGGGCAAGGGAGCTTGCCGTGTTCGCTCTCGTACTTCTCCAGCGCGTCGTTGAAGAGCGTCTCCAGCAGGACATCGATCATGATGGAGCGGGCCTTGGCCACGCGGAGCCCGCCGTCACCCTTGCGGTGATAGCGGATAAGCATTTCTTTTTCCAGGCGCATGTACTCCTTCAGCTTTTCGAGGCGCTCGCTCGCGCTGGTTTGCGCGGTAAAGTTCAGGCGCTTTTCGGCGTGCTGTCGGATGCGGCGAAAGAGAGGATCCTGTGAAACCGTTGTCAACTCACGACAATGAGTCATATGCGGGATTCGATTTCAACGGGGAAAAGCGGATGTTTCACTGTTTCGTTGCCCAGATGGCATGAAAGTGTATATTTACGAGTCATGTCTACGGTACTTTTAACAGGATTTGGCGATTGGGTCGGCAGCAAGAACAACCCTGCCAAGGCCGTCGCGCTCGCTCTCGACGGCGAGGAGATCGCCGGGGCCAAGGTCGTGGCTCACGTGCCGCCCTCGGTCTTTGACGAAATGATCCCCTCCGTAACCGAGCAGATCGACCAGCTCCGGCCCGAGGTGGTGATTTCGATGGGGGAGTTTGGCGGGCGCAGCATGCTGACTGTTGAACGCCTGGCCCAGAACTACCTCGACGCGCCCCGCTACGGCATCGGCGACGAGGCCGGAAAACAGCCCCAGCGGCCCATCGCTGCCGACGGCCCGGCCGCCTACTACACCACGCTGCCCATCCGGGCCATGGTCAAGGCCATGCGCGCGGCAGGCGTCCCGGCGGACATCTCGGACACGGCGGCAACCTTTGGCTGCAACCTCCTCATGTACGGCGTGCTCCACCACATCGCGGTGAACAAGCTTCCCATCCGCGCGGGCTGGGTCCACCAGCCCACCTTCCCCGAAACCGCTGCCTTGGAGCAAAACCTCGGCCTGCCCAGCATGCACCTCGACACGCAGGTCAAGGGCCTCCGCGTCGCCATCGAAGCCATCATGACCCACCCAACCGACATCAACGACCCGGTGAAGAGTGTGTTTCAGTTTTAAGTTTACTGGTTTGATTTTTTTGATATATATATTTAAAGTATATACATATGAAGACAGCAAAAGTTTTTCGCAATGGCGGCAGCCTGGCCGTACGTTTGCCCAGACGTTGGGTGGGCAAGGCCAGTGAGGTCGAGATGCGCGAGGAGGGTGACACGCTCGTTCTGCGTGCGCGGCGGAAAACCCTGAGCGAGGTGGCAGAGGCCTGTGCGGCTGAGCCGACCCGTATCGAGCGTCCACCTTGGGCGGGTATGCACATCCGCGGGGTGGATGAGTCGTGATCCTGCTCGACACGGACGCCTGCATCTTTGTCATGCGCGGACACAAGCCGCCCAAGGCCCACGCGGGCAAGGCTTTTGCCATTTCGGCCATTACCGAGGCGGAGCTTTGGGTCGGGGCGGAGCGCACGGGTAGCGAGGCCGAAGTGAAGCGTGTGGAGATGCTTCTCGGGGCGGTTGATGTCTTACCCTTCGACCGGGCAGCGGCCAGATGCGCGGGCGCAGTGATCGCGGACTTGATTAAACGCGGGGTGCGGCTGGATGGACCCGACCCGTTTATCGCCGGGCATGCCCTGGCCATGGAGTTGTCTATCATGACGGGAAATGTGGCCCACTTTAAGCGTGTGGCGGGCCTAAAGGTCATCAAGTGGCAACCTAAGTGAGCCGGGCTTTGGTTTTCGGTTAATCTCCCCCTGAAAACCTCCTTGCGCCGGGCGTGTGGGTTGGCAAACTGGTGCGTTTCATTTTCGCGCCAACATTTTAGAAGACATGTCCGAGATAGCCAAAGCCTACGAACCGCAAGACGTCGAAACCAAGTGGTATGCTGCCTGGGAGCAGGCGGGATGTTTCAAGGGAGTGCTGCCTGAGCAGGTTGCACCTGCTGGCACTGAGGGGGCACAGCCCCCTACGGCGCTTGGTGCGCCTACCCCCGAGCTAAAAAGCGGGGCAGGAGAACCCTTCAGCATCTGCATTCCGCCGCCGAACGTGACGGGCGTGCTGCACATGGGGCACATCCTCAACAACACCGTGCAGGACATCCTGACCCGCCGTGCGCGGCAGCAGGGCAAGGCCGCCGTGTGGGTGCCGGGGACGGATCACGCGGGCATCGCCACGCAGGCCCGCGTTGAGAAGGAACTGCGCAAGGAGGGCAAAACCCGCCACGACTTTGGGCGCGAGCAATTTGTCGAAAAAGCCTGCGAGTGGCGCGACGAGCACGGCGGCATTATTTTAAAACAGCTCAAAAAGCTGGGCGCGTCCTGCGACTGGGACCGCACCGTGCACACGCTCGACCCCGGCTACAGCCGCGCCGTGCTCACGGCCTTCGTCGAACTCTACCACAAGGGCATGATCTACCGCGGCAAGCGCATGGTCAACTGGTGCCCTGTCAGCCTGACGGCCCTCAGCGACGAGGAAGTCATCATGAAGCCGCAGAGCGGTAAGCTCTACAAGATGCGCTACGAGATCGCTGAGCGCCCGGGCGAGTTTGTCGAGATTTCCACCACGCGCCCCGAGACCATCATGGGCGACACCGGGGTGGCTGTCCACCCGGACGACGAGCGCTACAAGCATTTGATTGAAGAGGGCTTGCATGCCGTGCGGCCTTTCCCCGAGGCAAAAATTCCCTTCGTGGCCGACGAGCATATCGATATGGAGTTCGGCACGGGCGTACTCAAGGTCACCCCGGCGCACGACCGGGCAGATTGGGACATCGGGCAGCGTCACGGCCTGGAGGTCATCGATGTGCTCACGCCGGACGGCAAGATCAACTGCCCCGAGATGCCCGAGTTGCACGGCAAGGATCGCTTCGAGGCCCGCAAACTGGCGGCCAAGCTTTTAGAGGAAAAGGGCCTGCTGGTCGAAGCCGAGAACTACTCCAATAACGTCGGCTTCTCCGAGCGCGCAGACGTGCCGATCGAGCCGCGCCTGTCCGACCAGTGGTGGCTCAAGTACCCCAAGGTCGAGGAGGCCAAGGAGGCCGTCCGCTCGGGCAAGATCAAGTTTTACCCCGAGCGTTGGGAAAAGGTTTACCTGCACTGGCTGGACAACATCCAGGACTGGTGCATCAGCCGCCAGCTCTGGTGGGGCCACCGCATCCCCGTCTGGTACAAGAAGGGGATCGACCGCGCCGCGTTGACCGACGCGGATTTACAGGACGAGACGAAGGTTTTCGTCTCCGTCGATGGCCCCGCCGACCCCGAAAACTGGGAGCAGGAGGAAGACGTCCTCGACACCTGGGCCTCGTCATGGCTCTGGCCCTTCGCAACCTTCGGCTGGGCAGGGCAAGGCCCTGCACCCTCGATGCTGACGCATCGTGAGGGGGCGGAGCCCCCTACGGCGCTTGATGCGCCTACCCCCGGCGGGGTAGCGACCAGCGGGAGCGTAGGGGCGGCAGCCCCTCAATCGCAGCAAGCCGAGCTTGCTTTCTGGTATCCGACTGCCGCGCTGGCCACGGGGCCGGACATTATTTTCTTCTGGGTGGCACGCATGATTATGGCGGGCCTGGAGTTCATGGGCGACGTGCCGTTCAAGACCGTTTACTTCAACGGCATCATCCGCGACGGCAAGGGGCGTAAGATGTCCAAGTCGCTCGGCAATTCACCGGACCCGCTGGAGCTGATCGAGAAGTTCGGGGCGGACTCCATGCGTCTGGGCATGCTCATGATCGCGCCCAAGGGGCAGGACGTGCTCTTTGACTTCAAGACCGATCCGCAGACGGGCGAGATCACCGAGTGCGCCGCCCTGCAACAGGGGCGTAACTTCTGCAACAAGCTCTGGAACGCCTGCCGCTTTCGCCAGATGTCTGACTCACGCAAAGACGCAAAGGCGCAAAGTGAAAATGAATCCGGTGAAAGTAACTCTCTTAGCGTCTCTGCGGCTCCGCGTGAGAATACTTTAGTAAGCATTCTTCAGAGGCTTGAGCCGGAGAAGTTTGATGCCGACGACCACGCCATCCTTGGGTCGCTGGTGGCTGCGCTGGACAGCTTCGACAGCAATTTGGGCAAGTACGAGTTCAACCTCGTGACCAAGGTGCTCTACGACTTTTTCTGGGGTGACTTCTGCGACTGGTACCTGGAGGTATCCAAGGCCAAGATGCAGGACGAGGCCCTGCGCGGCAACTGCCTCGCCATCCAGGATCTGTGCCTGCGCCAGCTCCTGCTCATGCTCTACCCGATCACGCCGTTCATCACCGAGCAGCTCTGGCAGGACATGGGTTTTGCGGGTGGCACGGCTGATGGCGGTACGGACTTTATCCACCACTACGACGCCGGCACCAGTGCCGCGCTCAAGGCGCAACTGGCTGAGGCCGGAGTGAAGCTCGACGCGGCGGCCATTGAGGAGGTGGACGCGTTGCGGGACTTCGTTTCCAAGGCCCGCGCCATGAAGGCACAGTATAATTTAGCCAACAAGAAGGACGTGACCTTCTTCATCGTGGCGGACGAGGGCAACCTTGCCGTGGTTGACAGCCACGGCGAGAAGCTCAAGCGGCTGGTCGGCGCGCAGGGCATTGAGCCGCGCGACGACGTGCAGGACGCCCCGGCCAGCGTGACCGCGCTCGGCACGCTCTACCTCGACCTCGCCAGCAGCGTGGACACCGAGGCGGAGAAGAAACGCCTGAGCAAGGAGCTGGCCAAGCTCGAAGGTGCGATCAAAGGCGGCGAGTCCAAGCTGGCCAACGAGAAGTACACCTCCAAGGCGCCCCCGCATCTGGTCGAGGAAACCCGTCAGATGCTGGCCGACAACAAGGCCAAGCGCGACGAGCTCCAGCGACTGATTAACTCGCTGGGGTAGTTTTAAGTTACGTCAGTCACAGCGGACACAAAGTAAGCCGAGAAGATTGAAATCAGACTGGATTTTTCCGCACTAAACGCTTTGTGTGCTTTGTGCTTCTTTGAGCACTTTGTGATCCGAACACATTTTCTTTTTATGCCACAGAAACAGATCATTAAACCCGAGGGGTCCGCACCTGCGGTGGGGCCGTACAATCACGCCGTTCGCGTTGGCGACATGCTTTTCTGCTCGGGGCAAATCCCGATCGATCCGGCAGATCCGAAGGCGGCTTTTCCGGCAGATGTGACGGCGCAGACCGAGCGCGTGCTCAAGAACGTCGGCCTCATCCTCAAGGATCAGGGCCTGGACTACACCAACGTGATCAAGAGCACGGTCTTCCTGACCGACCTGGGTGAGTTCGCCGACATGAACGCTGTGTACCAAAAGTACTTTACGGCTGACTTCCCCGCCCGCTCAACCATTCAGGTCGCCGCGCTCCCGCTTGGCGCCAAGGTTGAGATCGAGATCATCGCTGCCTACTAGCAGGCTTGCGGGGCTGCGCGCCCCGCCCCGCGGCAGGCACAGCCTGCACTTTCGATGCTGCGCATCATACTGAGATTGCCGAAATCAGCTATCGCTGTTTTGGCAATCTCAGGCGGCATCAAAACTAGCTCCCCATCTTTTTAGACCATTTAAAATAAAGTAGTAGCCTCGTTGAACTCTGTATTTTTACCACAGATCACGCAGATGCTCACAGATAGCCTCGGAATAATCTGTATGAATCTGTGAAATCTGCGGACAAGATATTTCTTAAACCGCTCTAATCCGTGTCGGCTCCCGCCTCCTGCAGGGCCTTCTTGGCGGTGTGGCCGATCATGATGACTACGACCAGCGCGACGACGAATCCGCCATAGACGACGGCGTCGTGGAGGGAAAAATGGTGCTTGGGGTTCGTGGCCGTAGTGGTGGCGTGGGCGGCGGCGTAGCCGAAGTACTGCGAGACGAAGCCCAGCGGCAGCAGCCCGAGCGTGCCGATGAGGAACTTCGGGTAGCTGAGCTTGCTCGCGCCCATCAGGTAGCTGCACGGTGAGGCCGGGACGGGGGCCATGCGGATGAGGATGCACAGCTTGATGCCTTCGCGGGTCAGGGCTTTTTCGATCTGTTTGAGCTTCGGCTTGCGCGCGATCCAGCGTTGCACGTAGTTGTGGAGGAGCAGGCGGGAGAGCCAGAAAATGTTACTCTGGCTGATGAGCAGCGCGATGGTGACGATGAGGAAGCCTTCGCCCAGGGGGAAGATGACCCCGGCGGCGATCAGCATGAGGTCGAGCGGCACGCACAGGGCGGTCAGCAGGCAGACGATGAGGATGTAGTAGACCGGAGCCCAGATGCCCTGCGCTTGAATCCACTTCTCGGCATGCGGAATGAAATGGGCGATCTCGCGGCCAGTGAAGATGAGCGTAACGATGACGGCGATGCCGATCAACGCACGTACGACGGTGATGTGGGAGGGCTTGGGCGGAGGGTGCGGCTCGCTCATAGTGGTAAAGGGCTACGGGGTAGGGGCTTGTGTGGCGAGGCAAACCGAACCCGATGCGGCAGATTGGCCCGTAAGGGCTTTGTCAAAACCCGTGGCGGACCATTCGAGGCTCGCCAAAGGCTGCTTTTTCTGCAATCATATATGGCTTAAGTGGGCAATGCGTCCGCTTTACTGCGTATTGTTATAGAGGTATGGGACTTATTTTTGAGGTTATCCAGCAGGAAGCTGGCGGGTATGAAGCAACTTGCCTGACGGAGGCGATTCGAACCGCCGGGGCGGACTTGCTCGAGCTGCACACGAACATCAATCTGGCGGTTGATCGGCGCTTTGAGGACCGCATGCGTCCGCGCGCTGCGGACATCCACCTGATGTTTACCCGCGAATAGATTTCTCGCCGGGACGCTTTCGTGGTTGCCAGCCAGGGGCATCGCTGGCTATGAAATGGCGCGTCAGTTAACGCCATTGAGTTGCCATGAAAGAATATGACCTGATTATCATCGGCTCCGGTCCTGCCGGAGAAAAAGCCGCCGTGAAAGCCGCCTACCACGGCAAGCAAGTCGCTGTGGTGGAAAAGCGAAAAGACCTCGGTGGCGCCGGGACAAACACGGGCACGCTGCCCTCCAAGACCCTGAAGGAAACCGCCCTGTACTACTCGGGCCTGAACGATCGTGGCCTGTTCGGTGTGGATAAGGAGTTGAAGCATGCGGCCGATGTGCAGGACTTTTTCTTCCGCAAGAATCAGGTCGTCGAGCAGCAGGAAGAGGGGATTGAGAAGAATTTCAAGCTCCACAACATCGATACGTATGTCGGCATCGGTAAGCTGAAAGACCGCCATACGGTGGTGGTCGAGGGCAAGGACGCCTGCGAACTCAAGGCGAACAACATCCTCATTGCCACGGGTTCTTTCCCCTTCCAGCCGCCGGGCATCCCCTTTGATGGTAAGTTTGTCCACGACTCGGACACGATCCTGACCATTAACAAATTCCCCAAGTCCATCGTCATCGTCGGAGCGGGAGTCATCGGCTGTGAATACGCCACGATTTTCGCCGTCATGGGTGCAAAGGTGAAGCTGGTCAACAGCCGCGAGGACATCCTCGGCTTCCTTGACCGGGAGATTTGCCGCGAGCTCAAGCAGGATATGGAAAAGGCCGGGGTGGAATTCGTTTTCGGTAGCCGCATCGACGATGTCGAGATTCTGCCCGAGGAGCACGAGTACAATGTCCACGCCAAGCTGACTAATGGCGAACCCATCCAGGCTGAGATGTTCCTCTACGCCGCCGGGCGCAGCGGGGCGGTCAAGGGGCTCGGGCTGGAGACGATCGGCATCGAGGTTAACAAGCGCGGCAACATCGAAGTCGATGACACCTACAAGACCGCCGTGCCCAACATCTACGCGGTGGGCGATGTGATCGGCTTTCCCGCGCTGGCCTCCACCAGCATGGATCAGGGACGCGTGGCGGTGACGCATATGTTTGAGCTGCACGGTTTGGAGAAGATCAGCGAGCATTTCCCCTACGGCATTTACACCATACCCGAGGTCAGCGTCTTTGGCATGACCGAAGACGAGGCCCAAGAGCAGAAGATCGACTACTGCGTCGGGCGCGCGCACTACAAAGATATGCCACGCGGCAAGATCATGGGCGTGAAGGAAGGGCTGCTCAAGATGGTGGTCGAGCGTGGCACGCGCAAGGTACTCGGTGTCCACATTTTTGGCAAGATTGCGACGGAGCTCATCCACTACGGCATGGATTTGGTGGAGCAGGGCGCAACGCTCGACCTCGTCATCAGCCGTGTGTACAACACGCCGACGCTGCACGAGCTCTACAAGTACGCGGCCTACAACGCCTTCATCGAAGGCCACTTCCTGGAAGAACCGGTCGGCCACTAGTACTCGCAGAGTGCCGCCCGCGAGAAAACCCATTTCTACGCACAAAAAAAGTCGTCCGTTAGCGGGCGACTTTTTTTATGAACCGGGTGGTTTCGGGAGGGGGTTGTTTGGTCCGCCGTTGCTGGGCGTCTGCGGTTGCCCGCCGTTGTTTTCGCTCACGATGCGCCGACGGGGTATCATGGGGCCATTGCCCGTGCCACTGCTGCTGGGGGTGACGGACGGCGGAGCTGGTCGCGATGGCGTGCTGCTGGCGGTAACGCTGGCTGCGGCACCACCCGAGATTTGCATCGGGGTTTCGTCTACGGTGGCCATTTGGAGTTCCTCAGTGCGGCCGCCAGAGCGTATGTAGATGCTGGCCCGGCCTGGGTCGTAGCGAATGACCTGAAAGCCCTCGCGCATCTCATTTAGCGGCATCCAATAGCTGTCGCCTGATTTCTTGTCGTACAGGCTAAACTTTTGTTCGTCTCCGAAGTCGATCATGCCCTTGAACTCAAGCTGGCGTGCAAGAATGGGTGGGGCAGCCTGAGGTGGTGGCTGTACGGTGGGCGGTTGTGGCGGTCGCCAGCCCGGGGGGAGAAAGGGAGACTTGCTGATGAGATTGCTCTCCGCTGCCAGTGTGCCCGCAAAGCAAAGCCCGGCAGCCAAATAGCTTAGCTGCCCCAGGCGAAGGCGGATTTGGGTGCGGATACCCCTCATTTTGTACAAGATACTCTAATTAGAACCCCGAATCGACGAAAAAGTCCCAACGAAAAGCCCTGAAAAATGATATCACTTCAGGCGAAGTAAACCTACGCCTGCGCCTAATAAAAAGACAGCGATGATGAGTGCGGGAAAGTGCAGCAGGGCCGCTTTATCTCGCAAGGAGGGCACGAGCCCCAGCGCGCTGATAACGCCCAGCGCAAAACCGCAGATGATGATGGCCAACCCGAGCTGGGCCGCGCGACGGTCTTTCATCAGAACGGCACGTCGTCGTCGACATCATCGTGGGCCGGGGTTGAGGAACGCCCGGTGCTGCGTGGGGGAGGGGAGCTCTGTGAGTAGCCGCCACCGCCACCGCTGCCATCGTCGTCACCACGGCCACCCATGAACTGGAAGTTCTCCAGCGTCACGCCGAGCTTGGAACGCTTCTGGCCGGAGGTCTTGTCCTCCCATTCGTCTAGCTTGAGGCGGCCTTCGACGAAGATCGGGCGCCCCTTGGACATGTACTTGGCAATGACTTCTGCCTGACGGCCAAAGGCGTCGATATCGACAAAAGTGGTTTCCTCGCGCTTCTCACCGTCCTTGGTGGTGAAGTTGCGGTTGACCGCGATGCCAAACTTGCAGATGGACATGCCACTGGGCAGGGCGCGGACTTCGGGGTCACGGGTCAGATTACCCATGAGCATAACTTTGTTTAGCGAGGCCATAATGGAATAAGCTGAAGGGTGCCCGATGACGGGTCAATCGTCATCGGGCACAAGAAAGAAAAAAACCGTAAAGGCTTAGTCCTTGGACTGAACCAGGACGCGGTTAACCTGCTTGTCCAGACGGAACTTTTCCTGAATCTGGGTGCTGGCAGCTGCCGGGCCGGTCAGTTCGTAGGCTACGTAGAGGCCGGCGGTGAAGTTGCGGTCCGTGACGCGGATGAACTCCTTCTGGCCCTGCTCCTCGACCTTGCCAACGGTGAAACCGAGGCTTTCGAGGGCGCCCTTGATGCGTTCAATGAGGGTCTCGACCGCTTCGGTGTAGTTACGGGTGTCGAGGATGAAGGTGGCCAGATACTGGCTCTGGGTTGCGGTGTCGCTCATGCTGTTTGGGAAGGTTTTTGTGAATTGAGTTGATTCATGGCGGCTTCTGCTCCCACGCGTGCGAGGAGGCGCAGGCCGCTCAGGTAGTCGGGCATCCGGGCGTTGATTACCGTGCGTTCGCTTTCGGTAAATTTTCCCAGTACCCAATCTTTCAGGTCCATCTCCGGGTGGGCCTTGCCGCTAATGCCGATGCGGTAGCGGATAAATCCGTCACCGGCATCGCTGAGCAGACTGGCAATCCCGTTGTGGCCACCGGCACTGCCTCGGGTACTCAGCTTGAGTCGCCCGAGGTCCAGATTGATCTCGTCGTAAACCACGGCGGCCTGCGAGGTGGGCTTGCGGAAGAACCGCAGCCAGGCTCCCAAGGCGCGACCGCTGTCGTTGACGTAGGTCTGGGGCTTCATCAGGACGATGGTTTGGCCGCCCAGGCTGACTTTAGCGGTTTCTGCCTGGAACTTTTTTTCAAGCTTCCAGCTTACTCCGCAGTCAGCGGCCAGGGCGTCCAGTACATCGAACCCGATGTTGTGGCGTGTGCCGCCATACTCCGCCCCGGGGTTTCCCAGGCCGACTATAACGGCGATGGACATAATCTGTAAAAGAACGGAACGAGGAGGGCCGTGGCCTTATTCCTCGGTTTTTGCTTCGGGCTCCTCACCCGCTTCGGCTTCTTCGGCCGCGTCTTCTTCAGGCTCTTCGACTGTCGGAGCACTGCACATGACGACGACCGTCTCGGGATCACCCTGGTAGGCGACGCCTTCGATAGTGGGGAGGTTCTCCACGTGGATAGCGTCCCCGATCTCGAGCTTGCTGACGTCGAGGTCGATCTGCTCGGGCAGGTTCTTGGGCAGACACTTGATTTCCACTTCGTGGAGAGTGATCTCCAGCGTGCCACCGCCGTTCTTCACGCCTACGGGCGTGCCGTGGGTGTGGACCGGGATGTGTGCGGTGATCTCGTGGCCCGCGGTGAGCTCGAGGAAGTCGATGTGCTCGAAGCGGTCATTGCGGGGGTTGCGCTGTGTGGCTTGGATAAGGGAGGACGTCTTGCCTCCCTTGTCGTTTTCGAGGGTGACAACGGCAGTGGATCCACCGATCTCGCGCATGAGCATCTTGAAGTCGCTCTCGGAAACGGCCAGCGATTGCGTGCCGCTTTGTCCGTAGATGACTGCAGGGATGATGCCCTGTGCGCGCAGACGGCGAGAGTTACCTCGGCCTTTGCCCTCGCGTATGGTTACGGATAGGGTGTGTTCTTGCATAAATTTTAGCGTTTGCCGGTGAACCGGACTTTTAGGGAAACGTAGGAAAGTAGCGGTTGCCCGCCCGAATGCAAGGCTTTGTTTCAGGCAAATGCGGTTGTGTTTCAAGGGCGTGAAATCGTCACCGGAAGAAACTTTTCTTAAATTATAGCTTGCCAATAGCGGTCGAGTCGCGTTTTTTCACACGCTTTCCGCTAGTACAGATTGCCCGGTAGCTCAGCGGTAGAGCAGGTGACTGTTAATCACTTGGTCGCTGGTTCGATCCCAGCCCGGGCAGCCAAGATTTCCTTTCGGAAACTCTCCAGGCTTCCGATTGGCTCCAGAGACCCGAGACCACGTTTGGCTCGGGATTTTTTATATCCCGCTGTCAGCAAAGGGTTACAAAACCCACCCGCGCAACCACGGCCACCCCCTCCCCGCCACCGGAGAAACCGGCCTGTTAAGCACTTTCCGCCCACCGGCCTCAAAATGGCCATTTTTCTCCGTTTCTCCACCGGAGACCGAAAATAAGTTAACAAGGCATCAGCCTCGCCCGAGCCTGCCTGTTTCGGAAATAGTTAGGGCAGACTCATGTTTTCTTAAGGGAAAATCGCTGGCGAAGCAATTGGAAAGGGTGAAGTGCAATGGGATTGTTATATAATAAAAATCTCCTTGACGCTCTTTTATTATATAATAAATATGCTGCTCATGAATGCTAAAACCCTCCTTACCCTTGTGCTTGCCACGGCTCCTTTTGCAGCCTTTTCCGCTACTCTTGCTGAGTACGAATTCGTAGACGGTTCTTTATCCCCTACAACTGAGTCTTCGAGTGTGGAGGCATCCAATATCTCAAGCCCCAAAAATTATATAGTTGGTTCCGGCTCGGCAGACAATATGGCCTTCGCTTTGCTGAATGGTGGAAGCCCGTCGTATTCGACCTCTGCTCAGAATGCCATTACCAACTCGCGGTATATTGAGTTTACTATCACGCCCGTTGAAGGGGAAATGCTCGATATCTCAAGCTTGAGTTTTGATTACGGAGGTTCTGCGGGGCCCGGTCGTTCCTATACGTCGTATTTTCAGGTTCGTTCAGACATAGACAACTATGCTGCTGAGCTTGGAACGACCGAGGGTTATGCAGTTGTAGCAGGGGCTCCGACAACGAATACAGGAGGTTCGTTTTCTGTCGATCTCAGTGAACTATCAGAGTTTCAGAATATCAGCACTAGTGTTACTTTTCGTATATATAGCTACATCGGTGATATTTCGGGGACATTTGCTGGAACAGCTGATTCACAGCGTCTGGACAACCTGACAGTTTCAACCGCGATTCCTGAGTCATCCTCTTCAAGCCTATTGCTTGGAATCGTCTGTATGATGTTGATAGCTGTTGTCCGTCGTAAATATGTCGGATTGAAGGGCTAGTCACATTCTCGGTTTTTTACCCCTTTCCCCCGCCAAAATATCAAATCTAGCATCCGTATGAAGCCGCCTTTATCCGATAAAGAGCGGGTCCGCGCATTTTCCTTGGTGGAACTGCTGGCGGCAATTGCTGTACTTGCCGTGTTGTCTGTAATTGTACTGACAGCAGTGGGGGTTGTGCGCAGGAATGCAGCCGAAACTCAGAGTGTGTCGAGGCTGCGCAATCTCGGCAGTGCAATGATATTGTACACACAGGACCATGGTGGCGAACTTCCGGCTCCCTGGGACAGTGTGACTGGGGATTTTTGGAGGCAACAGTTGTACGACGAGGGATACCTAGGGGAATCTAGTGCATGGCGCGAAGTCCCCGGACAAAGCGAACCTAGTTATATGAACCACCCGATGCTGAGTTGCCCTATTCAGGATATGATGCACCCAGATGCGCAACGGACGGATTCTTTCGCTATGAATAGGTTTCTTGGAAAGGTGTCCAGTCCGACGCAAGCTCATGGAGCTGAGCGGTTGAGCCTAGTCAAGGAACCAGGCCGAACCGCGCTCGTCGGCAATGGTCAATTCAAAGAGCCGCGCAAAACCTATAATTTGGAAATGCATCCTAGTATCATGCCAGAAGCGGACGCCCGTGGTATAACTGGAATCCTCTATGCGGACGGTCATGTGGAGCGTATCCCCATTGTGGATGTGCCGACAACGGTCAGCGCAGCCGACCCAAGTGGGATCACCTTCTGGAAAGGAGAATAACTTTTTATGGATCATCTTTTATTTCGTCTGGCACGTCTGTGCTGGGCTATACCCGTATTGTTTGCTTTGAGTGGCAGAGCAGAAACACCCGTTCCCGATCAGAAAGATGTGGCTGGGTACTTTATCGTACCTCACAGGCTGGAATATCCCACCCCCGGATCACCGATGGATCTGTCGGCATTAAACGGAGATATCGAGTCTGAAGGGTTTATCAAAATCCAGGACGGCCATTTCTTTAACAATAGCGGGCGGATCAATTTCTTCGGCGTAAACCTTACTTTTGACGCAATGTTCCCTGGCCGTGAGGAGGCGGAGGTTCTGGCCTCCCATCTGGCTCGTTTAGGCATCAATTGTGTCCGCATTCATCACATCGACAAGCGCGACATCTGGGGGGAGCGTGTTAACCACAACTACGATCACTTCGATCCGATTCAGCTTGATCGTTTGGACTATTTCGTGTCCCGCCTGAAGGCGCATGGCATTTACATCAATCTCAACCTGCATGTTACCTGGTCGTATCGGAAGACCGATGCGTTTGACTATACGCAGTTGGGGCTCCAAGTGAAAGGCTTGGACCTGCTTGTGCCTGAGCTGATCGCAATGCAGAAAGAATATGCCAGGGCTTTATTGCGCCATGTCAATCCGTACACTGGCAAAACCTATGCAGACGACCCGGTCGTGGCTTTGGTCGAGATCAATAACGAGAACGGTGTAGTACGTCAGTTTCTCATGAAGGAGAGGCTGGATAAACTCCCCCCTGAACTGCAACCGATTTTTGATGCGAGCTGGCATCAATTTCTTGAAACGAAATACGGTACCTTCGATGATCTGCGAGAAGCGTGGCTGAGCCATGGTGATGATACACCTGTTTTGGCCGAGGCCTGTACGCCATTTGTAAAGAATCAGGGCTGGTATACGCGGCCAGATCGCGACGCACGGGTAGAGCTGGGCGGAGATACCGCAGTGGTTCGGTTGGATCCGGCATTAGATGGTGAGCCCTTTCACCTTATGCGCTCGGGGCTGGATCTGGTCAAAGGCGAGCGCTACACGCTTGTTCTTGAAGTCGAGTCGAGTGGTCGGGGAGGTGAATTTGACGTGGCGATTAACCGCGCTCGGGCTCCGTGGAAACGGTTGTCTCCGGTATTTAGGGTTGAGGTGTCTTCCGATGGTACTCAGGAGATCATCCTTCCGTTTGTAGCTGGCGATGATGTCGAGCGTTATGGGCGAATCGATTTTTCTGACTTTTCAGGAGCTGAAGAATTCCGGCTCCTTCGTGTCGATCTTTATCAGGGAGAATATCTCTGCGATCCCATAGATGGGTCCAACGCGATTGCGAAGTTGCCTATCCCTTCGGTCAGCAGGCTCGATACATACCCGAAGGCTGTGAGGGACGATTTGGTTGCGTGGCTATACCAGATTGCGGCTGATTACTGGGAAGAGATGGTCGCCTTTGTCAGGGAAGATTGCGGAGTGAAGGTCCCGGTCACCGGGACGCAGGTTGATCATACCTTTACTGCAATTGCTGATTTATATGATTACACGGATCGGCATATTTATTGGAAGCATCCAAAGTTCCCTAATACCCCTTGGGATCTGAACGACTACTATGTCGAGAATGCTTCAATGGTAACGGCAGATAATGATACTTTCACCCAGACTGCTCCTACACGTATTGCGGACAAGCCCTTCATCATGTCCGAGTACAACCACCCATTCCAGAATGCTTACAACGCCGAAGCGATCACGATTGGGGCTGCGATCTCGCGTCTTCAAGACTATGACGGTTTCTTTCTCTTCAACTATCTTAATTCGCTTGATCTGAAGCAGATGAATTTTTTCTCGTCCTTTCATATGGCGGCGCAAAAAGCGCAGTTCCCTTTTGCCGCATATGTCTTCCGGGAAGGTGTGGTGGATCCATTGACGGCTAAGGTCAGTTTTCCTTTGGGACTTGAGGATGAGTTGGCGGTGGCTCAACAGCGTAAGTTGTCATCTAATCCCTATTTGAACGGCGTTTATTATCGCAAAGACTCGCCCAATATTCCGTTTCTCCTGCTGGATCAGGCGCAAGTCTCCGTAGTGCCTTTGCCCGATTCTGCACCGGTCGTGGAGGACATGAATGCTTACGCTATTAAAGATGCAGATACACCGTTGACTTGGCAACGAGGCACCGACGGTGAGGAAGCATATTTCCGCCTGAACGCTCCGGGGGCCAAAGCTTACATCGGGTGGGCTGACCCCTCGCGTAGTTATCCACTTGGGAATATTACGTTGGATAGCGTACGGGCTCCCGGTCGCTATTTTCAGTTCACATGCATCAACCGCGACGGACTGATAGGTGAACCGGGGACGCACATTCTGGATCTGTTCGGCGGCAGCCATTATAAGGGAAAAGAGTATATAGACTATGAATCCAAACGGGTCGTGGAGCCCGGGGTAGACTCGGAGGGAAAGCAATTGCTCGTGCATTCCTGGCGTGATGTCCCCGAGTTGATCGAGATTGTGGAAGGCACCATTACCCTTAGAATATCCCCAGAAGCTTCCGTCGATGGCATTCAAGCTTTTGCTTTGAACGCTTCTGGAGAAAAGGCCCAGCGTATTCCAGTAGAGGTGATGAACTCCAGTACTGTCCGCTTCCGTGCACTTACTGATTACGGAACAGGAATATATACAATAGAAGTGCCCTCAATGCATACAACTAGCCAAGACTAGCCTAGTATCCTCCTCTGTTTTGAAAATTTAATATGAAAACTGTTAGCAACGATGCAGGTCGGCAGAATGTGCTGATTATTTATACAGATCAGCAACGGTGGAGTGCTTTGGGGGCAAACGGGAATACTCAAATCAAAACGCCGAATCTAGATCGTTTGGCGAAACGGGGCGTGAACTTTGACCGCTGTTTTGTTCAGAGTCCGGTCTGTATGCCCAGTCGCGTCAGTATGCTTTCCGGACGTTATCCTTCGTCCCTGGGCATTACACACATGGGGGTTCCAGTCCCTGAAACCTTGTTGACTCTCCCACGGATGCTCAAGCCGTATGGCTATCGCACGGCAAACTTTGGGAAATTACATTTTTTACCACACGCGAATCGTGATCACCGTGAGGCACATCCCGATTATGGTTTCGATTGCTTGGAGGTTTCAGATGAGCCAGGTGTTTATGAGGATGCCTACCGTGCTTGGGTGAAGGAGGTGGCCCCGGAGCAACTAGACCACCTGAGTGTGGGTCTCCCTCCGGCAACGCGGTGCTGGCAGCAAAACATGGAACTGGAGGATACTGTACGTCACCCTTTCGGTGAAAGTCGTGACGATTTCAAGGGGGCGGTGCGTTTTTCTGGAAGCGACGGTCTCACTCATAGTGCATTCGTCGCATCTCGGACGATCGATTTTCTATGCCAACAGCGGTCGGATGGAGAACCATTTCTCTGTGTAGCCGGTTTCTTTTCTCCACACGCTCCGTGGGTCGTTCCTCAGGCATTTTTGGACCTGTACGAACCGGAGGAACTTGATCTTCCGGATTGTCCGGATGATGCGGATCTTCTAACCCCCGGAAGATTGAAACGCCTGCGTTCGGCTAGGCACGGCTACTTCGCAGCCATCTCGGAAGTGGATCACTACGTCGGTCGGATATTGGATACACTCGAAGAACGAAAGCTAGCTGATCGCACTATAATCGTATTTACCTCTGATCATGGAGAGTGGCTTGGCGAGCACGGACGTTGGGGGAAAAGTTGCCCGGGTTCTGACGTAGTCAGTCGGGTACCCATGATGGTCGTTAATCCCCGTGCGTCGATAGAGGGAGAGCAATGCCATGAAATCATAGAGTCGGTCGATTTGGTGCCATCATTGTTGGAGATGGTAGGAATTCAGCCTATGCCACAGCTCCAAGGGCTGAGTTTCGCAAGTGCCTTTAGGGCGGGTGGCTTTCAGGGAAAGTCTTTTGCGATGATGGAGTTCAATGGCTGGAAGAATATTCGCACAGATAGATACCGCTATTTACTTCACCAGGATGGGCGGGAAGAGTTCTGGGACATCGAAGAAGATCCCGGTGAAAGCCGGAGTATATCCGACGATCCTGCCTATCGAGAAGCATTGGTAGAGCATCGCCACATGATGTTGCAACGTTTGCTGGAGATCGAACGTCCTTTGCCGAGGATTTGGCCCTACTGAGAGCTTTTTTATTTTCCAGCCAGCCATTAATTTTTATCGTATTGATCATCCTATGAGAAAACTCCGACATCCGAAGCAGGCTGAGATTGCACATGTCGCAGGCGTCTCTCCTGCAACTGTATCTTTGGTATTGCGAGGGGGAACTGGTGCGTCGGAAAAGACAGTCAATCGTGTCCGTGAAGTTGCCGAACAGATGGGGTATCGGCCAAATGCGCTGGTGCAAAGTATCCGCTCGGGCAAGACACACTCGCTAGGCGTTTTTGTCCCGCCCTATGACTCGCACTGGTCTCAGGTGCTGGAGGGAATTCACGACTATGCAACATCGGCGCATTATGTCAGTATGCTCCTTTTACATAAAAGTGCTCGGGAGCGAGATGACTCATATGCCTTAGAGCAAGTCCAGCACGCTCTTGATCGCCGGGTGGACGCGGTCATACTTTGTCCCTATTTTGCCAGTATTTATTCGGAGTTTTTAAACGAGTTTTCCAGGCGTGACGTCCCAGTCGTTACAATTGGCCAGGCGATGCCTGAGGGTATTGTAGCTGATACTGTGCTCTCGGACCAATCACAGACCGCCATGTATCAGGTCGAGCATTTAGCAAAGCTTGGGCACCGTTCATTTGCGCTGGTTACAGATTCACAGGGCGTTGGGTGGGCGGACTGTCGTTTGGCAGAAGTCGAGGCCCGCCTTAAGTGCGTGCCAGGTGCTATATGGAAGATACTACGATGCGCACATGAAGAGCAAAAAGATGACGCCATTATGGATCTGTTAATTAGTCCGAATGCTCCGACTGGTTTTATCGCTGGAACAGACCGTGATGCCGCTCGCATATATGCAGCCGCGTATAAGACTGGAAAACGCATCCCGAACGACCTGTCTATTGTTAGCGCCGGTAATTTAGATTATTTGAGAATTGCTCAACCTACATTGACGACCGTTAGTCACCGAAGCTATGAAATGGGACAACGAGCTGCTGAGTTGGCCATCAATCGTGCTTCCGGAACCCTGACGGGAAAGCAGCGTATTGAGACCATTCCGGTGAGATTTTGCGAGGGCGCATCGACTGGGCAATCACCTGCCAGACGCACATGATAGAGTGCCAAGTATGTTCAGAGTGATCTGTTAGGGAAAGTTGTTAAAGTTCTTCCTGAAGTGGCTGGGTCGAGTGCCTGCCAGACGTTGAAACCATACTACGAAGTGTGAGTCTGAGCGAAAACCAAGGCGATAAGCGACTTCCTTGACCGGCATGCCGCTGGTGCCCAAGCAATTCTTGGCGAACTCGAGCCGTCGTTGGTTCCAGTAGTGGCGTGTGGTCATGTTCAGATTTTGAATGAAAAGGCGGTTCAAGTGAGGTTCGCCTATCCGGGTTTCTTGCTCGAGTAATGCCTTCGGAAATGCTTCGTCAAGAGGGGCTTGATTTAGCAGACGAACCGCTTGCAGAACGCGGTCGTCATTGGCTCTTTGTATGGACATTTTTGCCCCATGTTTGAGGCGTACATGGAGCCATTCGTCAAGCCACTCAAGGAATAGTGACTGTAGTTTCAGGAAATCTCTTAAGCCTGATAGCTGACGTGCGTAGTGTGAGGCCGAGTCTGGAAAAAGCTTGTGCGAAAGGATACGAAGCCGGTTGGCTTTCGTTTGTAAGCGTGGGCATGTTTTTCCAGGAACAATACCGATTTGGTCTTCGGCAATAAGGTTCTCGCCTGAGGGCCACTGACACAGAAAGTTGAGAGAAAGGATGTGTGAGTTGGAGGAAAAGTGATGGTTGCAGGGAGTCTTGGGTAGAAACAACCAGTCGCCCTTTGATCCAGTGCACGGCTTTTGTTTTAAGGGCTGAATGCGGACGTTTCCTTGGCGGATATACCAAACCTTATGAGTAGCCTTTACATTACTCATAGTGTCTCTGTTGTGCGCCAGAACAACACTGTCGTATATCCAAATAAGTTCGGTGCGGATGCATGCCCATTCGTGCTGAGATAGCTGAGTCATTGAAGCATCCGATGGTTTGGAAGATACAGGATTCATGTTTAAATTATGTAATTAAAATCGTTATTATGCAATGCTATGTTTTCGACTTAAGTTGGGCTGAAAGAGAAATTGTCGGCATGCAAAAGCCTTATTACTACAGTCCCTCATCTAAGCAGCTGAATAAGATACTTACCCGCGATTTATGTGTCTTTGGTGGCACCTCAGGAGGGATAGCTGCAGCGACGGCAGCGTGTCGTATGGGACTGAGTGTGGTCGTTATCGAGCCGGGGAAACATATTGGCGGTCTCTCATCCGGAGGCTTGGGATTTACCGATGTTGGGAATAAACAGGCGATCGGAGGCATCGCACGCGAGTTCTATAAGCGTGTGGGGAAGCACTACGGCGTGGACGAGCATTGGCGTTTTGAGCCGCATGTGGCCGGACAGGTTTTTGCAGACTGGATTCGGGAGGAGAATATTGAGCTTTACACTGAAAGCTTTCTCCACCGAGTCGAACGAAAGGATAACCGGATTGTACGTTTGTGGACGCAAAATGGCCTCGAGGTTGTAGCTCGCATGTTTATTGATTGTTCCTACGAAGGTGACCTGATGGCGGCGACGGGTGTGAGTTGCACCTATGGGCGAGAGGATAATAGCACCTATGGTGAAACTCTCAATGGCGCACAGGTACGGAACAAGAACCAATTTGATTTTCCGATTGATCCTTATGTCGAAGAAAAGAATCCATCCAGTGGTCTATTGCCAGGAATCGACCCATGTGTGCCTGTCATTGGACAGGGCGACAAGCGCATCCAAGCGTACAATTTTCGGCTCTGTCTGACGAACTCGAGCGACAACCAGTTGCCGATCCGTGAGCCGGAAGGGTATCGGCGGGAAGACTACGAACTTTTGGCCCGTTATTGCCGAGCGGGATATATCCCTGAGTTCGGAAAATTTGATGCATTGGAAAACAGCAAAGTTGATATGAACAACCGGGGAGCGTTTTCTACCGACTATATTGGTTGTAACTATCGCTTTCCGTTTGCAACGTATGCCGAGCGCGAAGTGATCTTCCAGCAGCATGTGCTTCACACTCAGGGGTTGTTATGGTTCTGGAAGCAGGACCAAGCGGTGGATAGCTCATTTCAGAACCCTTTTCAGTCTTGGGGCTGGGCAGCAGACGAGTTTCTGGATACGGGCGGGTTTCCCCCGGCACTCTACATCCGCGAAGCCCGGCGACTGGTGGGGGATGTCGTCATGACCGAGCACCACTGCACGGGCTCGGACACGGCGGAAGATCCGATCGCTTTGGCAGCGTATACGATGGATTCGCACAACTGCCGTCGCTTTGTAGATGAAAGCGGATGTGTGCGTAATGAGGGAGACGTGCAAGTCCCATGTGGACCTCCATACCCAATCTCCTACCGTGCAGTAATTCCTGCAAGGGGAGAGTGCACAAACCTGCTTGTGCCATTCTGCCTGTCGGCCTCGCATATTGCCTTCGGATCAATCAGGATGGAACCGGTTTTCATGGTGCTGGCAGAGTCATGCGTACATGCTGCCTACTTGGCATTAAGAGGGAATCGTGCGGTTCAGGATGTCCCTTATGAAGAACTAAATTTAAGTTTGCTTCGTGCCGGACAGAAACTGACCGATGTGCCTAAAGCAAAGGACACTCAGAGCGGTGAATAGCTCTGCGAGGTATCATTAGATGATATTGCCGATGAGTGTTTCCGAAAATATTCCGACCTCCGACCGTATCCCTTTTGGGCAGAAGATAGCCTTCAGCCTGGGCGGAAAGATGGACTATGTGGCTACCGGGCTTACTGTAAATGTGCTCTGGATGCCCTACTTCAACATCGGCCTGGGAATTAACCCTGCGATGCTAGGACTTGTGCTGATGCTGTTGCGAGGTTGGGACGCTATCAGTGACCCTTTAATGGGGAATATTTCTGATAATGCGCGGACGCGCTGGGGGCGCCGCAGACCATTCATGTTCGTCGGGGCTATTCTTACAGCAATAGTCTATCCATTGCTTTGGCGTCCGCCGGAGAATTGCGGGCAGACGGCGACTTTCTTTTACCTGCTGGGTGTCGGGTGGATTTTTTTTACCTGCTTCACATCTTGGTCGATGCCTTATTATGGATTGCAACTGGAACTTACCCCCAATTATGACGAGCGAACACGTCTAACAGCATGGATGGCATTTTTCTCAAAAATTGTAACATTAGGTGGAGGATGGGTTATGGCTATTGTGACTGGCCCATGGTTTACTAATAACACAACAGGTGAAGCAGACATTGTAGCCGGCATGAAGGCATGTAGTTGGTACATCGCGATCATTATAGTGGTGTTTGGACTGATGCCTGCGCTTTTTGTGAAAGAGCGGATTTACGAGACTGAAGCCAAGAATCAGAGCCGGGATCCTTTTTTTCAGAGCATTCGGGAAACATTTCGCTGCAGACCATTGTGGTGTTTGATTGGAGCTTCGTTTTTCCTGGTCCTAGGAACAGCAGCTATTTCTAGTCTTGGGCAATATGTTAATATTTACTTGGTCAATGGAGGGCGGCTAGGCGAGGCATCCGTTGTGGAGGGCTGGAAGTACACTGCCATGGTAGTATGTGGCATTGCGATGATCCCTGTTTGGACGTGGTTGAGCAGATTAATTGACAAAAAGCACTTGGTGTGCGGGTTGATTCTTGGGGCCATAGTTGGTCAGTTGCTTTACGCTGTATGTTTGCGACCGGATATGCCGTATTTGCAGTTGATTCCCGCGGTGTTGCAATCGGGCGCACTGAGTGCTTTTTGGATATTCTTACCTTCAATGAAAGCGGACGTGGCTGACCACGATGAATTGGATACAACCCGGCGGCGTGAGGGCGCTTTAAATGCTTTCTATTCGTGGTTTATCAAGGCCGCGCTTACATGCGCAATGGGGCTGGGTGGACTTGCGTTGCAATTCGCGGGTTTAAATGTCGATGAGCAAATACAATCTACCGATGTCCTTATGCGCATGAAGTGGACTTTTCTAATTCTGCCTGTCCTGATCTGGAGTTTCTCGCTAATCTTCGTATACGTTTATCCGCTGACACGTACACGCATGACAGAGATTCGACAACTGCTAGAGGAGCGAAGGGGGGAAGTATAGGTTTATCCCTACACCATATTAAAATAAACACAGTATGAACTTCGACGAACGACTACGCCAACTGCTCTCACGTCATGAAACGCTGATAGTGAAGCCCAACGAAGTAAATGACAGCTTTTACAACGGCGTCTATAAACGCTATAGAAATTGTGTTCTGACTCGAGACCATACGCCTGTTCACTGGCGCTACGATATTAATCCAGAGACAAACCCTCGCCTGATAGAGCGGCTGGGAGTAAATGCCGCCATGAATGCTGGGGCGATCTATCTGGACGGAAAATTCTATTTGATGGCAAGGATGGAAGGAAACGACCGCAAGAGCTTCTTCGCCATTGTCGAGAGTCAAACCGGAGTTGATCGTTTCCACTTTTGGGATAAACCGCTATTGGTTCCCGAACTGCCCAGTGATGGCACTAACCTGTACGATATGCGTCTGGTCAAACATGAGGACGGCTGGATCTATGGTATCTTTTGCGTCGAGTCTCGACCGAGAGGAGTCGTCGAATCCGATCAGTCTGTGGCAGAGGCACAGTGTGGTATAATTCGTTCCAAGGATCTTATTAACTGGGAACGTTTGCCCAATTTTGAAAGCCCATCACCACAGCAGCGTAATGTTGTCTTGCATCCCGAGTTCGTAGATGGTAAGTATGCTTGGTATACACGTCCTCAGGATGGTTTTATTGACACTGGATCAGGTGGTGGAATTGGACTTGCGCTTTCCGACTCGGCAAATCCAGCTGTATGTGGCCAGGAAAAAATTATCAATAAACGGATCTACCACACCATCAAGGAAGTTAAAAACGGTGCGGGGGCTGCGCCGATCAAAACGTCACGTGGCTGGTTGCATATCGCTCACGGCGTACGTAATTGCGCCTCCGGACTTCGCTACGTTCTTTACGTATTCGTCACAGATCTAAACGATATTTCGCGAGTCATTGCCGAACCTGGAGGTTATTTCATCGCACCACTTGGAGATGAGCGTATCGGTGACGTTTCCAATGTGGTTTTCTCTAATGGTATCGCGGTGCGTGACGAAGAGGTTTTTATCTACTATGCCTCTTGTGATACACGGCTTCATGTGGCTACCAGCGATATCCCGACTTTGCTTGATTATGCTTTCAATAATCCAGAGGACGCAGTACGCTCTGGTCCGTGTACACGCCAACGAATCGACTTGATTGAGCGGAACCTCTCCTATGCTAGCCAATATGGCTTCAATATTAGGCAAGCTTGAATACAAACAAACTGACAATGCGAACATGGATCGGCTAGATCTACTATGTCCAATGAAGGGCATTTGCGGAATTATTGATGTTGAATTGTACGTGTATGAAGTGGTTTCGTGTGGCGACGGTCGCTTGCTAGGCGTTATGTTTTAGTCACCCTATGCACGCTTTTCGATATTTATGGTAACTCTTGCCAGCTGAAATGCAGAATATGGTATTAAGGTTCCATAGGTATCACAATTAATTAATTTAATATATGAGTATGGGTATTATAATAAACATCGAAGACGAACTAAAACGCCTCGAAGATGAGAAGAAGAAACTGCAAAAGCAGAAGCAGCAGCTGTTGGAGCAAAAGAGAAATCGAAAGGCGGCGCAGGCCAAGCTCGCTGCCCTCGTTAAGCAGAGCGAGTTTGACACTCCCAAGGCACTGGTGGAGGCGTTGATTGAGAAGTATAACATCCGTCTTCAGCGTGAGACAACAGCCCTGTCCCAGCGGCGCAAGCACACCAAGGTCACGCCGGATCTTCGTGATCACATCAAGGGGCTGTTGCATGAAAAGTCGATGAACCGGGTCTCGAAAGAGCTGCGGATCAGTTACGCGGTCATCGCCAAGGTGGCCAACGGGGCCTACGACAAGCTCAAGTAAGTTTTTCTTGTTTGTGTCTCATTGTGTCCGGCAGACCACTGATCGGTAATTCCCGATCATAGTCGTATGCCCCCCAAGAAAGCCCTTCCGTTATTCACGGAGGGACTTTTTTGCATACCGACTTGGGGATGTTCAGAGAGCATGGGTATTTCGCCTGTATGTAACCGTGGCTACTCGCCGTTCTAGGCCGGTATCTTGATGAGGCATGGTTGACACCGCCCCGCTACGCCCCGGGCAACTTCTGCCCAAGGGCTCCGGGTATAACCGGGCATTCAACCGCCAGTAACCATGCAAGATAACTCTGCAACGGGCCTGCCGCTTATCACCGGCAAGGTCTCCAAACCCCAGCGGGTCGTCATCTACGGCCCCGAAGGCATCGGCAAGAGCACCCTCGCCGCCGCCTTTCCTGAACCGGTCTTCCTCGATACTGAGGGCGGCACTATCCACCTGAACATCACGCGCTTTGCCCAGCCGCAGAACTGGGAGGAGATTTTGGGCTTCGTCGCTCAGCTTGGCCAGAGCGAGCATAGCTTTCAGACACTGGTCATCGACACGGTGGACTGGCTGGAGCGTCTGCTGATCGAGCACATCTGCCGCAAATCCCATAAGGATGGCATCGAGGACTTCGGGTATGGCAAGGGCTACACCTATCTATCGGAGGAGTTTTCGCGCTTTTTGCAGTCGCTAGAAGTACTCCGCACCCGGGGCATGCACTTGGTGATGGTCGCACACTCCACCATCCGCAAGTTTGAGCAGCCCGATGCTGCCGGGGCCTATGACCGCTACGAGTTGAAACTCTCGAAGCAGTGCGCTCCGTTGCTCAAGGAGTGGTGCGACCTGCTTCTGTTCGTGAACTACTTCACGAAGGTCACTGAGACCGATGGACGGAAAAAGGCGGTCGGCGGCAAGGAACGCCGCATCTACACCGCCCATTGCGCGGCCTTTGATGCCAAGAACCGTCACGGCCTCGATGATGTGCTCCCGATGGAGTTTGCGGCCATTGCCCATGTCTTCCCGGCGACGGGAACGCTGCCTGCACCCAGTGCGACCTCGTCCACCTCTCCCTCTAGCGGCAAGCCTGCCACTCAGCAGCAGATAAAAAACATCCAGGGACTCTGGCAGCAACTCGGCTGCGGGCAGGAGCAAATGGCCAAGCTGTTCCAGTGGCTCGACGCCGAGGCATTGGACGGGGCAGAAAGCTGGGACGATCTCACCATGGAACAGGCCGCCAGGGCCATCAGCTTCCTTTCGAAGAAAGTTTCCGAAGGAGGTGCGGCATGATGGAGGAAGACTTTTACGCCTATGAGCAGCGGGCCGAGCGCCTCCGCGACTACGACCCCGGCCTCAGTAAGGGCAGTGCGCTGATGCAGGCCCGTCTCGAGGCCCATGGTTCCGGTTCATGCCGGGAAACGGTGAAGGCGGTTGAACCTTCGGCCACCCGGCTGCCCGCCCCCAACTCCAACCCCTCTTCGCAGTCATGAAGTATACCTCTCAAAATGCCGACAACCTGCCCCGCTTCGTGCCCAACGGCGACTACCTCGTCACGGTGATCGAGGCGTCGGAGACCATATCCAAGGCTGGTGACGAAATGATCAAGCTGAAGCTCGAGGTCGAGGGCCACGGCGTCCATCTCTACGATTACCTCGTCGCGACCGAAGCGAGCTTCTGGAAGATCGATACCTTCCGCAAGGCCATTGGTGACCGGGTGGTAGAGGGCGAGGAAGTCGAGCTCACCGCTGTCGCTCTCGAAGGACGTCAGGGCCATGCCCGGCTCCGCATCGAGGAGTACCAGGGCAAGAAGAGCAACAAGGTGGAACTGTGGATCACGGACAACGTGCCGACTGCCACCCCCAAGACAACCCCGCCCACCACGGTACAGGCACAACCGAAGGAGGACGAAGATGTCCCGTTTTGACCTTCGCCCTTACCAACAGGAGTTTTTGTCGGCGGTGCGCCGCGACTTTCGGGAGCATGACCACATCCTCGGCGTCGCGGCCACCGGCGCGGGCAAGACGATCCTTGCTTCGGAACTTATGCGCGGCTGGAGCGGCAACTGCCTGTTCCTGGCTGACGCTCAGGAGCTGGTCCGCCAGAACGCCGACAAGTATTTCGGGTACGCCGGGGAATTCGCCGGGATTGAAATGGCCGACTCGAAGGCATTGCTCGGGGACCGTGTAGTTGTCGCCACCACCCAGAGCATCTGCCGTCGCCTGGACAAGTGGCCACGGGATTACTTCGGCCTCGTGATCGTTGATGAAGCCCATCGCAACACGCTTGGTACGATGGCGGCGCAGGTGCTCCTGCACTTCGAATCGGCCAAGGTGCTCGGGGTAACTGCCACGCCGTTTCGCTCCGATCGCCGCCAGCTCGGCAGCTTCTATGAGAAAATTTCCGTTGAGATCGGCTTGGCCCGGCTGATCAAGGAAGGCTGGCTCTCACGTATCGTCATCAAGAGCGTACCCCTGCCGGTCGATCTGTCGCAGGTGCGCACCACGGCGGGCGATTACAACGAAGGGGATCTGGCCGATGTGATCATGCCGCATTTGCGGCAGGCGGCGCGGCTCATCGCCGAGCATGCTGCCGGACGCCGCACCGTGGCCTTCCTCCCGCTAATCGCTACCAGCCAAGCGTTCGTGAAGGCTTGCCGGGAGGAAGGCATCCGCGCCGTCCACGTGGACGGCAACGACCGCGAGGGTCTGCGGGCTTACGAGCGGGGCGAGTATGACCTCGTGTCCAACGCTTCGCTCCTGACGACTGGCTGGGATCATCCCCAGACCGATTGCGTCTTCATCCTGCGCCCCACGAAAAGCCTGTCCCTGTTTCAGCAGATGGTGGGGCGGGGTACACGCATTGCCGAGGGAAAGGAAAATCTGCTTTTGCTCGATCCCCTGTTTCTGTCCGACGATCACTCGTTGATCCGCCCGGCCCGCCTCATTGCCCGTTCAGAAGAGGAGACGGCCGAATTGAGTGAACGGCTCTCGGGCGGCGGCGAAGTCGACTTGCTGGAGGCCGAGGAAGAGGTGGAGGACATGCGCCAGTCCCGGCTGGAGGAACGCCTCGTGAAAGCGGCCCGCCGGAAGGCCCGCACCATCGACGCGATTGAGTTTTGCTTGAGCCTAAAGGCGGTGGAATTGGCCGACTACGAGCCGGAGTTGCCCTGGGAAGGCAAGCCCCCCAGCGACCGGCAATTGATCACGCTGGCCAAGGCCGGGTTCGATACCGATTGCGTGAGCTGCCGTGGACATGCCTCGAAGATCCTCGACCTGCTATTTATGCGACGCGAACACGGCCTGGCGACTCCCAAGCAGTTGAGCTGGTTGCGGAAGTTTCACTACCCCGAGCCGGAACTGGCCACTTTTGAGGAAGCGCAGCTTTTCCTCGACGAGCATTTTAACCGGAAGGCGATGTAATGACTTTCCGTTACACATCCAAAGGCACCTCTGAGGTGCCAAGCGATTTTCGGCAAGTGGCCGAGGGCGTTGTGGGGCCGGTGGATTGGACCGATGAGCATTCCGGATATTGTGCGTGCCCCGGTGCCCACAAGCACACCACGCCGAGCCGTGAACGCGATTGCCGGGTCTATCTCGACTCCGACAACGGCTACGCTCCGACGATCCATTGCTTCCACGACAGTTGTAAGGAAGAGATCGCTGCCGCCAATTTCCGGCTGCGCTCCACCATTGGCAAAGTCACGTTCCGGGTTGGCGATCATCATGACTTTTCCCGCCGTCAAAACGGTTTTGAAAGCGGGAAGCACCCCTTTGAAACCTTTCTGAAGGCGTGTTTTAAGGCGGATGATATCCTTTCGCTTGCGCCGGGCACCATGCCCGATGGGGAGACCCGGGCCATCCCCGAACACGGCGGGATCAACGTCTTTACCCGCGATGAGTGGCTGGAACGGGCGACTGCCAAGGGTGGCATCGAACGTCTGTTCTCTACGCGGCACGGCCTCTACATCCGGATCAATCCCGTCACCCCGAAATCCAATGGCACGGATAAGGATGTGACCGCGTTCCGGCACACGCTGATCGAGAGCGACCGCATCCCCAAGGCCGAACAGGAACGTATTCTGCGCGACAGCGGGTTGCCCATCGCCGCGCTGATTGACTCGGGCGGGCACAGCATCCATGCCTGGGTGCGGGTGGAGGCGAAGTCCCGCGACGAATACCACGCCCGGCGTGAACGCCTGTGGCAATCGCTGCCCGAGGGATTCGTCATCGACAGTCAGAACCGCAACCCCTCACGCTTTTCGCGCTGCCCGGGCGGGCGGCGCGGGGATGCCGTCCAGCGTTTGCTCGCCGTCAACCTCGGTCCGCCATCCTTTGAGGTGTGGGAACGTGAGGGCGACGGACTGGGACTGGCCGAGCCCCTGCGGGTGTCTCAACTCGGGGACTACGATACCGGCAACGACCCCAACAACGTGCTGGGCAACCGCTGGCTGTGCCGGGGCGGGAGCTTGGTCATCGTCGGCCAGTCCGGCATCGGCAAATCGTCCTTCTCCATGCAGCTCGCGGTCATGTGGGCGCTGGGCCTGCCGGTGTTCAACATCCGCCCCGTGCGCCCGCTCAAGAGCCTCATCATTCAGGCCGAGAACGATATTGGCGACCTCGCGGAGATGTATCAGGGCGTGCGCGTCGGGATGGGACTGAACGACGGCCACCGCCCATTGCTGGAGGAGAACATCATCTTCTACCGCGATACCATTCACAGCGGGGCGGACTTTGCCAAAACCGCCGACGTGCTCATCCAGCGCCATCAGCCGGACCTCGTCTGGGGCGACCCGCTGCTCAACTACATTGGGGACGATGCCAGCCAGCAGAAGGTTATTTCCGAATTCTGCGGACGGCAGTTGAATCCGATTTCGGAGCGCACCGGCATCATCTGGTGCTTCATGCACCACACCGGCAAGCCGCCATCCGACTCGAAGGCCCGTAGTCATTGGACCGGGTCGGACTATGCCTACAGCGGTCTCGGCTCGTCGGCGCTCACGAACTGGGCGCGGGAAGTCGCCGTGCTCATGCGGGCCAAGACGCCCGAGGGACAGCCGCCCACGTTCCGCTTTGAGCTATGCAAGCGCCGTCGCCGGGCCGGGATGACGGACACGCAGGGCAACACGACCGAGGCCATCTTCGTGCGCCACGGGCAGACCGGGATCTGTTGGCAGCAATGCGCTGAACCTGACCAAGAAGAGTCGGCAGGGAAGTACACAGTCGGCGGCAAATCGCCGCTTGGAGGCCGTCCCAAGGCCGTTGCGCCTATCGTGGAATTCGAGCGCATGACCCGACTCACCCGTGAACGTGAGACGGTGCTCGCAGCCAAATACGACATCTCTACCTCCACGGTTCGCCGTCGTTGGCGCGAGTACCAACAAGCCGAGCGCGAGTCTCGTAACCAAGTCAAATCGGGCTGCTGTCAAAACTCGTCGTCAAAACCTCCTTCCTTTCGACAGCCGCTGTCAAAACCCTCTACTCCCCCCTTAAGGGGGAGTAGTAGGGGTATTTCTGACAGCAGGCAAAACCCTAACCCTTCCGTGACAGCGACGGGAGGTTTTGACAGCGGAGAAAAACCGGAAAGGCAGGTGGGCGATGAGCCGTGGTGATTACGAAGATCGCCAACGTGAGCGCGACCGCGAGTATGCCGACGCCTGGGCCAAGCTCTCGCCCCGGGAGCGCAGGCAGCTCGCCAAGATGGGGATCACCGGACCGGACCTGCCCGTGTACCACACCGGCAAACACGATCAGGACACGCTGCTGGATCGCTGCGGTTCCCCTGTGGTTGCGACGGTTGACGACGATGATGTCCATCGCCCTGAGACTGACTTCGGCATGGCCACGGTGGCCCGGCGGATCGTTGGTGAACTCCTTGCGCAGGACAACATCCGCTTGACCGCCGAATGCCTGGCCGTGGTGACCGGGGTGGCCTATGGCGGGAACTCCATGACCGACATCGCACGGAAGTATGGCGTTACCCGCGCTACCGTCAGCAAACGCTGCGTGGCGATCTCCGATGCGCTCGGCCTTCCTCCTTCGCGGGCTCAGCGCAAGTTGACAGCGCGTGCTGTTTATGAGCGAAGAGCACGAGACTGCCATCATCGAGATGACCACTGAATCCTCCGCGTATCGCATCAGTCCTGTTGGCATCGAGTTCCTGCGTGAACTCGACCAGCAGGCCTGGTCCGAACTGGGTGCCAAACTCGGGAAGGCCGGTCGTTCCATCGGCTTCCTGATTGGCGACTGGCTCAACTACGGCGAGGGCAAGGGAGAGTGGGGTAACGCCTACGAGAATGCCATGCGCATCACGGGTCTGGATAACCAGACGCTTCGCCACTACTCCTCGGTCTCGAAGAAGGTTCAATTGTGCATGCGCATGCACAATTTGAGTTTCTACCATCATCAGAAAGTCGCCTCACTGAAAACGGACGAGGAGAAACGCAAGTGGCTCCACATCGCATCGCAGGAGCGTGACAAGCAGGACGGCAAACCGATGTCCGCCCGCCGACTGGCCAAGTCTATCCTTCTCGGACGCGTGGCCAAGGTTGAGGAAATGTCGGTCCCGCCGAATGATCGTGGCATTGACAATATGAGTCCCCATGTAACGCGCATCGTCGTGCTGTGGGGAAAGCTCAAACGCTCCGGCTATCTCGGAAACACCTCCGTTGATGATATGCTCGATCTCATCGATGAGCTTCAACCGGTGGTGGATATCGTTCAGGAACTGCATGAGGCGGTCTCCGAGGCAGGGGGTGGGTCAGCGGGGTCCCATATCGATTGATGCGCGATGGGGTCCGCCACCAGCGCCCTCAAGTCGAGAGAGAGGACTATTTTTTCAAGTTACACTTTTGGCGAGCCCGTCGCTTTTCGTCAGCGCCCATAAGCCCGCACCAGCAGTGGCCTGAGCGCCATTTTCCCCTGAAAATACCCCCGAAAAGACTGGAACATGGGGTGTCACATGTTCCGCCAAAGTTCCAGTTGGGTTCCACCTTTTCGCCGTCGTGGCGCGGTCGCTGAGTTCCATTTAAAAACAGCTTGAAGTGGGGGAGTGTCGCACCCCTTTCGCTCGCGATCCGTCGTTTTTCCGGAAAAATCCGAGGTGTCGGAAGGGCCCGAAAAGCGGGAGTCCCATTCAGAAATGCTCGATGCAGTTGACAACGGCTTTTGGGTATGGAAACCCAAAATAACGATCTCACGTCCGACGCCGCTGAACGCATCATGGCGGCGGACTTCAAGAACATCGTCAAGAAAGTGCGCGAGGGCAAGACGCTCTCGCAGTCCGAACTGGCTCGCGTGCAAGCGCGTGCCTCCGGCGTGCGTGGCACATCGCTGACGGTTGCCGCCAACATGACCGAGTTGGCCTCCGTACTCGGGGTGGCCCGGCAGACACTCAACCGCTGGCGCAAGCTGGATGGAGCCCCTGCCCCCGCTGCCAACGGCACCCACTCGGTCATCGCGTGGCGGCAGTTCATGGCCACGAACGCGCTGGAGGGCGGCAGCGTTTCCACTGACATGGAGGCGCTCAAAGCCCGCAAGTTACTGGCCGAGATCGAAGACCGCGAACTGCGTCTGGCCGTCCGCAAAGATGAATACGCCCCGTTGGAAGAAGTGCGTTTGGAGTGGACGACGCAGGTAGGCAAAGCCATCGCCCTCATGCGGGCGAAGTTCGAGTCCGAACTGCCGCCGATCCTCTCCGGTCTTGATGCCATCGGTATCCAGCGCGAGTTGTCCGCCGCCATCGACGAGATCTGCACGACCCTCCATAACGGCGGGCGATGCACGCCTTAGCTGACGGGCTGACACCTGCTTGATTGAATTTGCGAGACGATTATTTCTCAGCGATCCTGACCCGGATTTCCCGGATCGTCAAACGCTGCTCCTGCAACTGGCGGATCAGACGAACGCGCTCGACCATCTCAGGGGCATACAACTGGTATTGGCTGGCGGTAACGGCGGCAACTTCCAGCAGTTCCTCCTTGGTCCAGTAGCGAAGTGTGGGTGTTGTTTCGCCGGTCAGCTTGGCCAACTGACCGATACGCAGATACCGGCTCTGGTCCTCGGCGGGTTCTTCCTCGGCGGACTCCCCGCTCACGGCTTTGAGATAGATGTCCAACGAACGCTCAACGGCCTCTTGGACGATGGCGTAAAAGTTGTCTTTGCTGCCGCCCAACTGAGCCGTTTCCAGGGAATCGATGTAGCGCAGCCGGTCGCGTGTACGGATCAGGGCGGGCGGATAGCCATGCTGGAAAAGAATCAGGTTCATCAGCAAACGGGCCGTTCGTCCGTTGCCGTCCGAGAAGGGATGGATCGTGACCAGTTGGTAGTGGGCTTCGGCGGCCAGGGCGACCGGATGCAGCGTCTGGTTCGTGGTGATTTCCCGCATGAATGCCTCCATCAAATCGGGCACCTTGCGCGGATTGGGCAGGACGACTCTCGAACCTGAAATGCGCACCGGGATCGAGCGGTAGTGACCGGCATTGTTGTCGTCGATCCCGCGCAGGATGGTGCCGTGGATATCCAGCAAGGCGGATTCGGTCAGGTCAGCGGTCCGGCACTGGGCCAGTTCCATGACGTGGCGCAGGGCATCGGCGTGGTTGGTCGCCTCCAGATGCTCGACCAGCGACTTTCCGCTCACCGTCAGCCCTTTTTCCACCACGACCGCCGTTTCCTTGCGCGTGAGCGTATTCCCCTCGATCGCATTACTGGTATAGGTCAATTCCACCAGAAACCACTGCTCCAGATTTTTGACCAGTGCCGGAGACAGGGGGCGATGCCCATCCAGTTGCGTTTTCTTTGCGGTCAGGTTTTTGAAATCCATGTCGAAACCGTAAAGTGACACTTTAAGGTTTTCAAGCATAAGCGTGTGGTGTCGCGTTGGAAGATTTCGGGGGGATGACGTGCCGCTAGTGGCATCGCGTCATGGTTAATTCGCCATCGAAGATAATTTCATAAGATGCTGAATATAAGTTGATTATATTGATATTGGGTCTTGATAGTCGTGCGGAATAGAGCGAATGAATACGTCACTAGAACCACGCAACACAATGAATACCAACATGAAACAGAATTCCATCAACGGCCTGAATGCTACACCCGCCGCCGCCCCGACCGATGACAGCTGGGGTTTCTTCGGCACCATCGACATGAATGAACGCCTTGGGCTGAAAGAAACCATCGAAGCCTGGGACGCAGCCTTCGCGGTTTTCCGCAGCGCTCCGTGGCAGCCGACCGACATCGCGATCCGCAACTTCCTACGCAGCCGCTGGGGTCGCCACTTTGCCGACTCCACCAGCTTTTACGACGGTTCGCTCAAAAGCCGCATCCAGCAGGCTTCGGGCGAGAAGTGGGTCGCGCAGGAGTTCGCGAGCCTCGCCCGCCAAGGCTTCGACACCGAACTTTTCGAAGGCGACGACATCGCCTGAAGACATCATCGCAAACCAACCACGACCCCATCAAGCTCATGAACTGGACCACGAAAACCCTCAACAAACGCGAAGTGCTCGTCAGCGGAGACTTCAGCATCATCCCCTGCAAAAACGGACGCCATCAGTTGCGCGAGTCCGGCAAGATGCGCGGGACCTTCACCGACGCGGACGCCGCCAAAGCGCATGCCGCCTTCATTATGGACCAGCGTAAGCCACCCGCCCCGAAGCCCGGCGGCAGTTCCTCCGTGCACGCGAAGATCCTCGGCTTCTCCGCCTGCGCGGCCCTGAAGGCGTTCGGGCGAGCCGGGGTCAAATACCCCGAGGCCGATGCCATCCTCAAGCGCCACGGCATCGAGATGTCCAAGGCCTCCGTAAGCGTTCAACTGGGCTTCGGGCGCAATGAGCACACCTGGCAGCGCCACGGCCAGCCCGCTCCGCTCACGCCAGAGCAACTCAAGGAACTGGCAGGGCGATAGCTGGTCCAGCCGGACTCCTGCACCTGTGATGCGTTCGCATCACTGATGTCTCCGCTTGGGGCGGAGCCATGGTCATCTCCCCATGGCTTTGTTTCAGACAAAGCCATCAGTGATCCGAAGGATCACAGGTCAAGGACCTTGTCCTTGTCGGCACCGCCGATCACATCCGCCGTGTCCGTAAGCAGCGCGAAAAAGAGTCATAATTACCATCAACTCACTACGGAAGGATGCCCATCCAGGGGGGCATCCTTCCGTGCCTGCTGAAGCAGGAGCCTTGCGGCTTAAGCCGCAACTCTGGCAAGGAAACGTTGTCACGATTGTAGGTGTCATGTTCATTAGAAAACCTTAGAAAATCTATAATCATGGGGACACTTGGGACGCTTGTTTTATACTCCCGCGCACGTGCGCGGTGGTGGTAAATATACGGTAACGTATATACGCGAGAGTTTGCGTAAAGCGTCCCAAGTGTCCCTGGCGTGTTCGCCATTGGATCGTGCGACGCTTGTTTCTCGTCAGCGGGAGAACCGAACTTAGCAAACTCCCCGCAATCAATCGGGGGTAATGATACGCACGCCGTTGTAACCGCGAGCGGTGCGGCCTTCGCGTTCGATCTTGTGACTTCTGGCCGTGCCGAAGCACTCCAGCATGAGATCGGGCAATTGGCGCTCCACCTGACGCTGCGATTGGGCGTCCCAGCCTTTGCGCTCGCAGAAATCCCGATACGCTTTGACGAGTTCGTCCGTGGTGGCATCATGCATGACGTCGGCGGTTACGCAGGAGCGGACAAACGCCCGCACACTGTCGGACTCGGCCAGCAGGTCATCGACGCGCTGGATCTGCCGGTCGGTCAGTTGATAGTCACCGTGGACTTCCAACTCGCGTAAATAACGCTTCGCCCCTTCGAGCATCCAATTGAGGATACCCGGCCCTTCCTGTTCCAGCAGCTTTTGGCCAAAGTTCGCAATGCGTGTTTTGGGCTTGGGGAGCTCGTAGCGGATGACGAGCAAACGCCGTCGCCAGGCTTCGGCATCCCCGTCCAGTCGCACATGCAGGCGACTGTTGGCGGTGATCGCCACGTCGAAATTACCCCGCAGCCGCAGCACGTCATTGCCGCCCTTGCGCTCCGGACTGATCAGGTCGTTGCCGACCAGTTTCTTGAGCATGGAAGCACCGCGACGTTGGAGAAAATCCCCCGGCACGTCCTTGCCGGTGAGCAGCGTCTTACCGATGAAAAACTGTAACTCGAAGCGTTCGTGCAGATGCTCGGTACGCAGTTCGTGGATGTTGTCTTCGCCCACGATGTTCTCGATGACTTCGAGAAAGGTGGACTTGCCGCCACCGGCAGTGCCGGTCAGCAGCAGAATGCGTTGCGCTACGTTACCGCCTACCAGCAGACTTCCCGCCCAACGTTGCAGTAGGTCGATGTCATCGGGGCCGAGGGCCTGTGTCAGCAATTGCTCCACAAACACCGGGCATTGCGTCCCGGGAATCCAATCAAGCGGACACTGATTGCGCGAATAGTAATCCGGGCCAAACGGGTGTAGCTCGGGCCGCTCTCCTTGAATGAACAGCATGCCGTTGCCCAAGTGGATAACATCGCGCCGCATCTGAAAGGTGCCGATACGTTCGACGTGCCCACGCAGCAATTCAGTCAGTGATGAAAGCAGCGCATGGGTGCGCATGAAGTGAATGCCGGGCAAGCGCATCAGGTCGGCAAAGGCCTTCAGGTCTCGCGAGAATTGCTCCTTAATGCTGTACTCGCTTTGCTTGCGCCAGAGGCCGCGAGCCTCCTCATAGGCGTAGAACGCCTTCTCGGCAGGATCGTGTAGGGTCAAGTGTTCGACCGCATACTGAGCAACAAAGAAAGCATGGTTGAGGCGGATCGCTCCCTTTTCACTGATCTCAAGCGGTTCCCCATACTCACGCACCAGATCGTGGTATGTGTCTTCGATGGGTAGGGAACCCCGTGCCTTATTGCTCATGGGAGGTGGAAGGCTGGGGATGGGCTTTCTGGCGGGCATGGACTTGGATCGCCCGCTGGCGGTAGGCGTAGCGGGCATCGTCGGAGCGTTGCTGGCGCGAGCGGATGCCGGTGACGAAGCTCAGGTCGAGCATCGCCTTCGAAACCGCCGCCCGGGTGACGCCGCAGTGTCGGGCGATCTGTTTAAAAGTCATGCCTTCCACCGGGGAAAGTCCCAGCAACGAAGCTAGGCAGCACACGCGGATCGCGATCCCTGTGGCCGAGTGCAGTTCGCCGTCTGTCCGCAGAGCGTACTGCTCAAACAGCCAGCGGAACATTTTTACCTGCTCATGCAGCCGCTCATCTTCCGCTTGCGCGTTTTCGGACTGGTCCAGTTCCGTAGCCGGAGTCCGAAAATCCATCGCCACCGGGTGATAAACCCCGTCCGCATCCGGTTCATACCCGTAGCCCGCGCCCAACGGGTGGTTCTTGCGCGTGCCCGGGTTCATGAGCGCACCTCCCTGCTGTGACCGGCGGTGCCGAGCGCGTTCAACTGCGGATTATTACGCAGGTCCAGTCGGGGCCTGCGGGCCAGAAAAGCCTCCAACTGGTCCTGCCGGAAGCGCCGGAGGCGTCCCAGATAAAAATGCGGCAACCCGGCTTTGCACAGGTTCGCCACATGGCGTTTGGAGCAGCGTAGGTACGCTGCCACGTCGTCCGCCGTCCACAGTGACTGCGGACCGGCTTGATGGGCATGAGAGTTTTGGCTCATGCATCCGTGCCCGTGTCAAATGACGCCAGTCATCCGGTTCCGCTGTGGGAATATCATATGCCGCTGATTGAGGTGGTTAGCTCCCCGCCATTTCCAATCCGGGTGGGAAATTGTGCATGCGCCACTACAACTACCCGTGTGGTTGACAGGCCTCCTATGGCATGAAGTCACCCCGGATCTACGGCCATGTTTCGGAACTCACGCCCGAGGAGCGTTTTTTGGAAATCCGTGACCTTTTCCTCGGGGCGCTCCGGCGTCTCCACGCCGAAGGAAAATTATCTCAAATCCCTCATAATAAGCTGGATATAGAACCGAAAGAGAGCGTCCATGCGTCCCGTTGATTAACGCTAACCCCTTGAAGGAGAAGGAACTATGAACGCAAAAACAAGAGACGCAATCGCCGCGCTGGAGGACATGAGCGTGGGCCAGTTGCGGGAACGCTACCTGGAGGTGTTCGGGGAAATCGCCCGCACCCGTAACAAGCAGTTTCTGCGCAAACGGGTGGCTTGGCGCATTCAGGCGTTGGCCGAGGGCGACCTTTCGGCCCGCGCCCGCCGCCGGGCCGAAGAGATAGCCAACGATGCCGACCTGCGTATCCGAGCCCCGCGCCAAGTGACCACTACGTTGGAACCGGAACGCATGGTGACGGCCACCGTCCAGCCGGGGCGCGACCCGCGCCTGCCGATACCCGGCACCGTATTGAAACGCAAATACAAGGGGCAGATCATTCGGGCGATGGTGCTCGACAACGGCTTCGAGTATGGCGGCGAGGTTTTCGAGTCCCTCTCCGCGCTCGCCACCCACATCACCGGCACGCGCTGGAACGGCTTCCAGTTCTTTGGGATCAATCTCAATCGAAAGGGAGGTTCCCATGAAGGCTGAGAGCGCCACCACGAAGCTGGTGCGCTGCGCGATCTATACGCGCAAGTCGGTCACCGAGGGGCTGGATCAGGAGTTCAACACGCTCGATGCCCAGCGCGAAGCCGCCGAGGCTTTCATCGCCAGCCAGCGCCACGAGGGCTGGGTGGCCCTGCCGGAAGAGTTCAGCGACGGCGGTTTCACGGGGGCCAATATTGATCGTCCCGGCATCCAGAAACTGCTCCGAGCCGTCGAGAGCAATGAGGTGGACTGCATAGTGGTTTACAAAATTGACCGTCTTTCCCGCAGCTTGCTGGACTTCGCCCGCATCATCGAGCTTCTCGAGAAGCACAATTGCTCTTTCGTGTCGGTGACGCAGCAGTTCAATACCAAGAACTCGATGGGGCGGCTGACGCTCAACATCCTGCTTTCCTTCGCCCAATTCGAGCGCGAGATCATTGCCGAGCGCACCCGCGATAAGATTGTTGCCGCCCGCAAGAAGGGCAAATGGACCGGGGGCTACCCGGTGCTCGGCTACGACATCGGCAAGGGCAAGAAGCTCGCGTTGAACCCCGCCGAGGCCGAAATTGTTCGTGACATCTACGAGTTGTATATCCGGCACGAGGCGGTCTTGCCCGTGGTGCAGGCCTGCCGCCAGAACGGTTGGCTGACCAAGGCCTGGATTTCTGGCAGTGGCCGCAGGATGGGCGGTCAGCCCTTCAACAAGCCCCGCCTCTACAGCCTGCTGACCAACCCGCTTTACTTGGGCAAGATCCGGGCGGGAAGTGCGCTGACAGAGGGCGAGCACCCGGCGATTATCGACGAGGGGGTCTTTGCCAAGGTGCGGTCCCTGCTGGACCGCAACCGGCGCAGTCGGGGCGGCAATGTCCGCAACAAGCATGGGGCGCTTCTGAAGGGCCTGCTTTACGACGCCAAGACCGGTTACGCCATGGCCCACACCTTTACCAAGAAGGGCAACCGCCTCTACCGCTACTATGTCAGTACGCAGGCGGCGAAAGAAGGCTGGGAGACTTGCCCGGGGGCGTCTTTCCCCGCCAGCGAAATCGAATCCTTCGTTGTGGAGAATATTCGCCAGATGGGTAAAGACCCCGAGTTGCAGCGGGCAGTGCTGGAGGAAACGGATACCTTCGACCAGCCCGCCCAGAGGGAGGAATTACTCGCCGCGATGGCGAGCTTCGATCCCTGCTGGAACGAGATGGCTCCCCGTGAGCGCACGCGACTCGTCGAATTGGTCATTGAGAAGATATTGGTGGATTCGGAGGCGGGGAAGCTGCTCATCCAGTTCCGGCCCTCGGGTATCCGAACCCTGTTGAATGAAGGCAAATCATGAGCACACTGGTTTTGGATTTTCACTGCCGCACCTCGGACAAGGGGCGGATTCGCATGAAGCGCGGCAAGGCCCCTGCCCCGGTCGAGGCTGGCAGCATGCCCCGCATTACCCGCCTGATGGCTCTAGCCATCCGCTTCGACCGCCTCCTGCGCGATGGGGGAGTGAAGGATTACGCCGAACTGGCCCGCCTCGGCCATGTCACCCGCGCCCGCATGTCGCAGATTATGGGCCTGCTCAACCTCGCCCCGGATATCCAAGAGGAAATCCTCTTCCTCCCGAAGACCGTCAAAGGCCGCGACCCCATCAGCGCCCGGGAGGTGATCCAGATCGCCACACTTGAGGACTGGCGGGAGCAGCGACGGAAATGGAAGACATCGTTTCTCTGAAAAAACAAAAACGTGAATTTGATTTTTGGCGTTAAAGTGAGCACGTGACCTCAACTTTATTATTGAGACGGTGCTCTCATCTGTTCTTGACTTAGCTCAATACTCGTGAAGTTGATTAATAAATAGGATATGTATCTTTTTTGGCCACCTCTAGTAGGATTGACTGGACAAACCGACAACGATCAGGCAGTAGTTAATCATGGAAGATCGTTGGTTGTCTGTGGACGAAATTGCACAATATCTAGGTGTTCAACCTGATACAATTTACAAGTGGGTGAGTAGAAAGCAGATGCCAGTGCATAAACTTGGCAGGCTTTTGAAATTCAAAGCTACTGAAGTCGATGAATGGATTCACTCTGGAGGTGCAGCTGAACGGTCAAACACCGATCAATAATCAGGGGATTCCATGCCCACACCGATATCAGATAAAATAAAACTATCCATTCAGGCAGTCGAAGCCTTGTATCACCGTTTGGTTCTGCTGGTGGGGGAGACCGGCTCCGGCAAGACCGGCGTCCTTCGGGATATTGCCGAGGAGTTCGGCTCGTCCGTCGTCAACGTCAATCTGACGCTCTCCGGCGAGCTACTGGAGCTGACAGCCAAGCAACGGTCACTGCGGCTGCCGGGCATCCTCGATCAGATCGCGGACCAGGCTCAGTCACCCGTGGTGCTGGATAATCTCGAGATCCTCTTCGACAAGGATCTCCAGCAGGACCCCTTGCGCCTGCTGCAGTCCATTTCGAGAAACCGGGCCGTGGTGGCTTCGTGGAACGGAATCGTGAATTCCGGGAGGCTTTTGTACGCCGAAACCGGCCATCCCGAGTACCGCAGCTATGACTCGGTCGATGCGCTGATTGTGGGCATGGATGGCACGGCCACGGTCGATTCGGCAAAAAACAATAGAGAGGCAGGACAAGCATGAAATACGGAGACCTTATCCAATTCGACCCGATTGAGTCGGTCGTTCAGTTGCGTGACGCGGACAAATCGAGCGCCGCGCACACCCTCGTGAACACCTATGTCATTTCCGAGGAAATGGCCGAACGGCTCACCCAGCTTGTCATTCCTCAGATGCAGTTCGACCAGCCGGTTGACAACAAAGGCCTGCTGGTCGTCGGTAACTACGGCACCGGTAAGTCGCACTTGATGTCGGTAGTCTCCAGTCTTGCCGCAGACGCCTCCCTGCTGGAAGGGCTGAACCACGCCGGTGTCCGCGATGCAGCCTCTCAGATCGCAGGTCGGTTCAAGGTCATCCGTACCGAGATCGGAGCCACCACCATGTCCCTGCGCGACATCCTGGTGGCCGAACTGGAAGAGCATCTCGAAAAACTCGGTGTGGAGTATGTGTTCCCCGAGGCGGGCACCATCACCAGCCACAAACGGGCCTTCGAGGACATGATGGCCAAGTTCGGCGAGGTGTTCCCCGAACACGGCCTGCTGCTGGTTGTCGATGAGCTGCTCGACTACCTGCGTACCCGCAAGGACCAGGAGCTGATCCTTGACCTCAACTTCCTCCGCGAGGTCGGCGAGGTCTGCAAGGATCTGCGCTTCCGCTTCATGGCCGGTGTCCAGGAAGCCATTTTCGACAGCCCGCGCTTCGCCTTTGTCGCCGACAGCATCCGCCGAGTGAAGGACCGCTTCGAGCAGATCCTGATTGCCCGCAGCGATGTGAAATTCGTCGTGGCCGAGCGTCTGCTCAAGAAGACAACCGAGCAACAGGCCAAGATCCGCGACTACCTGATGCCCTTTGCTAAATACTACGGCGGGCTCAACGAGCGCATGGACGAGTTTGTACGGCTCTTCCCGGTGCATCCCGATTACATCGACACCTTCGAACGCGTCACCGTGGTGGAAAAGCGCGAGGTGCTCAAGACCCTGTCCATGGGCATGAAAGGCATCCTCGGCAAGGATGTGCCGCAAGACGAGCCCGGCCTGATCGCATTCGACAGCTATTGGAACACGCTCAAGCAGAACGCCTCGTTCCGCGCCATTCCCGAGATCCGGGCGGTTATCGATTGCAGCCAGGTGCTGGAATCCCGCATCGAGAACGCCATCACCCGCAAGCAATACAAACCGATGGCGCTGCGCCTGATCCATGCGCTGTCCGTCCACCGCCTCACCACCGGCGACATCTATGCTCCCATGGGCGCATCAGCCGAAGAGCTGCGCGACCGCCTCTGCCTGTTCGATTCGCTGATCACCGAGCTGGGCAGCGACGAGCCCGACAAGGATCTGCAAACCCATGTGGAAACGGTCCTGCGCGAGATCCACAAAACGGTCAGCGGCCAGTTCATCTCCTTCAATGCCGACAACCGTCAGTTCTATCTGGACTTGAAAAAGACCGACGATTTCGACGCCCTGATCGACAAACGGGCCGAAAGCCTGGGCCAGGCTCAGCTCGACCGCTTCTATTACGAGGCGCTCAAGCGGGTCATGGAGTGCCAGGACGCCACCTACGTGACCGGTTACAAGATCTGGCAGCACGAACTGGTCTGGCAGGAACACAAGGCTGCCCGCACCGGCTACCTCTTTTTCGGCGCTCCCAACGAACGCTCCACCGCCGTGCCGCAGCGGGACTTTTACCTCTACTTCATCCAGCCCAACGATCCGCCGCGCTTCAAGGACGACAAGGTTAATGACGAGGTCTTCTTCCGCCTGAAAGGCACCGACGAAGAATTCCAGACCGCGCTGAAGAGCTATGCAGCAGCCCTGGACCTTGCGGCTACCTCCTCGGGCCATGCTAAGGCCACCTACGAAGCGAAGGCCAACGGTTTCCTGAAGAAGCTGGTCCAGTGGCTGCAGAAGTATATGAGCGATGCCTTCGAGGTCACCTATCAGGGCCGCGCCAAGTCCATGACCGAATGGGCCAAGGGCAAATCGATCCGCGACCTGTCGGGTCTGTCGCCCCACGAGGCCATCAACTTCCGCGACCTGATCAACACCATCGCCGGTATCTGTCTGGCCCCGAATTTCGAGAATCAGGCCCCGGACTATCCGTTTTTCTCAGTCCTGATCACCGGCAATAACCGCGCCCAGGCCGCGCAGGACGCCCTGCGTGCCATCGCCGGGCAGAATCGCACCAAGCAGGCCACCGCCGTGCTGGACGCCCTGGAGCTGCTCGACGGCGAGAAGATCGACCCCTATAAATCGAAGTACACCAAGTTCATCCGCGATGCCGTCAAGGCCAAGGGCCACGGCCAGGTGGTCAACCGCAGCGAGATCATCCAGGACGACCACGGCCTTGAGTACATGAACCCGGGCGGTTCACGCCTGGAGCCCGAATGGGTGAGTGTCCTGGTGGCGGCGCTAGTCTACTCCGGCGACATCGTGCTCTCCATCCCGGGCAAAAAATTCGACGCCACCGGGTTGCAGCAACTAGCCGCGACCGGCATGGACGAACTGGTCCGCTTCAAGCACCTGGAACAGCCCAAGGAATGGAGCCTGCCCGCGCTCAAGGCGCTGTTCGAACTGCTCGGCATGACGCCGGGCATGGCCCAACTCGTCACCCAGGGCAAGGACGAGCCGGTGCAGAACCTGCAGCAGGCGGTGGGCAAGATCGTCAAGCGCATCGTCATGACCCAGCAGACCCTGCGCGAGGGCCTTTCTTTCTGGGGGCTGGACCTGCTCGCGGGCACCGACCTGGCCAGCCAGGCCAGCGGACTGGACGAGGCCAAGACCTTCTTTGAATCGCTTCAGGCTTACTCATCGCCGGGCAAGCTGAAAAACTTCCGCTACAGCGCTCCCGAAGTTCTGGCCCATGAAAAGGCCGTGAAAGCTCTGGATGAGCTGGATGCCCTGCGCGAGTTCATCATGGATCACAGCCCGACCGCGTCCTGGCTCTCCACCGCCGAGGCGGTGCTGCCTGCCGAACATGACTGGGTGGATCGCATAAAGACCACCCGGAAGGATGTGCTGGATGCCCTCAAGCAAGCCGACCTGACCGAGCTGGTCAGCCAGTCTCAGTCCATCGGGGATAAGCTGCAAAAGCTGAAGAAGGATTACACCGTCGCCTATATCGGCCTGCACACCAAGGCCCGGCTGGGCGTGAACGACGACAAGCGCAAGGTAGCCCTGCTCAACGACCAGCGCCTGCAAACCCTGCTCAAGCTGGCCGGTATCGACCTGATGCCCCGGCAGCAGCTCACCGATTACCAGAACCGCCTGGCCGGACTGAAGAGCTGCTTCGCCCTGACCGAGCAAAACCTCGACGCCTCGCCGATCTGCCCGCATTGTGGGTTCCGGCCTTCGGTGGAAACCGGCGCGGCGGCAGGCTCGCAGATGATCGACCAGATGGACGCCGAGCTCGACGCCATGGTGGCGGCCTGGACCTCCACCATCCTCAGCAACCTGGAGGACCCGATCACCCAGGCCAATATGGATCTTTTGAAGATCGACGACCGCGAACCGCTGGAGGCCTTCATCAAGTCGAAGGAACTGCCGGTGCCGCTGGACAGCAACTTTGTCCACGCCCTGAAGGAAGTGCTCTCCGGTCTGGTCAAGGTCACCGTCAAGGCGCAGGAGCTGCAACAGGCCCTGCAGGTCACCGACGGCCCGGCCACCCCGGCGGAGATGAAGAAACGCTTTGATGAGTACATCGATCAACTCATCAGGGGCAAAGATCCAGCTAAAGTGCGAATCGTCATGGAATAAGAGTGACTAAATGAGTGGCCAAGCTGAGAAACAAGACACTAGCCAAGGATTATGAAGATGAATGAAAACAGTTTGTTCGACTCGCTGCTTGAAGAGCCGCAGAAGTCCTCCGGCCCGGTGACTTGTCTCGGCATGTCCTTCGAGAATGATGAGGCCCGCCGCGCCCACTTTACCGAGGAGCTGCGCAAGAAGCTGCAGAACCCGGAATTCCGCAAGATCGAAGGCTTTCCCATTGGCAGCGACGAGGACATCCTGAACCTGAGCGATCCGCCGTACTACACCGCCTGCCCGAACCCGTGGATTGCTGACTTCATCGCCGAGTGGGAGGCGCAGAAGCCGGAACAGCCTGAAGGCTATCACTACCACCGTGAGCCATTTGCGGCCGATGTAAGTGAGGGGAAAAGCGATCCGGTTTACAACGCGCACTCCTACCATACCAAGGTGCCGCACAAGGCCATCATGAGGTACATCCTTCATTATACGCAGCCGGGGGATATCGTGTTCGACGGGTTCTGTGGGACTGGCATGACCGGTGTGGCTGCGCAGATGTGTGGCGACCGCGAAGTGGTCATGTCTCTCGGTTATCAGGTGAAACCGGATGGGACCATTTTGCAGGAAGGTGCTGATGAGAACGGTAGAAAAGTCTGGGTCCCTTTTTCGAAAATAGGCGCACGCCATGCGGTATTAAATGACTTGTCACCCGCAGCTACCTTTATCGCACACAACTACAATCGACCGGTCGATAGGCTTGAATTTGAGAAGACGGCAAAAAAAATCGTTAGAGAAGTAAAAGACGAATGCGGATGGATGTTTGAAACACTCCATACTGATGGGAAAACGATTGGCGAGGTGAAGTTAACTATTTGGAGTGATGTCCTATTATGTCCGGAATGCACGCATGAATTTGTTTTTTGGGATGTCGCGGCAGATTCTGAAAGTGGGTCTCTAAAAGAACCATTCAAATGTCCTTCGTGCGCCGTCTCTCTTACGAAAAAGAAGTGCGACAAGGCTGTAGAAACAGTTTATGACCCTGCGATTAGTCAGACAATTACTCAGAGAAAACAGAAACCTGTAAGAGTTATCTATACGGTCGGCGGGAAACGGCATGAAAAGGATCTTACGCAAAATGATTTGGACATCATATCAAAATCCCAGATAGCAACGGCTAAGTCTTGGTTTCCTGCAGATAGAATGATGGAAGGTGGGGAAACTCGGAGAAATGATTCCGATGGTATCACTCACGTTCATCATTTTTACACGAAGCGGAACTTGATTGAACTCTCTTTATTGAGAGAAAAAGTTTTTCAACATAAGACCAAATTACCAACTCTCGGTCTTTGGTTTACATCAGCTCACCCATGGGTGACGAGGCTGAGCAGACTACTGGTTTCTAATTACTTCAAAAAGAAAGGTGGCGTTGTAGCCCCTACGTTGCAAGGCACCCTCTATGTTAGCTCGATGTATGCTGAAACTAATGCCGCTGATCGCTTTGAGCTTCGCATCAATTCCTGTCCATATACAGGATTCGGCGGCGACGTTGCTGTACTAACGTCCTCTACGTCTGACACTAGAATTCCTGACAACAGTGTTGATTACCTATTTCTTGACCCACCATTCGGCGCAAACATTGCTTATTCGGAATTGAACTATCTCTGGGAATCATGGCTCCGCGTAACAACAGCTATTGAAGCGGAGGCAATAGAAAATAGACCTCACAATAAGTCGCTTACTGATTACCTCCACTTGATCCAGGAGTGCTTTACGGAATGCTATCGTGTGCTTAAGCCAGGCAGGTGGATCACTGTAGAATTTTCTAATACCAGAGCGTCGGTATGGAACGCCATACAAACAGCCATTAGTGACGCTGGTTTTGTGGTGGCCAACGTTTCCATACTCGAAAAGTCACATAAAGGTTTTCGAGCGGTTACGACACCAACTGCCGTCAAAGAAGATTTGGCAATTTCCGCCTACAAACCCAATGGCGGCTTTGAAGAGCGTTTCCAGAAGGAGGCGCAAACCGAAGAAGGTGTATGGGATTTTGTCCGCACGCACTTGAAGTACCTGCCGGTCACAAAGCAGCAAGGAGCCTTGCTGCAATTCGTCCCGGAACGTGATCCCCGCATCCTGTTCGATCAGATGGTGGCCTACTACGTCCGCAAAGGCTACCCCGTGCCGATCTCCAGCCAGGAGTTCCAAATCGGGCTGTCGCAACGTTTCATCGAGCGTGACGGCATGTTTTTCCTGCCGGATCAGGTCGCGGAATATGATCGCAAGAAAAGCATTTCAGGTCCTTCCGCTGAAGCAGAATTGTTCGTTTCAGACGAGTCATCAGCGATACATTGGCTTAGGAGGCTATTACGCAAGCCGCAGACATTCTCTGATGTGAATCCACAGTTTATGCAACGGTTGGGCGGTTGGAATAAGAACGAAGCCCAACTCGATCTACGCGAATTACTGAATCAGAACTTCCTCTGCTTCGATGGCAAAAGCCCTGTGCCTGAGCAGATTCACGCTTACCTCTCTTCTAACTGGAAAGAACTGCGCAATCTTCCCAAGGATGATCCGATCTTGGTCGCCAAGGCTCGCGACCGCTGGTACGTTCCTGACCCCAGTAAGGCTGGCGATCTGGAGAAGTTGCGCGACAAGGCCCTGCTCAGGGAGTTTGAGGGATACAAAGAGGCCAAAAAGAAACTGAAGATCTTTCGTTTAGAAGCTGTTCGTGCCGGATTCAAGAAAGCCTGGCAGGAACGCGACTACGCCGTCATCGTCGCTGTGGCGGAAAAAATACCTAACAACGTCCTGGAAGAAGACCCCAAGCTGCTCATGTGGTACGACCAGGCAGTAACAAGAATGGGGGGCGAATAATCATGATCACCAAATGGAAGGTCTCGAACTTTAAATCAATTCAAGAGGGTACTCCTGAAATTGATCTTGGCCCGCTCACGATATTCGCAGGCGCAAACAGCAGCGGGAAGAGCACATTTATCCAGTCCATTCTTCTTATTGCGCAGACCTTGTCGCATAAGGTTGGGTCACGGTCTGTTGTGTTGAATGGTGCGTTCACCAGCTTGGGTCAGTTTGACGATTTGAAATCAAATGCTGGGCTATCAGATCAGATTACCATCAAATGTACCTGTCGGCCTCTTTCAGATCAGGACGCTGCAATAGGCAGGCGGTCTCAGTTTGCGCCTCGTGGTGCTATCTACTATGGGCTGCGCACCAATCAGCTTCAGGAAATCGCTTGTGAGATTTCGTTCGACGCTGATGCTTCGAGCTCCCAGCGTGATTTGTTCCAAATCCAACCTCGGCTTTTTGCAACCCAGTTGTCCTGCATATCCAGAGACGAGGAAAACGTGGATCAGAAAGCCGATATATCGATCCATCATTCCACCAAGGCCATCTCCGAAATTGAAGGTGCTGACAGCACCAGTGAAATTGACGATCAGCTACGCGCCAGTTTGGCTTACGCTGTTGAGCTGGACGATGGCTCCATGGCGGAGGTGAAGGATGAATTTCGCTCGGCCAAGCCAATCGGCTGCATGCTTCGACACTTTCTTCCCGAGAGAATTGTTTACGCTATCGATACCATCGAAGAGGACGCAAACGCCATCGCCATGGCTCTTCAGGATGATGACCGTCGACGTATGGGCTATCGACGCAGTGCCGTCAGAGATATTGTTCTTTCAGAGAGTATCCTTGATGTGTTGCGTGAAGTACTTGCGGGTACAATCGACTTCGACCGTGTTTTCATGGACGAGCCTCGACAGCAGTCATTATTCGGCTCCGAGGCGAATACACTTACATTCAGGTCTTGGTATGAAAGGTTGCGGAGCCTCCCGCGCAGGGAATACCTCAAGGTTCAGCAGGCCTTGCGTGAATGCGAGGATCTTTTCGGTCGCATCCACGAGGCCATGAAGGCAACAACGCCAGAGAATTCAGAGACTCATGCTTTCATCCCAACCCGGCCACCTCGCTTGATAATGGAGGCTACCTGGTACCTGGATAATTTCTTCGCCTCGTCTTTAAAATACCTCGGCCCATTAAGGGATGCTCCCAAACCGCTGTATCCGCTCGCGCCAGCAGCGGACCCACATGACGTAGGCTTACGCGGAGAGCATACTGCATCCATTCTCGAACTGCACAAGAGCAAGAAGATACGCTACATCCCGTCGGTAAACTTCAAAGACCCGGTAATTGACCGCAAGACCGTTACCCGGACACTCGAAGCAGCGGTTATCGATTGGCTCCAATATCTGGGAGTCGCCAGCTCAGTCAAAAGCCGAGACCAGGGTAAATTGGGGCACGAACTGAAGGTGGGCCTTGTCAATTCGGATAGCACGCATGACCTCACGCATGTGGGCGTGGGTGTCAGTCAGGTTCTGCCAATCCTCGTCATGTGTCTTCTCGCCGACACGGACTCTACACTCGTTTTTGAACAGCCGGAGTTGCACCTTCATCCGAAGGTACAGACCCTGCTCGGCGACTTTTTCCTTTCGATGGCGCTGTGTAACAAGCAATGCATTGTTGAAACACACAGCGAGTATTTCATCGACCGCCTCCGCTTCCGAATTGCGGCGGCAACACCCGAGAAGGAACTGAACAGCCAGACCAAGATTTATTTCGTGGAAAAGCCGTCGCAGGGGTCGGCTTTCCGAGAGGTGGTGATAAACGAGTACGGAGCCATCTCAGACTGGCCGGAAGGATTCTTTGATCAGTCCCAACAGCAGGCCGAGGAAATCCTCAGAGCTGCGGCGATGAAGCGCAAAGCAAGCCGGAGGAATAACGATGCATAGCCTGCCCAGCGTAACAATTGACGCAGGCGTGCTCGCTGTTCCTCATGTTGATTGCGCCAAGGATGATGCTTTCCAGTACGTGGATACGCTACTGGACTGGAGCAAGTTGCTTGATGAGCCCTGGGTAGCCATTTACATGAGCGAGCGGGCTTCAGAGTCCCTGTTTGCCGATGGACTGTATCCACTGAGGGATCAACTCAGAGAACTGTTCAATGCCCACGGCATAGTAGAATACGACGTCAATACGGTTGCGAGAATTGCCAACCAGCTTCTGGCGATCACTCCATCCTTTGAAACCTACTATCGGGTCAAAGATGTCTTGTCAGAACATCTGGAAACAGATCCGGATGTTATTCGGCTGACAACTCATGACGGCCTCCAGTCCGATCTTGCCCGATGCATCACGTTGATCGCCGTCCTACGCAAGCACTGCTCCCAACCTCTTGGTGGCCATTCGCTCATACTAAGAGAAGCGCCCAAACAGGTAATCCAGGTAAGAGCCCATATTCACGAGCTCGAACATTCCAGAGACGATATCCCTGTCTTGCCGTGCCCTCCCGAGTTATTTGAAGGCGATGTATTGGTCTGTGACGATTTTCGAGGGCTGATCGATTGTCTCGATGAATCCGCCATTCTGGTTGGCGCGTCTGACGACCTTGGAATCGATCTAGCCGTCCGAATCGCTCTATTCAAAAATGCGATTGCGCAAGGTGATTCCCCTGACTGGAGCGGCGTGGTTGTTCCAGCGATTGGGTCCAGATTCCGGGAGTTGTGCCAGCAGGTTTGTGCCGACCAAGGGGACTCCGTGCCACCCAAGATTCTCCGATCAATCGTTGAGACTATCAAAGGACACAATCTTCCTGCCGTACACGCTCTTCGGACAGGGCCAGGCGGAAATGACCCGCAAAGAATGCGTGGCTCTGACAAGGCGCAGCGTCGAGATATAGATAGGGAATTCCATCTTCATTACTGGGAGTGCGCCGATGGGACAGTCGAGTTGGCGTCCGTGGTTTATCACAACGATTTTTCAATTCCGGAATGATGCCGATGCAGGATGTTTGGCAATACAGCACCGTTCATAACAGCGCCTGCAAGGTCATCGAAGAACAGACCTTGTGGGGGCAGACGGTGTGCCGTGTCTGGTTACCGAACCAGGACGCGGTGGTGCGCGTGCCCCGCTCCGCCTTGCGGCCGCTGAGAGCCGACCTGCAGCCGGAGATCGAGGCCGGGCGCATAGCCTATGTGGCAGCCGCAGCCAAGGTTGCCGAGGTACTCGAAGGTTCCACCAGCGCTACCGACGGCCATGTATTGCTGGCTCCCATGGAATCCAACGTCATCCCGCTGCCGCACCAGATCCACGCTTTGTCCCGGGCCATCTCCGGTGACCGCGTGCGCTACCTATTGGCCGACGAGGTGGGTCTCGGTAAGACCATCGAGGCCGGTCTGGTCATGCGCGAGCTCAAGCTGCGCGGGCTGGTTCGGCGAATCCTGATCGTCTCTCCCAAAGGCATCGCAACCCAGTGGGTGGCGGAAATGCAGACCCATTTCAACGAGCAGTTCCAGCTCGTGTTGGGCGACGACATCGGCACATTGCAGCGGTTGGCCCCCCAATTTGGAAAGAGCGCTGACCGCCGGAACTCAGCCTGGTCGATGTTCGATCAGGTCATCGTCTCCCTGGATTCGGTCAAGCCCATGGACAAGCGGCGCGGTTGGACCGCCGAGCGCGTTGCCGAATACAACCGCAGCCGGTTCGAGGATCTGATTACCGCCGGTTGGGACCTGGTTGTGGTGGACGAAGCGCACCGCCTGGGTGGCAGCACCGATCAGGTCGCCCGCTACAAACTCGGCAAGGGGTTGGCGGAGGCCGCGCCCTATGTGCTGCTCCTTTCGGCGACTCCCCACCAGGGGAAGACCGATGCCTTTCATCGCCTGATGAACCTGCTGGATGATGACGCCTTTCCGGATATGGACAGTGTTTCCCGTGAGCGGGTGGCACCGTATGTCATTCGTACCGAGAAGCGCAAGGCCATCGATGCCGACGGCAAGCCGCTCTTCAAACCCCGGCGCACGCAGATGGCCCCGGTGGCCTGGGAGAGCCGTCATCACCTGCAGCAACTCCTCTACGAGGCAGTGACCGACTATGTGCGCGAGGGCTACAACCAGGCCCTGCGCGAGAAGAAGCGCCACATCGGCTTTCTGATGATCCTGATGCAGCGCCTGGTGGTCTCCAGCACCCGGGCGATTCGCACCACGCTGGAACGGCGTCTCGCGGCGCTCAAGGAAGGCGAACAGCAAGCCAGCCTGCGCCTGGCGGAGCTGGAAAACGGTACGGAGGGATCGGAAAGCCTAGACGATGAAATGGCCGAGCTCTACGACATGGACGGCCAGGAGTTGCTCGATGAGCTGCTGAAGTCTCATGTGTCGGCTCTGCAGAGCGAAGGTAGCCATGTAGAGACCCTGCTCGATGCGGCGGTTCGCTGCGAACAGGCTGGATCGGACGCCAAGGCCGAGGCGTTGATCGAGTGGGTCTACGAGCTGCAAGCCGAGGAAAACGAGCCGGACCTGAAGGTGTTGATCTTCACCGAGTTCGTGCCTACCCAGCAGATGCTGAAGGAGTTTCTGGAAGCCCGGGGCATATCGGTCGTCACCCTGAACGGCTCCATGGATATGGAGGAACGCAAGCAGGCCCAGGACGCCTTCCGCAAATCGCACCGCGTGCTGGTTTCCACCGACGCGGGCGGTGAGGGTCTGAACCTGCAGTTCGCCCATGTCATCATCAACTACGACATCCCCTGGAACCCGATGCGGCTGGAACAGCGAATCGGTCGTGTGGACCGTATCGGGCAGCCCAAGAAGGTGCGGGCAATCAATTTCGTGTTTGAGGATTCGGTCGAGTTCCGGGTCCGCGAAGTGCTGGAGCAGAAGCTCTCGGTGATCTTCGACGAGTTCGGTATCGACAAGACCGGCGACGTACTCGACTCCGCCCAAGCCGGTGAGCTGTTCGAGGATGTGTTCGCCTCGGCCATCCTTAATCCTGACGGTATCGAAACCTCCGTCGATCACACGGTGGCTCGACTTCGCGAAGAAATTCAGCAGGTGCGCGAGGCCTCAGCTATCTATGGCATCTCCGAGGAGCCGGATGTGCAGGCGGCTGAGCGGCTGCGTTCCCATCCGCTGCCCCATTGGGTGGAACGGATGACGCTCGGCTACCTCAACTCGCACGGCGGTGCGGTCAGCCGTAAACGTTCCTGGTGGGATCTGAATTGGCCGGACGGCCAGGAACATCGCAAGGCCGTGTTTAGCGCCCGGGAAGCGGACCGTCTGACCGACGCGATCCTGCTCAATCTTGAAAACAGCCGTGTCCGTGGGCTGGCCTTGAACCTGCCACAGATCGCGGCTGGCCAGCCCTTGCCATGTGTTAGCGTAAGCGGGCTGCCAGCCAGCATCTCTGGACTCTGGGGGCTCTTTGAGATCCGCCTTCAGGCCGGGATGCACCAGAAGACACAACTCCTGCGCATCCCCATGGTGCGGCGGGGATATGTCAGTGTGTTCCTGAGCGAGGAAGGCAAACTGTTTCTGCCCACGGCCCGGCATCTTTGGGATGCGCTGCAGACAGCGGAAACCCAGGTGCAGGCCACCCTCGGCCAGGACGAATCCATCATCGCCCATGAGCGGTTTCAGGAAGCGGCAGAGCAAGCTGGACATGAACTGTTCGACGCATTACAGCAGGCGCATCTCGCCTCTGTGGCTCGCGAGGAGGAACGCGGAATCGTCTCCTTTGCCTCGCGCCGCAAGGCCATTGAGCGGGTTGGATTGCCGGAGGTGCGGCAATTCAGGCTCTCCCGTTGCGCTACGGACGAATCCGAGTGGCGGCATGAACTGCAATCGGCGCGGCAGATCGTGCCGGAAATCCGGCCGCTGCTGATGCTGCGGATCATCAAGGGAGGCGCTCAATGAGTAGTTGGCGAGACGCCATCCTGAACGACTTTGTACCCAACGTCAGCAAGCTGACCCTGGTTGCCGATCCGGATTGCCTGCTGACAGAAGAGAAGCTGGCATTGGAGCTTCGCGGGCGCGGTTTCGACCTGATCGAGTTCAGTGACCCGGTCGAATTCAGATACGCCTATGAATCCAAGTACCGCTCGATCTGGGACCGGGGTGAGCACACAGATCTGGTGGTGGTCCTCCGCTTGCAGGATGCGGAGCTGGAGTCCCTGCCATACGATCTGCTCCAGGCGGGCCGGAAGCTGTCGTTCAACCTGGGGGATCTCTTTCCCAATCTGAGCTACCCGGTCATCGAGAAACTCGACCGGAGCCTGCTGGACGCGCTATTCGATGCCCAGCGCAAGTCGCCGCCGGATCGCATGGGCGACAACGCCACCAAGGATTTCATTCTTCGCCATGTGTTCGGCATTGCGGCGGAGCTGATCGCCAACGAGGTGGAGCTGCTTCGCGCCTTGCTCCGTCTGCACTACGGCAAGCTCCAAATCCCGCTGATGCTGGCCGAGCGGCTCATCCAGGTTCTGAAAGGCCATGATGGGTTCAAAGCCTGGCCGCTTTCCGAGATCGTTCTGGACGATGAGGCCTTCTTCGCCTTTTTGCAGGAACGCTGGCCGCTCTTTCTTTCCCGGCTGGGTAGCGCCAATCAGGTGCGGGAAGATTCTCCGGAATACGGCCTCAAGTATCCCGGCCCTGACCGCCTGTCGTTCGACCATCAGGACATCAAGGTCTACATCGACAACCTGTTCCTGGAGGGGAAACTAACACCGGTCGAGGCCACAGATATTGAAATGGATGCCGGGTCCTGGGTCCGTAGCGGTATCATCACCTCCGGCACGGACAATGAAACGCTTCGGATTTCCCGCCTGTTTGACCTTGTCGAAAAGGAACTGCCCACTGCGGAAGCGCGTTACTCGGACTGGCCCGCCTTTGCATTGAAATGGGCCGAACTTTCTTCGCTGGTTCACTGCGGCAACAGCACCGAGTATCAGACCCGGCTCAGGGAAATCGGTGATGCACTGAACTCGACCTTCGCCGGTTGGCTGACGGACCACTACTCCAGTCTGATCAACTTGCCGCCGACCAATCCGGCCATGTTGCACCATGTACCACGCCGCTTGGCTCGGGATATCGAGGACTCTGGAAGCAGCCGTGCCGCGCTGATCGTGGTTGACGGCCTGGCCTTGGACCAATGGGTGACCATTCGCCAGCTTCTGCAAAAGCAAGATGCCAATCTTGTCATGCGCGAATCCGCGATCTTCGCCTGGATTCCGACGCTGACCTCGGTATCGCGGCAGTCGATCTTCTCGGGCAAGCCGCCGCTCTATTTCCCGTCATCCATCAACTCGACCAACAGCGAAGAGAAACTCTGGAAGCAGTTCTGGGAAGGCTATGGTCTGTCCCGACTCGATGTCGCTTACCAGCGCGGCCTTGGCGACGGTGATGCTGCGGGCATCCTCGACTCCGCAATCCACCCCGGGAAGACCAAGGTGGTGGGACTGGTCGTGGATAAAGTGGACAAAATCATGCACGGCATGCAACTCGGTTCGGCTGGGATGCACAACCAGATCAAGCAGTGGTGCCATGCAGGATTTCTTTCCGCGATGGTCGGCCAACTGCTGGATTACGGCTATGAGGTCTGGCTGACGGCCGATCACGGAAACATCCAATGCGACGGTAAAGGCCGCCCATCTGAAGGTGTGATTGCCGAGACTCGCGGCGAGCGGGTTCGTGTCTATCCCACGCCCGAACTCCGCGCTCAGGTGGCTGGGGCCTTCCCGTTTGCCCACGAGTGGCAGCCGGTCGGGTTGCCCGCAGAATATTTCCCCCTGGTGGCCGGTGGCCGCGACGCATTCGTGAACCCGGGAGATGCCATCGTAGGTCACGGCGGTGTAGCCATCGAAGAAGTCATCGTGCCCCTTGTGAAGTTTGAAAGGAGAACACGGTGATGGGTAAGCGACATGAAGCCATCGGCATCAAGCAGGCGATCCGCTTCGAGTGGATGCAGAAGGCAGCCAATCTGCTGCTGGCAGGACTCGACGCCAAAACCATCCGTCAGGAGCTGCATGAGTTCCTCGTGGGCAGAAAAGGCAATGGCTCAGAGGGCGAGCGAAGCGATCAGACCCGGACCTTCGTGGTCAACAACCTGATGAAGATCTGGGTCACTCCTGACCCCGAGTTGATCCCGTTCCGGGATGCCTCGCTGGCGTTTCTGCGGGAAAACCCGTCCATGGCCCTGGCGGTTCACTGGGGGATGATCTCGGCGGTCTATCCGTTCTGGTTCAATGTTGCCCGGCAGACCGGCCGTCTGCTGGCCTTGCAGGATCAGGTGACCCAGACGCAGGTCGTCAACCGCCTGAAGGAGCAGTACGGCGACCGGCAAACCGTCAGCCGCTATGCGAGATTTGTCATCCGCTCTTTTGTCGCCTGGGGAGCCCTGAGGGATTCCGAGGCCAACGGCTGCTATGAGAAAGCCACGCCGATGAGCATTACCGAGTCAAACCTGGCCATTCTGATGCTCGAGTCTGCGCTCCGAGCGATACCTGAAGGCAAAGGAGCGTTAAGACTAATCCTTAACAACCCCTCTTTTTTCCCATTTCAGATGTTATCGATGACAGGTGATTTTATATCTCTTCATAATGAACGAATTGAGGTGATACGCTATAGTCTAGATGATGATCTATTGAAGGTTGTCGACGGTAAATAGATTGTGTATTGATGGGATGGATTTTACTGCTAGAGAGTACTTTGCCTATATAAGGCTTACACATGAATAATCCCGATAGGTTAGTTTGATCGTATCGTGACAAAGCTCCATTGACATGCTTTCCAGAAAGTCTGGCAAATCGCCCATTCCCACTGGAAGACCTAGTAGCCATCTGGCGGTTGGAAATACAATTGAATCATGGGAGATAAAGATGTGAATCCCTGGCTGGAGACCAACTGTAGCGACCATATGTTGAAGGAGTGCCACAGCGGCTGCATCAGGTGCATTCATGCCCGGAAGCGGTACTCGTGACTCGACTAGATGTCTCATCACTGATGTGAACCCCAAGGTTTGCCACTGGTGGCCTGCTCGCTTTGGGGCAGAGACATAGGCACCTGGAGCGCCTAATTGATGATCTGCATGAATGCCGAGTTGTCGTCTTGCTCCATGCTGAATCGCTTCTGCGGTTTGTATGCAGCGGAGTACCGGACTTGAATGCAGGGATGCGATGTGGCGGCGCAAAGCATGCCCAAGCGCTGAGGCCGTTAGCCGTCCGTTATCTGTAATTGGAACACATTCTTCGGCAAGGTTTTCATGTGCGTCAACGCGCTCGGCATGTCGGATTAGCAGGATGACTGGTACCTCAACGCAAGAATGGATGAGGCGGGGAAGAGATGCCTTAAGTGTGTGTGGGATGAGAGACAAGTTCATCGGGGAGCTGCTATCAGTAATGAGGGTAAAGCAGGCAGGGGTTGGTACTCTCGGAGTTCAAATCCGGCTTGAGTTAGCAGATGGTGATAGTCCTTTTGCGTACGTTCACGACCTCCGGTTGCCATCAGTAAGTGAAGGTCACACAGATGTCCGTGACTATTGTTTTCCGATAGAAGCATCTCGATAATGATAAGTTTCCCGTCTTTTCGAAGGGCATTGCGTGCGTGCCGGAGTATTTGCTGGGCCTTGTCATCATCCCAATCATGTAAAACTCGTGCGAGCAGAATGACATCGGCTTCGACGGGCCAGGGCTGGAAAATATCACCGGATTTATAAGTGAGTGACCGATGCTGTGAGCAGGCGTTTTGAGCAAGGCGAATGACTTCTGGGCGATCCAGTAGAATTAACGATAGTTGGGGATATTGCTCCAACAGCAGATTGCAAAGAACACCCATCCCACCTCCGACGTCAACGACAGTCTCATCGCCTTGGAGGGGTAAATGCTTGGGAAGGTCCGTATAGTCGTGGCGGGCATAGCTTTGGAGCATGCGATGGTGTTTTTCGGTCCGCCGGCGATCAGTGGAAACCACATCGAAGATGTCTGGGGTGATCCAGTTCGTATTGTCCCGCAAGGATTCGGGGAGCGCTTTCCACATCTGAGTGAAAGGGCCAGCATACTCTTGGGAGGCATCGCAAAGTGTTAACGGGTGATCGGTACGCAGGTAGGCTCCCCGTGAGGTTGCCTCCCAGATTCCGTGCTGTTGTTTTGTCAACGAAAGTTCGCTTAGCGCTTCCAGTAGACGTTCAGCGCGGTTAGCGTTCAATCCGCAATGAGCTGCCAGTTCGGAGCCGGTGCCTGGTAGGGCATCGAATAGACCAAGCTCGGCGGCTGCGGCAATGGTCTGTGTTCGCCAGAACCCAACCATATCGGCAGAGAGTTCCGCGAATTCCGAACGCATGGCAGGCCGAATCTCTATCAAAGGGTTACCTTTCTCATCAATAACTTCCAGTCCTCCGTCAAAGCGTTCGACTCTGGATTGACCGTTATAGAAAGGCTCCACATTGGCAAAGCGCCGTTGGTACAGCGGAGTTCCCTGTGTGTTGACATGCATCCATCCCTCCTCATCGCGTGCGCGGGCATAGCCTTTATGGAAAACATCAAGGTCCAGATACCAGTTTTGATGGAGTGTCCGGCCTTGCGAATTAATGTGTGTTGAGCGTCCATGGTTTGCCTGCACAACCGCAATGCCGTCGCGGAAATCCCCGGCATAATGCCACCGGGCGTCATATGCGGGCTGACCGGATGTGGTCAGGTGAAAATAATCGCCATCTTGAGTGCGGACGGTGCAGCGAGCACCCTGAAAATTGCCGCACCAGGCATAGCGCGGTGAATACAGAGGCGTACCGTCTGGATGAATGTGCAACCACCCGTATGGACTTTCAACGGCAGCGAACCCTTCATAAAAGCCGAAGGTACGACGAAAGCGAAAGGAGTAGGCGGGAGCGCCATCGGCGTGTATATGCCAAGCTTCTCCAGCCGTGCGGACCGGGGCTAAGCCCGGTGAGTGAAACTTGAGCACCTCGTCAAAGCGCAACGCGTAGGCGGGAGTGCCGTGTTCGTTCAGATGGTGCGTGTTATCTGGAGAAGGACGGAGAGATTGCCAACGTTTCATACCTGTGCGTCTATGGGTTTACGCATATTGCAACTCTGGCAGAGTTTATGGCCGCGATAAGCATGGATCAGCTTTTGGTAGGTTGGGCTGTCCCAGATTTCCATGATCCCTGATGTGTGCAAATTCCCAAATTCTCCCAGGCTGCGGCGTTCGGCATCAGGCGCACAGCATGGGTCGAAACGGCCCTGGGCGCTGACCCAAGCTTCCTGTCCCAGGAACGGGCATTGGCCGCCCGGTGCCAGGTCTCGTTCTGCTCCCTCATTCAGGGGAAAAATATTATCCAGGCGTATGGGTTTTCCGTTCGCCAGCCTTACCTGGCTGGCGACTTTCTGTGCATCCTGCACGGCCTTGTTCCACCGCTGGATAGAAGCAGGATTACGCCGCATGGATTGCTCTTTGATTTGTGGAAAATGCGCCCAGAGGTGATGTCCCTTTACTCGGTCGGCCCCCAGCTCAATCGCGAGGCGCACAATATCGGACAGTTCATGCACATTACTCTCTAAAAAAGTGAGTTGGAGGGTGACGCTACAGTAATCGGAGTTGGTGCCGCTCATGCTGTCTCTGACGGCAATAAACGCTCGTATGTTCTCAAGCACCTGTTGCCAGCGCGTGCCAAGCATGATGGATTCATGAGTCCGGGCAGTTGCGCCGTTCCAGGAAATCTTCACATCAGAGCCGACCGGTACTATTTTTTCCGCCCAGGCATGAGCACCTATACGCGGGAAGGTACCATTGGTAGTCAGGTTAAGCTTTATGTGCTGACGTTTGCACAGCGCGATGATCTTTTCGAAGTCATCATACAGGAGTGGTTCCCCCATCGTGGAGGGGATGATTTCACGCAGACCATGGGGAACGGCTTCATTTACGACTCGCTCGATCACGTCGAAAGACATGATGCGTCGTGGCCGTGCTTCGTGCTTTCGGATCTGTTGAAGCTTGCTGTGTGGGGAATGCTCCTCACACATGATGCAGCGCAGGTTGCAGGTGTCCGGATTGGTGTCGAATGTGATGCGCCAAGGGCCTTTGGCGGATGAAGGATGGCTCCGGGCCATCTGGCTGATAACACGTTCATAGAGTTTCTCAACCTCACCTGCGTGATGCTCCGCCGATATGATGTCTGCATCGGAAGAGTAGAGATAGCCCCGGGCACCCAGTTCCTGTACCAGTTGAGGCGAGCTGGCCAGGCGGTCCATTTGTCGCGCCAGCCCTGCGACGGATCGATGCGGATAGAGCAGGCCGTTGACCTCATGGTGGACGTATTCCGCCATGCCTCCGCAGTCAGCTGTAATAACCGGGACGCGGGCTTGTTGGGCTTCGTGAATGACTAGGGGGGAATTTTCTTCCCATATCGAGGGTACCACGATGGCATCCACGCAGTTAAATGCATCTTTCACGATGTCCTGATTGCGATATTCTCCCATCCACTTGATGCGCTCGGTGTTGCATGCAGGAGATTGACGAGCGATAAGCTTCAATGCAGCAGTATCCTGCCCCCGGTCGCGCCCCCAGATCTTCAACTGCGTTTTGTTCTTCATCTGCCCGAACGCTTGAATCAGATGATGCACGCCTTTGGCGGGGATATGCGTTCCGATATAGCCAAAAGTGAAAGGCTCTCCCTGGATGCGTTTACGGTTTATAAAGCGGTTCCTGACAAATCCGTAATCAAGGTAGACGATTTTCTGGGCTGGGATATTAAACTCTTGCGTGTAGCGCTGATAGATGTGGCGACTGGGGGCGATGAACAAATTTACCAAATCTGACATTTCGCGCACATGTCGCATCCGGCGTCCGACCCAGTCCGTCCAGTAGCTAAGATCGCTCGCATGCTCTTCCCGGGAGCCGCTGAAGTATCTGGAATAACACTTTGTCGCGCATTTTTGATCCTGCTGGCCACCACACAGTGGCCAAGGCTCCGATGTTTCCGATGGAGTCGTTTGTATGAACTGACCGCGTGGGCACATGAGCCAGAAATCGTGAAGAGTAAAGACAACCGGAACCCCTCGCGCGGCAGCGACACGGATGATGGAGGTGGAGAGGTGGCTAAGGTGGCCAATGTGGACTACGTCAGGTGTTGTGCGCTCCAGCACTTCCTCAAAACGCTTGTCGATAGCCTCCACCTGATAACAATCCCTCAGCCGGGGGTTATTGATAATGTGCAGAGTGACAGCCTCTTTTTCGGGGTCTTGTTCTGTGTGAAGACAAAAGTCTGTGGCAAATGAGTTTTCTTCCCGTGTAAAAACATGCACTTCATGCCCACGCGCGGCAAGTGTTTGGGAGAGTGTTTGAGTATAGACCTCGGAGCCCGCGTTATAGCGCATCGGATAGCCGTGAATGACCTGAAGGATTTTCATATGCGAAGTCGGGGAGTTTTTGCTTCAGCTTTATTGGATTCCTCGATGGGGTTAAGCGGTCGCAGCCTATTGGGGGCAGGGAAGCGAGCGGGAAGCCAGTGAGGCTGTCGTTTTGATGTGCGACGCTTCGCGTACTTTTATTTCGGCGGTAGTCTCTCTGAAACCGCGGCCTTTATAGTATGCCGGATGGTGAGGGTTTAGCTGGTTGGAACGATTGTCCAATGCAGCTTTTGGCAGCTTGCTTTCTTTTATTTATTGCTCCGTATGGATGAATCCATCCCGGACCCTGTTCCCCCTCAGGTCAAGGGGTCGCTTGGAGCATTTGGGCGTGTGTTTTAAACACAAGCAAGGTCAGGCATAGATACGTTATTTCGTCTCCTGCAAAGGTACCAATCGCCAATTGCTCGTCACACCAGACCTAACGGCGTGTAAGGAAGGGTAACTTTGCGTTCCGACATTTTTGCTTAATGCGGTAAAAAACAGCAAGGAATATATTTTAGCATGGCTGTTGAGGAGGTTTCTGACCTACTACCACCGAGTAGCGGACCCCGATAAGCCCCCGGGAAACAGGGAGGAGGTGCCCGAAGCGACCTGAAAACCCATTAATTAACAGTTTTTCGACCTTTGGAGATTGCGGAGAAAATCTTCAACTTTCCGAAGAGAGTTACGCTTGGGCAGCCAAGATTTCCTTTCGGAAACTCTCCACGCTTCCGATTGACTCCAGAGACCCGAGACCACGTTTGGCTCGGGATTTTTTATATCCCGCTGTCAGCAAAGGCTTACGAACCACACCTGCATCGCCACGCTCTCCTCCTCCCTGCCTCCAGAGAAACCCGCCTGTTAAGCACTTTCTGCCCACCGAGCCCATAATGGCCGTTTTTCTCCGTTTCTCCGAGAGAGACCGAAAATAAGTTAACAAGGCGTCAGCCTCGGGCCGACCTTAGTAGTTTCTGAAGTCTTTTCTACGACCAACGGCATGTTCTAATTTTAGACAGAGGCACTTCAACTACTCAAAGTGAACTATCAGAGTCGTAGTTCGTAAGCAATGCATTATCGACTAGGCGCGCTGAGGCCATCTTCCCAGGTGCCTGCTATCAAGATGGTTTCTGGCATCGGAGGAAGCCCGTAACGATTCAGGTAAAGCTCCCGAGCCAGCGCGTCGATTGAGGCTTGGCCTACATCGAAGGTGTGCAGATTCACCCCGGCGTAAGGTTCATTTTTTTTCTTAGATAAATGTACGAATCCTACGGAGGAACTATGGCGACGATTTATTTCGTCGATCCATGCCCCAACACGTGGGTCTAGGCCAAGTACGATGTCTGGTTGGTTCTCGCTGTACCATTGCATAAACACGCTATGCTTCAAGGGTAGGTTGGCATCGTTGATCAATGGGACTCGGGAGGTAGCGGATTCACCTTGTTGCCAGGAAAGGAAGCGCCCTGATATTGCATAACGCAAGGCAGGATCGAGTTGCGTGGTCATGGCAAGTCCAGGGCGCGAATAACCGAGCTTTTGTATGTTTTCCAATGCAATGGCCATAGCCTGGGCATGATCAGAAGCGACACGGTGTACCCCCAAGCCAGGATCATGAAATGCGCATGCAACGGCACAAAAATGCGTCCAATCCAAATGCGGATAACCCAGCGGAAGGTCTCCTCCTGGAAAAAGCAAAACAGCTCGAATACCCCTCGTAAATAGCACACGGGTTAATGCTTGGGCACTCAGTGTCGGTTTGCCGAGTACAGGGAATTCCTCAAGTCTGAAGCCGAGCTCTTGAGCGCGCGTTTCAATTCCCTCCCAGAGGTTGATGTAGAACTCATCAAAAAGAGGTGATTGGCGGGCGGGTGGACCAAATTTTGTTATGATTGCGACGACGTTTGTGTCATTGCGGTTGGGCCTCCGGCGATAAGAGATAAGCGAGGATACCAAGGGATTGGGGCGATACCCCATTTTCTCTGCAAGTTTTTGAATCTGCTTACGCTTTTCTTCAGATACTTCGTGGCTATCCCGAAGGGCGAGGGAAACCGTCATCGTGCTGCATCCTGCAGCCAATGCGACATCCTTCATGCGGATATTTTTTTCGAGGGGCATGCTTTATGATTAAAGTTAATGCTGATTTGAGTTAAAGTCCAGAATAGACCAGATTATTTTACATGCAGATGAAAATAATTGCTCCTGCCTTAACCGCGGTTTTCAGCCTACACCCCCGACCTGCTTATGCCTGAGATCCTTTTAACATCCGGTTGGCAAACTTGCAACATCGGTGACATCGGCCACACGCCGGGGACACTGGCATTTTGGGAGAAGTACATCCCAGAAGCATCACTATCTGTATATCTACATAACTGGAATGATGCGGTGATGCAGATGCTTAAAGACCGCTTTCCGGCCGTCACGCTTATTGGCGCGAACTCTAAGCAGCATTGTACACCGGAGGGTGAGTTGCTGGACACGCGGTTAGATTCAGCCTTTGGGCGAGCAGACTTGGTTGTGCAAAATTCTGGGATGCACTATAATGGATTCTACGATGTGGACCCATGGCTGATTCGTAAATGCGTACAGGAGGGCAAGCCTTACGGACTTTACGGGCAATCCTTCGATGGATTTACGGACATCCAGATGCCAGATATGCTGAAGATGCTTTCTGAGGCGGCCTTCATTTCATGCCGAGATATGCGGTCTGTCGAGTATCTGCACAGCCTTGATCTCCAGCCAGGGTGGCTGGGGTTTGGTCCAGACGGTTGCTTCGGGATTGATGTCAGAGACGATGAGCGCGGAGAAGCATTGCTGAAGCGGTTGGCATTGGACCGGGGTGAGTTTCTGGCGCTTGTGCTGCGCAGTAACACTACGAGCTCTGACCCCTCATGCGCGAATGTCTTGAACCCCTTGCATATCAGCGAAAGTGATCGATTGGAAAATGAGCGTTGGGCATCTCAACTCATTAACGTCATTCGCGGATGGATTGAGCACACGGGGAAACCCGTAATCCTGGCGCCCGAAGTGGACAAAGAAATCCCGGCCGCGCATTCGCTGATCTGGGATCAGCTGCCGTCTTCGCTACGTCCCTATGTGCGAGAGGTTCAGTCCTTCTGGAATGTGGATGAAGCCGCCTCGGTTTATGCCATGGCTTCGGCAGTTGTTTCTATGGAGCCGCATTCATGTATTATTGCTTTGGCAAACGGAGTTCCAGCTATCCACTTCTATAGTCCTAAGCATGGCGTCAAAGCGCAAATGTTTGCCGATATTGGTCTTAGTGAATGGCTTTGCGATATCAACCGTACCAGCGCGGAGATGGTTATCCGAGAGCTCATGCGCATTGAATCAGATCGCGGGGAAGCGGTGAACCGCGTGAATACAGCGATGCAAAGAGTCCATGGCTACAGCCGTAGTGTAGCTGAGGTGATACGCCAGCAGCTCGGACTCTCTACGCCTATTTCATCGCCTGCCGAAGTTCTGACTTAGATTATCAAACGATTACATTCATCTCAAAACTCGAAATCCCATAAACAAAATATCCCGATAAAATGAAAACTAAATTAAACAAGCATGTCACAATAATCGTATTGGCTGGTCTGTTTTCCTGCCTGTCCTCATTCGCTTCCGCGGCTGAAATTCTCTACGATCAAGCGTTTTTCAACGATAGCGGTTCTGAGCAGAGCATTACTTATATCAGTGGGTGGAATTCCTACTACGGAGGGACCGGCTCAGAACAACACACCAAAGTGCGCATTCAAACCGCATACGACGGCGTGATCTGGACCGACCCTAATTCGGGCGGATTTGTTGTCGAAGGCTTGGACATCAACGTAGCATTAAGCGAAGTGGGCACGATCTCTATCGATACGATCCAGGCGAAGACCGCGGCATCTGTTCAGTTTCTCATCCAGGTTGACAGTGAAGATTGGTATATTTCCAACCAAGAGATCACCCCCGTTACCGCTAGCAACTGGCAGCAGGCTATAGACGATGAACTGGACTTTAATGCCGTCCTGGACTTCACCACGACAGCGGCGGACTGGTCAGCATTCACCCTCACCGGCAGTGGTATAACCGAAACCCCGCTCATCGAAGATATTACCGGAACGTCGATTACCGGAATCGGCTGGTATAACCGCTCAACTGAAAGCTTTAACTATACCCGTTTTGATAACTTGGTGGTTACCGCAATCCCCGAGGCTTCGACATCACTTTTTGTGCTGTGTGGTATGCTTGTGATTGCTCTAGACCGCCGTCGTCTCAAGCGCGACTAAGCTTCGTATGACACATCTACTCCCCGCTCGAGGCATACCCAATATGTTATTGATCAAACAGATTCTTTCACGACTAGAATGCCCTCAGGTTATGGCGATAGCCATTGCTATGGCCTGCATCGGCAAGGCTGAAGTTCAGGCAGAACCAATCGTCACAACTGATGGTCCCAGCCATGTCGAAGTGGTGCAGAAGCCAGATGGGGCTTGGCAGTTGGAGAGAAACGGCCAGGCCTGGGTAATCAAAGGGCTGTCCGTCGGGCGTAATGTAGACCATCTTGATCTCGCAAGCGCAATCGGCGCAAACACGTTGCGTAACTACTCAACCTCAAACCCGGTAGATACGGAGCAGGTAGCAGAAACGTTAGCGTTCATGGATGATGTCCATGCTCACGGTTTAACCCTGATGCCGGGGATATGGCTAGCTCGGCAAGATCATAGTTGGTTTGATTACGAAGACCCAGCATCAGTACAAAAGCAGCGTGAGCGTGTGCGGGCTATCGTACGGACTTACAAAGATCATCCGGCAGTATTGGTCTGGGGGTTGGGGAATGAGGCCGAGCACCCCTTTGCTCGCGAGGTTTACGAGCCGTTTTGGCGAGAATTGAATGAGCTGGCGAAAATCATAAAAGAAGAAGATCCGAACCATCCCGTTATGGTGACTGTGGCGGGAACTGCGAAATGGCGTATCAAAGCCCTTAAGGAGTATTGTCCCGATGTTGATATACTCAGCGTCAATGCGTATGAGGCAGCCCTTAGCTTGCACCGTGAGCTTGATGCTGCGCAGTGGCATGGCCCTGTGTTCTTGGGCGAATTTGGACCCATAGGGCACTGGGAGGTAGAAAAGACGCCTTGGGATGCCCCGATAGAGCAAGGTAGCGAGGAAAAGGCCCAGACCTATGCCCAGGCTTGGAATAGTGTGATGAGTGACCCCCGTGGACGTGTTATTGGAGTAGGTGCGTTCCTTTGGGGGCAAAAGCAGGAGGCGACTTCAACATGGTATGGGATGTTTCTCGAATCCGGTGAAAAGACGCCTGCTGTCGATGTAATGGCATATGAATACACAGGGGAATGGCCGAAAAATCGATGCCCTGAAATCGAATCGATGGAATCGGGTATTGCCTTTCAGGAAGTTCCCCCAGGTGAAGCCTATAGTGCCGAGGTCCTGGCTTATGACAGAGAAGGTGATCTACTTTCCTATGAGTGGCAGGTAGTCGGAGAGAGTGGTGAGCGTTGGGGGCGTGGAGACAAGCAGCA
>JAUIAM010000017.1 GCA_030425485.1 Verrucomicrobiia bacterium
AGGGTCTTTTCGCGTCTTTTTCCGTTTTCTCAGTTCATGAATCTGGATTCACACCACTTCGAAAGCCGAAAAAATCCTCAAAATTACCTCTTTTTCCCTCGTTTCTTAATTTGAAGACACAGCCTAGCGCAGATTAAATAAAAGCGTAGCCGGAGAGATGCCTCTATATTTTAACCACGGATCACACAGATGCTCACAGATAGCCGCGGAATAATCTGTGTGAATCTGCGAAATCTGCGGACATAATATTTCTAAATGCCCTAGCTGCGGACTTTGCCGATCTCGCCAATATCGAGAATCGTGTGGCTGATCTTGCCGTCGTTGAGCGCCTGCATGTCGTCGATGCCGCCGTGTGGGGCAGGGTCGCGCTCGACTTTGCCGAACTTGAAGGACGCGGCTGTTTCGCGTACGAAGAGCGACTGGCCCTCCAGCGGTGCGGGCTCGGTGCGGGCAACTTCACTCTCGGCAGTCGTGCGCCGCGGGAAGTTGATGTTGTGCACGACGGGGGTGGGGTGCGTTATCCCCAAAATAGACTCGGCAAAGTCGGCCGAGAACTTGGCCGCATGACGCAGTGAGTCGGCAAAGTCGCCTTCGACGCGCCCGTGGTTTTCACGGATTCTCTCAAACTCCACCTGCGGGATGACGTGTGAGTAGGCCACGGACGGAATGCCCCAGAAGGCTCCCTCCATCGCACCGCCCACGGTGCCCGAGCTGAGGATCAGCGGCAGACAGGCGTTGTAGCCGAGGTTGATACCGGAGCAGACGACGTCGGGCTTTTTCTCCAGCAGGTGCCCGAGTGCGATGTTGGCGCAGTCGCCGGGAGTGCCATCGAGGGCAAAGGCCTGGCAGGGAAAGTCGTGGTACTCGGCGAGGTGGACTTCGCGTCGGCGGCTCATGGCCCGGCCAATCCAGCTCTGCTCGCCCATCGGGGCGGCCACTACGACCTCGAATTTCTCTACCATCGCTTCGACCAATACGCGGAGAAACCACGAGTCGATACCGTCATCGTTTGTAATCAGGGCTAAAGGTTTGGGCATAGTTAGCATAACCTAAGGCTGCCCGCATGGGTTGGGCCAGCACTTTTCGTCTGCGCTACAAATTCTGTTCAAGTAAATTAGCCAGTTTCAAGATTTGCGGGTGGTCTGGCTGCCAGTGGTTTAAGAGACGTTCTTTACCATTCATACGGTAATAGACCACGATGCTATACCCGTCGCGTCCGAGGTAGCCGCTTGATGTTGGGGTCTTGCTGAGTGCTTCCGAGGAGATAATCGATATAATCTGTTTCTGCTCAGGCTCCTTGAGGTCAATAACGGTTGATTCCTCATTGCCATGGCTACCCGCGAAGATGGTCTTTTGATTCTTGGTCAGGTCGTAAATAACTGCTCGTGACACAATGCCCATTGGCTGAATCGCGACCAGGAGATAATCCCCTTTGGGCAGCTCGACGGCTTGCTCCTTTAAGTAGTAGTCTACCGCGTCGTTACGTTTGTTCTCAAAGGAAACCGGAAATTTATAGTACTGCTCCTCGGCATATCCAATGTCCATGAGAAGCGACGAGAAGAACAAGGCCAGTAGCAAGCGGGTAGCCATGAATATAAGACAAACGGTGAGGCAATGTGTTCAATGCTACCCGCAAAAAAATCCCGGCTCCTTGCGGAACCGGGATTTGCTAAATGTTAGGTGCGTTCTGGGGCAGCGACCAGCGGGAGCGATGGGGTGAAACCCCATCTATCGCCGCAGGCCGAGCCTGTTAGTCGCGACGACCGCGTCCACCGCGATCACCACCACGGCCACCACCGCCGCGACGGTCACCACCGCGACCGCCACCGGAGCGTTCCGGCTTGGGCTTGGGCTCGTAGGGGATGCCCTGGGCTTCAGCGAGGGCTGCGCGACGGCTGAGGCGGACCTTGCCGTTGTCAAAACCGATGCACTTGACCACGATTTCGTCGCCCACCTTGCAAACGTCCTCGACCTTTTCGACACGGAAGTCGGCCAGCTCGGAAACGTGTACGAGGCCTTCCTGGCCGGGCAGGCATTCGACGAATGCGCCGAAGTCCTTAACCGAGCGGACAATGCCCTTGTAGGTCTTGCCGTCTTCGATCTCGGCCGTGACCATTTCGACTTCCTTGACCGCACGGGCCATGCTGTCGCCGTCGGTGGCGAAGACGAAGATCTTGCCGGAGTTGTCCTCGGCGATGTCGATCTGCGCGCCGGTGATTTCGGTGATGCGCTTGATGTTCTTGCCGCCGGGGCCGATGAGCATGCCGATCTTGTCCGGGTCGATCTGGAGCGTTTCGATGCGCGGGGCGTGCTCCTTGAGCTCGCTGGCCGGCGCGGCGATCGATGCGGTCATGACGTCGAGGATCTGGTCGCGGGTAACCTTGTTACGGGCGATTGCTTCCTTGGCGATGTCGAAGGGCAGGCCGTGGATCTTGAGGTCGAGCTGGAAGCCGGTGATGCCTTCCTTGGTGCCGCAGATCTTGAAGTCCATGTCGCCGAAGTGGTCTTCCGCGCCGATGATGTCGGTCAGGATGACGTATTGGCCGATCTTGCCCGCATCATCCGTCTTGGTGACGAGGCCGACGGAGATGCCGGCTACGGGGGCGGAGATCGGTACACCAGCGTCCATCAGGGCGAGGGTGCCGCCGCAGACCGATGCCATCGAGGTGGAGCCGTTGGACTCCATGATGTCGGAGACGACGCGGATGGCGTAGGGGAACTCGTCCTCGGGCGGGAGTACGGGCAGGAGCGAACGCTCGGCGAGCGCACCGTGACCGATTTCGCGGCGACCGGGGCCGGTGAAGCGACCACACTCACCGACGGAGAACGGCGGGAAGTTGTAGTGCAGGATGAAGGACTTGGACTTGGGACCGCCGGTCAGGCCGTCGAGGTCCTGGGTGTCGCGTGAGGTACCGAGGGTGATGTTGACCACGCCCTGGGTTTCGCCGCGCTGGAAGAGCGAGGAGCCGTGAACGCGCGGGAGCACGTCGGTTTCGCAGTAGATGTCGCGGAGGTCTTCCGGGCCGCGACCGTCAGCACGCTTGCCGGAACTGAGGATGTTCTCGCGGTAAACTTCTTCCTGGAGGACTTCGAAAGCCATGGAGATCTGGTTTTCGTCAAACTCCTCTTCGCCGACCTTTTCCTTAACGTACTCGGCGGCTTTCTCTTCGATGGCCTTCACGGCGGCTTCGCGGTCCTGCTTGCTGCCCTGGAATACGGCGTCGGCGAGGTTAGCGGCCTGTTCGCGGCACATTTCGAGGATTTCCGGCTTCACCACGTGCAGTTCAAACTCCTTCTTGGCCTTGTTGACCTGAGCGGCGAGTTCCTTCTGGGCAGCGATGATGGGCTGGATGGACTTGTGGGCAAACTCGAGTGCTTCGACGAAGCGCTCGTCCGGGATCTGGTCGGCGGAGCCTTCGATCATCATCATCTCTTGCTCGTTGCCGACGTAGATGAGGTCGAGCGTGGACTCGAACATCTGCTCGTTGGTCGGGTTGACCACGAACTCGCCGTCGACTTCGCCGAGGCGCACGCAGCCGATGGGGCCGTCCCACGGCACATCGGAGCACATGAGGGCGGCGGAGGCACCGTTGACCATGAGCACGTCCGGCTCATTGACCAGATCGGTAGTCATCAGGATGCCGATGACCTGTACTTCATTGAGGAAGCCCTTGGGGAAAAGCGGACGCAGGGGGCGGTCGCAGAGGCGTGAGGTGAGGATTTCCTTCTCGGAAGGACGCCCCTCGCGCTTGAAGTAACCACCGGGGAAACGGCCGGCGGCGGAGAATTTTTCGCGGTAGTCCACCGTGAGCGGGAAGAAGTCCTGCCCGGGGCGCATGGAAGTGGCCGCGGTGGCGCTGACGAAGAGCATAGTCTCGCCAACTGAGATGGTGACTGCACCACTGGCTTGCTTGGCAATAGAGCCGGTGGAGATGGTGATATCGAGGTCCGGTACGGTGACCGAGTATTTTTGCTTCATGGGATTTCTATTGGTTATACCGGTGACGGTTAGGACGTCTCGGGGCCGGTAAGTCGGTATTTGGTTTTGTGAAAAGACTGCGCACGGCAGTCTCGCGAAAGTGATTAAGTTTAGGCAGGTATCGCTCTTTGGACAAAAAACTGGCCTTCCAGTTCGGAAGGCCAGAGTAAAAAAGGCGACCTGATTATCGGCGGAGGCCGAGGCGACCAATGATCTCGTTGTACTTGTCGAGCTCGGTGCGCTTGAGGTAGTTCAACAGCTTGCGGCGGCGGCTGGTCATGGCGATCAGGCCACGGCGGCTGTGGAAGTCCTTGCGGTGCGTACGGAGGTGATCAGTGAGGTGCTTGATACGGGCCGAGAGGAGGGCAACTTGCACCTCGCATGAGCCGGTGTCCTTGTCACTGGTCTTGTACTCTTCGATGATCTTGGTCTTATCTACTGCTTCTGACATTTTAGTTTTTCTATTGCACGGACGCCGGGGAACCTCGTCTGAGGTGCCGTATTTCCCGCTACTCGCCGGAAATACCGTTAACAACACCCGAGGGCGTTGGGCCGCGGAAGCAGGCGACGGAGCCACCGACTTCTAACGCAAAGGGCAAAACAATGGGATTTTACCCCGGTTTTTCAAGGCTTAATTTCGGGATGTTTTAGGGGGCAAATGGCGCGACGGATGATCGCTGAGGCCAATGGGAACGCGGAGAATTCATTCATTGCCAACCAACACACGCTGGAATTTGTGCAAGGCCCATCTGAACGCACTTACTCAGTGTTCTTAGTGCTCTCTGTGTTTAAGTCTCTTTCGCCTTCCCCGGCAGGAAGAAGAGCATGACGAGGCACACGAGGGTGCTTTCGAGGATGAAGAAGCTGTACTCTTCGACCGGTATCCATCCGAGGATGGAGCTTTGCTCGCGCAGGCTGGCGAAGGGATACCACAGGCTGACGCCGTCCCCAAAGCCCCAGATGCCGAGGTAGACGGCGTAGTTGTCCCACGGGGTGGTAAAGGCGAAGGCGATCACGCAGACCACGGCCCAGCAGACGATGTGTGCGCGCCGGATCTTGCGTCGGTGCACATAGAGCAGCACCGCAATCAGCGGCAGGGTAAAAATCAGATGGTAGCCCCAGTAGGTCATTGGCTTACCCGTTGAGCACCACGATCTCGCGCACGCACTGGCAGCCGGGGAGAGCGTGGAGCTGGCGGAGGATTTTGTTTTGCATGAACTGTAGCTCCTGGCGGATGACGGGGTTTCCGGCCAGGATGACCAGCTTGCGGTTGTTGACCAGCCGTTGCGGGCGGCAACGGTGGGCTGTGCGCTCACCGACGATGTCCTTCCAGTTAGCCATGATGACGTTTTCGAGGTTGTCCTGACCGATCTGGTGTCGCTCGAAGATGACCTCGACCAGGCTGTCCAGGTCGGTCGCATCGCGCTTTCGCGAGCGTCCACGGTCCTCGGGCACGCCACGCAGGTTGGCGATGAGGTTCTGGACGTCGCGGTTGAATTGCATGCCCGCACTCAAGTGCATCTAACCGAGAAAAGCAAGGCCATCGAAGGGAGGGCATTTTGCATTTTTGCGGTTAATATATTTCCTCACGCAAAGCCGCGAAGGCGCAAAGTGGTTGGGCAAGGAAGCGGCTTTGCTGGACAGTAAGCAGCCTGGGGAAGTAGAGGATAGGTCTTTGCCGACTGTATGCGGAGGTCCTTCGACTCGCTACGCTCGCTCAGGATGACAACTGCTTGGATGATTTTCCCATTTAAAGGAGCGAAGGGATGAGGTCATTTTTGTGCCGCTTTGTGCTTTTTGTGGCTGTTTCTAAAGCAGCGTGAGCAGTTCGCGCATGTCTTTGATGCACGCGACACCGGGCGGGGGCTCGCGGTCGCCGATCTGGAGGGCGTGCCAGCCAGCGGCTTGGGCCCCGGCGCTATCTTCGCTCGGGCTGTCACCGATGTGCAGCAGGTGCTCCGGGCGCAGGCCAAAGTGCTGTTCGGCCTGGCGGAAGATGCCGGGCTCGGGCTTGGCCATGCCGACTTCGGCTGAGAGGACAAGGAAGTCGTAGTATTTGCGCAGGCCGATTTCGTCAAAGACGCGGTACTGGCGCGCGTCGTTGTTTGAGATGACGCAAAGCGGCAGACCGCGTGCCTTGAGGTTTTCTAGAACTTCAATGACGCCGGGCAGGATTTCGAAACAGCGGGCCTGGCCAAAGGTGTCCCAGAGTGAGCGAAAGAGCCGGGGCAGGCTTTCCTCCGGATGGAGCCCGGCAAAGGTTTTGTGCACGATCTCCGACCACGCCTCTTGCCCGAGGATGCGGCCTTCGGGGCTGCCGGTGACTTCGACGAAGGCTTGGCGAAAGCGTGCCTCGACCACTTCGGGGGCTACGTGGCCGCCGTGCTCGGCCAGCACCTTGGCGTAGAGGTGGCCTACGGAGGGCTTGACCGTGAGCAGGGTGCCAAAGGCGTCGAAGCTCACGCCGCGAATATTCTCCAACAGGCTCATACTTCGGCGGGGGCGGTGTACTGGTCAAGCCCCTGCTCACAGCGTACCGTTTGCGAGGCGATGACCTGCTGGAGTCGCTCGGTGTTGCGCTCGACGCTGGCGCGGGAAACCGTCGGGTGGTTAAGGTGGAAAACCAGCCCGCGCCCGTAGACGAACTTCCGCACCCGGCCCAGGTGGTAGAGCCGTACGCACAGGTCGGAGTCCTCCATGCCCCAGCCCTCGTAGGCCTCGTCGAAGCCGTTGACCGCAACGAGGTCTTCGCGCCAGATGGCGAGGTTGCAGCCGATGAGGCCGCGATGCTTCTGGTTGCGCAAGGTGAGGGGCAGCGGCCAGCGGATGCCCTTGAGCAGGCCTTTGACCTTGCCTGAAAAAATCAGCCCGGTCAGCGGCTTGCCCTCAAGAAAGTCCGGCACGGCTTCCTCCACGATAAAAGCGCGGCGGCCCTGCACGAAGGTCCCGGCCTCGGCCAAACGGCGGTGGTCGGCGATAAATTTATGCGTCGGCACGCAGTCGCCATCGAGAAAGACGATGTATTCGCCCGTGGCTTGGGCGATGCTCTGGTTGAGGATGCGGGTTTTGCGAAAGCCCTTGTCCTCGTGCCAGACGTGCTTGAGGGGGCAGCCGAGTCGGTCCTGCCAGCGCTCGATGAGCTCGCGGGTCTCGGGGCCCGAACCGTCGTCGCAGACGATGACTTCGTCCGGTAGTTCGTAGCCGCGGCTAATGGCCCGCAGGATGGCCTCCAGGGCGGCGGGCTTGTTATAAGTGCTGACGATGAGGCTGAGGCTCGTGGTGCTCACGGTTGGGAGGTCTCCCGTGCCTGCTTGTCTTCGTAGAGCCGCGCGTAGCGGTAGAAGGTGGAGAAGGCGGTGAAGGCGGCGATGTAGAAGCCGGGGAAGCCGTCGAGGAAGCCGCGCTTGAGCACGTAGGCGCGGAAGAAGCGCCACCAAGGGCGAAAGAGCACGTCGATCAGACGCCAGCGCTTGTGCCGCTTTTGCTTCACGAAGCTGTCCGTGAAGGGAACGATCTTCGAGAGGTGGGAGTTGAGGTCCGGGTTGCTGTAGTGCTCAAGATCGGCGGACAGGAGCTTGGCTTTTCCGTCGAGGAGCATTTTCTCGTGAATGATGTCCGGACTCCAGCGGCCTTTGCTCTTGCGGATGAGGCGCAGGGAGTGGTCCGGGTACCAGTCGCCGTGGGTGATCCAGCGTCCGAGGAACCAGACCTTGCGCGGGAACATGGCCCCGGCGTACTCGCTCGGGTTGCTCTGGACAAAGGCGAGGAGCTGCGCGGCCAACTCGGGGGTGACGACCTCGTCGCAGTCCAGACAGAGCACCCAGGGGCAGGTCGTTTGATCGAGGGAGTTGTTCTTCTGGTCGCCGAAGCCCGTCCAGGGCTTTTCGTAGACCTTGGCCCCAAACTCCTCCCGGGCGATTTTGTCCGTGCCGTCGGTGCAGTCGTTGACCACGATGACGATTTCCTCGGCCAGCGTGCGTACGCTCTGCAGGCAGCGGCGGATGTTGTGCGCCTCGTTGCGGGCAATGATGCTGACGGAGATGCCTGTTTGGGGAAAGTTCATGCTGTCATGGAAATTTCGATACTCACGCCTAGCGTTTGAGGAAGCCTGTTTTCCAGGAGCGTCGCGGGCGGCGGACGCGGTCGAGGTCGTAGTTCCAGTTGGATTGCTCCACGATGCCGAGGTAGTTCTGGGCCAGCACGGCTTCGGTTTCACCGAGCTGCTGGGCCTCGTCAAACTGCTCCTTGAAGCCCCAGACTTTGAAGAGCGGTTCGCGGGGAATGATGGGGATGACCGGGTGGGTGAGCAGGAACTCACCGTACCACTGCGTCTCGCAGGGGAAGTCCACGATCTGTTCGTAAAAGCTGATGCCGCGGGGTTTGGCGTAGGTTTCGTACATGGCCTCCCAGACCTTGCAGGAGTGGATGAGCGGGGTGGGGGCGAAGTCGAAGTTTGGCCCCTGGCGGCCAAAGATGGCTTTGGCCTTCTCGCGGAGTTCGTCGTACTGGCGGAGAAATTTTTCCTTTCCGGCGCGGGCAGCCCAGTCGCGCTGGTGGCGTCCCTCGTTCATGATGGTGTACGGGGTCGTGCCCTCGAAGAGGAAGTCTGCCCGCGTAAAGTCCCGGATGAAGTACGAGTCCGAGTCGATCATAACGAAGTTGTGGCAGACGCCCAGCCGCCAGACTTCGCTCTTGGTCACCTGCTGGAGGATGTTGGGGGCGAGGGGTTCGAAGTCGGTCTTGGTGGAGGCGGCGCGGGTCAGCTTGAGGATGTCCTCGTCGTGCAGCGCGGTGCAGCCAAATTCGGCCACCGTCGCGGCAAAGTGCTCGGCGTCTTCCTCGGGGTAGCAAACGTAGAGCGGGATGGCGTCGCGGTTATGTTTTCGCACGCTCTCGGCCAGACGCCGGAAGCGTTTGGCGTCCTGATGGTAGGATTTGCAAAAGAGGATGATGTCTTCCATGACCTTATGCCTTGGGGCGCACTCCTTTTTCAGAAAGGGTTTTATCGACGGCGTCAACGATTTGGTCCACGGCGGCTTCGACCGAGTAGGGGGATTCGCGGCCCGTATCGGGGAGTTCATCGGCCTGCCAGCGACGGTAAAGCTCCAGTATGGCCTGGGCGATGACCTCGGTTTCGTCCTCGTGGTACATGGCGTTCCCGGTTTGGTCAAAGAGCGCCTTGATGTCGTCGTTGTTGCGGCGCAGGCCGATGATGGGACGCTGGGTCCAGGCGTACTCGTAGAACTTGGACGGGATGTACTCCTCGGTAAAGGGGCCGGTGCCCTGCACGAGCAGGAGCGCGTCGGAGCGGCGCATGGCCTCAAGCACCTGCTGGCGACCGGACTTGCCCGTGGCGGGGTCTTGCTCCAGCCGTCCGTGGGGGACAACGATTTGCTCCATACCGTACTCGGCGATGGCCTCGCGGGTGACGCTGTCCAGGCCGCTGCCGTAGACGTGTACACGGACGACCTTGGCGATCTCGGGCTGAAGCTCGCGCGCACGGGCCAGCGCGGCGAGAAAGGGCTTGAGGCTACGGGTGGGGTGGAGCGAGCCGCTGTGGCTGATGTCCAGCGTGTCGCCTTTGGCGTAAGTTGCGCCGTGGAAGTCGGGCTTGAGCGCACCGGGGTAAACGACGTGCCCGTGGTCGCCCAGCTCGGGGTGGCGGGCCTTGGCCCGCTTGCGCGCTTCGGGGGTAAACCACCAGACGACGTCCCCGTATTTGCAGAAAAGAGACTCCAGATAGGCGCACCAGTCGTAGGAACGCTGGCTGCCGCCCCATTCGCCGTGGATCATGGGGTCGTGGACTTCGATCAACCAGGGGAGCCCGGTTTTCTTGGCCAGCAGGTAGCCTGCGTAGTGGGCGGAGTTGGCCCCACCGGTCGAGAGGATGGCTTCCGGCTGGTGCTTTTTGGCAAGTTTCAGGCCCTTGCGATAAGCGGAAAAGTACCACGACCAATGCGAATCGCGGCGGAAGCAGGCTCGCTCGATCCAGTAAAAGGGGGCGATGACGACGGCGCTGAGGGCCTTGGCCAGCTTGATGGCGAGGGGGGACTTTAGGCGGCGCGGCCAGTAGTGGCGGATGTCAAAACGGAGGCCGGACGGGCCGGCGGGGAGGACCTGGTGGTGCTCAATCTCCGGGTCAGGGTGTCCGGTTACGGCGCTGATGACCACGGGGGTGATGCCTCGTTCGCGCAAGCGGGGGATCTTGTCCGTAATGGTCTGGCTGGCCGCCCGCCCGTCCATATTAAAGGCGTGCGAGAGAATGAGCCAAGTGCGTGGTGAGTTCGCCATAAACGGACCATTTAGCCGGATTTTGTCGCCTTTTGCCAAACGAAATCGAGTGCGGTTTTCACTTCCTCAACGGTGATCTGCTGGACGCAGGGGCTGAGCCCGCCGCGGTCGTCGCAGTTGGCCAAGCCGCAGGGGACGCATTCCCAGTCCTTTTGCACGGTGGCAATGAGGCCGTTGTACTGGATGCCGCGCCGGGCCTTGAGCTGGGCAGTGGCCGGGCCGAGGGGATTCCAGGGGTGCCAGCGCTCGATCAGCGTCGGGCCGTAGAGGGCGACGATGGGCAGGCGGTCGGCGTGGGAAGCCGCGATGTGGGAGATGGCCGTGTCCAGCCCAAGGTAAAGTTTGGCCCGCGCCAGCAGCGCGCTGACTTCGTTCAGGTTGAGGAGGCCGGGGCAGAGCTTGGGCGGGTACTTGCAGAGGGCAGCGGCCTCGCGGAGCAGCTTGATCTCGGCCTTGTCGGGCGAGGAGGTCCAGAGCATGTCCAGCCCGTAGGCCTCGTGGATGTAGTCCGAGGCTTCGGCAAAGCCCTCCGCGCGCCAGTACTTGTAGTCCCAGCGGGCAAAGGGGTGCACGACGGCGAAGTCCGCGCCTACACCCAGCTCGGTCAGCACTTGCTGAACCTTCTGACTGTGGGCGTCGGTGAAGGGCATCTCGACCCGCAGCGAACTTACGGGCAGGCCAAGGGCGGTGGCCACGCGGGCGCAGCGCTCGACCACGTGGCCCTCGTCGGTGTAGGGCAGGTGGTGGGTCAGGCCGAGGCGTTTCCAGAGGTTCTTGGCCCGGGCGGGCTCGTCACTAAAGCCCAGACGCACGCGCTTGCCCGCAAGGCAGACGGCGGTGTTGCCGCGGTCGCTGGCGTTGAGGTTCAGCGCCCAGTCGTACTTGCGGAAAATGCGGGGCAGGTAGTGCCCCTGCTGGGCGTCGGCGTCAAACTCGCTATTTTTGGTGGTAATGACGGCGCGCACGCGGGAGTCGGCCCGGAGGTACTCCGCCGTGCCCTTGTTGGCCAGGATGTCGATGGCCGCGTCGGGGTAGGCCTCGTGCAGGAGGCCGATGAGGGGCGTCGTCAACAAAACATCGCCGATGAGGCGGATGTTTGCGATGAGGATGCTCCGGGGCGCCTTGTGCGGCTGGCTCATAGGGAAGGGTGCGGCAGGGGGATTTCGCCCGGCCTGACCTGGCGATATCCACGTTTGTGGCTATGTTTCAATGACCACAGGCTATGACAACCCTAAAGCATTGTCCATATTGTGCTTGCTGCGGGGGGAAGGCCTTGCCTACGGTTGGTCTTTCACGCGCTGGCGGGCTTGTTGCCTGCGGTGCGCAATCGATCCTGTGTTTTCCTGCTCATGAAAGTCGTTATCCTCTGTGGTGGTAAAGGCACCCGCCTGCGCGAAGAAACCGAATACCGCCCCAAGCCCATGGTGCCGATCGGCGGTTACCCAATTCTCTGGCACATCATGAAGATTTACGCCCACTACGGGCACCGGGAGTTCGTTATCTGCCTGGGCTACAAGGGCGATCTGATCAAAGAGTACTTCCGCAACTACCTCTGGAACACCGGCGACGTCACCCTCTCGCTCGGACGCGAGCAGGCCGTGACCTACCACGACCGCCACGACGAGGAGGACTGGAACGTGACCTTGGCCGAGACGGGCGAGAGCAGCATGACGGCTTTTCGGGTAAAGCAGATCCAGAAGTACATCCCCGAGGGGGAGCCCTTTTTGCTGACCTACGGCGACGGCGTGTCCAACATCGACATCAACGCCTCGATCGAGAACCACAAGGCTTCGGGCAAGGTTTGCACCGTGAGCGCCGTTCACCCGGCAGGTCGCTTTGGCTCCATGCGGATCGAGCCGGACGGGCGCATCCACCAGTTTCAGGAAAAACCGCAGATGGAGAGCGCCTACGTCAACGGCGGCTTTATGGTCTGCAACCACCAGATGTTTGACTACCTGACGGACGACCCCGGTGTCATGCTGGAGCGCGCCCCCATTGCCAAGCTCGTGCAGGACCACCAGCTCAACGCCTACCGCCACGAGGGCTGGTGGCAGCCGATGGATACTTATCAGGAATCGCAGCACCTGAACGATCTCTGGGCTCGCGGTGAGGCTCCGTGGCGTGTATGGTAAGGCTTATGGATCTAACTGCCAGTCTAAGCGCCGCCTTTGGCGGAAAGCGTGTCTTCATTACCGGGCACACCGGGTTCAAGGGCTCATGGCTGGCGTTGTGGCTAAAAGCCCTCGGCGCGGAGGTACACGGTCTGGCCCTGGAGCCGGAGACGAATCCCTCGCTCTTTGACAAGCTCGGTCTGGAGAAGGAGATCGACAGCCACAACATTGCCGATATCCGCAACGCCGAACTGGTGCGCAACTGCATCCTCTCCGCCGCGCCGGACTACCTTTTTCACCTCGCGGCCCAGCCGCTGGTGCGCCGTTCGTACACCGAGCCTGTCGAGACTTACGCCACGAATGTCATGGGCACGCTACACGTCATGGAGGCCATGCGTCTGCTGGAAAAGCCCAGCGTGGGCGTGATGGTCACGACAGACAAGTGCTACGAAAATCAGGAAAATGCCCGCCGCTACCGCGAGGACGACCCGCTCGGCGGCTACGACCCGTATAGTTCCAGCAAGGCCTGTGCGGAGATCGCCATTGCCTCCTGGCGGCGTTCCTTTTGGGCCGAAGGGGTCAAGAAGGCCTTGGCTTCGGGCCGCGCGGGCAATGTCATCGGTGGCGGGGACTGGTCGGAAGACCGGATTATCCCGGATGTGGTCAAGCACCTCGCCGCGGGGGAGGCCATTCCGGTGCGCAGCCCCTGGGCCGTGCGCCCCTGGCAGCACGTGCTCGACCCGCTTCTGGGTTACCTGATGCTGGCCCAGCGCCTGGGCGAAACGACTTTTGGTCCCGAGGGTGGGCTGCCTGACCAGCCCGAGAACCTGCAAGGGGCGTACAACTTTGGTCCGCACGAGGCGGACAACCGCACCGTGCAGGAGCTGGTTGAGTACGCGCTTAAGCACTGGCCCGGCAAGTGGGAGGACTGCTCTGACCCGAACGCCCCGCACGAGGCCAAGCTGCTCCACCTCGACGCTACAAAGGCCCAGCAAACGCTTGGTTGGCGGCCGACCTGGGACTTTGCCCAGGCCGTGGAGGAGACCATTCTCTGGTACCGCGAGGCGGAGAACCCGGCGGCGGACATGCGGGCCTACTCGCTGGATCAAATTGCCCGTTTCAGTGCCAAGGCTGTTGACAAGGCCACTGCCCGCTAATGCTTTTACCCCATGAGTCTTGACGAACTGAAAGCGGAAATTCTGCGCCTGACGCGCCTCTACAGCCAGCAGGCCCACGGCGGGAACCTGCCCGGCGACATGCGCGAGGACGACTTCGTGCCCGGCGAAACGCCCGTCCCCTATGCCGCCCGCACTTTTACCGAGGACGAGGTTTGCGCCGCCGTCGGTTCGACGCTCGATTTCTGGCTTACCCTGGGCAAAGAGGGGGAGACGATGGAGACCCGCCTGGCCAAGTACCTGGGCATCCGGCGCACGCTGCTGGTCAACTCCGGCTCGTCGGCCAACCTGCTCGCTTTTTCCACCCTGACCAGCCACAAGCTGCCCTCCGAGCGCCGCATCCGGCCCGGAGACGAGGTCATCACCTGCGCGGCGGGCTTCCCCACCACGGTCGCACCGATCATCCAGAACGGAGCCGTCCCGGTCTTTCTGGATAACGACCCGTTCACGGCCAACGCCGACCTCTCCAAGCTGGAGGAGGCTTATGTGCCGGGTAAAACCAAGGCGGTCATGATGGCCCACGGCTTGGGCAATCCCTTTGACCTCGGTCGGGTGTTGGCTTTTTGCAAGCAGCATGATCTCTGGTTGATCGAGGACAACTGCGACGCGCTCGGCTCGACCTATACGCTCGGCGACCCCGCCAGCTTGTTGCATCCGCAGAAGGAAACGCCCGCGAGGCCCTATACAGCGCCCACGGGTACGTTTGGCCACCTCTCCACCCAGTCCTTTTACCCGCCGCACCACTTGACGATGGGTGAGGGCGGCGCGGTCAATGTCGTGCGCGACATGAAGCTCAAGCTCATCGTGGAGTCGATGCGCGACTGGGGACGCGACTGCTGGTGCCCCTCCGGCCAGGACAACACCTGCAACAAACGCTTTGGCTGGCAACTGGGCGAGCTGCCCGAGGGCTACGACCACAAGTACATCTACAGCCACCTTGGCTACAACCTCAAGCCGCTGGACATCCAGGCTGCCATCGGGGCAGAGCAGGTCAAACGGCTCCCGGCTTTTTCCGCTATGCGTATTGCCAACTGGGAGACGCTCCGTATCGGCTTGGCTGACCTTGAGGCTTACTTCGACTTTTCCCTGCCCACACATGCCACGGGCTGGACGCCCGAGGGCTTTACCTGGGATGACTCCGGCTGCCGCACCGCGCCCTCGTGGTTTGGTTTCCAACTGCTGGTCAAGCCCGGCGCGCCCTTTAGCCATACCGAGCTGGCCCAGCACCTCAACGCCTGCAAGGTGGGCACACGGATGTTCTTCGGCGGCAACCTCACCCGCCAACCGGCTTTCGTCCAGCTCCGCAAGGATAATCCGGCTGCCTTCCGGGTCGTGGGTGAACTGAGCGGGGCGGACCGCATCATGCACAGCGGGCTCTTCCTCGGCGTCTACCCGGGGCTGACGCAGGCCATGCTTGAGTACATGATCTCCTCCATTCAGGACTTCGTCGCGACCAAGACCCGCTAAAGCCCAGCCACTCACCCTAGATTGACCGCTTGTTGCCCATGATCCCCGTTATGACTCAGCACTTGCGAGAAATCCTCGGCAGCGATCCCGCGCCGTGGGAGGGGCTGAGTGGTGCGAGTGTTTTCGTCACCGGAGGGACGGGCTTCCTCGGTTGCAATCTGCTTGAAGCGGCCTGTTATCTGGTGGATGAGCTAGGGCTGGAGTTTTCGCTCACCGTATTGACGCGCGACCCGGGGGCCTTTCGGGCGAAAGCACCCCATCTGGCCAACCACCGTGCCGTCACCCTCCAGCGTGGAGATGTGAACGAGCTGGCTACGACATGGGGAGCGTTTACACATGTCATCCACGGGGCGACCCACAGTGCCAGCGTGTCTGGGCGGATGGGTAATGACGCTACCGTGGCCGCAGCCAGCAAGGCCAATGCGAACATACTCGTTTTTTGCCAGCAGGTGAAGCCGCGCCGCTTGCTTTTTCTCAGCTCGGGTGCGGTCTATGGGCCCCGGCATGGCCCGGTGGTCGAGGTGCCAGACAGGGCAGCTACCGCGTGGACACCCTATGGGCTGGCCAAGCACGTGGGCGAGCTTGCCTTTCAGGCCGAGGCCAGAGGCAGTGGGCTGGAGCTGGCCATTGCCCGCGCCTTCACCTTTGTGGGGCCATGGCAGGGGTTGGAATCCGGCTACGCGGTGACGGACTTCATCCGCGCGGCGAGGAAGGGCGAAAAGATCATCCTCAAGGGGCCACCTGATACCACCCGCAGCTATCTCTACGCTCCGGAGGCCGCCTGCCAGTTGCTCCAGGTGCTCCTCACTCCGGGTAAGGAAGTGGTCTGCAACGTCGGGTCGTCCGAAGCGATAAAAATGCAAGTGCTGGCCGAAGCCGTGCAGGAAATTTTTTGTCCGGATGCGGAAATCGAGGTCTTGCCCAGCACGCAGCCACCCAGCTACTATGTGCCGGATATGACCCAAGCTGAGAGCCTCGGCTTGCGTCAGCGTTTTGACTTGCGCGAGACGCTGCGCCGCACCCGGGAATGGCTCGACGCGCAAGCCTTCTAATATTTTCCTGCATCTTTCATGACCCAAGCGATTAAGGCTGCCGACTACGTGGCACAGTACCTCCACCAGCAGGGGGTGACGCATGTTTACGAAGTCATCGGCGGGATGATTACCCACCTGATCGACGCCATACACCGCCAAGGCGGCATTGAACTGGTCAGCATGCACCACGAGCAGGCGGCGTCTTTTGCCGTGGACGGGCATGCGCGCATGACGGGTGTGCCCCAGGTGGCAATGGCCACGAGTGGCCCCGGCGCGACGAACCTGCTGACCGGTATCGGCAGTTGCTACTTTGACTCCGTACCGGCGGTCTTCATCACCGGGCAGGTTAACCGCCACGAGATGAAGCGTGAGCGCCCGGTGCGTCAGCTTGGTTTTCAGGAGACGGACGTGGTCTCGATGGCCAAGCCTATCACCAAGGCCGCCTTTGTGGTGGAAGACCCGGAGTCCCTGCCGGAGAAGCTGGCCGAGGCATTTCAACTGGCCTGCGAAGGGCGCCCAGGTCCCGTGCTGGTCGACATCCCGATGGATGTGCAGAACACGCCCATACATCCGCCGAAGGCCTTGCCTGCTCACGATGCTGGCAGCGCCACAGTTGACGAGTCGCTGGTCAAGCAAGCGCTGTCTGCACTGCAGGAGGCGGAGCGTCCGCTGCTGCTGGTGGGTGGCGGGGTGCACGCGGGGGGCGCGCTCGGAGCCGTGCGCGCGTTGATCGCTGAGCTCAACATCCCGGTAGTGGCCTCGCTCATGGCGGTGGATACGCTGGCAGGGGATGACCCGTTGCGGGCGGGCTTCCTCGGCTCTTATGGCAACCGCTGGGCCAATCACGCTATCGGGCGTTCGGACTGCCTGCTGGTGCTGGGCTCGCGCCTGGATGTGCGCCAGACCGGAGCCGACACGGAGGGTTTTAAAACCGGGCGACAGATTTTTCATGTCGATGTTTCACCGGGCGAGATGAACAACCGGGTGCAAGGCTGCGTGGCCATCGCGGCAGACTTGAACGACTTTTGTGCTTCGGCTAAATTTCTTGCTAGCGGAGACTGGCCTCAGCGCACGCAGTGGCTGGGTGAGATTGATAAATTGCGTATCGAATTTCCTGATACAGCGGAGGCCAATGCGGGCGAGGGGATCAACCCCAACGCGTTCATGGCCGAGCTTTCGGCTGGCTCGGCTCAAGCGGCTGCCTTTGTGGCCGATGTGGGGCAGCACCAGATGTGGGCCGCCCAGTCCCTGCGCATGAGTGCCAGCCAACGCTTTTTGACCTCCGGTGGCATGGGGGCAATGGGCTATGCCTTGCCTGCTGCCATCGGTGCATCAATGGGCGCGGGACGCGCTCCGGTCGTGATGATTGCCGGGGATGGCGGCTACCAGCTAAACCTGCAGGAGATGCAGACCGTGGTGCGGGAGCGCCTGCCGCTGAAGCTTGTCGTCATCAATAACCACTGCCACGGCATGGTGCGGCAATTTCAGCAAAGCTACTTTAAGGAACGCTATCGTTCGACGCTGGAGGGGTACTCTGCGCCGGACTTTGCCGCGCTGGGCAAGGCCTACGGCATTGCCTCCATGACGATTTCTACTCCGGCTGAGATGGTGAAGGGTATCGCTGCGCTGTGGGCCGATGCGGAGGCACCGTTCCTGCTCCAGGTCATGCTGGGGACGATGACAAATGTATACCCCAAAATTGCCTTCGGACATCCGCTGACCGAGATGGAGCCCTTTGCCAAGCCACTCGAAATGGAAGGAACCTGAGCCCGCCATGCCGGACTGTATCGCATTTTGCTCGGATATCCCCAGCTATCGCCAAAACGGTATCCTGGAGCCGGAGGTCATTGCCCGGCACCCCGGCTCTGCCTGGGTACGCGAGCTTGCCCTGCGCCTGCGCGAGCAGGGGCGTGAGCTGGTCTCAGGAGATGTGGCCCTGGCGGATGTGGCCTCGGGGGCGCGTCGTCCATCGGAGATTTTTGTTATCAGCGAGGAGGAGTCGGGTCAGGCCGCGCAGTTGGTTTCGCAGGGTGCGCAGCCCTTAGCTATTTTCTGTTTCGAATCTCCGCTCTACGCGCGTACGTTTTATGAAAATGCGGCCCGACTATGTGCGCCCTATCCGCTGAAGCTCGTCTTTAGCGGGCTCGAGCATTCCGCGCTCCAGGGGATGGAGGGCGTGCACGCAATCACCATACCTAACCTCACCGCCGAGCGTATCATGGACAAACCCATACCGTGGGAGGAGCGCCGTGTGCTGACCATGGTGGCGGGAAACAAGTACTGGCGAAGCGCCTTTGAGGGGCGATTCCTCAAGGAACCAAAATTGCTGGAGTCCTGGGCCCGGGGCAAGTGGGGCTTGAGTTCTTCGGCGGTGAAGCGAGAGGCGGTATCGCGACAGTTGCTTGATGAGCGTCTGCGGCTGGTCGAGTACTTTGCCCAGCGCGGGCACCTGACGCTCTACGGTAACGGCTGGCTTGACCGCACACGACTCCCGAAACGGTGGCAGCACATCTACCCGCTCATTGAGAGCCTGAACCCCGGGCCCTGTGAGGATAAGCTGAGCGTGCTCAGCGGCTCGCGCTTTACGCTCTGCCTGGAGAACGTGCGCTACCCGGGCTACTTTACCGAGAAGCTACTCGACTGCTTTGCGGCGGGGACAATCCCGCTCTATCTGGGCGACCCTGAGGTGGCCACAAGGGTGCCGGTGGATGCTTTTATCGACCTGTCGCACTATGCTAATCTGGATGAGCTGGAGACCTTCATGCTGAACATGGATGCCAAAGAGGCTGCGCTGCGCATCCGCGCCGGGCAGGATTTCCTCTCATCTTCGGCGGCTAAGCCCTACACCTACGCGGGTTTTGCCGAGAATGTGCTCGCATGGGCAGCACCGCATCTGAGCCATGAGTGAGCCCGCTGCACCCATGCTGGATGTTTTCATCCTGAGCTATAACCGGGCGGAATTCCTCCCGCAGACGCTGGCCTGCTTTTGGGAGCAGAGCTTTCAAGACTTTCGCATCACCGTGCTGGACAATGCCAGCACCGACAACACAGCGGAGGTGATCGCCGGGCTGCAGGCCAAGCGGCCCTTCCGCTTTATCCAGCAGGCGGAGAATATTGGCGTGTTCCGTAATTTTATGCAGGTGCGGGACCTGGTGCAGGCTCCGTGGGTCATGATTTTTCACGATGACGACTTGCTGCATCCGCGCGCACTGGAGCTGGCTTTCTCCGCGCTCAAGCAGCACCGGCGTGCCAGCCTCTGCGGGATGAATTACACCGGGGTGGTGGACCCCGTGATGGATAACTTCGCCACCGACGTCGAGGCGAGCGATTACCTGCACTTTGACAACCAGGTGCATTTTGCCTCCTATTGCTACACGGACAACGCGGTAGCTTTTTCGTCGTGCATCTACCGCAGCGTGGACTTTCGCCGACTGGAGTTTGATGATACGCCCTATGGCAAACTCTGGGACCGTCCGGCTATGGTCCAGGCGATGGGCGAGGGCGAGGCGCTTGTCTTGCGGCCCATACTGGTGCTCTATCGGCTGCATGCAGGGCAGGACTCGCAAGCGAGTAAGTCGGGGCCTTTTTTGCCCAATGCCATCGCCTTGATCGCCTTCTACGCGGGGCTGCTGGGTGGGGACTGGGGCACGTCCTCGGGGCGTTGCTTTGTCATCAACAATCGCGCCGTGCTCAAGAGTTTCTACAAATGGTGTTCGGATCGCGGCGAGGTGACCTTTAACGGTTTTGTAGCGCGGGCACGCAAGGCCGGGGCAGCAACGGGCTTTTCTTTTGTCCCGCGACCCCTGAGCCGTTTGCTCAAAAAATGGCACCGTAAACGCGACCGCCACTTCTTCTAATCCCAAGCCCGTAGGGCGAGGATGTCCGAGCGGTGAAAGTCCGGGTTGATGCTGATGTCGCCGTTATTAAACCAGCGGCTGGGCATGATGGAGCGTTCGTAGCTCGGCTGGCATATGCGGGCAAAGGCTGATATCCACCAACTGAAGGTGGAGTTTGCCATAATGACGTAGCGTGCTTCGCCGAGGACGAGCATTTCCTGGAGGGCATCGGATTCGCCGTCAATTTCGAGAAAGTGGCAATTGGCCCGCTGAAAGAGGGGCTGCGATTTGCACCAGACGATGTCGTCGGAGTGAATCCAGAGCTCGATGCCCGGAGCGAAGCGCTCCAGCAGCTCAAGGGCGCGCTCGTAGTAGGCCATAGCAGGCATGAAGCTGGCCACCTTGAGGTAGTCTCCCCGGCGGATATGCAGGGTGGCGAAACCATTGGCCTGTCTGAGTCGGGACTGTAACTGCGTGTAGGCGGTGTTGAGGCTGGTCTGTTCTTTGACCTTCTTCAGAAAGGCTTTTGCCGCAGGCTCATTGATGCACTCGCCATCCATGCTAAGTTGCTTGATGCGGGCTGTATCGCGGTGCTTGTCGTAGCTCAGGACCAGTTCGTAGTGCAGGCCGCTGTCCAGTTGGCTACCAAGGCTTTTTTCTGAGGCGCGCAGGCCTAGCTTATGAGCGAGTCCGGGCTTGGGGGCTGGCAGGCACTTGACGGGTGCGGGGAGAGCCGCTTCGAGTTGCTTGTGGACGACTTCGTGCGCGTTGATCGCATCAGTGGTAAACCAGGAGTTATCGAAGCAAAGGCGTTCCTCTGCAATGGCCTGGGAAAAAAGAACCTGGGCATGAGTACACTGAAAGAGCTGATTGCCGAGGCCGCCGTTGAGGGGGGCAATGACGCGCTTGAACGCCGGCATGGTCACGTTTCCTTCGGTGCTCATGGCGTCACGAACGGCTTATCGCTTGGTCAGCTCGAAAATACCGCACCCGTACTGAGTGCCGAAGCTGTTTTCGGCGGCTTCGTCGCTTAGGGTGACGTCCTCGTGGAGCTTGCCCGCATCGTCCACGTAGGAGAACTGATCCAGAACGAACCCGGGCTCAAGCAGGTCGAGCAGGAACTTTACCCGGAACACCCGGTGGGCGTTGAAGTTGATCCGCTGCGGACCAATGACGGTGGAGAGATAGAACTTGCCGCCGGGCTTAACGATACTGCTGAGATTTTCCAGCCCGATCTTGTAGCCATCGTAGTTGACGGGGTCGCCGTAACGGCCGAGCCCAAAGTGTTCAATGGTATGCAGGCAGGAGAGGGAGTCTGTGCAGGCCAGGTACTCCTCGGGCAGGGGCGACATGAGGTCGGCCTGAAGGAAGGAGATGTTGCGCACGGTATTGGGCTGGGGGCGGATGTCAAAGACCTCAATGCTGCGGTAGGACGCGACGTGGGCGACAAAGCCCTCAATACTTGAGCCAACATCGATATGGCGCTGGGGATTGTTTTCGAAAATGCGACGCGCGACGAGCAAGTCCTGGTGAAAGTAGTGGCCCTCGGGCAGACCGTTGTTCTGGTAGCGGTCATCCAGGCAGGGGTAGGGCGCGCCGAGGGGAAAATCTGGATTGCTGGGGATTTGCGCCTTGAGCAGCTTCAAATCTTTCTTGTAGGGCTGCATCCGCTTTATCAGCCGAATGCCCTTCTTGGGATCAAACCCGTATTTGGCCAGCGTACGTCTCAAAGTTCCCATGTCGTAATGCGCGAATAGCTTGAAGATTAAACGGGTAGTGTGGTGCATATGCAGATGGAATGTCCAGAATTAAGGCTGCGAAAAAGCCCCGCTCTTATCGTGCCAGGCTGGGACTGCGCGGCCTGACGCGCCCAAAAAACGCTTGGGTTCAGCATTGCCTTGGCCAGTGTTAGGGGCTTCACTTGCTTCTTTGGTGCGATAGTCCCCGCACCGATTTACACTCACCGCGTATCGACAAGCCAATGAAAGGCAGTTTTAAGACATTCATCCGCAAATTCCCCCTTTATCAAAAGATGAGAGCATGGGACGCCAGACGGCGCCAACAGGGCAGGGATGAGGTGAAGGAATGGGAGCGCAAGGGCTGTCCCATCCCCCCGCCACACCTTATCAAGCAGCGCGAGATACGACAGGTGGCTCAGGCCTATGGGGCGAAAATCTTTGTTGAGACAGGTACGCTGCACGGCGATATGATCGAGGCAATGAAGCCCGATTTTGAGCAGCTCTACTCCATCGAGCTGAGCGAAAGCCTGCACGCACGCGCGCAGGAGCGCTTTAGCTCGGATGAGAAGGTGGAGATTATCCAGGGGGACAGCGCGGTTGAGCTGGGGAACCTGATGAAGCGGCTCGATCAGCCCGTGGTGTTTTGGCTCGATGGCCATTACTCGGGGGCAGACACCGCACAGGCCGAGATCGATACCCCCATTTTTGCAGAGCTGGACCACATCTTTACTCATCACGTCAGCGGGCACGCTATCGTGATCGACGATGCGCACTGTTTTGAGTCCGATCCGTCGTACCCCAAACTGGATGCGCTCAAGGAATTCGTCTACAGCAGGCGCCCGGAGGCCGTCATCGAGGTGGCTTTTAACAGCATTCGCATCCTGCCCGGGAAGCCCAAGGGCTGATCTCTCGGGACAAAACCCGCTATGCTCTTTAAGCCGACCATTTACTGCGTAGGCGACAGCCACAGCACCTTTTTCGCCGGGCGCGACCGCATCCAGGCTGACAACAGTTGGCGCCGACTGCTCCCGTGCTTCCAGGTGCATTACATTGGGCCCGTGCTGGCCTATAATTTACCCAAGAGCGGCACTACGAGCGCCGGAAGGGAGAAGTTTCTGGCCCTGCTGGGGAAGGAGATTCCCCGTGGAGCCTGGATCATGACCGTGTTTGGCGAGATTGACGCGCGGGCCCACCTGCTGGGGCAGGTCGAGAAGCAGGGGCTATCGGTAGAGCAGGTGGCTGAGACCTGCGCAGAAAATTACTTCTCCTTTGTCATGGAGGTGCGCGAGCGCGGCTTTCGTCCTATCGTGTACAACGTCGTGGCTTCACGACCCAACTGGGACGGCGATCTGGCCTCGCAAACACCGGACTTTCCTTACGTGGGGACGCAGGCCGAGCGCAATCATGCGGTGCGCCTGATGAACGCTGGACTCGCCCGCCGTTGCCGTGAGGAGGGGGTGCCATTTCTCGATACCTACGATCTGCTCGTGGATGAAAACGATAGAACGCGACCCGAGTGCTACATGGACGAGATCCACCTCTCGCAGTACATCATGCCGGCGACGATGGAGCGGCTGCAGGCACTGCTCCCGGAGCTGCCGCTGAAGTTGACCAAGCGCTACCTGCGGGAGCGTGAGCAGGCGCTTGCGGCTAGACAGTAGGCTGCCTGTAGGAGCCGGGGTAGTCGCCCGGGGGGTAGTGATGCTGTCGCTTAACCAGCTTCCAACGCCCGAGGCTGAAAAAGCGCTTGCGCTGTGAGATGGGTGGGCTGGTGTCGCTCAGGATGCGCTCAAAGAATTCCAGCACATACTCATCGGTGTAGTATTGGCTGGGGGTGTCGTTGTGGAAAAAGGGCGCTCGGAGCATGGCTTCCCACTGGGCGTCGTCGGCATCGATCTCGAGGATCTTTTCGATCAGGGCCTCGTCAGAGTCAAAGTCATTGCGGTCGAGAAAACTGTCCTTGTTGAACTCCTCGCCAACGCGCGGGCTGCCCCAATAGATGGGGATGGAGCGTGCCCAGACGGCTTCGATCAGCTTTTCCGTCGTGTAGCCGGGCAGGGACTTGTTTTCCCAACAGATGTTGAACTTGTACGGCTTGAGGAAATCGTGCTTGTGGTAGCCTCCGCGCGGGATGGTGCGGCCGATGTTGTTTTTGACCGGGCCGCCGGAGTCCACGTGTTTACGGGCGTGGAGCTTGTCAAAAAAGTCGATGCGCGGGCCCGTGCGCTTGCGGTTGCCATTGGCCACCATGAAGGAGCAAAACTGTTGCTTTGAGGCCATGGTTTCGGGGATGTCCCAGTTGGCCTTAATCAAATCCTCGGGCTTGGCCCCGGTGCCCCAGACATAGTAGGGCATGCGCAGGTGCCGGGGCTCGTCCAGGTAATGGCAGGTCATGGCGTAGTCCGTGCGCGACCAATCCGGCAGGAGGGATTCCCCCGTCCAGAATACCTTTTTACAGGTGTAGAGCCGGTTCAGGTGGCCGCCCTCGGTGAAAATGAGCACGTCGGGGCGATCGCTGATCTCGATGTCGTAGGCCTTTCTGAGGATCTGCGTGAACTGATTCTCGTTCTTGTCCAGACAGTTGAAATCGCAGAAATCCAACTTGAGCTTTGGCTTGGCCATGATGCTTGCGGGGAAGTTATTCGAGCGACTGCCGCTGGCAGAGCATTTTGTATAGGTTGGAGCTTTCGATGAGCTCACTATGCTTGCCTGTGTCAACGATGCGCCCCTGGTCAAAGACGCAGATCATATCGGCCTGCTTGATCGTGGAGAGGCGGTGGGCGATGATGATAACCGTTTTGCCGCGGGTCAGCTCCTTGATGGCGAGCTGGATGTAGTGCTCGCTCTCACTGTCGAGGGCGGAGGTGGCCTCGTCGAGGATGAGGATCGGGGCGTTTTTGAGAAAGGCGCGGGCGAGGGCGATGCGCTGGCGCTGGCCGCCTGAGAGGTGTCCGCCGCGTTCACCAGCGAGGGTGTCATAGCCGTGGGGCAGGGCCTCGATGAAGTCGTGGGCATAGGCCATCTTAGCCGCCTGGATGACTTCCTCGTCGCTGGAGCCCGGCTTGCCGTGGCGGATGTTGCTGGTGATGGTGTCGTTGAAGAGGACCGGGCTCTGGGAAACAATGGCCATGTTCTCCCGCAGGCTCTTGAGGGTGACATCCTTAATGTTGTGTCCGTCGAGAGTGATGGCGCCGTCGATCGGGTCGTAAAAGCGGGGGATGAGGTTGGCAAAGGTGGACTTGCCCGCGCCGGAGGGGCCGACCAGGGCGCAGACCTTTTCGGCGGGCACGTGGATGTTTATCCCCTTGAGCACGGGATCAGCATCGTAGGCAAAGGTGACGTTGTTGAAGTCGATGTTGCCCGTGACGCGTTCAATGGGTTTGGCGTGGGGCTCATCGCGGATGTCCGGCTCGATGTTGAGGATTTCCTGCACGCGGTAGATGCTCGGCTCGTTCTGGTTGTAGAAGCTGATCATCTTCATCACGCGCTTGATCGGGTCGAACAGCTTGAACAGCGCAATGCCGAGGACGAAGAAGACATCAAAGCCGACGCCCTTTTTATAACAGTAAACAAAGGAGGCAGCAACCACGGTGGAGATGATGAGTTCGCTGGCGGGTTGCTGGATGCGTTCGTACTTCTTTTGTTTCAGGGTGTAGAGCGCGACTTCCTTGTTCGTCTTGTGGAAGGCTTCGCTCTGGGCTTTCTCCATGCCGAAGGCCCGCACCTCGACGAGGGCGCCGAAGTTTTCCGTCATCTGCTGCGTCATGTTGGACGTGCTTTCCTGGATTTGCATGCCACGGTGGCGCAGCTTTTTAGCAATAAGACGCACGGGCAGCAGCATGAAGGGGATGCCGGCGAAGAAGAGCAGGATAAAGGCGATTTCGCTGTTTTCGATCGAGTAGTAAATGAGCACGCTGAGGGCGAAGAGCGCCTGAATGGGCTGCCGAATGCACTCTCCGGCCACCTCCAGAATGGCAAACTGCATCTTGCCCGCGTCGATGTGAATACGGGTCAGCATGTCACCCGTGGACTTCTTTGAGAAGAAGCTAAGCGACATGGTCTGTAGCTTCTCGAAGAGGTCTTGCTTGATGTTGACCGAGACGCGGAGGCCGAGAACGGTCATCAGGTATGCACCGAGAAACCCGAAGACGGCGATAAAGATAAAGATGCCGGGCAGGATAGAGGCGATCCCGATAATCTGCCAGGTGGAGTACACCGTAGGGGACGTCTCAAAGATGTTTTTGAAAACATACTGGACGCACAGGGGCAGGGCGGCACCACCGGCAGCTCCATAGAGCATACTGCAAAACACAGCAAAGAAGAATAGCTTCTTGTGCGGTTTGAGGTAGTTAGCGAAAAACGCCACTTGCTCGCGAATCGACTGCGAATCGTCTGCCTTACTCATATCGGGAAATTGCGCAAAGGGCGTATCCTTCACGGAATGCGCCCTCAGGCAACGGCAAAATGCCTGCGTCTATGGAGTACGGTTTTAGTCCTTCTTCTGGCGCTTCTTGATGCGGCGGCGTTCCTCGGAATCGAGGATGCGCTTGCGCAGGCGCAGAAAGCGGGGAGTGACTTCGACGAGCTCGTCGGCGGCGATGTACTCGATAGCACGCTCAAGCGAGAACTTGATCGGCGGGGCGAGCTGGACGTTGCCGTCCTTGCCAGCCGAGCGCATGTTGTCGAGCTGCTTGGCCTTGCAGGGGTTGACCGGGAGGTCTTCGCTGCGGGGGTTTTCGCCCACGATCTGACCGTTGTAGACATCTTCGCCCACGCCGACGAAGAGCTTCCCGCGGTTCTGGATCAAGTCCAGCGCGTAGCCCATGCTCTTGCCCGTTTCCATGGAAACCAGTGTACCCGTGAGGCGGGTGGAGATTTCGGCTCCGAGTGGACGGTACTCCAGGAACATGTGGGAGCAGACGCCGTGGCCGCTGGTCAGGGTGACCAGATCGCTCTCAAAACCGATCAAGCCCCGGGTGGAGATGGTGGCCTCAAGGGTAACCCCCGCGTGGTGGTGGTCCATATTGGTGATCTGGGCCTTGCGGTTGGAGAGGTTTTCCATGACTGAGCCGAGCATGTCCTCGGGGACTTCGACCCAGACCTGCTCGTAGGGCTCGCACTTGGTGCCGTCGATGTCTTTAAAGAGAACGGTGGGGCGGGAAGCCATGACTTCGTAGCCTTCGCGGCGCATGGTTTCGAGCAAAACGGCAATCTGCATGGCGCCGCGGGCGTCGACGAGAAAGCGCGTGCCTTCGTCCGTATCGGAGATACCGATGGAGATGTTGGACTTGGTCTCGCGGATGAGGCGCTCACGGATCTGGCGGGAGGTGACCTTTTTGCCGTCTTTGCCCGCAAGGGGGCCGTCGTTGACGTGGAACTCCATCTGGATCGTGGCCGGGTCGATGGTCACAAAGGGCATGGCCTCGGCGTCCTTTTGCTGGGCTAGGGTGTCGCCGATGTCGATTTCCTCAAACCCGGCGATGCCGACGATGTCGCCTGCGCTCATCGTTTCGACGGGCTGCACGCCCAGGCCGGTAAATTTGATGAGCTTGGTGATCTTGACCCGCTCGCGGTTGCCGTTCTTGCGCAGGGCATAGATGGTGTCTCCGCTGGAGACGCGGCCCGAGAGGATACGGCCGATGGCGAGACGGCCAACGAAGTCGTCCCAGTCGATGTTGGAGACGAGCATGCGGAAGTCACCTTCCTCGACCTGGGGGTGCGGGATGTGCTCGACGATGGTTTCAAAGAGGGCCTCCATGTTCTCACGGGGGCCGTCTGCTTCCCGGTCTGCCCAGCCGCTTTTGGCCGAACCGTAGAGGAAGGGGCAGTTGAACTGATCATCGCTGGCTTCTAGGTCGAGGAAGAGCTCCAGGACCTTGTCATGAACCCACTCGGGGCGGGCGGTGTCGCGGTCGACTTTATTGATGACGCAAATCGTTTTCAGGCCGTGGCTTAAGGCCTTTCGGAGCACCCATCGGGTCTGGGCCTGGGGGCCACCGACGGCATCGGTCAGCAGGAGGACGCCATCGACCATTTTCATGACGCGCTCGACCTCGGCGCCGAAGTCGGCGTGGCCGGGGGTGTCGACGATGTTAATCGTGTAGCCGTTCCACTGAATGGCCGTGTTCTTGGCCTTAATAGTGATGCCTTTTTCGCGCTCAAGGTCCATCGAGTCCATGGCGCGTTCTGGCACGTCCTGATTCTCGCGGTAAGTGCCGGATTGCTTGAGCAGGCAGTCCACGAGGGTGGTCTTACCATGGTCAACGTGTGCGATGATAGCGATATTGCGGATTTTTTCCGCGGCGGAAACTGGCTGTGCGATTGCGCTCATGATTTAGAGAGAATCGCGCAAACTGACAGTTTTTCAGGAAAAAGCGAGCGCGGAGTTGAGGGGCATTCCCCCCATATTTCGCCGGGCCAGGCATTAGAAGAATTTATACGCCAAACGGGCGATGGGGCTTTGACATGAAATGCCCGTCAGGTAATCTTGTTAGTACTATAAAATCAGCCACGATACCGATGAGTGACTACTGCCCGGCACACAGCCGTGAAAACGCTGCCCTAGTTGATCAAGCTGCTGCCCGATTCGGACAAAGTCACGGGTGTGAACGACTTTTCCCCCTCTCCAATGCCTGAGTATTCAAAGCGAACCGCGTCACGTGGCAGGAAAGCCTCTGGAGAGGACAGGTTGATCTCCTGCCCGGTGTCTACGCTATTTGCGGTGCTGGTGGGGGTGATCGGCATAGTGGTTATGATTGGCTGGTGGATGCAGGCGCCGCTGCTGGTGCAGATATCGCCTGGCCTCGCCCCCATGCAGGCCACGACTGCGTTTGGCTTCATCCTGTTTGCCAGTTGCGTCTTTTTTCTCTCCGCCGGGCTTAAGCATGAGCGCCCCCGCTATGAGTTGTACTTGTCTATCGCTCTCGTGATCTGGGGGGGGATCAACCTGCTCCAGCACATGCTGGGGATAAATACGGGGATAGACCAGCTATTTGCCAAACCCTTTGTGACGGATCGATCGCCTGCGCCGGGGCGGATGTCCGTCATGACGAGCCTGATGTTTTTTATCTCTGGTATTTCCCTGATGCTGGGCTCCATGCGCTTCAAGCGTGACCTGATTGAGCTGCCGATCATCTTTCTGGCCGCCTTTGTGGCGGGGGCTACGGGCCAGGTGCTATTTTCTTATGTCATGGATATCCCGCCCGTTATCTGGCTCGGGCAGCGATTTTCCGAAATGGCGATTCACACCGCTCTCGGCTTTTTTATCCTTTCCTCATCGATTATCATGCAGCGTTTTCGCTGCGGACGGGCTTCGTATCGTGAGGCGTTCCGCTGGATGTGGATTCCTGCGCTTAGCGGTTGCCTGTTTGCGGTGGTTTCGGTCTATGTGGGGCTGGAAACCAAAGCGACCCAGAACCGGGAGCGTGTGGCCGAGTTGCGGACAGACGCTATGGCCGACCTGATTAGCGTTCAGATGTGGGAGCTTGAGCAGGCGCTCTCCCGTATGTCAGAGCGTGTGGCGGGTTTGAATGCAGATCAGTATCCGCTCTGGGAAGCGGACGCGGTGCACTACCTGAAAGATTTTCCCTCTTTGGTCTACCTGCACGCGATAGATAAGCAGGACAATGTTCGCTGGTCGCATCCTGAGGATTTAGACCGGCAGTACGCCTCAGTGTCTGCGCATCTTCCGGTCAGTTTTCCGGATGGCGGTACCTGTATGGCTGAAGTTCTGCCCATGTCACTGGCCCCGGATCAGCTTTGCCTCTATTTGTTTGAAACGGCCAGAGGAAAGGCCGGGCAAGCGGATGTCGTGCTCTGTGCGGTTGTGAATTGGCGACAACTGGTGAATTCCCTGGTAGAGACGTTTGAGGAAGCCGAGGGACAAACCGATTTCTACATCGAGCTGGAGCCGACGGGGAGATTTGACTATTCGCTGGAGTCTGGGCTTGTGGCCAACAGCGTGCCGATCGGTGAGGGCTGGCAATGCATGGTGAGTCTGGACCCGCGCACGCTCGGTCTCGGGACGCGTACGCACACCCTCTTTTTGGTCGGTGGGGTAATCGTGTCGCTTATTTTGGCCTACCTCGTCCACAGCATCCAGCTCAACAGCTACCGCCTTAAGCAACTCCAGGAGGCACAGTGGTTGCAGGCCCGACAGAAGGCGCGCCTGGAGGCGTTTGTGATGCACGCCCCGGCTGCCGTGGCCATGTTTGACCGCGAGATGCGCTACATGGCAGCCAGTGTGCGCTGGATGAAAGACTTTGAGTTGGAGGGCGTCCCCATCATCGGCAAGGGCCACTACGAAATTTTCCCTAATATCAGCGATGAGTGGAAAAAGATTCACCGCCGATGCATGGGTGGGCATGTCGAGTTTAATGACCGCGACTGCTGGCGGCCTCCGGGCTGGGACCACGACCAGTACCTGCGCTGGGAAGTCCGCCCCTGGCGTGAGCCAGATGGTACCATTGGCGGGATCATGATGTTCACCTCGGACATCACGACTGATGTCGAGCGTGAGATCGAGATCGACCGGATGCGCAAGCTGGCCGATCAGGCCAACAGGCTCAAGAGCGAGTTTCTGGCGAACATGAGCCACGAAATCCGCACGCCGATGAATGGCGTCGTCGGCATGACCTCGCTTTTACAGGGGACCAGCCTGAATAACGAGCAGAAGGAGTGCGTTGATGTCATTCGCGAAAGCGCCGATGCGCTGCTCACCCTGATCGACGATATTCTTGATTTCTCCAAGATCGAGTCGGGCGTGATCGAACTCGAAAATGAACAGTTCAGTCTGACCGAAATGGTGGCCACCACCGTTGAGTTGTTAGCCCCGATCGCGGCTCGCCGACACAACGAGCTGATTGCCTGGGTTGAGCTCGATGGCCTGATCGAGATCATGGGGGACTCTGGGCGTCTGCGCCAGATCATCACCAACCTGCTGGGCAACGCGATTAAGTTCACCGAGGGCGGGGAAATCATCCTGCGTATTCACCCGGTGGAGGTTGATCCCTCCCAGGTTTCCCTGCGCTTTGAGGTCAAGGACACCGGCATTGGCATGAGCCAGGAGCAGTGCCAGAAGATTTTTCAGCCATTCGTCCAGGCAGATGGTACCACAGCGCGTAAGTATGGCGGCACGGGGCTCGGGCTCTCCATCTCTCAGCGGTTGGTCATGGCCATGGGCGGAGAGATCACCGTGAGCAGCATCCCGGAAAGGGGGACTGCGTTCTCATTCGTACTCAGTTTCAGCCTGCCGGATGGTGCGAGTGGCACACCTGCAATCCAGACCGCGGTTGACAGCCTGCAGGGTAAGCGTTGCCTCTTGGCATTCTATAGCACGGGCCTTGTGCGACTGGTCGAGGAGCGTTTGAAAATTTGGGGCATCGAGGCCAAGGGCGTGCTCTCTGTAGAGTCGGCCCGGGAAGAACTCCAGACGCAGTTGGCGGCAGGGACCCCCTACGACCTTGTCCTGGTCGATGCTAGCCTCAACCTGGAGAAGGTGACCGCTCTGCCCAGTGAAATGGGGATTATGGAAATTCCGGCGGAATCGCGCCCGGGGGTTATCCTGCTCAAGTCGCTGGGCTTGCATATGACGTTGGATGAGGCCCGCAAGATCGGGATCGACATGTTCATCCGCAAGCCGATCACGCCTTCACGCATTTTTGATTCGCTGACCAATTTTTACCAGGGCACGATCACGAGCGAGACTGCCGAGCCGATCTCCAAGCACACCGAGGTCGAAGCCGCACCGAAGATCGAGGCGCGCGCCTTGGTGGCAGAGGATAATGCCGTCAACCGCAAGGTGATCGTCATGTTGCTGAAGAAGCTCGGTATCGAGGCAGACACGGTGTCCGACGGCAGCGAGGCAGTCAAATCCTGGGAGCAGGTGGGGTATTCGCTCATCTTCATGGACTGCCAGATGCCGGTGATGGATGGCTTTACGGCTACGGGCCGCATACGCGAACTCCACCAGAGCAAGCTCGACAGCGGGCTGCAGCCGGTGCGTCCGTACATCATTGCGCTTACGGCAAACGCCCTTAAAGGCGACCGGGATAAGTGCCTGCTGGCCGGGATGGATGACTACATCTCCAAGCCCGCACGCATACGCTCACTGGCTCAGGCCCTGGAGCGCTGGAAGTTCTACAGTGATTCTCCGGCGGCGCCTGAGAAAAAGTAGGTGCCGCGCCTGCGCACTCAACCTTCCTTGAACTGCGTGACCAGCGAGGTGATCGAGGCCTTGGCGTCACCGTAAAGCATGCGCGAATTCGGCCGCAGGAAGAGCTCGTTTTGCAAGCCGGAGAAGCCTGCGCCTTTACCACGCTTGAGACAAAAGACGGTACGGGCCTCGTACACATTGATGATCGGCATGCCGTAGATCGGGCTGCTCGTGTCTTCCGCCGCCGCGGGGTTAACCACGTCGTTGGCCCCGATGACGATGGCCACGTCCACCATGCTCATGGTCGGGTTGACGTCGTCCATTTCCACCAGTTGCTCGTAGGGGACGTCGGCCTCGGCCAGCAGGACATTCATGTGCCCGGGCATGCGGCCCGCTACCGGGTGGATGGCAAAGCGTACCTCCGCGCCGTTGTTTTCCAGCAGTTCGCCGAGCTCCTTGACCGCGTGTTGGGCCTGTGCAACGGCCATACCGTAGCCGGGGACAAAGACCACGTTGCGGGCGGCCTCGAGCACGTAGTAGGCGTCCTCGGCGCTGATGGGCTTGAGCTCGCCGTCGCTCTGCTTGCCCTCCTTCTGGACCGTGGCCCCGAAACCGGAGAAAAGCACATTGCCCAGGGTGCGGTTCATGGCCTTGCACATGATGACGGTCAGGATGAGCCCACTGGCTCCGACCAGACAGCCCGCCACGATGAGCACGTTGTTGCCGATGACGAAGCCCGCCGCGCTCGCAGCCAGACCGGAAAAACTGTTGAGCAATGAGATGACCACGGGCATGTCACCCCCGCCAATGGGCATGACGGCCAGGATACCCAACAGGAGGGAGAGGAAGATGAGGAGGTAAATCTGCCCCGTCCCGACGTGGGGCGCGCTTACGGTCATCATGACCCCGAAGACGACGATGAGGGCCGCGATGGCCGCGTTGAGCGCCCTTTGTCCCTTGAAGAGGGTGGGGCGGCCGGAAAGTTTGCCCGAGAGCTTGCCCCAGGCGTAGATGCTACCCGTAAAGGTCACGCCCCCGATGAGGATGGCCAGCGCGATGGTGGCGGCGGTGAAGGCGTCGAAGTGGCTCAGGTCGATAACGGTCTGTGTGATGAGTTCGCCGTTTTCATTCAAGTGCCCGGTGGTGCCCGTGATATGCGTGATGCGCTCGTATTCGGCCCAGCCGACCAGCATGCTGGCCAGCCCGCCGAAGCCGTTAAAGAGCGCGACGAGCTCCGGCATGGAGGTCATCTTGACCAGGCGAGCGGCCACCAGGCCGATCAGGCTGCCCACGATGATCCCGGCGATAATCAACTGGTAGCTGATGATTTGCCGGTCAAAGAGCGTGACCACCACAGCGATGAGCATACCGAGCGCGGAGAGGCGGTTGCCCTTGCGTGCAGTGCTGGCCGAGCCAAGCATTTTTATGCCGAAGATGAAAATGACCGACGCCGCGATGTAGGCGAGGTTGATGAGCATCTGGGTGTTCATGGCAAAGTCGGGTACGGGGGTATGGGCTTAGTCGGCCTTGGGCTTGTTGGCGTCCTTCTTCTTAAACATGCCGAGCATACGGTCGGTCACCAGATAGCCGCCCACGACATTGATGGCGGCCAGCACGACTGCGGTGAATCCGAGCCAGGACGAGAGCGTGCCGCTGGTCTCTCCGGCGGCGATGAGCGCCCCCACGATCGTTATGCCCGAGATGGCATTGGAGCCAGACATCAGCGGTGTGTGGAGCTGGGAGGGCACCTTGCTGATGAGCTCGAAGCCGAGGAAGGCGGCCAGGACGAATATGAAAATGAGCAATATCAGTTCCATGGGAAAAATACTGAGTTATGAATGCTGAATAATGAATGGATGGGCTAACGTTTTTGTCATGGAAATATCGATACAGCTATCGGCTTAACTGTCTTTAAATTTCTCGTGGATGATTTCTCCGTCCTTGGTGAGGAGGCAGCCCTTGAGGATATCGTCATCGAGCCGGTACTGGAAGTCGCCCGCCTCGGCGTCCCAAAAGTGTTCGAGGAAATGGTGGAGGTTTGAGGCCAGCATCTGGCTGGCGTGCTGGGCGTAGTAACCTTCGATATTCTCGTGGCCGATGATGCGCACGCCGTTGGCTGTGGTGACTTCCTGACCGTGGACAGCGCCCTCGACGTTGCCGCCCGTCTCTACCGCGAGGTCAACGATGATGCTGCCGGACTTCATCTGGCTGAGAATATCTGCCGTGATGATTTTTGGAGCAGGGCGACCGAAAAGTTTTGCCGTGGTAATAACCACATCGGCCTGCGCGCAGGCCTTGGCCATGCCCTGACGTTGCTTGTCCATCTGCTCGGGCGTCAGCTCCTGAGCATAGCCCTGATCGGTCTGTCCGGTGTCGCCAAGATCGACCTTGACGAACTTCGCCCCGAGCGATTTGACCTGCTCCTCGACCACGGGCCGAGTGTCAAAGGCCTCGACGCGTGCGCCGAGGCGCTTGGCCGTAGCGATGGCCTGCAGGCCTGCCACACCCACGCCGATGATGAAGAACCGCGCGGGGGAAAGGGTGCCGGCAGGGGTCATCATCATGGGCAGAATCTTGCTCATGCGATTCGCGGCCAGGAGGACCGCCGCGTAGCCTGCCAGATTGGCCTGAGATGAGAGGGCGTCCATCTTCTGGGCCAGCGTGGTGCGGGGGATCATCTCCAGGCTGACAGCGTTTACCTTGGCCGCGGCCAGCTTGCCCAGTAGGTCCTTTTCATTAAAGGGGTCGAGGAAACTGAGGTGTAGGCTGCCGGGCTTTAGACGGGGGAGTTCAGCGGCGTCCGGTTTGCGCACGCGCATGACGATGTCCGCTCCGGCCAGGGCACTTTCGCGATCAGTGATAATCTCCGCTCCGGCCTCGCGGTAAAGCTCATCAGGGAGGTCGGCCTTGCTTCCACTGCCGGATTCGACCTGCACCCGCAGGCCCAAGGCGGTGAATTTCCTGGCGACCTCAGGGGTCAGCGCGGTGCGGGTTTCTCTGGGGTCGGTTTCGCGGCTAACAAACAGGGTCTTCATAACTGTCGTTTATGACTGGTATACGAATTAGTAGAAAACGCAATGGCAAAATGTGATATTTGTGTCGCTGGGCGTTGCGCTCGACCGATGTAATACCGTCTTCCCATTAAAAAGTCAGTGGGCGGGGGAGGGCAGCCATCCTTACCAAAACAGCCTATCGATGAAGCGGTATAAGCGCGTAGGCTGAAGCACCACCCGCTGTTAGACGGCGAGGTAGTTAATCCTTTCTTTGCATCCGCGGCCTAGGCCGTGTTTTCAAATTCATCAAGGTCGGTAGAAAAGGGTCTTTTCGCGTCTTTTTCCGTTTTCTCAGTTCATGAATCTGGATTCACACCACTTCGAAAGCCGAAAAAATCCTCAAAATTACCTCTTTTTCCCTCGTTTCTTAATTTGAAGACACACCCTAGGCCATGGTTTTCAGGGCCTGGGCAGTGACTTCGTGTTGCAGGGGCCTGCCGCTGAGAAGGCGCTCGCACTCCTCGACCATGTATCCGCCCATGCGCTGGCATTCATTGCCGACGCTGCCCGCGATGTGCGGGGTCAAATGGACGTTGGCTAAGTCCCAGAAGGGGTGATCGGAGGGGGTGGGCTCATCGGTGGTGACGTCGAGCAGGGCTTCAAGGTCTGTGCGTTGGCGCAGAACCGTGGCCAGGGCGTCTTCGTCAATCACGGCGCCGCGAGACGTGTTTATCAGCGTGGCTCCTTGTTTCATCCGCTCCAGCAGGGATTGAGTAATCATTTTCTGCGTTTCGGGCAGGCTGGGGGTGTGCAGGCTGATGACGTCCGCGGTGGAAAAAAGCGTTTCGAGGTCTACGAGCTTCACCCCGAGGGCCTGTGCCTGCTCCCCGGCGCAGAATGGGTCGTAGGCGATGACCTTGATCTGGTGAGCCTTGAGGCGTTCCGCGACCATGCGCCCGATCTCACCGAGGGATACCAGGCCGACGGTGCTGCCGTAGGCACCGGGCAGGGTGAGGTCTCGCTGCCAGGTGCGCTCTGCCTTCTGGCGGCGTGTTGTGGGCCAGAAATGCTTGAGTGAAAGGATGATGGCGGCGTGGGAAAACTCGGCTACCGGCACGGCGTTGGCCCGCCAGGAAGAGGATATACCGACTCCGCGCTCCTGAGCGGCGTCGGTGTAGAACTTTCTGATGCTGCCTGCTCCATAGAAGACATGCCGCAGCTTGGGGCAGGCCAGGAGAAAGGCCTCATCCATCAGCGCCATCCCCCATCCAGAGAAAACGTATTCTACGTCGGCCAGCAGGTTCTTGTGCTCCTGCCAGGTGTCATGGCACAAGCGGGTGGGTATGACGTCCGTAAGCTCCTGGATACGTGCCAGTTGCTCTGGTGAATAGATGTTCTCAAAGGAATACTCGCTGAGGATAAATATGCTCTTCGGCTTCATGCTGTGTGAAAATCGCGGTCAACAAATGTGGCGCAAATCACGGCCTAGATTGTCGAACCTTGACCGTAGAGACAAGGCATCAACCATCATATATGATTTTGCCATCCCGATCATAATTGGCCAAATCCTCAGCGGTGCAAGCACTGATAATGCTGAGGTTCACACATCTCGGCCGCCGGGGACAGGCGCCTAATAGCCTCGCAGCCGACCTTCCCAATCGTCTACGTTGTTGGAAAGGTAGTCGCGGATTTTCAGCTCGCGCTCGATTTCTTCTTTAAAGAAAGGGTAGATGTCATGGCGGCGAATGGTACCACCATTTTCGTCATGCAGATACTGGCTGTACTTTTGGTAGGTTTCGTCCTGGATGAGCCCGTTCAGGCGTCGCGAGACGGTGATGGACACGCGGGCAATGACGTCGCGCCCGGCTTTGCCCTGCACACTTCCGCGCTCAATCTGATTGATGGCGTCATTGATAATAATGGAAAGGTCCCGGTCTTCGGTCCAGTCGTTGTTGTTGGTATAGAGGAATTGGGCGATGTGCATGCGCTGCTCCTGGAAGGCTTCAAACTCACTGAACTGGCGGCAGAACTTTCGCAGATCGATCTGGTACCAGTCCTTGGCTGAGTCGATACGGTAGCCGAAGTAGCGTACGGTATCCTTGATGGCTGATCGCTCGCGCTTGAAGGATTCCTCGTCGAAATAGGAGTCGATATCCACGCGCTGAATGTAGCTGAGCACTCCGATGACTTTTCCGCTCTCTATGTGGATGATGGGGCTGCCACTGTTGCCCACGTAAATGGGGGCATTGTGCTCGATCTTGGTGGGGCCGACGCCGACGACCTCGCCTTCGGTCCAGATCATGGTGCCGCCGCCCTTGCTATTGCCGGGGATAACGATGGAGTCCCCGCTTTGGACGTTCTGGCCGACATTGGGGTCGAAGCTCAGGGCAATGTCCGCGTACGCATCCTGTTCGGCAAAGCGGATGATGGCCAGGTCATGATCGGTGGCACCAAAGATGGATTGCAGGGTGAGCTCACTGCCGTCAATGGTCTTGGCCTTTAAGTCCCGGAGACCGTTCCCCATGCTGTTGGCGGCGTCCGCGCTGGCGAGTACGTGGACGTTTGTCACGAGAAAGGGGATGTTCTCAATGGTGCAGATAAAGCCCGTGCCGCTGCCGTTACCACCTTGGATCAGGACGAGGGCGGGCTGGTAGTCTGCGTTGTCATAGCCTGTATATGTTCGGTTGCGTTTTGCTTCTTCCTGTGCCTTCTTTTGGGCCTCAGCCGACTCCTTTTTCAGGCGCAGAATTTCCTCCAATTGCTCAATGCTGAGATCGCTATAAGGCGCTTCGGGGTTGCCATCCGGGGTGGGTTCTTCTGTTTCCGGCTCCTTCCAGGGGTCATTATTGCGGGGCAGCGGGTTATCCCGATCTGGCTGGCTGGGTACGAGGTAGTCGAGCTGAGCGTGCAGCCATGTGCTGGGAATTCCCAGCACCAGAAACATAATGAGATGGATGGATTTAAGATGGCTCATTCCAGATTGTATCAAAAGTAACTCAATCTGGGTTTTCAACTTTTTTTGACCGCTATCTGCTTGAAGACTGATACGCTTGCCGCATCGTGGGCGCATGGATTTAATCGATAGCCACTGCCATCTGGAGAGTTTTTATGCCAAGGGAGAACTCGACACTGCCTTGGCAGGGGCAGCCGAGGCAGGAGTAAAGCGGCTCATCACGATCGGGACCAGTACTGATGATTGGCCGCTGTATCAGCGCTTGGCGACTGAGTACGCTGGCCAGATCGACTGGACCGTCGGGCTGCACCCCTGCGATGTCGCACAGGACTGGCAGCGGCAGCTCGATCAACTGCCCGGCTACTGCGAGGCGGGCACGCGCCCGGTGGCCTTGGGGGAGATTGGGCTGGACTACTTTCACCTTCCCAAGGATGAGGTGGTGGCGGCGGAGTTGAAAGTCTGGCAGGAGGCAGCCTTTCGCCGCCAGCTCGACCTCGCCACGCGCTACGCATTGCCTATTGTGGTCCACTCGCGCAACGCCTTTGCCGATTGCCTGCGGGTCATCGACGACCACGGCTTTCCTTGGGAGCGTGTCGTGCTGCACTGTTTCGCCGACGGGGCGGAGGAGATGCGTGCGCTTAACAAGCGCGGTGGCCGTGGTTCGTTTACCGGGATTGTTACCTATAAAAGTGCTCAGAACGTGCGTGAGGCCTGCCGGGAGCAAGGGCTGGGTAAGCTGATGGTCGAGACCGACGCCCCGTATCTGGCACCGGTGCCGCACCGGGGGAAACGCTGCGAGCCCGCTATGGTGCGGGCAACGGCTGAATTTATCGCCCGGGAATTCGAGCTGTCACTGGATGAGCTTGCCGCGCAGGTGACGGCCAATACCGTTGCTTTCTTCGGGCTGGATTAAGTGTAGACGGGCCTACGGGTCCGAACTCCCTGCGGCGGGGGCTTCGACCGAGTCATTGATTTTTCTCAGCTCTCCCTGGATGACGAGCATGACGGGGCCTTCCTCCATCTCGACTTGCTCGAAGCCTTCTATGATAAGGTACGTGCCGTCGGATTTACTGACGATGGTATCGGAGAGTTTCTTGGCTGTAAAGGTGTCGTCGTCCTGAGCAAGCCAGTTGATGGAGTTGCCATCGTCGCTGATCTTGGCCGCGTAGAGGTGGAGGGTGTCTTCCTGCTCGATTTCGCTATAGATGCGTCCGTTGACGACGAATGTTTTCGACTCTGAGTAGCTGATGCGTCCCATCGAGGCGATGACAGCTTGCCCCTTGAGGATGCGCTTTCCCTTGTCGTCGCGATCCCACCAGTACTGCTGTTCGACTTCGAGCCGCTGGAGTACCTGCCGGGTGAGCGTGCGGATCTCGTAGCTGCCTGCCCAGCGTCCCACATAGCGATTCATGACGGCATCGAGCTCTTCGGCGCTACGCTTGATCGGCGCATCGGCTTGGGCAAAGACAGGGGTGCAGAGGGCGAGTAGGCCAAGGACCAGAATCAAGTTGCGAAGCATTGGGCATGAGCATGGCATAAACTTTGCCATTGGCAAGTAAGAGCGTATCGCGTAAGGCTTCGGCATGTCCGATTCCGATACGAGTATTGCCGAGTTGAAGCAGCGAGTGGCCGATTTCGCGACCGAGCGAGACTGGCAGCAATTTCATTCGCCGAAAAACCTGAGTATGGCGCTGGCGGCGGAAGCGGGGGAACTGATGGAACATTTCCTCTGGGCGGACGCGGAGGCGTCCTACGAAACGGCAGCGTCGGAAGCCAAGCGCGGTAAAATCAAAGACGAGCTGGCCGATGTGGTCATCTACGCGCTGGAGTTTGCCAATGTGACGGGGATCGACTTAAGCGAGGCGATCCGAGTCAAGATGCAGCAAAACGCCCGCAAGTACCCGGTGGAAAAAGCCAAGGGGCGTTCCGAGAAATACGACGAGCTGTAGGGCGATTTGCTCGTACTTTAGCAAAGCTTTATCTCACGCTAAGCCCGCAGAGATCGCAAAGGCGGGATGGGCAGGTTGGCTTGTTGCGCGTTGCGCTCTTTGCGCGAGTTGGCATTTCCTGCTAGAGCAGGTACATGCCGAGCAGTCCGAGGGCGAAGAGCACGAGCAGGACGGAGAGGGCGGTGGCTTCCTGGCGGGTGAGCTTGAGGGGCATGGCTAGACGAAGTTCAGGGGAAGGAAGGGCTTTTCGATCACTTTGGTGGGGTCACTCTTGAGCCAGTTATTGAGTACGGTGGAGTACACTTGGCGGAAGTCGGTGCTGTATTTCAAGTCCTGATTGTGCTCGATGTCCAGACTAGGCGGTGTGCCGACGAGCGTGTCTTTGACTCCGCTGCCCATGACGAATAGCGGGGCGGAGGTGCCGTGGTCGGTGCCACTGCTTTTGTTTTCGCTCGGGCGGCGTCCAAACTCAGAGAAAGTCATGGTCAAGACCTGATCGTTAAGCTTGTGAGCTTCGAGGTCGGTCTGGAAAGCGTTGAGCGCGCTCGATAGTTGGCCAAGCAGTCTGGCGTGCGAGCCCAGTTGGTTGGCATGGGTGTCGAAGCCCCCATGTTTGACGAAGTAAACGCGCGTTTCCAAACCAGCGGATATGAGAGCCGCGACGCGCTTGAGGGATTGGGCCAGCGCATCATTCTGGTACTTTGCCATGGGCTTGTATTGGTTGATGACGTTGGAGACGCGCTGCTCGGTGACGAGCGTATCCATGAGTGTTTGCTCAAGGTAGCCAGCGTTGCCCTCTTGCAGGTCCTGGCTGATGATGCCTTCGAGTAACTCGGTACTGGGGTCGCGCCGGGCGTTATAGTTGCCCCGCGCAGGCATGCCAAAAATGTTATGCGGTACCTGGGATAGGCAGGCCTGGGGAAGCTCTCCGCCGATGTGGACGGCGTTGGGGTCGGAGGACTCGGGGCTGCCTGCGCAAGTGGCATCAAGGTAGCGGCCAACCCAGCCGGTATAGCTGGTGTCGTTGCTGTCCACTGCGGTCTCCCAGATTTCGGTTGAGCGGAAGTGGCTGCGGTTGGGGTTGGGGTAGCCGACGTTTTGGACGATGGAGAGCTTACCGTTTTTCCAGAGTTCGGACATCTCGACCATGTCCGGATGCAGGGCGGTGTTACCATCGAGCTTTAGAAGGTCGTTGGCCTTGAGCGCGATGTTTGGGCGCAGCTTGTAGTACTGGTCGTCCTGAAACGGGATGACGGTGTTTAGCCCGTCATTGCCTCCGGCCAGTTGGACGAGGACAAGGATGCTGCGGTCACGCTCGGCAATGGGCACCTGAGCGGCGATGGAGCGCGTGAGAAAAGCGGGGGCCATCCCGCTGAAGGCGAGCAAGCCCATGCCACTGACCGAGCTGCGAAGGAATTCCCGACGGGTGAGCGGGAGGCTGGGCTGTGAACTTTTCATGGCTTAGCAGAGTTGATATTGTGGGGATTGGAGGATGGCTAGGAGCACCTCTTTGACCAGCAGCTCCTTCTTCTGATTGGGCTTCTGGAGGTGGCGCACGAGTTGGTCGCGGTAAGACTGAGTCGGCCAGACGGGGAGGAAGAATTTGCAGAAGTGGTGGACGATGTACTCGGGGTTCTCCGCTGCGATGGTGCGCAGGCGATCCTCGGTGACCTGAAAGCGCCCGCGCCCGGCCTCTCTGGCCGCAGAGAGCCGGAGGACGTCGTCGGCGTTGAGCTCGGATTCGTCGATGGGGCTAAAGAGGCGCTTGGCCAGGCTGCGTCGGGCCGAGAGGGTAGTGGCGTTGATCCAGTGGCGACCACCGACCCAGCCCCGCACGTTGGGCGGGTTGTAAAAGGGTTGGCCCATGGCGTTGAGCTGGTTGAGCACCATGCCCGGGAGAGGGCAGACATCGAGGTTCATGTCCTGACAGAGCCCGATGTAGTACTGGGTGGGGCTCTTGATTAAGTTGCCCCGGAATTCAGGCGCGTAAAAGGCCCGGCTGGAGAAAAACTTCTGCAAGAGGTAGGCCATGTCGTAGTTGTGGGCGTGCCAGAGGCGGCCCAGCTCGCGGTAAAAATCATCGGGAAGGTTTCGATCGGTCAGGTAGAATAGCACCATCTCGCGGGGCACGAAGCTCTGCGCCTCGGGTTGGCGATAGACCAGGTCGATGACGTCGTCACCGGAGAAATTGCCGGTTTCTCCAAAGATGGATTTTGGGCTGTCGTCATGGTCGCGTTTGGCCATGAAAAAGGCGTTTTCTTTAATGCGATATCCAGTGAAGGCCCGAGCGGCCTCCTTGATGTCTTGCTCGGTGTAATTCCCCTCGCCCAGGGTAAAGAGCTCGAAGAGCTCGCGGGCAAAGTTTTCGTTGGGGGAGGCCTTTCGGCTGCGGTGCAGGTCGAGATAATAGATCATGGCGGGCGAGCGGCTGACAGCCTTGGCCAGTGTGGGGTACTCGCCCATGCCCTGCATCCGGAGCAAGTTCTGGTGCTCGAACAGGCGGTTCGTATGCCTTTCCTTGGCCCGAGCGACGACAAAAATATCCTGCAGGAACATGACGTACTTCTCCTGAGGGGAGAAGTTCGAGCGGGATGCGATGTCGAGCCAGCGTACCGCATAGTCGTCGTAGGAGTCATTCTGGGCCATGCGTTGAAGCCTTCGCATCTCGCGTTTTTCCTCCTCGTCATCGGAATTTCGGATGAGCGCATTCATGCGCGCATAGGTCTCTTCGGCTTCGGCGGTCTGCTTCGGCATCGGCATGGCGCTGGGCTGGGTAAACCACTGCGCCAGCGTGGCCTGGAGCCCCTGCTCGTGGATGGCGTTTACACGATCCGGCGTAGCCGAGAAACCTGCGCGTCGGAGCAGGTGGGCGGCTTCATCTTTCCCCCATTGCTTGTGCGGAATAGGCGCCCAGGCTTTGCGTGGAGTGAGATTTTTTATGCTCGTCGTCACCGTTAGTATAGGATAACACTGGAAGTCGAAATAAGTTGCTTTGAGAAAGCCGCTTCACCCTAGCAATTTTCTGTTATTAACGCAAACGCTTATCCACCATGAAAAATTCTACCAAGACCTCCCTTCGCTCACTTGCCGGTTTCATTGCCGCGCTGACCCTTTTTAGCGGCTGTGACAGCCTGGACTCAAGTGGTGATGCCGCCCAGATCGCCACCATGAAGACCTTCCACATGGAGCCGGTGCGTGGCGCAGTGGTGAACTTTAAAAACCGCGACCCGCAGGACGTCATTATCCTGACGCAGGAGATGATCGCCCGTGAGCTTGAGAAGAAGGGCTATGTTGAGGTCTCGATGAGTGATCCTGCTGACTTTAGAGTGTCCCCCGGCTGGACCTTCTACACCGATAACTCGGTCAACACCGGCATTCGCCAAACTCCGGATAACTTCTTCGACCAAAGTGTGTCAGACACGATGGGAGTGGGCTACGCCCGTATGAACATCGACTTTCTCACCAATACCGATGGCCAACTCTGGTCAACATCTGCAAGCTGGGGTATCCGCACGGACATCAGCACAACCTCGGACTTCATGTCGGCTGCGGAGATCGCACTCTCGGCTTTGCCTGAGTCTACGGTGACGCCTCAGCCAACGGGTTCCGTCCCACCCATGCCACAGACGGGTGTTCAGGCAGCACCTATGCCGATGACGCCCTCTCCGTTTCCGGGTACACCCTCTCCGGCTAATCCGGCTCCGGGTACCCCCCAGAACTAGTCGCACTACTGCACCCTTGAGGTGCGGTACAGGCGTGTGACGCGCTTGGTGATGGAGCAGAAGGCCTCCCACGGCACGCACTGTGCCCAGCGGCTGAACTCCTCCACGGGGATGTGCTCTTGGGCCTGCCTGCCGATGATGGTCACGGTATCACCGGGATTCGCCTCGGGAAGGTCCGTGATGTCAACGATGGTCTGGTCCATGGTCACACGGCCAAGGATGGGGCAGCGTTTTCCGCGGATGATCACCGCGCCACGGTTACTCATCGTGGTCGGGATGCCGTCGCCATAGCCAGCTGTGACCACTCCCAGCCGGGTGTCACGTTCCAGACGATGGGTTTGCCCGTAGCTGATGGGCGTTCCCGCAGGCAGGGTTTTGATGATGCCGATGCGGGCGTGAAAGCTCAGAACGGGCTCCGGGCGCAGGCTGGAGAGGAAGGAGTCCGGGTAGGGCAGACAGCCAAACTGCAAGAGGCCGATGCGCACGGCATTGACGGGCTGGTCGGGGGAAAACGTTTCCAGGCCCGCGCTGTTGTCCGCATGCACAAGGAGGTGCTCCGTGCCATGCGCGGGCAGGGAATCCAGTACGCGGAGGAAACGGTTGCGCTGCTCCAGGGTAAAGGCCGGGTCGGAGTCGGCACTGGAAAAATGCGTGTAGATGCCCTCCAGACGCAGGTGCGGAGTGGCGGCGATCAGGCTAAGCATACGGGCAGCCTCCTCGTGCCAGACGCCCAGACGACCCATGCCGGTATCGATTTTGAGGTGGATGGGCAGGGGCTCGCCCGCGGTTTTGGCGCGTTCGCTCAGGCGGGTGATTTCATCCTCGGTCGAGACGGTGGCGATGAGCTTGTACTCGGCCAGGTAACGTTCCTCCTCCGGCAGCACAGGGCCAAGCACAAGGATGGGCCAGCCGGTGCCGATCTCGCGCAGCTCAGCCGCCTCGTAGACGTTGGCTACGGCAAAGAGGTGCGCGCCGCTCTGCATGAGTCGGGTGGCCATCTGGGGCATGCCGTGCCCGTAGGCGTCGGCCTTGACCACGGCTACGTATTTGACGTGGGCGGGCAGCGCAGCACGGATGCGTCCGAGGTTGCGCTCCAGCGCACCGAGGTCGATTTCAGCCCAGCATCGGTAGTGTTTCATGGCTTATGCGCGGTGGCGTTCGGGGGTCCAGGTTTTAAAGGCGGGGGCGTTGACCTGATAGAGATCGGGGGCCTCGGTAGGCGTAAAAAGGCCGGGGGCAGTGATGAGCTCCGGGCACGCGTGCAGGTCGGCGGTGATGGCGACCGCGGCGGGGGGGGGCTCGTGCCAGGCTTTACGTTGACGCAGGTGGTAAATCGGCGGCTTCAGGGCGTCGAGCGCCTCGGGCTCGATTTCCTCTATAGCCTCCGGGGCAGTGCTGGCGAGGTGGTTCCAGCGGCTTTGGCGAGACTCGGCGATGAGGTGAAAATCCGCCTTCGGCTCGCGGGTGTGGCGGATGAGTGCCGCCACCAGCGGCAGGCTGCGGCAGGCGTAGACGGGGGCGTCTTGCCAGTCGGGGAGTGCGCGCCAGGTGCGGATGGCCATCGCGGCGAGGCGGATGCCCAGCACAGACCCCGGCCCGGCGCAGTGGAGAAAGCCTTTCACCGCCTCCATACAGATACCGGCGTCATCGAGGCAATCTTTCACCAGGACAAAAATGCTCTCCAGGGCGGGGGCTTCGGCAGAGCGGTAGGCCAGCCAGGCCCCGTCGCGCCAGAGGCCCGCCTGAACGGTGACCGAGCTGGCATCGAGGAAAAGCAAAGGCTCGCGGCTGTTACACAATGGGTTCAATGGCCCCAGCTTTTACCATGTTTCCGTACCGCGCAAGACGCTTGTTTGTCGCGCGAAGCTTATGTGGTTCGGGTGGACGGACGAAGAGATCCTTCGATGCGCTACGCTTACTCCGAATGACAACCAGTTGATGCGTTTTCAGCACAAGCTCTACACGAGGGCCTTCAGTCCTCGCGCACCTTCCAGCGTTCGCGCATAACGAGTTCGATCTGGCCCGTGCCGAGGAGCTCCCAGAGGTCGAGGATGTCGTCATCGCTGCTGGCCTGCATCTCCAGCTCGGGCTCAGGGCGCAGGGTGTTCTCCAGACGCAGGAGCCTGCCGGGGTAAACCGAGAGCATCCAGCCGGACTCCATGTGGGTGAGCCAGACTTCGGGGCTGGCCGCGTCGCCCTCCTCATCTTCGACCGAGGCGAGCATCTCGCGCAGACGCTCTTCGGGCGGGTTGATCTCGGTCAAGCCCTCGCGATCAGTCGTGTGGTACATGGCAAAAACATTGAACAGGAGTTAGCAGAGGAAACAGGGTACAATGTTTATCACCAAACTCTGCTCTCTCTGTTTTCTCCTGTATAAACGGCTTTAGTCGTATCGGCGCCGCAGGTTGGTCGGGAGGATGCCGAGTTCCTCGCGGTACTTGGCCACGGTGCGGCGGGCGATCTTGATGTCCTTTTCGGCTAAAATACCGACGATACCTTGGTCGCTGAAGGGCTTGGCCGGGTCTTCACCCTCGATGATCTGGGCGATCTGGTCTTTGACCGACTTGTTGGAGACGGCCTCGCCGTTGTTGCCCTGATAGCCGGGAGTGAAGAAGTACTTGAACTCGAAGACGCCGTGCGGGGTCTCGATAAATTTGTTGGCAATGGCGCGGCTGACGGTGGTCTCGTGCACGCCGACGACAGTGGCGACCTGGCTCATGGTGAGCGGGCGGAGCTTGGAGACGCCCTCCTCGAAAAAGTCGTGCTGGAAGGTGAGTATCTCCCGCGTGATGCGCTCAATGGTCTGCTGGCGTTGCTCGATGGAGTTGATGAGAAACTTGCCGGAGCGGATTTTTTCACGCAGGTACTCCTTGTCCTTCGAGTTGAGGATGCCGCGGGCGATCATATCCTTGTAGGAGTTGGAAATGCGCAGGCGAGGGATGTAATCGTTGTTCAGGTGGATGTGCCACTCGTCGCCGTCCTTCTCCACGCGCACGTCCGGGACGATGACGCGGTTGGAGTCTTCGCCAAACTTCCGCCCCGGTGCGGGGTCGAGCATGGCGATCTCCTCCAGTGCTTTCTGCACGTCGTCGATCGGGGTCGAGACCTTACGCGCAATCTCGGGGATGCGGCGACGCAGAAGGAGGGCAAACTGGCTTTTGACGATGCGGGCCGCGAGGGATTTTTCCCGCCCCTGTAGCTTGAGCTGCTGGAGCAGACAGTCCTGCAGGTCTGCCGTGCCGATGCCCGCCGGGTCAAAGGTCTTGAGCGCCTCGGAGGCGGTCTGCACGCACGAGAGGGGGAGGTTGGCCATCAGGGCGAGATCGGACAGGCTGCTGGTGAGAAAGCCGCGGTCGTCGAGGCTGCCGACGAGGTAGTCCATCGCGGCACGCTCCAGCTCATCGAGTTCGGCCAGATCGGCCTGGCGCAGGAGGTGCTCCTGCAGGGACGTCTCAGAGGTGAGAGAGTCGAAAAAGTGCTGGCGTTTTTCCGCGTCGTCGCGGGTGTAGGAGCTGGCCGCATTTTCCTGGGCAAAGTATTCGCGAAACTCCTCGTTGAGATTGCTCAGGACGGAGTAGTCATCGTCGCCCATTTCCAGTTCCTTGGGCTTTTCATCGTCCTCGGTGTTGCTGGACTCGTTGTCGCCGGACTGCTGTTCGAGGCTGACGCCCTCCATGGGGAGTTCCTCCAGCGCGGGGTTGGCCTGCAGCTCTTCGAGGATGGTATTGCGCAGCTCCAGCGCGGGGGCCTGCAAAATTTTCAGGGACTGGCGCAGTTGCGGCGCGAGGACCAGCGACTGTGTCTGCTTTTGAACCTGTTGAAAACCCTGAGATGCCATGTGTGAAAAAGTGGGCTGGAGGCGTGGGGTTTCGCCAGAGAGCGTGGACTAGACTTTGCCGATATGCCAACGGGTGCTGGCCGAGCTGCCTTCGTCGCTGTAAAGGTCCTTTATGTAAACAGAAAGCTTTTCGTTGGTGGGGCCGTAGCCGTCGCTGTAGAGGTAGACTTCGAGCGCGGTGAGCATCTCCGAGGCGCTCTGGTAGCGCTCCTCGCGGTCACGGGCCAGGCAGCGGTGGAGGATCTCGTTGAGCTTGCCGTCGATGCCCTCGCGCATACGCGAGAAGTCCGGCAGATTAAGGTACTGGATCTTGTGTCGGGTGTCCTCCGGGATTTCGCCTTCGAAAATGTTATAGCCCAGGAGCAGCTCAGCCAGCACGATGCCGCAGGGGAAGATGTCGGCGCGGGCGTCGGTGACTTCTTTTCGGGCCTGCTCGGGGGAGAGGTATTCGTCCTTACCGGCAATGACTTCGCCCTCCTCGTTGTACATGAGGTCGAGGGCCTTGGCGATGCCGAAGTCGGTCAGCTTCACGTCCCCCTCGTAGGCGAGCATGATGTTCTTCGGGCCGACGTCGCGGTGGACGATGCCCAGCGGGCGTCCGTAGACGTCGCGCTTGGAGTGGGCGTAGGCCAGGCCGCGGCAGATGCGCGAGACGATGAACACGGCCAGCTCGACCGGGATCATCTGATTGCTCTCGATGTGGCGGCTGATGAATTCCTCGGTGTTGATGCCGTTGACGTACTCCATGACCATGAAGTACTGGCCGTCGATCGAGCCGAGGTGGTAGGTCTGGACGATGTTGGTGTGGATGAGGTCGGCCACGAGACGGGCCTCACCGATAAAGTTGGCCCGAAACTCCTCGATGGCGGAGAACTCCTCGCGGATGGCCTTGATCGCGACGACCTTGCGGAAGTCGTCCGTGCCGAGCTGGCGGCCTTCGTAAACAATACCCATACCCCCTTCCGCAATCTTGCGGACGAGTTCGTACTGCATGCTGTCTATGAGGCGTTTATTGGCAACCACGATAGCCCTAGCTTAGGTGCCCCATAGGCTTGGGCAAGCGATTTTTTTCAAGATGTGCATGGAACCTGCTATTATCTGCAAAACCTGTGGCCCCGCCATTGACAGCGTGGCCCAAGATGCACACCTTTTGAGCATGATTACGCTTACCGAGAACGCCGCACGTCAACTTACCGCCATGAAGCAAGAGCTGGGCGAAGACTCCAAGGTGCTCCGCATGTTCGTCGAGGCCGGGGGTTGCTCCGGCTTTGAGTACGGGATGGGCTTTGACGAGCCCAAGGCCGAGGACAAGCACATGGAGAGCAACGGCGTGCCGTTCATCATCGACCCCTCCAGCCTGATCTACCTCGACGGCTGCGAAGTAGACTTTGACGACGGCCTCAACGGCAAGGGCTTCGAGATCAAGAACCCCAACGCCACCTCCACCTGTGGCTGCGGCAAGAGCTTTAATTAAATTTGTAGTTTTACAGATTTATAGATGAGGATTTTTGTTGGGTCAGTAATTCTCAGCTAGCGCCTTTCGCCGTCAGCGAATTTATAAATTAACAAATCTATAAATTACGGCGTTAGCGCGCCTTCACCGCTTCGTGGATGGCCACGATGCCGAAGGTGAGGGCGGTGGCTTTGACTTCGGCGAAGCCCGCTTCTTTGAGCTGGGCGGAAAGCTCCGGGCGGGCCGGGAAAGACTCGATCGATCCGGCAAGGTACTGGTAGGCGTCCTTTTTGCCGGTGGCGATGCCCGCGATGAGCGGCAGGATCGCTTTCAGGTACAGGTAGTAGAAGGGGCGGAACCAGCTGTAGGGTTGGGAAAACTCTAAGATGTAAACGGCGCCGCCGGGACGGAGCACGCGGAGCATCTCGCTAAAACCGCGCTGGCGGTCCTCGAAGTTGCGCACCCCGAAGGAAATGGTGATGGCGTCGGCGGAGGCGTCCTCCAGCGGAAGGGCCATGCAGTCACCTTGAGCAAAGCGGATGTTGGTCACGGGCTGGCGCTGGGCCTGCTTGCGGATGGCCTCGTCGAGCATGGGCTGGCAGAAGTCCATTCCGGTCAGGTTAACCGAGGGGCCGAGGCGCTGGCGCAGGGCAAAGGCCACGTCGCCGCTGCCGGTGGCGAGGTCAACCACGTCCTGCGGAGCGCGCTGCTTGACCATCTTGGTCAGGACGCGCCGCCAGCCGTAGTCCTGCCCGAAGCTGAGCAGGTGGTTCGCGCAGTCGTAGCGACCGGCGATCCCGGAAAACATTTCGTTGATGGCAGCTCCTTCTGGCATGGTAAGCGACTAACTAGAATGACAAGTGAGCCTACAGCCAAGTCACTTTTTCCCTGCAGGCAAGTTTCCTCACGACTTGTGTGCGTGCGGTAAGTGGGAGCGCTGGCCGCAAATGGCGTGCAGTCCGGACTCGCAAAGGCCGTACGATGTGATAGACTATGGGGATGTTGAAACTTGCCCTGTGTGTTCTCCTGTTCATGCGCCTCGCAGTGCTTCCGTGTCTGGGGATGTTTCTGCAGCCGCAGGCATTTCCGCTCGAACGCGTGGTGACGAATACTCAGCGCTACCTGGAAGCGCACCCGGGGGACAGTGATGCGACCTATACGCTGGCCCGGGCCTACTACCTGGCCTTTGCCAATAAGGTTCTGGAGGTGCCGGCCTATCCTTGGCAGGAGGGGCACCCCAGCCGTATCGCGCCGAACCATATCATCGGAGAGAGTACGGACTGGGTTTCGTTCAATACCGAGGTTGAGCGACGTTGGGTGATTGAACAGAAACGGCTAAAGGAACTGGGTATGCAGGATTTCGATTACGGTTTCGTACAGGAGCAGCGATCAAAGATTCGGGAACAGCTTAGGACGGAAGGCTGGGAGGTTGCTCGCATCGACGATGAGCAGGCGCTGGAGTTTGCGGTGTTGTCCCAAGCTTACTTCTGGGATGCGATTGACCTCGAACCGGAATCAGCCCTGTTCTGGCTGGGGCTGGCCTCACTGGAAGAGCAGGTGCTGGGCTTTTTGCAAACGCGTGGTTTGGAGTCCAAAGCTTTCTCCGGGCTGGATAAGCAGCGGATTTATCACGCCTACTGGAAAGCCTTTGAACTCAGCCGTGCTGAGGATGCCAAGCTCGAAGATATGCCCGTTTCGGGGATCAAGTCGATCATCAGCTACGAGGCGGGGAAAGCCTGCCTCCGGCTTGGGCTGGCTACGCGAGATCAGGAGTTGGCCATCATGGGACAGACCGAAAAAATGGAGCAATTGCGCTACCACATAGTTACGCCGCTCGTTGTGACGGGGCCGGAGGTTCAGGTGCCCAGCGACTTTATTCAGGCGGGCAGCAGTGTGGCCTTTAACCTCGATGGTCTGGGCGAGGCACATTGGGAGTGGGTCACCCCGGAAACGGGCATTCTGGTCTGGGACCCCGACGGAAGCGGAGAGATTACCGATGCGACCCAGCTCTTTGGCAATTTTACCTTCGGCCTGATCTGGCGGGACGGGTTTCATGCCCTCTCCGTGCTGGACGATGACGCCAATGGCCGGATTGACGGGGAAGAGCTGGACGGACTGGCTCTCTGGTTTGACCGCAACGGCAATGGGGCCTCCGAGCCGGGCGAGCTGTCTGCCCTGGAGGAGCTTGGGGTGGAGGCCTTGTTGTATAAAGAGTTGAGCAGTGCCGGGGGAATGCTCGTGCGCGAGCAGGGTGTGCGCTATGGTGATGGCATCACCGCGACGCTATGGGACTGGGTGGCGAACCCCGTCGAGGAACCAGCCAGGCCGAGGATGACGAGTCGGGCGGATTAACCGCCGCTACTGCGGGGGTGGAACGGGGCCGTCCATGCTGTACCAGACTTGGCGCAGTCCGGTTTGGTCTGAGGTAAAGGCTTGGCCGTTGATCTCTACGGACAGGTTTTCGATCTCCGGGCTGACCACGCGGATGACGCCCTCGCGCTGGAGGGTAATGCTTTCGCCCTCTGCCAGAGAGCCGCTGAAGAGCCGCTCTTTGTTCTTTTCCTGGCGGACGATGACGCGGGTGTCCCTGGTGGCCACGATGGTGACTTCGCCCGCTTGGGCCTCGGTGCTGGAGGTGTAGACATTTTCCTCTTCCTCGTTAAACACCCGCAGCGCATCCGGCAGCTCCTGCGACTTGCGGTTGAGGTAGGGGAGGACGGGCACGCGGTAGGTGATGCCGTCGTTCTCGCTTCCGTAGTCAATCAGCACGTAGAGGTTATAAAGGAAGGTCTCCTCGATCTCAAAGCTGGTGTAGAGCACCTTTTCGGGCCACTCGATGTGCCACATGCGAGCAGTCAGTTCGGGCTCGGGTTGGCGTTGCTTCTGGATGATGATACGGAAGCCGTGGAAGTTCATCCCGCTGAGCAGCTCCCGCGCATCCAGGCCGACCATGTAGCGGGTCTCCCCGTAGCGTTTATCCAGCGGGGTGATGCCGAGTCGAATGCCCTTTTTCACGGCTTCGTCCGGACTGAGGGAGGCCTCGATACGCTCGGCACTGGCGCACAGTGTGATGAGAAGCAGCGAGACGGGGAGGAGGAGGCGCAACATGGGGTTTAGTTATCACAGCGGGTGCGGAAATCACACCCTTTATTCTTGGGTTGAATCCGTTTCCGTGTCGATCTCCTTGAAACTGGCCACAACCCATTGGGAAAGTTCCTTGTCCGGGTTTTCTGCGGCCGCCTTGTTGATGGTAAAGGCGTCGCGCCCGGTGTTGCGGTGGATAATCTGGAGGCCGTGCTGGTAGTCCTTGAACATGTCCTCGCAGATGGTGCGGATGGCCTTGTCGCACTCGGTGGCGGTGGTGATGATGACCTCGGCGGCCTCGTCCTCAAAGCTCAGGCTAAAGCCGTGGGCGTTACGGAAGCTCTCGGCAAAACGCTCCAGGTCGGCCTTCCAGACTTCATCCTGAAGGTGGTGGTTTTCCACGATGAGGGCCTTGAGGGCGGCGTCCGGGTTTTCCAGCGTGTCGGTGGTGACCTCAAAGGATTTGATCGCGGTGGAGGGCAGCTCGAACTTGTAGTTGCGAAAGAGCTGTTCGAGGACGGTCATGAGCCCGCGGGCGCCGGTCTTCTCGGCGTGGGCGCGGCGGGCGATGTCCTGCACGGCCTCGGGCGTGACCTTGAAGTCGACCCCGTACCCGGCGAAGTCGCCTCGGTACTGGTTGAGCAGGGAGCCTTCGGAACTGGTTAAAATCTGGGCGAGGTCTTCGGGCTGGAGGGACTCGCAGGCCACACGCACGGGGATGCGGCCGATGAACTCGGGCTCGAAGCCGTACTCGATAAAGTCGGCCGAGGCGGAGCGCTTGAGGTAGGCGTAGGGGTCGTCGTCCCCGGCACCGGGGGCACTGGCAAAGCCGATGGAGGCGGACTCAACGCGCTTTTTGACCGATTCGGCCAGCTTGTCAAAGGCACCACTGACGATGAACAGGATGTGCCGCGTGCTGATCGTGCTGGGCTTTTTCTCGCCGCCTCGCTGCATGGACATCATGGCCTGCATCTGGCCCATGATGTCATTGGGGGCGAAGAGGTTCACCTCGGTATCCTCCATGAGCTTGAGGAGGTTGATCTGCACGCCGCGGCCAGAGACGTCCTTGCCTCCGGAGTTGCTTGCGCCGGCGATCTTGTCGATCTCATCGATGTAAATGATGCCGTATTGGGCCAGCTCGGTGTTATTATTGGCGGCCTTGACCAGATCGCGCACGAGGTCCTCGACGTCATAGCCCACGTAACCCGTTTCGGAAAACTTGGTCGCATCGGCCTTGATGAAGGGGACGCCGATGAGCTTGGCGATGTTACGCATGAGGTAGGTCTTGCCCACGCCAGTGGGTCCGAGCAGGAGGATGTTCTGCTTACTGTACTCTTTTTCGCGCAGGGCGGGGGTTTCCAGGCACTGGCGGACGTGGTTGTAGTGGTCGCAGATGGCCACGGAGAGCACTTTTTTGGCCTCGGCCTGCTTGATGACGTAGCGGTTCAGGTGGTCGCGGATTTCTTTGGGCTTAAGGCCAAACTCGCGAATGCGCTTGAGGATCTCGGCGTCCTTTTCGTCCATCTCGGCGTCCTGCTCCGGAGGCGTTGCCGCGCCCTGGGGGTTAATGCCCATACCGGGCCCAATGCCCGGTCCTTTGCGCAGCATGTCGTTAATCTGGTTTTGGAGGTCCTCGAAAGGGTTCTTGTCGTCTTTATCACTCATGATTTTTTCTGGCTGGGTGGCCAGTTAGGCTTTTGACAGCGAAAACGTTGTTTAGTAACCTACTTATCGATGATTTCAATCATCTAAATTGGGTTGACTTAACGGGATACTCTTCAAAGTATCGAGACTCCATCTCCGATTTTTTTACATTGCAATAGAGTCAATTGCCCAGAAACTAACCACCATGGCCGGGAACTTAACCAAGCGGGACATCGTACTTGAGATTTACGACAAGACGAACTTTCCGCAAAAAGAAGTACGAGAAACCGTACAGCTCACCTTGGACTGCATCGCTGATGCGCTTGCCAAGGGTCGCAACGTCGAACTGCGTAATTTCGGCGTTTTTGAAGTTCAGATCCGCAAGAGCCGCATAGGCCGCAATCCGAACAAGCCCGAAACCGACGTGGTGATTCCGACCCGCGCCGTTATCAAGTTCAAGGCCGGCAAGGAACTCAAGGCTGCCCTCAAGGACATCGACCTCGACAAGCTTCAGCAAGACTAGGCTGTTTCGATGGATAAAGCCACTGCTATGTGGGTGCTGATTCGGGCCTTTGGCTTTGTCTGCCTTTGGAAAATGCTGGAAATTTTTCCGTCCGTATTTCTCGCGGCCAAGGCCATTTGGGAGCTCCCAGAGCAATCAATACTGCTCAGAGAGACTGCAATGGAGCTATCTGCCCGCTCACTGGCAAACCAAGGGCTTTGGCTATTGGGGATGCAGTTCGCGATTTATCTCACTCTTGCCGCCTATTGCCTCTTTCGAGGAAATTCCCTGCATGGCATCCTGATGAATGAGTCGCGTTCACGCGGGAGGAACTGGTAGCTTTCGGCTCTTCGATACAAGCACCACTTTTTTGAGATAGACGGGGGGAGCATCCGCCGGGAGCGATGAGGCAAAGCCCTGTGTGTCAGATCAAGCGCGGTGCGCTTGTTTGCCCTTGCCAAAATGGGGTGGGGTAGCTGCACTGCTTCGCTATGTTTCAGACTTTGCCCGGCTTTCGTGAGTTCTATCCGGAGGATTGCGCCATCCGCAATTACCTCTTTGCGACTTGGCGTGCCTCGGCCCAGAGCTTTGCCTTTCAGGAGTTCGACGGCCCGCTACTGGAGCCCCTGGAGCTGATTACAGCCAAGAGCGGAGACGAGATCGTTGGGCAGCTTTTCAACTTTGAGGACAAGGGCGGGCGAGGCGTTACCCTCCGCCCCGAGTTGACGCCCACGCTGGCTCGGCTTGTCGGGGCCAAGGCCGGCAGCATCAAACGCCCGGTCAAGTGGTTTGGCATTGCTGAGAATTTCCGTTACGAAAAGCCCCAGAAGGGGCGGCTGCGCTCGCACTACCAGTTTAACGCCGACCTGCTCGGTGAGACTTCACCCGCGGCCGACGCGGAGATCATCGGGCTGCTCATCGGCACGCTCTGTGCCTTTGGTTTGACCCGGGAGCAATTCGTCCTGCGCCTGAGTGATCGCGATCTCTGGCTGCTGCTCTTGGAGCAGCAGGGATTGACGGGCGATACCGCCCTGACCGCGCTCAACATCATCGACAAGATGGAGCGTGAAACCCCCGAGGCCATGCTCAAGGCCTTTAGCGAGCGCGGTGTGCCCGGTGGCGAGACGGTGCTGGAGCAGGCCACGGCGCTGGTGGCCTGCGATTCACTCGAGGCGGTCGAGGCGTTCTTCGCGGGTAAGGGCGAGTCCGCTGTGGCCGAGCGCGTAACGGCCCGCCTTGCGCAGTGGCGCGAGTTGCTCGGGCACCTTGATGCGATGGGGCTGGCAGACTTTATCCGCGTAGATCTAAGCATCGTGCGCGGCTTGGCCTACTACACGGGGTTTGTCTTCGAGGCCTTCCAGACGGTGGGCAAGGGAAGGGCGCTGGCCGGGGGCGGTCGCTACGACCACTTGGTGGAAAAGCTCGGCTATCAGTCGATGCCGGCGGTGGGCTTTGGCATGGGCGACGTCACCCTGCGTGACCTGTTGGAGGACTGCAAGCTGCTGCCCGATCCCAAGCCGGAGCTCGATGCCTATGTGGTCATCGGTGGCGAGGCCGAGCGGGTTGTTGCGCTGCGCGATGTGGCCCGGTTCCGTGCTCAGGGTATCAAGGTGGACTACGGCTTGAAACAGCAGGGGTTCGGTAAGCAGTTTAAGACCGCAGGGGCCTCGGGTGCGCGCTTCGCGCTCATCTACGGTCAGGAGGAAGTTGCCGCGGGTAAGTTGAAACTGCGGGACATGTCCTCGGGCGAGGAAGAGCTGGTCGATGCCGAAGGCGCCCTGGCCCGTCTCTCTGCTTAGGATCTCCTCAATGCCGTGCTCTTTTGGCGCATTTTCGGGTGAAAATGTGTCCATTAGGTGTGGATAGATGGCATGCTAGGGTAAATTGCCTATGTTTTCTCGGCACTTTCAGCCGACCTATGTATGGTATATTCTGATGGCAAGCTCGCGCATTATTCCGATAGCTTTCTTGGGGGATTTCGCGTACAATAAGCATTGTTAAGATACCTCACATGAAGCTGAAGACCTTTATTTTCTTATTGTTTGTCGGTGGCATTGGCTATTTCGGGTTTGTTTTCATCTCCGAAAACTACAATCAGCCGGCCATGGCCTATAAGCGCTATGTGGAGGCTCTCATGAAGGGTGACTCCAGCACGGCCAAGCATCTGGTGGCCGACGAGAAGGCTTTGCGTCCCTTTGGCGCGCATGAGGAGCGCATGTCGCGTATTGGGGGGGAGCCCCGCTTTACCTGGTTTGACTTCCGCTCGCATGTCCGCTCGGAGGACGACAAGACGGCCACTCTGGTGGTCAAGTTCATCGTGCGCTATGACCCGCCGGGCGAAGACAGCTATTTTGGGACAGAGGTCTGGCGCGATCAGCATATCGTGACGCTGGTCAAGGATCAGTCCTCGTGGAAAGTGCTTTCCTTCGAAGATTCTGCCAGTGCCGCGAGCAGTCAACAGGCCCGTTACAGCTATCGTTAGGAAAGGGTCTTAGGAAAATGCGGGGCAAATGAGACTCATTCGCACTACTAATGCTGTGCAATGGGTTAGCCGCGCTAATGGGCACTCCTTGAGTAGCTAATAATGCGCCTAAGGGATTGTGTACAGTTGCCATAGCAGTGCCTTTCTCTCATGGTTCGCCATTAGCAACCGTTATGAGATGCACTCATTGGCGGCTTGTTCGATTTCATGAGCGCTGAGAAAAAAGTCCTCCTCCCCTCGTTGGTTAAAAAGTATCTTATGGCAGGGTCGGGTTTGATCCTGGTGTTGTTTGTCCTCGGCCATATGGCGGGCAACCTCCAGTTCTTCGGACCGCCTGAGATGATTAACGCCTATGCTTATCATCTGCACCACCTCCCCGGGGCTCCGGTGTCGCTGTGGGCGATCCGTCTGTTCTTGCTGCTGTGCGTGGGCACGCACATCGCCATGGCCGTGCTGCTGGTGAAGGAAAACCAGGCCGCGCGCCCGCAGAAGTACGCCAAGCAGGGCTTTCGCAAGGCGGATTACGCTGCGCGCACCATGCCGATGAGCGGGCTCATCATTCTGGCTTTTATTATTTTCCACATCCTCCAGTACACCGTTCGAAACGTGCCGGAGAACTACAACGAGACCATCGGGGAGGCGACATTTGAGCAGGCGCATGGCCTGCCACCCATCGAGTACTTCGACGTTTACGCCATGATGGTCAAGGGCTTCTCCAACGTCGGCATCTCGATCTTCTACCTTGTGGCGATGGCACTGCTTTGCATGCACCTCACCCACGGCGTGGCCAGCATGTTCCAGTCGATCGGCTTCCGCAACGAGATGTGGCGCAAACGCCTGCACACCCTGGCAGTGGCCTACGGCTGGTTTATCTTTATCGGCTTTGCCTCGATCCCGGTCTCGGTCATCGCCTTTGGCCACGGTAAGGCCTACCTTGCCGAAAAGGAGGCCGAGTGGGCCGCACAGACCCAGCAAGCGCAAACCGTGCAGCTCGCACAAGCAGACAACTTTAAGGAAGGACGCTAGGATGAACCTCGACGCAAAAATCCCGGAAGGGCCGCTGGCCGACAAGTGGAAGTACCACAAGGGCCACAACCTCAAGCTCGTCAACCCGGCCAACCGCCGCAAGTACCACGTCATCGTGGTCGGCTCCGGTCTCGCCGGTGGAGCTGCCGCGGCCTCGCTGGCCGAAATGGGCTATCAGGTTTCCTGCTTCTGCTATCAGGACAGCCCGCGCCGGGCGCACTCCATCGCAGCCCAGGGCGGCATCAACGCGGCCAAGAATTACCAGAACGATGGCGACAGCATTTACCGCCTCTTCTACGACACCATCAAGGGCGGCGACTACCGCTCACGCGAGGCCAACGTCTACCGCCTGGCCGAAGTCTCTGGCAATATCATCGACCAGATGGTGGCCCAGGGTGTGCCCTTTGCCCGCGAGTACGGCGGCCTCCTGGCCAACCGCTCCTTTGGCGGCGCGCAGGTGTCCCGCACCTTTTACGCTCGTGGCCAGACCGGCCAGCAGCTTCTGCTCGGTGCCTACCAGCAGCTTAGCCGCCAGATCGGACTTGGACAGGTCAAGATGTACAACCGCCATGAGATGCTCGACCTCGTGCTGGTCGACGGCCACGCAAAGGGCATCATCACCCGTAACCTGGTTAACGGCAAGATCGAGCGCTGGGCCTCGGACACCGTTGTGCTCTGCACCGGCGGCTACGGTAACGTCTTCTTCCTTTCCACCAATGCGCAGGGCTGCAACGTTACCGCTGCCTACCGCGCATTCAAGCGGGGTGCGGGCTTTGCCAACCCCTGCTACACCCAGATTCACCCGACCTGTATTCCGGTTCACGGCGACCAGCAGAGCAAGCTGACGCTCATGTCCGAATCGCTCCGTAACGACGGCCGCATCTGGGCTCCCAAGACCCGCGAGCTGGCCGATAAGGTACGCAAGGGCGAGATCAAGCCGGGCGACATTGCCGAGGACGATCGCGACTACTACCTGGAGCGCAAGTACCCGAGCTTTGGTAACCTCGCCCCGCGTGACATCTCTTCCCGCGCGGCCAAGGAAGCCTGCGACGACGGGCGCGGCGTAGCTTCGACCGGGCTGGGGGTATTCCTCGATTTCCGCGACGCCATCAACCGCCTGGGCGAGGACGTTATCCGCGAGCGTTACGGCAACCTCTTTGACATGTACAACCGCATCACCGGCGACAACCCGTACCAGACGCCGATGATGATCTTCCCTGCCGTTCACTATACGATGGGTGGCCTCTGGGTGGACTACAATCTGGAGAGCAACATCCCTGGCCTCTTTGTCGGAGGCGAGGCCAACTTCTCCGACCACGGCGCGAACCGCCTCGGAGCCTCCGCGCTCATGCAGGGGCTGGCCGACGGCTACTTTGTCCTGCCTTACACGGTGGGGGATTACCTCGCTCGCTGCGGCATCTCGTCGGCAGGTTCGATTTCAAGCGACCACGAAGCCTTCGAAGAGGCCGAGAACGGCGTCCGCGAAAGAATCGCCAAGCTCATGTCGATTCAGGGCACGGAAAGCCCGCGCAGCTTCCACAAGCGCCTTGGCCACATCATGTGGGACTACTGCGGCATGGCCCGCGACGATGCCGGGCTCAAGAAAGCCATCGAGCTCATCCCGCAGTTGCGCGAGGAGTTCTGGCAGAATGTTCGCGTCATCGGCGAAGAGGGCGAGCTGAACCAGGAACTGGAGCGCGCCGGGCGCGTGGCCGACTTCCTCGAGTACGGCGAGCTGATGTGCCGTGACGCACTCATGCGCGACGAGTCCTGCGGCGGTCACTTCCGTAGTGAGCACCAGACCCCCGACGGTGAAGCCGAGCGTAACGACGACGAGTTTGCCTTTGTCGGAGTCTGGGAGCACCAGGGCGACGATAAGGAGCCCAAACTTCACAAGGAAGAGCTCACCTACGAAGAGGTCAAATTCACCACCCGTTCTTACAAGTAAGCTAAAGGATTTTTTACCATGAATCTTCACCTGAGAGTCTGGAGACAGAAAAACGTCGATACCCCCGGCGGCTACAAAAACTATGAGCTCAAGGACGTGAGCGAGGATTCCTCTTTCCTCGAAATGCTCGACATCCTTAACGAGCAACTCGTCGAGCAGGGGGAAGAGCCCGTCGCCTTTGACCACGACTGCCGCGAAGGTATCTGTGGCATGTGCTCGCTGGTCATCAATGGCATGGCACACGGCCCCGAGACTGCGACCACTGTTTGCCAGCTCCATATGCGCAGCTACAAGGACGGCGACTCGATCACGATCGAGCCTTGGCGCGCCAAGCCTTTCCCGGTGGTCAAGGACCTCATCGTCGACCGCTCGGCTTTCGACCACATCATCCAGGCCGGTGGCTTCATCACCGCTCGCACGGGGAGCCCGCAGGATGCGAACGAGATCCTCATCCCCAAACCCACCGCAGACAAGGCGATGGACGCTGCGGCCTGTATCGGCTGTGGAGCCTGTGTCGCGGCTTGCCCGAACGGTTCGGCCATGCTCTTTACCTCGGCTAAAAGCTCGCAGCTCAACCTCCTGCCTCAGGGTAAGGGGGAGAAGGACAAGCGCGTTATGGCCATGGTGAGCGCGATGGATGAGCAGGGCTTTGGCAACTGCACGAACTATGGCGAGTGCCAGGCCGTCTGCCCGAAGGAAATCACACTCGACTTTATCGCCAAGATGAACCGCGACTACGCCACGGCGCGTGTGCGGAACTTCTTCAGCAAAGCAATCTAGGCTCACGCGCGGGGCAGCTTGCCTGAGACAAGCAACCGGAGCACCCTTGCCGTTTTCCGTCTGCGGGGAACCGGCAAGATGCTATTGCTTAGCGGACTTAGGTGTGCGATTATTCACGCATGAATGGAGAGGGACAAGTGCGGCCACGCGGGCAGATTGATTTCGTAAAACTGCTCTGGAGCTGGGCCTTGACGGCGCTGGGGGTACTCCTGGCGGCGAAGACGAGCGAGGGCGTGACCTACGATTCCCGCAGCGCGCTCATCGTGGCGGTGCTGCTCATCAGCCTCTTCAACATGGTGATCCGCCCGCTGCTGATCCTCTTTGCGCTGCCCTTTGTTATCATTACGCTCGGTTTCGGCATGGTGGTTATCAATGCCCTCGTGCTCCTGCTGGTCGAGGCGGTCGTCCCCGGCTTCCATCTGGCCAGCTTCTGGTCTGCCCTCTGGGCGGCCATCGTCATCAGCATCGTCTCACTCATTGCCAACATGCTCATGGGCAAGAGCCGGGTCAAAGTCCGTGTCACCCGTGGTCCCGGGGGAGGACAGGGCGGCCCGAAAAAAGACAACAAGAAGCTTTCCGACGACGACGTCATCGACATCTGAAGGGCAGCCCCTTCACCCATGATCCTGCGGATCACCTTTTTATTATGAAATCCGGGGTAGCGACGAGCGGGAGCGGCAGGACGCGGTCCTGCACCTGTGATGCTCGCGCATCACTTTCATTATGCTGTGTGCTCCCGGGGTAGGGGCGTAGCCCCTCAATGCGGTGAAGCTGGCCCAGCTTCCAATGCCCGCGGGTGCAACCCGTTGTTGGGGTTGACGACCTTCCGGGAAAAGCCTTTAGTTAGCCTTTCCACGCAACTTAGGTTTTAACATGTCAGACGAAGCAACATACGATTTGGTAGTTATCGGCGGTGGTCCCGCCGGGTATGCAGGCGCCATCCGCGCCGGACAACTGGGCAAAAAGGTTGCCTGTGTCGAAATGGAGCGCGCCGGCGGCACTTGTCTGAACTGGGGCTGCATTCCCTCCAAGGCACTGCTCAAGAGCGCCGAGCTCTACCGCTCGATCCAGCACGCAGACGACTTCGGCTTCACCGTGGGTGACGTCAAAGTGGACTTTCCGAAGGTGGTGGAGCGCTCGCGCGGCGTTGCCAATCAGATGGCCAAGGGCATTGAGTTTCTCTTCAAAAAGAACAAGGTCGAGTACATCAAGGGCCGCGCACAAGTCAACGTCCCCGGGCTGGTCGAGGTGACCGAGGGCGAGGACAAGGGCAAGATCCTGTCCACGAAAAACATCCTCATCGCCACGGGCTGCCGCGCACGCATGCTGCCCGACCTCAAGCCGGACGGTAAGCGCATCATGACCGCGCGCGAAATCCTCGACCGCCGCGATCTGCCCAAGTCCTGCGTGGTGCTTGGCGCAGGTGCCATTGGCATGGAGTTTGCCTACTTCCTCAACGCCTTTGGCTGCGAGGTGACGGTGCTCGAGATGCTGCCCAACGTGCTCCCCGTTGAGGACGAGGAAGTTTCCAAGTTTGTCGAAAAGTCCTTCAAGAAGCAGGGCATCAAGGTGATGACCGGCACCAAGGCCGAGAACATCAAGGTGACCAAGACGGGCGTCAAGCTGGACACCGTCAAGGGCGACAAGACCGAGGCCATCGAAGCTGAAAGCCTGCTCGTGGCCATCGGTGTCACTGCAAACCTCGAAGGCCTGCTCTCCAAGAAGGTCAAGCTCGAGATGGACCGCAAGTACATCAAGGTCGATCCGCACTACCGCACCTCGGTCAAGGGTATCTACGCCGCAGGCGACATCATCGGGCCGCCCTGGCTCGCACACGTTGCTACCTACGAGGCTGTGCAGGCCGTCAACGGTATGTTTGGTCACGGCGAGCCGCGCCCGATGGAACGTTTCCCCGGGTGTACCTACTGCCAGCCGCAGGTGGCCAGCATCGGCCTGACCGAGCGTGACGTGAAGGAAAAGGGCATCGCTCACAAGGTGGGTAAGTTCCCCTTCACCGCATCGGGCAAGGCGGTTGCCGCCATGGAGAGCGACGGCTTTGTCAAGCTCATCGTCTCCGAGCCGCACGGCGAAATCCTTGGCGCGCACATTACTGGCCACGAAGCCACGGAACTCATCGCAGAGTACGCGCTGGGCATGGAACTGGAAGCGACCTGGGAGGAAATCCACGGCACGATCCACGCGCACCCGACGCTTTCCGAGGCCCTGATGGAAGCCGCAGCCGCTACCCACGGCGAGGCGATTCACATCTAACTGGGTTGCACCCAGTGGCGCAGATGGGGCTTTGCCCCATCGCTCACTGCGTTCGCTGCCCCCTTCGTTGTATGACACGTGCGATCATCATTCGCCACGGTGAGACCGAGTGGAACCTCGCCGGGCGTTATCAGGGGCAGCTTGACTCGCCTCTGACCCCGCGCGGAGTCGCCCAGGCCGAGGCGATTGCCAAGCGCCTGGCCGGGGTGAAGTTCGACGCTATCATCTCCAGCGATCTCACCCGTGCCGTGCGCACAGGGGATATTATCGCCGGGCAGCATGCGGGCACCCCGCGCCTGATCGATGCCGAGCTGCGCGAGCGCGCCTTCGGCATGCTCAGTGGCTACACCCGGGCCGAAGCCGTGGCCAAATTTCCCGATGTGGAGCAGGGCTACCTGAGCCACGATCCGGACTACCGCATTCCCGAGGGGGAGAGCCTGCGCGACCTCTACGAGCGCGTGGCTAAGGCGTTCAATGCCTGGGCGGACAAGTATCCGGATGGCACGTTGTGTCTCGTGACTCACGGTGGCGCACTCGGGCAGTTTTTGCGTTATGTATTGGGAATTCCACTACACGAAAAGCGCGCCTACAAGTTCGTCAATTGCGCCTACACGGAATTTACCCGAGAGGATGGGCACTGGCTCCTGCACACTTGGGGCGACGCCCATCACCTCGCCGCCCTCGGAGCCGAAGACGACATCTAACCGGGTGGCACCCGGTGGCATTCCAAGCTCGCAGGAGCTGCGCCCTTACGGCACTGCGTGCCTATCCCGATGGTGTTGTTGGAATAGGGCTATGGGGCTACGCAGCATCGAAAGTGCAGGCTTTGCCTGCCGCGGGGCAGGGGGCGCGTAGCTCCCGACCTTACTTATAAAGCGTGTATTGCTGATTTGGATACAGCGAGGGCTGCTTCCTTCATCGCTTCGCTCATGGTGGGGTGAGCGTGAACGGTGCGGGCCCAGTCCTCGGCGCTGCCGGAGTACTCCATGTGCGTCACCGCAGTGGCGATCATTTCCGATGCGCCGTGTCCAATGATCTGCACGCCCAGAAGGCGGTCAGTCTTGGCGTCAGCGATGATTTTGACAAAGCCGTCGGTCGCATCGACCGCGATGGCGCGGCCGTTAGCGATGAAGGGGAACTTGCCCACTTTCACGTCGAGCTTCTGGTCCTTGGCAGCGTCTTCACCCATGCCGACTGCGGCAATCTCCGGCTCGGTATAGATGACATTCGGGATGACGTCGTAGTTTACGTGGCCAGCCTTGCCCGCGATCATCTCGACGCAGGCAATGCCTTCTTCCTCGGCTTTGTGGGCCAGCATGGGGCCGGCGATGACGTCACCAATGGCGTAGATGCCCGAGGCGGTGGTGCGGAAATGCTCGTCCACCTTGATGCGGCCCTTGTCGTCTAGTTCGACTCCGGCCTTGTCTGCATCGAGGCCCGTGGTATTCGGCTTGCGACCGACGCTAACGAGGATCTTGTCGGCGGGAAATTCGAGCTCTTTACCGTTCTTTTCGGCAGTCAGGGCGGTCTTGCCCTTGGTGGTCTTGACGCCGGTGACCTTAGTGCCGAGCTCAAATTTCATACCCTGCTTGGTCAGCAGGCGTTGGGCGAGCTTGGCCACGTCTTTATCGTTTTGTGGGGCAACCTGTGGAAGCAGTTCAACCACGGTGACGTCGCTGCCGAGGCGTGCCCAGACCGAGCCCAGCTCAAGGCCAATGGCACCCGCGCCGACTACAACCAGCTTGTCCGGTACCTTGTCAAAAGCGATGGCTTCGGTGCTGCTGACCACGGTCTTGCCGTCAAACTTCATGAAGGGTAACTCGACCGAGGAGGAGCCGGTGGCGATGAGAATGTTTTTGGCGGTAAGCGTTTGTTCGCCCTTGTCGCCCTTGACCATGACTTTGCCCTCGCCCGCTAGGCGTCCGACGCCCTGCACGATGTCAATCCCGCGCTTGCTGGTGAGCATCTGCACGCCGCCAGTGAGCTGCTCTACGACCGCATCCTTCTTCTTCATCAGGGTGGCGAGGTCGATGTCGAGCCCCTTAGCCGTGATGCCGTGAGCCGCGCTCTTGTCCTTGAAAAAGTGAACCATCTCCGTCGAGTGGAGCAGTGCCTTGGAGGGGATGCAGCCAACGTTCAGGCAAGTGCCGCCGAGGGTGGCGTCCTTTTCGATGAGCGCAGTTTTCAGGCCGAGCTGTGCGCCGCGGATGGCTGCAACGTACCCGCCGGGGCCGCTGCCGATAACGATGAGGTCGTAGGACATAAAATTTCTATTTATAGATTTAGCATTTATCAATTTTGAGAAAGCAATAGACCGTGCGGTCAGCTTCTCAAACTGCTGCTGGCCTAGATGCCAAAGAGCAGGCGTTCGGGGTCTTCGATGGCTTCCTTGATCTTGACGAGGAAGGTGACGGCCTCCTTGCCATCGACCACGCGGTGGTCGTAGCTCAGGGCGAGGTACATCATCGGGCGGATGACGATCTCGTCGTTCACCACGACGGCGCGCTTGGTGATGTTGTGCAGGCCGAGGATGCCGCTCTGGGGCATGTTCAGGATCGGCGTTGAAAGCATGGAGCCGTAGATGCCGCCGTTGGAGATGGTGAAGCAACCGCCCTGCATGTCCTCGATGCCGAGCTTGCCGTTGCGGGCCGCCTTGGCGTAGTTGGCGATGTCTTGTTCGATCTCGGCAAAGCCCTTGTGGTCGCAGTCACGCACGACGGGGACGACGAGCCCCTTATCCGTGCCGACGGCCATGCCGATGTCGTAGAAGTGGTTTTGCACGAGCGTGTCGCCGTCGATCTGGGAGTTGATCTGCGGGACGGCCTGGAGACCGTGAACGACGGCCTTGGCAAAGAAGGACATGAAGCCGAGCTTGATGCCGTAGCGGGCCACAAAGGCGTCCTGGTGCTTTTTGCGCAGGTCCATGACCTTGCTCATGTCAACCTCGTTAAAGGTGGTGAGCAGGGCGGCCTCCTGGGTGGCGGCTACGAGGCGCTCGGCGATCTTGCGGCGCAGGGGAGACATCTTCTTGCGCGAAGTGCGGCCCTCGGCGGAAACGGGTGCGGGGCTTGCCTTGGCGGTTACATCGGGCTGCTTCTTGGAGGCGTCGCTGTTCTGTGTGGCGACGGCCTGGAACATGTCGCCCTTGGTCACGCGACCATCCTTACCTGAGCCGGAGACACTGGCCGGATCGAGCCCGGATTCCGCGGCGATGCGGCGCACGGCAGGCGAGGGGGGCAGGTCTGCTCCCTTGGAGGACTCAGCCTTGGCCGGCTGAGCTTCCTGCTTGGCGGCGGGAGCTTCTTCGCTCTTTTCTTCCTTGGCCGGGGCGTCATCGCCACCGGACTTTTGCGCGGACTCATCGATCTCGGCCACAACGGCTCCAATGTCTACCTCGTCGCCTTCGGCGACCTTGAGTGAAACCGTGCCTGCGACTTCGGCCAGACCCTCAGAGGTGATCTTGTCGGTTTCGAGCTCGTAGAGGAGTTGGTCTTTCTCGACGTAGTCACCGTCGGCAACGTGCCAAGTGGCAAGGATGCCAGAGGTGATGGATTCGCCGAGCGCGGGAACTTTTACTTCGGTAGCCATAGGAAATGAAGGTGAACTTTGAACTGTGTGCGGTGCGTTCTGTATTGGTTATTTCGATACAAGGTCCAGTTAAGCCAGGAAGGCTTGCTCGACGAGCGCCTGCTGTTCGATCTTATGCTGGAGGAGCGAGCCGGGTGCGGGGCTGGCTGCAGCGTAGCGACCGGCAAACATCGGGGCCTGGCCAGCGGCTTCGAGCAGGTAGTGGTAGATGTGGTTCCACGCACCCATGTTCTGCGGCTCTTCCTGGCACCAGACGACTTTCTTCCAGCCGGAGTACTTGGAGAGTAGCTCCTTGATGCGGTCGGTGTTGACCGGGTAGAGCTGCTCGACGCGGAGGATGGTCGTGTTGGTGAGTTTCTTTTCGTCGCGGAAGGCGAGGAGGTCGTAGTATACCTTGCCCGAGCAGAAGATGATACGCTCGGTTTTCTTCGCCGGGGCGTTGTCGTCGAGGATTTCCTGGAAGTGTCCGTCGGTCAGCTCCTTGACTTCGGAAACGCAGTCCTTGTGGCGGAGGAGACTCTTGGGGGCCATGATGACGAGGGGCTTGCGGTAGGGGCTCTTCATCTGGCGTCGCAGGACGTGGAAGTACTGCGCGGGGGTGGTCATCATGCAGACCTGAATGTTGTCCTCGGCGCAAGCCTGGAGGAAGCGCTCGAGGCGGGCGGAGGAGTGCTCCGGGCCCTGGCCTTCGTAGCCGTGGGGCAGGAGCATGACGAGTCCGCTGACGCGGCCCCACTTAGACTCGCTGGAGGAAATAAACTGGTCGATGTGGACCTGGGCGCCGTTGGCGAAGTCACCAAACTGGGCCTCCCAGATGGCGAGCATCTCCGGATAGTCGAGGCTGTAGCCAAAGTCGAACCCGAGCACGGCGGCCTCGGAGAGGCTGGAGTTGTGAACGCAGAAGCTGGCCTGATCGGGGTCGAGGTTGAGCAGGGGGACGTAGCGCACGCGGTTCTCCGCGTCGTAGAGTGCGGCATGGCGCTGACTGAAGGTGCCGCGCTCGCTATCCTGACCAGAGAGTCGCACGGGAGTGCCTTCGAGCATGAGCGTGCCCCAGGCGAGCTGCTCGGCAAAGGCCCAGTCGATGCCGCCGCCATCCTGGAAGTTTTTCCACTTCGTATCGAGCTGGCGGGCGATCTTCTTGTTGGGGGCAAAGTTCTGCGGGATGGTGGTCAGCACGTCCGCCACGCGGGTGAGCGTTTTGGGCTTAACCGCCGTTTGCACGGGCTTAAAGGAGTACGCGGGCTGGAAGGTCGTGGCCGCTCCCGCGAAGGTGCGCTTTTTCTTGCTGTCGTCTTCCTCGCGCTTTTTGACTTCGTTAAAGGCATCGTCGAGAGCCTTGTTAAACTCGCTGGTGAGGGAGTCGGCCTTGGCGTCGTCGAGGGTACCTTCTTCCTTGAGGCGGTCGCGGAGCAGTTTGCTGATAGGCTTGTGCTCGGAAATGGTCTTATAAAGCCCCGGCTGGGTAAAGCCCGGCTCGTCGGATTCGTTGTGGCCGTGCTTGCGGTAGCAGTACATGTCGATCACGACGTCGTCGCCAAACTCCTGGCGGTACTCCAGGGCAAGCTCCATGACGTGGAGCACGGCCAGCGGGTCGTCACCGTTGACGTGGAAAATCGGCACCTCGATCATCTTGGCGATGTCCGTGCAGTAGCGGCTGGAGCGGGACTCGCGCGGGTCGGTGGTGAAGCCGATCTGGTTGTTGATGACGAAGTGGATGGTACCGCCGGTGAGGTAGCCCTTGAGGCGGGAGAGGTTGAGCGTCTCCATGACCACGCCCTGACCGGCAAAGGCGGCGTCGCCGTGCACGAGGAAGGGGAGGACGCGCTTGCGGTCCCAGTCGCCACGGATGCGCTGGCGAGCGCGGGCCTTGCCCTGGACGACGGGATCGACGGCCTCAAGGTGGCTCGGATTAGCCGCGAGGCGAATCTCGATATCCTTGCCTGCGGTGGTGGGGCGGGTGCTCTCGAAGCCGAGGTGGTACTTTACGTCGCCGTCACCGTGGATGGTGTCGGGGATGTAGTTTTCGGAGAACTCGCGGAAGATGTAGGAGTAAGACTTGCCTAAAATGTTAGCCAGTACGTTGAGGCGGCCACGGTGAGCCATGCCCATGACGATTTCGTCCACGCCAAACTCGGGGCACTTCTCGACGAGGGCGTCGAGCGCGGGGATGAGGGTTTCGCCACCTTCGAGAGAGAAGCGCTTCTGGCCGACATAGCGGGTGTGCAGGAAGCGCTCAAACTGCTCGGCCTCCATGATTTTGCGCAAGGCGCGGATCTTTTTCTCCGCCTCAAACTGCGGGGCGTTGTCGTTGGGCTCCATCTTGGCCTGGAGCCAGCGGCGCTTGGGCGTCTCCTGGATGTGGATGTACTCGCAGCCGATGTGCCCGCAGTAGGTGCGCTTCATGCGGCTGATCAGCTCGGGCACCGTCATGAAGATGCCGCCCATGTAGTTCCCGGTGTGGAACTGCTTGTTGGGGTCGACCTTGTCCAGGCCGAGTCGCTCTAGCGTGAGGCGCGGGTTGGACCACGCGTCTTTGCGCAGGGGATTGAAGTGCGCCTGGGTGTGGCCGATGGAGCGGTAGGCGTAGATCGCACCGATGACGCACGACTGGATGGTCGCGTCGGTGTCGTCGCCCGAGGCAGGGGCGCCGCCGCTGCTTTTCTTCGAAACAGACTGGGCGAGCTCGAAGCCCTCAAAAAACGCGCGCCACTCCGGATCGAGGCTATCCGGGTTTTCCAGCCATGTGGCGTAGTTCTGGTCGATCAAGTCCGCGTTCCAGCGGTTGGCGAAAGTCAGATTTTTCATCACGCAAGGAGATAAATGAGAATAAGGGTTTAGCTTGCCATATTATTGGCAAACTGACAAGTCTTTCTAGTAATAAAATATGAATGTAAAAGCCAGCATTTATCAGCACTTGGAGTCGATCGTGGTAAAGAGGATCGATATTCAGACAGCCTTGTCTAGTCTTGATGCGATCGCCAAGGACCATGCAGGAGAACTGCCGGGTGATCTCTTGCACTACCTGCAACGCCGGAGCTACGAAAAGGCCTGGGCCTGGATCAACGATGAGGAAAATATCCCGCGTGGCACCTGCGGCGGTAAGGAGTAGGCGTATTATTCGCTTTGTGTCCTTGGTGCCTTTGTGGTTAACTATTTAAATTATGGCCAAGAAGGAACGCATCGCCACGGACGGTAACCAGAACTCGCTCGATAGCAACCCCTTCGGTGCGCTCTCGTCTACCGGGTTGCCGCAGGGCAAGCCAGTCCCGATGTCCAAGCCCGTGCCTGCGCCCGCTCCAAAGAAGAAGCGCGGACGGGTCGATGTGCGCCGGGAGAAGGGTGGTCGCGGCGGCAAGGTCGTCACGGTGATGTCGGGCGAGGGTCTGCTGCACACCGGACCGCAGGAGCTGGAATCGCTCTGCAAAACCCTAAAAGCCCGTTGCGGCAGCGGCGGAGCGGTCAAGGGCAAGACGGTGGAAATCCAGGGTGACCAGCGGGAGGCGGTCAAGGCCGAGCTGGAAAACCGCGGCTACCGTGTCGTCTTCACCGGCGGGTAGCGGGTGGCACCCGCTGGCATAGAGGGGCTGCGCCCCTACGCTCATTTTATTCGCTACCCCCGTGAGTCGGCTCCCATGATCTTCCGGGGCGCTGATGACTTTTCTTCGTGAAAAGCCATGTGCGTGCTACGCGAGGAATTTTCCCGGCTTGATGCACAGAAGAGCCTATGCCTTTTCGGCGGGGCGCTTCGCTTCTTGCTTGGGCTCGGATTTTTGCTCCGGCGTGGAGCCTTCGGTGCGGGGCTTGTTTTCGTCCTCGCGGAGGGCTTCCTTAAAGGTGGATTCGGCTTCGCTGGTAGCCTTTTTGAACTCCTTCATGGACTTACCGATGCTGCGGGCGAGGTCGGGCAGGCGCTTGGCACCGAAGAGCAAGAGCAGGATGACCAGGATGATGAGCATTTCCTGCCAGCCGAGGTTGCCGATGAAGGCGAGAGAATCGTATGCGTGTGGGTGCATCAGGTGTAAACGTTAGGTGAGGCGGTGGGCTTGCACAATACCGAATTTTCGGTCTTTGGGGTGGTTAGTTGGGCAGGGAAATGGCACCCGAGTCGGCCAGGTCCAGGATATACTGTTGGTAGGCGGGGCCGGGCATGATGATTTCCTCGCCGGGAGTGGGCTCGCCGTAGAGGAGCTCCAGGCCGAGGGCCTTGCTGTCACGCGTTTGGGTCACGGCGAAGACACCTGTGATCTCCAGATCGGCACGGCGGGAGATGAGCACCTCGTCGCCGTAAAAGGCCAGGTAGCGGCTATCGAGCCACATGACCGCGATTTTGTCCTGCGGGTTGATGCTGACCAGCTCGCCCAGGCGAGGGCTGCGGGTGACGGGGGAGAGGTTCGGGTAGGGGATGTCGGCAGCGGCGGGCAGGCCGTCGGCCGGAGGTTCCGGAACCTCTTCTTCATCAGGGCCGAAGAGAAAATCTAAAAAGCCCCCGCTTTCCTCCTTGGCAGGGGACTTGGGAGGCTGGATGGCCAGTTCGGGCTCACCGGAAAACGCGGGCTCGGCCGGTGGCTGGGCTTCGGCCGGTGGGATCGGGTTGCCCTGTTCGTCGACCTCGACGGCGTAGACGACGACGTCCGGCGTGCTGCCTTCAGGGCGCGTATCCTTTTCTTGCGAGACCAGGCCGGGGCCCGATACGGTCGTGGTGTAGCTGTTGCTAAAGGTGACGCCCGGGGGGAGGTTCGCGGGAGCCTGAGCAGAGTTTTGCTTGCTGCCGATGTCCGCGCTGCTGCTCTCGCTGGAGTCCTGGGTGGTCTTGGACTGCGAGGGCAGGGTACGCATCTTCTTGGGCGGCGCGTAGGACACGAGCGGCCAGGCCAGCACGAGGCAGGCGAGGAGAAGGTGTCTGACGGTGCTGCTCGGCATGGCTGCTGCCGGGCCGGGGCTTACTCTCCGCCGCGGCGGAAATTGTCAAAGCCGGGGCCGGAAGTGTCGATTTCGCCTTCGAAGAAGCCGTGAAGCTGGCGAATGCGGGTGGGGTGACGCATCTTGCGCAGGGCCTTGGCCTCGATCTGACGGATACGTTCGCGGGTGACCTTGAACTGGCGGCCGACTTCCTCAAGGGTGCGGCTGTAGCCGTCCTGCAGGCCGAAGCGCAGGGACAGGACGCGGCGCTCACGCTCGGTCAGGGAGTCAAGAACGTCCATGATCTTCTCGCGCAGGAGCGAGTAGGCGGTCATGTCGTAGGGGTTTTCAGCACCCTTGTCTTCGATGAAGTCGCCAAAATTGGTGTCGTCGGAGTCGCCAACCGGGCTCTGGAGCGAGATCGGTTGCTGGGCCATCTTCATGATGGCCTGCACGCGCTCGACGGGGAGGTCCATTTCGAGCGCAACCTCTTCCGGGGTGGGCTCGTGGCCGAGTTCCTGAAGGAGCTGCTTTTGCACCTGCATGACCTTGTTCAAGGTCTCGATCATGTGGACCGGGATGCGGATGGTGCGTGCCTGGTCGGCGATGGAGCGGGTGATGGCCTGGCGAATCCACCACGTGGCGTAAGTGGAGAACTTGTACCCGCGGCGGTACTCAAACTTTTCCACCGCTTTCATCAGGCCCATGTTGCCTTCCTGAATGAGGTCGAGGAAGGAGAGGCCGCGGTTGGTGTACTTCTTGGCGATGGAGATGACGAGGCGCAGGTTGGACTCGACCATCTCGGTCTTGGCCCGGTGGGCCTCGCGCATGTTTTTGCGCACCTCGCGGACCAGCTCAAGCAGTTCCTCGGGCGTGATGCGGTACATCTGCTCGATGTCCTTGAGGCGCTTTTTGATCGTGTCCGGGTCGTGGTGCTTGCGGTGGCGGCTGGACTTGACCTTGTTGGAAATTTTCAGGTGGTCGAGGTGATCCTCGATCTCGCGCAGGGTGGGCGAGAGGTTGTCGAGGTACTCTTCAAAGACTTTGAGCTTGAAGCAGAACTTGCGGAAAATCGGCTTGAGGGTGCCTTCGTACTTGGTGAAGCGGGTCTTGGCGCGCTTCTGGTTGGGGGATTCCTTCTTGTGTTTCTGGATGTCGGCCCAGGCTTTTTCGCACTTGGCCTCGGCGGCCTCGGCCAGCTCAATCTGCTTGGGCAGGATCTTAAAGTAGTTTTCGCGGCTCTCGATTTTCTTGTCGAGCACGACGCGGTCAAAGCGCTCCTCGCGGTCGATGAGTTTTTTGGCCAGGTCGATCTGGTAGGTGGTGGTCAGGCCGACGGAGAAGAGGACGTCTGCGGCCTTGAGCTCTGCCTTTTCGATACGCTTGGAGATGGAAACTTCCTGCTCGCGGGTGAGGAGGGGGACCTGGCCCATCTGCTTGAGGTACATCCGGACCGGGTCGTCGAGGATGTCCATGCTGGCGGTCTTGGACTGCTCTTCTTCCTCGGTTTCGACGCGCTGCTTGTAGGCCTCAACTTCCTCGTTATCAAGGATGTCAATCTCGAGGTTTTCCAGGATTGAGATGACGTTCTCGATTTCCTCCGGGTTGTTGACGCTCTCAGGAAGGACTTTGTTGATGTCCTGAACGGTCAGGTAGCCTTGCTCTTTAGACTGCCGGATAAGGACCCGGATCTTGTCGTTGAGGCGTGCCTGCGCCTTTTCGAGGGACTTTTGCGAAGGGGCTTTCTTCGTTGCGGATTTCTTGGTGGCCATGGATTTAGGTCTTACAGTCGGAATTCTGGCGGAGTTCTTAATTGTTTGCGCAGTTCGATGCGTTGGCGGTGGAGGTCGCGGACGGCGTCGGTGTCCTCCGCAGGAGTATTCATGAGTTTGAGGTCAAGTTGCTTTTGCTGTTGGTTGAGGTGGCGTCGGTAGAGGGCCTGGATGCAGGTCTGGGCCACGTCCTCGGGGGCCTCTCCGGTGATGCTCAAGTTCAGCAATGAATAATAATAATTCCTTTCCTCGTCAGTCTCAAGTCGGTCAATAAAATCGTCTTGCCCGCTCCAGGCGTCATCCTGGAACTCGATAAGCAACTTTTTGAGCAGATCTCCCTCGGGGGTTTTTGCATTAATCCACTCGGGATCAATGATATGTGAGATTGTTAGGGCCAGCTGTTCGTGATGTAAAACGAGTGACACTAGCTGGGATTCCGCACTTGTCAATGCCTGAGAGGCTAATTCCCGTCTGGGCTCGCTGTCGGGTTCGGGGGTTATGGAGCGGGTTTGGCCGGTGCGGAAGCGTTCGAAATCGCGTTGAAGGGCCAGCCGATCGACCCGGCTGAGGAGCAGGGCGAGGGCACCGAGCGACTGGTCGCGTACGACCTCGCTCTCGCTCTGGGAGATGATGCCGAAAAGCTCGTCCAGCCCGCGACGCTCTTCTGGGCTGCCGGGATCGAGCTCGGGCGGGACGAGTGCGCGTGCGGCAAACTGTATCCACGTCATGGCTTCGGCCTCCAGGGCGGTGAGGGCCTCGGCGCCGCCTTCGGCCAGCAGGTCGTCCGGGTCGGCTCCTTGGGGGAGGGCGAGGAAATGCACGTCGAGCCCGGCTTTTAACGCGAGTGGAAGCATGCGCAGGGCGGCTTTGCGCCCGGCGTTGTCGCCGTCGAGCAGCACCTCAACACGCTGGGTGTAGCGGCGCAGGAGGGCGAGCTGGTGGTCGGTGATGGCGGTGCCCTGCGGAGCCACGGCATGCCCGATGCCTTTCTCAAAGCAGCGCAGGCAGTCGAGCTGGCCTTCGACCAGGATGACGCTTTTGGCCTCGCCCAAGTGGGTGCGGGCGTAGTCCAGCCCGAAAAGTACGTCGCTTTTCTTAAACAGGGGTGTCTCGGGTGAGTTGACGTATTTGGCCTCGCGAGAGGAGTCGTCCTCCGGGGTGAGGTCGGTCACGCGAGCGGTGAAGGCGATGACGCGCCCCTGCACATCCCGGATGGGGATCATGAGCCGACCGCGAAAGCGGGGCTTGGCCCGGCGGGCTTCGAGGTCGTTGTCGTTGACGTAGAACAGGCCGCACTGGCGAATGGCATCGGCGGAGTAGCCCTCCTTGTGCAAGGCTTCGAGCAGCTTGCCGCCGTTGGCCGGGGCGAGCCCGATCTTGAACTCCTTGGCTACGTCGAGGGGGAAGCGGCGCTTGTCTGTCCAGTAGGTACGGATGTAGTCCGATTCCTCGTGCTCGGCCAGGAAACAGCGGTGAAAGTAATCCGTGGCCACGTTGTGGAGGGTGAGCAGCTCCTTGCGCAGGGAGAGCTTTTCCCGCGGCATGCCGTCCTCCTCGTATTCGAGGGGGACGCTGAAGCGCTCGGCCAGTACCTCAATGGCTTCGTTGAACTCCAGGTTCTCCTTGAGCTGGATGAAGCGGAACAGGTCGCCCGCATTGCCCGAGGAGTAGTCCATGAAGACGTTCTTCTCCGGGTGGACGTAAAACGAGGGCGTCTTTTCCGGGTTAAAGGGGCTGAGTCCACGGAATTGCGCCCCCGCGCGCTTCATCTGCGTGTAGGGGGTGACGACGTCAAGCAGGCTCACGCGCTGCCGGAGATTTTCAATGCTGCTTCGCTTGACCCGGGGCATAGTGGTGGAAGGTCAATATCACTAGAGTAAGCGATTCGCCACGGCGAGAACGTCTTTTTCGAAAGTTATTAGCGAAATACCTGTGAATAACCCGGCTCGGACCATTAGCTAACGCAAATAAGACTTGAATTATAGTATCAAATAATAGTAAATATTCCATGGGATTATAGATTGTTCAAAAAACCAAACCTATTACTACTATGTTACGCATCTGTCTCTCCACCCTATGCCTGGCCCTGCTTGCAGGATGCACCGGGCACGTTAACGTCACGCATGAACCAGCTGTTGCGCTGACGCCTGCTCAGTCCAAGTGCGAACGCAAAAAGAACTGCACACCTCATAGCTACTCGCCGGACTCGCGCAAGGGCGTACCCTACAACCTCGGGCAAACCAAGCTCAAGGTCACAGCGGCCTATTCACTTTACAAGGCGGAGTACTCGTCGGAGAAACCCACTGCTGCTCAGGCTTCAGCGGGACCCAAGGCCGGAGTCGAGGCGACGTTCAATCATGATGAAATCGCGTACAAGGTTACCCTCAACGGCACGTCTACAGAGGTCACTGAGTACGTCGGTGAGCTAAAGGGGCAGGGCCCAACGTCGCCTACCGAGGATCGCAACCCGGCTGCGGTAAATGTGACCGTTTATTACCTGGCGCTGGATGAGGCACCCAGCATGGAGCCCATTACCGTGATCGACCCGAATCTGTGGTTCTTCCTCGACGTGGAGAACGAAGTGAAAAACTTCGAGCTGGATGTTTCCAGCGAAGGTATCCTCAAGAAGGTAGGCGGCAAGTTTGACGACAAGACCGATGAGGTCGTCCAATCGCTTGTAGATACGACTCTCTCTGTTGCCAAGATGGCCACTGGGTTTTCAGGTTTTGGAACAATCTTAAGCTTTAATGACGTAAAAGGCGAGCTGACGGCAGAGCAGATTCAGCAATTAAAAGAGAGTGGGCGAAGTGAATCGGACATTGCGTTCCATCTTGTCAAGTCGACCAAGGTGGCCAGTGGCGATTTTACTAATGTATTCGGTTTGGAGGACTTATCCAAATGTGGCACGCAAGCGACCGTTTTACCAGATGTCTGGCATGTTGATGGTAAGCTTCGCAACGTGATGCATGCACACAGCATTACCCTGAAAGCCGATGGTCAATCGCTAAGCGAGACATACGCCCAGCGCACGGCAGGTGCGCTCAAGGCGGGTGACTGCGGCCCCTACGAAACGAATAATCTGGTCTACGGCATGCCCGGCTATGTGCCGGTCACGATGACGATCAACATGATAGACACGAGTCCAGAAGCAAGCGAGGAAGCGGAAGGCAAGGCCGACCCGAATCTGGAGGGTATCGATTTAAAAAATAAACCTCAGGCCAACGGTACTGAGGCTCAACCGGATAGTAATACGCAGAAAGGGGAAGCCGCCCCTGAACTGCCCAAGCTTTTCCCGCTGGTGCAAACGGTCTCGGTTCCCTTCCGCAATCTCGGCGGACTGGCAACGGTCTACATGGGCAGCAAAACCTTCTCTGACCGCGAGGGCACGCTCATCTTTAACGAAGCCACGGGGCTGCCCGTGAATTACAAGCTCAACATCGACTCCCAACTGCACACCGCTGTTAATTCGCTTAACGAAAATACCAAGCAGGTTATGGCCAAGGCTGACGATGACGACAGTCAGTAACCTCGCGCCTTGACTTGTTACCCCTAAAAAAAGGCCCTGCAACGATCGTTGCAGGGCTTTGTCTTAAAAGATACGGAGCGGGCAAGGCCCCGTTTTATGCCAGCGGGTGCTATCCGCCTAGGCGATGGTGACTTCGGGGCAGAGGTAGACGTCCTGAATGGCGTTGAGGAGCTTGACGCCTTCCTCCATCGGTCGCTGGAAAGCCTTGCGCCCGGAGATGAGGCCCGCGCCGCCTGCGCGCTTGTTGATAACGGCGGTCTTGACCGCATCGCCAAAGTCGTTGCTGCCAGAGGCACCGCCGGAGTTGATCAGCGGCTGGCGGCCCATGTAGCAATTGGCGATCTGGTAGCGGGTGAGGTCGATCGGGTTGTCGCTGGTCAGCTCGGTGTAAATGCGCTCGTCGAGCTTGCCATAGCTGGAGTTGCCCGTGTTGAGCGCCTTGTAGCCGCCGTTATTTTCGGGAAGCTTCTGCTTGATAATGTCGGCTTCGATGGTGACGCCGAGGTGGTTGGCCTGGCCCGTGAGGTCGGCAGAGACATGGTAGTCCACGCCGTCCTTCTTAAAGGCGGAGTTGCGCAGGTAGCACCAGAGGATGGTGGCCATGCCCAGCTCGTGCGCGCGGTAGAACGCCTCAGCGACTTCGATGATCTGGCGGTTCGACTCCTCGGAGCCAAAGTAGATCGTTGCGCCGACGGCTGCCGCACCCATGTCGTAGGCCTGATCGACCGAGCCGAACATGATCTGGTCGGCCTGGTTAGGGTAGGTGAGGAGCTGGTTGTGGTTGATCTTTACGATAAAGGGGATCTTGTGGGCGTACTTGCGGGCTACGGAGCCGAGGACGCCAAAGGTGGAGGCGACGGCGTTGCAGCCGCCCTCCAGGGCGAGCTTGACGATGTTTTCGCTGTCAAAATAGTCCGGGTTTTTGGCAAAGGACGCGCCCCCGCTGTGCTCGATGCCCTGGTCAACCGGCAGGATGCTCATGTAGCCGGTACCGGCGAGACGACCGGTGTGAAAGAGCCAGTTTAGGTTGTTGAGCACGCGCTGGTTGCGGTCGCTGGAGGCATAAATACGGTCCACGAAGTCGCCGCCGGGCAGGTGCAGGCGATCTTTGCTGATGGTCTTGCATGCGTGGGTGAGGAGGGGTTTGGCATCTGCGCCGAGGTATTCTTCGATCTGGTTGATCATGGGTGTGTTGTATTGGCGGTTAACTTGACTGGTGAGACACCCGAATGAAATACCGCGCCGGCGCGTTCTGCAATGCGGAAATAGGCCCATGCTGGCCCGATCGGTTGAAATTAGCGTAACAATTTCGTTGCTGTGGCGGCGAAATTGCTGCGTATGTCCTGTGCATTTCCGAAAAACATAAGGCAGCCTATGGATTTTGTTGATTTAGTGTCAGCATCGTATAAGTTAGCCTACTTAACATAGCTCAATATCCACCAAACACAAAGCATACATGCCAGTTGCAACACCGAAGCAGTACGAAGCAATGATCGACGCCGCCCAGAAGGGCAACTACGCCTATCCGGCCGTCAACATCACTTCGATCACGACCATTAACGCAGCGCTCAAGGCCTTTGCGGATGCCAAGTCCGACGGCATCATCCAGGTATCCACCGGCGGTGGCCAGTTCGCTTCCGGCCTCGGTGTCGGTGACGCCGCTTTCGGCGCCATCGTGCTGGCCGAAGCCACACACATCCTGGCTGAAAAGTACGACATCCTCGTCGCCCTGCACACCGACCACTGCCACCCGGAGAAGGTGGACAGCTTCCTCAAGCCGCTGCTCGAAGCCTCCCGCAAGCGTATCGCCGAGGGCAAGGGCCCGCTCTTCCAGTCCCACATGTTCGACGGTTCCGTCGTTTCTTTGGCGGAAAACCTGGAGCTCTCCAAGGCCCTCCTTAAGGAGTGTGCCGAGCTGGACATCATCCTCGAAGTCGAAGCTGGCTGCGTTGGTGGCGAAGAGGACGGTCACGACACCTCCGGCCTCCCGGCTGAAAAGCTTTACACGACTCCCGAGGACATGGTGGAAGTGTACGAAGCCCTCAACCCGCTGGGCCGCTTCATTTTTGCCGCCACCTTTGGCAACGTCCACGGTGCGTACAAGCCCGGCGCGGTTAAGCTCAAGCCCACCATCCTGCGCGACGGCCAGAAGGCTGTGGTGGAGAAGTACGGCCAGGAAGCCTTCATGGACCTCGTCTTCCACGGTGGTTCCGGCTCCGAGTTGAGCGACATCCGCGAAACGCTCGAGTATGGTGTTATCAAGATGAACATCGACACCGACACGCAGTACGCCTTCACCCGCCCGATCGTCAGCCACGTTTGCAGCAACATCGAAGGTGTGCTCAAGATCGACGGCGAAGTCGGCAACAAAAAGGTCTACGACCCGCGCAGCTACATGAAGAAGGCTGAAAAGAGCATGTCCGAGCGCCTCTTCCAGGCTTGCGAAGACCTTTGCTCCGACGGCAAGACCATCTTTGGCACCGTCTAAGCGCGCATTCCCTTTACTCAAGCCAGGTTCCCCCGTGGAGCCTGGCTTTTTCGTGCTCGTGTGATGTTAGCTTATTTCCTATTTAAATTATTTCACGCAAAGCACACCAAGAGCGCAAAGTAATCCCGCAGGTCGATATGCTCTGCCTTAAACGCTTTGCGCGCTCTGCGAGAGTTAATGAAGTATGGCTTAAAAATTAATGCCAGTGTCCTGTTAGCTTAGTTCGTGCCTAAACGATTTCACCGCAAAGACGCAGAGAGCTTCAGGTTCAATCTTACCCCTGGCAATGCCCTCTGTCCTTTTGTCTGTTTTGTGCCTTTTTGTGGCCATCTGCATTTTATAAAGAACTTGGCTATCGCTTTTTCTTCATCCAGGAGACCTTGCTGGCCATGTAGTAGGCTACGCCCATGGCCACGAGGTAGAGGATGAGATCGATGCCGCTGGTGTACGCACCCATTCTGTCCATTACGCCTGAGAGGCCGAGTTCGCTCAAGGCCGAGCCGAAGCTCTCCGAGTGAGTGCGCGCGTAGGACCAAATCACGACCTGCATGTTGCCCAGGAAAATGCTGGCTGCGGTCATCGCACAGGCCATCAGCCGGAAGTGCAGCGAAAAGGGGTCGCCCCCCAGGCGGACAGCCAGTCCAACGACACCGCCCACCGCCAACACGAGGTAGGGGACGGGGTAGCCGGCGTTGACGACCACGCGGGCCCAGACCCAGCTCATGGCCACGGCGGCCAGCCCACCGCGCAGGAGCACGAGCAGGTAGGGAGTGAGAAGCTCGGTGGGGCTCAGCTCCGGGTTGCTGAAGCGCTCCGGTTCGACGTTGCTTGCGGCCACGCGTTGCCGTCCGCTTTCACCAAAGTGCTGCATGGCCTGGTCCATCGGGAGCCAGTCGGCCATGGCATCGGTTCGCATGGGGGTGGAGGCGTCGATGGCGCCCTCGTTGACGAGTTCCAGCACCCGCTCCTCTGTGAAGGGGCCGAGGCACTGTTTGTCCTTGTAATAATACCAGGCCATAACGAGTTTAAGCAGTGATCTTTGTTTAGCTGCCACAAATAGGCTGTTCAATGCAAAAGCTCACGCCTATGGTCAAAACATCGTCGCTGAGCTGCGGCTGGCCGCTCCTGTATTCTATTTCAAAAATGCATGTTTAAGTACGTACATCCGACCCTGTTTTCCTTTGATGTCGAGTGGGTGCCTGACCCCAAGGCCGCCCAGATGCTTTACGGCCTGGTGGACGACGGCTCGCCCCAGCGCACGCACGATGCCTTTCGCAAGATGTGGGCCGAGGCCGGGGCCAAGCCCGAGATGCCGCGCCCGTGGATCAAGACCTGCCTCTGCCGGGTGGTTTCCATCTGCGGGATTTTTCGTGAGCAGGGCGCGGGTGGCGGCGTGACGCTCAAGCTCGTTTCCATCCCCGCCGATGCCTCCGACGCGGAGAAATGCTCCGAGCCCCACGTGCTGGATATGTTCTTAAAAGGCGTGGGCGGACGGCAGCCCCAGCTCGTGGGCTACAACTCAGCCAACGCGGACGTGCCCATCATCGTGCAGCGGGCCATCGTCCACGGGCTGGACAGCCACGGCTTTGCCAAGCGGCCCGAGAAGCCCTGGGAGGGCACGGACTACTTTTCCACCGCGGGCGACTTCCACGTCGATTTGGCCAAATCCCTCGCCTGGGGTAAGGACACCCCGCGCCTGCACGAGATCGCCACGGTCTCCGGTATCCCGGGAAAAATCGACACCGCCGGGGATCAGGTCTGGGACCTCTACTTGCAAGGCCGCACCGACCAGATCGTGGCCTACAACGAGTGCGACGCCTTTACCACGCACCTGCTCTGGGCCCGCATGGCACGCTTTGCCGGGCTGCTCAGCGAGAAAGCCTACGCGCAGGAGCAGGAGGCCGTCCGCGCCCTGCTCACCGAGTCAGCCAGCCAGGGCAAAGCCCACCTCAAAATTTACCTCGATAAGTGGGACGAACTCCAGGCCCTGTTGTAGAGAGTATGCCAGCTATATGAGTTGACGGTTTTTTCTACACTTAATATAATTGTTTGTATGATTATGCGGCGTATGTATGTGTTACTGCTTGGAGCTTTGACGCAGTCGCCGTTTAACGGCAAAGCCATGGCGATTTCGGCTCTTATTCTTCGAGTCGTCTTCGGGGTGCTCGCAGTATTAGCATTTTTTCTGTTTTACCATGTAGGGCTATTGAGTCCGTTTCATATGCTGTTTCTCCTCGCCTATGTTTGCTACGTCATCATCCAGTTGGTTGCAGCGTTCTTTAAGCAA
>JAUIAM010000057.1 GCA_030425485.1 Verrucomicrobiia bacterium
AAGTCAACGTCAAAATGCACATGCGATCTATATGCAGCAAACTAGATGCAAAAAATCGTACGGAAGCCGCTATGATAGGCAAGCAGCATCACATAATTTAGCTGCCTAGTCTCGTAGCTGTGGCCTGCATCGATCAGGCTGTCTGGTTTGATTGTGACCTGAGACCCGACTTCCCTCCAGCCTTTGGGAGAATCCGTCGGTTGGTTTCTGGCCTCATGCGGCCTTGGTTTCCAGTCTCGATTTCATTGCAAATTCCTGCGGCGTGAGATTGCCGAGGGATGAGTGGGGTCTGTAGAGATTGTAGTCCTCCTTCCAGGCTCTGATCTTCTCCCGGGCCTCGGCGAGCGACGAGAACAAGGTTTCGTTCAAAAGCTCGTCCCGAAAACTGCCGTTGAACGACTCGACGAAGGCGTTCTGCATTGGCTTTCCCGGTGCGATGTAATGCCAGTCGATCCGGGTCTCGTGGCACCATCTGAGCACCGCCATACTGGTCAGTTCCGTGCCGTTGTCGCTGACAATGGTATTGGGCCGTCCGCGCCGCGCCATGATCGCTGTAAGTTCGCGGGTGACGCGCAGTCCGGAGAGCGACGTGTCCGCGACCAGCGCCAGGCATTCCCGGCTGAAGTCGTCCACGATGGCCAGCACCCGGAACCTGCGCCCTTCGGTGAAGGCGTCCGAGACGAAATCCAGGCTCCAGCGTTGGTTAGGCTTCTTTGGTACCAACATTGGTCTGCGCGTCCCGAGGGCCCGTTTCCGACCTCCACGCTTCCTCACCTGTAGCTTCTCCTCGCGATAAAGCCGTCTCAACTTCTTCTGGTTCACCAGCCAGCCCTGTCTCTGCAGCATGACGTGGACACGGCGATATCCGAACCGACGGCGTTCAGCAGCCACCGCCTTCATCGCATTGCGCAACGCCGCATCGTCCGGGCGCACGCTTTGATACCGCACACTCGACCGATCGACGCCAAGAACAGAACACGCCCGCCGCTGGCTCACCTCGTGCTCCTTGCACAGATGCGCCACTGCTTGTCGCTTGGCCGCGGGCGTTACCACTTTCGCGAGGCGACATCCTTCAACATGGCGTTATCCAGCATCTGCTCAGCCAACAGCTTCTTCAACTTGGCGTTCTCGTCCTCAAGCGCTTTCAGCCTGCGGGCATCCGACACCTCCAGGCCACCGAACTTAGCTTTCCATTTGTAGAATGTCGCTGAGCTGATCCCATGCTCCCGGCAAACATCTGCCGTCGCTACGCCGCTCTCCTGCTGCTTCAGGATCGCGATGATCTGCTCTTCGCTGAACCGTGATCTCTTCATTCTGTCCGTCTCCTTCGTCGGGACGGACTCTACCTCATTTTGGACGAGGAAACGGGTCTCAGGTCACTTGCCTGCGCATCTTCGGCCTCTGGCCCGTCGAAAGGTTTCTTGTCAGCGCGAGTAGAGGTCAGCTCCATGCGCTGCGCGACCGGACCGTGTTGCAAGGGACACGCCATTGCCCGAGGGAGTGTGTCCTTTATCGGGCCAACACTTGTCAAAGCTGAGGGTATCTTTTCGTACATGGAGATCTGACATCCCCAGTGATGTAAGAGGTTTCATGTCACGTCATGCTTCGGACAGGAGAACCCATATTCTTATTTGAAAAGG
>JAUIAM010000018.1 GCA_030425485.1 Verrucomicrobiia bacterium
TTCGAAGTGGTGTGAATCCAGATTCATGAACTGAGAAAACGGAAAAAGACGCGAAAAGACCCTTTTCTACCGACCTTGATGAATTTGAAGACACGGCCTAGTGTCCTGTTGCCGAAATGCTTGCTATAAATTTGGGGGCTATGCGCCCCCCAACCCCCGCAGCAGGCATAGCCTGCACTTTCGATGCTACCGCATCGCGTCTGAGATTACGGCCATCAGCATCGCTGATGGCCGTAATCCCAGAGGAGCATCCAAACTGGGTTGCACCCCAAACTTATTCGAGAAACTTAGCTAAGTTAATAGCCGCAAAAAAACACAGAAAACACAGAAGGGCAGAAGGCATTGCCAGGGATTCAGGTTGAACCTGAAGCTCTCTGCGTCTTTGCGCCTCTGCGGTGAAATAGTTTTTGGCAAGAACTACGCTAACGGCCTTAGCCGCCAATAAAAAGGCGGAAGCGCACTGTTGCACTCCCGCCCCTTGGGCAAATTGGTTAAAACGAAGCTGCTCTAGAACTCCTGTGGCGTGGCCTGCTTTTCACCGATGGTGATGAGGTCGTTCATGATGCTCATGCCTGCGGCAGCTGAGTTGTAGTAGCCCAGGGTGCGTTTGGCTTGCTCCAAGTCCTGCTCCTGGCCTTCGGGCAGTGGCGGAACCGATTTGTTCTTGAGGAAAATAAAGGTACCCTCGTCACCGTCGAGGTCCATCTGGGAGACCTGACCGACCTTCATTGCGGTGAGTTTAGAGAGATAGTACTGGGGGAAGCCTTCGGGCAGATCGGTCAGGGTGAAGGGGCTAAAGGCCTGTGGGCCGAGTCCCTGCTCCATCGCGACAAAATTGAACTGCTTACCCGCATCGACTCCGGCCTGAAGCGCTGCTTGCAGCTCCACACCCTTTTTGCGGATAGCCTGTTGCTCCTGCATGGCCTGAAGGTCGGCTACGACGCGTTCGCGTACGGCGTCGAGCTCGGGCATGGTGGCCTCGGTTTCCTTACCGCGCAGCACGACGAAGGCGGCATCGTCGCTCAGGATGACGTCGGAGTAGGGGCGGCGGTCAGTGAGCTGATTGAGTTGACCCAAGACTTGCATCGGGATGGGGAAGCCTTCGGGCAGGTAGGTCGCGCTGAAGGTCGGGGTCTCTTGCACCTGATAACCCTGTTCCTGAACAAAGGCAGCGATCTTCTCGTCTGTGGGCTCAAGTTTACCGTCGCTCTGGGCATTAAAAAGGGCCATGGGCAGTTCGCTGGCGGAGTCTGCCGCAAGGCGGGCCGCTTGTGGCGTTTTATAGGCGAGGATGACTTCTTCGCGGATCTGGTCCAGCGGCTTGGTGATGCCGTTATCGTCTTTGGAGAACTGGTTCAGGTTGCGGACGTAGAAGGCGTCGAGTTCCTCTTCGCTGGGGTCAGCGACCTGGTCGAGGAAGTCGGAGGCGCCAACCTTGACGTACTTGAGGGTAAACTCCGGGGGCAGCTCATAGCGCGCGCCAGACTGGGTAAAGTACTCCTGGATGGCTTCTTCGCTGGGCGGCTGGGCAAACTGCTGGGGGTCAAACTTGATCTTGGCCAGCTCAACGGTCCACTCGGTGCGGCCGTGCTCTTCCTCACGCTGGGCGAGGTAGGGCAGAACGTAGCCCGGCCCGGCCAGGGCGCTGGAAACCTTTTCGATGCGCCAGTTCTGGCTAAACATCTCGGCCAGGGTTTCGTCGGTGTATTGGCCGGAATTGGTCAGGTTGTCGATGGCGGTGACGTAGGCATTGCGGCTAAACTGGCCCGTGGTTGGGTCGATGAACGCCGGTTGCTGCTGGATGTAGGCTGCGATCTGCTGCTCGGTGGGAGAGGGGATTTCCAGTTCGTTGGCCAGGGAAATGAGCACCGCGCGCTGGTAGGCAGCCATCTCGACCTGTGCGGTCTGCGGGCGCTGGTTTTGCAACCCCAGTTGGAGCTGCGCGCCTTTGGCCAGGTAGTTGGCCTCCTGCTGGTTGTTGATATTAAAGCCCCAGAAGTCGCGGCGGAATTCGCCCCGGTTGCCACTGCCGAGGCCGGGTGTGTTGCCGATCGTGAACACGAAGGCGACGATGATTATGACCAGCAGCAGGCTAAAGAGCCATTTGTTATGCTTTTGCAGGATAGTCTGAATCCAGGTAATCATGAGAAAAGATGCGGATGGGTTGAGAAACAGCCGAACCTTGCCATTTGCCCCTTGTCTGTCAATGGCGAAGCACCGTCATAGAAGCTTGCCAGCAGCAAGCCTGATGGACTTGACTCACCCTGATGCGCAGATTGACGCGATTGACGCCCTCCCTCTGTGGTCTCGTGCTGGGCACGGGGCTGCTACTTGGTGCTGCCCTACAGGCTCAAACCGAGGCCGAGACGCCACTCATCGCCCAACCCGAAGGGCAGGGGACTTCGGCTGAGGTGCTCTGGATGATAACCACCGGAGACGACGCCCTGCGCACGGGCCTGCCCAGCCTGGCCGAACGTTTTTACCGCGAGGCGCTGGCCAGCGAGGCCCTCTCACCCGAGTTGCGACGGAGCCTCACGCTCAAGCTCGCTACGGCACTCATCAGTCAGCGAAAGCTGGAACCCGCACGCGAGCTTCTGAGCGGGCTCGACCCTGAGCAGGCCGATGCCCAGGAGGAGTTGCGCCGCGCCCTGCTGGCCTACTATGGGAGCGATATGGAGGGCTTGAAAGCCTCACTTGACGCCATTGAAGTGGGCGAGCTCCCTGTCGAGGACAAACCTTGGTACTACCTCTTGCTCGGCCTGTGGCAGCGCTCCAGCGGTACCTTATCCGAGGCGGAAAGCTCCTTCGACCGTGCGCTGGAGCTGACGGTTTCTCCCGCGCAACGGGTGGACTACGAGGCGGAAATCTTTCGCAGCCAAATCCTTGCCGGAAAGGCAGACGAGGACACCGCCCGCCTGCTTCAGAAAAAAGTCGAGGAAACCCGGGGCACGCGCGTCGGCTTTGGCTTTGCCCGCCAGTACGCCATCGTGCTCGATCTGCTTGGGCAGAAAACCCAGGCCATCGAAGTCCTGCAAGACCAACTCCGCTTGATGACGGATGCCGAGCAGGCCGAACAGACCGAGATTTTGCTCCTCATCGCCCTCGTCTCGGGGGAAGATTCCCAGCGCGGACGCCTCGCCCTGGAGGAGATTTTGCGCAATACTCCGGACAAGGATTCGGCCGCTCTCGCCCTCAATCTCCTTAATCAGTCGCCCTGGGGGGAGACGGACCCGGTTGCGTTCCGGCAATTTCTGGACGAGCTCATGGCCGATCAGGCTCACCCCCTGAGTGATGAGTTGCTCATGCTGCGGGCCCGCATTCTCCTGCAGGAGGGGAAGCCGGACCAGGCCGCACGGGATGCCGAAGCGCTCCTGAACCGCTTCCCGGGCTCGCCCTTGCGGACGGATGCCATACGCCTGCTCGCCTATCAGGCCTGGAATGCAAATCCACCCCGCTACCGTACCGCCGCGGACTACTTAAACCAGATGCGCGAGGCCTTGCCCTCGGGCCGTGAGCGCCGCCAATACGGTCGTCTGGTGGCTGACAGCTATTTCCTCAACGGGGACTTTCGCACCGCAGCAGAAGTTTATGAGGCCATCTTGAGCGAAGGGCCCGAGTCGGCTGAACAAGCCGAGCTCTTGCTCCGCCTGACCGAGGCCCTCTCGCGGGACGGGCGCTTCGAGGCGGCTGGGGAGGCGCTCGACCGCGCCACACTCAGCGGCACAGCCTCACCGCAGGCCAGATGGCAGGCCGAGTGGAGTCTCGCCTCGGCTATGGTACGCGCCGGACAGGTTGAAACCGCGCTGGAGCGTGTGCGTGCGCTTCTGGCCGCTCAGGGCGAGGACATGCCGCGCGGATTGCGCCTGCGCCTGCTGTGGCTGGAGATCAAGCTGGCCAGCGATTTGCAGCAATTTGAGAGCATCCCGGCCCTGACCGATGTGCTCCTGGCCGACATTGGGGCAACGCCGGATGGTGTCGTTTCGCGCGAAGATCGGGAAACCATTGCCGCCAGCGCACTCCTCTTGCGTGGGCGTGCCCAGATACGCCTGGGGGACAGTGACGCCGCCCTGGCCACCTTTGCCAACCTGCGTGAAAAGTTTCCCCAGAGTAACGCTGCCGTGCTCTCCTTTCTCGAAGAGGCCCGGAACTATGCTGCGCAGGGTGTGTACAACTTTGCCCAACTGAATTATCGTAAGATTGCCGACGACTACGAAAACTCGGAGCAGGCCATCATTGCGCTCTACGAAGGTGCGCTGGCTGCCGAGGCCCAGGGCAAGCCCAAGAACCTCCGCGATGCGCTCAAGTACCTTGAAGAGCTGGCCGTGGAGTACCCGAACCATCCACTTGTCTTCTCTGCTCGTATCTTGCAGGGAGACATCCTGCGCAAGCTGGGTGAGTTCAGCCTGGCCGAGCAAACTTACGAAAACCTGATCCAGCAGTTTGGCTCCAGCCGACAGGACATCTACCTCGTCGAGCTTTACCGGGCGAACAGCCGACTGGCTCAGGCGGGGACGGATTCCCAGCGGCTCATGACCGTGGCTGCCGAGCTGGAGAACCTCTTTGACCGCCCCGATGTGCCTTTGGACTTTCAGGCCGAGACAGGCTTTATCTGGGCGCACACCCTCGGCGCTGCGGGGTTCCCGGTGCGGGCTCAGGAGACGCTCTGGCGGGTGGTCAGCACCTGTGCTCCCGACGGCAACGTCCGACCCGCCTTGGGCGCTCGCGGGCGACTCTGGCTCTCCAAAAGCCTGTTTGCCCTCTCTGACCTGCTCCTGGCCGGAGGGCAGGAGCGCGAGTCCAACAACGTCCTGCGCATCGTTTACCAGAACCGCCTGCCGGGCTGGCGTCTGGCCGGAAGCCGTCTCGGTATCGCAGAGGAGGTTGAGGGCTAGGCCGTGTATGCAAACCTCCTCAAAGTCGCATACTCGGGCCTTTTTCGCCCTCAACCGATTTCCTCATCTCGACAAATCTGGATTTGCCTCGGTTCGAAAGCTAGGTTGTGGCCTGAAAATGCCATTCGTCTACTCGTTTCGAGGTTTGCCTACACAGCCTAGCACTCGAAGCTTTACGGCCCGCAACGGTCGCGTTTAACTCACGATTTTTCCCATGGGTATATTTGACTTTTCTTTGATCGAGCGCGGCGGACCACTGATGTGGCCCCTCCTCATTCTCAGCCTCATCGGGTTCGTCTTCTTCATCGAGCGTACCCTGTACCTCCACAAGGGCCAGATTCGCACCAACAGTTTTCTTGACGGAATTAAAAACCTCGTGCGCAAGCGCCGTCTGGTTGAGGCTTTGACCGTGTGCGAAGAGACGCCCGGCCCGGTGGCAAAGATCGTCAAGGCCGCCTTGCTCAGCCACGACAAGAGCGAGCAAGTCATGCTCGGCGCGGTGCGCGACGCTGCGCTGGTGGAAATCCCTTCGCTCGAACGCCGTATCGGAACCATCGCCGCCATCGCCAAAGTCTCTCCCCTGGTCGGTTTACTAGGCACCATTGTTGCCTTGTTGCAGGCCTTTTTTCTCATGCAGGAGAGTGGCCCTTACGCGGATTCGGCCACTTTTTCCGAGCAGGTAACCAACGCGCTTATTACTTCAGCGGCTGGCCTGGCCATCTCGATCATGGCGTACCTGGCGCATCACTTTCTCTACGGGCGCGTGCGTGCGCTGGTGCACGACATGGAGTGGGTTGGCAACGACCTGATCCAGTTCCTGCAGCGGGACGTCCCCGAGGACGAGGAAGTCGAAGCCAACGCCGAAACCCCTGCCTCCTGACATGTCCCTGACGCGCCCACTCGAACTCGATCGACACTTGTCCGTGCCGGACAAGCGCATTGACGTGGCCCCGCTGTTCGACGCGTTGCTGATTTGCCTCATGTTCTTGCTACTGGGTTCGCGCTTCATTTTCTCCCCCGGTGAGACCATCGCACTGCCCCAGTTGGGCTCTCGTGTGGCCCCCGGTGTCGCCACCGTCAGCGTGCTGACTTACAAGACCGACGAGCTCATGATCCTTGACGGACGGGTCATCACACTCGACCGCTGGCAGCAGCAGATCGGCCGGAGCAAAACCCCGGCCGAGGGCGTGCTTCTGGTCAAGGCAGACCGAGAACTACCCCTGCAAACGCTCCTTCGCCTGGCCGAACTGGCCCGTGAGGCGGGCTACAGCGGGCTACAGATTGCGGCCAATGAGCAACTCCAGCAGGATGTGTTTAACACGGCTGATACCACCGCTCTGGAGAGGCTGGAGCGATGAGTCGTCCGGGTGTGATCAGGCAGATGCGGCTGTGGTGGCACTCGCCCCTGGCCAAGATCGCCCTTGCGGCCGGTATTATCGTCCACTTGGCCGGCTTTCTGGCCTTTCGGGTTGTGGCCGAGCCGTCTGACACCGTGGCTCCGGCTACGCCTTTTATCAGCTGGTACGGTGAGAGTGACAGCGCAGCCGATGCCCTGCAAAATGAGCAGGCTCTGCTCTTTGACTCAGAGGCGCTCTTTCTGCCAACCGGGCTTAACGCCCATCATGCCTCCGACAGCCTGGGCCTGGGAAACTCCGACGACGTCTTGCTGGCCCGGACGAGTGAGACGGTTGTCACGGGCGACACGAGCTGGGCCACGGGCCCCTTAAATACCCGTCCTGCGGTTTCAGAGGTCACCCCGCTCGGCTTTTTGGCGCAGGACGCGACAGTAAACCTGATCAGTATGGGCCAGGTGCCCTACGCCACAGAGCCCGTAGAGGCTTTCCCGTGGGCAGAAGTGCGCAATGCCTACACCGGGCAGGTGCTCGGGCGTTATCCGCTGGAGGGGGGCGCGGCTTCATCTGCGCCGATCGGTTTTGAGTTTATGCTTTACCGCACACCGATGGGGACCACGGGCAAGCTGCTGCCGCTGAGCCCGTCTACGGACGAGCAGGCCCTGCGTGCGTGGTCACAGTCCCTGCAACGCGCCGACTGGCAGCTCACGCTGCCGGAAGGTTACTACCACATCATCGTCAGCCCATGAAGTGGTATTTCTACCTCGCGCTAAAGCAGCTCTTTCCCAGTGGGCGCTTCATCTCGCTATTCTTCGTGGTGGCGAATATCGGCGTCATGCTTGGTGTGGCGGTGTTGCTCATCGTGCAGAGCATCATGAACGGTCTGGGCTCGGAAATTCGCGAAAAAATGGCCGACACCGACGGCCACGTCCGCATCCACGGTTCGGGCATCATCTACGACTACGAGCCGCTGGTGCAAATCGCCCAGAGCATGCCCGAGGTCGAGGCTGTGGCTCCCTATGCTGAGGGGCTGGCCATGATGATGGGCAATCACATCCCGCAGTTTCCCTTTATCAAGGGGATCGACGTCTTTGATGAAGACCCGGTCGTCCCGCTCCAGCAATACCTCAAGGGGGATGCCGTGGTCGATGACCTCGATGACGAGCGCGTTTTTCTCTCCAGCGGGCTTGCCCGTGCTATCGGGGCCTTTCCCGGCTCGACGATCGAACTGTACTCACCGCTCATGCTGGAAAAACTCAAGCGCGACGAGATGCTCCTGCCGCGTGAGCTGACCGTGGCCGGGATATTTCAGACTGGCTATAACGAGATCGACGAAAACTCGATGGTCATCACGCTCCGGCTGATGCAGGAGCTCTATGGCCTGCACGACGGCGCACACGGCATCACGCTCCGGCTAAAGGACCGTGACGATGCCGAGGCTGTGGCGCTCCGGCTCAACGAAATGCTCGATTCGCCCTTTTACGCCACGACCTGGCTGGACCGTAATCAGGCCCGCCTCTTCATCCTCAATCTGGAGAAAACGGTCATGTCCTTTATCAACCTGTTCATTATCCTGATCGCCTCGTTCTCCATCGCCGTATCGCTCTTCAGTGCGGTGGTGCGCAAGACGCGGGAGATTGGCCTCATCGGGGCCATTGGCGCGAGTTCTTACCAGATCGCGGGCATCTATTGCTTCCAGGGCTTTCTGATCGGCATCACCGGCTCCATTCTTGGGGTGCTGCTGACCCTCGGCGGCTTGTCTATCCGCGGAGAAATCATGCAGGGCATTGCCCTTTTGGCCGGAGATCCCACGATCATGCAGCGCTTTTACGGCTTTGAAATCCTGCCAGTGGAGTACCAGCCGCTTGACTTCGCCATCACCATCGGTCTGGCTATCATCGGCTCAACCATCGCCGGGCTTTTGCCTGCCATGCGTGCCGCTATGCTCAAACCCGCAGACGCCCTTCGCAATGAGTAGCCCCGTTCTCCAGACCACCAACCTGACCAAGGCCTACGCTTCGCCAGAAGGACCCATCCCGGTGCTCTCCGGGGTGGACATGGCGGTCATGCCTGGCGAGAGCGTGAGTATACGCGGGGAGTCAGGCTCGGGTAAAACCACCTTGCTCTACCTGATTTCTGCCCTGGAATCTCCCGATCACGGTCAGGTTATGTGGACAGGGGAGTCGATCTTTGAAAAATCTTCCAACTGGCGGGCGCGGCGTCGCTGCACCTTTATGGGTTTGGTTTTTCAGGCCTACTACCTCATTCCGGAGCTCGACGCCTACGAGAACGTCCTTATGGCGGCACGCCTGAAGGGCAAGCTCACGGCTGCGGATCGCCAGCGGGCCAAGGAACTGCTGGATCGCGTCGGGCTCTCGGCCCGCATGACGCATACCCCCGGCAAGCTCTCCGGCGGTGAACGCCAACGTGTGGCTCTCGCGCGTGCTCTCCTCAACCAGCCGCCGCTCGTGCTGGCGGATGAGCCAACGGGCAACCTCGACGAGCACACCGGCGAGGACGTGATGGAACTGCTCCTGGAGCTTTGCCGCGACGAGGGAGCCTCGCTCTTCCTCGTGACGCACAATCCGGACTTTGCCACCCGTACCGACCGCCAGCTCTTCCTCCACGGCGGCGGCTTCGAGCAGCGCTAGGCCCTGTCCTCAACCCACCTCGTAGTCGCATACGCGGGTCTTTTCACCCAAGAAAAAATGCCTTTCCGGTAAAGGAAAGGCATCGGGATGCGCAGCATCCAGGGTAAAGGGCTCTGCCCTTTTAGGGGAGTTGCGATACGCCCATGAGGTACTTGTCGCACTCGCGAGCAGCGGCCCGGCCTTCGTTGATGGCCCACACGACGAGGCTCTGGCCGCGGCGGCAGTCACCGGCCGCGAAGACGCCTTCGATGTTGGTGGTAAACTTGCCGTGGTCGGCCTGGAAGTTCGAACGCGGGTCCGTGTCGAGCCCCAGCTCTTCCGCAATGATCTGCTCCGGTCCGAGGAAGCCCATCGCGAGCGTGGCGAGCTGAGCGGGCAGGGTACGACGGGTGTCTTCGAGCTTCTTCGGAACGAAGCGACCGTTCTCGTCCTTGCCCCATTCGATGTTCACGATCTCCAGCCCGGCGAGGTTGCCGTTGCCGTCGTCAATAAAACGCTCGGTCATCACGAGGTACTCGCGCGGGTCCTCGCCCTGCTTGGCCGCGGCCTCTTCCTGCCCGTAGTCCATGCGGTAAATCTTGGGCCATTCGGGCCAGGGGTTGTCCGGCTGGCGCTCCTCGGGTGGACGGGGCATGATTTCCAGTTGGATCACGCTGTTGCAGCCGTGGCGGATCGAGGTGCCGACGCAGTCTGTACCGGTGTCACCACCGCCGATGACTACGACGTCCTTGCCCTTGGCATTGATCTCCGGCAGGGAGCCGTCGAACTCGGTGTCGAGGATGTGCTTGGTGTTCCCCGTGAGGTACTCCATGGCAAAGTGTACGCCCTTGAACTCACGACCGGGGACGGGGAGGTCGCGCGGCTTGGTTGCGCCCGTGGTCAGGACCACGGAGTCAAACTCGTCCATGAGTTGCTTGGCCGGGATGTCCTTACCGATTTCGGTGCCGGTAACAAACTTGACGCCCTCGTCTTCCATCAGCTTCACACGGCGCAGGACGACGTTCTTCTTGTCCAGCTTCATGTTCGGGATGCCGTACATGAGCAGGCCCCCGACGCGGTCGGCGCGCTCGTAGACGGTGACGTCGTGCCCGGCCTGGTTGAGCTGATCGGCGCAGGCCAGCCCGGCGGGACCGGAGCCCACGACGGCGACCTTCTTGCCCGTGCGCTTCTGGGGCGACTTGGGGGTCATCCAGCCTTCTTCCCAGCCCTTGTCGATGATGGCGTTTTCGATGTTCTTAATCGTCACCGGCGGCTCGATGACGCCGAGCACGCAGGAGCCTTCGCACGGTGCGGGGCAGACGCGGCCCGTGAACTCGGGGAAGTTGTTGGTCTTTTGCAGACGGTCGAGCGCCTCGCGCCAGCGATTACGGTAAACGAGGTCGTTCCACTCGGGGATCAGGTTGTTGACGGGGCAGCCGCTGGCCATGCCACTGACGAGATGGCCAGTGTGGCAAAACGGCGTGCCGCAGTCCATACAACGCGAGCCCTGCTCATTGAGATGAGATTCCGGGGGGTGAACCTTGAACTCGCCCCAGTGCTTTACGCGCTCGAGCGGGTTGTCTTCGGCCACCGTCTTGCGTTCGACTTCAAGAAATCCAGTAGGTTTGCCCATGATAATTATATATTTGCCACAGAGGCACGGAGAGCGCGGAGCATCAAAGCACGCGCCGGATAATTCCGTCCTTTAAGAGTCTTTTGTTGAAATTAATGAGGAGTCCAGTGCGAATGCCGCCCAATTTCATATAGGTCAGAAGCTGAGCCTCAAAAACCGGGTCGTGACGCTCCACGCTCTTTAGTTCTATTACGAGTTTATTTGCTACCAGCAGGTCGATGATAAACTCACCTACCATCTTCTCACGGTAAAAAACGGGCAGACGTTTCTGCTGTTCGAAATCTACTCCCTGGCCGCGCAATTCCACAGCCAGGGCATTCTCATAAACCGTCTCTAAGAGTCCGGGTCCTAGTGCACGATGGACTTCGATAGCACAGCCGATGACAGTCTCAGTGAGATTGTCTATCGTCTGTTTGATATCGACCACTGCGCTCATTCTCCGTGCTCTCCGTGCCTCTGTGGCAAGTGTTTCCCTAGTTACCGCCGACGCGGGACATATCGTTGAGGTTTTGCTCGAAAGCGGCCATCGCGGCTTCGTCACCGGAAAGGCCTTGTTCTTCCACCTTCTTGAAGCACTCGAGCATGCGCTCGTAGTCACGCGGCATGACCTTGCCAAACTTCGGTAGGTACTCATCCCACTTGTCCAGGATGCTTTGCGCGTGCTTACTTTCGGTGTACTCGACGTGCTTTTGGATCATGGCCTTGACCTCGGCGATTTCGTCGTCGCCGCACTCGATGAGCTTGTAGAGGTTGACCATGGAGTGGTTGAGGTGGTTGTCGAAATCGCCGTCAACGTCCAGCACGTAAGCCACGCCGCCGGACATACCCGCGGCGAAGTTGCGCCCGGTCTTGCCGAGGCAGACGACCTTACCGCCCGTCATGTACTCGCAGCCGTGGTCACCCACGCCTTCGACGACGGTCTTGACGCCGGAGTTACGCACGCAGAAGCGTTCGCCTGCGACACCACTGATGTAGGCTTCGCCCTCGGTGGCACCGTAGAAGCAGACGTTACCCACGATGATGTTATCCTGCGAGGGGAAGTCGGATTCCTTGGACGGGTAAACGATGATTTTCGCACCGGAGAGACCCTTGCCGAGGTAGTCGTTGGAGTCGCCCTCTAGCTCAAAGGTCATGCCCTTGGGGCAGAAAGCGCCAAGGCTCTGGCCCGCGCTGCCCTTGAAGTGCATCCAGATCGTGTCTTCGGGCAGTCCGGCTGCGCCCCACTTGCGGGTGAGCTCTGAGCCGGTGATGGTGCCGACGACGCGGTTGATGTTCACGATGGGCAGCTCGAACTTCACCTTTTCGCCCTTATCCAGCGCAGGCTTGCACAGGGAGAGCAGGTGGGTGTTGTCGAGTGCGACATCCAGACCGTGGTCCTGAGGCATCTGGCAGTACTTGCCGACTTCGGGCTCAACATCGGGCTGGTGGAAGATCGTGGTCAGGTCGACGCCCTTGGCCTTCCAGTGGTCAACGGCTTCACGGGTGTCTAGCTTGTCGACACGACCGATCATCTCGTTGAAGGTGCGGAAGCCGAGTTCGGCCATGATCTCGCGAATTTCCATCGCGATAAACTTCATGAAGTTCACCACGTGCTCGGGCTTGCCCATAAACTTCTCGCGCAGGCGAGGGTCCTGGGTGGCCACGCCGACCGGGCAGGTGTTCTTCTGACACACGCGCATCATGAGGCAGCCCATGGTGACGAGCGGGGCGGTGGCAAAGCCAAACTCTTCGGCCCCGAGCAGCGCACCGACGACGATGTCGCGTCCGGTCTTCATCTGGCCGTCCGTTTCGAGGACGACGCGGCTGCGCAGGTTGTTGAGCAGGAGAATCTGGTTTGTCTCGGCCACGCCAAGCTCCCAGGGGGCGCCAGCGTTATAGATGGACGAGAGCGGGGAAGCGCCCGTGCCACCGTCGTGACCGGATACGAGGATGACGTCCGCCTTGCCCTTGGCGACCCCGGCAGCAATCGTGCCGACGCCGATTTCGGCCACGAGCTTGACGTTGACGCGGGCGTTGACGTTCGCGTTCTTCAAGTCGTGGATGAGCTCGGAGAGGTCCTCAATCGAGTAAATATCGTGGTGCGGCGGGGGAGAGACGAGGCCCACGCCGGGCGTTGAGTGGCGGACCTTGGCCACCCACGGGTAGACCTTGGCGCCGGGGAGCTCACCGCCCTCACCGGGCTTGGCACCCTGGGAAACCTTGATCTGAATTTCGTCGGAGTTGACGAGGTACTCGCTGGTCACACCGAAGCGGCCCGAGGCCACCTGCTTGATGGCGCTACGCTTGGTATCGCCGTTGGGCATGGGCTTGAAGCGCTCGGGGTCCTCGCCACCTTCACCGGTGTTGGACTTGCCGCCGATGCGGTTCATGGCGATGGCGAGCGTCTCGTGGGCTTCCTTGGAAATGGAGCCGTAGGACATGGCACCCGTCTTGAAGCGCTTGAGAATGGCTTCGATGGGCTCGACTTCTTCGAGCGGGACGGGCTTGCAGTTCTCGGACTTGAAGCGCATCAACCCGCGCAGCGTGGCCATGTTCTCGGTCTGGTCGTTAACCAGGCCGGAGTAGACCTTGAACGCATCGTAATCCTCGGTGCGGACAGCCTTCTGGAGGGTGTGGATGGTCTTCGGGTTAAAGAGATGGTACTCCCCGTTATGGCGCCACTGGTAGATGCCGCCCGGATCGAGTGCGGCCTCGTCTTCCTCGATATGGCGGTCGGGGAAAGCGCGGGTGTGGCGGGTGGCAACTTCCTCGGCTATGACGTTGATGTCAATGCCTTCGATACGGCTGGCTGTGCCGCAGAAGTACTTGCTGATGACGGAGTTGTTCAGGCCGATGGCCTCAAAGATTTGCGCACCACGGTAGCTGGCTACGGTGGAGATACCCATCTTGGCCATGGTCTTGACCACGCCCTTGATGGAGCCCTTGAGGTAGTTGTAGACGGCCTTGTCGAAGTCGATGTCGATCATGTCCTGCTCGATCATGTCGTAGATCGATTCGAAGGCCATGTACGGGTTGACCGCATCGACACCGTAGCCCAGGAGTACGGCAAAGTGGTGGACTTCGCGCGGCTCGCCGGATTCGAGTACAATGGAGATCTTCGTGCGGGTGCCTTGGCGAACAAGGTAGTGGTGCAGGCCGCCGACGGCCAGCAGGGCCGGGATGGGGGCCTGTTCACCGCTGATGCCGCGGTCGGAAAGGATGAGGATGTTGACTCCGTCCTCGATGGCGGCATCGGCTTCCTTGAAGAGGTTGTCGAGGGCCGCGCTGAGGGCCTTGCCGCCGCCCTTGGCGTCGTAAAGCGCCGAGAGCGTGCCAGCCTTGAAGCCTTCCTTGTCTATGTGGCGGAGGGTCGCGAGCTGCTTGTTGTCAATCAGCGGCGAGTCCAGGCGGATCATGCGGCAGCTCTGCGGATTGGGATCGAGCAGGTTGCCTTCGGAGCCGATGAAGGTCTCCGTCGCGGTGATGAGCTCTTCGCGGATACAGTCCAGGGCAGGATTGGTGACCTGGGCAAAGATCTGCTTAAAGTAATCGTAGAGGAGCTTGGACTTGTTCGAAAGCACGGCCAGCGGGACGTCCGTCCCCATCGAGCCGATGGGCTGCACGCCGTTGGTGGCCGTGGGTCCGAGGATGAAGCGCAGGTCTTCATAGGTGTAGCCGAAGGCGCGCTGGCGCTCCAGTACGGTTTCGTGCTCCACGCCGTGGAAGTCCTCCGGTACGGGGAGATCCTTGAGGAAAAGGCGATTGTCTTCGAGCCACTTGGCATAGGGCTTGTCCACCGCTACGCTGTGCTTGAGCTCCTGGTCACCGATGATGCGGCCTTCCTTCATGTTCACGAGGAACATGCGGCCCGGCTGGAGGCGACCCTTGCTCTTCACGATGGCGGGGTCGATCTTTACGGTGCCGACTTCGGAGGCCATGATGACGCGGTCGTCCTTGGTGACGTAGTAACGCGAGGGGCGCAGGCCGTTGCGGTCAAGGATCGCGCCGACCATGGTGCCGTCGGAGAAAGTGATTGAAGCGGGACCGTCCCACGGCTCCATGAGGCAGGCATGGTATTCGTAGAAGGCCTGCTTTTCGGGAGACATGTCCTCGTGCTTTTCCCAAGGCTCGGGAATCATCATCATGACGGAGTGCGGGAGGCTGCGGCCCGTCAGGTGGAGGAATTCGAGCACGTTGTCAAAGCGGGCGGAGTCAGAGCCGTCCTCATTGATAACAGGGAAAATTTTCTGCAACTGCTCGCCAAAGATGTCACTCTGGCACTGAGCCTGGCGCGCCTTCATGAAGTTCACGTTGCCCTTGACCGTGTTAATCTCACCGTTGTGGGACATGTAGCGGTTCGGGTGGGCACGCGGCCAGCTCGGGAAAGTGTTGGTCGAGAAGCGCGAGTGAACAATGGCCAGGGCCGACTCGAAGTCCGGGTCGTGCAGGTCATTATTGAAGTACGGGCTGATCTGCTCGGGAGTGAGCATGCCCTTGTAGATCATCGTGCGGGCCGAGAGGCTGGCGATGTAGAAGTACTCCGCGCCGGGGAAGGCGCCTTCGGCGTCCGAGGTGACCGCGTTGTGGCTCTTGCCCGCGGTGGAGGCCTCGTTGTGACGGATGGTCAGGTGGATGCGGCGGCGGATGATGTATAGCTTACGCTCCCAGTCCAGATCGTCGGTGATGGACTTGTCCCGGCCGATAAAGAGCTGCTCCATGATCGGCTCGTAGCTGGCCGAGGTTTGGCCCAGAATCGAGTTGTTGACCGGTACGCGGCGCCAGCCGATGAATTTTTGGCCCTCCTTGCGGATGATCTGCTCGCAGACCTCCTTGGCGGCGTCCCGGGCGCTGGTGTCGGGGGAGAGGAATACGATGCCCGCGCCGTACTGGCCCTCTTCGGGGAGGTGGATGTCCTTGGCGGCCATCTCGCGGCGGAGGAATTTGTCCGGCATCTGGATGAACATACCCGCACCGTCACCGGTGTTCGGTTCGCAGCCACAAGCGCCACGGTGGATCATGTGGTTGTTCATTTCGATCGCATCTTCGATGATTTGATGCGAGCGCTCGCCTTTCATATGGCAGACGAAGCCGACGCCGCAGGAGTCCTTCTCCTGTGCAGGGTCAAAGAGTCCTTGCTTTTCCGGCCAGCCAAATTCTGTGTTCGGGCGGTTTCCCATACGCGTTTAGTCTAGATAACTGGTTGAAGTGTGTCGCGCTACAGCGCAGTCATGTTAAAATCCCCGGCTATGAAGTGGCGAGTTCTACGCCTTGCCTGTTTCCTGTCGGATGTAGGCAGATTTTCATAGCGAGCGGTAACAATTTGGGGACGCGGGCCCGAAATGCAAATTTTTTATTTACCCGCATAGGCCCGATTATAGCACTGGACATGCCATCGTGTGCCGTTTTGGCACGAAAACGTCCCCAAATCTCAGTTTTTCGGCTCTTTAAAGAGGTCGTCCTGCTCGATTTCTCCCTCAGGGGGTACTTCCTTGTCCTTATGCAGGTGTCTTGGGGGCTGCTTGACCCGCTGGGCGAGGGCAGATTCCGTGTCGTGGACGATGCGCTCGCAGATATTCTCGATCTGCAGCCGCAGCCAGCGGCTGGTGGGGGAGGTCTCGGTGTAGTCCGCCGGGCCGTAGTTGTCCACGCGTCCATCCTCGCGCAGGCGATCATTCTGGGCAAACTCCGCTTCGCTCTCGGGGTCGTATACGGCGTAGGTTTTGCCGCCATTTTTGCGCACGAGGGAGAAACAGGGCACATCGCTTGGCCCATCGGCGATGTAGATCATGTTCTGAAAGGGCACGCGGCGGTCTTCCTCGGCCATCTTGGCATTGACGGAGATGGACGGGTGCTTGTTCACGCCCTTGTTTATCTCAAACAGGTAGCGGGTCTTGATCGTGTTATCGACCATGACGCCGATCTGGCTGATCTCGAAGTCGGTCTCGAGGGAGAGCTCGGACTGCTTGCTATAATAGGGGGGCAGGGGGCACTCGACGAATTCGCAGGCGAAAATCCCGTCCACGTGGTCGGCGATGTCGCAGCCGCGGATCATCTCGGCCAGCCCGGTGCTGATGATGTAGTGCTCCAGACGGATTTCGTGCTTCTGGTAGGCGGGCTTGCTGGTGACGCGCTGTTGCAGGTCGGTGAAGAAGCCTGGCAGGCCGGGGTAGAGCGGCACCTCGGCCCCGAGTTCGCGCAGGTGGCGATTTTGCAGGCCCTTCATGGGGCCGTTCTTGATGAAGCTCAGCAGGTGGTTGAGGTAAACGGTGTCGTGGGAGACGTGCATCCCGCGCTTGGCGTAGATCTCGGGCAGGCCGTTGACCTCTTTCCAGAAAAAGTCCTCGTCGATGCCGTAGCGCTTAAAGAGCGGGGCCTGCATGTAACCCGGCGTGAGGGTCTTGTCGAAGTCCCAGACCACGGCGATGATGTTGCGGCTGTTGAGCTTGTGCGGGGGGCGCGTCATATTTCAGTATCGGGTAGGTTTCGGAGCGTTGCTTATTCATTGACCTAAGAGCGCAGTCCTTCAACGCTGAATCCTTTACAGAGTGAAATTGTCGCAGAAAGCCTGAGTCTTCGTTTCCGATCACTTGCCAGCCGACGACCTCTTTGAACTTATCCACTTTATAACCTATTAACTTATCCACTTCCCCATGGAAGGTATTCCCGACATCGCCCCGTTTCGCACCCGCAAAGAAGAACTCGACGCCAAAATGTCTGAGCCGGATTTTTACGCCGACCAGCGCAAGGCGGCCGAGCTCTCGCGCGAGCATACCCGTCTGTCGGAGCTGATTACCCTCTACGATACGGTGGATAAACTCGAGTCCGACCTGGCCGAGCACAAGTCCCTCCTCGATGACCCCGATGCCGACGCCGAGCTGAAGGAGCTCGCCCTGGAAGAAGTCGAAAGCATGGAGACCGAGCATGCGGCCAAGCGCGACGAGCTCCTGCTGGCCATGCTCCCGCCCGACCCGAGCGACTCGCGCAACACCATTATTGAAATCCGGGCCGGGGCTGGTGGTGATGAGGCTTCGCTCTTCGCGGGCGACCTCTACCGCATGTACCAGCGCTTTGCCGACGCGCGCGGCTGGAAAGTCGAGACCATGGGCATGAGCGAGTCTGACGCGGGCGGTTTTAAGGAAGTGTCCTTCCTCATCACGGGCGAAGACGTCTACAAAGTGCTCAAGTACGAGAGCGGTGTGCACCGGGTGCAGCGCGTGCCTGTCACGGAGGCCAGCGGGCGCATCCACACCTCCACCTCGACCGTGGCCGTGCTGCCCGAGGCTGAGGAAGTCGATGTCGACCTCAAGATGGAGGACATCGACAAGTCCACCATGCGCGCCAGTGGCGCGGGCGGTCAGCACGTGAATACCACCGACTCGGCCGTGCAGCTCATCCACAAGCCGACCGGGCTCATCGTCTACTGCGCGGACGAGCGTTCCCAGCACAAGAATTTCGACAAGGCCATGAAGGTCCTGCGCTCACGCCTGCTCGAAGCCAAGCAGCGCGAAGAACAGGAGAAGTACGCCGCCCACCGTCGGGGCCAGATCGGCACCGGAGACCGCTCCGAGCGCATCCGCACCTATAACTTTCCCCAGAGCCGTTTGACTGATCATCGCATTGGCCTGAATCTCTCTCTTCCGCCTATTATGGAAGGGGAGCTGGATGACCTCGTCGAGGAACTCCGCCGCACCGACCTCAAGGAGCGCCTTGAAGCGCTCAACGCCGGGAAGTAATTCCTTGGGATCAGGTGGTTTTGCTGCGCTTTAAGTCAGCATTACAGCCGCGTATTGAGTGAGTCGCTCAACGTATGAGTTTCCACCGGATTCCATTCCCCGTCGTCTTCTTGGTAGTGGGATTATACTTCTGGAGGACAAGGTGCATGGAGTGCATGGTGTTGATGCGATAATACTCTGTATAAGGTGATCTGTATTCCTGCAGGACTGTTTTGCCAGTGTTTCCGAAGGGGATGGAGTGAGCGGTGAAAACCAGCTTCAGGACGACTGGGTTGTCTTTGTCGACAAGGTAGCCATCTGAATAGGAAGTCCAATCGCCATCGGTACTCCAAGTGCCGACTTCGTAATCCGCTGGGGTATCATCTTGGTACAGGTTGAATCGTTTGAATTGGTTACCTTCGGTTAGGTCCAGCGAGATGTATTTCCCATGAGCCTCGGTGATCCAATCAGCACTGAGCATACGCTGTCTTGCCTCGGCATCGTTTTTCGCGCGGATGGCTTCTACCTCCTTTTCTGACAGTGGGGCACGCGCGAAGTAGGCGAACTTGAAAATTTCGCGCTTTTTCTTCAGCCCCTCAGAGATGCGCTTTTGGAAGTTTTCCTGACCGTCTTTGGCATATGCCATGTAGGTGCAGCGCTCAAAGATGTATCCATCGCCTTCCGGCCTGTACCTCATGATGTCGTAAGGCTTGCTTTCCGGTTTTTTCTTGGGGTCCTGATGTTGCTTGAGTTGCAGGTAGCGTTCACCTTCAAAATCGATCAGGTACGCGTCATAGACGCTGTCGGGCTTTCCGGTGGCACTCAACAGATGTATTTCGTACACCGTGTCGGATTTCTTGACGACTTTGGCCTTGGCGGTGGGGTAGCCGTCGTACTTGTCTTGTTTAAACAGGTCCCATTCTCCGAGAAGCTTCTCATCGATCGGTATCTTGGCATCACTGACCAGGGGTAGCTCCTGATTGCAGCCCGTGAAGAACCCGAAGACCACTAGGCACAAAGTGATGAATAGGAATGGATGAGAGTTGGTCGGGTGTCGTGTCATGGTGGTAGCGGTGGACGTTTTTAGTGCGGATACTATATAGCGGATGGTGTGATTATAAAGACAAGCGTATCTTTTCGGTAACCGGGTATTGCCTCCGACGGATGTATCTTACGCCTCGACCTGACTGGGTATGTGGCATGTGGAAAACCGGATAGGGAGGGGGAGTTTTATGAAAGGTATCTCAGTATCCCCGCGACACAGTGGGCATGACTCCTCACTCTCTCTCTAAGTCTGCCCTCATCGTGAGCTGGGTCTGCCAGCTTACTGCCGCCGTCATCCTACTCATGACGGTGCCCTTCAAGCTCTCGGGTGCACCCGAGACGGTAAAGCTCTTTGAAATCCTCGGGGCGGAGCCCGTGGGCCGCATTGGCTCGGGGGTAATGGAGCTGGTCAGTGGCGTGCTGTTGCTGGTGCCACGTTCGGCCTGGCTGGGGGCGTTTCTGGCTGCGGGCACGTTGTTTGGCGCGCTCATGTCTCATGTTTTCGTCCTCGGAATCGTGGTGACGGACCCCGCCACGGGACAGCCTGTACCGGGCCTGGAGGGCTTGTTTTACTACGCCTGCATCGCCTTTACCGCCTCGGTCATCGTGCTCATCCTGCGGCGGAAGGACATCCCGCTTATCGGGAAAGGGGGCTGTCGGGCCAGTTAGGCTGTGCTCCCGATCCTTCTAAGCCGACTAAGCACGTCATCTATTCAACTTAGTGTGTCCCGCTAGCCAAAGGCTTTAAATACGCTAAAAGGCACAAACACACAACGGGGCAGAAGGCATTGCTTCGGATAAAGCTCAAACCTGAAGCTCTCTGCGACTTTGCGTCTCTGCGGTTTATATCCGCAGATTACGCTGATGCACACTCATGGGTCGGAATAATCGACCTGCTTGGCGATCTTTGCGCGAGGATAGCGAGTGTTCCTATATTACTGGCCGCTGAGGTACTGCTCGATCTCGGGGCGCATGGGGTGGTCCATGGGGGCGAGTTCGAGGAAGGTTTCGTACATGTAGGTGGCGTTGCGCGGGTTCTTCTCGATGTAGTCGTAGCCACGGGCCAGAGCCAGAGCGATGTCCGGGCTGCTGGGGAACATATCGTGTGCGCGGACAAGCTCCTCCATCAGCTTTTGGCGTGACTGGCTCTTTTGCAGAACGCGCAGGTACTGGACCTCGTAAAACAGGTTGTCGGGCTGGCGCCGGAGGGCTTCCGAGGCGTAGAGCTCGGCTTGCTGCCACTGGCCAATGCCGTAGTAGGCGCGGGAAAGGTCGTAAAAGGCGTTGGCGTTGTTCGGGTCTTCGTTAGCCAGCGAAAGCTGGAGGTAGCGGATGGCCTCGGGAAACTCCGCGTTTTGGAGGGCAGTGGTGCCTTGGGCAAAGAGGGTTGTCGGCTCGGGAGCGGGTGCCGGGGGCGGGGGAAGCTCTTCTTCGGTCTCAGCCAGCGGGGTGGGGGCCAGGTTTTCTTCTTCCACCTCTTCCTCAATGACGGAGAGCTTGGTCGGGCCGTCGGGGCCTGCGGCATAGGTGACGGTGGCGTTGCCCTCACTCACGGTGATGACGCCCGGGCTGTCCGGAGACTCCGGTTCGGGTTCTTCGACTTGCAACTGGGCCACCAGCACGGAGCCGTCACTGGTCGTGATCGTCTCTTGCTCGGGGGTAACGACGGTTTCCTCGTCTTCGATGACGGAGAGCTTGGTGGGGCCTTCGTCCTCGATGTCAGCCACGTTGGTCACGTTTTCTTCCGTTTCGTCGTCGGGCTTGGTGATTTCTACGCCCTCGGCGGCGGTCGTGGTAACGAGCGTGGTGGCTTCGCGCAGATCGGCTAACTGGCTGGGCACGCTTTCCAGTCCGGCTTCTTCCAGTGCGCCGGGGTAGCGTTGCTGGACGGTCTTGACCAGGGTTTCGGCTTCGCCCCACTGCTCCTTGGCCAGGGCCAGGCGGAGCTTGCCAAGGGTGGCCTCCGCATGGGCATCGCCGACGTTGGGTTGCTCCAGGGCGTGATTCCACCAGCGCTCGGCTTGCGCTCTGTTGTTTAAAGCATAGCACAGGTCGCCGACCAGAACGGCCTCGGCCGCATCGGGCTTGGACTTGTCCGTGCGAAACGCCCGCAACCAGGCGTCCAGCGCGGGCTGGAGTTTGCCGGCTTGCTGGTAGGTGCGGGCGAGTGACTTCCACGCGCCGGCGTCGAGGGGCTCAGCCTTGAGGTAGTTTTCGTAAGAGCGGGCGGCGGCCTCCCAGTCTCCACCTTCGCTGTGGGCGCTGGCGGCAAAGAGCGCGATGTCGCTGCGGGAGGGGTCGAGCTGGTAAACGCGGTCAAAGTAGATCCCGGCCAAGGTGGGGTCGGGGACCTCGGCGTAGGCGAAGGCGAGCTGCTCGATGATCTCGGGGTGGTTTTCGTGATCGGTGTCGAGGGCCTCCAGGATGTTGAGTGCTCCCTGGGTATCCCCGTTAAAGAGCAGGGTCTGCGCCTGCGAGAGTTGTTTCTGGATGGCGGCCTCCTGTGCAGCCTTGTCGGCTTCGTTGTCCTGCTTGGAGCAGGCGGTCACGAAAAAGGTTGCCAGCAGGAAACAAATCGCGGCAAGCTTGGCGTTCATTGGAGACATAGGAAAATTGATATGACCAATGTCTGGCCATGCTGAAAACCTGTCAAGAGTTGAGAATGCCCGTATTTACTAGAATTGCCTTTTTTCTGGCCGCCATGTGCACACTTTCGGCGCAAACCGAAGTCACTGAGACCCAAATGGATTTCACGGCCAGCCCGGAGCTCCAGGCCTATGTGTGGGAGTATCCGATGGAGCGGTTTAACTACCACGGCTACTATGCGGGCGTGAAAACGCTTTTACTTGCTTTTGAAAAACAGAGCGGCTTCAAGCTCCAGCCCGGTCCCCGGGGCAAAGTGGGCCTGAAGATCTACACCGGTTCCGGGCCGGGCCTGCGCACGCCACACAATCTCGTGCGTGCGGTGGTCGCCATCCTTGAGGAGCGTGGCTTTGACCGTAGCGATATCTTTCTGATTGATACGAACACCCAGCGTCTGCGGGACAGCGGCTACCTGCCGCGCGGCATAGATGCCCCGCAGGAGTTTGAGGGCATTCCGGTCTACGCGCTGGATTCGGGCAAATTCTACGATTCGGCCTGGTTCTACGACTCCAACCTGCCTTCGCGCGAAAAGCTGGCCCAGACCATTTCCAACTCGCAGTTTAACTACGAGTCCGATCCCGAGGAGCGCAAGAGCTTCCTGGCCTACCCGCTGATTGCAGACGTAGACTTCTGGATCAACCTCCCGATGGCGTCGGACAGTAATTCGCTGGGCATCAGCGGTGCGCTGGCCAATGCCACCCTGTGGAACATCAGCAACAACACCCGTTTCTTTGCCAGCCCGGGTAACGCTCCCGTAGCTACGGCGGAAATCGCGGCCATCCCGGAAGTGCGTGAAACCTGGGTCTGCACTATCCAGAGTCTGGAGCGTTACCAGTTTATCGGTGGCCCGCGCTTTAATTCACTCTATACCAAGCAGGAGCCGAAACTCTGGCTCAGCGCAAATCCGGTCGCGATCGACTACCTGATGTGGCGCCGTATCCATAACGGACGGGCTTACGAGGGCTTTCCTGTGTCGGAGCGTGATCCTCAAGTCTTTGAGTACGCGCAGGCCGTGGGTCTGGGCAACTATAAGCTCGAAGAGCTCAAGCTCCTGCGCCTGCAGCCGACTGATAGCGACGACGACGAGTAAACTAGTCTTCGCCCGCGTGGTCAAGCAGTTGCCACGCACCGACGCCGATAGCGCCGAGCCCAAGCAGTTTCAGCAGCTTGTGGCGGCCGCGTGGCAGTAGCACGCGCTTGGCCAGGGAGAAGCCTGCGCCGCGCAGCAGCGGTTTACCCAGCTTCAGCACCCATTGATAGGTGCTCAGGCGCCGGACCTTGCTCACCGTCGGCATAATCTGGTAAATGTTTCCTGCCATCAGCGCGCGCTCATTGGCGCAGCGCGTCTGTAGGGTCAGGATCTTTCGTTCCTTATCGCGGAGACCAAACATGTGATGTCCTCTCGTATTTCCTGCCGGGTGGCCTGGAAGGGAAGTTTGCGTTTATCGAGTTGGCGGTAGGCACAGAAGGTGCACAGGCCAAAGATGCTCAGGTAGACCAGGCTGATGACCAGTGTGGTCAGTAGCCAGTTATCCAGCCCAAAGGCAAAGACCAGGCACACCGTCAGGCCCAGGCAGGCGAGCAGGAGGCTGCCACACCCGAGCATGACGAGGCACGCGAGCACGGCGAGGCGCGTCCGTTCCAGATTGAACTCGGCTGAGAACAATTCCAGACGCGACTCGAACATGCCCGCGAGGGTGCTCGCCAGGGCGCCAGCTGCCTTAAGCGTTTTCATGGCCTAGTCCCGTGTGATCCGGTCGATGATGATCCCGGCCAGTACGGCGAGGCCGACGGTCTTCCAGGGATTGTCCTTGATGGTTTTTTCCAGGTCGCTGGCCACAGCTTCACCCTTCTTTTTCACTTCTTCGCCGTGCTCCTTGAGCTTGTCCATGGCTTCGGTGATTTTTTCCCGCAGGGCGTCAGCCTTGTCGCTGAAGGCCTCCTGGGAGGTGTCCTTGACATCGGTGGTCAGGGTCTTGGCGTCTTCGATGAGCAGCTTCAAGTCTTCGACCAGCTTGTCGCGGTCGTCGGCGAGCTTGCTCGCATTGTCGTTCTTGTTGGATGCTGTTTTTGTAGGCATGATTTATGTTGTTTGAGGGTTGGCGTTGTCTTCATCCCTCAGGGGGATGCTGAATGAAAAGGTGCTGCCCTGGCCCAGGTCGGAGTCGCAGCCGATGCAGCCGCCATGCAGCTCGACGATCTCCCGGGCGATGTAAAGCCCGAGACCGCTGCTGCCGATCTCGGAGTCCCCCTGCTCGTAGCGCTGGAAAATTTTCTCGTGCATGGATTTATCAATACCTGGCCCCTGATCGCGCACGCTAAAACATACGGCCTCGTCCTGGCGCTCGATCACGATATCGATCGTGCTCTGGCTGGGGGAGTGGCGGATGGCGTTGGAGAGCAGGTTATTCAGCACGATGCCGATCTTTTTCTCGTCGAGGGTAAGGATGGTCTGGGCTTCGTCTGGCACGAGGTTCAGACGAATGCCCTTGCTTTTGGCGATCTCGCGGTGGGCTGCGATGCTGCTTTCGGCTACGGCGTTGCCGGTAGATTTGTTCAGGTCGAGCTTGGTGTCGCCTTTCTCGATCTTGCTCAGATCGAGCAGGTTTTGGATGGTAGCCAATTGGCGTTCGATGTCTTCCCGTGCGGTATGGATGAGTTCCATCTGCTCGTCGTTGAGCTCGCCCACGCTGCCATCGGAGAGCAGGTGCAGAGCGAGCCTTGCGCTGGTGATGGGGGTCTTCAGTTCGTGGCTCACCGTGGCGAGGACGTTGCTTTTGAGGTCGTCGGCCAGCTTCATCCGGGTGACATCGTTCAACATAATGGCGATGCCCGACTCCAGGGTGCGCTCGGACTCCGGCAACTCGGTGTCAATCAGGTCTACGGGAAAAATGGAGGTCAGGTAGTAGCGGTCCTCGCCGTGAACTTTCAAGCGTGTGGCCTTGTTAAGGTCGCGCTCGGCGATGACGACGTGCTGGTCCTGAGCGGTTTCGACTTGCGAGCTGATGCCCACGGGCAGACCTTGATCGATATTGAGTGCGGACAACAGTTTTTCCGCCTCGGGGTTGAGGTAGAAGTGCTTGCCGTCCGCGTTCATAAAGATGACGGCCAGCGGGGTGCGCTCAAGCACGGTGCGAAAGGTACGTGTCGTGCTGAGGATGGTTTCGTCGGTCAGTTGACGGTAGGTGCGCAGCCGCTCCACCATCTGGTTAAAGGCTTTCGAGAGCCCGCCGATTTCGTCCCGGCGCCGCATCTGCACCATGGTGTCGAAGTTGCCATGCGTGACATCATCTATCTTCTCGTGCAGCAGTTCGACGGGTTTGATAATCATGCGCCCGATTTGCCGGGTGATAACCAGTGTGCCCACGACGCACAGGGCAATGCCGATCGTGACCACAATGAAGGAGGTGGAAACCTTGTTGCTGAATTGCCCCTGTAGCATGAGGATGTAGTCGTCGGACCACGCCTCCACTTGCTTCAGCTGATCGAGTGAACGCTGGACGAGCTGGGCCAGGCGGATGTACTCACCTTGCACGGTGCGCGGCGGGTTTTGCTCGATCTTTTCAATGACTTTGATCAGCGAGGTGTTGGTATCGGAGAGTTGTTTATAAAGGTTGCGGTGGTCACTGCGCACCATATCGAGCACGGGGCCGACCTCCATCAGATAGGCGTGTGCTTTGTTTAAAATGGCGTCTTTGAGCAAGGGCACGGAGGACTCCTCACGCAGGCTGACCACGAGCTTGAGCTGGTTAAGCTGTTGGATGGCGGAGTCGATCTGGGTGCGGTTTTCGCTGTGCTGCACGCGTGCCTCGAAGAAGAGCGTGTCCAGGTTTTGCACCAGAAAGTAGCTCCAGACGGCAAGCCCGACCAGCAGCATTTGCAGCGGCAGGAGGGCCAGGTAAAGTTTGGATCTGAGGCGTTTCATGCGGGCTTAGGCAAGTCCCATTTTCTTGCGTTTGCGGTAGAGTGTGGCCGTGTCGATGCCCAGCACCTCGGCGGCGCGCTCCATGCTGCTGGTCTTGGCCAGAATGCGACGTATGTGTGCTTCCTCCAGCTCGGCCAGCGAGACCATGTGGCCCGGACGCGCACCCCCGGAGTCGTTTTGCTGGATTTCTTCCGGCAGGTCATCGAGCAGGATTTTTTCCCCGTGGGCCAGGATGACTGCGCGCTCGATGACGTTACGCATTTCACGCAAATTGCCCGGCCAGGCATAGTCGACCAGCGCCTTGGCGGCATCCTCTGAAAAGGTCTCCGTGCCCAGCGAGCCCCGCTGGGCGAAGTGCAGCAGGTAGCTTTCGGCCAGCGGGAGGATGTCCGACGGACGTTCCTTGAGCGCGGGCATATCGATGGTGATGACTTTCAGGCGGTAGAAAAGGTCTTCGCGGAAATGCCCCGCCTCGACCTCCTTGGCCAAGTCGCGGTTTGTGGCTGCGATGAGGCGGATGTTGGCCTTGCGGGTGCGTGTTTCGCCCAGGCGCTCGTATTCGCGGTCCTGCAGCAGGCGCAGGAGTTTGGGCTGAATTTCGAGCGGAAGTTCGCCCACTTCGTCCAGAAAGAGCGTGCCGCCGTCGGCCGCGGCTATCTTGCCCCAGGTGTCCTTGACCGCTCCGGTGAACGACCCCTTGGTGTGGCCGAACAGTTCGCTCTCAAGCAATTCCTTCGAAAGGCTGGGACAGTTGACCGTGATAAATGGCTTTTCGGCCCGGTTGCTGCGGTGGTGAATTTCCCGGGCCAGGACGGTCTTGCCCGTGCCACTGGGACCAAGGATGAGCATGCTGGCCTCCGAGGGGGCGGCTTTGAAGGCCAACTCGAACGCTTTCTGCATGGCGGGCTCGTCCGACTCCAGCGTGATGAGCGGCTGGTTCGAAGCCACCTGCTCCTGGAGCTCGCCGATTTTGTTGGACTTGGCCAGATCGTTTTCCAGCTTGGCCAGCATCTGGCGGATTTCCTCCGGGATGAAGGGCTTCTGGATGTAGTCGTAGGCTCCGCGCTTCATCGACTCGACCGCAGACTCGATGGAGGAGTGCGCGGTAAAAACGATGACGGGTGGGGCTTCGTCGAGGGACTGGAGCTTGTCCAGGAAATCGAGCCCGTTCTCGTTGCCGAGCATGATGTCCAGAAACATGGCATCGACTTTCTCTTCGCTCAAAATGCGCTCAGCCTGACGCGAGTTTTCCGCCGTCAGGGGGACATGCCCCATCGTTTTCAAGGCGATGGAAGTGGTGCGCAGGATGTTCAGTTCGTCGTCAACAACGAGTATGGTCATAGTGTGTCGTCTTGCTAATATGATGCCAGCCGCCCTGATTGATGGACCAGCTCACGCGCTGGAGATGGCTATGGACGCTTCATTTCTTTACTTAAGTGATTGGATATTCGTTTGATGCGTTTTTTATCTCGCAGAAGCTGTATGCCTGAAAGGTGCGTTTTGAATTATTTCCAGGTACCTCCTGCTCGAATACACATTTGCAATATGCACGACATTGTAATGCCAATCGTGCAAAATGCAACTGTCGCCGTAGGCTAGAGTTGCTTGCGAAGGGGCTTGAGCAGGACGTGCATTACGCGCTGCCAGAGACTGGGCTCGGCCCACTCGGTTTCGCCTACGGGGAGTGCGTCGCTCAGGTCCGCCTCGAAGCTTTTCATGAGCTGGGAATTAAGAGCAGGATCATTGGCGATTACGCCGATTTCCTCGTCCTGATGGACGGAGCGGTGGTTGAAGTTCAGTGAGCCGAACATGACCATGTCGTCGTCGCAGAGGAAAAGCTTAGTGTGAATCATGGTCTTTTGGTAAAGGTAAACCTCCACGCCGCACTTGGTTAGCTTACTATAGTAGCGCGTGGATTCAATTCGCTCGAAGCGCTGATCCGTGTATTTGCCCGGCAGGAGGATGCGCACCTGCACGCCGTGTCTGGCCTTTTTGCAAAGCAGCGCGAGCAGGTCATCGCAGGGCACGAAGTAGGGCGTGATAATATCTATGCTGTGCTCGGCCTGGCTGATGAGTCCGTGCAGGGCTTTATAGACTTCGCTCACGCGGGAATCCGAGCCCGAGCGCAGCACCAGCAATGCGGTGTTCTTGCTCTCGTGGGGATGGGTGGCCTCAATGGGATCGGTGGGGAGCGCGTCGCACTCGGCCCAGTTATCCCAGAAGGCCCCGCGCAGGCCGTTCACGGCGGGGCCTTCGATGCGGTAATGAATTTCGCGCCATTCGCTGGCGTTGCGGGCGTCACCTTCCCACTCCTTGGCAATGCCGACGCCGCCCGTGAAAGCGACTTTTCCGTCGCAGACCATGACCTTGCGGTGGGTGCGCTTGTCATAGCGATAGAGGACTTTGCGGGCAGGGCGAAAGAAGTGAACCTTTACCCCGGCCTCCTTCATGACCTCAATCCACTTCTCTTTCATCTCCAGGCACCCGTAGGCATCAAGCAGGACCTTGACTTTGACGCCGTTGCGGGCCCGCTCTGCCAGGGCCCGGGCAAACTCCTGGGCCACGTCGCCTGTCCAGTAGATGTAGGTCAAAAACTCGATGCTGTGTCGGCTGGCGTGGATCGCGTCGAGCATGACGGGGAAAATCGCGTCGCCATTGTGCAGGGCTCTGACTTCGTTACCAGCTGTGAAGGGCGTACCGAGCAGTTGCTCCAGATAAGCCTTGCGCGATGCTTGTTTCGAGGTCTGCTCCATGTCTTGAAAATCCTGATACATCAGTGCGTAGTCGAGGCCCGTAGTGGTCTTAGCACTACGGGCCCGTGGTTGCTTAACGCCAGGCGGCAGTGGTTTAAACGGGTATCACGATGGACTTCAACTCGTAGACGCAGTCCTTGACGTGGACGCTGATCTTGACGAGCAGGCTGCGCGTGGCGCCGTCGAGGGTGTCATCCTTGAGTGTGCCTTCGACGCGCTCCAGGAGCTCTTCTTCGCCCCGGATGCATTCCTTGGTGGCGGCCTGCAGGTCATCGCTGACGAAGAGATCCTTCAGGGCAATGATACCGCGGTGGATGGCTCCCTTGCCCGAGCCTGATTCCTTGCGGTCCTCCCCGATGCACATCAGCCGCTGGTTGAGCTCTTCGACATATACGTGCCGGATGGCGCTAAAGGCTTCCCAACGCTGGGCATAGTGTGGGTGGTCCTCGTGGACTTTCTGGGCGGCTTCGTGGTAGCCGCGGGCCGAGTCGTGGCAATATTGGGTAATTTCTTTGAGGTCGCTGGCGAGTTCTTGTTTAACAGTGCTCATGATGTTGTCTCCTTGGTTTAATATGAGAATGGACTAGGTATATGGCTGTGTACATGTCGGGGGTGGCCCCTGAGTTGTATTGGAAATTTGGATACGAATAGTCTAGGCAGGCTTGTCGTTGGGCAGGCATACGATCAAGGCGTGAATGATGCCCGGCAGCCAGCCGAGGATGGTGAGGATGAGGTTGAGAACGAACTGACCGCCGATCCCGTCTTTGACTGCAACGGCAGCCGGGGGAAAGATGATGGCCAGTATGATGAGGAGAAAAGTGTTCATGCGCTTGGCGGATTGAGAGTCAAAGGGGGGGGCGATGCTATGGCTGTCTGGAGGCCGGGCCCGGCCGTTGATTACTGGCCGGGCGGTGGCGTCTCCAGTGTTTAGCCCGATGCGTGTTTACATCGGTTTCTTACCGCGCAGTGCTCCGGCAAGCATAGCGACGACGAGCAGGACGAGGAAGATGAAGAACAGAATCTTGGCGATTCCGGCGGCGGCACCAGCGATACCCGTGAATCCGAGCAGGCCGGCGATGAGTGCGATGACGAAGAATGTGAGTGCCCAACTTAACATGATGTTTTCCTTTCTTGGTTGAATGGATTTTTGGTGTTCATCTATCTGTAACTAGTCGCATGCCAATTTTTGATAGAATCCCTTATCTTGCTTGCTTCCAAAGCTATGCGGAATTATTGGATTTCTCTTTGCTCCCGGTTCGTTGCATCCTGCAATGTCCGATGCAGGCACGGATGGGTAATTTGCATGGCGTATCAGGATGGCCGCCGGCCTGAGCATGTTACCGTCTTCCCATAAAAAAGGTAAAGCCAGTGGCCCGGGTAGGGATGCCTGTCCTCAGGCATCCGCGGACGGCTGGGGGCAGCCGCCCCTGCCAACATCTTATCCATCATAGATGGAAACGTTATAACAGCCTTCTATTCGGTGTGTGCGTGTTCGGTTCCACGGTGTGTGATCGACACCGTATTGGTTTCCAGGGCACGTTCGCGCGATGGGGACTTGGTAAACAAGAAACAGCCAGTGCTCTCTCAAACACTGGCTGTCTTGTTGTGGGCTATTACTAGCGGTGTACTGCTACTGTACTCCTTAAAACCTAACCTGGCATCGAGGGCCACATTAGTTGGTGGCGTCCTTGACGGCGTCGTGGGTGTCTTCGGCGGCGTCTTCGACGGCATCGCCGACGTCGTCAGCCTTGTCTTCGATGGCGTCACCAGCATCTTCCATGTGGTCGCCGAGGTCCTTGTCCTGGTCGCAACCGGCAAAGGTCAGAGCCATAGCGGTTAACAGTGTCATGAGGATGATTTGTAGTTTTGTCATAATGCCTACACTGTAACTCGAAGCATGCCAAGTTGAAGCGAAAGTTCTTAAGTGACAGATAGTCAGAATGAAATGAGTTTTCGTGCTTTGGGGTGTGGGCACGCGTCATGCATTTTGACTACTCCCATTCCCTGTAATTCGTGCAGAATGCATGCCTTCAAATGTTGCTTTGGCATAGCATTCGCTAGTCATGAATGCTGCATTCAATTTAAAAGAGTTGACGGGATATTCTACATGTGCTAAACCGGTTTAACATGGCGCGTGAGTTTTCACTCATCACTCCTATGTCCGATATTTTAAATGGTATGAAATCTTCTATTCGCTCCAATGGCTTTACGCTGATTGAACTGCTCGCGGTGATCGCGGTGATTGGCATTCTATCGGCAATCCTGATCCCGATTGTCTCCGGCGTAAGCACCGGAGCTAAGCGTGCGGCATGTCAACATAACCTGCGCCAATTGCACTCAGGTGCGATGTTGTTTATCCAGGCGCAAAACCAATTCCCTGACTGGCAGCAGTGGTATTTTAACTCAGAAGGGACCCGAAATGGCATTCTGGACTACATCGGGGAATACTCCGCTGATCACGGTGAAGCCAAGGACACGGTGGCTACGAGTCCACTCCTACAGCAGGAAATGCCTTCGTTCAGTACAATCAACAACACTTATGCCATGAACTTCCGGGTGTCATCGCATGATAATGCCATCCCCAGTATGCTCGCGATTGAGAAACCGCAGGCGATGGTCCACTTCATGTATGGGGCGGCCAGAGCGCGGGCCGATGGCACGTATGTCTATACGTCATTCCTCTATCACATGGGGGGTAACGGCTCCATTGCGCGTGAACGCTATTACGATGATGGCTATTCGAATATTGTATACATGGACGGTCACGTTGGGCGTATCTCCAGGGAGGAGGGGACTGCACTGGCCCGCCATAATGACGAGCAATCACGCCTCTTCTGGCGGGGTGTTTATAACTGATTTCTCCTGGCACCACTGTGGGGGAAAGTCCGAGCCCTGATGCTCGATTCTCAGCAGGCATTAGCTTCAGGGGCTATGCTTTGCCGCACGGGAAGTCTTGCAGTAGCTGTGCAGGGTGCTATTCGTTTGCTATGTCCCGTATCAAGCAAGCATGGCCAAGGTAACGATCCAGACGATTGCCGATGCTGTTGGTGTCTCCAAGGGCGCGGTCTCGCAATGTCTGCGCAACCCCGGGCTGACCCGTTTCTCCAAGGAAACCCGTCAGCGGATACTCGATAAGGCGAGGGAGTTGAACTATGTTGCGAATCAGCAGGCAGCGTCCTTGCGCGGAGGGCGCACCCATTGCCTCGGGATGGTCGTACCGTGGAATACGCCGGAGGTCCTGGATGTGGCCGAAATGGAGGCGAAGAAACACGGCTATAGTTTGTCGATCCACTTTACCGATACGGACCTGGATGCGGAGCGTCAGGCCTTGCGGCACACGATCAGTCAGCGCGTGGATGGCCTCATCTGGTTGCCCTCCGATACGGCATGGGAGTACAAGCACACGATTGACCAACTGCAGCAAGCGGGCGTGCGGACAGCCTTCCTGGAAGTGGCTTTGCCGGGCTTGCCTGAAGCCGGACTGGTCGAGGTAGACTACAAGGTGCCGATGAAATTGGCACTGGATGGCTTTCGCGCGACGGGCTGTCGCGAGTTCCTACTGATTTCCAGTTTAACCCATCACCACATGCGGGCGAACCGCATCACGTACTTTAAGAACTATCTTAAGCGACATAAGCTCAAGGGAAGGGTTGTCGTGAGCAATCTTGAGGGTGAGGGCATGAGCGAGGCCTTAGAGGATTTTACCATGCCCGTGGGGGTGATTTGCGAGTCGGACTGGCGTACGCTAAGCTTTATCAATTTGGCCAAAGCCAGAGGCTTCCGCATCCCCGAGGACATCCAACTGGTGGGTGTGGGGGACATGCTGCTGGGGGGGCATTTCCGGGTCGGTGAGTTGAGCGAGGTAAAGTATAGTGCCATCCGCAGGCCGTCAGGCGAAATGGCTCGTCAGGCTGTCCATATGCTGGTCGAGGCCTTGAAAGATAATGGGAAAACCAGTCTGCCGAAGGTGCAGTTGGCGTCCGAGTTGATCCTGCGCCGGAGTACGCTTCCGGCGACGAAGGCGTGTTAGTTGATTGCCTGTACAGGTGGTCTCGGCTGCGCGCGCGGACTCTATGGATTCAGTAAGCGGCATGGGGTCTCCTGCCTTATGGAATGCATATCATTGCATTTCCCCGTGAAGCGGTTCTGGTTGGGTGCGTATGGGGGTAGATTTTAGATATTGGGAATCTATTTCGTGGTTTAAGTTTCTCTATGATAGGGTATTGCGATTGTTGATGGGGCGAGATCGAATTGGGATTTGACCGAGTGTTAAAACGGTATAGCATCTCGGTTCAGGCCCGCTATCTCGGCTGCATGTTCTATGTTAAACCCCAACGATTACCTGCTATGAAACGCATACCCCCTCTGCTCATTGCCGGCCTTATCTCGCTGTCTGCCACTGCCCATGCAAACACGATTCTGGCCACCCACACGATTGATTTTAGTGGTGCCAATGGCACCTTTCCGGAGGGCTGGTATGATGGCGAGCTTTCTAGATATGGCTTTACCCGCGAAGTGACCGAGCTGGATAGCGGTTGGCTTCGCATGGAAAGAGCGAACACCTACGAGTCTAATACCGGGGGCGTGCGCTTTGTCCTCTACCGGGGCGGGGACAGTGCCTACTGGGAGGACTACCAGGTGCGAACGGTACTCAAGGAAAACCGGCAGGATGCCACCACCCATGTCACGGGGCTGGTGGCGCGCTGGCAGGGAGCGTCTGACCAGAATGGTGGGTATCTTGCCTATGAGCAGGATGGGCGCCTCTATCTGGGGGCGGGCTTGTCTCCGGCGGACGGTGCGGGCGAGGTCTTGGCGGAAGCCGATCTCTCCCGCGCGATCGCGAACAACGAGGAAGTGAGTCTGGTTTTCACGCTCGACGGACCAGAGCTTCACGCTGAGTTGTTCGCTGCCGATACGAACGGCGACTTTACCGTTTCCCTTGGTGAGGTTGAGGTAACGGATCATCGCTACACGCGTGGTTCCAGCGGGCTCCTCGCCTCGTTCAGTTACCATTCACGCTCTGCTCTTTTTGATTACTTGGAGGTGGATGTCTATGCTGTGGGCAGCCCGATGGTGGTCTTTGATACCAGTTTTGACGGGCCGGATGAGGAGTACCCCGACGACTGGTATGACCCGGCGCTGCTCGCGTCCAACTTCTTTACGCCCATCATTGAAATCGACAGCGGGCTCTTGCGCCTGGAGCGAAAGAACACCCCGGAATCAAACAGCGGTGCTCGGCGACACGCGATCTATCAGGGCGACACGACGCAATACTGGATGGACTACACGGTGGAAACGCTCTGGTCGGAGAACCGTCAGGACGCCAGTAACCATGCCACGGGGCTGGTGGCACGCTGGCAGGGCGCTGGAGATCAGCAGGGCGGATACTTTGCCTATGAAGAGGGCGGTGTGTTGAAAATCGGTCATGGGCTGAGCCTGAGTAGCAACATCGACACGGAGCTGGCCAGCGAGTCGCTCTCTCGTTCGATTGCCAATAACGAGGTCACGCGCCTGGTCTTCACCGTAGAGGGTGACTATCTGGAAGCGGCTATCTTTGCTGAGGGCTCGCCCGGGGTGTACGACGACCTGCTCGCCCGGGTGTCTGTGCGTGACGATACTTACACGCGTGGCTCAGCCGGGGTGCGCGCCTATTTTTCCTACCATAGCCGCCACGCTTCGTTCTATGACTTTGAGGTGCGGGTCAGCAAGATGGGGGTGGAGCTCATAGAGCAACTCTCCGAGCTATGGGTGGGGCAATGGGATTGCGTGGACTGCGAGTACATTATCCCGGAGAACTCAACCGAGACGAATGCTCAGAAGCGTTACCTGCTGCGGGAGTTGAGGCGGGTGCTGGCCGAAGATCACGTCGGGGGGCCAACGCCATTTTCTTCTTTTACCGATCATGCCTCCTACCTGCTCAACCTGCGATCTGATGGGCGCTTTGAGGATCTTATCTCGCTCGAAACCAGCGACCCCGGTCTGGCGCGGGTGACCGCTATTCAGCGGCTTACCGTTCTCTCTGAGCAGTTCCACTGGACGCTGGGCGAGGAGCGCAGTGAGGACTATGCCCTGCGGGAAAAGCTTTTCAAAGGTATCGCCTACTACGCCAAGTCCGAGGCGGACAACCCCGGCGAGGTCGAGGCATGGCACACACCGTGCTTTTTGATGCCCTCCTGCGCGGCCAATATGTTCTTCTTCTTTTTGCCTGAGATGGAGGCGGTGGAAAGCGGAGCGTCGGATGACCCGCTGTTCTGGGAGGTTTACATCCAGTTGCATCGCGTCGCCCTGCAGTCCTTTACCATGCGCCCGCGCAGTGACCACACCGACGGACACCCGATCTGCCCGGAGCGCTTTCGCAATGACGCGGAGTGGGTCGGTGCCAATGCAACGGGCTACCGTCCGATTTTTCAGGTAGCGGCTTTGTTTATGGTTCCAGAGATGATGGACACGGTGGAGATTGTGACGGCTGGGGCCATGGCGCCGACCTCCCAGCACCTGATCGACACGAATGAAGCCTTCTGGTCCGAGGGGATGACTGCGGATGGTCTGGGCTGGGGGCATGGACGCCAGAACTACACCGAATTCTATCCCTGGCATGGGGTTTTCGGGACGTCCAACGTATTGGGCTCATTGCGCATTTTAGATAAACTCGACGAGTACGGCTACACGGACATTGACGCAATCTCTCCAACAGGCGCACTGGAGTTTCTCCGGGGAGCGACCTGGCTCCACTACAAAGGCTGGGATGCTCCGATGGGCCGGGGCCGTTATACCTTTCAGGCGGCCTCGGGGCCAAGGGTCAGGTACGCTTCCGGTAGTTATGCGGGCATCACACGTGTCGCGTTTGAGGACGTGCTGGATGCGGGAGAAATTTCCGAACTGCAGGACCTGGCTATCGAGGGGGGAATCCTCATGGATGGCTACCCCGATGGCTACTACGTGGGCACACGTTACTTCTGGAACAATGATGCTCTGGCCAAGAAGACGGATGATTTTTATTTCTTCGTCGCGATGGCTTCCAGCCGGGTAGACGGGGTTGAGAGCTATGGCACGGGAGACAATGACCGCCTGAATCTGTTCAGTCGCGATGGGCACTATGTCATCTTGCGCGATGGCGATGAGATCAATCGGCATAAGGGCACCTGGGAGCCGACGGCGCTGCCCGGGGTGACGGCTCGCTACACCCCGATCGGGGATTTGACCATTGTCAATAACTACCGCGGATTCACCAGCCTGCATAACTTCGCTGGTGGGGTTGCGCGTAGTGGTAACGGTGCCGCTGGGTTCATCTTTGAAAAAGACGACGACACCCTGCATCCACACGACCCGGAAATCTACGGAGTAATCGCGTACAAGAGCTACTTTATCTTCGACGATACCATCGTGGCCCTCGGAGCAGGTATCGAGGATGACACGCCCGGCCTTGGCGGAGATGTCTGGACGACGATTAACCACACCGCCTGGCGCACCAACCTTGTGCATGCCCGTGGTACGGGCAGCAGCCAGAGTGTCGCGGTAGGCGGTGACGTGGATGAGAGTTATACACTCTTAAATGCACAAGACCCGGTGTGGGTCGATCAGGATGACATCTTGTACGTGGTGCTGCCCGCCCAGAGTGATGGTGTGGCCGAGATTGAGGCATACGATACCCTGACGCATTGGGATGAGTTGACCGGGCGCACGATCACCGCGGAGACCCTCGATGTTTTCACCATGCGGATCAATCATGGGGCGGACCCGTCTGCGGCGCGCTATGGTTATCTGATGTATACGGGCAACGCCTCGCCGACTACCTATCTGGGGCAACTCCCGGTTGAGGTGCTATCCAATACGACGTCTCTGCAAGCTGTGGGCTCGTCGGATGGGGAGAACGTGCAGGCGGTTTTCTACAGCAGCAGCCCGACGCTCCATGTCGATGAGGGGGACTGGGACATGAGCGTTTCCGCGCCCGCGGTGGTCATGGCGGAGTTGGGGAACGACCAACTGGTACTCACGGTATCAGACCCGCAGCAAAACCCTTCGCTGACGAGCCTGGACATCTCGCTGACCTTTCCTGTGTACGGCTCCGGGGTGTCAGAGGTCGGTGGCGAATGGGTAGTCACTATCCCCATGCCCGATGGGGCCGACCTGGGCCGGCCCGTGAGTGTCACGTTGGATACCGTACCGCTGGAATTGGCTACAGCGCAGACGGGTTATGAGACCTGGATGACCCATTACGACCTGGACGAAACGGAGTCCCGGATCGCTGCCAGTCCCGCGGGAGATGGCTGGAGCAATTTACAGAAATACGCCATGGGGCTTCGGCCCGACCGCCGCGCGCACGGCGCAGAATTACCCTCCAGTGGAGTCTACATCGACGATGAGGGTCGGCGCTGGCTAGAGTGGGTGCAGCGTGAGCGAACCGACGATCCTGATCTGACGGGCGCGCTCGAGATCAGCCCGGATATGAAAACGTGGGTTAACGTTGAAGCTGGCGGCTGGAACTTGCAGATCGAGGTGATTGATACGGATGTGCTCGATGGCGCTAGCATCGAATGGGTACGCTACCGCGTACGAGTATCGGGACCGTTGTATTTTCTGCGCTATCGCTGGATTTTAGAAAACGGTGGTACACGCTGGACTGAGCAAGTACAGTGACCACACGATTACAACCGTGGCCTAACCTTGTCCGTAGTAGGCGTTTTTGCCGTGCTTACGGTCAAAGTGCTTACGCAGGAGCGCATCGGGGATGGACTGCATTCCGGGCTGTAAAGCGGCAGTCTTCAGGGCCATGTCCGCGCATATCTCCAGGGCCTGTGCGTACGCGACTGCCTTGTCGGCCCGCTCACCCCAGGCAAAGGGACCGTGCCCGCGCACAAACACCGCCGGGACATTAGCCGCAGACAGCTTTCTTTGCGCGAAGCATTCCACAATGACTTCTCCGGTGTTCCACTCGTAATCGGTGGCAATCTCCTCTGGCCTCATCCATCGGGTGCAGGGGACGGGGCCATCGAAGTGGTCGGCATGGGTGGTGCCGAGGCAGGGGAGGTCTTGCCCGGCCTGGGCAAAGGCGACGGCATTGCGGGAATGGGTGTGAACGACGGAGCGCACCCCCGCGTCGGCAAATGCCTGGAAGAGGCGGCGATGCGTGGGTGTGTCCGAGGAGGGCCGTAGTGACCCCTCGACGATGGCACCATCGAGATCGACAATGACCATGTCTGCCGGGGTGAGCGCATCATACTCCACACCGCTGGGCTTGATGGCGAATACCCCCGCGTCTGCATCCAGCACGCTGACGTTGCCAAAGGTCAAGTCGACGAGCCCTGTTTGGGGGAGGGCGAGGTTGGCCTCGCAGCAGGCTTCGCGGATGTCTCGGTAGTTCATGTTAAATGCCTCGCACGCCGTAGTAGACTTCTCCCAGGCGGAGGTCTTGTTTAAAGGAACGTAGGTCGGTGCTCTCGTCGATGGTGACGCACTCGATGCCCGCCATCTCGGCCAGGGATTCCATTTGCTCAACACTTACCTTGAGGCTGAACCCGGTGTGGTGGGCACCTCCGGCGTGGATCCACGCCGCGGCTGCTTTCTGCAGGTCGGGCTTGGCATCCCAGAGGACGCGGGCCACGGGCAGCTTGGGCATGGGCTTTGGCATGGGCACGCTCTCGACCTGATTGACGAGGAGACGGAAGCGGTTGCCGAGGTCGACCAGTGAAGCGTTGATGGCCGGGCCGGTTGCGGCGTCGAAGACCAGACGTACCGGGTCTTCCTTGCCGCCGATGCCCAGCGGGTGAATTTCGCAGCGTGGTTTATGGCCAGAAATCGAAGGGCATATCTCCAGCATGTGGGCGCCGAGGCAGCGTGCTCCGGCCGGATCAAAATGATAGGTGTAGTCCTCCATAAAGGAGGTCTGGCTCTCGAGTATGTTGCCGGACATGACCTTCATCACGCGCACGAGAGCGGCGTGCTTCCAGTCGCCCTCGCCACCAAACCCAAAGCCCTTGGCCATGAGGCGCTGGGCCGCAATGCCGGGCAACTGCTTCATGCCGTGGAGGTCTTCGAATGTATCGGTAAAGGCGCCGTATCCACCTTCACGCAGAAACTGCTCCAGGCCGAGTTCGATGCGGGCGGCATCGCGGAGTGATGCATGCCGCTCGCCGCCTTTGTGAAGAGCGGGCATCAGGTCGTAGAGGTCGGCATACTCAGCGCAGAGTTGATCGACACGGGTATCGCTCTGCCCGTCCATGACAGCGACGAGATCGCCGATACCGTGGGTATTCACGCTCATGCCAAAGACGCGCTCGGCCTCGACCTTGTCGCCATCGGTTACGGCGACGTAGCGCATGTTATCACCAAAGCGGACGACCCTTAGCGCTCGCATCTCCTGCCAGGCTGTGGCAACGGCGCACCATGCGCCGAGGTCGGCGCGGACCTGCTCATCCTCCCAGTGCCCGACGATGACCTTGCGGGGGATGCGCAGGCGGGTCAGCATGTGCCCGTACTCGCGCCCTCCGTGGGCGGACTGGTTGAGGTTCATAAAGTCCATGTCGATCTCGGCCCAGGGGATGTCGCGGTTAAATTGCGTGTGCAGGTGACAGATGGGCTTGCTCAGGGCGGTCAGGCCGCTGATCCACATTTTCGCCGGGGAGAAGGTATGCATCCAGGTGATGATGCCCGCGCAGGTATCGTCCGAGCTGGCCTCCTGACATACCTTGCGGATTTCCTCCGGGGTGGTGACGATGGGCTTAAAGGCAATGTTGGCGTCCAGAGCATCGTTCAGCCCGTGTGCGACGGCTGCTGCGTTGGCCGAAACCTGCTTGAGTGCCTCGGGGCCGTAAAGGTGCTGGCTACCGGTAATGAACCAGATCTGAGGGGAAGGTGCGTTCATGCTATTTGTTCAAGGAGCGTTGATTGGTGCGCGTTATCGCGCAGCTTGAGTAGAGCCTTCATGACCTGCCCGAGGTTTGCGCTTTCCTTAACGCCACCGAAGGCGTCATGGATTTCTCGATACAGGGAAAAGAGCTCTTCGTAGATGCGCTGTGCATCGGGATCGGGACGCACGACAAGCTCCTTTAACGAGGTCATGGCAGCCTGTGCGGTGGAAAAGTCCGGGTGTGCCTCCGCGACGACTGCGGCGGCCACGGCAGCACCGAGGGCGCAGGTTTGCGATGAGTTGGAAACGCGGAGTTCCCGCCCGGTCACATCGGCGTAAATCTGCATCAGCATCGGGTTCTTTTCGGCGATGCCGCCAGCACACACGATGCGCTCGACGGGTACGCCGTAGGCTTCGACCCGCTCGATAATCATGCGTGCTCCGAAGGCAGTGGCCTCGATCAGCGCGCGGTAGATTTCCGCCTGGGTGGTGTGCAGGGTTTGCCCGAGGAGCAGTCCGGTAAGACGCTGATCCACCAGAACGGTACGGTTGCCGTTGTTCCAATCTAAAGCGAGCAGGCCACTCTGGCCTGGCTTTAGACGGGCTGCCTCCTCGGACAAGATGCTATGTTTGTCTGGGCTGTCCCGAAGGACGCCTTCGACCCACCACTTAAAAAGATCCCCCACCGCGCTTTGGCCCGCCTCGATGCCGTAGTAGCCCGGTAGAATCGCCCCTGGCACGATACCGCATATACCGGGGATGTCGGCGATGTCATTGTCCATCGAAACCACAGCGCAGTCGCAAGTGGATGTTCCGATGACTTTGACAAAGGTGCCTTCTTCGATGCCGCAGCCGATGGCGCCGTAGTGGACATCAAACTCACCTACGCCGATGACGATGCCCTCGGGCAGCCCCAGGCGGCTTGCCCACTGTGCGCAGAGGTGGCCTGCCGTTTGCGAGGCATCGACTGCCTTATGGTAGAGGCGCTGGCGCAGGTCCGCGAGTTTGGGGTCGAGCAGGGTGAGGAAGGCCTCGTCTGGCAAGCCGCCCCACTCGTCGGAATAAAGCGCTTTGTGCCCCGCAGCGCAGATACCACGCACGATGTTCTTCGGGTCCGATACCCCGGCCAGAACCGAGGGGATAAAGTCTGCCAGCTCCACCCAACTGTACGCTGCCTCGAAGACCTCAGGCGCGGTGTTCAAGCAGTGCCAGATTTTACTCCACCACCACTCGGAAGAGTAGGTGTTTCCACACTTGGCGATATAGGCGGGGCGATGCTCAGCCGCCAGCTCGGTGATGAGGCGAGCCTCCTTGTGTCCGGTGTGATCCTTCCACAGCCAACACTGGGCCGCCAACTCGTCCTTCCACTGCGGAAGCAGGGCCAGTGGCGTGTTGTATGCATCCACGGGTATAGGGCTCGAACCGGTGGAATCGATGCCGATACCGATGATTTTGTCGGCAGAAAAGCCTTCGCAGTTGTGGGCTTTGGCTACGGCTTCGCAGACACTGTGCTCCAGTCCTGAGAGGTAGTCGGCCGGGTTTTGACGCGCTACGTGGGCGTCGCGCGGATCAAGCAGCACGCCCTGGTTCCCGCTGGGGTAATCATACACCGCAGTCGCGATCTCTTCGCCTGTCTGGCAGTTTACGATGAGTGCGCGCACGGAGTTTGTGCCATAGTCGACACCCAGGGTATAGGATAACATGGCCTCAAGCTAGACGATGGCTTTGGGCTTGTGAATACTGCCATTACTTGACAGTAATGTGGGCTGTGCGCCGCCCCACCATGACTGATATCGCCCGCGAGCTCGGCATATCCAAGAATACCGTATCGCTCGCCATGCGCAATGATCCGCAGATTCCCCTGGCCACGCGGAAAAAGGTGAATGCAGTTGCGGAGCGACTGGGCTACCAGCGTGACCCGCTCGTTGCCCACCTGATGGCACGTCTGCGCTCCACGCCGGGCAAGGGGCCCAAGGCGACGCTTGCTCTGCTCAATGCGAACCAGAGTCGGAACGCCTTTGTGGAGCATCCGACTATTCCGGCCTATATCGAGGGGTGCCAGCGGCGGGCCGGACAGCTCGGTTATGCTCTCGATAGCTTTTGGATGCATGACCCCGAACTGAATGGCACCCGGCTCAATCGCATCCTGAAGGCGCGCGGCATCCGTGGCGTCGTGGTGGTGGGGCTGATGAAAACCAACCGATTGCCTCATGATTTTGACGAGATTTGGCAACATTACCCCTGCGTGGTCACGGGGGTGCGCACCCGCGACCCGGCATTGCCCTTTGCCTGTGTCGATCACCATATCGTGGCTCTGCGTGCTTTCGAGCAAGCCCTGGGCCTTGGTTATAAACGACCCGCGCTCGTGCTCGACCGCACGATTGATGAACTGATTGAGCGTCGCTTCACCGCGGGTTATCACATCGGCCAGCAAAGTCTTCCCCAGCGGCAACGACTGCGTCCCTTCTACGATATTGACGGTGCGCGGGAGAACCCGTCGTTGTTTCACCACTGGCTCGAGCGGGAAAAGCCGGACGTCATCTTTACCCTCTATAACGTCGTGCGTGACTGGCTGTGCGGGGCAGGGTGGAGCATCCCGGATGATATCGGCCTGATCCAGCTAGAATGGCGAAAAGATCGTCCCGACTGGGCCGGGATGGATCAGCACAATGACCGTACGGGTGAGGCTGCTATCGATATGGTCATCTCGATGATTCACGGTGGTGAGCGCGGCGTGCCGCCCTACCCGCGTGCGACACTCATCGGCGGCTCCTGGGTAGAGGGCGCTACCGTGAAGGGGGCTTGCTGAGCCTGCCGCTATCGGTCCGGGTCCAGGTGTAAGTTGACGCATCAAAGGCAAAGCCCGACTTATCGGGAGCGGGTGCGGCATCCCCCTGGGGGAGCGCAGCGGCCAGTTGGTCCTTCGTCACCTGAAGCTCCGGCTTGTCGGCCAGATTATCCCATTCGTTCGGGTCCGATTGGTGGTCGTAAAGCTCTTCGCTGCCATCGGCGTAGCGGATGTATCGCCAGCGCTCGCTACGGGCACTATGTGCCCCCGGAGCGATGGTGGTTATGGCAGGCTGCTCTCGCTTTGTGTTGGGGTCGCTTAGCAGTGGCAACAGGCTTTCACCTTCCAGCTCTGGCTTGGGGGTAAACCCGCAGAGTTCATTCAGGGTGGGGTAAATGTCCAGCGAGCTGACGGCCTGTCTGGTGCAAACGCCGGGTTTGGCGACGTCCGGTCCCGCGATAATAAGCGGTATACGGGTTGAACGCTCCCAAAGCGTGGATTTTCCCAGATAGCCTTTTTCTCCCATATGGAAGCCGTGGTCGACCCAAAGTACGACGTAAGTATTCTGATAGTAGTCACTCTTGGCCAGGGCGTCGAGGACCATGCCGACGATTGCATCTGAGTAACTCAATGATGCGAGGTAGGCTTGAATGGCGATCTTGTACAGGCCATTGCGCTGGATAATCGTTAGGTCATGCGCATTGGCGACTTCTTGCACAAGTTTTCTGCCTGCTGGCGGGACATCGTTCAGGTCGTCGTCCAGTACGTCTGGCGGAACGATGTCATCGAGGGGGTAAAGGTCCAAATACTTGCGGGGGACGTACCAGGGCAGGTGCGGTCTGAAGCTCCCTACAGCCAGGAAGAAGGGTTTATTATGCTGGCGCGAGAGGTAGTCTGCGGCCCAGCAGGCGGCCTGCCCATCACCGGTTTCCTGGTCTTCGAGATCTATCTGGCCCCAATCGAATTCGTGGGTGCCGCCGGGAGGGTGTTGCCAGGTGCGGACTTCTTCCAGGCCGTTCAAGGGGTAGCCCGGACGCCATGTCATGGGTTGGCCGCTGGGGGGCGCTGAAGGGTCCTCGCCCGTCACATAACCCAAGTCAAAGGCCTGCTGAAATAGTTCGTCCCACATCTCCGGCGGATTGAAGCCCGGGGTATGGTGGAGCACTTTTCCGCTGCAGGCTGTCTGGTAGCCATGTGCTTTGAAATGCTCGGGCAGCATGACCGTGTCCGGCAGGCTGGGGCGCCACCATTGAGTGTTGTCATAGATGCCCGTTGTGCTCGGGCGCAGACCGCTGAGGACGGCTGTGCGCGATGGGTTGCACAAGGGTGCGGGGCAGTGGGCGTTGGCAAACAGCCGTCCGCGATTGGCCAGCGCGTCGATGTGTGGGGTGTGTACCGGGCCGCTGTAGCCGTTAAGGCAGCCGACCCAGTCGTTCATGTCATCGAGCGTAATGAAAAGGATATTTGGCTTACTTGAGGGCATCAGTGTGGGAGGGGTTTTGCTTGATCGTGTTGCTACCGGACGATGCGGCACCGGGTGCGGATTGCTTAGTCACTTGGCCATGCCGGGTCCGCCAGCTCGCTGTCCCACGCGCGGTAGGCGGCCTGGAGCTCCTGGAATATTTCAGGGTTCTTCTGGGCCAGATCCCTTCGCTCGGAGATGTCGTCGCCCAGGTTGAAAAGGTATTCGCCCGGCTTGATTTCACCGTATCTGCTGGGTTCGACATCCCGGTCAACCATGTAGTATTTCCAGTCGCCCTTGCGTACGGCTCCTTGAACTCGTCCGCGAAACTTGAACCGCCAGTACAGGTATTTCCGGTCGAGGGGAGCGCCGTTGGCAATGCTGGGCCAGAGGCTGACGCCGTCCATGTCCGCAGGGATCGGTACCGCGGCCAGATCAAGAATCGTGGGTGCGATGTCCACGCCGGTAATCGGTTGGCTGTAGGTGTGCGGGCTGAGTGTGCCCGGCCAGTAGAAAATCCACGGCACGCGTATGCCGCCTTCGAAGAGCATGCCCTTGCCGCCTCGGAGCACGCCATTGGAGGCGACCTCTTTATTGGAAACGCCACCGTTGTCGTTGGTGAAAATGATCAGCGTATTCTCCGCGATGCCTTCCTGTTCGAGGGTCTCCACGATGCGCCCTACGGCATCGTCCAGAGCCACGATCATGGCCAGATGCTCTGCGCGCTTTGTGCTGGAGGTTTTCCCGATGCGATCCATGTATTGCTCGGGCGGGGTGTGGTGCGGGGTGTGCGGGGCGTTAAACGGAGCGTAGAGAAAGAAGGGCTTGTCCTTGTTGGTTGTTATGAAATCAACGGCCGCCTGGGCCAAGTCATCCGTCAGGTATCCGTTAAAGATGACCTTCTCGCTGCCATCCTGGAGCGGTGCGCGATAGCTGGTGACGGGCGCATTGGGATTCGTGACATAATAGTCATGGCTACCGTGGATAAAGCCGTACAGGTCGTCAAAGCCGCGGTTGAGCGGGTGCTGGCTCTCCAGATAGCCCAGGTGCCATTTGCCAACCATGCCTGAAATATAACCTGCGCTATGGAGATACTCGGGGATGATCTCCCGGTCTTCCGGCAGCCCCCCGTTGGTGTGTGCGGGTGCGATGCGCTCGTAGCCAAAGCGCTGCTGATAAATGCCGGTAAGCACGGCTGCGCGCGCGGGGGCGCATTGCGGCGCGGTCATGTAGGCATCGGTGCATTCAACACCGAGCTCAGCAAGCCGGTCAATGTTCGGGGTGTCGATGGCCTCGCATCCCATGTAGCCGAGATCGCCGTATCCAATGTCGTCTGCAATGATGAGGACGATGTTGGGTTGTGAGGGCATCGCACCGGAATTGCTTTGGGGGGCTGCGGCTGTGGTAATGGTCGTGGCCGCACAGAGGAAGGCAATGGCGGTAGATAGGCGGGAGGGTATGTCGGCGGGGAGTGGGCTCATGCTTGATTTCATATAATTGGGCGCTTTCTGAAGGCTATTGGTTCTTCAATAGATATATCAACATAAATTTTCTGGTGAACTGTAGTGGCTGATCTCCTGTTTGATGAATAATGCTTTTAAAGAGCGTATGCTAGTGGCATCTATGTGCTTAAAATGTCTTTGGCATGGAGGTTAAGATTTTACTTGAATGACAATTCTGATATTACTAGAAAAATATCAAATATTAAATGGAAAAATACCCCTATCTATGAATCATTACTTGTATATGAACTCCGCGATTCTCAGTGGGTTAACGGCTTCACTTGTTTTTTCTGGTCTTGGAATGCCTGTGGCGACTGCTGCTGAGAAGGCCCCGAATATCCTGTGGATCATCACAGACGATCATCGCCCCGATACGCTTGTGTGCTATAATGAGGCCGTCTCTGGCACTGAGGATAGCCCTCTGGGTTACGTCTCGTCTCCCTACACAGATAAGCTGGCTGATGAGGGCGTGCTGTTTACCCGTGCTTACAGTAACTCGCCCTCCTGTGCGCCCTCACGCGCCTCCATGTTTACGGGGCAGTATCCCTTCCGTAACGGTGTCTATGGTTTTGAAACCTGGCGCAGGATGGACTTTGTACAGCAGATGATACCCGAGGTCATGACCGAAGAGGGGTACAACACTGTGATGGTGGGGAAGCTGGATGTCAGGATGAATCGCAAGGTTCCGCCGGGCAAGGGAGAGACTTGGTTTGACACCAAATTCGACGCGATCATCGACCGGAGCCTAATCAAGGGCAGCGGGCCCGCCAGTGGGCTGGACCATGCCGCGGTCATGTACACGGGTAAGGATGGCCGACGTTATCGCAAGGAGCGCTTCTACGTTACCGACGAGGAGTATGAAGAGGTGGATGTGACGGCTCCCGGCGGCTTAAGCCCTGAGCAGGAAAGGGCCTTGGCCGAGTTTGACAAGTCGCATGACTACCTGCGGGCTTACCAGCGCAAGTCCGGTCCCTACCTGATTATTGGTGGTGAGACAACACGGGCCAAGGGCGAGGACTATCACGGCTTTGTGAATCAGTACCTGTTTGATTATTTGGAGCATCCCAACCGTGAGTTTACAGTCCATGTGGAGCCTGAACTCGTTTTTCGAGGGCCCGATCCCTCTAAGCCCGTGTTTGCCAATCTAGGCTACGAGTGGCCGCATACCCCTGTGCTCCCGCCCAAGGAATTTCGCGATCAGTTTAAAGACATCGTTTACAAGATTCCTGAGTTCGATAAGGCCGAGCTCAAGAAGCTGCCCCCGCAACTGACACGCTTCTACGATCGGTTTGGTTTTGATGAAATGACCTACGAGGAGAAGCAGCAGGCGATCCGGGACTACTTTGCCTTCTGCGCCTATGGTGACTGGCTGATTGGTCGGGCTGTAGAGGAGTTCAAAAAGTACTCCGAGGCGCAATCTCGCCCCTGGGTTATTATCTACACGGTGGGGGACCACAGCTGGCACATGGGGGAGAACGGCGTCATGGGTAAGTTTGGCCCCTACGATATGTCCAACCGCTGCGCGATCATCGCCGTTTCCTCTGATAAGTCGATTTTTCCTGCCGGAGTCGTTTGCGATGATTTAGTGGAGTTCGTTGATCTTGCTCCGACTTTCTATGACCTGGCCGGTGTGGATTTGCTGAGCGGAGATTATGCGTACCTCGATGGCTACTCGCTCATGGACATCCTGGATGGCAGTGAAAAGCGTGAGTATGTGCTGAATGAAACCAATCACGTCTACGAGCACCGCGCATCGATCCGCAACGAAGATTTTGTTTTCTCCATGCGTACGCGCCCTAAAGGCTATCTGGCCGCTCGTGGGTTGGAGACGGACAATATCAGGTGGGCGCTTGAGGCTCCGGATAAAGAAGTCGAGATGGCGTTATTTGACCTGCGGGCAGACCCGCTCGAACGCACGAACGTGGCCAATGACGAGGAGTACCGAGAACTGGCGCAGTGGTTCCGGCAAAAGCTGGGCAGCATCGTGCTCGGGGATCGTCGCGTAGAATACAACTGGACGCGCTGGCGTGAGAATGACCAGTACGCGTACTATGACTTTGCACTCGGGAGCGATGACAAGGAGTTGGCTATACCTGCTGAGCTCATCCCCTGAGAAGATGCATGTAGTGTGCGATGGCGCCCACCTGTACAACTGGGTGGGCGTCGTCCTTTCCGGGTGAGTCGCAGTGCTATGCGTCGCTTCTTTGAAGTGGCGCAGGGGGGCTTCCCTGGCTGGCTCTTCGAGGTGAGTCCCAGGTGTCTTGCTGAGAGGAGCGGTGGGACATCATCGCGCATGTCTGTGACTTCAGCCTGAGGGCTCGCTCTTGGGGTTTCAGCCATGTGGGGATATTGGCCACTGTACGCAGTCTGAGCAGGTGGCGGTATCTGAAAAAAAATGCGGGGCCTGCCGATTGCTGACAAGCCCCGCGCGGTTTATCTGGTTATCGTAGCTCAGTTACTTGAGTTGGGGTATATATTCGGGAATTCGTAGTGGTTGGGTGGATAGAGGTTGATGTTTGCGCAGGTGGCATTGGTTTGACCCTCGTCGTGGTTTACGGGGTTTTCACCGGTTATGTAGAAGGTGTTGCTGCGAATCGTTACACCGTCGATACAGCGCATCCATATGGGTTGTTCGGTGTGGCTTCCCTGCATGGTACAGCCTTCGATTAAGAGGTCTTTGTGTACACCGAAGTCTGAATTGGTACTGCCGGCTCCGATGCGGATGGCTCGCTGACAGTCTATGAAGTCGCAATTGCGGATCGTGACATTGCGTGTGGATATGCTTGCGTAACCACCATCGTCGGCTGTGCAGAATATCCTGATGCCATTGCCTGCTGTGTTGTTGAAGGTCGAGTCTTCTACCAGCGCGTTGCGAGTCTTGATGCGCATCCCCTGCGTACGTGTACGACTGACCGTGCAATTGTACATGTAGAAGGGAGGGGCTTCTTTCTCGTTGGCCACAATTGACCCGGGCTCAATCCATGTCGGGAGGGCCTGATCAAAGGTGACCTCGGCTAGCTCATACTCTACGCTGTCTAATGTGAGCTCGAATTCCCGGCTATCGCCGACTTGGGTTACTCCGGTAAGTGAAGGGACATGTATGCCAGCCAGGTCAGCGTCGGAGAACTCATAGGTGTCGCCGTCCTGGAAGGAGATTTTAGGCTTATTCATCCCGGCAATAAGGATATCCTCTTCCTCTTCTTCCTCTTCACTGGGTGTCGTTACGAAGCCATTGGCCCATCCCCTGAAGACCAGCGTGTAGTCATCTATGCGAGAGTAGACCATGGCATAGAAGCCGTGAACATTGATGCCGTCGTCTCCCGTGTCCTCCACGGAGCAGTTGATGAGATTGATCTGCCCCCGGCAGAGGGAGAAGTGTATGCCATCGAGTGAGGTGGATTTCCATCGGGTACTGTTGGGGCGGCGCATGACGTGGCAATCGACGATCTGGAGCACACCGTCCTCCCGGGCGTTTTGGAACATGAATCCCATCCCGGCCGAGGCATAGACTTCTATATCCTCCATGTAGACATTGCGGGCATTCCTGACCTGGATGGCGGGGGAGCCATGCTTGTAGTAGTAGGCGACAACATAGCTATTCGCTGCAGGCATGTTACCGGAGTGGAGGGTTCCTGGGCTATCATTGGTCGACTTTTTAGCAGACTCCCATCGATTGATTTGCAGACGGTTTGGGAAGTCTTCTACGGTCTCACAGTTTGGAGTGCTTTCGTTTTTCTGAGAGAGGTTGTAGTACGCATTGTTTCCGCTCTTGTAGAAGGGGTAGGTGCCATCGCCAACGTTCTCGACCGTGTCAATCATGACGACGGGTGAGGTAAGTACTGGGTGGCCGGGTGCTACTTCGATGACGCAGTTGTCTTCATCGCTCGTAATGACCTGGCCAGCGGTGTAGGGGAGCACGTCCATGTCGGTACGTATACCCGTGACTTCGATGTCGAGGCAGCCGCTGAACTCGAGGATGCCATCAGGCCCGCCCCCAATGAGTTCAGTGTTATCTCCGTGAACGGAAATGAAGTCGAAGCCACTGATGTCGATGCAAGCTTGGCCCGGAATAGCATCCAGGTTGTAGACGCCCTGGTCGAATATGATGGCCGGAGCTACAAGATCCTGGGCAACGGCCAGTGCCTTGTATACGGCATCGGTGTCGCTTGTGCTGTCGTCGGGGAAACCACTAAACTCTGAGATGCGCAGATCAGAGCCGCCGGAGTTGATCGGGTTATCGGAGAGGATCGGGAGGATGTCTACCTTGGCCAGACTGAAGGTCGGTGTACCGATGAGAATGCCAGATGAGAGGGAGATATTACTGGTCTGGTCGTCGATGGCTGTACTGTGGGTAAAGGTAAACGGAGTGGGCAAGGGCGAGGGCGGGTTTTCCGGATCGATGACTGGGTAGATCAGGGTCGCATTACTTGAGCTCAGATTGAGTACCTTTAGGTCCATGGTGACGTCCCCGTTGGCACTCAGGTCATCGACAGAGATAACGGCCTCCAGGCGATACCAAGTGTTTGCCGAAAGCGTTGGGGCTGTGCCCGGTAGGTTTTGGTAGTTATTGTAGCCATTGCTCGCGTACTGGATGACCCCTTGATTGCCGCCTGTTCCCAATATGCTTATGCTGGCGATGGGGTCGTTGCTCTGTCGAAGCCTGAAGGAGAATCGATTCGTATTGCCGAGTGAGGAATAGCTAAAGTGAAGGATGGCCCTGATCTTATCGTCTTCGGATATGAACCATTCATCGCGGTCAGTGCCTTCACCAAGATCAATCGTGGCATAGGCGGTGCCTCCGCCCGTGGTGGGGCGGTCAAAGGTTACCTGATTGCCTACGGGCCGAAACAGTCCGTGCGTGCTACTGCTGCTGACAATTGCAGAGGAGCCTCCAGTCTCATTGTAGACTGTCCACGGGGCCCCCATGCTGCCGCTGTCATCTGTGATGCGATCGCTTACATAGGCGGGAGGGACGGCGTGTCCGTCTGTTGACGTGACGGATACTTTGGCCAATCCGTAGGTCGGCAATCCTGAGGAGATCATGCTCATGAAGTTGATGTTAGCGTCCGCGGTCAGTTCCTGGAAGTGAACGACCTCGATACCGCTCTCGTTGTAAACAACGCTTCCGTCGCTCATGTCTGTTATGCTCAGGGCCATCGTGGATGACTCCCAGGCTCCTAGCTCGCCGATTTCGATTGCAGCCTCGATCTTGTACCAGTTGTTGATGCTGAGCACGGGAGAGCCCCCGGGCAGGTTGACGAAGTCATTCGTTCCGTCGGTGTCATACTGAACGATGCCTGCGCTGGTTGATTGGCCCTGGATGCGTAGCACGACGATCTTGTTTGAACCTTCCCGCAGTCTGAGTTGGAACGATTGCCCATTGTTCATGTTGGTAAAGGCAACATGCGTGCTCACCTTAAACGCACTGCCGGGTTGAAGTGCATGCGCGAGGGTATGGGTTTTCTCGCCTCCTGCGATGCTTGCGTAGGCCGTTCCTGCCGACGTGCTCGGGCGATTGAGGGTAGCCTGCTTCCCGTCTGGGCGGTAACCGTTTAGTGTGTAGGCAGCCTCAATGGTTGCCGTAGAGCCGCCAGTGTCATTGGAGACGGCCCAGTGCGAGCCTAGATCGCCGCTGGGGTACTGGAAGCGGTCGTTAATGTATTGGTCTGAGAGTAGTTTGGCAGCGGATAATAGAGTAAGGCAGACTATTAGAAGTCCGCGTAGCACGAGGATTTTCATAGGGAGGGGTATTATTTGGGTTATCTTTTGGAGCAACCGGATTGGTTGCGGAAAGCAACGCAGAGATGTGGGGCAATTACTGGTTGAAAAGATTTATTACATGATATATCAGAATGCTTGACATTGGTCAATAAAATAGGGTTTTATGTTTCTCACCAAAGCTTTTATGCACTGAAATAGCTTGACACTGATGGTCCTGTAGACATATCAGTATAGCTTTAATTGCAGAAAAATCATTCATACACCCCCAACCCCTACATTAACTATGAAAACACCACTTGCTCTATCTCTCATGCTTTTCGGCACTGCACTTGCGGCCTCTGCACAGGTTTACGTGCAGGATGATTTCGACTACGCCGATGGCGCCCTGGGTGCTCCCTGGGATGTGACTGCCGGAGGTCCGCCAAACTCAACCATTACTGTAGAGGCGGCGTCCACTTGGAACGATTTTACTCCTTCTGGAAAGCAGGTAGAGTTCGCCAGGATTAACCCAGGAAGCTCTATATCCGCGAGACTATTTTCGGGTGAAAACCCAGGTACGACTGTTTGGACTGTAACACCTGGTGATCGCGTTCGGTACTCTGCTGATCTCAATATCAGCGTTCTGACAGGTAGTCATAACTTTCAGATGTTGCTTATGGCGCAAGGTCAAACCAATCCGCTGAGTATTGGTGGAGTTCGCTTTCAGAGTGCGGGTAGTAACAATGCTGTGATACAGACAATGTCCACGAATTCTGTGAATAGTTTTACTACTGTTCAGGATAGCCCTACGCTATCTGGTGATACTTGGTATCGGGTTGTTATTGATCTTGAGGTTATCGATACAACTCATACTAGCTATGACTTGAGTATTGAGCAACTCGGCACAGGGGGCGGCATCGTCTACTCTGGTACGAATTTTGAGGTAGCAACCTCTGGTGCATTTGGCGATGAGGGGGGTATAATTCTTTCCTCGGGTACCGGCTTCCCAACATTTGACGTTGCTGATGTATCGCTGGTGGCTATTCCTGAGCCTTCTCAGGCTGCCCTGCTCACCTCAGCCCTGTTGCTGTGTGGTGTGGTTCTGCACCGTCGTCGCAAACTCTCCTAAATTGGGGTTGTAAGATAAATGTAGATTATGCAGGGCCGCCTCTGTCTGTTCAGAGGCGGCCCGCTTGCCAACTGAGCGTCTCGTTTCACCGTTGATTTCTCTCGCTCCTTGCCCTGCTTCTTGTGCTTGGGTGGTAATACTGCTGGAGCGATCTTGGCATCGGAATGACTGTGCTCTGCCTGCGCGACGAGCTGTTTAACCGGAACCATTGAATCTAGATAATGAGTAAGCCAAAAGTCGTAATATCCGCGGATAACTTGAGCGCTGACCAGGTCAGCGCGATCAAGTCGGCATGCGAAGGCTGGGCGGAGTGCGTGCATTGTCCGCAGGAAGATCCGCGCCTGAGTAATCCAGACTCAGGACTGGATCCGCATATTCTGATCGGCTGGGCATCTCCCCGCTATCTGGCTGAGTCGACATTGCAATACTACCTCTGCGGGAGCGCTGGCATTGATGCATACCTGGGGTGTGGATTGGGACAAAAAAACGGCTTTGTGATGACAAATGCGGCAGGGGTCATGGGGGTGGTCATTGCGGAGCACTGCCTTGCCATGATGTTTAGCCTGACGCGCAAGCTCGCGCTCATGTTTGAGCAGCAGCAGCAGCGCATTTTCAGCCGTATCTGGGATGGTGACGAAGTTGCGGGAAGTACGGCCTGCATCGTAGGCTATGGCAACGCTGGCATGCATCTGGCTCGTCGCCTGCGCGCGATGGATATGAAAGTCGTTGGTGTGCGCCGTGATGTGTCGAAGAAAGACGAGCATGTTGACGCGCTTTATCCGCTGGAGGGCATGCAAGAGGCGTTTGGGCAATCAGACCACGTCTTCTGCCTGCTGCCTGGAGGTGAGGCGACAAGGGATTTCTTTAATGCTGAGCGCTTTGCCATGATGAAGCCTGGTTCCTTCTACTATTCGGCCAGCCGGGGGAGCGTGACATGCGAAGATGCCCTGCTCAACGCCCTTACCAGTAAGCATCTGGGAGGAGCCGCTATCGATGTCTGTAAAGTGGAGCCGCTGCCCAGTGGCAGCCCCTTGTGGACCGTGCCCGGGCTCATGATTTCACCCCATAGCGCGGGCCATTCATGGAAAATGCCCGGTCGCCTGACTGAGCTTTTTATTCGAAACCTGGAGTGCATACGTGACGGGAAGGCTCTCCACAACCTCATCTCGCCGTCTGTCCTATAGCCAGTCGGAGAAGTGAGATATTCTTCTGTCCAATAAATTGATCTGGATACAATTCTTACAATGATATATTAAAGGGTATTTCAGATCGGTGCGGTGCGCAGGCCTCATGAAGTGAATCTATGAGTGTTGCCCCGGCCCAAGAAACTTTTTACCATAAGGATGAATATGATGACTCGACTTTTTATAGGCATGGCCGCGCTAACCTTCGTGGCAGTATCGTCTGCATTCAGCTCGGCGCGTGAGGGAAATATGATTGTCGTTACGGATTACGGTGCGGTTGCAAGTGATGGGGTTGACGACGGGCCCGCGGTGCGCGCTGCGCTCGAAGCAGCCCGTAAGTACGATGATCCGGTCATTGTTTTTCCTCCCGGTCGGTACTTGATTCTCGACCACAAGGAGCTTGACCCGCGCGCACTGCTGCTGGTCGAGGATTACCCTAAGATCACCCTGCGAGGTGAGGGGGCTGAGATCGCAGGAAACGGCGTGCGTGCGCTGTTTTACTTTTCTCGCTGTGGCGACGTACTCGTCGATGGTTTGACGGTTGATTGGGACCCGCTTCCCTATACCGGTGGGGTTGTTGTGGCCAGTACCGAGGCGTACATCGACTTGGAGATTAGCCCGGATCACCCCGTGCTGGAAAAGCCCGTTGAGGTGCTGGCTGCGGTAGACCCCGAGACGAAGGTACAATTGCGCACGTCCCGGCAGGGCTATTTCCGACTTCATCAGAAGGATTTCAAGCGCCCGGCGGAAAAGATCGGCGAGCGTACACTAAGGATTTACCGCTCGGATGAGCCGCAGTACCTGGGCTCACTCCCTAAGGGCCTGGCGATGCCGCAGGTCGGGGCCTACATTATGGCTGTATATCATCAGCGCGGTGGTGGGGCCTTTCCTTCGCGCCATTGCGGTAGGGTGGAGTACAAAAACACCAGCGTGTATGCCGTTCCCGGAATGGGGTTTGCCATGCGTGAATGCGAGAGCGGCCTGATCGAAAACTGCCGCGTGACGCGTAAGCCCGGAACCGAGCGCTGGATGTCTTCCACTGTAGACTCATCGCACTTTAACATGGTTCGCGATAGCGTTGAAATGATCGGGTGCGTTTTTGAGTATCACGGGGATGACGGATCGAATATCCACGGCATGTATTCCATGGTTCATGCAGTGGAAGGTGAAAATGTGGTCGTGCTGCGGGGCTGGGGGAATCCATTCTGGAATCATGGGTCCGAGAATGACATGGGTAACCCGAATGGTGAATTTCCGGTCGGGGATACGCTGGAGTTTTCCTCGAAAGAGTATCGCCACAAGACGGGCTTTGAGGCCAAGATTATTGCCGTGGAGACTGTTGATACCGATGGTTTCCAGTTGAAGCGGATCACGCTGGACCGACCGTTGAGTTCTGAGGTGGGGCCGAGGACCTTTGTCACCAATGCCAACGAGGTTGCGTCATTCCTGATGCGGGACTGCGTTGTCCGTGGCAATCGAGGGCAGGGGACGCGGATAAAAACCCGCAACGCGCTGATCGAAAATTGCCTGTTTGAGGATATTCATGGGAATGGTATTTGGATCTTTTGCGATGCCGACTACGGTCGAGAAAGCATCGCCAGCAGTCATGTTGTCATCCGCGATAATGTCTTTCGCCATGCCGCCCGCGCCGTTCGCTCGGATGCTGGCCGCAAGCCGCCTAACGACCCTGAAGTGCACGAAGACATACGCATTGAAAACAACCTTATCGAATACTGTGGGCCCACGCCTATCAAAATGGATTCGGTCAAGGGGTTGGTCATAACGGGAAACACCATCCTGGGCTCATCGGCAGAGCCGTTCCTGCTCTCGGGCTGTACGCAGGTGGAGATCAATGATAACGACATCCAGGTACGGAAGTAGCACCTCCCGTATTCAGGTATTTAGACTATTTAGCCGCACCACTTTTACTTTACCCCAATCGCACTGATGAAGTTCTTACCCATCCTTTCTACCACCTTCTTGCTGTTACGTCTGGTCGCTGTTAATAGCGCGGCAGAAGAAATCCACGTTGGAGCCTATGGCGCTCTTCCAGATGACGGTGTTTCGGACCGTGAAGCGGTGCAGGCAGCGCTGGAGGCGGCCCGCGGCGTCGAGAGCCCGGTGCTGGTGTTTGATGCAGGGCGCTACGATTTTGACAGTATTGAGGACAAGGGAAAGGGCCTGATTGATATTCGCCACTACCCGAGCATTGCGATTCGCGGGAATGGTACGGAGTTGGTGGGGCAGGGGCTTAGGCCGTTGTTTCTCGTTCGAAACTGTGGTGAAATTACCGTAAGTGAGATTATGGTCGATTGGGACCCGCTTCCCTACACGGCGGGCGAGGTCGTGCAGACTGGCGATGATTACTGCGATGTGCGTATCGCCGAGGGGCACCCGCTACTGGAGGAGCCCATCGAATCCATTTTCGCCGTAGAGCCCGAATCGAAGGCCTTTACCAAATCCGGATCGGAGCTGAACTTCAGGCTGGGGCAGCGTGGCTATGCCAAGGCTTCGGAGGTGGTTGAGCCCGGTGTTCTGAGGATGTACCGCATGCCTGAGCCCCACTCCATCTCTTCGGGGCGTCTGCACGGAGCCATGCCAGCTGTAGGGACGCAAATCGTAGCCTACTATAACGTTCGGGGAGGCGGTGCATTTCAGATTTATTCCTGCACCGATGTGACCATCAGCAATGTTGAGGTCTATTCGGCACCCGGGATGGGCTTCATGATAAATAATTGCGAGGCCGATGGCGAAGTGCTGCTCATAGACACGAAGGTAATCGCCAAGCCGGGTGCAGGGCGTTGGAAGTCTGTTACCGCTGACGGCACGCACTTTAATATGAACAGGGGGGCGATCTCCGTCATCAATTGCACCATCGAGGATGTTGGTGATGATGGGGCGAATGTACATGCATCCTATAACATGGTGCATGAGAAGGTCTCGCCGGATACCATTGTAGCGCGCGGCTGGATGAATCCCTTTGTCCACCCGGGGATGAAAGAGGAATTCAGGCCACCTAACAGTCAGTTCCGTGTTGGGGATATGCTGGAGTTTTCCACGGATGAGCGACGACATGTGTCGGCCTTTGAGGCGCGGATTGTTGAATCGTCAAACATCTCAGTGGATGGAAAGCGCATGCGGCGCATTCGGCTGGATCGAGAATTGCCGGCGTTTATTGGCGAAGGCACCGTTATTGCCAATGCCAGTGAAGTAGCAGAGTTTTTGATGCGAGATTGCACGATGCGCCGAATCCGGGGGCAAGGGGTCAGGGTTAAAACGCGCAATGCGATTGTCGAAGATTCACTGTTCGAAGATATCCAGGCAAATGGCATTTGGATTTTTTGCGACGCCGACTACGGTCGGGAAAGCATTTCTGCCAAGAACGTAATCATCCGGGGCTCTACGTTCACCCGTGCTATCCGGGCTGTACGCTCCAGCGCTGGCCGCCAGGAGCCCATCGACCACGATGTGCACGAAAATATCCTCATTGAGGACTGCATTATCGAAGACTGCGGGTCGACGCCTATCCTCCTGTACTCTGTGAAAGACGTGGTTATTCGGAATAATATATTCGACAGTGGGCTTCAGAATCCGATACAATATGAGTACAGCAGCAACGTGCGTATCGATGATGGCGAGCAGCTACCCTAAGTTATTTTATTTTGTCCATGACGTAGCAGGCTTCGGCCTCCGGCGAGTGTGGTGCATGTCGGCCGCATTTGCCTCGAAGGGGCTTCGGGGCTAAAAACCAATTGGTAATGAAATGTTTACCTGCCCTATGGCTCGCTTTTTTCTTGGGGTACTTTTTTTGGAATTCTTCTTGATATATCAGAAGGTTTGCGCATTATTAACATTATCACCCCTTACATCGCCGAATCATCCTGCTCGGCAAGTTGCTTGCAATATCCATGCCCGTGAATTCTCTATCCCTCAATTCTCCCCGTTCAGTCAAGGGATTCTCCTTGATTGAACTTTTGGCCATTTTAGCCATTATCGGCATCCTCACTGCCGTGATTCTGCCCGTTCTGGATGGGGTGCGCGAGCGGGCGCGTGCCACTCAGTCTATCGGCAATAAGCGTTCGATTTACACGGCATTTTCGTTGTATCAAGCGGAGCACAACATGCTCCCACCCCTGATTAACGCGACCCGGACTGGTGGAGGGGTGACTTGGGACACGAGCACCGGTTGGAGTGTATTTATCGTAGATTATCTTGATTCCCAGCCTGATGAAGATCCTGATACGGAGCTGGTGGCTGTCGATGTTTTGCTCTGTCCGGCGGCGGAGACCCATAACGTGCGTCGTGGAGACTACGGGGTTGCATACAACGAGGAGTTTGGGCCTATTCGTAAGCTTACACTGAACCCGGACGGGGGCCTGGCGGATATAAACAAGCGGTCGTACTCTATTAGCGAGCTCAACTTCCCATCCAAAACACCGCTTATAGCTGACTGCGAGCAGCCCGGAGCTGGAGGGGTAGCCTACGGTAGCTGGTACTTTAATCCGAGGAGGACGACTCATGACCCCGCACCCAGCACGCCCTCACTTTCGTACCGCCATGGTGGAAAGGTGCAGATGGTATTTGCCGATGGCAGAATCGACAGTTTTACGCCTGAGGAGATGTACGATGAGGTGCTCCCCTGGGATAACGAAAGTCCTTAGGAACTGCATTTCGGTCCGATCTGGCCTGTTTTATTCATTGACAGTTTTTTAATACAGCAATAGAAATATCAGAAGAAATAGCAAATTTGGCTTTTTACCTGTGGCTTTATGCGCGATTCCAAATGGATTCAATCGTAGCCAAGTCAGCAGCAAACACTCTAACCCATATTTTATGATCGAAGTACCCACACGCGGGCTGATTGCAGCCACGTTTACCCCCATGAATGATTCCGGTACGATTACCCTGGATCCTATCGAAAGCTACGCGGAGCACCTGAGTGCCACGGGCATTGAGGCAGTCATGGTGGGTGGTACAACGGGTGAATTTCCCTCTCTCTCGACAGAGGAGCGCATTGCCACCACACGACGCTGGCGCCAGGTAGTGGGCTCGGAATTCGCGCTCATTGCGCATGCCAGCCATACCTGCCTGGAGAAGGCGGTCGAAATGGCCAAGGCGTACAGTCAGATGCAGGTGGACGCGGTTGCGGTTGCAGCTCCTTACTTTTTCACGCCGGCTTCTGCTTCGCAGTTCATCGCGTTCCTCAAGCCGATTGTTGAGGCATTGGGTGAGGTGCCGCTCTATTATTACTACATTCCGTCGATGATCCAGTCGCCGATGACTCTCGTTCAGTTTCTGGATGAGGCCTGCGACGCGCTACCCGAGTTGAAGGGGGTGAAGTACACCCATTATGACGCAGAGGAGCTGGGGCGCTTGATTCGCCGCTACGACGGCCGCTATGACTTTGCCTTTGGCCGTGATGAGAATTTCCTGGACGGCTTAAAGGCGGGTGCAAATATAGCCATCGGAAGCACCTACAACTTTTTCACGAGCGAATTTGGGGCTGTACGTGAAGCCTATGAGGCTGGAAATATCGCCCTGGCAAGCACACTCCAGGCGGGCCTGACGGAGTCCATCGATGCGATCATCGAAATGTCACCCAATCCGATGAGTGGCCTGAAGTACATGATGAAAACGGTGGGCATAGACTGTGGACCTGTGCGTTTGCCGCTTGCTGCCATTACTCCCAAAGCGGGAGATGCACTTGTCGAAAAGATTGCCGAAATCCTGGCCAGAAGCAAAAAGTGCGTGGTGGGTGCGGACGTAGTTGCCTGATGCTGCGCATCGTGTCTATAGGCTATTGCGATACGGACCTCATCTTTTTGCCTGGTTAGTTCAAGTTCGTAGAAGAGCTATCGCAGCCCCATATTGCCATCTCTCAACCCCATCTATTACGATACCCATATGAGCGCGACACAGTTTGAATACTCAAAGGCGGCAGAGAAGAGAATTGAGCTCTTAAGCTCGATAAATATTGCCGGAAAAACCTACAGGGCCGATGCGCTTCCCGCCGGGTTTCGAGTCAACACTGAGACGGGTATTGCGACTGCACCGGGTGTTACCGGACGCCGTCTCTGCCTGGGCGAATTTACCTGCCACCCCCGTTGCATCGAGGCCTACAATGGGGACTGGGTACTGCTTGTGCCCATCGGCGACATGCACTATGCTTGGGGTGGCCGGGGACACGCGGGGAACCAAATGTGGCAATTCCGCTCCCGGGACAAGGGCTTGACCTGGGATGGTCCAACGCAGTCTTGGGAAACGCCCTACGCCTCTCACGGTGCAATCCTGCTACGTCCTGACGGTGGTAAGCGCATCTATTGCTTCGGCACTGAGCCGCATCCTGACTTTCACGATGCGGTGGAGAACGCCGGAATCGGTATGCGTTATTCCGATGATGATGCGCATACCTGGTCAGCCCTGCAAATGATTCGCCCTGAGAACGATCCAGGCTACCTCGGGATGGCTGCCATGCGCCCCTGCGAGACGCCCTCCGGCGCCTGGCTGGTTGGCGCGCATTCTGATGCCGGTCGCATCGATACCGGTGAACTCAAGAAGATCATTACCCGACAATACCTGCTGCGTACGACAGACCGCGGCGCTCACTGGCAGTTGCTGCCCGGGGAGCGGGATAGCGGCTGGCAATGTCCGGGCACGGAGCGTATGGATGAGGGGCGTCCGATTATGCTCTCAGATGGTCGCGTTCTGCTAATGGCTCGTACTCCAGAGGGACATCTCTGGCAGAGTTTCAGTTGCGACGAGGGTGCTACCTGGTCTGAGTTCGAGCCGACATCGCTGCGCCATCTTGATGCTCCGCCCATGCTTTTTCATCTGGGTAGCAGTTCAAGCCTGATTGCCTTTACCCATAACAAGCCCCGTCCGGAAGGTGGCGGAGCTCACCTGTTTGCTCACGAATCCCGGACGGAGCTCTGGTGCTCACTATCACATGATAATAGCAAGACCTGGAGCGAGCCGAGGCTTGTTGCCGTGAACGCATGTGAGCCTGCGATTATGACTGGCTGGGACGGGTTTACGCCGATGGTTTCCTATGCCGACATCATGGTCGAAGGGGATCGCCTGGAGTTGTTCATCGACCACCAGATGCGTCACGTTGTTAACCTGACCTTCAGCATCGAGGAGTTGGATCGCTTCCCCACGCGTGCGGAGTTGCAAGGTTAGGTACTGGGCGGCGTGGGCCCGCTCTGAGGCATCGGGTGACTTGCGCCCGTATGGAGTCGCCTTGTGAGGGCGCAGCTTGCACCAGGTGAAGCGGTTGACCTGTACTTGCGGAGTTACGGGCTTATCGCAAGGGTAGCATGCAGCTTACTTGCCCTCAGGGCTTTCGTCGCGGTTTAATCCATCGCTTACGGTGCCATCATCGAGGGGGTTGGCTTTGGTCGAGCGCAGGATTGCCAGCATCTGTCGGAGGTTGATCGTGCCACCAATGAGGAACCAGATGGTGACGACGACGGCTTTCAGCATGCCGATGCCGAGGTAGATTTTCCAATATGAAAACCACCAGTCGTCACTCCAGCGCTCATGTATATTCATGATGGATATGATGACGAATGCGCTGAAAAGGCTCATGGACCACGCGATGGTCAGGTAAAATACGACCCTGTCCCGAATATTAAAATCCTTGCCTGGTCGGAGCGCGGCCCAGTTCAGTTTGAACTTGGTGTTGCGGTAGTTCTCGGGGTGCGGTGTTAGCTCGGCGTACTCGCCACGGTGTAACATGCGATCGAGGTTGAAGTGCTTTCGCTGTGCCAGAGATACGATGAAGTAAATGCTGAGCGAAGTCACCATGGCCGCGAAAAGCATCTGCTGGCCGTCAAAGGGGAAGTCGGGGTTAACTTGCTTGGTAATGATGCCGCCACAGCCGATAATGGCGCCGGTAATCATCGAGGCGAAGGCGCCAGCAGTCGTACCCCTTCGCGTATAGAGACCGCCGATGATGGCTGCGCCAGCACCCCCGAGGAAGAGCGCACCCGTGAGCGAAAAGAAAAGCAGAATGTACTGCGTCTGCTGGAAGAACAGGCTGAAGAAAAAGGCAAAGATGGCCACGCCGCAGATGGACAGGCGGAGTGCGATGAGGTGTACCTTCGGAGAAAGGGGTTTACCGCGGAGGGGCACGATCACGTCCTGTATCAGGATGCTTCCCCATGAGTGCAGGTAGGTATTGTCCGTGGAGATGGCAGAGGCAAACATGACAGTAGCGAACAAGCCCAGTAGGCCGACCGGGAGCAGTTCTCGCATGATGACGGGGGTTGTCAGCTGCTCGCGTACTTGCCCATTGGTGATCGTCTCGAGCGCGGCGCGAGCACTTTCGGCTTCGGCCTGATGGCTGGTCCCGTGCAGTACCATGAGCGCAGCGATGGGCAGAAAAATCGGCAGTAGCGAGGTAACTGCGGTGCGCCACTGAGCGAGGACTTTCCCCATGCGGGCTTCATGCGGCGAGCGGGCCGATGCGTTATATGCCTGTCCACCTTGCCAGGCCATGGTCCAGTAGAAGGCACCGAACAGGTTTACCATGAAGAAGAAGGCGTTGAAGTGCTTTACTTCGCCAGCATCGAAGGGGTTAATCTTGGACTCCCCGCTTGGCCCAAGAGACTGCATCGTTTGTTTCACATCGATCAGGTTGAATTGCAGGACGAGGTAGATGAGCACAACGACCAGCACGATGTTGATGAACTGCGCCTGAATGAAGTCCGTCACCATAATCACGATCTGACCACCACTCAGGGTAAAGGCCAGGGCGAGCGAGAGCAGCACGATCATGACCACGGGGAAGGTTGGGATGGCGAAGCCCTCGACGGATATGCCTTCGGGAAGCCCGCAGAAGTAGATGAAGAAGCGGGCCGTCACGGCTGGGAAAATGCCGTAGTTGATGATGCCTGAGGTGAACGCCAGCATACCGGCAAAAATACGGAAGCGGCGCCCGTAGCGGAGCTCAAAGAATTGCCCGAGCGTCATGGCGCGGGTTTGCCTGTAGCGGTAGATGACCCATCCGGTGGTGGAGATAATCAACGCGGCTGGCAGCAGCATGAGATGCCAAAAGGCCGGTACGAACCCGGCCAGAAAGTACATCTCGAAGTATGCGATGAGGTTGATAGCACCGGTGCCCGAAGCGCCCTCGGCCATGGTGAGCAAGTATCGGCCGGCCGAGCGGTTGGCCGACAGAAATTCGGCCACGCTGGTGGTGTACTTGCGCAGTAGAAGGGCAACCACGATGAGCACGACAGGAAACGTGCCCAGTATAGTCCAATCAAGTAAACTCATGGATATACTGCTATGCGCTGAGAAGGATGGCGATGTGTCGGGCGGGTGCTACGTCGTGACCTTTGTGATCGCATCGATATCCACAATGGCCCCTGCCTCGCGCAGTTTGGAGCGGAGCTCTGCAACGTCCACGCGACTGAAGTCTACTGCCCCATTGACAAGCATGGCCGCGGCCAGGCCGGAGGCTTCTCCCATGGCGTAGCAGGGAGCCATTACGCGCAGCGGGCCGAGCACTTCACGTTCTACACTCACGGCGCGCCCCGGACAGATGATGTTCTTTATCGGTTGCGCTACCATGATGGAGTAGGGGATGGGTACCACGTCCGGCGCTTTGATGTTCTGCTCTTCCGTTGGCTGGACGCTGGGCTTCTTCGGATCGGGAAGGTCAAAGCCGTAACCGCTGAACCCAATCGTGTCCTCGAATTCTTTTCGCGCCATCATGTCGGCCAGGGTATAGGTATAGTCGGCTTTTATCCTGCGGGTTTCCCGGATGCCCAGCGAGGTAGAGATGTCAATAATTCTGCACTCGGAAAAACCCGGGAAGTGCTGCCTCATGAGCTGGAATAGCCGCATGACTTGCGACCTTCCCTCCATCATGCCGTGCGAAATGGAGCGGCCATCGGTTCCGTCCACGCCACAAATACGGCTAGTGTTAATCATGAAAGTGCCGCGTTCCGGTGACTGCTGGCTGATGAAGATGTCAAAGTCGAAGGGCCATTCTCCCTTGGCTTTGAGGTCATTGATGATCTCTTTGAGGCGGATGGATTCGTTATCGCGTATGTAGCTCTCCAGCTTATCCTGATCGACTCGGTCGACACGGAACATGAGCGTGGCAGGTGTCATTAAGCCATCTGATTCCCGGCCTTTGACAAAGTCGCAACCCGACCGGGCGGCGACGTCCCCGTCTCCGGTTGCATCCACAACGGCTTTGGTAGCTACGGCCTGGAGCCCGCTCTTATTGTGGTAGATGACGTGCTGGATGCGCTCGTCTTGCACGTCGACCGAGACAAACGAAGTGAAGTAAAGGACATCGACTCCGGCTTCGATCATCAGCTTATCCAGCAGGCTGATCATGGCCTTGGGTTCAAAATAGAAACCCACGGCGAGGTCGCCGTTTGCCCAGCCGAAGGGCTGGTACATCGCATTGGGGATGGCGGTCGGGTCGACGCCACTGCCTTCGGCGATGAGTGCCTCAGCGACTTCATCAAAGATGCCTGCGATGCAGGGTGTGGCATCGTTGCGGGTGCGTCCACCGAGCAGGCTGTTGACACCTGCGCTGGTGCCGACGCCGCCCAACTGACCTGTGCTCTCGAGGAGAAGCACGCGTGCGCCTGCGCGTGCGGCAGCTAGTGCTGCGGGGACGCCAGAGGGGCCGCCGCCGCAGACTACGACGTCATAGGAATCAACGACGGGGATCGGATCGTTGTGGTGAATATTCATGGCAATGCTTGGGTCGTGGTGCTGGTTTGGGTTTTAAAGTCTTACTTTAGCTCGATAACGAGCTCGTCGATAGTGACGTCCTGGGGGCTGCGGCTAGCATCGATTTGCATGGTGAGCAGGTGTGTGCCGTTTTGCTCGAGCGCAACGTCGGTGAGGGATGTCTCACCCTTGGCGGCATCGGTTCCCTGCGTGGCTATGGTTTCTCCATCGATCTGGAGACTGATGGGCAGTACAGTGCTTTTGCCCGAATGGACTAACGTGATATCGGCTACCGCCGGGTGATCGGATGCAAACTGGAGGGGGATATCAACTCTGGCTTTGCAACCGCGCACGATAGTGTGGCCTTTGAGCGTGGCAAGCGGGGACGGGCCAGATTGGGAGATGATGTTGTTGAAGCGATCGGTTACGGTGAGCGTTGCGGGTGCATGGGCAAGGCTGGCTGACGCCTCAACGGTATAGGCGGGCTCCCGCAGGAAGAGAATGCTTCGGCTCTGGATGCTGGTCTGAAGTGTATGCGTGCCTTGGCTGTGCCGGAGTTTGGTGATAGCAAAACTTTCTCCATCTACGACAAGGTGTTGCCAGGGAGCCTCGCCAAGCGTGAAGGCCAGGGCATCGCTTTCATCGGGAGTGGTGCGTACGAGATGCGGGTGGTACCAGAGGCCTTGGTCTTTGGTGGCGTCATTGTCTGGGCCGGGTCCGGCGGATAGCGTGATCGTGACGGTGCGCCCAGCGAATGCCGTGAGGTCCAGGTTCAGCGGGCGTGGTTGACCGGAATCATTGACGAAGCTCTCGCTGGCAGACTCGGACCCGTCGCTCACATGTACGGTGAAGAGCAGCCCGTTACTTTTGCCCTCTGCCCGGCCATCTATGCCTACTTCCGACATGAACATGATGTCTTCGTCTTTGGGGAGCGAGACGGTATAGCGCATGAATACCTCACCCAGACCCACGGACACATTGACGAGGTCTCCTTCCGGGTCGTGCTGCATGGGTGCTGTGCTCGGTGGGGTCAGGCGGATGACGCCAGAGCCTATGAGCAAGCTGGCATTTTGCTTACGCTCGATGGGGTGGGGGAGAATGCGCTCTTCTCCGCTCTTGAGCATTAGGCCCGTGGTTACCTGTGTGACGTCGTTGCTAAGGGCCACAATCTCACGCGAATTATCGTAGCCGAAGCGCATGAAGAGGTTACCCGAGGTTTCGACTGCTTCCAGAGGGTTCATGCCGCTTGGGAGCGTGGAAACGTGGAATGCACTCAGGTCGCGTGCCTGCGTGAAGTAAGGGTACCAGCGTTGCGGGTTGAGACCGAAGATTTCGGACTCGTTGTAGAAGAGCCAACCGTCGACCGAGCCGGAGCCTTCAATTGCGGTGGTATCCGTGACGGTCCGGCTGATCTCTGTGCTGCCGTGCAGGGTTCTGCCGTCCATCATGCGGTAGACGGATTCGCCGTCATCGGCCTTGAAGGGGAAAGCCACGTCGCTGGGCCAGGGGCCGTCAACGGCCTCATCAACATGGTGGCTTGTCCAGAATTTTGCCTCATCTAGCTGCTGCTTGAAGAAGCCGGTTGGATCCAGCAGCTCATTGGGCTTGCGGCGCAAAATTTTGATGGACGGGAGTACGCCCCAGGTGCGGTAGTCTTCCATCCAGGCCGCGTGTACCTGTGGCTGCTCATGCCCGGAGGGGTAACCCGGCCAGCCGACAAATTTGACGTATGGGCGCATGAGGTAGGAGCTGATCGGGTGCCCGTTGCCAATGGCCAGGCGGTCGATTGTTCCTCGCATGGCAGACCATACCGTGCGCTGGGCGAAGCTCAGGTAGGGGTAGGTGAGTTCGTTGACGTTCTCGCCGCAGAGGGCGATGTGGGGCATGCGCTCACGCAACTCGCTATGCAGTGCGATGACGCCTTCGTTGTAGGTCATGCCATTGATGATGCCGTTGTGGTCGTTGTGAGCGTGAAAATTTTGGTCCAGGTGAAGGGCGTCGACGCCGGAAATCTCAACCAATTCTTCCATGCGCTGGATGAAGTCCTCGCGCCAGACTTTACTGGCGGGGTTGACGTAGTAGTTGATGATCGGAGGGCTGACGCGCGTGTTGGTGTACTTCAAGCGCTCGTGTTCGCCATAGGGGCTGCGGGCGATCAGGTCCTTATAGGTTGCTTCGTAGCTCGGGTGATCGTGGGCGACAGAGAAATGATTGACGTGAAGCATGACGCGGAAGCCCAGCTCCTTAGCGCGGCGAATCATGGGAAGAGTCGTGGTGGCGAAGTCTGTGTACTCGGGATACTCGTAGTCAAAAACCTGCTTACGCCAGTCGAGGACATAGATCAGGGTTTGGCTCGGATCGACTTGCTGGGCAAAGGCTTCGAGGCGTTCGATGTTGCCGTCGTTTAGGATCTGCACCCGGATGTCGCCAACCCAGTCCGGCGTTTGCTCGGCAAGCAGGGTCGGCTTGTAATAATCGTTGCGCCAGGTGCGGTAGCGCTCCGCAGGTACGCGCCAGGTGCCTTTGTAGACGCCGATGCGCCAGTCGGGTGTCTGGATTGCGGTGAGGTCGTCAAAGGGGGCGTTGTTGAAAGTGATAAAGCGCATCATCCAGCCCTCGTCTGTGCGCGTGACGATTAACTCTTTAAAGCGGAGGGAATGGTCATCTGACCAGACGTAGAACCCGGATTCATCACTGGTCTTGATGATAACCAACTGGGCTTCCCAGCCGTGGGGATAATGGAAAGCATGGCGGCTTTCCGGGGTGTCGGCGTCGAGCTGGGTGCCACCCCCGGCGGGGACGAGTATCTTGCTCTCAAAGGGGATGGGGCCAAGGGTCCACTCGACGGCGGATACGCCGTCGCGCTTGGATGCGCCCGTCTGGCTGAGGATGATTTCGCCCGTGTCGGCGTCTGCCCGGAAGGTGGTTGCAATGCTGGTTTCTGGGAGACCTTGCACCGTGGTATGTGCCTGGATGGTGGCTTCATCCCCGACTTGGTCGGTCTGTCCGTAGTATTGCTTCTCGTCGATTTCCAGGCCCGGACCTGATGTGCCTGAGTGCGCATTGGACAGATGAGCCGTGCCATCATTATCAACGATCCCGACCAGGGAGCCGTCGACGAATTCGGCTGACCACGAAGGGAGCGTAAGGGTCTGGGTTGAGCTTTCGCTCGCGTGAGAAAGAGTCACGCAGGAGATGGCAAGTGCCAGGCTTGAAATGGCGAGGTGCTGATTGCTTTTCACAAGTTGAGGTGTGTTGGTCCGTTCTGGGTATCCTGTCTGCTGTTGGAACATAGCACAGCCATAAGGCGTGCAGGGCAGAGAAAGGGGCCGGAGGGTAGGGGGGATTCCTTCTGGGAATGCTACTTGTTTAGAGTCAATGTTCAGGTAATTGCAATGTCAACTGAAATATTAGACAGTGCAGGGCTTCGCGCTGAGTCTTTGTCAGTAGGATGCGTAAAGCTTGTCCCGGCCGCTGCGTAAGTGTGCGCGCATGAGTGCCGAGGCTTTGTCTGGTGTGGACTTGGTCAGGGTCTGGAGCAGGAGGGTATGGCTCTCGCGCTCGGGTTCCGGGTTTGCCTCAAGGAAGAGGTTCATGCCCATAAAGAGTTTGCTGCGCATCACGTTGCGGTAGGCGGTAATGACGCTGGGGATGTGGGTTAGTTTGATCAGGCTGACGTGGAATTCGTATTCGAGTTGCCAGCGCTTGTGCATCTCGTACTGGTGAGCCCGGTCTACTTCTTCTGCCAGTGGCGTGAGTAGGTCTACGTGCTCGCATAGTTTTTTTCCGCAGTACAGGCGGGCGGCCTCACACTCGATCATCTCGCGCAAGATGAGTTGGCCTCTGAGGTCTTGCAGGCTGATGCTGCGGACGCGTGTCCCAATGCGCGGCATGGATTCGAGGAGCCCCTCGGCCTCCAGTTGGATGATGGCCTCCAGCAGGGGCGCAACGCTGATGTTGAGCTCCTTTGCAATCGCTTTGCGGTTAATCAAGTCGCCTGGACCCAGCTTGTTGGTAAGTAGCAGATTGGTGATGTGCTGGTAGGCGAGTTGGGCCAGGGAGCTTCCTTCGCCGTGCTTGTTCTTAAAGCGAACCAGATCTGAAACGGCTATGTCCATGATATGTATGACTCTGGATGAGCTTGGGTTAGCCGTGCACGAGTGAGCCAGGCTATGCCGGGGATTCTTTGCTTGAAGCGGCAATTTTGGCATTGCCTGAAATAGATATATGAATTGAAATATCAGAAATGGCGGAGAAGTCCAGCCTTTTGGATAATAGTTCCGCACAGATGGATATTACTCGTTTTAAAACCGCTATGCTTGAGATGAACTGGGTATGGGCGCAGGAGACTGTGCCGGCGAAAAATGCATACGTGCGCTTCCGCCATACATTTGAGCTGTCGGATGCCGATGCTGCGGCAGCGTTGAGCATAACTGCGGATTCGCGCTATTGGGTCTGGGTAAATGACACCTATGTTGGTTTTGGCCCCCCGCGGGCATGGCCAGAGCGCTGGTTTCTGGACAAGTACAGCTTGTCGGGCAAGTTGCAGGCCGGTGTGAATGTTATTTCGGTTCTCGTGCAACACTTTGGGGAGGGGAATTTCCAGTACATCCCCCACGCGCCCGGGCTGGCTGCATCCGTGCTGTTCGACGGAGCCGAGCGCGTGCTTGGGGCATGCGATTGGAAGGCCTCTCTCGATCCTGCGCTCCGTGTGCATGTGCCACGTGTGAGTGTGCAGGAGTGGTACGAAGAGCAGTATGATGGACGCCTGTATGATGGATGGCGCGAAACGTGTTATGATGACTCGGCCTGGCAAGTGGCTGCTGACCAGCCCCCCGCTAAGCGAAAGCTCGTGCCTCGCGACATCCCGCACCTGACGCGGGAGCCGGTGGATGTGGTTGAAGTCGTTGAAGCCGGGGAGTTGGGGGAGACAGGCCAAGTTTGGACCTTTGACCTGAAGCCCTACCTCGCGCCTGATGACAGGAGCTCGAATGCGCTTATCTATTCAGCGATGCTCTATTCCGAGGTAATCAGTCCCATTGCGCAGGAGGTGGAGATGGTGCGTGCTCACCGTCACGATGCTCCTGTCAAGCTGAACGGTCTTGTCGTGGGTGCGGTCGATAGCAGTGAGCATATGGGGATGTGGACTGATGTCATGACTCAGCGGCTGAAGCTGCGTGCGGGGCGCAACACGCTCCTCATACCGGTACCGGGGCTCTTGAAAACGCCTGACGGAGAGTTGCCGGGGGGAATCGCGCACATGGCACAGGTTACCTTTGAGTTCAGGGGTGGCGAGGGGCTGAGCTTTCGGGCAACAGATCGTAGCGATACGGCGTGGGCACTCCTGGGGCCATTCGAGCTGGGTGGGCTTGAGGAGGGGATTGACCACCCGTTCCTGCTGGAGTCGGCCGTGAGGGCTTCTTCTTTCAACGGAGGTCGCGAGGAACTCGCACGCGTATGGGCGGAGGGATCGCTAGCGGCCGGGGACAAAGGGGCTAACTGGTTTCGCGCCCTGCCTGCCGAGATCGCGATGGAGAACGATGTTTTCGCGAGGCTTATCCGCCCGCTGTATGGGCCAAGACCCGAAGAAAGGGCACCGTGGCTGGCCGCGGGAGAGGTTACGTTCCCGGTCGAGATACCTTGTGTGGCGGCAGCCGGGGTTAAGATACTTTTCGACTTCGGGCGCGAGTGGGTGGGCCCACAGTGGTTTCGTTTGGATGCGCCGGAGGGGACCGTGGTTGAGGTGCTGAACTTCGAGTTTATCCAGCAGGATGGTCGTCACAACCATGCCGTCGGGATGAACAACAGCTTTGGCTATACCTGCCGCGAAGGAGAGCAGGCGTTTGAGAGCTTGCAGCGGAGAGGGTTTCGCTATGCATGGCTGGTCGTCCGGAATTACTTGCGCCCGGTCAGATTGCTTGGCTTTGGTGCGATATTTTCGACATACCCGTTTCGGGAAGTCGGCGGGTTTCGCTGTGACGACACGGCGTTGAACCACATATGGTCGGTCGGGGCGCATACCCTGCGCTGCTGTGCGGAGGATACCTATACGGACTGTCCGACCTATGAGCAGGCTCACTGGGTAGGGGATGCTCGCGTAGAGGGGCTGGTGGACTGGGTCATTAACGGAGATGGCAGGCTGTGGAAACACTGCCTTGAGCAGGCGGGTGAGAGCCTGAGGCGGTATCCGATAACGGCTAGTCATGTGCCCTCGGCGTGGGATAACATCCTTCCGGCCTGGAGCTTCCTCTGGATGCGCTCCTGCTACGAGTATATGCTCTACACGGGGGATAGGGCGGGGGCCGAGACGCTCTTTGCCTGGGTGGAGCGTAATGTCGAGGGTGCGCTCGGATTCCTGAATGAGCGCGGCTTGTTTGAAATCAAGGCGTGGAACATGTTTGACTGGGCCGAAATGGATACACCGCGCGATGGCATCGTCACGCATCAGAATTGCTTCTTCGTTCAGGGCCTGGCCGAATGCGCCAAGCTGGCAGAATGGATCGGGCGCAACGATGCTGCGGAACGGTACCGGGAGATCGCGAAGGACTTAGCGGAGAATATTAACCGCTATCTGTGGAGCGAGCCCATGGGTGCCTATCTGGACTGTATCCGCGCTGACGGTCGCCCAAGCGAGGTGTTTAGTCAACAAACGCAGGCGGCGGCCTACTGCACCGGGGTGGCTTCGGGTGAGCGCAAGGCCCTCTGCCGTGGCTACATGACGCAGGTGCCCGAGTCATTTGTCCGTGCCGGCAGCCCGTTCTTCGAATTCTTTCTTTTGGAGGTACTGGCCAGCGAAGGGGATTGGCAAAGTGTGCTTGAGATTATCAAGCGCGATTGGGGGTTTATGATCGAGCAGGGGGCAACGACCTTCTGGGAAATGTGGTCGCTGACCAGCGGACGGCTCACCCGCAGCCATTGTCATGGCTGGTCGAGCGCCCCGACCTTTTTCCTGAGTATGGGGCTGGCCGGTGTTTCGCCGCTGGAGCCTGGCTTCGCGGCCATTCGCTGCTGCCCGCCAGATGTGCCGCTTGAGGAGATTCATGTGAAAATCCCCACGCCGCACGGGCTGATCCGGGTGGATCGCGTACGTACCCCCGGGGGCTGGAGCAACGAGTTGGTCGTGCCGGAGGGGGTGCGCGTAGTGGAGGATTTAGCTAGTAAATGAATGCGTCCAAGTGTTGTGGTTTCTGAAATATCAATAGATATGTTAAAAAGTCTTGCTATTGACTATGCGGCATAAGATGATGTCGACTTTCTGGCCGTTCTGCCGCATATTGGACTTGAGCCGTATGCGCATACTGCGAGGCGAACAAGAGGGCGCCCAAGCCCTTAATTTTTCTCACCCAATGACTTGAGTAACATGAAGATTACCGCAATTACTGTACGCACGATTCGTCAAAGCTCTGAAGCCTGGTATGCCCCGGACCCGATACCTGCGGGCGTGGTGGGTCACTTTGACTTCCCGCTGGTCACGCTAGAGACCGATGAGGGCATCGAAGGCCACACGATGGAGTATTGCCCGCTGGGGCAGGGGCGGGGGTCTGCGGCCCAGTTTATCGACGTCTTTTCTGTCGATCTGCTGGGCAAAAATCCACTGCACCACGAGGCGATCTGGCAGACGCTTCGCATGAAGCAGCGGCATTTGTACAACATCACACCGACGCTGTGGTCGACGCTCGATGTGGCGCTATGGGACATCAAGGGCAAGGCTGCTAATATGCCTATTGCCCTCCTGCTGGGGCAATACCGTGACCGCGTGCCCGCTTATGCGACTTGCCCTCCGCAGACGGTGCCGACGGTTGAGCGCCTGGCAGAGGTCGTCGCTGATAAAAAGCGCCAGGGTTATTCCGGGGTTAAACTACAGCTCTCGGGCGGCTCGGCGCTGGATATTCCACGGCTTCGCAAGGCACGTGAGGTGGTGGGGGATGGCTTTCCCTTGATGCTGGACTCGTCGGCGGTGCTGACGTTTGAGGATGCGCTGAAGATTGGTCGTGTGCTCGATGAGTTGGAATATGAATGGTTTGAAGAGCCGATGCCGGATGCCTACGTGCTGCAACTGAGGAAGTTGGCGCAGGATGTCAGAACTCCCATTCTGGCAGGCGAAACGGTGGCCCTGCTTGAGCTGGCACAGTATCTCTCAGACGGCACGATCGATATTGCCCGGGCAGATGCGCACCACAAGTGCGGTATTACCGGGATGATCAAGGCGCTGGGAATGTGTGAAATGATGGGCTTTGAGCTGGAGATTCACACGGCGGCCACTCCTCTTCTTGATATGGCAAACCTGCACCTTGCTTGTGCAACGCGTTTGTCCCGCTTTGTCGAGTCGCACCACGATATGTTCCGCTTTGGCCTAAAGGGCGACCCGTTGAGGGTTCATGAGGATGGGTGTCAGCACCTGCCCGATGGTCCTGGCTTGGGTGTGGAAATCGACTGGGACTGGATGGAAAACCATACCGTGGACGTGATGCGAACCGAAGCCTAAGCCTGCTGCATGCGGAAGACAGCACGCGTGGACACGGGCCGAATCGACGACGTTCTTTCTGTAACCATCTAGCAGGGGCGGAGGCTCTAATGCCTCTTGGCCCAGCCTAGCGAATGTCGCGGAAGAGGGCTTGCCGGCCGCATCGCAGGTGCTGGCGCATGAGGTTTTCGGCAGCGTTCGGCTCAGCTTTGGCGAGCGTGCGCAGGAGGCGTACGTGGTTGTCGCGCTTTGCCTCCGGGTGGGCGTCGAGGAAGAGGTTCATCCCCATGAACAGCTTGCTGCGCATGACATTGCGATAGGCTGTGGCCAGGGTTTGTATGCCCGTGAGTTGAATCAGGTTAAGGTGAAAGCTGTACTCCAGGTGCCAGAGTTTCTCCATCTCCTGCTTATCCCCGCCATCAAGGCGCTCGGCCAACGGGCGTAGGCGGGCTTGCTCCTTTCTGACAGGCTCCCCGCAGTAGATGCGGGCAGCTTCGCATTCAATGGCTTCGCGGAGGATCATCTGGCCGCGCAGGTCGTCGATGCTGATGCTGCGTACGCGTGTACCCTTGCGTGGGATGGACTCCAGTAGGCCCTCGGATTCAAGCTGAACGATGGCTTCGAGCACTGGAGCCACACTGATCTTCAAGTCTTTAGCGATTTGTCGTCGGTTTACGAGGTCGCCGGGGGACAGCTTGTTGGAGAGCAGTAATCCACTCAGGTGCTCGTAGGCTTGCTGGGATAGCGAAGCCCCCTGATTCTTGTCTGTGTAGGCGGTGGATATGTCCGAGACTAATGATTGAATACTCATCAAATAATTAAAATTATTTCATGTAATATATTCCGGAGGCGCTTGCGACAAGGTCAATTTCATCTATGTTTGGGAGGCTGATGTTCGTGTTGCTTGTTAATTATTACTGGATGGGCCTGTTTAAATTTGGTTCTGTGATTTCATTTTCTCGATCAACTGGCGAGAGTAGGCTTCCTTGGCTTCGCGATCTTCACGTGCGCGCTCGGCATAGTAGATGAGGCCGAGGGCTTTGCGTGTGCGGTCCTCGGCATTGTTGCGGTCAGCCCGGTGAATGGTGAGTGCGTGGTGGACGAGCAGGTCGCCCGGCGAGGCAGGAAATGAGCGTTCGAGGTTAAAGTCATCCGGGCTGTAATCGAGTATGCCCTGCGAAAACCCCAGGGTTTTGGTGCTTGAGTGCGGGCGCATGCCATCGCGGTGTGATCCGGGGATGTAGCGTACGCAACCGTTGATCTCGTCGACTTCTTCAAGGGCAAGCCACATGGTGACGGCTTCGCAGGGGTTGAGCTTGAAGTAAAAGCCGTCCTGGTGCGGTGGCGTGGGTTGGCCCAGCTTCGGCGGCTTGTTGAAGTACTGGAAATTCTTGGGGATGACTTGGTCGCGGAGCAGTACCTGGGCAATGGCGCGGAAGCGACTCTGTTTGAGCATATGCTCGAAGAACGGGTGATAGCTGTCGATATTCTGGAGCTGTTTCAGCGAATCCTTGTTTGCCTTGTCTTCATAAAAAACATGATGCTCAGGCATTGTGGGGACTGTCTCCTGGATCAGTTGTGCGAGGGCGGATTTTACGTACTCGACCTCGCGTGGGCTGAGAAAAGACTTCAGAAGGACATATCCATCCTGCTGATAATTTTGATTGTATCGGTTGAGCTCTTCATCCGTGTAGTTGAGGCTGGGAGAGATAAGGTTTGTGGTCATAGTCGTTGAGTGTTGTTTTAGTTAAGGGGATTTTCTGGCTTTAGAATAACATGGGGCGGAGAGGTTGTCTATTGACCATATTGCCTGAAAGTTGATAAATATGACTATGATCGATTTTTTGCTGCACGGCTATGGCACCTTTGATCGTCAGAAAAGTGTGGGGCCCGCTGAGTGGCCGCATTTTGATCTGCTGTTTGTCCATCAGGGGTGCTTGAAGCTGGAGTTTAGCCAGTTGGAGCAAGCGGTTGAGCTGGAGAGGGAACAAGGGGTGTTGATCTGGCCGCATACGGCTTTTCGTGGGGGCTCAGACGGGGTGAAAACACGGGCTTCTGTACAGCATTTTTCGGTCAAGGGGGCGGTGTTGCCGGTGTTTCAGGATTTGGAGCGATTGCGCTGTGGGTACTCGCTACAGGCGGGGCCTGCTGATGCACAAGAGCTTGCCCGGGACGTGCGGCGCAGTCTTGCCTTGGCCCACCTGCCACAGAGTGAAGAGGTCGTTGAGGCAAGGACGCTGCTGCTCGCGCTGATTTTGCGCCTGGGGCAATACCGTAGGTTTGGTCCTCCTGGCGCCATGCCCCGTATCAGGCTTGGTGAGCTAGAGCACTGGTTGCGCGGTGCGATTGGCAGCGGCGTGGGGGTGCCGGAACTTGCGGCTGAGTATGGGCTGTCATGCAGTCGGTTCCGGGCACTTTTCTACGAGGAGCACGGCCAGGCGGCAGGGGCATTTATCCGTGCGTTTCGTGAGCGTGAGGCAAGACGGCTGCTGGCGGAAACGGTTGATCCGATTAAAATCATCGCGGATCGCCTGGGCTACGCAGATAGCGTGGCTTTTCACCGGGCATTTAAGCATCGGGTAGGGATGACTCCGGCAAAGTTCAGGCAAAAGTTCCGTGTGTACGGCTAGAGCATACGGATTTGGCCGAAGAAAAGGAGGGTGTCGCGAAGGTGTTTGCTCCAGTAGTTCCAGTCGTGGCCGCCGGGGTGCTCGGCATATTCAAAGGTGACTCCCAGGCGTTTGAGCGAAGCGGCTAAGTTTCGATTTTCCTCAATGAGCCAATCGTCGGTGCCACAGTCAAAGCGAAAGGGGCGCAGCTTGTCCCGGCTCTGGCGGATGGCTTCAGCGACGGACGCGATGGTGTGGTCAGCTTGTTTGTAATGGGAGAGGTCTTCCTCCACAAAGCGCTCCATCTGCTCCAGGTGCGTGATGGAAGAGTGACCGGCAAAGCTGACGAAGCGATCGGTGTGCCTGGCACCCAGACGCATGGCCCCAAACCCGCCCATGGACAGACCGGCGATGAAGTGTGGGCTTGCTAGCGGGTTGCCTGTTACCTGGCTGACAGCGTAGGGGACATCTTCGACGATCCAGCGCTCAAAGTCCTGGCTGCGGTGTGGAAGATATCCGCTGCCATCGCCCCAGAGGCCATCAGAGGGCATGGCCAGAATCATGGGTTCGATCTCACCCGCATCGATCATGGCTTGCAGGGTGAGGTGGGCACGGCCTTTTAGCGCCCATGCCCAGTGGCTGCCGTATACGCCATGCAGCAGGATGACGACGGGCAAGCGGGTGCGGCCCACGGCTTGCCGAGGCTGGTAGAGGGTGAGGTCGGCCCGTGCAGACAGCGCAGGGCTTTTGACTGTCACGAGGGTGAGGTCACCCCCGGGGCATGGCAGGGTGCCGGTTTCAATGGTGCGAAAGTAGGGCTTGTCTGAGTTTATCATGCGCTGTGGGGCTACTCAAAGAGGATGACGCCCTTGGCGTTGCGGCCAGCCAGCATGTCATCGAAGGCGGCCTGGAGCTTGTCGATTGTGTAGGTGCGGGTGATCATCTCGTCGAGCATGAGCAAGCCGCGTGCGTATAGCTCCATGAGCTTGGGAAAGTCCTGCTCGGGCTTGGATTTTCCGTAGAGGGGATTGAGGTATAGCTTGTCCCACTCAAACAGATTCATATCGATCTCGATGGGTTGCTCGATGCCCGATACCTGAATGGCCGTCCCGGCGTTTCGCACCATAGCCAGCGGAGCGGCTCCCAGTGCGGGGATACCGGTGCATTCAAAGGAATAGTCTGCCCCGCGGCCACCGCAAAGTACTTTGACCTGTTCGGCGGCGCGCAGCAGCCCTGTGTCGTTGCGGTCAGCCTGCAAAAGGTGGGTTGCCCCAAACTGCTTTGCCATCTCGAGGCGGAGCGGGTTGACATCAACCGCGATGATCTTTCCCGCGCCTGCGATGCGTGCCCCCTGGATGACGTTGAGCCCGACCCCGCCGGAACCCAGCACGACCGCGCTGCTCCCGGGGGAAAGCCGGGCGGCGTTGACGACTGACCCATACCCGGTCATGGCACCGCAGCCCAGGATGCAGGCGGAGGAAAAGGGAATGTCGACCGTGATGGGGATGACGGCCTCCTTGCGTACAACGCTATGGCTGCTCAGGGTTCCGATGTTGAACGAACGCTTCAGGGCCTTCCCCTTGTGCATGGTGGAGCCGGCGTGGGCGAGCCCGAGATCTGGATCAATCCCCGTGACGGGGGAGAAGGTCTCGCATAGGTTTTGGTTCCCGCTCTGGCACTGGAAGCAGCATTTGCACGGTATGGCCCAGTTGAGGATGACTTTGTCGCCGACCTTGACGTGCTCTACGCCTTCGCCGATCGCTTCGACGATGCCCGCACCCTCGTGCCCAAGGACCATGGTTTTTCCCCAGCTCAGCGAGTCGTAGTCCGTGTGGCAAAGGCCGGAGGCCTTGATCGCGACCAGCACCTCATCGCGGGCGGGCGGGGAGACGTGGATTGCTTCGATGGAAAAGGAGCCCTTTCCATCGGCTACGGCAGCAATTGTTTTCATATGGGGTAATCAGGCGTCGATGGAAACTGACTTTGCGGGTTGGCAACTGCAAGGGAGGCAAAAGCCCGCGTCCGGGACGATCTCCGTTGGGTGATTGTAGCGTACTGCGCCGCTCTTGAGCGGAGTGAGGCAGGTGCCGCAGTCCCCGTACAGGCAGCCCGCGCTGATGGACACGCCCTTGGCCTCAGCGAATTCCAGCAGGGAGCGGTAGCGCGTGTCCCAGGGGTGAGTTTGCCCGGTTTTGGCAAAGGTAACCTCGATGGCGTCGTCGTCTGTGCTCTGGGCGGATGCTGATGTTTGCTGAGAGAGCAAGCTGCTGGCCGTCGCGGGGCCGAAGGACTCAGTAAAGATGGCGTCTGGCCCCACTCCCCACTCGGCAAGCCCTCCGGTGAGGGCATCCATCATTGGGCGCGGTCCGCAGATGTAGAACTGGTAGTGCTTGTGCGGCAGGGTGCGCTTGAGAAGGTCCACGCTGACACGCTCTGCGTAGTCGAAGTCTACGCCCGGGATGTCATCGGGGGTGGACTCGTCGTAGCACACCGTCAACTGGATCGAGGGGAAGTCTTTGCCGAGTTGGGCGAATTCCTCTTTGAAGGGGTGGTCCTCGGCGTTGCGCATGCCGAGGAAGACCCGCACTTCGCGAAACGAGTTAGCGGCCTCTGCAACGGCATGCGCCATCGCGAGTATGGGCGTAATGCCGATGCCACCACCGATCAGGACAAGGGGAGCCTCGTCGAGGGGATCGAGAACGAAGTCTCCGGTCGGACCTTTGGCCATGAGCACGTCACCGACTTTGACCATGTCATGCAGGTAGGCAGAACCCTGGCCCTCGGGTGCGTCTGGCGTTGATGGGGGTGGCGCCTCCCGCTTGACCGATATACGGCAGGTGCCACCTTTGGAGCGGAAGCAGTCGGAGAGGGTATAGAAGCGGAGGATCGTGTGCGCCGGATCCTCGGGGTCGGATGGGAGCTTGAACAACAGGTGTTGCCCGGGCTGGTAGGGGGGCAGCCCCGCTCCATTGTCTGGCCTGAGGTAGAAGGACTTTGTGTTCCAGCTTTCCTCGACGATGCGCTCTACTTTGAACGCTTCAAAGGTATCGATGCTCATGGAGTGTGTGGGCTTAGCCTGCGTCGATGGTTTTCAAGTCCGGGCGTAAGCCCACGTAGTTTTCGTTAAAGGCCAGCACGTCGGGGTCAACCGGCGTTCCCCAGTTCTCGCAAGCGGTGGAGTAGACCTCGGGCCACCAGTTGCGGTGCTCGGTGAGGCCCTGCTCCTGATAAGTGGGGATGCGGACGAGTACACGGTCCCAGCACTGGCTGCCGAAGTCCATGGCCTTGGCCTGGCCACCGAATTCCTTGACGAACCAGTCGCGGCCGATCTTGGCGTGCAGGATTTCGTCGGCCCAGTCATAGTCCTGGATCAGTGCGCTGACGTGGTCTGCGCTGGCCACGGCGATTTCCCATTCCTTCTCCTTGCCGGTTTCCTTGGGCATGAGACCTTGTTCGATGAAGAAGAGAATGGCATGGCGCTCTTCGGGCTTGAGTTGCTTGTTGAGCTCAAGGGACCAGGTGAAGTTGATGGGGATCTGCGTCCAGTCGATGCCGTTGAGTACGAAGCCGATTTCGCCCATCATGGCATGGCGTGCCTCGTCCCAGAGCTGACGCGTCATGTCGACATAATAGCCAAGCGGCTTGCCCGGGGTTTCCGAGATAATGGAAGCCATCATCTCAGGGACATCGATCTCACGCAGACGCTTGAAGTAGAGCATGAGCGTTTTCGTCTTGGCGGGAAAGTCGGTGTTGTGCAGGAAAGCCTCGGCATTCACGCCCATGTTATAGGAGTCCTTGAAGCGTTCATCCCGCTGCGGCTGGCCATCGTAGACATAGGGCTTGGCGGAGAAGTGCGGGGTGAGCTGTCCGCTCTCTCTGGGCTCGACTCCGGTGAAGGTGCCGAAGTTCGCCGCGGCCTGGTCGAGCAGCCCCAGCCATTCGCCGTGCGCTGCGCGGGTATCGCTGCTGATGAGACAATCGACGACTTGCGCGCCGTATTGTTCTATGTCCTCGAGCTCAATTAGCAGGTGGCGCAGTTTGCGGTAGGTCGGGTGCTCATGCAGGCGGTTGGTATGCTTGAGTTGATCGCGCACGGCAGCAACGAGGGAGGGAATGGCCTTGTCATAGAGACCGAGGACGAGCGACTCGGTGTCGGGCGCATTCTGGATTTCGTCGAAATAGAAGTCCATGGCTTCGTGGGGGGGCACATCCATGCCGTACGGGGGGTGGCGCATCTCACGCACGCGGGCAAATATCCCCTCAACGTGC
>JAUIAM010000058.1 GCA_030425485.1 Verrucomicrobiia bacterium
AACTGCCGTTTTGGAAGCCGTAGGTCGTCCTGTCGGACTCGGAACGCTAGAGGCCCAACCTGTGATTTATCCCTTTGGCCTTGGCGACAATCTTGGCTTTGTCCTCTCATCCGCGTCTGATCTTGACCTGCGCGCAGATAGTGCCGGAAACCAATCTGTCTCGCTCAGAGAATAGGCAACGCCTTTGGCGCTGCCTCACTTCGACGCCCGTGGATTCAGGTTCAACCAGTACCTCGTATGGCGTCGCTCACCGGTTCGGCTGAGCGCACCTTTCTCGACTAGATCCTGCAGATCGCGGGTTGCGGTTGCGCGTGAAGTTCCGGTGATCTTGAGATAGTTGTCGGCGCTGAGGCCGCCTTTGAAACCGCCAGGGCCTTCCCGAAATATTCGAGCGATGGCCTTGGCCTGGCGTTCGTTCAACTGGTCCCTGTGACGATCGTAGAAGTGCGCTTTGTTGATGAAGAAGCCGACGCGGTCGAGTGTGACCTGTTGGGCCTTCAAGACAACTTCCGCGAACCAGACGAGCCAATCGGTCACGTCGAGCGTTTTTTGATGCTGCTCGAGCTGATCGTAGTATGCTTTGCGCTCCTTCTCGATGATAAAGGCGAGCGAGATGAGGGTCGGCTGGCCAATGTTCTGCGCCAGAGACTTTTCAGCGAGGGCGCGACCCAGGCGGCCGTTGCCGTCTTCGAATGGGTGGATGCTCTCGAAATAGAGGTGGCTTAGCCCTGCGCGCGTCAGCGCTGGAAGCGGCTCTGCTCCCCCCGGCCCGGTCTTGTTGAACCAATCCGCGTATCGCTCCATCTCAGGCATGACCCGCTCCGAGGGAGGCGCTTCGAAATGGATCGTCGGCCGGTCGAGGCGGCCAGAAACGATTTGCATCGCCTCGGCGTGGCGTCGGTAGGCCCCGATGGTTTCCAACCGGCGGTCATGGGACAGGAGCATCCGATGCCAGCGGTACAGCGTTTCGTGGCTTAGCTTTTCTGCAAAGCTGGAATAGACGTCCACCATCATTTCCGCGACGCCCTGTTCGCGCGGTTTGGCAGGGTAGCTGTCTGGATCGAGGCCTAGATGGCGGCGAAGCGAAGACTGGACACTGAGCCGGTCGAGGATTTCACCCTCGATGGCGCTCGTCTGCATCGCTTCCTCGCTGAGCAGTTCGATGCGGAGTTGCTCGCGTTCCGGCTGGCTGACATGATGGACCGCGCCGAGGATTTCCCCGGACGACAGCAGAAACGTCTGCTCGAACGGCTCCAGAGCGGAGGCGTCATACCGGAAATCCGGCCAATCGGGCAGCGTCCAGTTCCAAGCCATGAGTTATAGACATCCTTTCTATAGCTCATATCTAGATCACTTTTGAGGCATAGAAGTCAACTCTATCGCTCAAAGGACCTGCGGGATGGGATGACCCACAAACCGACGCGAGGTCTTGAGCTAGGCCTTTTCAAGGTGCGTCAGATCCTGCTGACGCGTTCTGAGGGTCTTCGGATCGACAGGGTTTTGTTCCGGCGCTTGAATGAATGGTTCATAGCGAACGTCCGCCATGGCGCCGTCGAACCAGGCAGGCTGCACGTCACCATTGTTCCATTGGTAAAGGTAGCC
>JAUIAM010000019.1 GCA_030425485.1 Verrucomicrobiia bacterium
AAGGGTCTTTTCGCGTCTTTTTCCGTTTTCTCAGTTCATGAATCTGGATTCACACCACTTCGAAAGCCGAAAAAATCCTCAAAATTACCTCTTTTTCCCTCGTTTCTTAATTTGAAAACACAGCCTAGGCTATGTACAAGCCTGCCACGGTTTGGACGGTGTTGGCGTGGAGGCGGCCCGTCATGCCCGCTTGGCGATTATAGCCGCCACCATAGGTCACGACGAGGGGGACTTCCCAGCGCTGGCACAGGTGGGCGACGTAGGCGTCGCGCTGGCGCATCTGCTCGGTGCTGAGCTGCATCTGGCCAAAGCGGTCGTCTGCGTGGGGGTCGGCCCCGCTCACCCAGAACACCAGATCGGGCTCAACGGCGTGCATGCTGCGTTCGAGGGTGCTCTGGAGGGCGTCGAGGTAGGTTTCTCCGCTCACGTAACGCTCCAGCGGCACGTCGCAGTCGCCGGGCTCCTTGACCGCAGGGTAGTTGCGCCCGACGTGGATCGAGTAGGTGTAGGTGTTGGCCTGCTCGCGCAATAGGGCGTGTGTGCCATTGCCCTGATGGGCGTCCGTATCGATCACCATGACCCAGAGGTCGGGCTGAGTAAGGCGCAGCTCGGCGATGGCCACGACAACATCGTTGAGCACACAGTAGCCTAGCCCACGGTCGGCAAAGGCATGGTGGGTGCCCCCGGCCAGGTTGCAGGCGACGCCGTCATCCAGTGCGGCCCACATAGCTGCAATGGTGCCAGCGGTTTCGCGGGCCGAGCGTTCGAGCAGGATGGTGCGGTGCGGGAGGCCGAGACGGCGTCGGTCATAGCCGGTGAGCCCGTCCGTGCGGATGGCTTCGAGATAGTCGGCCCGGTGTACGCGCAGGAGTTGCTCGCTGCTGGCGGGCTCGACAAAGCTAAAGCGCAGGCTCGGTGTTTCCTCGCAGAGGATCTCGTAGGCACCGGGAAATTTCTCCATGGGGAAGGGGTGCCCCTCGGGCAGCGGCATGTAGTAGCCGGGGTGGTAAAAACACTTCACGGGGAAAAGGCTATGTCCGATCGGGCATTTCGCAAATATGCGCTACAGGGCGATCCATTCTCCGCGGCGGGTGCTGTAGAGGCGGGCTTCGACGAGGGTGCCAAAGAGCGCGTTGAGTGCCTGTTGGTAGCATTGGAGCTGGGGGCCGTAGGTGTCGATGAGGCCGGGCAGGCCGGCGGGCGGGATGATGTCCGTCTTCCAGTCTACCACGAGCCAGTGACCATCCTCGTGGCAAGCGGCGAGGTCGATGGTGCCGTCGTAGACGCGCTCCTCGCCGTCGGGCCAGAACATAGGGACCTCAGTACGGACGCACCACGCCGGGTTTGCCAAAACGGATGCCACCTCCGAGGTGAAAAACTGGGCCAGCTCCTCGCGGCCACGCTCGGGCATGGGGCAGGCATTCAGGCGGGCCTTGGTGTGCTCTGGCCAGAGCTCGGGTGTGGCCCAGGGGAGGGTTTCCATGGTCAGATGCCACCAGTTGCCGTAGTCTGCGCCCTGCTTGGCCGCGGCTGCCGCAGCGACTTCGGGGAACATTGGCTCGGCGACCAGGTCGCGCTCGTCGCGGTGGTGTCCGCCGCCGGCTTCGTGCTTGGCTAGTCCGCTGGGAAGTAGGCGACGGGGGAAGTTGCTGGCTACGCTCAGGGCGCGAGCGGTGTCGAGCGGGGCGGCGTCCTCGGTATGGGAGTTGGTTTCATCCTGGTCAGCATCGGGCTCCGCGGGCGGCTTAAAGCGGGTGATTTTGGCGGAAAAGGGCGGGAGTCCGTGCCACCAGGGGGCGTTGGCCTGGTCTTCGCCGATGCCGAGTTGATTGGCGAAGGCTTCGTTGGTCTTCTTGGGGGTGGGGCTTGCGTCCACGAAGACGAGGCTGTGCCGGGCGCGGGTGGCGGTGACGTAGAGCAGGCGTGCGTCGCTCTGGCGGCTGCGTTGCTGGTTGGCGGTGAGTACGGGCCCGACATCGTGCGCGTTGCAGACCTGGATAAGCGGTGGCTCCCCGGGGGCTTGGTGCAGGAGCGGGTATTGCTGGCGGGGCTCGCCCAGGTTGTGGTGGAAAAAGGGCACGATGACCACGGGCCACTCCAGGCCCTTCGATTTATGGCAACTGAGCAGTTGGAGGCGCTCGGGGTCCCGTGCCAGTTCCTCGGAGGCTTCGGCGTGGCGTTCGCGCAGGTGGATAGCAAAGTCCACCAGCGACTCGCCCCGGAGCTCGGCCAGTCCGGCGTCGAGCCGGAGTTGCTCCAGTGATTTTTCCAGGTGCTCAGGGCGATAGCCGGGGAGCACGGCCAGCCGCGCGCGCAGGGAGGTGTCGGCCAGTACGCGGTCGAGGGCTTCGCGCAGGGGGAGGTTAGCCACGGCGTGCCGCAGGCGATAAAGTTGCTGGAGAACCTGGCCCGCCTCGCCGGGAAGCTCCGGCGGGGATTCAAGTTGGAGGGGGTGGGGGAGTTGCGCGTCGAGCGCCTCGCGGACGTGGAGCGAAAGCTCGCCGTCGCCCAGGGCGTAGACTTCGCGCAGGACGCCGAAGAGCTCGAAGTGATCCTCGGGATGGGTTAAAACCCAGAGCAGGGCACTGGTCCAGGCAAAGGCCGGGTCGTCCCCCCTGAGGTCGAGGCGGGAGTGGTTTTGGTAGGGCAGGCCGACGCGGTTGAGGGCGTAGGTGAGGGCATCGAGGGCGGTTTTTCGCGGGGCCAGCAGGGCGATTTCCCCCCAGGTGCTGACGCCGAAATCCGCTGGCCGCTGGGCGGCGATCCATTCGGCCAGGGCTTGCGCTTCGGCCCGCCGGAGGTCGTCGGCTTTGCTGCTTTCGGGGGAAATGCCCAGTTGCAGGCGCTCGACACGTCCCTCGCCCGCCGCCGGACGCGCTTCAAGTGGTACGAGGTGAACCTGTCCGCGCTGGCCGTCGAGCACGGAGGGAAAGGTGGTGTTGACCGCGCTGACGACGGCCTCGTCACAACGCATGGTGACGCAAAAGGTCAGGGCATCTCCGCCCGGGGCGGTGGTCAGGGCTTCGTGGAGGGTGAGGTAACCCGTAAGGTCGGCCCGGTCACTGTAAATGGATTGCTGGGGGTCGCCGACCATGCAGAAGCGTCCTCCGGGTGGGGCTTGATCGGAACCAGGCCAGGGGGCGCCGGAGTTGCCAGCGCGGGCCACTCCGGTCAGAACGCGGAACTGCGCGGGGTCGGTGTCCTGGGCTTCGTCGAGAATGACATGGTAGTCGCAGGCGCGGATTTCTGCCCGGGCCGCGGGAAGGGTCAAAAGTTGGTCCGCCAGCGCGATCATGTCGTCAAAGGTGAGCTTGCCCTGCTCCAGGCGGTAGGCACGGAATTTCTCCGCCACGGAGGTGACGAATCCCAGGCCGACTTCGGCCAACCATGCGTGGATGGGGTGAAAGGCGATTTCCCAGAGCGGGACAAAGTCTTTGGCCTTGGTTTGGAGCTCCGGAAAGCCCAGGCCGCGGGTTTGATCGTTTTCCAACGCCTCCAGCCAACGCCTGACGGCGGCCTTGCTGCGGGCAATGGTGGCCTTGGAGCGCCCGGTTTCCTCGGCTTCGAGGAGGGCGTCCATGTCCGGCTTGGGACAGACACCGGGCCAGGTGGGCGGTTCGCTGGGGGTGAATTCGCGGGCCAGCTCGAGCATGCCACCGAGGGCGGCGAGCTGGAGGAAGCGTGTGCGCAGGGGCTCGGGCACGCAGGCACTGAGGGTGTCCTCGCCGCGGACAAAGCGGTCCCACAGGCGCTGGCGGGCGTCGTCGGACTCGACCAACTCCAGACCGGGGGCCAGGCCGAGGTGATGGCCGTAGCGGCGGAGCAGATCGAGGCAGAAACTGTGGATGGTGCCAAAGGTGGCCTGGCCGAAGTTTTGCAGCGTAATCTCGTCGCAGGCTTCGTCATCGAGCAGCTTGCGCCGGGCACGGTCTTGAAGTTCCTGGGCGGCTTTTTTTGTATAAGTGACGACAACGAGCCTGGGCAGAAGCGGGCTGATGCGGCCTGCATCCTCGCGCCCGATCTGGGCGATACGCCCCACGATCGCGGTCGTTTTGCCCACGCCTGCCGGGGCGATAACGGAGAAGTTCTGGTCCGTCTCCTGCAGGAAGCGGTCGCGGTCGCGTTGGTCGACGAGGGGGCTCACAGGGCGGCTCCTTCCAGATGAGGGTGGGTATGAGCCCATTTTGCCGCGAGAACGTTGGCCGCAATGGGGAGATTGGCCAGGGGGTAATGGCCGCTGAAGCTAAAGTCGGAGCGGTAGGCGCCGCGATGGCCGAGGGTGCCCGTCCGGTGGATGTCAGCCACGCCTTGCCAAAGCGACTCCTGTCCGAGGGCGTCTTCAGCCGTGAGCTGCTGCTGGAGCGATTTGCCCGGGCTGAGCAGGGAAAAATGGACCGGGTGGTAGCCGAGCTGGCGCAGGGCGAGGGCGTAGAGGGCCAGTTGGAGGCCTTCGCCCCGGGACAGGCGTTTGTCGGTGATGGGGTCGCGCTTGCCGGTTTTAAAGTCGAGTAACCAGACCATGCCGGTGTTGGGGGCGGATGCGCTGAGGCGGGCCATGAGGTCGATGCGTCCCCGGGCCCGGAGGGTGAGCACGTCGGGCACGAGCTCAAGTTCGCCCACGGGCAGGGCGTACTCGCCGCAAACCTCGTCCCCGGGACCCGCTGCAACGACGGCTTCGGCCAGCTCATCGGCCATGTTCTGGGCCTGCGAGATGACTTCTTGGCACCAGTCGGGCAGTTGGCGGTTGGCCTCGGTGTAGGCAGTGGCCAAGCGGGTGCGGAGGCCCGCGGTGCGCTCGCGGATGAGTTCGCGCCAGAGCTTTGTCGTGGGCAGCGGCACCCAGTTGTCCGAGTTGGGGAGGGGGTTGAGCCAGTCGTGGACCCATGTCCCGATGACCATCTCGCGTCCGGCACCCTCCTCGGGACGCCAGAGGGTGTCGCAGGCGATGGCCTGTTTGATCCAGGTGTAGCCGGGGTGCTTGAAGGCGTTTTCCCACTGGGAGAAAGAGAAGTCGAGTCCGCACGGCGGGGGTGTGTCGAATCCGAAAAAGTGGCCGTCAAAGGGCAGGGCGTGATTACGGCGGTTCTGGTGAACGCCGATGAAGTGCGCACTGCCGCGAAAGGTTTCCCTCGGGCGAGCCTGCCCGAGACGTTGCGCGGTGGCATCGGCCAATGCGCGGAGGCGTGCCTCGTCCGGCAGGTGGCCGGTGGCTTCGCGGTAGGCCTTGAGAAAGGGCTCGTTGACGGGGCTCGACTGGGTGGCGGCGGGGCTGTCGTGGAGGGAGGCAGAATAGACCAGACTGGTGCCGGGGGAGTGGGCGAGGTGTTCACACGCCGCAATGACGAGGGCTGCCCGCTCTCCGTGGGTGAGCAGTCGTCCGTGGCTCGGGGCCTGCCCCCCCGTGCCCTCTGGCCGGTAGCCCGCCCGGTGATTAAGCCGGGCAATGCTGGCCTCGTCGAGCAGGCCGCTGGCGGGCTCGACCGGTTGCCACTGTTTGCCACACATCCCGGCAAAAATGAGGTGCGTCCAGCGCTCGCTCAGGGCTTCCCGGGCGGTGACGACGGCCACACGCCCGAAGGGATGTTGCCCGTGTGTGCTGCGGGTGCGGCCCGGGATGTCCACCACCACGCCGAGCCAGCCGAGGAATGCGCGGCGCTCGACGGAACCGCTCAGGCGGGAGGCCAGCAGACCGAGCCGCTCGGTGAGAAAGTCCATCCGCTCGGGCCAGGCGAAGCGTTCCAGCACGGGGCGTGCGGCTTCGAGAAAGGCCTCCAGCCCCGTGTGCTCGGGCAGCTCGGGCCAGGCGCGGGCAAAATCGGCCACGGGCTCCTGCTCCTTGCAGGCGGCAAAGAGGACCGCGAGGTCGTCGGTCATGGTTTGCTCAAAGGCTTCGCGCAGGTGCTTGAGCAGCTTGTCGGCCTGGCCGCCGGAAAGTTGTCGGTGGGCGCGCAGGGCCCGGATGAAGGCCACGGCCTCGGGCAGGCGGCGCGTTTCCTGCATGGCGCTCCAGGCTTGCAGCAGGAGGAACCCGGCTGGCCGGGCAGCCAGGTGGCCCCCGGCGTCGTAGTAGGGGACTTTAGCCGCATCCAGCGCGAGGGTGATCTCCCGGCCAAGCGGTAGCGAACGGTGCGGCAGGACGATGCCGATGCGGGGAGCGGGGTGCTGGTCGAGCCAATGGAGGCACTGGCGGGCGATGTGCGCGGCTTCCTCCAGTGGGTTGTGATGGAGCAGGAACTGCGTTGCCTCGGGTGGTTCGGGGGGCGCATCCTCCTCGGCCAAATCGGTTTCTTCGGGCGGACCGAGGCGGGCCTCCCAGGCGTCAGCCCAGGCAAAGTCAAAGGCCTGGTCCGAGGGCGGTTGGGAGAAGATGTAGTTTACCTCATCGGCGGCGGTGGCAGCGGCCTGTAGGAGGAAGTCGTGCTCTACCTGATCCGGGCCAAAGCCCGTCACGAGCAGATGGGTCAGCACGGCCTTACCGCCGATAGCGACGCGGTCGGCTTGCCGGGTGGTCTGGACGCCCGCCTCTTGGCAGGTAGTGCGAAAGGCCTGGGCCAGCTCCGCAGCAGGGGCGAAGCGCAGCTCGGAGCCCTCCCAGCCCGCGGCGTCGAGGGTGTCGAGATCGCGTAAAAAGGCCTGCGGATCGGTCAGCACGCTGCGGGCAAAGGGGTTGTCGGGCAGGCTCTGGGCGGCTTGGCGCAGGAGGAGAACGAGCTCCTCGCGCACGGCAATCAGGGTCTCGCTGCCGGTGCTCAGGCGCTGGCGGAGACGACCCGGAGTGAGGATTTCAATGCCCAGCAGGGGGATGTTCTCCAGGGCGAGTTTCCGCTTGAGAGAGGCGGCAGCAAAGCTGTCGGGCACAAGGATAGCCGAGGGCTTATCCGCCCGCCAGGCGTTCATGCCGTGGCTTTGTAGCCAGGGGCGAAGGGCTTCCCCCCAGGCTGCCTCGGGCACGGAGCAGCGTAGATGCCGGACGATAGCCACGCGTTAGCCTAGTCCTGCCAGTTAAAGGTGATGGGCTTGTCGATCTCCGGGTGCAGGCTGCGATGGACGGGGCAGCCGTGGGCGGCGCGGTCGAGGGCCGTGCGTTGCTCCGGGGTGGTGGGGACGGGGACGTTGATCGTGACCGGGAGCCGGGCGATGCGTCGGGGGCTGTCTGCGCTCATGTGTTTTTCAACCGAGAGGGTCATGCCCGCCAGTTCGAGGCCGAGGGAGCGTCCCTTGATGCCCATAATCGTGGCGATGCAGCTGATGAGCGCGGAGGCGCAAAGGTCGGTGGGGGAGAAGGTCTCGCCCCGCCCCTGGTTGTCCACGGGGGCGTCTGTGGCGATGGTGGTGCCGGAGGGACCGTGGGTGAGGGTGGTGTGGAGTTCGCCTTCGTAGTGTGCGGAGATGGAAACCATGCCTGAGCTCTAGAGAGGCAGGCGGCACTTGTCAGGGCTAAACATTTTTCACGTAAAATTCGTCGCCCAGGCGAGCCCGTACCTTGTAGCCATTGCGCTTCATAATGCTGGGGATGCGCGGGTCGCGGTAATTGTTTTCGATGGCAAAGGCGGTGATGTCCACGCGGGAAAAGTCGAGGCTTTCGAGGATGGAGAGTTCGGCGCCCTCGACGTCGATGGAGAGAAAGTCCACCTGCTTGATGCCATGCTCGTCGAGCAGGTCATTGAGGTTATAGCACTGGATGGTGATGTCCTCGTAGTGGGCGCCGCTGCTGGCCATTTCGAGCTCGATGCGCTCGATGTGCTTGGGGTCGAGTTCTTCCTTGAGGCCGCTGAGCATCTCCGGCCCGCCCACGACCTGGCGAAAGGTGTAGTTGCCCGCTTTGGCCGCGATACCACCGTGGACACAGGTGCACTTGCGGCTGGCGATAAGCTTGTCGTAGGCCGTTTGGATGGGCTCGATGGCGAGCCCGGTCCAGCCCTGCTGTTCGAAGAAGAGGGAGTTGCTGAGGGTGACGCCGTCGTTGGCGCCGATGTCGACAAAGACCCCGTCGCGTTTGCCCGGAAAGAGGTTTTCGAAGACCCACTTGTCCTGCCCGTACTGGCTGGCATAGCCTTCGGCCCGTAACGCATCCTTGTCATACCTGGGCCGCTCGGCAAAGCGGAAGTACATACTGTAGCGCAGCTTGTTGATGCGTTCACATAGCATGGTTTTATCAAGCGTGAGGCGGATTATTCCGTCAATCCTTTCTCGCTTGGGTCTTGAAACGCTTCTGCCTGCTGCCAGAGTCATCGGGATGAACGGGGGGGTAATCGAAGGCTCCATGTGCAGGACGTCGCGTTTACGCGGGGTGATTTCCGTGTTCTGCTTTGTGATCGTGCTCTGCATGGGGGCGATGACGGTGGCCACGCTTTGGGCCACGCGGGACTGGCGGCTGGACCTGCTTACGCATTTCCGGGTGCAGTACTACGTGGGCTTTCTGCTCGCGGCGATTTTCCTGCTTTATACCCGGCGCTGGGTTACGCTCTGCATTGCCCTGGTGTTTCTCATCTGGAACGGCATCCTGATCTTTAATTTCCCGAGCAGCACCAGCCCTCTGCCCGATAAGCCCATCTACAAAGCGGTGGCTTTTAATATCCTCGCCCACAACAACGAGGTGGCGACGTTTCGGGAGTGGGTGCTGGAGGAAAATCCGGACATCCTGGCCTGTGTCGAGGCCACGCACACGCAGGAGGTTTTGTGGAAAGAACTGGCCGCGATTTACCCCCACTCTGAGCTGCGGCAACGCGGCGGGGGCACGGGAATCGTCGTCTTCAGTAAGTACCCGCTGCGGGCATATCGTCCGCAGAAGTGGCCCGGTACGGGAAACATGGTGCTGGAAATCACCCTGCCCGAGGGCTTGGTGACCTGTGTGGTCATGCACCCGCAGGCCCCCGGTGGTAAGCGTCCGTGGGAGTGGCGCAACCGCTCCCTATCTGACTTGGCAGCGTACTGCGCCAGCGTGGAGACGCCCGTCATCGCGATGGGGGACATGAACTGTTCGCCCTGGTCGCCCTTTTACCGGCAGTTTACTGAGGAAAGTGGCCTGCGGCCGCTCGACGTGCGGGTGCTGCCCCGGCGCACCTGGCCCAGCACCATGCCGCTTATCTGGACCGAGATCGACCAGTTTCTCGTCTCCCCGGCGATCAAGCCGCTCTCCGAAACGACGGGCCCGCCCTCCGGTTCCGATCACTATCCGATCATGATGACCTTTCAGGTCAAGGAGTAGACAGCGCGCACGCGTTGGCAGAACGTGGTCCTGCTCCTTGTGTTTCCTTCCGACACATTCTAATACTGTCTTCCCATCAAAATGATAAAGTCAGTAGGCCGGGTAGGGCTGCCTGCCCCAGGCAGCCGCGGACGGCTGAGGACAGCCGTCCCTACCAACATCTTATCAATCATAGATGAAAATGGTCTTATCCTGAGCTGGCGCACCACCCATACTCAGGGGTAGCGACCATCGGGAGCGTAGGGGCGAGAAGCCCCTCAATGCCAGCGGGTGTAACCCGCCGTAGTGGCCAGCCCCTCTAATGCTGCTCCAGCCGGAGTGCCAGCGGGTGCTACCCGTTTACTGGGGGGCGTTGGGGCCGAAGTCTCCGGGCAGGCGACCTTCGGGGTTGCTGTCGTCGAAGCCTGCCATCTTGCGAGCCACTTGGCCTTCGAGGTAGAGCGAGCGCGTGGGGAAGGCCACACTGAGGCCGCGGGCTTTAATGGCGCGCATGATCTTGCAGTTGACGCGCTGGCGCACGTCCATGTGCTGCACCCAGGCGGTGGTCTTGGTGAAGTAATAGACCAGGATGTCGAGCGAGCTGTCGCCGAAGTCGGTGAAGTTGACCAGGATAAAGTCCTGCTGGACGCCGTCGTCCTCGGCCAGGAGCTGGCGGATGTCGGCCACCAGGCCCTCCATGTCCTCGGCGCTGGCCTCGTAGGTGATGCCCACGTATTGCTTGACGCGGCGCTTGGGCATGCGGGACCAGTTGTTGATGTACTCATTGGCCAGGATGGAGTTGGGGATGGACATGACCGTCTTGGGCCAGGTGCGAACCTTGGTCGAACGCAAACCGATGGACTCCACGTCGCCGTCTACCTTGTCCCCGACGATGATCCAGTCGCCGACTTTGAACGGGCGGTCGAGCACGATCATGAGCGAGCCGAAAAAGTTGGCTACGGTGTCCTTGGCCGCCAGTGCGATGGCCGCGCCACCCAGGCCAAGGGTGGCCAGGATGCCCGCGACGTTGTAGCCGAGGTTGTCGATGACCATGAGGATGCCCACGCAGAGGATGAAGACCTTGGTCGTCTTTTTCAGCAGCGGAACAAAGCCAAAGATGGCCGACTTCTGGTCCTTGATGCGGCGGGCAAGGACGTCGCCCATCACGTCGACCATGCGCAGCATGCCCCAGACCACGAGCAGCATGGTGCTGCCGTGAAAGAGGTTCTGGATAAAGAGGGTGATGTCGTCGTCCAGCGGGAGGATGGCCAGCGAGACGTAGAGCCCGAGGAAGAAAATGAACCACGAAACGGGCTTCTCCAGCGCGTGGACGAGGTCGTCGTCGAAGTCGAATTTCGTGCGCTTGGTGATGAGGTGCAGGCGACGGAAGATGAACATCGCGATGACGTTCCGGAAAATGAGCGAGATGAGCAGGATGACAAAGCTCACCGTGAGCTGCCCGGCGGTGAAGCCGAAGATGTTCATGTTCCAGAAGCCACCCGTCAGCTCAAAGGGGGCGTCGAGGTGAACGGGCACTTGCTTGGGCTTGGGTTCGTCGCTGCTTTCGGTCTCCTTGGTCGCATCGGTGGCGTCGGATTTAATGACTTCTGCGGTGACCAGAGCGGAGGCGGCTCCGCCGACGGCTTCGGTATCGGATTCCCCGGTATTATTGTCCAGGACGTTCTGAGATGCGCTGTCCGTGGGGGCATCTGTGGCGGGTGCGTCTTGTGCCTGCACGGGCAGGGTCAGGCAGAGAACGAGAAAAATGGGAAGGAGAGCTGTCCAGCGCATAGGGCCTAGCTTTATAGCCCTGAGGCGGCTGGCGAAAAGCAAAAACCAAAGTGGTCCGCATTTGGGCAAAAAGTGCCCCCGCCTTTCGGCAGGGGCTTCGCTACTATATACTACTACTATTTGCTTCGGTAAAAAACCTAGTCTTCGAGGTAGGGGAGCGGGGGCTGACCGCCTTGGGGCCCGCCCTTACCGCCAGTGCAGGGGCAGTCGCCCGCCTTGGGCCCTTTGCTGCCGGGGCCACCTTTGCCAGCACTTTTTTTGCCCTGCTGCCCAGCCATGCGCTCCTCTATGGAGATCTGGCCGTCGCCGTTGGTGTCGAAACGCTCGAGCATTTTCTGGTGGTGAGCATCTGCCTTGGCCTGCTCATCGGCGGAGAGTTGGCCGTCCTTGTCGGCGTCAAAGCGCTTGAGGATCATGGCCTGGCGTGCGGCGTTACGCTCGGTTTGGTCGAGCTGGCCGTCGCCGTTGGCGTCAAACTGTTCCAGCATCTGCTGGTGGCGTGGGCCGCCTGGGCCCTGTTGGGGTTGGGCCATCGTCTGGCTGGCGAAAAGGCCGGATGCTGCGAGCAGCGTGAGGAGGAGGGTTGTGTTTTTCATGTGCGTGATCGTGTTTGAATGGTTATGAATGAGGAAACACACCCTGGCTTTAAAAGTTGCACATCGGGCGCGGCATGCTCTGAATGTTTCTTCACTGCGCATGTACCAGGTAAACTTCAGCGAACAAAGTATGAGCGAGCTCAACCAGCTCGACATCGAAGTGCAGATGCCCCTGATCGAGAAGTTCACGGGGTTGACGCAGTTTGAGCTGGACCACCCGAAGGAAGAGCTGGGACGCTTCGAGCGCGGCGGGCGTACCTACTACCGGTTGCGCGCGGGTGAGTTTCGCATCTATTTTGAGAAGCGTGGGGACACGCTCTACAGTCACTACATCCTGCACCAGCATTCGCTGGCCGACTTTATTTTCCGCTTCAAGCTGCCGTATAAGGAGGAAACCCTCGTCGAGCAGCACCAGTCCTTTTGGAAATACCTGGAGAGCCTGACCAAGTGATGCCTGACCAAGTGATGCCTGACCCTGCCGACAGCAAACCACCCGAGACGGAGCAGGACGCGCCCAAGGAGCCGCAGCTTTGGAAGGATACGACCGAGGCCGGGCGCATCTACATCCTGCCCAATCTCTTCACTGCGGGTAACCTCTTCTTTGGCTTTCTGGCCATCATCTGGTGCATACGCGGTAAATATGTGGCGGCGGATGAAGCGCAGGCCGCGGGCTTTTTCACCGAGGCGGTCTTTTTTATTCTCGGGGCGGGGCTGTGTGATGCGCTCGACGGGCGCGTGGCCCGGCTGGGGGGGCGCGAATCCCTTTTTGGCAAGGAGTTCGACTCCATCGCCGACACGGTGTCCTTTGGGCTGGCCCCGGCCCTGATGATGTTCTTCCTCATCCTCGACCCGACCACGGGCTATCCGTTTTTTCGCCAGATCGGCTGGCTGATCGGCTTTCTCTACCTGCTGTGTGCGGGCGTGCGCCTGGCCCGCTTCAACGTCCTGACGAACCCCTACATCCCGCCGGGCGACATCGGCTCTTCGGCCAAGCCGGACGACTTTCTCGGGCTCCCCGCGCCGATGGCTGCCGGGACGGTAGCCTCGCTCGTGCTCGTGCTGCTCAACTTCGACCTGAAAGTTTTCTCCCTGCTCCTGCCACCGCTCATGCTGCTTATCGCCTGGCTCATGGTCAGCCTGATTCCCTACCCGTCCTTTAAGCACGTGGACTGGCAGACGCACACCCAGATGCGGCACTTTATCGCGCTGGTGGCCTTTGTGGCGGCGCTGTTCCTCTTTTGGCGTTTCTCCTTCGCCATCCTGTTTCTGGTCTACATCGGCTGGGGCTTTATCGCCCACCTGATGCGGCGCAAGAAAGCACCGCCGGCGGAAGAGTCCGCCACCTGATTATGACCTGCGCGGCCTCTAGGCGGCGCCGTACCAGTTGTGGAACGTGACGATGAGCCCGGACTCGTCGTAGCCGAGGTGGAGGGCGTTGGCCATGTCGAAGCTGCTGCCGTCGGTGTTGCGCCCGGCCACGCGCACGATGCAGGCGATGCTGCGCTGTTGGGCATCGACGATGCGGTCAGTATACTCGGCGTGAAAGTGCTCCACGAGGTCGAAGAAACGCTGGTACTCCCTGCGGATGGCCTCCGGGGTGGAGGCGGCCTTGCTGTTCCATGCGCTGGCGTCGTCGTCTAGCCCGTGAACGCGATAGGCGTGCTCGGGAGCAAAGCAGGCCGCGACGGCCTGAGCATTGCGGGCGTTGACGGCTTCGCCGTAACGTTCGAGGAGGGCGTTGAGTTGGGCTGCGTCCATCGGGCTACTGAGTGACGCTGAGCATGTCCACTTCCTCGGCCAGATCGCAGAGCAGGTCGGTCATGTGCTGGAGGTGGAGGCGTTTCGCCTCGTCGTAGGGCAGGCCAAACTCCAGGTAGAGCATGACGCCGGCGGAGAGCTCCAGAAAGCCTTTGCTCTCGCCCCATTCCTTTTCGAGAAGCTTGCGGCGGTCGCGGTTAAAAAACGCGGCGATGGCTTCGGGCTGGTTGCTGCGGAGGGAAAACGCCTTGTCGAACTCCGGGTCTTCGCTCGGGGTGTACTTCAGTCGGGCCACTTGCCCGAGCTTGTCCAGGGCATGCTGGCGGGCCAGCGTGAACTTGATTTCCTTGGGGGCGCGGGTGGCAATGCTGATGGCGATGTCGGTCTGGCGGGTGTTGTCCATGCCGTAGCCCTTGGGGTAGATGGCCAGTTCTCGCCCGCGATAGCGCCCGTAGAGGGTGGGGTTGCGGCGATAGAGGCCCATCATGGAGGCTGCGGGCACGGTGAGCTCGATGCCGAAGTGCTCGGCCAGGGCCGACATCTGGGTTTCCAGCTTACGAAAGTTCTTTAGTTGGGTGGTGATGGCAGCGATGCAGACCGCCAAAAACGCCCCGCCAACCACGGCCAGCAGTATCCATTCCATGAAGAAGTAATGCCACAGCTACGCGAGGGGGGGCAAGCGTGATCGCCCCGCTTTTTAGGGCAAGATACTACTTAATCTGCCCGGTGCCGTGGACGACGTATTTGTAGGTGCAGAGCTCGCGCAGGCCCATCGGGCCGCGTGCGTGCAGGCGGTCGGTGGAGATACCGATCTCTGCGCCGAGGCCAAACTCGTTGCCGTCGGTGAAGCGTGTCGAGGCGTTATGGTAAACGGTCGAGGCGTCCACCCCGGTGAAAAAGGTCTGCGCGGCGGTCTTGTCCTCCGTCACGATGGCCTCGGAGTGCCCGCTGCCATAGCGGTTGATGCAGGCGATGGCCTCGTCGATGTCCTTCACCACCTTGATCGAGATGATGTAGTCAAGGTACTCGGTGGCGTAGTCCTCCTCGGTGGCGGGCACGGTCTTCATGTCCTTGAGGATGGCGGCGGCCAGATCGTCCACCCGCAGCTCGACGCCTTTCTCGGCTAAAGCTTGGGCGATGTCGGGCAGCAGCTTGATGGCGGCTTCCTCGTGGATGAAGAGATTCTCTGCCGCGTTGCACACGCTCACGCGCTGGGCCTTGGAGTTGACGGTGATGGACACGGCCAGCTCGGGATCGGCGGCCTTGTCCACGTAGACCGAGCAAACGCCGTCGTAGTGCTTGATGACGGGGATGCGGCTGTTGTCCGTGACGAAGCGGATCAGCCCCTCGCCGCCGCGGGGGATGATGCAGTGCACGTACTCATGGAGCTTGAGGAGCTGGTTCAGCGCGTAGCGGTCGGTTGTCGGGATGAGCTGCACGGCGTGCTCGGGCAGACCGGAGTCTCTTAATGCGCGGGAGATGAGCTCGGCCAGCGCGGTGTTGGAGTGAAAGGCTTCCTTGCCTCCGCGCAGGATGCAGGCGTTGCCGCTTTTCAGGCAGAGCACGGCGCAGTCGATGGTGACGTTGGGGCGCGACTCGTAGATGATGCCCACGACGCCGATCGGCACCCGCACCTTGCGGATGTCCAGCCCGTTCGGGCGCACGGTTTGCTCCAGCTCTTCGCCCACGGGGTCGGGCAGGGCGGCGACTTCGCGGACGCCCCGGGCGATGCCTGCGATGCGCTCGGAGGTAAAGGTCAGGCGCTCGATCATCGGCTTGGCCAGGTCCAGTGCGCGCGCCGCGGAGAGGTCGCGGGCGTTCTCGTTGAGCAGGAGCGCTTCGTTTTCTTCGATCAAGTCGGCCAGGCGCATGAGGGCGGCGTTCTTCTGCTCTGTGGTCAGAGCTGCGGTTTTGAGCGCAGCCTGCCGGGCCTGCTTGGCGATCGTTTCAACGATTTCTGTGATCTTGTCTGTCATCGCAATAAAAGGAGATAAGGGGAAAATGTGTACGATCTGCCCACAAAAGGCAAACGGTTAGCGCAGGTCCTGCGGAACGAGGATGGTCCCTGCATCCCGCGTTGTTTCCATAAAAAAGCCCCGGGTGCTTGCGACCCGGGGCGTGAAAGTGTCCCTTGGCGGTTTGCCTAGAGCGCGGCGTCGAGGGCGGCCTTGATGTGCGGCCAGCGCTCAGACGGGATGGCTGCGCCCATGACCTGCACGATCTCAGCGCCGAGGATGGAGCCGTTACGCCCGCACTCTGCGAGGGGGCGTCCGCGCAACCAGCCATAGAGGAAGCCGCTGGCCCAGAGGTCGCCTGCACCGGTGGTATCGACGGCCTGGACGACGTTTGGCGCGATGCGCTCAAGCTTGTTACCCTGCTGGATAAGCGAGCCTGCCTTGCCCAGCTTGACCACGGCGACGTCGCACATGCCGGCCAGGTCGGCCACCATTTTATCGTAGTCCTTGGAGTCAAACAGTGCGCCGGCTTCTTCCTCGTTGGCAAAGACCACGTCCACGTACTCGCTAAGGATGTCTGCGAGGATATCCTTGGTTGCGCCGACGACTTCGAAGGAAGCGAGGTCGAGGCTCACGGTGCAGCCTGCGGCCTTGGCCGAGTTGAGCACCTTAAACATCAGGTCGCGGTTAAAGAGGATGTAGCCCTCGATGTGGACGTGGCGGCAGCCCTGGAAGTCTGCCGTAGTGACTTCCTCCGGGGAGAGGGTCATGGCCGCGCCGAGGTCGGTGCGCATGGTGCGCTCGGAGTCGGGCGTTACGAGGGAGAGGCAGCGGCCGTTGGGCACTTCGCCGATTTTGAAACGCGAGGCGTCTCCGCCGAGGGCGACAAAGCGGTCCTTATAAAACTCGCCGCCGGAGTCATTGCCCAGCTTGCCGAGAAAGGTGGTGGGCAGGCCCAGGTGGGCCACTGCCACGGCGGTATTTCCGGCTGAGCCGCCGGGGGCTTCGGTCAGCGGGCTGTCGACTTTGGCCATCAGCTCTCCGATGGTTTGGGAGTCGACGAGCTCCATGCCGCCCTTATCTCCGGGGATGGAGTCGACGAAGGCTTCCGTGACTTGCGCGAGGCTGTCTACGACCGGCGATCCAACGCCGATCAGGTCAAAAGTGGTATTACTCATAGAACAATTTTCGTTTAGGCTAAAACGCCAAATGACGTCACAAGGATGGGTTCGTCGTCAACCTCAATCGCTGCGGCGTAGTCCCCGGCTTGTTCGAAGCGCAGGTTTTTGAGCTGGTTGACGAGGTGGATGCGGTGCAGCGGGCTCTTCGACTCGAACTGTCGCTCAACCTGCATGATGGGCACCTCGCCCGGCAGGCTGAGCGAGAGCCGCAACTGGTGATCGCCGATGCTGACATCTGCCAGACTGATGAACCAGACCATCTGCGGGTGCACGACCGGGTACTGCGCCGCGCGCAGGCTGGAGAACATCCCCAACAGGTAGTACTTGCCCGAGGTCGGGTCGAGGTGGACACCATCGCAGGTGGCAAAACATAGGAGCTGTGGCTTGGACTGCATGAAGTCAGCAGGCTGTCATGGCGCGGGCGTCGGGGCAACAGCCGATTCGCGCTCAATCTGCGGAAGGGGGCGCGGCCTCGCCCGCGAGGTCATCGATCAGGTCTGTCGCGACCTGCGCGGTTTCGCTCATGGCACTGGCAAGGCGGTTCTTTAAAACGAAATAAGCCACCATAGCCGGGATGCCGATGACCAACCCTGCCGCCGTGGTGATAAGTGCCTCGCCAATGCTTCCGGCAAAGGCCTGCGGTTGCCCCATGCCTACGGCCTTCATGGTCTGAAAGGCTCCGATCATCCCGCTGACGGTGCCAAGGAGGCCGATCATGGGTGCGGTGGAAGCAATGACATTGAGGTAGTTAATCCACTGGGCGAGCTTGCCCTCTTCGGCTTCGAGGGCTTCGAGCATGGCGGCCTCGACCTTGGCCTTGCCGGCGTCGGGCAGGTTGGGTTGGGCCTTGCGCAGCGCGCGGTCAAGTGTCCGGGCGAGCAGGGTGTCGCCGCTTTTTAGCAGCTCACGCGCTTCCGCCAGTCGCCTTGCAGCAAGCTCACGCGAGAGGGACTCTAGCGTATCTTGTGGGATGAAGCGTGTGCGTTTTGTTTCGCGGGTACCGTGGAAGATGAGGAAGAACATGGCCAGCGAGCACAGCCCCAGGGGCCACATGGCCCAGCCGCCATCACGAATCATCGTCCACAGGCTCTGCGAGTCACCCGTCGCCGCACTAAGGCCTTGTAGTGGAAAAACCATGACAAGTACGATCAGGGCAATGGGGCGGAGGAAGCGAAACATGGGGGTGTATTAGTCTGTGGTGAAGCTGGGGTCAAACTCGCTTTGCTCGGCGCGTGCTATTCATGGGCGTGGCCGGCTTTGCGGTCTTCCGGGGTGGGCAGGCCGCGCGCTTCGAGTTCATCGGTTAAGGCTTCGGCTTGCGGTGTGTCGCCGAGCGTTTCTGCGGCCAAGATCGCCATGTCATAGGCATCGTGGAGATACTCCATCGGGTACTGGCTAGAGAAAACAATGGGCTCAAGTGCTATGTCGAGGGCGGCCTGCCAGTTTCCTACCTCGATCTCCAACTGGGCGAGCACAACCCAGCCCAGGGCCGAGGGTCCGTAGTGCGGCTCGCGGGCTATCCACGCTTGCGCCAGCTTGCGGGTTTCATCCGGCAGGGGTAGGTCGAGGTAGGCGAGCAGGATCTGGTCGCGTAGCGCGGAGGTGTGCGCTTCACCCTCGACCGCCATGAGCAGGCGTCGGGCCATGCCGACGGCAAGATAAGGGTCTCCGGCGTGGCGGGCCAGTGGGACCAGTTCGCATAGGGTCTTGCGGTCCTGCTCGGAGAGCAAATCGAGGTAGGCGGCACGCGGGAGATAAATCTGTTCGATCAGGGCGAGAGCGTCGTCGCGCCTTTCGAGGCTTAGCAGGCTTTCGATTTGCTCGATGTTGACTTCGTCTGTGAAGCGGAGCGACTTGATCTGCCTCGCATCGTAGGTGTATTCGGCTTCGCCCACCGTGAGTGGGACAACGAAGACAAGCCCGTTCTCATCGACGCGCCCTCGTGCGTAGCCCTCCAGGGGTGCGCCATTGTAGAGCGTTAGCTGTTGGGGCGATTTCAGCTCTAAATTGCTTTCTGGCGAAGCGACAGCTTGTGCTTGTATCGATATTATCGATACAAATATAATGATACTTGATCTGAGGAAGTTCATGGCGTGACCTCGATTTTATGATGTACTGGCTCGCGCTGGGTGAGCTCCTCGAGCAGCGCAAGTGCTTCGTCATGCTCAGAAAAGTCGTCCAGGCGCGGGTCGGTGGTCATTTCAACCAATGTCCTCTTGGCGGCGTTCATGTCTCCTAGCTTGAGAAACCATTGTGCGCTTTGCCAGTAGGCACGTGACAGCAGATCCGGGTAGGCGCGGTAGAGGGTGTAGACGCGCTGCGCGTAGGCGATGGCCTTTGTCGTTTCGCCCTGCTCTTGGCTGATTGTGGCCATGAGGAGGAGGGCTTCGGCGTGTGGGCGCCCGCGGGCTGCCTTCATCGTGAGGAGTTCTTCGCAAACGTCCATCGCCTCAGCGGGTTGGCCGAGCTGAAGCAGGACTTCTGCGCGGAGCAGGGCCACAGCGGCCGCGTCTGCCTGATAGGGCGTCTCGGCTTGAAAACGGGCCAGCCATTGTTCAGCTTCGGTATAGTTCTGCTGAGATGCGGCGAGCGTGCCCAGTCCATAAAGGGAGCGTCCTGTGTATCGATTTTTTGGATACATTTCGAGTTGCTGTGAAAAGAGCTCTTCTGCGTGTGAAAACCCCTGTCGAGTCAGGAGCCACCCCAGCTCAGTCAAACCCTTGGCATCGATTTGTTCCGGCGGTGCGATTTCCAGGATGTCGTAAAGGATGTTGTCGGCTTTGTTTGTTTTTCCTGCGTCGCGAAGCAGCGCAGCAGAGGCGAGCGACAACCTGCTGTAGCGGGTGAATTCGCCGCTCTCTCGTGCGGCGGCTCGCTCCTGCTCCAGCCAGGTTTCATAAGACATGACGCGGGCGTTTGTGCCCGCCGCGCTCCAGATGTCTTGTTTGCCCAGTGCATGCAGGAGTTCCCCCATTTCGCCTGCCTGTGGATCGTTGCCGTAGCGGGCGAAAGTTTCGACAAAGAGCTGACGGGCCTGCTCGGGTTTCCCGGCTTGGGCGAGGCCCCATCCGGCCCAGTAGAGGGCCTCGGCCAGACGTGGTCGCGGGGATAGGGCGGAAGATTCTGCATAGCTGCGAAAGTGTGCGATCATGGCAGGGTAGTTCTGCTGGGCGCGAAAGATTTTTCCCTGTTGAAAGACGGCGTAGGCGTAGAGCGCGGGGTCGGTGTCGGGCACATTGGAAAACTGCTCCGACGCGGCCTGATAGTCCCCGGTGCCCATGAGCGCATCGCCCAGCAGGACTTGTGCAGGGAGTGTTTGCGGCGCGTCGGGGAAGTCGGAAATGAGCCAGTTCAGTGCGTCGATGGCTGAGATGTATTCCGCCATGGCATACAGTGTCATCGCGCGGCGATAGGCTATCTCGGCTTCCAGCGGGTGCCCTTTGGCCTCAGCGAGTAGGGGGTCGAGGACGCTTATGGCGTGCTTGTACTCGCGCGGAAAGAACCAGCAGAGCCCGAGCCAGAGTTTTACCTGTAACTTGTCATGGGAATTTGGATACAACTCGAGGCAGCGGGAAAAGGCCTCCCGCGCCGCGGGGTAGTCTTGGGCGAGCGCTGAGTTGAGCCCGCGGGTAAAGCGCCAGCGTGGCTGCTCCCGGTGCTCGGGGTAGCTCTGGATGAGCCAGTCAAGAACCTCGATGGCAGCGCTGTGCTGCTCTTGTTGCTGGTAGGCGTTGGCGGCAAGGTAGCTTGTCTGGGCCAGTAGTGGCTGCTTGGGGTAGATTTGCTGAAAGGCTTTGGCTATGTCGACCACCTTGTCCCATTGCTCCAGTTCGCTTTGGGCCATCGCCCAGCAATAGAAGGCGTTTGTGCGGATGTCGGTCGGGAGCGTATTGTCCTCTGCCAGCAGGCGAAAGAGGAGGGTAGCCTCGCGGGGGCGGGCATCCCGAAGGAAAGCTTGGCCGAGGCGCAGTTGCCAGCCCGGAGTGTAGTCCTCCATGGAGCGGAGGGCCTCAAGTTGTGACTGTACCGAGGCGATGATGGCGGTGAAATAGTCCTGCCAAAAGGCAAATGCGGGGACGCTCTGGGCAAGGGGGAGAAGGCGTTGCTGGCGGATTTGCTCTAGTTGTTGCAGGCGTGCCTGCTGAAGCGTAACGAGCTGGCTGTGTGGCGGTACAAGGCGGTAGGCGAGAATGGCGTCGGCGGTGCGTAGCTCGCGCATAAGCGCATCGCCTGCGCGCAGGGCGCTGAAGGCGAGCACCGCCAGCTCTGGCATGGTGTCGATGGCCCACGGGGCGCTGAGGAGGATGTCGGCAGCGCGGGTGTCGTCACCTATGGCTTGAGTGGCCTGGACGGCCCGTAGCCGTGCCTGCGCCCTGAGGGTGCGCGGGACTTGGGGCGAGTTGGCAAAGCTGAGCAAGAGCTGGATGCCTGTTTCGGTTTGGCCGGAGTTTAGGTATAGCTCGGCCTCGCGGAGGACGCTGACGAGTGCCTCGGGGCGGTAGGGGTCGTGCGCACGGTAGCGCTGGTAGGTGGCAGCGGCTTGCTCGACCATGTTCTCGGTCTGGTAGGCTTCAGCCAGTTGATAGGTGACAAAGTGTCGATGCTGCGCGTGGGGATCGGCCCGGGTGAGGTATGCCTCGAAGAGCTCGATGGCCTGCGTGCTGTTGCCGCTCTGGCGGCAGGCGTGGCCCCAGTAAGGGAGGAGCTGCAGCTCAAGATCGCGGTAGGCATCCTCTTGCCCATAGGTGGCTTGAGTGTAGGCAAAGGCCTCGGCAGCGCGGGCATAGTCGCCGCGCTCGTAGGCGGTCATGGCCTCCTGCAAAGTTGCTTGCATACCCTGTTCGCGCGGGACCAGTTCGGCTCGCAGGGATAGGCTCAGCCCGAGAATGGCGATGATAATCCACGCGGTGGGTCGGAGGGGCGGCACGGCGGGCGGGAGTTAGCGAGGTGGTGGGTTAAGGTTAAGCGCGGGCCGGGCATTCCTCTGGTCCGCCTATTGCGTGTAAGCGTAGACGAAGATATTGACACCGAGCCGGGTGTAAAAGGAGTGGGCGTAGTCGCTGATTTCCTGTGTGTAATAGTAGCTGAACACGCGCCAGGTGTCGTCGGGTTCATTGACCCAGGCGGGCATGGCGGCTTCCTGGGTGTAGATGGTGTCCTTGCGTCCGTCCTCGCGCACGACTTCAAACGAGGTGCCGGTGTTGACGGCTGTTGCCAGCCGGTCGGAGAGACCCTCGGCGCCTTCACGGATGCGGAAGCCGATGAAGGTCGTCCATTTGCCATAATCGTCCTTGCCCCAGCCCATGGCGAGAATAGGCATGGCGAGCACGGCCAGACGACCGTCGATATTAAACCCCATCGCGGCGTAGGTGCCCTGGGGCCACTTCTCGTTGACTACGAATTCGCGCACGGTTTCGGGCAGGATGGAGGCGTCGGGCAGGCCGGAGTAAAAGGCGCTGAAGAGCGGGTGTGAACGCGGCAGGGCTTGGAAGCCCTTACCGGGGAAAATACTGCCGAAGGCCTCTTCGAGCTCCGGGGTGACGCGCCACTCGGCGAAGCTGTGGAACTGGCCATGCTTGCCCCCGTCGCGCAGAAATGAGGCGGTGATGCCGGCGTCGATGTAGATGAATCCGCCGCGCTCAAGGTAGTCGCGCAGGTTGTCTTTCTCTGCCTCGGAGAGGGTCCAGTCCTTGCGGTCGGCGTAGTTTACATAGATGAAGGGGTGCTCGAAAATGACGGGGTCGGCAAAGGTATCGATAAAAACGGGGTCGGGATCGACGCGGAGTGTCGTCGTCTCGTTGATTTCCTCCAGCAGGCTGGGTAGGCCATCGGCGTAGTTGCGCTGGACGAGATTTCCCGGGGCGAGCTGGACGATACGGATGGGGTCTGGCTCGCGCAGCGGGGCGTTGCTCTCGCCGACTGTAGCGGCGGAAAGGCTTAGGGGAAGCGCGAGCGCAAGTGTTGCGAGGTGGCGTAGGCTCATAGCGTTTCCTGGGATTGACTGTCGAGGTAGATACGGATGTGCGGGGCCAGGGGGGAGTTGGGGTTTGCCTGCAGGTAGTCGCTGAGCAGGGCGTTGCCTCCGGGCATATTGGTGCCCATGATGAGGTCAACCGCGCTTCGCTGAATCTGAAAATCCGGGTCTTCGAGAGAGACGGCCAGGATGTCTCTCCAGCCGTCCATGCGGCGCATGACGGCCTCGCGCATGGCCATTTGCCGGATGGTGATTTCCTCGTCGAGAAGGAGGTCGAAAATGATGTCGTTGGCCTCGGGGCTTTGGTCGTTGCGTAAGATGAAAGTCAGGGCCAGGCGCACGTCTGGATAGGTGCTTCCGAGCATGGCTTGCCGCAGGGTGGGGGGTAGCGGTTGGCGCTCGCGGCTGAGGTTGTCGAGGACGACTTCGCGGACGCTGGGGGAGGGGTCGCTGAGAAACGTGATGACGGCCTCGGGGCGGCGCTCGCTGTAGCCCAGGTCGAAAAAGGTGCGCACGGCCTCGCGGCGCAAGACCGCGTCGTCGAGCTGGGTAAGCTGCTCGATATAGGGTGCGGACTGGTCGGGCTGGAGGCGGAGCATCTGGATGAAGCGGATGGCCTGCTCTTGCTTGAGGCGGTTTTGGTTCAGGCGCTGGTAGAGCTCTTGAAAGACGGTGCGTGAGGCGGTGTTGCGGTAGCGTCCAAGGAGGGCTTCGGCGGCGATCTCGTCATCTTCGTCTTCGCTGAGCTGGCGCAGGAGGGCTTCCTGCTTGGTGGTGGGCCAGCGGGCGAGTTCACGGGCGAGGCGCAGCCTTAACTTACGGTTATCGGACTGGGCCAGTGTGGTGGCTTTTTGGATAAAGGCTTCGGGGTCGGTGTGACGTATGGCCAGGCTGATGGCTTCGAGCTGCACTTGCTCGTCCTCGTCGTCCATGAGCTGGAGCAGCACCTCGTCGGGAACATCAAGGCCGAGCATGTAGTGGTGCGTGAGCAGGTTGCGGCGGACGATGGGGTCCTCGTCGAGATAGGCTGCGATGAGGGTTTTCCGGAGTTGGCGGTCGAGGGTGAGCTTGCGCCCGGGCATGGTGATTTCGTAGGCCTGCTTTACGCTCATCATGAGCGGAATGGCAGCCGAGGCGGTGCGGCGAATTTCCAAGTCCTCATCCCCGACAAGTCTCAGGACCGGGATGACGGCCTCGGGCGGGGCGCTGCGGTTCCACTCACCGACAGAGACGAGGGCGGCCCGGCGCACACGCGGGCTCTGGTCACTCAGGGCCTGAATGACGCCCATGCGGGCCTGTCGCGTGTGGTACTTGCCCAGGAGCATCACGGCTCCGGCGCGGTATTCGCTGTTGTCGGAATTGAGGTCGGCCAGGGCGCGTTCGATGGTGGCCTGCTCTTCGGCACTCAGGCGCGGCTCGGCGGCTGAGCCAAAGGGGAGGATGCTGCGCGGGAGCGACTGGTCCTGTGCCCACAGCGGGCCGGCGGCCAGGCATGCGCCCAGTGCGAGGAGGGAGAGGATGTGTTTGGGCGCGCTCATCAGGTCAGGCCGATACGGCGTCGGAGTATCCATTCACTACCGGCCAGGGCGACCAGAAGCAACAGAAAGGTGGCGTTGCGGGTCCAGTAGAGGTGCTCCTCGCGCAGCGGGATGCTGGCGCTGAGGGGGAGCTGGTCGAGGTCGTCGGCGTCGCGCCAGTCGTAGTAGTCGCCCCCAGTGATGCGTGCGAGGTCGCGCAGCTCGCGCTCGCGAAAAACAAGGTCGGTGTTTTCCTGTCCCAGAAATGCTCCGGCAAACCAGACCTGTTCTTCGAGTACTTCGCCATCGGGGAAGTGCACGCGGTAGTCGACGCGGTATTCGCCGGGGGTGTTGACCGTGGTGGTGCCACGGTAGCGACCGGGGATGGTGGGGTCGGACACGAGATTGATGGAGGGGCCGAGGGAGCCGTCAGCCAGACGCAGCACCGCTGAGATGCGGGCGTCTTCAGCCGGACGGAAGTCCGCACCGCGCACTTCGACGTCCAGCGGGACGGGTTCGCCTGCGGCTTGCAGCGTGCCCTGTAGCGGGAGTTCCAGACGGGGCTTGCCCCCGGTGCCAAGCCAGCCGAGCAGGTAACGCCAGAACAGCGCGTACTGGCGCAGGCCATGTTCACTGCTCATGCGCCAGCGCCAGGTGGCCTCGGAGCCAAGGTAGGCCACGCGTCCCCCGCCGTAGGCATGGAGACTGAGCAGCGGGTGCTGGCCCTGACGGGTGGAGAGCACGGTGCGTCCGCCCAGCGAAAGCTCGGTGGCTAGAAAGGCGGTTTTGCCCTCGGGCAAAAAGAGCGGCGGTGGGCGGAAGAGGGTGCCTCCGGCTAGCTCAGTGAAGACGGGCTCGGGCTCGATTTCGAGGGCCAACTGAATGGGGCGCTCGACAGTTTCTGTCTTGCGCACGGGCAGGAGCGAGCGGAGGTCGGCGGTGATGTTGCCGGGGGCACCGATGAAGAGCACCCCGCCGCCGCGGCGGGTAAGGAATGCCTCCAGGGCTTCGCGTCCGGGCTCGTCGAGGTCGCGCACAACGCTGGTTTCCATGATGATGACGCTGTGCTCGTAAAAGACCTGGCTGGCTTCGCTGAAGTCGGCTTCGGGATTCTCGGGCTCTTCCTCAAAGCCGTAGAAGGCAAAGCGGTCTTCGCTAAGGCGGATCACGGCGTTGAGCTCCCAGTCGGGGTCTTCGCGCAGGGCCTCGCGTAGAAAGCGGTAGTTGTCGGTGAGGTAGTTGCTGAGGTAAAGGACCTTGAGCACGCGAGGCTCGGAGACATCCGCCGTGGCAAAGGCGATGTTGTTGGCCTGGTTGCGGTCGCCCGCGGGAGGATTGGCGATGCGGGCGCGGTAGCTGTGGAAGCCGGAGCGTTTCGGGAGCGAGCTTTCCACCACGTCGAGACTTTCACCCGCCGGGACGGTGACCTCCCGCGCGCCAAGGAGGGTGTCGCCTTCGAGAAACTCGACCGTGGTGGTGAGAGGTTGGGCAAAGCGGTTGTTCAGGGTGGCCTTGAGATCAACGGGCTGGTTGACGATTGGGTCGGCCGTGGCCACAGCGAGGCTGACCCCGAGGTCGCCGCCGTTATGGCGGTTGCCGATACCCACCACCGTAACCGGGATGTCTGCCTGGCGATAGTGCCGGGCGGCCTCAAGCAGGGGTTCGCCTTGGAGAGAAATGCCATCGCTCAACAGCACAACGGCGGCCAAGGGGCTGCGGTGAGCGGATTCTGCACGGAGGGCTTCGAGCGCGTCACCGAGTGCGGTCAGGCCGCTTTCGACCTGAAGCTCGCCTGTGGGGAGCGAGAGTAATTTGTCGCTGAGGCCGTATCGGTCGAGCTGATACAGTGCCTCAAGGCGTGCCTGCAAATTCTCGGGATTTTGCGGGCTGAGTTGTGTATTGAGAAAGTCGATACGCGAGAGGCCGTCGGCCAGGTCTTTGGCATGCATGCTGCCGGAGACATCGGCCAGCAGGGCGACGCGGAACTCCTCCGGGTCGGGGTGGCGCAGGGTGTGGTAGGGGTTGAGCAGGAGCAGGATGAAGGCGGCGGCGGTGAGGATGCGCAACAGGAGCAGGCCAAGCCAGGTGCGGGCAGGCAGGTGGGCACGCTGGCGCCGGGCCGACCAGAGGATGAGGGCGGCCAGCCCGAGCCCGATCAGGGCGATGGCGATAGGCGGTATGGGGGTGTCGATGGGCATCAGTTTTCTTCAGCCAGGTCTTTAAAGTATTCCTCCACGAGGTGGCGGTACTGCTCCGGTGGCGGGGCGGATTGTCGCTTGTAGCGGATGCGCTCGTCCACGAGCTCACGGCGCAGGTACTGCTGTAGGATGGTGTCGGCGCTGTCGAGGTCCTTGAGGACGTCGGAGTAGCCGCCATCGGTGCTGCTGCCGCTGGTGCCTTCGGGGGCGCTCATGCGCTCGCCAAGCTCGGTCAGGCTAGGGTCTTTCAAGCGTTGGCCGGCCTGCTCAAGCTTGGAACCGAGGCGGCCAATCTGCTCGCTCAAGCCCTGGCTTTCGGGACCGTTTTCACCCTGCCGGCCCTCTTGCCGTTGGCCCTGCTGCTGGGCCTGACGGGTTGACTCGCGGGTGCGCTGTACCTCGGAGGCGAGTTGCTGGAGCTCGGAGCTGGACATGGAGGGGACCATGTCACCAGCCTCACGGAGTTGCTCTGCCAGGGCGTCGAGCCCCTCTGCGGCGTCGGACTGGAGCTCGCCCGCCTTGCCATAACGACCGTAGAGCAGGGCGTTGGCGGCGCGTTGCATGTCGGGCTGGGTGCGGGCCTGAGCGGCTTCTCTCCCGGCCTTGGTCAGGGCTTCGCCCACTTGCGGAAATTGCTGGCCGAGCTCGGAGGCGTTTTGCTGAATCTCGTTCAGGAGCTCGGTCAAGGTGTCGTTGAGGTCGAGTTGGTCGGCATGCATGGCCTTGCGGTCTGCGTTCTGCCCGCCGCTGGCTTCGGCGTCCTGACTGGCCTGGGCGGCAGTGGCTTGTTGCTGGGCGAGGGACTCGGCCTGGGCGGCGAGGGCGTCGAGCTCGCCGCTGACGGCCTGGCGGATGTGCTCGTCGAGCATGCCAATGGCGTTTTTAAGCGATTCGTTTGAGCGGGCGCCTGCGCTCTGAGCACGCTGGGCGTCTCCGCTTTCGATGGCCTGGGCGGCGTCTTCCATGTAGCTGGCTGCTTCCTGAAGCTCGCGCTGAAGGCCACTGTAGCCGGGCAGGCTGTTGACGGACTCTCCCTGCGAAGCCGTACCGGACTGGAGTTCAGACTGGGTCTGGCCGAGTTGGTTGAGCTCGGATTGGCCGGGCTGGGTGCGTGCGGCGCGGTCGTAGCGTTGATTCTGCCCGGCCTGGTCGTCCGCCAGGCGGTTTAGGTCGGCCATCATTGCCTGCATCTCGGCCAGGGTAAGCGGCTCCTGGTACTGCTTGGGCTCGCTCTCCTGCTCACCTTGCTGACCGGACTGGCCCTGTTGTGGCTCACCCTGCGAGGGCATGCCAGCGGTGGGGGGGGAGTTGGCTTTGATGAAGCTTTCGAGCTTAAGCAGGTCGCTGAGGGCTTCCTCTTGGGAGGGGATGGAGTCGAGGGGACGGTCTTCGTTCAGGAGCTGCTCGGCCTCGGCCAGGCGTTCGAGCGCGTTTTGCATCATGAGGTAGAACTCTCCGCCTTCGACCATCGCGAGCATCTGGCCGATCTCAGAGAGGAGGGTGAGGGTTTCCTGCTCGACGTTGTTGAGGTCGCTGCCGAGTTGCTGGAGGGCCTTGCTGCGCGGTTCGTCTTTTAACAGCGCGCCGCGGTGGGTTTCGCGTATGATGCGCTTGAGTTCAACAATGATGGAGCGGATATCGACCTCGCGCTGCTCGCCGCCTTCCCCGCCAGCGTCCTCGGAGGATTCCGGCTCGGGGGATTCGATGTCGGCGGAGATTTCGACAAAAAAGACGTCTGTCTGGGTGACGTTGGGTGTGGGCTGGCGGTTGTCTGAGGCGGTGAAGTAGTACGAGACGATGTCGCCGTGCTCGGCGTTGAGGTCGCGTATCTCGAGCTGGGTGAGGAATTGGTGCTCGAGCAGCGGCTCGGCGTCTTCGCCGGCGGTGTAAACGACGATCGGTCGGCGCGGGAGGCCGGAGACGGAAGCGTGGAGCTCCACGCGGGCCAGCCCGAAGTCGTCCCCGCCGTAGAGCTCGAGCGGGATGATGCCCTTGAGCCCGGCGCGGGTGTCTTCGCCGGGGTCGAGCACGTCGGCCACGGGGGGCTCGTCCGGTGTGACTTCGATGGTGTAGCTCTCGGTGACGGCTTTGCGACCCTCGGGGTTGGTGAGGGTAAACTGGTAGTCGGCGTCGTCCTGGGCCGTGATCGTTATCTGGCCGTCGAAGACCTGAGCGCTATCGTCCAGGTTTAGCACCGTGGTGATGCCGGAAGACGTAGTGAGCGTGAAGGTGATTTCGCTGCCCTCGATAGGAAAGAGGTCGAGGAGCTTGGAGTAGGCCAGGGGTTCAAGCCGGGTGTAGGCGGGGGGAAGTATCCCGATCTCTACGGACTCAATGGTGGGCGGCTCGTAGAGCTTGATCGTGTAGGTCGGGGAGCTAAGAGAGGAGGTCTGCACGCGGTAGGTGGTGTCCGCTTGCAGGTCAAAGAGGGTAAACTGGCCGATGCCATCTTCGTCGAGCATCATGGGGTAAGTGGCGTCGCGTCCGTCCTCGCGCACGGTGATGACGGGGTCGCGCTGCCAGCGGGTTACCTCGGCGCGGATGACCAACTCGGAGCCGAGGGGGAGTTCGATGTCCCCTGGCTCGACGATGAGCCCGGATGAGGTGCCGCGCAGCTTGTCCTGTTGGTAGTACTGGGCCTTGCGGGCAAGCTCGGTGCCGGACATGAAGTCCATTAGCAGCAGGGAGCCGATAACGAGGACGAAGGCCAGCGAGGGGTGGAAGCGGGGCGGCAGGGTGGCGGTGCGGAAGTTGATGCCCTCGGTCTCGCGTTCGACCTGCCGCAAAAGTGCGGCCTCGATGGCGTTGGGGATTTGCTGGCTCTCGCGGCAGCGGTCGATGACCTCGACGGCGGTAGAAAGGGATTCCTTGAGGGCGGGGTGACGACGCTCGACCAGCCGGGCGAGGTCCACCATGCTCGGACGGCGCTTGAGGATAAGATATATGCCCGCGATGAAAAGCGCCCCGCAGATGAGCATGAGGATATTGAAGAGGAGCCAGGCGCTGTGTTCCTGCCACGAAGAGAGGGCGTTGAGGCCCGCCGCGAGGAGTGCCGCCAGGCTGAAGCTGCCCAGCAGACTGAAGACAAAGACGAAGAGCAGGAAGAGCAGCACCATGCGACGTTGGTGCTCAAGCTTGTGGTAAAACTCAGGCATGCTGGACCTTTCGTGTGGCCGCAGGCGGGGCGGAAAGCGCGGACTCGATCAGGAGCAGGACGAGAGCGCCCAGGGCCAGCCAGGGCCAGAGCTGGATGGTGCGGGTAGTGGGCTCGGCTGCGGCGCGGCGGGTGGACTCACGGGTAAGCTGGGCCCGAAGGTCGCTGAGGTCGGCCAGTTGGGTGCTGGATTCGGTCCGCGAGACATTGACCTGCAAAATTTTCTCTCCCAGCGCGGCAACGCCGGGTGCGGAAGTCAGCAGCGCGGTGTTGGGGTCGCCCTGAGACTGGAGTTCTGGCGGGAGAGGATCGCCCACCGCGAGCTCGACCACGGTGTCATCCTCCACGGTTTGGCTGAGGACTTCGCGCAGGATGGGGAGAAAGGCGTTGCGCAGCGGGAGGTCGGACCAGCTTGGGTCAAAGCCGAGGGCGCTGATGATGAGCTGCCCGCGGCCGACGCTCTCGCGGAGCAGGAGGGGGTCGCCGTCCTCGGTTTCGAGCAAGATGTCGGCGCTGTCGCTGGGGCGGAGTTTGATGTACTGGTAAAGCTCGGTCAGGGCGAGGTCTTGGGCTGACTCACCGTCGAAGACCCCGCTGAGGGGGTTGCCGGGTTGGAGGGGAGCGATGCGGAAGGGCTCGCGGCGGTCGCCGTGGCGACCGGGGCGGCCCATGAAGGCAGTTTCGGTCAGTCCGTTTTCGCGCAAAAGGCGGAACTGGCGCGGGGCGGCCTCGCCGGGAGTCATGAGCACGACACCGCCAGCCTCAAGGTAGGCGCGGATTTGCTCCAGTTGGGGGGCGTCGAGGTAAGCGGTGGTGCCGGGGAGGTAGAGCACTTCGACGAGGGGGGCGTTGGCGGCGAGGTCGAAGTCCGGGGCGGCGCCGCTGAGGGCAAAGCTGGGGGGCATGTCGCCGCGCCGGGCCTGGAGGGCTTTCTGGACAAAGGCGACCTCGTTGAGCTTCTCCGGCTCATCCACGCTGGGAAGGAGGGTGAGCACATCCGCCGGGAGGGGCATGCCGAGCCAGAGCTGGTAGGTGTTATCCGCAGCGTAGGCGTCGGGCTGGAGTTCAAGCTCTCCGAGCAGATTCTCGGGCTCCGGAACGAGAAAGGCAAAGGTCTGGGTCTGGCCGGGGGCAAAACTGAGGGTCTGGCTTTGGGTGTCGCCCGTGGTGCTGAGGCTGAGGGTGATGTCCCAGGGCTCGGGGGCGTCATTGCGGACGCGGGCCAGCACGCGTAACATGCCCTCGCTGGCGGGGTAAGCGCGGGCGTTGAGCAGGGCGGCGTTGGGGGTGGTGAAGTTACCGACCTGTTGCAGCTCCACGGCGACATCTTCTCCGGCGGCGGGGAGGGCGGCTCCCTGCCAGGTGGTGCCCTGAAAATCGCTGATGATGACAAGGCGGCGCGGGCCTTCGGAGCCAAGGAGGTCGAGTGCGGCTTCGATGGCCGGGGCGGGCTTTCCGGTGAGCTGGCCTGGTTCAATGTCGTCCAGAAGCTGGCGCACATGCCGGGTTTCGCCCTCGGGGGGCAGGGTGGCCAGGACTTGCTCGTCAAAGAGAACGAGGCCTGCGGCGTTGCGGGAAAGCTCGGCTTCGACGACCTCGCGGGCGTCCGTCCAGGCGTCCCACCCGGCCATGCTGGCCGAGGCATCGAGGAGGAGAACGACGCGCTCACGGCCTTTTTCTGCGGGAGTGGCGGCCTGCTCCGGCGTCCACTGCGGCCCGGCCAGTGCGAGGATGGCCAGCGCGAGTAGCCCCAGCCTGAGCAGGAGCAGGAGGATGTCGCGCAGGCTGCGGCGCTTGTCCCGGGGCAAATTCGAGGGGGTGATAAAGCGGACGGAGGGAAAGCGCAGGGGCAGAGCCCGGGAGCGGTTAACCAGGTGGGCCAGTAAGGGCAGGGCGAGTCCGAGCAGCCCCCAGAGCAGGATGGGTTGGGCGAAGCTGAGCATATCAGGACATAGCCTCCCGGTGGTGGAGGTAGCGCGCGAGGGCGTAGCCGAGGGATTCGTCGGTGGTCAGGCTGAGATGATCGACCTGCGAGCGCATGAAGGAAGCCTCCAGGGTAGCCATGTAGTCACTCATTTGTGACTTGTAGCTTCCGCGCACGGCGTCGGGCCAGGAAATGACTTCGCGTCCGGTCTCGCTGTCGCGAAAGCGCATGACGCCGGTTTCGGGCAGGTCGAGCTCGTCGGGGTCGAGAACTTGAAGGGCCAGCGCGTCGCAATGCCTTAAACGGTAGTGCTTTAGCTGCTCGGGAAGGACATCCTCGCATTCGAGCATGTCGGAAAGGGAAACGACAATGCCGCGGTGGCGGAGTTGGTTGCCAAAAGTTTCCAGCATCTGGGCATGGTTGGCCGGGCCGGTGGGTTCAAGGCGGGTCAGCGCTTGTAGTATGCGCTCAAGCTGGCCGCCTCGGTGGCCGGGAGGAATGACTTCGCAGAGGCTTTCGTTATAGGCAAATAGGCCGACATTGTCACCTTGTCGTGACGCCATGTAGGCCAGGCAGGCCGCGAGCATGCAGGCGTAGCGAAACTTGCTCACGGCGGCCTTTTCCCCCTGATAGTCCATCGACGCGCTGGCGTCGAGCAGGAGGTAAATGTTCATGTTGGTCTCCTCCTCGTAGACCTTGGTGTAGAGGCGGTCGCTGCGGGCCATCAGCTTCCAGTCCAGGTACTTGAGGTCGGCGCCGGGGGTATAGTCCCGGTACTGGAGGAACTCCGTGCCGATGCCGTGGACGAGGCTGCGGTGCATGCCGGAGAGGAAACCTTCCACGGCGGAGCGGGCCATGAGCGCATAGTTGCCCAGTTGCGCCAAGTGGGCAGGATCGAGCAGTTGGTGCGCGCTGGAGGACATGAGGCCTAGCGTTTGAGCTGGCTGATGATTTCGGCGATCAACTGGTCCGAGGTGGTGCCTTCGGCTTCGGCGTGGAAACTGGGGATAATGCGGTGGCGCAGGACGGGCAGGGCCAGGGCGTTGATGTCCTCGATGGAAACGGCGTAGCGGCCATCGAGCAGGGCGCGGGCCTTTCCGGCGAGGACGAGGGCCTGCGAGGCGCGGCTGCCGGCACCCCACTTGATCTTGTCCTTGGCCAGCGGGAGGGCGTCGGGGTGGCTGGGGCGCGTCGCGGCGGTGAGATTGACCGCGTGACGGACGACGTCTTCGGCCACAGGGACTTCGCGCACGAGTTGCTGCAGGGCTAGGATCTCCTCGGCGGTAAAGACAGCTTGCGGCTTGCTCTTTTTTGGCGCGGTGGTGGCAGCAACCATCTTGACTTCGTCTTCGAGGGGGAGGTAGTCGATGTGGATGTTTAAAAGGAAGCGGTCAAGCTGGGCCTCGGGGAGGGGGTAGGTGCCCTCCAGCTCGATAGGGTTCTGGGTAGCCAGGACGAAGAACGGGGGGGCGAGTTTGTGGGTCTGGCCTGCGGCGGTGACTTGACGCTCTTCCATGGCTTCGAGGAGGGCGGCCTGAGTCTTGGGCGGGGTGCGGTTGATTTCGTCGGCCAGCAGGATATTGGCAAAAACGGGTCCGGGGACGAAGCGGAAGCTACGTTTACCGCTGGCGGGGTCTTCCTCGACAATTTCGGTGCCGTAGATGTCTGCCGGCATGAGGTCGGGGGTAAACTGGATGCGCTTGAAGCTGAGGGAAAAGGTCTCGGCCAGGCTGCGCACGAGGAGGGTTTTACCCAGGCCAGGGACGCCGGTGAGCAGGGTGTGCCCGGAGCAGAGCAGGCCGATGACGATCTGCTCGATGGCCTCCTCCTGCCCGATAATGGTGCGGTTCAGCTCCTCAAACAAGCGTGAACGTGCGTCTTTAACTTGGGCGACGATGGTCTCGCCGTCTTGGGACTGGGTAAGGTCTGGCATGGTGAGAAAATCCGGAGCTGAGATGCAACTCGTGTCTATGGACTATAGAAGCGTTGGGTACGAGATTGTTCCGTTTCGCGACAAAGGCAAGGGCCATGCACGATTCGGGCCAGGAGAGTATGGATACTGACTGGAGTAAGTATCACAAAAGGATGGCAGGCAGAACGGGCCCTAATAATCCTTTTCGTAGACCACGTTGTACTCATCCACAAAGTAGAGCAGCTTGAGTTTGGGCTTGTGCCCTACCCAGCGCAGACCAAGTTCCTCGCTAACGATATCGCCCTGGGCGTAGGTCTGGTTCTTGATAATGATCTTGTCTCCGCGGACGGCGTATGAGGTGAGATTTTCAATCCAGTTCTGGATGGCCGGGTCCGGGCGGCGATCTCCGGCGGGGAGCTGGTTCAGGGTGGGCTGATCGGGATGGCCGTAGTCGATGACGGGCAGATCGGGATCGACGGTGGCGACGACCTTGTCTTCCTCGCGAACTTTGATGTCGAGCTCGGGGGCTTTGGGGCTGTCCTTAGCCGCAGTTTCAGCGATTTCGTCCACGTGGGAGCTGGCTTCAGACTCGGTGACTTCGTAGGGCTCGGCTTTGGTATCGCCTTCGGCGGCATCGTCCTTGAAAAGGTTGAGCACGCCGTAGGCGAGAAATGCGACCCCGGCCAGCAACACGATGAGAATGCCACCGACGAGGAACAGGTCCTTGTTTATGCTCTTTTTCTTGGTCTCGACTTCGCTGAACTCATCGTCGAGCAGTCCTGCCGAAGGATTGATGGGGGGCAGCGGGGCGAGGTCGATGTCGTCATCATCGTCGTATTCGTCCCGATCAAGGCTGGTAGAGGGTGAAGTGATGACGGGCGGAAGGAGGGGATCGTGGCCGTCTTCATCTTCGGGTTCGTGGGCAGCGTCCTCCTCGCTCACGATTTTTACGCCGGGCGGGGCCTTGGGGGCTTTCTTCTCCTTTTTCTCCTTGGGTGGCAGCGGGGGCGGGGTGTCGCCCGGGTCTTCGGCAACACGGATAGGAATGCGCTTGGCGGTGCTTTCGGGAGCAGGTGGGGCCTCCTCCGGCTTAGGGGAGTCTGACGGGGCGGGGGGCTCGGGAGCGGGGTCTGGGTTTGGGCCAGGTTCGGGCGCTGTGGCCTTGAGCTTGACGGCCGGGGGGGTGTCCTTGGGTTCCTCCGCCTTGGGCTTCAATGTGGGCAGCTTGGGGGCTGGCGTGGGGGGTTCGGCGGGCTCTGCTGGCGTGGGGGTGCTGTTCTCGCTTGGCTTGGGCTTGAGCGAGAGCGACACCTTGGGCTTGTCCTCCGAGGTGGTTTCCGGCGCAGGGGCAGCAGGCGGCGTTTGCTCGGGCGTGCTGGTGGCGGGTTTCTTTTTCAGCGTAAGCTTTTTCTTAGCGCTGGAATTGTTTTCGGTATTCGAGTCCTGCTCCATCGATGAATTCGATCTCGTTCTCACGGATCGTTTTGATGCGTAGTTGTGTAGTAGGGTCGACCAGTTGCCCGGCCTTAAAAATCTGGTTATTCATCAGCACGCGGCTCTCGCTGCCTGCGACTTTAATGCCAGTGATGCGGGATTGCTCCAGAAAGGCAACAACTTGTGCATCGGGTTGGGCACCTTCCACGGGGGTGGGCAGAGGGTCGGTGGGAGCGGGGGCTTGCTCGCCCTCGACGGTGACGGGCTGCGCGGGCAGGGAAAAGGTGATGTCCACCGGTTGCTGGGATATGGGCTGCTGACTGGTGGTCGGAGCCGCTGGGGGAGTGGGTTCGGCGGGAGCAGTCGCCACGGGCTGTGTCGTGACGGGTGGGGCTGGAGGCGTTGCCGCGGGCGGTGGTGTTACGGGCTGGGCGGGGGGCGTTTGCGCCACGGGCTGTTGTGGGGTACTGGGTGCAGGCTGAGCGGTGGGGCTGGCTGGAGGAGATGCGGGGTGCTCGACCGGGAGGGCAAAGTTGATCTGGGACTCGGGTGCTTGTCCCAGAGCGGTGGATTCGGGCTGCGGGCTTGGCGGGGGTGTGGAGAGCTTGATTTTGACCGCGACCTCGCTGGGGAGCTCGGGCTGGACGACTTCGACTGGCTCGGGGTTGATGATGTCCGAAAGGAGGAAATAGGCGGCCACGGTGCCTCCGATGGCCAGGGCTACGCCCACGGCGGCGACAGTGAGCTTAAAAGAGGTGGCGGAGGCGGGGTTGCCGGGACGCGGGGCATGGCTGCCCATCGGGGCTGGACTGGGGGCCGAGGGATTGGGGGTTGCGGCCTGGGACTCCCGGTCGCGCTGGGCTTTTTTAAGGGCTTGGTTAATCAGGCTCATGCGTTTTCGAGGCGTTTGATTTCCTTGACGGCTCGGCGGACGTCCCACCAGTTGACGTCGTCGGCGTTGCGGATGTAGGCCGAAAGGAGGGCCTTGTCGCACAGGTTGTTTATCAGGCGCGGCGTGCCGCGGGTTTGTCGGAAGATCTTGCGCAGGGCGCGGGGAGTAAAGCGCGGGCGGCCATTGGCCCCGGCGAGGGAGAGGCGGTGCTGGACGTAGGATTCGGTTTCCTTGCGGTCAAGGGGGTGCAGGTCGTAGTAAACGAGCACGCGTTGCCGGAGCTGGCGCAGACGCTTTTCGCGGAGCTTGGCCTTGAGCTCGGGCTGGCCCATGAGGATGATCTGGAGCAGCTTCTGGTCGTCGGTTTCGAGGTTGGAGAGGAGGCGAATCTGCTCCATGACTTCAAAGGAGAGGTTTTGGGCCTCGTCGATGAGCATGACGATTTCCTTGCCCGCTTCGATGCGTGCAAGGAGGGCTTCGTTGAGGCGTCCGGTGCGGTCGGCGTGGGTGTGCTCGTCCACGGGCTCGCCCAGCTCTCGGAGGATATTGAGGATGAGCTGCTCTTCGTCGATACGGGGGTTGAGCAGGAGAACGGTCTCGTAGCGCTCGTCATCCAGCTCGTTCAGGAGTGCGCGGCAGAGGGTGGTTTTTCCGCAGCCGACTTCGCCCGTGAGCACGATAAAGCCTTTGCGCTCGGAGATGCCGTAGCGCAGGTGAGAGAGGGCCTCCTGATGAGTCGGACTGAGAAAGAGGAACTTTGGGTCCGGCGTCACATTGAAGGGCATCGCCTGAAATCCGTAAAACTGCTGGTACATGAGGCTTTGCGTCGCCCAGTCGTGATGGCGAAACTGGGGGGTAGGCTATAGTCCCGCGCGGGCTCAAGGCCAGTCAAAACCCATCAAAACACGGTAAGTCACTTGTAAAAGAAGGGTTGTCAGTGCCTCGATTCTTGCGCAAGGTTTGGGCTTAACCTATTCCCTCTCCGCAGATGGCTCCGTCCCGCACCCTATTGTACAAGACCATTGTTGCCGCGCTTTCAGTTGTATTGCTGGCCGTGGTGAGTGTGTTTGGTGTCTTGCTGGTGCGGACTTCGGGAGAGTACAGTGGTTACCGGGAGCGGGAAATCGTTCTGCTGGAAGAGATTGAGACGGCCAAGGAGGAGCGAAGCTACAAACAGGCTTACCTCAAAAAGCTGCTCAACGACCCGGAGTTTTTCGAGCGGGTGGCGCGGGAACGCCTGGGGTACTCGCGCGATGGGGAGATCATCATTCGCTTCGAAGAAGAGTAGGTCTCACTCCGGCTTTTACGGCTTTTTTATCCTTCCCGTTGCTTAATGCAGGGATGAGTTGAGCCGATATACAGGGTAAGCACCACTTATAGCACAACCCATAACCTGAGTAGGAGTTGAAAGCGATGATTACCCACAAGTTAGATTTTGGCACCTTTACTATCCATGACCGCTGCATGGTCGGCGAGTTTGCTCGCGGTGTGGACTTTGATCGCGATAAGCTGCTCACCCTGAAAGCCCTCTCCGAGGAGCACTTTGACGGGGCTTTTGGCTACATCGCCAACCGAGTGAACAGCTACTCCATCGATCCGTGTATCTACAAAGATGTCGGCCCGATCAACCACCTCACCTCGATTGCCTTTGTGACTTACCGCAACGCGCAGTTGCAGGCCCTTCAGGTCGAGCGTTGCTTTATGCCGACCCTGCCCACGGGGAGCTTTTTCTCCCTCATTGATGCGATTAACTGGACGCACAGCACCTTGCGCCAGGTTGAGTCGCTGCGGCGATAGCGAAAACCTGGGCCGTCCGGGCACCTGCGCGGGCAGGCTTTTGCGGGCGCGAACCCGCTTTTTCATTGCCCTCAGGGGTGTGCATCTTGTACACCCGCTGCATGTCTATGCACGCTGCTTTAAAGGAAAGTTTTGAACAGGCCGGACAGGGGCACGTCTTCCGTTTTTGGGACCGCCTGATCGAGGAAGAGCGCGACGCGCTCTGCGCTCAGGCCGCACAGATTGACCTCTCGGAGGTTGATCGTTTGGTCAAGGAGCTGGTTTTCGGTGATGGCGCCCACGGGGTTGATCTGAGCGACCTCGCTCCGGCACCCTATATTCCGCTGTCCGGCAACGGCGGCAAGGCAGACGATTGGGCCGAGGCCACGCAACTGGGCGAAGACGCCCTGCGGGCCGGACGCGTGGCTGCCTTTGTGGTGGCGGGTGGTCAAGGCACGCGTCTGGGCTTTAACGGCCCCAAGGGCACCTACCCGGTGACGCCCGTGCGCAAACACAGTCTCTTTCAGGTTTTTGCCGAGAAAATCAAGGCCGCGAGCACCCGCTACGGTAAGCCCATCCCATGGTTTATCATGACCAGTAACCTCAACTACGAGGCGACGGTGCGCTTCTTCGAGCAGCATGCCTTTTTCGGTCTGGATGAGGACACGGTGCATTTCTTCCAGCAGGGGCTCATGCCGGCAGTCGATTATGACGGCAAGATCCTGCTCGAGACTCCGGGCCGCATCGCCATGACGCCTGACGGGCACGGTGGTTCGCTCCGCGCGCTGGTCCGCAGTGGTGCCGTAGCCAAAATGGAAGAGGCCGGCATCGACGTCATCAGCTACTTCCAGGTGGACAATCCCTTGGTCAAGTGCATCGACCCGGCTTTTATCGGTTTCCACCTCAAGGCGGAGTCGGAGATGTCCTCCAAGATGCTCCCCAAGCGTCACTCCAAGGAAAAGCTCGGGCACTTCTGCACCCAGCGCGGTAAGACCGTCATCGTCGAATACAGCGACATGCCGGACGAGTTGACCGAGGCGACGGACGAGCAGGGTAACTTGCGCTACATCGCGGGCAGCATCGCCATCCACACCCTGAGCCGCGACTTTATCAAGCGCATGGGCGGCAACGATGTTTCCGCCAGCCTGCCTTTCCACCGTGCGGACAAGAAGATCCAGACCGTGACCGACGAGGGGCACCCCATCAAACCCGAGAGCCCCAACGGGGTGAAGTTCGAGATGTTTGTCTTCGATGCGCTGCCCTTTGCCCAGCAGCCCGTCATTCTGGAGACGGCCCGCGAGGACGACTTCAGCCCGGTGAAAAATGCCGAGGGCGCGGACTCGCCGCAGACTTGCCGCGAGGACCAGCTCCGCGAGTATACCCGCTGGCTCAAGGCGGCCGGAGTTGAGATTGATACTGACGGGGCTGGGTTGCCCGCCGCGAGCTTCGAGATCAGCCCGCTCTTTGCCGACAGCGAGCGCACCTTTGTCGATGCCTGGTCAAAGCTGGCCAACCCGCCCGCTATCACCGAAGGGCTGGTCATCGAGTAGGTCGAAACTAAGGCGGAGTTGAGAAAGAGTGGCAGGTTTACTGCTAGACTGAAAAAGCAACCGCTCTCGACTCACGCCCTTTGGTCATACGAGAACGTCCCCCCTTCATCACTCAACATTCATCATTCATCACTCCCATGAGCACTCTGGAATCTGTTAAAAAGGCCGGTCAGTCCGGCAAACTGCTGGCCACCAGCGTTGAGAATATCGAGTCCTGGCTTAGCGCCGGATTCCTGCCTGCATGGGCGGTGGCCGCGGTTGACGAACTGGTGGCAGACGAGGCTTGGGATGAGCTCAACAACCGCTTTTACCAGCCGATCAAGTTTGGCACGGGCGGCATGCGCACGCGCACTATTGGCGAGGTCACGCCCCCGAGCGAAATGGGCACGCCGGACAAGCTTGGGGCTCCCGAGCACCCCGCCGTGGGCACAAACATGCTCAACGACTTCAACGTCGTGCGCGCCACGGTCGGCCTTTACCGCCACTGCGAAGCTTACCTGGCCGAGACGGAGACCTGCGACGTGCCCAAGCTGGTCATCGCCCACGACGTGCGCCACTTTTCGCGTCACTTCTGCGAGCTGGCCGCCTCGACCTGGAGCAAGCTCGGCGGTCTGGCCATGATTTTTGACGGTCCCCGGGCCACCCCGCACCTGAGCTTTGCCGTGCGCTATCTCAAGTGCACCGCCGGTCTGGTGATTACCGCCAGCCACAACCCACCCCACGACAACGGCTACAAGGCGTACTTCTGCGACGGCGCACAGGTCGTGAGCCCGCACGCCGAGGCCATCATCGAGGAATTTACCTCGGTTGCGCTCGGTGATTTGCCGCCCTTTTTGGAGATAGATTTGAGCAAGGTGGTCACGCTGTCCGAGTCTGTCGACGAGGCCTACTACGAGGCACTGGAGGACAACGTGCTCGACCCGGAAGTCTTTGAAACGGCCCGGCCCTCGCTCGTTTTTACGCCCAACCACGGGACGGGTGCGATCAGTGCCATTCCGCTCATGGAGGCCTTTGACATCGAGGTGCATCCCGTCGAGGAGCAGATGGTGCAGGACGCCCGTTTCCCCACGGTCGAGTCGCCTAACCCCGAGGTGAAGAGCGCCTTCGACCTGGCCTTGAAGAAGGCCGAAGCGGTCAAGGCCGATGGCGTCATCGCCACGGACCCGGACGCCGACCGCCTCGGCGTTGGTGCGCGGAACAAGGAGGGCGAAATGGTGCTCTACACGGGCAACATGCTTGGCTCCTGCCTGGCCGAGTACCGCGTGAGCAAACTCAAGGAGCTGGGCATCATCCCGCTGGAGGGCAGCAGCAACGCCGCGCTTATCAAGACTTTCGTGACCACTCCGATGCAGGAGGCCATCGCCGAAGCCCACGGCTTGAAGTGCATAAACACGCTGACCGGGTTCAAGTGGATCGGCGAAAAGCTCAAGCACTACCAGGAGGATCTGGAGGACAAGCTCTTTGACGAGGAGGGGCTGGCCATCGACTACGACGAGACCGACCTCTCGACCCGCGTTGGCCTGCTCATGGACTACAGCACGTACTACGTCTTTGGCGGGGAGGAGAGCTACGGCTACCTGGCCAGTGACCGCGTGCGCGACAAGGACGCCACCGGCGCGATCCTGATGTTTAGCGAGCTCATGGCCTACCTCAAGGGGCAGGGACTCACGCTGGCCGAGTACCTGGACGGTTTGTATTTAAAATATGGATACTACGCCGAGTCCCTGCTGAATATTTACTTTGAGGGCGCGGCGGGCTCGCAGAAGATCAAGAACATCATCAACAGCTACCGTACGGACCCGCCAAAGGAGATCATGGGCGCGAAGGTGACCAGGCTGATCGACTTCGGTAAGGACGACCTGCACGACGCGGACGAAAAGCCCATCCCGAAGGAGGACTTTTACTTCGTCGAACTGGACAATGGCTACCGTTACGCGGTGCGTGGCTCAGGCACGGAGCCCAAGATCAAGTTCTATTGCTTCGCCCGCGAGGACGTCGAGTCGGCCGAAAGCCTGGAGTCCGTTAAAGCAGAGACGCAGAAGAAAATCGCCGAAATGAAGGCCGTGCTTGAAGCAGATGCCCGCAAGCGTGCCGGAGAGTAGGGGGCTCGCGATGAGAACGTGCTACCTGGTCATCGGCTCTGTGCTCTGCCTGCTTATCAGCGCAGGCTGCGAGAGCTCGGATCACGTAAACGAGCAGGTGCTGCTGCATCCGCAGGCTGGGTCGACGCCCAACTTTACGCCGCACGATGATGTCTACGACCGCCGCGCGCCTAACGACAACCCCCACGGCTACCCCTTCGAGGCGGATTCGCCCCGGGCCGCACAACAGTAAGGCATCCGCTGCTTGACTTTCCCGGCTCAGCTAACACCTTTATTCTCAACTATGAAGATGTTACTCGCTGCTATCGCCGTATCTGGAGCTTGCCTGTTGACGTTGAGCGGGTGTGACACCTACAAGGACGATGTCGGGCGCGACCCGATTCGCTCGACCATCTCGGGTAACCCCGACGAGGTGAATACCTACTCGGAGCGCGTGCGTGCGGCTAACCAGAAGCGGACGGCAGAGCAGGCGGAGAACCCGACCTACGACCCCGGCCACACCTCACGTTCGGCCTTTGACTCGAATAATCAGGGCCCGCTGGATACGCTCAAGAAGTACTAAGTTTGCCAATAGGCTAAACGTAGGCGGTCAGCATTGATAAAAAAGCCACTGCTGCCCGGGCAACAGTGGCTGGTGATAAACGCTGTGGTGCGGGATTAGCAGTTGCCCTTCCAGAAGGCAATGGTGCCACCTTGCGGATCAGCGATGACGGCCATCGTGCCCATGTTGCCGATGTCAGTTGCAGGCAGGACGACGCTTGCGCCGAGTTCCTTTGCTTTGGTCAGGGTCTCTTCGACAGACTCGACGCTGATGTAGCTCCCCCAGTGGGTGGGCACATTCCCATCGCCGCACTCCGGGGTGACTTCTACGACTCCGGCCAAGGGCAGGCAGCCATCACTGAACATCGTGTAGGTCTTGTCTGTGCCGGCGATGGGCATTTCCACCGTTTCCCAACCCATGAGGGCGGTGTAGAATGCCTTCGAGGCCTGCGGGTCGCGGGTGAAGAGCTCGTTCCAGTTGATGCGTCCGGGGCGGTGCATCTGGGTGACGAAGAGCAGGCGGTCGAAGCTGCCGTTCCAGCCCTCGTGGTGATTGTCGCGGGTGGCGGCGTCGGCCAGCCCCGCGTGGAGCATGTGCAGGGTGGTGCCGCCGTTTTCCTCCTTAAAGGTAAAGCTTACGCGCGTTTCGATCCCGGAGAACTCCGGGTGGCCGTACCACTGGAAGGTGTAGGCAATTTTTTCGTTGGGGATGATTTCGAGGTACTCGCCCTTGAGGCCGATCTGCCCGTACTCTCCGGTGCTGATCTGGAGGTCGTACTGGCCGCCGACGCGGAAGTCGAACGCACCATCGAGTACCTGGCAGGGTTCGGGGCAGAGCCACTGCTTGAGGCTCTCCAGGTTAGTAAAGTGGCGGTAGACTTTCTCCACAGGTGCGCGAAAATGGCGCGCGATGAAAAGGTCGCAGGTGGTATCGGCTGGAGGGGAATCATTCATGAGCGTTGTTCGTTAGAGGATTGCGGTGCGTTTTGAGAGTCTTGGGCCTCCGCCTTGAGCAGGGCGTCGAGGCGGTCAAAGCTGCCCTGCCAGAAGTCGCGGTAGGGCTGGAGCCAGTCGAAGGCATCGCGCAGCGGTGTGGCGTTGAGCTGGAGAAAGTGCGTGCGGCCCTCGATGCGGCGTGTGAGCAGTCCGGCCTTTTCCAGCACCTGCACATGCTTGGAGACCCCGGCAAAAGACATCTGCCGTTGAGCTGCGAGGTCGCTGATGCGGCGTTCGCCACCGGATAGCTCCTCGATCAGCCCGCGGCGGGTGGGATCGGCCAGAGCAGCAAAGGCCTGGGAAATGTGCTGATCACTTTTATCAACCATTAGGTTGAGTAAAATCCGCACAGTTAGCTTTGGTCAAGATAAATTAAACCAATTGGTTTAATTTATGTCTAAAAACAAACCCGAGTATTGGACTCGGGTTTGTCAAAAGGGGCAGAACTAGCGGCTTCGGCGACGCAGCGCCAGTAATCCAAGACCGAGCAGGCCAAAGAGGGCTGCATAGCTGCTGGGCTCCGGGACTTGCTGTACGCCTGTCAGGGAGAAGCGGGCAAAGTCCTGGGCCGCGCCGGGATCAAAATATAAATAGAGTCCGGTTGAGCTGGGGTTGCTGCTCCACTTGCTGAGGTCGTAGCTGGTGGGCAGGCTGCCGTCGGCCAGGGGTAGCGGATCCTGATCGGAAAACATGCGGAGAACGCCGGTCCCAAAGTCCTGCCCGTTAACCGGGTCGGCTGTATATGTGGGGGGAGAGCTTTGGAAGGTTATGCGCTGCCAGTTGAACCCTTCTTCAATTGCTACCTCCGGGTTGTCCCAGGTAGCGGTCCAGGTGCCACCCGTGCCGTAGACGATGGCTTGGGCGAAGATAGCTTCGTAGACGTTGATGGTGGAGCCTGGGGCGGGTGGGGTGTTGGTGTCGTAGGAGATGGTGAACTCCATCGCGTCGCCAACCTGAAAAGCCGGGCTTAAATTGCCGACGTAGTTGGCTTGTCCTGTGAACTGAAAGGTGAGAACAGCGGCCTGGAGGCTAACGCTGCCGAGAACAAGTGCGGTTGATGCGAGTAGGGTGCTTATTTTCATATGATCTTGAATAAGAGTGCGCTACCATGTGCAAGTCGCTGTCGTTTGGCAAGTCAAACTGGATGGATAGCAAAGATCAACTCCGCCTCGTGCTACTAATTAAAGCGAAGATACCTTGTTGATCATGTTTGTGAAACAAATGGATTAGCTGATCACATTTTCATTTTCGTGATCAACAAATTACTTTGTTGTGCAATCGTGATCATCAAAAAACTTTCTGTCCTTCGGCAATGTTTAGCAATTCACGATAGGCATATATGGCTGAACTCTGACCGGATGCCGCTCTAATCTCAACCAGCAGATCATCTCTAATTGCTTGCAAAATACGCCTAGCTGTTGGCTTGGGAACGCCCTGTGGCTGCCCAAAGTCGGTAGCTTTAAAAATAGGCTGACTGAATATGTAATCGATTAGCTCAATACCGTATTGTGAGTGCGCGCGCTCCCTAATCCAGATTTTTCGATCTTCGTATAAACGCATGATCTCTCTGGCCTTCCGTGTATTCTGGCGGGCTTGATGCTCAATCCCTTCCAGGAAAAAAATCACCCACCCAGTCCAGTCATTGTCGCGGGAAACGGCCAGGAGGCGTTCTGTGTAAATATCCTTCTTAGCCTCAAGGTATTCACTCAGGTAGAAGGCTGGATAGCTAAGATATTTTCTTTCGTATAGAAAGAGAGGAAGTAGGATACGACCAATGCGTCCGTTTCCATCAAGAAACGGGTGAATGGATTCAAACTCGGCGTGAATAATTGCTAATTGGACTAATAAATCCGGTTGTTCGCTATGGGTATATTCTTCCCAAGCGGCCATGCCATCTTCGACACTAAGCATTTCGGGCCGGAGTGGTATGTATTTTGCCGTTGTTAAGTCCGCCCCTGGTGCCCCGATTGCATTTGGTATGGTTTTATAGCTGCCAGGCATTTTATCTTTACCCCTTACGCCATCCATGAGGATGCTATGCGTCTCTTTCAGTAGACGTCCGCATAGGGGCAATTCCTCCATACGTCTGGTTGCTTGTTGTATGGCTCTGCGATAATTCAGGATCTCATGAATGTCATTCTTTTTCTCAACCGATGATGACTCAGCACCACCTGCCTCATACTCAAGCACCTCTCCAAGTGTCGCAATGGTGCCCTCGATTTTACTCGAAAGTACAGCCTCCTGAGTGGTCAAAGGTGCTAGTAAAACCTGCGGATTGGGAATGGCTTCGAGCAATCCTTTGAAATCTCCCAAGGCGAGGGTTGCTGGGCCTATGTAGGGGACAATGCGAGCCCAGTCGAGATCTACAGGTGGGAATTTACCGTAGTGGTATTCGACTGGGGACATGGTGCTTGTTTATAGAAAGTCTGCCCCAATAGCGTAAGGCTAGACGAGCATCAGGGCGGGGGTTTCCAGGACGGTTTGCAGGGCCTGGAGGAAGTTTGCACCCGTGGCACCGTCGATCACACGGTGGTCGCCGGAGAGGCCGATGGCCATGCGCTGACCGACCACGATATTGCCGTTCTTGTCCACGACAGGCTTCTTGATCGTGGCGCCCACGGAGAGGATGGCGGCATTGGGCGGGTTGATGATGCCATAGAAGCCGGTCACGCCAAACATGCCGAGGTTGGTCACGGTAAAGGTGGAGCCGCTCATCTCGTCCGGGGTCAGCTTCTTGTTGCGTGCCTTCCCGATGAGTTCCTTAGCCTCGGCGCTGATCTGGCGCAGGCCCTTGGCCTGGGCGTCGCGAATGACCGGGGTGACGAGCCCGTCCGGCACAGCCACGCCAAAGGCCATGTGGACAGAGCCATGCTGCTGGATATGGTCGCCCATCCAGGAGCAATTGACGCCTGGTACGCGGCGCAGGGCTTCGGCAGAAGCCTTGAGGATGAAATCGTTCACGGTGAGCTTGATACCGCCCTTTTCCGGGGGAAGCTCGGCCAGGTCGGCGTTGATGTCCGCGCGGAGCTTGAGCAGGGCGGCGGCGTCGACCTCCGTTTCGAGGTAAAAGTGGGGGACGGTGGTCTTGGACTCGACCAGACGCGTGGCGATGGCCTTGCGCATGTTGGAGACCTTGATCTTTTCGTCCTCGGCAATGCCTGCACCCGAGGGGACGACGACCGGAGCGGCGGAGCCACTGGAGGACTTGGCCGGGGCGGTCACGCCCTTTTCAGCGGCGGCGAGGACGTCCTTCTTGACGATACGACCGCCGGGGCCGGAGCCTTCGATGGCTTCGAGTGGAACGCCCTTTTCTTCAGCCAGCTTCTTGGCCAGTGGGGAGGCCTTGATGCGTCCTCCGTCGGACTTCTTGGCCGGGGCGGCTTCCTTTTCTTCGGGGACGTACTCCTGCTTGCGGCCCTCGGGCTTGGGAGCGTCTTTGGGAGCGGCTGACTTGGGGGCTTCTTCTTCCTCTTCCTTCTCTTCTTTCTTGGCTTCGGGGGCCGGGGCCGAGGATTCGACGGCGGGTGCCTCTTCGCCCTTTTCGCCTACGGCACACATGGGCGCACCGACGGGGATTTCGCCGCCCTCGGGGACGTAGTGCTTGAGCATGACGCCGTCAGCGAAGGCTTCGACCTCCATTGTGGCCTTGTCCGTTTCGACCTCGCAGATCATGTCGCCGGAGGCAACGGCGTCGCCTTCCTTCTTGAGCCAGGTCACCAGGGTGCCGACCGACATGGTGTCGGAGAGCTTGGGCATTTCGATAATTTCAGCCATGTTGGGTAAAAGAAGAAGTGTTTATGCGCCCGGCGTCAATGCCGGGGTGAGGAATAAACCACGGTTATTGCGATCGAGCGGACCGCTATCGCCTAAGTGCGTCGTCGTTGCCAGATAAGTAGCAGGCCGAGTGCGTCGGCGAGCCCGCAGCCTGACTTATGATACCATTAAGTCAAACGCATAGGGGCGGGAGCTATTGTGTAAGAAAAGCAATGGCAGCAGCGATAGTGCCTACGATGGCAAGCGTACCGATGCCGAGCAGCCAGAGGGGGATATCTCTCTCGCCTTCGTCCCGGCGGCGGCTTTTCGAGCTTTTGCTTCTTGCTCTGGATGAACTGGACGAACTGCTGTATTCTCTCCCGTACTGACGCTGTGGTGTTATCTTCTTACTTTTTTGCCGCTGAGGTGCTGGCAAATCCTCATCTAGATCGATAATCGCCAACATTGAGTTGAAATCGTCAGGACGATGCGGTCTGGCGTAGCCTTTAGCCAGGTGTAAGGATATAGTTGAATTATTTAGCGCCTGGAGAAAAGTTGCCTTATACTCGGTAATTTTATCGGGAGGTATATGATCAGATTTTGATCTTAGTGTAATAGTGCATTTCCAGCCAAGCTTTTCGTCAATATTCGCTTTCACCGCATAGAGGATATCTGCGTACTCGACTCTTTCGGAACGAAAGTGCTGATTCGGACTCTTGCCAGTGCCGGGTATTTCGACAGTGTGCTTGATATCCACATTATTGGGAAAAGCAAGAGGTGTAGTTCTGTCATTGCTCTCTGGGTAATGCATCAATGCGAGGGGCAGGCATTCGGGTAGCGTAAAATCCAGATAGCTATGTGTTGGATTATATAGAACCGGTAGTTTATATTGCTCCACCATCCGCCAGGTGTTCTCGACACGATCATCCTCATAAAGCGGATTCTCAATCTGCTCTTGCACATTATAGCGATCTTTTGTGCGCGCAGTTAAATACTGTTTGAACCCACTTTCTCCGTTGCTAACAAGCTGCTTTCGTAGCGTATCGGCATAGGAGCCCGTGGCGACAATTTGAACTCTCAGTAATGAATGATCGCCGCGAGTATCTATTAACAATGTATCTTTAATTCGATAGGAATCGTGAGCTTTGTTTGCCGGCTGTGCTTGCAGGTCCGAGCCTTCTACCTCTATGGGCAGGCCTTGGTAAAAGTTACCAACCGAACGCTTGCGAAAACCGCCGCCCTGCGAACTGAGAGTGGCATCAACCCAGTACTCCTTGTCTTCGTAGAAAAAGGATACGATGGCGTGGTTGAAGAGATTGAGGCTAGGAAGCATCTGCGGGATGGACTTACCGACGCCACTGCTAACTGCGACGGGGCGAGCTTTCACGCCGAGTTTGTTGAGCAGAGACGTCGCGAGCAGGCTCAGGTCTTTGCAGTCTCCGTAGCGCCGTTCCAGTACGAGTTTTGGGTGGGCAGGAATTTGGCCGCCTACGTCATCCACGATACTCAGGTAGCGGAAATCGTCCTGGACCAGCCTGAGTGCGGCCTCGATCTGCTCTTCCAGCGTGGGGTGTGCTGACTGGATATCCGCGATGCAGGCGTCCAGCTCCGGGCAGTTGCTGACATCTGGCCACGCCTTGGCTGCAGCCGAGGAAATCACTTTCCAGCTTGATATGGTGGACAGTTGAATCCAGGCCGGTGGCAGGTACCAGGAAGGTACGTTGGGCTCGTTTTCGAAGCGGGATACGCCTTCGAGTTTCCAGCTAAGCTGGTCGTTGCCGTTGGAAGTGGTCTGCTCGGGTGAGCCCATGCTGTCCGAGGATTTCCATTCGGGTAACTGGCCTGTTGGAGCGATAACGGAGTAGTAAAGCTGGCCAATTTGTGTGTTCTGCGGGAGGGCGTAGAAGTGAAAATAGTCTTCTTCGAGCAGGTACGGACGGGTCACGATCGTGAAAGACGCCTCAATGGTATCTCCGACCCGGATGTCCGCCAGAACGATGAGCAGCGTGGAGACGCCGTCCACGATAAATGCCTCCAGATTTCTTTCGCGATTGAGCAGGCGAATGTTGTCCTTGAGGGCGTATTGCTTGCGCTCACCGTTGCGCATGACAGAGAGGTCATGCAGGATGATCGTCTGCGTTTTGGGTGAAAAATCCAGCGTCCACTGAGAGAGGTGTTGTACCGCGTCCATGCTCTCCAGCCGGAGAATGCTGCGACTGTAGACGGTTTGCTCACTCCGGTTGTGCTGCTGGTCGATCAGCAGTTGGGTGATGTGGTCGCCGTCCTTGCGGGGTAGGCTCTCGGGTGCAGGGTGCGAAACCACCCAATCCGGCGGAAGCGCAAGCGTTACTTTATCAAGGTCAGCGTGCGAGGCAGTCGTAGATTGAGGGATGTCTGATGGCATACCGTCATACAAACATCCTGATTGTCGCGCATAAAGCAAAAAGGGAAGGGAACATCCCCCTTATGGCTTTTGTGCCTTTTGCGCTTTTTTGTGGCTAATTCAAAATTCCCTTTACCGCAGTTCGAGGACGCGTTTGATGACGCGGTCTACGTTGGGGATCTGGATGTCTTCGAGCTTTTTGCAGTAAATCTGCGGGGCGTCGATGGAGGACACGCGCAGGATCGGGGCGTCGAGGTAGTCGAAGGCCTTTTCCTGGATCAAGTGGGAGATCTGGGCGTCCACACCACAGAAGGGCTTGTTCTCCTCGACGAGGACGGCGCGGTTGGTCTTCTTGACCGTCTCAAGGATGGCCTCTTCGTCCAGCGGGCGAATGGAGCGCAGGTCGAGGACTTCGGCGTCGATGTTGTGCTCGGCCTTGAGTTGCTCAGCGGCCTGCAGTGCGGTGATGGCGGCGCGGCCGTGAGCGATGAGGGAGAGGTCCTTGCCTTCGCGGAGGATGTTGGCCTTACCGAGCGGGACGGTGTGGTCGCCCTCGGGCACGTCCCACTTCTGATTGTAAAGGATGGTGTTTTCCATGACGAAGACCGGGTCGTTGTCACGGATAGCGGTCTTCATGAGGCCCTTGGCGTCGGCAGCGTTGGAGGGGCAGACGACCTTGAGGCCGGGGTGGTTGGCGGCGAGATTCTCCGGCGTGTGGGAGTGAGTTGCGCCGACGTTGGTGCCGCCGTTGGCCGGGCCGCGCACGACGATGGGGCAGTTGATGAGCCCGCCGGACATATAGCGGACGGCGGCGGCGTTGTTAAAGAGCTGGTCAAAGGCGACGTAGGAGAAGCTCCAGAACATCAGCTCCATGACGGGGCGAATGCCGAGCATGGAGGCGCCGATGCCCATGCCGAGAAAGCCGGCCTCGCTGATGGGTGCGTCCACGATGCGCTTGGGGCCGAAGCGTTTGAGCATGCCTTCGGTGACCTTGTAGGCGCCGTCAAACTGGGCGACTTCCTCGCCGATGATGACGACGTTTTCGTCGCGTTCGACCTCTTCGCAGAGGGCGTCGTTGAGGGCTTGTCGGTAGGTGATGTTAGCCATCTAAAGTGGGTGTGTTGGTAAGTTCTAAAGTTGGAGTGTCCGTCGCCGCGCCTATTATTCGAAGATAATAGTGCCCTTGGAGTTGGTTTCTTCGGTGCGATTGTCTTCTTCCCAGTAGATGTCCTCTGTGATGGACTCGACGGGGGGGAAGGGGCTCTTGTCGGCAAAGGTGGCGGCGTCTTCGGCCTCCTTGCGAGCGTCCTTGTCGATGGAGCTGATCTGTTCTTCGGTGATGACACCTTCCTTGAGGAGGGTGTTCTGGAACAGGGTGATCGGGTCTTTTTGCTCCTTGTACTCCTGGATCTCCTGCTTGTCGCGGTAGGTCTTGTCCGGGTCGGACATGGAGTGGCCGCGGTAGCGGTAGGTAATGATTTCGAGCAGGGTGGGTTCGCTCTTTTCGTGAGCGCGCTTCATGGCTTCGGCGGTGACGGCGCGTACGGAGTAAACGTCGTTGCCGTTGACCACGTCCCAGGCCATGTTGTAGCCCTCGGCGCGTTTGGCCAGGTAGTCGTCGTAGGCGGAGGAACGGGACTGGCTGGTGCCCATGGAGTAACCGTTGTTCTCGATGATGTAGACAACGGGGAGTTGCCAGAGCTGGGCCAGGTTAAGGGCTTCGTGGAAAGCGCCCTGGTTGACTGCACCATCGCCCATGAAGCACAGGCAGCAGCCCTTGAGGTCGCGATACTTGAGCGCGTAGGCGATGCCGGCGCCGAGCGGAGTCTGCCCGCCAACGATGCCGTGGCCGCCCCAGTAGTTCTTGTCCGGCGCAAAAAAGTGCATCGAGCCGCCCTTACCCTTGGAGCAGCCGGTGTGCTTGCCCTGGAGCTCAGCCATACACTCGTTCATGCCCATGCCGACGGCGAGGGCGTGCCCGTGGTCGCGGTAGGCGGTGATGATGTGGTCGTGCTCGCCCATGAGGGAGACGGTGCCCACGGCGACAGCCTCCTGGCCGATGTAAAGGTGCAGGAAGCCACCGATCTTGCCCTGCTGGTAGACGCGGACGCTGCGCTCCTCGAAGCGGCGGATGCGTACCATGTCGCGGTAGAGCTGGATTTTCTGCTCTGGTGTGAGGTCCTTGTTGACCTTTGCGTCGGTGTGATCCGCGTCGGGCATTTTAGCGCCACCGGCGGTCTTGTTAGCGGTTTTCTTTGCTCTGCTCACGTGTGGTAAGTGTTGTGCCGGGCGGGGCCTGCGGCGATTTGAGGTGCGAATGTGAGGAAGCTAATGGCTTTCTTCAATAACAATTTCCAATTCGCTTTCCGGGGTGCAGTTGGCGCGCATGGCCACGAAGCGGTCCCGGTGAGAGTCATAATAAGGCCAGAGAAGCTGCCGGTCGGTGCGCGGAATCTTGAGTGTTTCGACCTCCTGGCGGGTAAAAAAGGCCATGCGCCCCTCGTCAATGGTAGCGGGTACGCGGGTGAGAGGCTTTTTGACATCGAAGAGAAACATGAGCCAGTGCCCGGTGCCCTCGTAGCTTTTTTCCGAGACCATGCCGAAGAGGTGGAGATCGCCTTCGCCGAGCTCCATGCCTGTTTCTTCCTTGGCTTCGCGGATAGCGCATTCGAAGGGCGACTCGCCTTCGGCCATCTCCAGTTTGCCGCCAACGGGGCTCCAACAGCCCTGATTGGGGGCCTTGCGCCGCTCGATCATAAGGAGCCGATCCTGCTCGTCGTGAATAAAAAGCAGCACACTGATGCGAAAAGGCAGGTTCAGGTTCATGGATTTAGTGATAGGATATACAATCGACAGGTCAACTGTGGGCTTTGCCTGTAGCTTAACCTTTGCATAATTCGACCAGATTTTAGATTGAATCCTACGACAGCATTCCTTTTTACTTCCATGATGAGATTACCCCAACTCTTCCTATTCGCGGCGTTCACCCTTGGTCTGGGACTTGCCGTTGCCCAGGGCCAGAACGCTCCCATTACTGTTGATAACGTAAAATTTAATTCCGGTGTTAATCCCTACGACTGGAACAACATCACCATCAAGCTGCGGGCGAACAATAACCCGGACCCCGAAGCGATTAACCCCCGCTATGTGGACAATATCACCGTCCGCATGGCCGTGGCTTATGAAACCAAGTCAGAAAATCAAAAGTTCATCGCTTTTGAATGCGAGGTAAACATTGCCACGATGGAAGTGGGTAAGGACAAGACGTTCGCCCTTTGGATTCCCTACGACATCGTCGAGCGGGGCAATTTCGGTAAAGAGCCCTATGGCTGGGCGATTGAGATTCAGGTCGACGGTAAGAAACTGCAGCCTACTCGCGACAACACCTCGAGCAACATCAGCAATGATGCGGCCCTTCAAAGTTTTTACAGCAACGCTGTCAACCCAACGGCCAGTGAAAACGAGGGGGTAATGGTTCCTTATTACCTTTCTCCCTACGGCCCAATTGACCGCTCACCGCCCGCCTTCATCCGTAAGGAGCCCAAATAATCGGCTGCAACGAATTTGCGCTTAGACAAAGAAATTCGTTGCGCTAGCTGATAATACCATTGAGAACGATACCTTTTCGTCTGCATGAGTTCCCCCAAAACCTTGATAATTAACTGCGGAGCCAGCCACGTCTCTGCCGCAATGTTCACCCAAAACAGCGGCGACCTGGTGCTCGAGGATTTCGTCATCGAAGAGCTCGATTACGATTACTCGATCGATGAGGAGTGGCTCGATAGTCTGATGGTGGCCCTGCGCAATATCTGCCACAGCCACAAGCTCAGCGGTGCTGCCAGCCTGATCGCGCCCGGCTACCAACTGCTGACCAAGACGATCAAGGTGCCGCACGTCGATGATGCCAAGCGCCCGCAGATCATTGCTTTTGAGGCTCAGCAGAATATCCCGTACCCACTGACTGATGTCGTCTGGGACAATCAGGTCATCGCGGACGACGGGGTCGAAACCGAGGTTATCCTGATCGCGGTTAAGTCAGACGTCATCAATGGCTTTTGTAAGGAAATCTCCCATACCGGGCTGACCCCGCAGGCCATCCCCGCTGCCTCCATCCTCGATTACAACTCCTACCTCCTGAACTATCAGGACTCGCAGGAAGACACGCTGATCGTGAACATCGGGGCGCGCTCATCCAATCTGATTTTCTGCAACGAAGACGGGTTCTTTATCCGCAACATCGCCCTCGGCGGTAATTCGTTGACCCAGAATCTGGCCGATAGCCTGGGTAAAAAATTCTCCGAAGCCGAAAAGGTTAAGGTCGCCTACTTCTCCGGGCAGACTAGCTACGAGGCCGACCACCCCTCCGTGCAGATCCTGCAAACCAACGCGGAGAACTTTCAAAAGCGCATGAATCAGGAGATCACGCGCTCCATCGTGAATTTCCGCCGTCAGCACGGGGCCAAGGCTCCGACTCGCATCCTTCTGACAGGGCGTGGCTCGCTGCTGCCTGACCTGCCGGACTTCCTCCGCCAGCATCAGAAGATGGAGGTCGAGTACTTTGACCCGCTCAAGAACGTCCACGTCGGTAGCAAGGTTGAAGAGGAATTGCTGGCCGACAGCCGGATCAGCCTCGGTGAAGTCATCGGTGAAGCCGCGCGTCAGGTCCTGCCCGAGCCGGTCAGCATCAACCTGCTGCCCGCGACCTTGGCCGAAGAGATGCGCTTCGCCAAGCAGCGCCCGATCATTATCGTGGCCGCCGTATTACTCGCACTGGCCACGATTCCGCCGATCCTCGGCTTCCGCAGCACAGCCAGTCAGTACGAGGCCGCTACCCGTGCCATCGAGGGTAAGGCTGCCCCGCTACAGAACACACACCGCCAGATTTTAAGCAATCAGGACGAAACCAAGAAGCTCCGGGATGACATCACCAACCTGGAGGATCTGGTGAATTCACGGTCTAATTGGATCATTTTCTTTACCGATTTGCAGCAGCGTCTTCAGGACGTACAGGATGTCTGGCTCGAAAGCCTGGAACTCAATCGAGTGAACGGAAACCGCCTGGACATGACTGGGCGAATCCTTATTACCAACACCGAAGACGATCAGGATGTTTCAAAGCGAGTGAATTCTCTGCTCGAAAGCTTTACCGAATCCGACTTCATTGTTGAAGTCGACGACGTGATCCTCGTGCCCGCCTCCAACGATCCGATCGGCGAGCACATCCGCGAATTCAAATTTACACTTATCGCCAACCCGGAGCGCCCCCTCTAATCGCCTGAGATGGAAAACCTCAAGAAATACCCTGCCTTTTTTGGCCTCCTGGGCCTCTTCCTGGTCATATTTATTGCCGGGCTGGTCTTTATCTTTTTATCGCTCTCCGCTGCCGGCAAGGCTAAGGAAGACTTCGAGCGCGCCCAGCGTGACCTGAAAAGTGCGGCCACGCTATCACCGGCCCCCAGCAAGGAAAACCTCGCAGCCTCTGAGCAAAACATTCGTGACCTGGCCGCTGCGCTGGAGCGCCAGATCAAGGCGACCCGCGGACGCGCTCCCGAGTTGCTCGATCGCCAAAAGGCACCCACGCAACCGGTTACCATGCTCGTGCAATTGGAGAACTTTGCCTCCGACTTCACCAAGGAAGCCAAAACGATTGCTCCCCAAGGCAGTGAAGATGACGAGACACGCGCCGCAGAGGGCATCAAGCTGCCCGAGAATTTCAAGTTCGGCTTCGGTCGCTACCTCGATACCGGGCAACAGCCAGATGAGAAGATCATTCCGGAGTTGTTCAAGCAGAAGCAAATCCTCTCTTTCATCCTCCGCCGCCTATACGACAGCCAGCCCTTCTCTATCGAGAGCATACAGCGTGAGTCGCTGGTCGAGGTTGTTCCCGAAAAGGGCAATCAGTCAAACCGCCAGCCGCAGCGCAACGACAGCAACAGCAACAAGGGCGAGTTCAAGATCGGCGACATTACCGCCGCCGTCCCGGGCGCAATCGAGACGATGGCTTTCCGCCTGGAGTTCACCGGTTACACCCCGACGCTCCGCCAGTTCTTGAAGAAACTGGAAGAGTTCGAACTGCCGCTGGTCGTGCGCAGTGTGGAAGTAAAGCCAGCCAAAACCAGCAAGCCCGCTGCCAGCAGCAAACCCGCCTCGAACAATCCTTTCGGGTTCGGCTCGCCCGTGGAGACGCAACCAGCGGCCAGCACGGCTAAAACGCTTGATCCCATTGTTGAGGAAAATCTTTCTCATTTCACCGTCGTGGTTGAGTACATCCAGGTACTGATTAAAGCCCCATCCGACGTCGCTGCTCTGGAGAGCGCCGGCAACTCTCAATCCGCCCAGTAACTGGTCAGACGCATGAAGCAATTCTACGATAAAATCCTCTTGGTTGTCGCCCTGCTGGCTCTCGGTGGGTCAGCCGCTTACTATTTTATGGGCCAGGGCGAAGCCCCCGACGGCAGCGGCGCGACCAGTGCTCTTAGCGGCAAGGCATATGACTCTCTACCCGCGCCTCAGCCTGTCGCTGGTGGCAGCACGGAGTGGCCCGAGGCCGTGCATGTTGGCGACGATGTAAACCGTCTCTACCGCGTCTTCACCCCGCCGAAGATTTACCTCGACCCCGAAACGGGCGAGTTGACTTGGGACGCACCTTTGGTCGAAGGGGGCGGGCCCGTTGAGGTCATTCCCTTTGGCGTGGAGCTGGTTGCGCTCCAGCGCGAACTCTTCCGCATCCAGCTTGAGGCTGACTTCGGCTCCAGCACAGGCAGCAACGACGACGCCATCATCCAGCTCTACAATCACGAGAAGGGTGAAAAAATCCTCGGCAGTCCCGGTGATGAATACCCAGAGCACGAGTTCAAGATCGTTTCCTTCCGCGTTGAGCGCGTGATTCAGGAAGAAGAGGGCTCTACGGTTATTTTCAAGAACCCGATCGTGGTCATCGAAGACCTGCGCGCTGGGCAGGAGATCACGCTTTCCGGCGCCGAGCGACTCTACGTCCCCGGCAAGTTCGAGATCGATATGCGCACCGAAAGCGAGGGCGAGGCACAGACTTTTACCTGGACCGATGCTGGCCAGACCTACGAATCTACCAACGGGGATGTTTTCACATTACTCGAGTTTAACTTTGACAATCAAAGCATCACTGTGGAAAAAATGCCCGCTTCCACCGAAGAGGGACAGCCCGAAGCAGAGGTGGAAGTCTTAACCCCAGTCCAACAAACCCCATCAAAAACATCCGAAGTTGAGGAATCTGAAGAAATTTTTAAGACGGATTCACAACAAGGTGATACTTTGGATGCTAACTTCTTCAATTTTTAACAGACAGGCTTAGCCGCCTGGCTTGCCAACAACACCGTTGCCCTAACATGATCACACTACGACAATTGTTTCGCCTGACAGCGACTTCGAGCCTGACGCTCGCACTTGCAGCCTCGGCATTCATCACGACGCCTCTGAGCGCTCAGAGCAGCGACACACAGGAGAAGATCAGCCTGATGTCGGCTGCACTTCGTGCGCGGGATGACGGGAACCTCCAAGTTGCCAAGCAGAACCTTGAAGAGCTGCTCAAGCTCGCCCCGAATGACACCAACGTACAACGACTGCTCCTCGCCGTGAATAAGGACATCGAGCGTCGTGATGCAGGCCAGCAAACCGTCTATGGTCAGGCCGCTAATGTCAGTGACTTCTCTCCCACGGGTACGGCTGCACAGTCCACCACTATTATGACCATCGGCGAAGCGACTGACTCCAGTGGCGACACGGTTGTGGTCAGTGAGTCGATCACGCAGTCGGGCACCAATCTCGACGCGCTGCTCCAGTCTGAAGCTGCGAATCAGGAGAAGGCCATCGCTGATGCGAAGGAAGCCATCAAAAAGGCCAAGGACCTCATCAAGGCTGAGCGCTACGAAGAAGCCGAAGCCATGCTTTCTCTCGTTCAGGGTACGCTCGTGCTCAACAATGCTACCGCTGGCACCATCGCGGCCATTCGCGAGGTACGCGGCGACATCATTCTCGACCAGGGCCAAGCAGCCCTTGACAATCATGACGCTGCCAAGGCGGCTGAATTCTTGACCCTTTATCGCGACACCCTCGGTGACGACGAGCGCTCACGCGCATTTGCCGCCAAGGTTACCGCACTTGAGAACAACCCTTGGTACCAAAATCCTGAGGAGTTGAGCCCCGAATTTATTGCAAACCAGGGTGTGGTAGATGAGCTCATCGTTAAGGCTCGGGCCCAAATGCTTTATGGTGATTACGAAGGTGCTTCCGCTACCCTGCGTGAAATCGAAGCCCGTGACCCGATTAACCCCGCCGCCAAGAGCCTGCAAATTCAGATCCTTGAGCAGCTGCGCGAAACCAACTATCTCGACCACTCTAAGACACGTGACGAGATGCTGCACGAAGTTTCCCGCTCCTGGCAGCGCCCGCAGATTTTTGACCTCGCAACGGGCGTCACTCCTCCTCCGCCTGACGAAGGTGTCCTCGCCAAGCTGCGCAACATCGAAATTCCGCGCGTAAGCTTCTCCGGTGTTCCGCTCTCCCGCGTGATCGAGACCCTGTCCGAGCTGTCTGTTGAGTATGACACCCAGGCGATTGAGGAAAAGGACCGTGGCGTGAATATCGTTCCGGCAAGCTGGGCAGGGCAAGACCCGACGGTCAGCCTGACCCTGCGTAACATCAGCTTGGACAAGATCCTCGACTTTGTAACTCAGTCCGTTAACTACACTTGGGACGTACAGAACGACGCCGTCGTGGTTCGCCCTGGCGATACGGGTGAGTACCTCGAAACCGAGTTCTTCCCGATCTCGCAGGGGGTGGTCATCCGCTTGACCGGTGTCGGTGACGAAAGCTCATCTTCCGGCTCCAACGATCCGTTCGCGCCAGCCAGCAGCGGCGGCGGTGGTGGTGGCAGTTCCACCACAGATAAGGAAGACGCCCTGCTGCGCTTCTTCCAGAAGGCCGGTATTCCTTTCGAAAGCACCAGCGGTTCCAGCCTTGCCTACGACGGCACGCAGCTGATCGTCACGCAGACTCCAAAGAATCTCGAGAAGATGCAGAACATCCTGCGTCGCTACGACCAGACCAAGCAGGTTGAGATCGAAGCCAAGTTCCTCGAAGTGAACCAGGGTGTCCTCGACGAGGTGAACTTCAACTGGTCGGTGAATACACCTCCTGCACCTGGAAACCGCTCATCCATTACCACTAACAACCGTTCTCTTTCTAGCGCGTTCAGCATCAATTCCCAGACCAGCAACATCGTCGTTGATGATGGTGTTGGTGCTCCGCTAGCAGTTCCTCAAACTGCACCTGGCATTCCGAATACGATCGACCTCGGCTCTGATGGTGGCCTCTCCGCTGAACTTAGTTTCGGTATTTGGGGCGCGAATGTACAGGCTCTCATTTCTGCCCTGTCCCGTAAGGAAGGAAGTGACCTGCTGAGCAGCCCGCGCCTGACCGTCCTCTCTGGCCGCACCGCCCAGATCGTTGTGGCTCAAGAGCTGCGCTATCCGGAAAACTACTCCGACATTGAGTCGGAAGTGGGCACCACCAATGCGGTTGGTGGTGGTGGCTCCGCCGGTGTGACCATTACCGCCGGTACACCGCAGGACTTCACCGTCCGCAACGTTGGTGTGGAAATGGAAGTTACGCCTACGGTCGAAGTGAACGACAACATCTCGCTCAAGCTTGAGCCGCGTGTGACCGAGTTCGAAGGTTTTGTTGAGTACGGTGGCCAGAGTGTGGCTATCTCGGGTGGTACGACGATCACCGTTCCATCGGGCTTCTATCAGCCGATCTTCAGCACCCGCGAAGTTCGCACGGAGGTAACGGTTTACGATGGCGCCACGGTGGTCATCGGTGGTCTGACCCGCGAAGAGGTTAAGACTGTGAATGACAAGGTACCGGTACTCGGTGACATCCCGCTCTTGGGCCGTCTGTTCCAGTCCAAGGGTGAGACTTCCTCAAAGCGTAACCTGCTCATCTTCATCACCGCCAACCTGGTATCTCCCGGTGGTTCCCCGAGCAAGCAGCGTCTCAAGAACGTTGAGCCGAACTCGCTCTTCCAGAACCCAATCCTGGTTACTCCCGGTGGTGGCGTGAGCCGCGAAATCCGCGAGCAGCAGTAAGCTCTGCTTCTGTTAGAAACCTTTCGAGCGGCAAGACGTAATGTCTTGCCGCTTTGTTTTATCTACCAAGGCTCTTGATATGGCGAAAATCCTCCTGCTCGACGGCTTCAATCTCGCATTCCGCAGCTACTATGCCCTGCCGGATTTGACCCGCAGTGATGGCTTTCCCACCGGCGCACTCCATGGTTGGGTAAAGACCTTGTGGAAGCTGGAGGACATGGAGCGTCCGGACCGCATTGCGGTGTTCTTTGATGAGGGCGGCTCCGATCGTCACCTTGAGGTGCTGGCGGATTACAAGGCCAACCGGACAGAGATGCCGGAGGCTCTCTCGCAGCAGTTGGAGTCACTGCGTGAGGTTACACGGCTCATGGGGTACCCGGTGGTCTCTCAGCGCGGCGTAGAGGCTGATGATCTCATTGCATCGGCCGCTCGTAAGCTTGCTTCGGACGAAGAGCGGGTTGTGGTGGTCAGCGCGGACAAGGACCTGGCCCAGCTGGTTTGTGAGCATATCTGGCAACTGCTGCCCGCGCCAACGGCTAACCCGCGTCTTGGTTGGCGGCGTTTGGACCGCGATGGTGTGGTGGCAAAGTTCGGTGTGCCGCCGGAGAAAATCCCGGATTACCTGGCTTTGGTCGGCGATAGCTCGGACAACATTCCTGGTGTTGCGGGTGTGGGGCCAAAGACTGCGGCACGCTGGATCACAGAGTACGGTGACATCGCAGGGATTCTGGCCGCGGCTTCGGCCATCAAGCCACCCCGCTTTCAAGCGCTCTTGCCAGACTGTGGCGAGCTGCTGGACCGTAATCTCAAACTGGTCCGTTTGGAGGATACTTTCGATGTCCCGGATTTGGCGGTGAAGGCACCGTCGACCCATGCTTTGAGTGATTTTCTCTCCTCGATGGAAATGAAGAGTGCAGCAAGCCAAACGATGGATAGATATGGTTTGGGGCTGAGATAGCCTGTTTTTACACGGATTTTCCATAAATCGGACGAATTCTTCGGCTTGGGGGATTAATTCCCCTATTCAAACCTCCGATTATAGTATATATTTGGTATTCACCTTTTTATGAAATGATGCACCTCAAGCATAGTGGTCGACTTAGTAGCGTAACGTTAGGTTGCGCAGCGACAGCTATGCTTGTTTTCATGCATTCCGGGCTTTATGCGCAGTCTACTTGGGATGGCTCCAGCAATGACCAATGGGGCACTGCGGCGAACTGGACCCCGTCGGGGGTGCCGGGTTACGCCGCTGACATCATTTTGGACGATACGCCTGGGAGTAACCAGAATATCAAGCTGGGCGGCTCGCGTCAGGTGAACCTCATTTCGGTAGACAGCCAGTACGACTACGAGATTTCCCCCAGCTCGGGTTGGCACAACATTGTCTTCGTCAATGGTGGCGCGGGTGTTGATTACGCCGGTTCGGGCGACTTTGAGATTTCGTCTAAAATCAACATCGATACAAACCCGACCTTTACCAACAGCGGTACGGGCACGATGACTATTTCCGGGGACATCAGCAACTGGAGCGGTACGGAGGTGCATTTTACCGGTTCGGGTAACACGGTCTTCAGCGGTTCGCTCAACGGCGGTATCGACTTGCGTGTTTCTGGTACGGGGACGAATACTTTTAATGGCGGCAACTTCAGCGGTGGCTCCGAGCTCATTATCGAGGGCGGCACGAACATCATCGACGCTGGTTTCGGCGGTGGTGCCACGGTGACGATCAACGGCGGCGACACCACGATCACAGGTGGGCTGGGTGGCGGCTCGACCGTCGAGGTAAACGTTGCCTCCGGTGGCCTGACTATCGAGGGCAATATCGGCGGCGGTGCAAATATCTCTGTCGATCAGGGCCAGCTCGCGCTCTCGGGTAATGTCGGTAATGGCGCCGGCATCGACATCCAGTCCGGTGGCACGCTGCTGCTGGAGGACGGTGCCAGCTTGGGTAATGGCTCTAACGTGGCCCTCAGCGGCGGTACGCTGGCGGTTAGCGGCACGGATATCTCCATTGATAACCTGACGCTGACCGGGGACTCGACCATCGACCTGAACAACGACCCGACCATCCAGATTGACCTCGGTAACATCTCCGGTAGCGGTACGATCAACATCATTAACTATGTGGATGCCCAGCAGGTGACGTATACGCCGGGCGGTTCGACCATTGATCCGACCGAGCAGGTGCTCTTTTACGGTAATCCCGCTCAGGTGGTGAATGGTGACGAGCTTGTTCCGGGTACCCCCATGACGCCGGTTCCGGAGCCCGGGACGGTGATCGGTGGCGGCGTGCTTGTCCTGCTCGCAGGAGCCTATTTGCACACGCAGCGGCGTAAAAAGTTGGCGACGACGGACCCGTTGGTTGCGGCCTAGGTTAACCTGAAACCTGGTGGCGCATTGTCCCGATGTGCGTGCCTGGGCTGAAAGCTTGCCCTTTATTCTGCCAGGGCGGCTTCCTCGTCTTTCTCGTAGATGTAGCCCACCCCGTGGATCGTGCGGAAGCGGTTGGAATCGCACTCGTGGCGCGACAGCAGGTCACGGATTTTGACGATGTACTGGTCCAGTGAGCGGCTTTTTACATCGGCGTGCACCCCCCATACGGCGTGAATCAGGCTGCGTCGCGTGAGGACAGTGCCTGGGTTGGACACGAGGTAGATCATGATGCCGAGCTCCTTGCGCCCGATTTTTTCGCTTTCACCATTGGCAAAGGTTGCCTCCAGTCGGAGCGGGTTGATCTCGGCCCCGCAGAAGTCGAAAGGCTCCTCGGTCAGCTTGGCGTTTTGTGTGACCTGAAAGTCCTGCGCGGTTTCGGCGCGCCGCAGCACGGCGTTGATGCGGGCAATGAGCTCGGGAAAGCTGAACGGCTTCGTGATGTAGTCGTCGCCACCCATATCGAGCCCCTTGACCTTGAGGATCTCGGAGTTTGCGGCGGTGAGAAAGATGACCGGGATGTGGATGTTCTTTGCCTTGAGGTTCTGAAAGAGGTCGAAGCCGTTGCCATCGGGCAGGTCGACGTCGAGCAGCATGAGGTTGGCAAAGTTCTTCGTCAGGTAGCGCTCTGCGTTCGACACAGAGTGGAAGACCTGCGTCAACATGCCAGCTTCTTCCAGCTGTTCAGAGACCATGCTGGCGATTTCTTTTTCGTCTTCGAGGATGAGAATCAGCGGCTTGGTTTTTGCCATAGAGGTGTGTGTATGTGAGCTGATGGGGCAGGTGATGGCAACATGCCCTTATTCTGCTTTTTTACAATCAAGGGTGGGAATTTTCAAACTCTTTTTTTTACATTTGTGATATTGTTTCGTTTAGTCTTGCCCCACTGGGGCGGTGAGGTACTGACTGGTGGGCTGTGAACGAGAACAACCGCACCCTCATGTTCGGCCTGCCCAAGGGCAGCCTGGAAGAGTCTACCCTGAAACTCTTCGCGAAGGCCGGCTACAAGATCACCAAAAGCTCGCGCTCTTACCGCCCGGGCTTTGACGACCCTGAGCTCGACGGACGCTTCATCCGTGCTCAGGAGATGAGCCGCTACGTCGAGCATGGTTTCTTCGACTGCGGTCTGACCGGCTACGACTGGGTCGTGGAAAACGGTTCCGAGGTGGTCGAGGTTTGTGACCTCATCTACAGCCGCGCTTCCAACGTGAAGAGCAAGTGGGTGCTCGTCGTGCCCGAGGCTTCTTCCGTGCAGACGGTCAAGGACCTCGAGGGTAAGCGTATCGCCACCGAGGTGGTGAACCTGACCAAGAACTACCTGGCTGAGCACGGCGTGACCGCAGACGTGGAGTTCTCCTGGGGCGCGACCGAGGTCAAAGTGCCGGACATGGTGGACGCGATTGTCGACCTGACCGAAACGGGCAACTCCCTCCGCGCGAACAAGCTGCGCATCGTCGATGTGCTGCTGGAGACCAACACCAAGCTTATCGCCAACAAGCAGGCTTGGGAAGACCCCTTTAAGCGGGCCAAGATCGAGAACATTGCCATGCTCCTGACGGCTGCCCTGACGGCCGAGAGCAAGGTCGGGCTCAAGCTCAACCTGCCCAAGGACAAGGTGCAGGACATCCTCAGCGAGCTGCCCGCTATGCGCAACCCGACCGTCTCGCAACTGACGTGCTCGGACTTTGTGGCTCTGGAGGTCATCCTGGACGAGAAGGTCGTGCGCGAGATCATCCCCAAGCTCAAGGCTCACGGCGCCGAGGGCATCATCGAGTACCCGCTGAACAAGGTGGTGCCTTGAGCAGGGCTGAATTTTGAATGATGAGTGATGAATAAAATCCATAATTTGTCATTTACCATTTTTAATTCCTTTGTGTCTTAGTGCCTTGGTGGTTAATTCTACTTCTCCCATGAAACTCGGACTCATCCAGATGGCCATGTCGGCAGCTCCGGCGGACAATGTTTCCCGGGCCGAAGGCTTTATTCGTGAGGCGGCGGCCAAGGGCGCACAGGTCATCTGCCTGCCCGAGCTGTTCAACACGCTGTACTTCTGCGTCGAGCAAAACGTAGACCACTTCGACCTGGCCGAGCCCATCCCGGGCCCGACGACGGATCGCTTCTGCGAGCTGGCCCGCGAGCTGGAGGTGGTCATCGTGGTGCCGCTGTTTGAAAAGGGCGGCATCGCCGGGGTGTACTACAACAGCGTGGCGGTGATTGACGCCGACGGCACCCTGCTGGGCAGCTACCAAAAGACCCACATCCCGCAGGACCCGGGCTTTGAGGAGAAGTTTTATTTCACGCCGGGCGACGAGATCAACAGCGTCTGGCACACCCGCTACGGCAAGATCGGCGTGCTCATCTGCTGGGATCAGTGGTTCCCGGAGGCGGCGCGCCTCATCGCCATGAGCGGGGCGGACGTCATCCTGTACCCGACGGCCATCGGTTGGCTACCGGAGGAAAAGGCCGAGCTCGGCGCGGCGCAGCTCAACGCCTGGCAGACGGTCCAGTGCGCCCACGCCGTAGCCAACGGCTGCACCGTGGCCGCGATCAACCGCATCGGCACCGAGGGCAACTCGGAGTTTTGGGGGCACTCGTTTGTAGCCAACACCTACGGTCAGCAGGTGGCACAAGCCACTGCTGACACCGAGGAAATTCTCCTGCACGAGGTGGACCTGAAGGCGCAGGAGGACTTTCGCCGCATCTGGCCCTTTTTCCGCGACCGCCGCATCGACGCCTACGGCGACCTGACTTTTCGCTCGATTGAGTAGGCAGAGCTTTTTTAACCGCAAAGGACGCAAAGAGCGCGAAGAAGTTTGGTGTTTTTGAGGCTTCTGTTGTTTATGGCGTCGATCTCTTCTGCGGGTAACATACAATACTCTTGTGCTTTGCGTCCTTTGTGCTCTTTGCGGTTAAATACATTATATTCTTAAAAGTAATATGCCTGCTAAATCGCAATACACCCTCCCTGCTGAGTGGGAGGAGCAAGCCGCCATCTGGCTCTCGTGGCCCGTCAACGGGCACATCTGGCCGGGTCAGCGCGAGGCCATCTGGCAGCGTTTTGCCGAGCTGGCCGCGCAGTTCAGCTACTTCGAGCCGGTCAAGATAAATGCCACCGGCAGCGCGCACGCCGAGATTCGCGAGAAGCTCAACGCCGCCCGCGCGGACTTGACCGTGATTTCGCTCTACGACCACCCCACGGACGACGTCTGGTGCCGCGACCACGGGGCGGTCTTCCTCAGGGACGGCGCGGGCAAGCTCGTGGCCAGCGACTGGCAGTTCAACGCCTGGGGCGGGAAGTTCGAGCCGCACGACACGGACAACGCCGTCGCTGCACGCATGGCCGAGGCCACCGGTGCGTCGCTCATTTCCAGCGAGCTGATCCTCGAAGGTGGCGGTATCGAGTCCAACGGCGCGGGCGTGCTCCTGACCACGGATGAGGTGCTGCTCAACCCCAACCGCAACCCGCAGTGGAGCCGCGAGCAGGTCGAGGCCGAGCTGCGTCGCGTCCTCGGGGTGGGGGAGGTCTTCTGGCTCGCGCGCGGGCTCGACCACGACGATACCGACGGCCACATCGACAACATTACGCGTTTCATTGGGCAAAACGCCGTCCTGACCAGCGTCAACCCGACCATCATGCCGGCCACCGCACCCGCTTTCCAGACCCAGCTCGTGGACAACCTCCGCCAACTGCGGGAACGCTTCGAGACAGTGGTCGAGCTGCCCCTGCCGGAGCAGTATTCGCTAAAGCCAAATCCGGGGGCAGCGAACAGCACGAGCGATGGGGGCAGTGACCCGAAGCCCGCCAGCTATGCGAACTACGCCCTGCTCAATGATGCCGTCATCGTACCCAGCTTTGGCCAGCGCGAGAACGACGCGCGCGCCGCGGGCATCATCGGTGACTGCTTCCCGGGCCGCAAAGTCGTCCCCTTCGACTGTCGCCTCTTCCTGGAAGAAGGCGGCGCCGTGCATTGCCTTACGCAGCACGAGCCAGTTTGATTGCTGTTTTAAACCGGAAGGGCAGCAAGAAGAGTTGAATTTATTTCCCTTAACTTCCCGCTCTTCCTGTTAAATTCCTCTTTTGTCTTTAGTATTCCCACCTGCTTTTAAGACTTGCGCCGTGCCCTGCTTTTGGGCATTTTCTCCACCTTTCCCTCAAATCCGGGGGAACCCCCACCAACAACTGGTAAACCACACAAACTAACCATCAACCCGGAAACGTGCCTAGGGGAGGCGTGAGTCCGGACAACACATAGATCCCTATTATGAGTTCCTTAATGGAAGAACTGCTCGCTGGAAGCGAGCTTGGCAACCTGCATCCCGGTACTATCGTCAAGGGTACCATCACCGAAGTTCGCCAGAACGAAGTCATCGTTGACATCGGCGGCAAGAGCGAAGGCGCCATCCCGGCCCACGAGTTTTTCGACATCGGTGAGCTGTCCATCGGCGAGGAGATCGAGGTCTACCTCGAAAAGCTCGAAGACAAGGAAGGCAACCCGATCCTGTCCTTCGACAAGGCCGAGCAGAAGAAGAACTGGGAGAACATCCTCAGCAACTGCGAAGAAGGCGCCATCATCCCGGGCCGCGTGAAGAGCAAGGTCAAGGGTGGTCTCATTGTCAGCATCGGTGTGGACGCGTTCCTGCCCGCATCGCAGATCGACATCCAGCCGCCGAAGAACCTGGACCAGTACCTGGCCCAGACTTACGACTTTAAGATCCTCAAGATCAACACCGAGCGCCGCAACATCGTCATCTCGCGCCGCGAGCTGATCGAAGAGCAGCGTCAGGAAAAGCGCCGTACCCTCCTCGAAGAGGTCAAGCCGGGCGATACCCGCCGCGGTACGGTCAAGAATATCACCGACTACGGTGCCTTCATCGATCTGGACGGTCTGGACGGCCTGCTCCACATCACCGACATGAGCTGGGGCCGCATCAGCCACCCGAGCGAAATGCTGAAGGTGGGCGAAGAAATCAACGTGATGATTATCGAAGTCGACCGCGAGCGCGAGCGCGTCTCCCTCGGCCTCAAGCAGACCACGGAAAACCCCTGGGAGAACATCGAGAAGAAGTTCCCCGTGGGCGTCAAGGTGTCCGGCAAGGTCGTCAACCTCGTCCCTTACGGCGCGTTTATCGAGCTGGAAGAGGGCGTGGAAGGCCTCGTGCACGTCACCGAGCTTTCCTGGACCAAGCGCATCTCCAAGCCGAGCGAAGTGCTCAAGGTGGGCGAGGAAATCGACGCCGTTGTGCTGGGCATCCAGAAGGACGAGCAGAAGATCTCCCTCGGCGTTCGCCAACTGGAGGTCAACCCCTGGGATATGGCCCGCCACAACTACCCGGTTGGCGCACGTGTCCGCGGCAAGGTTCGCAACCTCACCACTTACGGTGCCTTCGTCGAACTCGAAGAAGGTATCGACGGCATGGTTCACGTTTCCGACATGTCCTGGACGCGTAAGATCAACCACCCGAGCGAAATGCTCCAGAAGGGTGACGAGATCGACGCCACCGTCCTCGACGTCGATGTGGACAACCAGCGCATCTCTCTGGGCATGAAGCAGGTCACCGACGACCCGTGGAACGAAATCGACCGTTACTTCAAGATCGGCGACGTCGTTGGCGGCAAGGTGACCAAGATCACCAACTACGGTGCCTTCATCCAGCTCGACCAGGACATCGACGGTCTCGTGCACATCAGTCAGATCGCCGAAGACCACGTCGAGAAGATCAAGGACGTCCTCAACGAGGGCGACGAGGTCAAGGCCCGCGTTATCAAGATCGACCGCGACGAGCGCCGCATCGGCCTCTCGATCAAGGCCGCCGCCTACGACAGCGATCAGCTCGCTGCCGAAGTTGCTGCCTTCGACAAGGTCAAGGGCGACGCAGACCTCACCAGCCTCGGCGACATCCTCGACCAGGCCACTGGCAAGGACAGCTAAGCGCCCGCCCGGGTTGCACCCGGTGGCATGGATGGGGCGCTGCCCCATCGGCGCTACGCGCCTGCCCCGTAGCAGCTTTGGCTTCGTCCGAAATCATTTACAAAAGCCCCGGCAATGTGCCGGGGCTTTTTTTGCGCCTGAATCAAAAAGGTGCCGCTTCGCGTAAGATTGCGCAGCAGGCGGTAATAGTAACATGTCAGCCTTAAGGCGGAGGATTGTTTCAACTGTCCGCAGATCACACAGGTGCACGCAGATTATTCCGGACCTATCGGAGTTCATCTGCGTGATCGATGGTTAAAATATATATCCGCAACGAATTTTATTTAGGCGTGGGCATCGCCAGTGTGCAGCGAGTCATAATGCACGAAAAAGCCCCGGTATAATGCCGGGGCTTTTGCTTAAATACTTTGTTCAACGCGCCATTAACCAAGTTCTTTGAATAAGTTAATAGCCGCAAGAAGGCACAAAAACACAAAAGGGCAATAGGTATGCCTAAGGCAAAGACCAAATCCGAAGCTCTCTGCGTCTTTGCGCCTTTGCGGTGAAATGTTTTATACAATCACTAAGCGAACGCGCCGCTAGTTGCGGTCGTCGGACTGGGCCTTTTCAAAGAACTCCTGCAGGACTTGCATGCGCTTTTGCTCCAGGGTTTCCTCGCGGACTTCCTCGGCCGTGCGCTGGCGTTCCTTGGCCGCCATTTCCTTGCGCATACGTTGCAGGGCCATGTTCTGGAGCTGGCGCACGCGCTCGCGGGTGATGTTAAAGTGCTGGCCGACTTCCTCGAGGGTCTTGGGGCGGTTGCCGCCGATGCCGAAGCGCAGGCGTATGATTTCCGCTTCGCGCGGTTCGAGACTGTCGAGGACGTTGTTGATGTCCGTCAGCATCGACTTCCCCTTCAGGTTGTTGTAGGGGTCGATGGCGTTTTCGTCGCCCACGAGTTCGCCAAAGGAGGTGTTTTCGTCCTCGCCGACGGGGGCGTCGAGTGAGGTCGGGCGCACGCTGACGGTCTTCAGGTGGGCGATTTTGTTGACGGGCATGCCCATCTCAAGAGCGATTTCCTCGTTGGTGGGCTCGCGCTCGAGGTACTCCTGCAGCGCGGTGGTGATCTTGCGCATGCGGGCGATCTTGTCCACGAGGTGGACGGGCAGGCGGATGGTTTTGCTCTGATTGGCCAGGGCACGCTTGATGGACTGCTTGATCCACCATGCGGCGTAGGTCGAGAGCTTGCCGCCCTTGTCCGGGTCAAAGCGTTCGACGGCCTTGATGAGGCCGATGTTGCCCTCACTGATCAGGTCGAGCAGGGGCAGGCCGAAATTGGCGTAGTCGTGGGCGATTTTGACGACCAGGCGCAGGTTGGCCTGAATCATCTGCTGGCGGGCCTTCTCGTCGCCCTGACGAATGCGGCGGGCCAGCTCGACTTCCTCCGCGGGTTTGAGGAGCGGCGTTTTGCCGATTTCCGCGAGGTAGAGCTGGATGCCGGTCTTTTCGGAATGCGGCAGCTCGGCCAGCGTTTGCGGCTCAGGGACGCTGACGCTGGGGCGGTTGATGTTTAAAGGGGATTCGTTGTCGCGTGGGACCGAAACAGTCGATCCGGCGCGCTTCGTAGCCGAAGTGCGCGATTGGCCCGTGGTGGTGGTTTCAGGCTTCAATCTATGTGTGGGGGTTGCGGCAGGCATGCTCAAGTTACACTAATCTTAGCTATCTGCTTGGATAATGCAACTGCCTTAAGCATTCCTTTGGCCTTATTAACGGTTTCTTGATATTCGTGACTGGGTACTGAGTCGGCTACGAGCCCCGCACCTGACTGAATAAATAACGTTTTTTCTTTCAGCAGGGCTGTACGGATGGCGATGCACGAATCCAGGTTGCCGTTAAAGGAGAAATACCCGAGGGCGCCGCCGTAAACACCGCGGCACTGTTTTTCGAGTTCGGCAATGATCTGCATGGCACGGATTTTAGGGGCTCCGGTGAGCGTGCCAGCCGGAAAGGTGGCCCGCATCAGGTCGTAGGCATCTTTATCATCGGCCAAATTGCCTTCGACTTGAGAGACAATGTGCATGACGTGAGAGTAATGCTCGATGATGGCGTAGTCCTCCACCCGTACGCTGCCAATCTCGCACACCCGCCCGATGTCGTTGCGGGCCAGATCGACCAGCATGAGGTGCTCGGCGCGCTCCTTGGGGTCGGCCAGCAGCTCGGCCTCCAGCTCGGCGTCTTCGGCTGGAGTTTTGCCCCGCGGACGCGTGCCCGCGATGGGACGGATCTCCACCCGTCCGTCTGTGCAGCGCACGTGGACCTCGGGCGAGGCCCCGATCACGCTAAAGTCCGCCGTCTCGAAAATAAACATGTAGGGCGAGGGGTTGACGATGCGCAGCGCGCGGTAAAGCGCGAGCCCGTCTTCCTCGTAGGGGACTTCAAAGCGCTGTGAACCAACGACCTGCACCACGTCGCCCGAGCGGACGTACTCCTTGACCTCCTCCACGGCGGCCTCATAGCGTTCGCGGGTGAAGTTGCCTTGTGGGACCTCAATGGCCTGCTCCTCGCCCAGTGGGAGGGGCTCCAACACGAGGGAGCTGCGGAGCTTGGCAAAGGTTTCTTCGATGGTGGCGGTGGCCGTCTCGTAGGCCTCGACCGGGTCGCTGTCCTCGGGGATGTGAGCATGTGAGCAGATACGCAGCGTCTGGCGCACGCGGTCAAAGATCACCACCGTGTCCACGATGGCGTAGCACATGATGGGCATGCCGAGGGTGTCCTCTTCGGCCCGGGGGACGGTCGGCTCGATGCGGTGGATGTACTCGTGCCCGAGGAAGCCCACCGCGCCGCCGGTGAAGGGCGGGGCGTCGGGCAGATCGACGGGAGAGTAGGGCGCGAGCTCGGCCTGAACCAGCGCGAGCGGGTCAGCGGGGGTGTCGATTTCCTCGCGGGAGCCGTCCCGGTGGGTGATGACGGTCTTCTCGGCCCAGGAGGTGATGACCTTTTTCGGTGCAGAGCCCAGAAAGCTGTAGCGGCTGATGTGCTCGCCGCCCACAATCGACTCGAAGAGAAAGGCCGGTTTTTCCGCCCGCAGACGGGCAAAGGCCGAGACCGGCGTCTCAAAGTCCGCCGTCACGTCCGCATATACCGGCACCAAATTGCCCTGCTCTGCCAAACGGCAGAATTCCACCTCAGAAGGGAAGAAGTTCATCGTGCTAGTAGTGAAACCTAACCTGGGCGATGAGTAAATCCCCATCTTCTACTGTATAGACAAGGCGGTGCTCGCCTGTGATGCGTCGCGACCAGAAGCCCTGAAACTGGTGTTTGAGCGCCTCAGGCTTGCCGATACCCTCAAAGGGGTGGCGCTGGCAGTCCTTGATTAACGTGTTGACTCGCCGGAGGACTTTTTTGTCCGTACTCACCCAGTACTGGTAGTCTTCCCAGGCCTGTCTGGAGAAAATGATGCGCATGGCGGTGCGCTATTCGGCAAGCTTGCGCTCACGTCCCTTGCCCTTGCGCAGGGCTTCGATGGACTCCAGCAGACGCTTGGCATTGGCGGGGGAGCTAGCCAGGTGGGCCGTTTCTTCCAGCGCGTCATACTCCTCCAGCGAAAGCATGACCACGGCCTGGTCGCGATTGCGGGTAATGACGACTGGCGCCCGGTCATCGCAAACCTGCTGCATGGTCGCAGCGAGGTTCTCCCGCGCCGCCGTATAGGTGATCGCTTTCATTGTCCGTACAGGATGCTGTACGGAATGGGGTTTGTCAAGTCGCGCTGGCTATGCCATGAGCTTAGGGAGATGGCGCATTTAAGATTCCTCAGATTTTGGTTTGTGATTTTGCTCAAGCATCATCTCGTATGCTAATTTAAGGTCTTCTATGAGGTAGTCAGAGAGTTTCTCAAACGTTTCTCCATTTAGTATCTTATATTGATAGAAAAAATTTGGCTTATAGAAGCAGAATTGGCCTCGCATCTTATTCCCATATGCTGATCTGGGGTCCGCTACAAACCAACCTTCAATGGGATTGGCTGCGACAAGTTTCTCTACAGCCGAAGGTAGCTTTTTAGCATTTTTTGGTGTTTCTAGCCATTCCTTACAAGCTTGCTCATGGCCTGCAACCATTATGAATCTCCTATATTGATCACCTTCAATCTGTATGCCTATACGGAAATTGATATTATTGGTATCGCTAAAATACCATTCACAGGTGCACTTGCCATTGTTAAAACTTGATCCGCTATGCAGGTATTTAAAGAAATCTTCACTTTGTAGTTCTTTTTGCAGATACGCCATGAGCATGGAACCGCCACGCTTAACATAAAGGTCATATATCCTGAGATCTAATAGCTCTTTAAGAAATTGCTTATTGTCGCCGTCCTTTCTGATGTGAAAGTTGTATTTTTGAGTCCCATTGAATTGAGTCCCAAGTTCCATAACCGATGATAGCGATTTAATGAAACCTATATAATCATTAATTAATGATTTTCGATAGCTGCTGTCTTCCCTTTTTGCTAAAGGTTCAAGTTTATCTGCAATTGTAGAAAGTCTTTTAGATGACCAATCCTCGGGCATAGTGAAATTCGGCTCCAATATACTAGTTAAGAGCCGACCTTTCGTTTCATGACCTGTTTTGTTCTCTTTCTGTGCAAGCTTTTCACTGTAATCTTCCAGTTGCTTCTTTCGCGGTGCACTTTTGATCTTATTCTCAATGACATATAGTTTTTTGCCATCGTTTTCTTCTGCTTCGATCACGAGATCCATGTTCATGAATTCTCGTCTAACCTCAAATCTGCTACTGGAGAAATCTTGAAAGAAAACTTTAACGTATTCTTCAGCTGAAACGCTATTATCCTTCGGGGTTTCGAATAGCCACGCCCAGAAGTTACTGTGAAAAAGCTCTTTCGAGGCTAATGAGACCTGAAAGAGAGGCGATTTTTTTAGACAGTCTATATGTTTTATTAAGTCCTCTCTACTTATTGGTGACGTCATGATTTTTACTACTCCCCATTGGATCATCGTGGATTAGAATATGCTATAACTAGCTAATACTACTCGACATCACCGTGAAGATGAAGCCCGCTTCATGTCTCTTTTTTGTCATAGGAAATCTACTCCACCGTTACGGACTTGGCCAAATTGCGGGGTTTGTCGACGTCGCAGCCGCGTTTGCAGGCGATGTGGTAGGCCAGGAGCTGGAGCGGGATGGTGGCCAGGATGGGCATGATGCACTCGTGGGCTGAGGGGATACGGATAATGTCGTCCGCGGCGTTGTCGGGGAATTCCTTGCCTGCGCTGGTGATCGCGATGACGCGACCTTTGCGCGCGCGGGTTTCCTCGATGTTGTTCATCACCTTTTTCAGCGTATCGCCGTGGGGGGAGAGCACCACGCTGGGGCACTCTTCGCTGATGAGGGCGATGGGCCCGTGCTTCATTTCGCCCGCCGGGTAGCCCTCGGCGTGGATGTAGGAAATCTCTTTCAGCTTGAGCGCGCCTTCGAGCGCGATGGGGAACATGCTCTGGCGGCCGAGGAAGAGAAAGTCCTGGTAGTCGGCGTAACGCTCGGCGATTTTCTCAATCTGGTCGGCCTGGTCGAGGATTTGGCTGATGAGGCCCGGCACGGCCTTGAAGGCGCGGACCATCTCGCGTCCGTCGCCAAAGGAAAGGTCGCGCATGCGTCCGAGGTAGAGGCTGAGCATGCCTGCGATGAGGAGCTGCGAGGTAAAGGCCTTGGTCGAGGCGACGCCGATTTCGGGCCCGGCGTGCTGGTAGATGCCGCCATCGGACTCCCGGGCGATGGTCGCGCCGACGCCGTTGGTGATGCCCAGGACGCGGAAGCCCTTGCGCTGGGCCTCGCGGAGCGCCTCCAGGGTGTCGATGGTTTCGCCGCTTTGGCTGACGACGAAGAAGAGCGCGTTTTTGTCCAGCGGGGCGTTGCGGTAGCGGAATTCGCTGGCGTACTCGACTTCGACCGGGATGCGGGCGTAGCGCTCGATAAAGTGCTCGGCCACGAGGCAGGAGTGCCAGGCTGTGCCGCAGCTACAGAAGACCATGCGGTCAACCTGCCGCCACTCGCGGGCGTCGAGGTTGAGCCCGCCAAACTTGGCCGTGGACTCGTCGTCGGAGAAGCGACCGCGCATGGCGTTTTCGAGCGCCTGGGGCTGCTCGAAAATTTCCTTCTCCATAAAATGTTTAAAAGAGCCCAGCTCGGCCTGCTCGATCTTCCAGTCGATCTGGCTGATGACGGCGTCGACGCTCTTTTCGCCGATGGTGGTGATGTTAAAGTCCTCGCGGGTGAGGTGTACGATCTGCCCGTCGTCGAGGTAAACCACGTTCTGGGTGCGACCGACGAAGGCGGCCACGTCGCTGGCGATGAGGTTTTCGCCACTGCCCACGCCAATGCACAGGGGTGAGCCCTTGCGCGCGCCCACGATCTCGTCCGGCTGATCTGCGCAGATGACGGCGATGCCGTAGGTGCCTTCGAGCTGGCTCAGGCTTTCGCGCACGGCGCAGAGGAGGGGGTTCTTGCCGTTGTCCTTATCCACCCGGGCATAGTAGTAGGCGATGAGGTTGGCCAGGACTTCGGAGTCGGTCTGGGAGCGAAACTCGGCGCCTTCCTTTTCGAGAAAGGTGCGCAAGCTCTGGTAGTTTTCGATCACACCGTTGTGGACGAGGGCGATCTTGCCGTCCCAGCTCTGGTGGGGGTGGGCGTTGGCGTCGGTCACGGGGCCGTGGGTGGCCCAACGGGTGTGGCTGATGCCTACGCTGCACTTGGACTCGTTTTCCTGCACGAGGCTGGCCAGGGCCTCGACGCGCCCGGTCTTTTTCAGAACCTTGATGCCGTCTTTTTCACCCAGGGCGAGACCGGCGGAGTCGTAGCCGCGGTATTCAAGCTGTTTGAGGCCTTCGACCAGGATGGAGCTGGCCGCATGTTTACCAATGTATCCTACGATTCCGCACATAGTTTGTTCGATGAGAGTTTGCCGAGAGCTTATCGGCTCAGTCAGTGGGCTTAAGAAATTCTAGCAAAGGGGAAAAGATTCTGGAAATTGCCGCTTTTTTCAAGCAATTTGGGGTGTCGTTGCCTCAATAGCATTCTTCACACGTTTCATTTTATGGTTAAGTCCGCCCTTATTTTCTGCATACTGTTTTGCAGCGGATGCTCGTTGTGGGGTGCGACTTATCTGCAATTCGAGGACCTCGAGAACGGCAAGTCCGGCTACTGGAAGCTTTCCGATGAGGGGGGTACCATTAGCCGCCTGAGCCCGCTTATGCTAGGCTCCGACACGGCTGTGGGCGAGGCCGCGTTTTATTCTGGTTATGTTATCAAGTGCGAGCGTGGCGCCGCGGGTCTGAGTCTCGAGTTGCACGGCAATGACTTTGAGGGCTTCCTTGAGCTGGCACCCGGAAAATTTTCACCCGTTACGCGTTTGTATCAGTCAACTGCGGTCATCCCCGAGGCCAATGACGATTGGGTACTTCTGCATTTTGAGAATCGTAAGCCCTTCAGGGTAAGGGTCGTAGCGTTGAAGCACGAGCCCGCAGGCCTGCTCAAATCGGATTGACCGTGTACCCCTTAGTTTTCGTTTAAATTCAAATCTCCCGAATACCCATTGCTATGAAACAGAAAGTCATTTGCGTCATCATGGGAGGCGGTCGTGGCACCCGTCTCTACCCCCTCACTCAGGAGCGCTGTAAGCCCGCCGTTCCGCTTGCTGGCAAGTACCGGCTGGTGGACATCCCGATCAGCAACTGCCTCAATTCCGGGTACAACAAGATCCACATCCTGACGCAGTTCAACACGGCTTCGCTGCACAACCACATCCAGATGAGCTACCAGTTTGACCCCTTCGGCGGTGGCTACGTGGACATCCTCTCGGCCGAGCAGACCGAGCACGGCGAAAACTGGTATCAGGGCACGGCTGACGCTGTGCGCCAGAACCTCCACCACTACGGCGCGCGGGACAACGACCTGTTTCTCATCCTCTCCGGGGACCAGCTCTACCGCATGGACTTCCGCAAAATCGTGGAGCACCACAACTCCCTCGGGGCAGACATCACCATCGCGGCCAAGCCCGTGCCCAAGTCCGAGGTCAAGGGCCTCGGCGTGATGAAGGTGTCCGACGACTACAGCATCGAGGAGTTTGTGGAGAAGCCGACCGATCAGGCCGTGATCGACAGCCTCGTCATCAGTGACGCCCTGCGCGGCTCGCTGGAGGAGTCCAAGGACGTGAGCGAAGCCTGCCTGGCCTCGATGGGGATCTATGTTTTTAGCAAGAAGGCCATGTACGAGGCCCTCGAATGCGACCACACCGACTTTGGCAAGGAGATCATTCCCGGCCTCTTGGGCAAGAAGAAGCTCGCGAGCTACATCTTCGACGGCTACTGGGAGGACATCGGTACGGTGCGCTCCTTCTTCGAGGCCAACCTTGCGCTGACCGACGACGTGCCGCCCTTTAACTTCTTCGATGACGACAACCCGGTCTACACTCGCGCTCGCTACCTGCCCGCGACCAAGCTCAACAACTGCACGATCGACCACGGCATTATGGCCGGCGGCGGGCTGATCGACACGGGCCGCTTCAAGCGGGTCGTCCTCGGCGTGCGCTCAGTCATCCGGGCTAATGCCGACCTGGAAAACGTCGTCATGATGGGGGCAGACTGGATGGAAACCGCCGAAGAGGCACGGAGCCACCCGCTGCCCATCGGTATCGGCAAAAATTGCAAAATCCGTAACGCGATTATCGATAAAAACGCCCGCATCGGCGACAACGTCGTGCTCGACCCCGCCGGTAAGCCTGACCAGTGGCAGGAAGGCTCGGTCTATGTGCGCGACGGCGTGGTCATGGTCATGAAAAACGGAGTTGTGCCCAGCGGCACGGTTGTACAAGGTTAGGTTATGTTCGAGATACTCGCAATCAATGCCGCACCCTTCGAGTTCAACAACCTGCTCGGTCCGTTGATGGCCCTGGGTGCCTTCGCCGGTGCCGCCAAGATCTTTCTTGCCATGGGTGCCCTTCGGCACCACTTGCAGAAGGAAGAGGCGACCTTTCGCGAGGGCCATCTGCCGCACCGCGACTAGCGGCTAGCGCGCAAGTGAAGGCTTCGCCCCTTGCGTTGTAGTTGCACGCAGTCGGATTAAGCGCGTCCATGGCCTATGCCGCCTACCGTGACGCCATCAAGGGCGAACTGAAGCGTTCGCCCGAGGGCAAAACGTGGCGCGAGCTCAAGTCTGCGCTCCAGTTACCGCAGGCACGGGCTTGTCCGGAGTGGACGGCCTGGCTGGAGCGGGACATCGGGCTTGTGCGACGGGAAAAGCGCGGCAACGCCTTGGTTTGGCGTATCGCGTAACTTGATAAAAATCTTTTTCCAGTATACGGTTGTGCTATGAAACGCTTGTTACTCTGCACGGACGGTTCCGCCTACTCAGGTGTGGCCACACAGTATGCCATCTGGGTCGCTCAGCGCACCCGCGCCCAAGTCAATGCCCTTTACGTCTCAGACCTGCGCTCCTACGAAGCGCCCTTTCTTATGGACCTCGGGGCCAGCCTTGGGGCTTCGCCCTACACCGCAGTGATGGGGCAGCTTGAGGAGATTGAGAAGCAGAAGGCAGAGATGATTGCCGAGTACACGCAGCGCATGTTTGAGGATGTGGAGCTGGGCAAATCACTGAGCTTTCACCATGAGACCGGCTTGCTGGTCGATGTGGTGGAGGACTTCGAACAGGGCAAGCACGGCGTCGATTTGGTCGTCATGGGCAAGCGCGGCGAAGGCTCGGAATCCGCCCCCGACCACCTTGGGCACAACCTTGAGCGCGTGGTCCGCGCCAGCAATCAGCCTTGCCTGGTCACCAACCGCGAGTTTCGCGAGATCAAGCGGGTGGTCTTCGCCTACGACGGCGGCGAGAGCTGCCTGAAGGTGCTGGACTGGATGGTCTGCAGTTCACTCATGAAGGGGCTCGACCTGCACGTCGTCTGCGTGGGCGAAGGACACGGTAAGGGCGAGGCTTCGGCCCACCTGAAAGAAGCCATGAACGCGCTGGCCGTGGGCGGCATCCAGGCCCACCCGCAGGTCCTGACCGGTGACGTGGAGGACTCCATTGAGCACTACGTGACCACCAACAAGGCCGACCTCCTCGTCATGGGGGCCTACGGGCACAGCCGCATCCGGCAGTTGATTATCGGCAGCACCACACGAGAACTCATTCGCCGCTGCCGCATCCCGGTCCTGCTCTACCGCTAAGTCTACCCTAGGCCGTGTTTTCAAATTCATCAAGGTCGGTAGAAAAGGGTCTTTTCGCGTCTTTTTCCGTTTTCTCAGTTCATGAATCTGGATTCACACCACTTCGAAAGCCGAAAAAATCCTCAAAATTACCTCTTTTTC
>JAUIAM010000002.1 GCA_030425485.1 Verrucomicrobiia bacterium
CATTCGGCCAAGCCAACGTGGTCATGGGGCACATTAAAGACATGCTGCCAGGGGCCACCCTCAATGTAGTCCCCACCCCATCGGTATGGGTGAAACGGCCCGGCCCAATCACCACTCGTCTTGCGCCCCCGCATGAAGCCGACGCTCGGGTCAAACACATTGCGGTAGTTTTGTGACCGCTGCATGAGTTGCGCCGCTTCCTCATCCTTACCGAGATAACGCGCGACCTGGGCCACGGCAAAATCATCGTAAGCGTAATCCAGCGTACAACTCGCCCCATGCGAGAAGCGGTCGGCGGGCACGTAGCCATACTTGATATACTCCTCCAAACCCACTCGACCAAAGTGCGGGTTTGTCGAGGGCTGAGTGGCGTTTTTCCAAAGGTAAGTGAAAGCCTCCTCCACCCCCCAGTCCCTTACGCCCTTGCAGACTGCGTCCGCAGACACGATGTCAAAGTGCGTACCGATCATACACACGCGCGGCCCGGGACTGAGCCACATTGGAGCCCACCCCGCCTGGCGGCAGGTATTGAGCCAGCCCTGCATCATGCGGTTGAGCACATCGGGATAGACCAGCGCGAGCAGCGGGTAGAGAGTGCGGTAGGCGTCCCAGAAACCGCTGTCCGTGCACATCGGACCGACATGTACTTGCCCATCCACCGGGCTGCGGTGGATAGGCGCCCCGTTGGCGTCAGGCTCATCGATGAAGCGAGGAAAGATCAGGCAGCGATACAGGCAGGAGTAGAACTTGGCGTATTGCTCGGGGCTGCTCGTCGTAATCTGCACTCGCCCCAGCAGTTCCTGCCAACGCGCTTTCCCCTCGGTGGCAAGATCGCCAAAGCTTCGTCCGGCCAGCTCGCGGGCCACCGTCTGCGCAGCAAGTTCACCCGAAACAAACGACCCGCCCAGACGCATTTCGACAACCTCCGTGCCTTGAGCAAACTCAACGTACCCGCCCCACTCCGTCTTTACGAAGCGCGTAGGCTCGACGCTAAACACGATCCGAAAGTACATGCGAAACGCCTCGCATAACTCGTCGCGATGGTCCCGACTGTAGCCGCTGAGGCTATCGTTACCGCGTTGGTCGAGCGCATGCTCACCATCAAAGTAAAAGGCCAGTCGCGGGACTTCTCCTTCCCGGAAGCGCATGCGCGCAAGCGCCCCGCGCTCAGTCGGCGTCAGCTCGAGCGTGACACCGTAGCGCAGCAGGTCCACTTTGAGTTGATGGGGCTGGAGCTCGGCGTCTTCTACCCGATAGGCCGAAGCCTGATGCTCAGGGCTACCCTGCACCTCACCCGTAAACGGTATAAAGGTCAGGCTGCAATAATCGCGCATCCACGGACTCGGCTGATGCGTTAGACGCACCCCCTGCAGCCGCCGCGCACGGCGATTGAAGGTCCACGGCGAACGCCCCGTCTGCAGCGTCCAGTGGTGCATACCCCAGGGACGAGCTACGATGGGCAAGGTGTTCCCCCGGGAAAACTCCCGGTCAGAATCCGTGCCTTGCAGAAGATTGATACAGGAGAGATCGATCATAAAGTAGGGCTGATCTGAGCGGTTCTATACGCCAGCACGCTAAGTCAGGTTCACGCTTTCGCTAAGCGTGGGCGCCGGTTCTTGGTATGGATCATTGGCCAGCGTTTCCCCAGCCGGGACAATGCCCAGCGGAATGCGTTTGATGCCATGGAAAATCTCCCTGTCATCAACATGAATTGCCCAGTTATCGCGGTCGGACAGAAATTTGGTGTTACCACATTGACGCCGCACTGCGGGCAACCGGGGAAGCGCAGTCAGATCGATATCACCGGGATTCCTTTGCTGTAGGAATTCCCAAAAACCCACGATGGTATGCGAACCCGACACGGTGGCAAAGAGCGGCTTATCCACATCCAGCGTTGTGGGAATCATGCCGTCAGCAAACACATACTGAGCGAGCGTGCGTTCGAGACCATCCACAATTTCCGGCACAGCAGGGTGGCCGCTACCGAACTCCTGAAAGAACAGGATAAACTCGGGGTAATTACCGAGCTGGATTTTACTCCGGTCCCAGACTGCTTTTCCCTCGCTGCGCGACTGCTGATCCTTTAGCCCGAGAGACATCTGCGTATTGCCCAGGGTATCGGTATATACTGCGCCGGACAGCGCCTCCACGATGCGCGAAATAATGCGCGGAATTCGCTCATCGGCGCGCAGTTGGTTTATCTCATGAAGCATATTTGCGGCCAGGCACATGTAGCTGCAACGTTCGGTAAAGTGCGCGTTGTCCCCGCGCTCAAAGAAGCCATTTTCCTCGTGAAAGTAGTTCGGGCCCAGATAGGTGTCCAGCGCAGGCAGACCATACCTTTCATAAGGTCCCCAGTCTCCTGTGACGTGGCCATACTTGGCCAGCGCCGCCACCGCGACGAGGTCCTGGTTCGTCACGCCACACCACCCCGCAAACGGAAGGGGACGTACGTAGCCGTTACCGAGCTTCCACCAATAGTTACTAAACCACTTGAGGTGGCGCTCCAACACAGCCTCGATCTCCACACGCACATGGTCGCTCGGCTTCAGCCTGGCATAGTGAGACAACAGTGCGTGGAGGGGCATCATCTGATGAATAGGGCAGCTCTCGCGCGATGTGTAGGTGGGCTCAGCTTCACCGCTGGCATGAAAGAAGCCCCCCTCCGGCGCCTGCTGCCAGAGCAAGGTGGCAATCAACTGATCCGCTATGTACGCCCAATGCGCAGAGCCGCCCTGATCGATGATACGCGCGACGACCTTGTACATCACCGCAGTCCGCGACGCACTCGCTCCGTGGTACTTCCGCGAGAGACTCGAATCATTATCCCAGCAGGCATGCAAATGAATACCACCGAACGCGCCCGGACCTTGCTGCCACGACAGTATGTTCGCAGTCGTAAGTTGTAAAACCTCTTGGCCAAAGGCCTCAGAGACAGGCCGCCCCTGCACGGGATATTTGATCGATGAGTGACTCATAGCGTGACGAAAAAGAAAGATTAGATGGCTGCTGCCAGATCGGGCTCATCGGGCCTAACGCGGGAAATGTTGGTAAGCTTGACGCGGATTATCGTCGCGCCATCGCTCTGAAAAGAGATACCCTCTCCTGCCATGCCATGCTTTTCATCTATGCCCTCCAGCAACTCGATACGCCCACGGATAGGGAGCTTAAGCAGCACAGGTAACGGCTTGGGCAAGGCAAGGTTTAGCTCGAATGTGTGCGCATGCTCATTGAGTTCCCAGTCAATGGCAATGAGCCCATGCGGAGAGGGCATCGTGCCCCGGGCCCATTTCAAATCACCACATTCTGGAGCAATCAGCACCTCCTCGAAGCCGGGCCGCAGAGGCTGAATACCCAGCACACAATGGCTGAGAAAATAAACCGGTGATGCCGACCAGCCATGACAAAAGCTCCGTGTCATCCGCTCTTGATCGGGAAAATACTGCTCCCAGAAAGTCGTGGCGCCTGCTTTGATTTGCATGCCCCAGTAGTCACGGATGAGTGCTAACAAGCCCATGCTATCGTGTTGCCGCGACAGCCCCTCCAGCACAAAGGACATAAAGAATGGACTCCCCCCCCTTACAAAATGCGCGGGGGCTTCACCCATATATTGCTTGCACCGCTCCAGCCGCTCCCCCTCGGCAGCACCCGAGAGAAACACCACCGTCTGCGTCTGTTGGCTGAAAACCTTGGATTGGCTCCCCCCCGGATGCAGGCAATCAACATAGGCCTGCTCACGGCTCGACCATAGATGTGTGTTGATGGCTCGGCCCAAAGTGTTGGTCAACTCGATACAGTCGCGCCGCAGTTCGCCCTCTCCGAGGGAATCAGCCAGCGCAGCAGCAGCCTTCAGTCCAAGCATGGCGAGAGCATTCAGATGCGTTACCTCTCCATCAGCCGGAGTATCCATCCGGGCCCAGTCAAACATAGCTGAGGCGCGCATCTGAAAGAGTCCACGCGGCGAAAGATGCCCACTGATGCATGCTACCGTTGTACGTAGCGGCTCGATCATACGCCGGGCAAAGACCAAATCCCCCGAGTAGCGATAATGCTCCTCCGCCCAGCGCATCCACAGGAAACTCCAGGCGGGGAGAATGTTTTGCCAAGCGCAAGGTGCCATGCACTCCACCAACTCAGAACGATCCAGGCTTCTGGCCGCAAGCTCCCAGCAATACTCACTCAAGCGGGGATCACCATTGACCACAAAATCAACCAGTGCCTCGTTACGCGCATCGCCGACCCAAAACGCCTGCTCGTAGCCCGGGCAATCCGTATAGGTGTCTTCCGAGCAACAGGCCAAAGTGTGAGCACCGACTTCCCATATCCGATTCAACTCGTTATCTGAACAAGTAAAGCTTCCCTGCCTGGCCTGTGGGTAGGTACTCGATATCACCCGGCAGGAGCGAATTTTAACGGCGTGCTTCAACTTCCGAAAACTGACCCGGCAGTAGCGAAACCCCCGCCTGAGTAAACTGCGGTAGCACTGCTCGCCCTCCCGGCACACGTAGCGAAAGGTATTGTTCATTTCGGACATCAGGAAGGGCTCACCTTCGGCAGACACGCTTTCCGTGAAGTGGAAATCGAGCACTGCCCCTGCCTTGGCCTCAATATCAAAGGCCAGAAAGCCCACCTGCTCCTGCCCGAAGTCGAGCAACACACGCACATCATGCTCCGAGCATGGCTCAATACAGGCCCAACCGGAATCGCTCGCAATCAGCGCGTCGGAGTTTACTATCACCGGACGTAATGACTCAACCAGAACCTCCGAAGCGCACAGCGCGTAGATGTCATCCCTTGCAATCATTGAAGTCGGAATTAGCCTTACATAGGCGGCCTTGAAGTCATCAGTATCCAAAACTCCTCGCTGAAAAATGGCGTCATATTCCGCCTCACTGGCATCTGCATGCACAAGCGCCGGATTCGTGATGGCAAGATCCTCGCCACTCGGCGGCATGTCCACGTCACCGGGCTCTCCGAATGGTCCCAGCGCAAGCCAAGCCGTTTCTGCCCACTGATCCGGATAGGCAGCCCATACCACATCTTTTTCCACAGTAGCGTTGATAACTACCCACCAGAATTGCTCAGTCGGTGGCATCGCCGTCATTAAAGTATTCCAGCCCGCTCGCAGCATGGAGACAGCGCGTCCCTCCGCCCCATTCTCAGGGCCGAAATCCAACCGCACACCATTGAGCTTCCACTCCAAAGTCGGGCGACAATGCGGCTGCTGAAGCAAAATCTCCTGTGCGTTTTCACTGAAGATATGCGTGCACAGGAGCATACGCCCACGGAGGGGATTCGCAGCTTTATCGGTGGAGTTGAGTAACTCCCGCGGGTTAATACTCCACGAATACGGCGCAGTGCGTACCACATCCACGTGAGACACTGCGCTGGGGTAAACCGTGTCCCTCGTAAGCTGGGGGAGCTTCCTCTCCACAAGTTTGCTATGCGGCGCAACCTCATCGGCCAAAACGTTAACCGGGTGCCAGTCTGCCTCGTCATAGCCGAGACATTCGAATCCTTCGAGCCCTGCGCGGGCATCATACTGCTCCTCCCAACCGAGCTGGCAATTGATGCGCGGCACAGGCCATTGATAGCCACGATCCAGGCAGCCGTGCCAGGAATCATCGGACACCATACGCTGTCTGCCCGCCTGATCCTTCCACGTCAACGCAGCATACAGACCGGCCTGACAGTGCAGATATTGAAAGTTTCCGATGCCGTAGTGCTGCACACGCACCGCAATAACGTTGTCTCCCGCATGCAGAGCAGTGCTCAAATCATAGGAGTCCAACTGCCACTGGTCAGGCCATGAGCGAGCAGGGCCAAAACCGATCCAGCGCCCGTTGACATACACCTCGTAGCGCGCATCGGCGGTCAGTTCCAGTCGACAGTCTTTGGATTCCCCGCTAACCGTAAAGGTCTTCCGAAAGCACGCCACCTGGTGAAACTCCCTGCCCTTGCCTGATAGAAGCCATATCCAACGGGGCTCCTTCTGGCGGCTAGGACTCATTTTCCTGGCCCTTCCCGCAGCCAACTCGCTTCACCTCGGGCGGCACCTCACTAAAGACGAAGAGCAAGTCTTCGGAGCCAAGCGCTATGGGATCACCACTGTATCCGGTGTCGAAGCCGAAAACATCCTGAACGACAACCGGACCCTCGGCACTTAGCTCCAGTCGCACGGGATAAGTTGCATCGTAGGCCGCCCAGAGAATCGTCAGGCAGGGATATTCCTCCCCTTCCGGCAAAGTGAAACGATAAGCCACGATGCCGTCGTCGCTTTCACTCGACTTCCATTGCGCGTCCGTCAGCACCTCCACCGCATTGCTGTAGGCGTCGAACTCAGGAAGTCTGTTGGGCTGCGTCGCATCATCCGGGTAATCGACGAGCATCGCATAGCGTTGAGTCGTACCGTAGCCATGCCCCTCCACAAACTGGAAATGAAACAGCCGGTCAACGACGGGTGAGCCATCGGCCCCTTGTTGTAAACTTGATGCCATGTGGGCTACCATGCCGCGGGCAATCGCCTTAGAGCTGGGCGAGCCTTCTTGCTGCCGGGGGAAACCTATCTCCGTCAACCACAGCGTTTTGTCCTCTCCGAGTTTGTTGCGGTAATCGGCTGTTAAGCGTAGAAACTGCTTAAAGTAGGGTGTGTCCGGCATACCTGGATAGCAGTGCCAGTTGATAAAGTCGATATAGTCGGGGCCGACCTCGTCCACAACCACATCGAGATACAACGGCGAGAAGCCCGCATGCCCACCGTAGCTCACCAAGGAGTTGGGGCTGATATTTTTAATAACGACGTAGGCTGTTTTCAGCAGTTGGGCAAACTCCCGTGGCGTGCCGGAGTAGAAGCCGCGGTGGTTTTGCTCATTCCAAATTTCCCACGCTGCGACGTCGTCGCCATAGCGCGTGGCAACTGCGCTGACGTAGGCTACCCAGTCTGTAATATTGACCGGAGGGTAGCTAGATGGGCGTTTACTGTCCGGCTCCTGGCTAAAGAATTTAGGCGTATAACCTAGTATGCCCAATACACTGATGTCCAAGTTTCGTGCGACAGAGATTTCCCGATCCGTTCTCGCCCAATCCCACATCCCCGGAGACGTCTCCAGCTTGTACCAAGGAAAATCCAGCCGCGCCCACCTGAAGCCTGCCTCCAGCGCAAGCTCTTCACCCCAGGGGCGATGATCGAGCCCCATATTCATACCAAAGGATGAAGCGTTTGCTGCGGGTTCAGGCTGCGCAATGATGTGGAAGCCAGAAGCCTCCGACCAGCCCGCATCCCCCTCCTCCGAAACGTGGGTACGCACGCGCCAAAAGAACTCCTGCCCCACCGCCGCATTGAATCCCTCAAGCTCAAGCATGTTGTCGTCATGGCCACTGGACTGAAAAACGATATCGCTACCAAAATCCCTGCTGGTCGCCACCTGCACATCAAAGCGCGGACTGGCTTCATAGGCATCATTCTGCCCTCCACGCCACAGCAGCGTCGGTGACAACTTGGATACCCCACTGGCATCGACCGGGACGAGTGTCTCGGGCGGCCCCATGATAACACCTTCAAATTGCAGCGCGATCTTACTCACACTGGCCAATGTCTCGGCCGTATTGGCCAACTCCAACTTGAGCTGAATCGCGACAGTATCCGTTTTATTCAGAAAGGTAAGGTCGCTACCCTCAAATGTTTTCCAATCCGACCACGCAGCTTCCAGGCCCGCCGTGGTTCTAATCTGCATGGCTATAATGCCCTCGCCTGTCACCTCGACTTCCTGCCATGAGCTAACGCGATAGGGTGAGAACTCCGCCACGGCTGTCCCCTGGGCCTGGGTCGGCTTACCCATGATTTCGAATCGGGTGATACGAGCGGGGTGCCCGTCGGTGGTGTCGTCGATTTGCCAGGTCAGGTACTGTGCCCGGATCGGACGGTCAAACTCGTAACGCACCTCATGGGATTCGGCGTTACCCTTGATGACGGCACGCTCAAGGTGGCGCTCCCCCGAGGGCCCGTAGAGGGTGCCGGCAGGCCCGACCCGAAGCGGATCGTTGTCGGACTCTTGATAGTAGATACTAAACGCGGAGGGAAAAGTTTCGCCGTAGGTATAGCCGTCCCACTCGATGGCAACGATGTCCTCCACTTGCCCCAGGTTAATTTCCACCGCCCCCTGTATCTTCCCCGGACTCCAGTAAGTGGTGTAATCCGCATCAAAGAGACGCCGTATAGCGTCCTCATTCCCCGATGCTGTGATTTGACCGGGCGAGGTATCAAAAGTCGCCCTGGCCAGGGTGTGCTCCGCAACCACGATTCTGCCATCCTGCACGATGGCATTGTCAAGCAGCAGATACGACGCATCCAGAGGCTGAACCATTTGAGCCGCTTCTGCCCCGAAACAGGCAAAGCGCGAGCAAACCAGTGCACACAGCAGTGTTCTCTTTATAGCAACCATACCAATATCTTCCATCAAAACTCTCTACTTTATCCGATCCAACTGGGAGTAATCCCAGGCGATCATGCCCGATGTTTCCTCGCGCTCGATCCAGGCGACACTTCCGTCCAGGCGAACGACGAACATGCCCTCGCCATCCCAGTTATCGACGCCGTTATACGTCCCGTCCCACCAGTATCCGCTGTCGTGGAAAACGACCCTCGTGCTCGGAAATACGCCACCGCTCACCCGGGCACCGGCAAGCTCCAGGTTCATATAATAGGTGCAAGCACCACTGGGATTGTCGGGGGCCATAGCCTTGTACCTATCGTACTGCCGCTCTACCGAACCGGGCGACAGGAGAAGCTCCGGCGTGCTGATACGCGGCGTGTTCGATATGCCTAAGTACGGGAGCATCGAGCCCATGTTGACAAAGCGACCGTTCGCGCGCCAGAAGTGCGGATTCACACTCCCCGGAGGTCCATCACCATTATTGTCAGCCAGATACAGATTGAAAGCCGCCCCCATCTGACGCAGGTCAGATGCTCCCTGCGTGCGCATGCTTCGCTCGCGCATGTGCCCGACGGCGACGATTACGACCGACGCCAGCACAGCGACTGTTGCGACGGACACAAGTAACTCAATCAATGAGAAACCGAGCTTGCCTGGAGGCGATTTCGCTTTGGGTCTGGGCTTCATAGCTAACAAAGGGGGGCATGGGTATTGAGCCAGTCCCCACGACGCAGGAACTGAGATTGAATAAACGGCACGTACCAAGTGGAACTCAGTCGAGCCAGGGAGCAGCTTAGAGCTTACGCTGCGATCGTGTTCGGTGCAAAAACACAAGTGCGATACCGAGCGAAATTACCATCGCTCCGCTGGCTGGCTCCGGAATAGCGGTTACGGCCCACTGGTCAAACTCACCGTACTGCCCGACTACGGCCGCCGAGACACCGAAGCCGGCGTATTCTGTATTGGCATCCGTGAAGAGCGAAACCGTTCCCCAGTCGTAGGATTCACCGTCAAAAACGAAATCGTAAATATTGCCAGCAGTTCCTGTAATCGTTCCAGAGATGTCTACCTTATATGACATGGTGTGAAACACGCTATCATCCCAGGTGCCAATGTAGTCGAGCGTGGCGGCAGCGGCACCAGTAGAGGAGGCTTCGCCTTGCCAGAGGACAAGCCGTCCCGAGTCGGCATTCACGAAGACACCGTACATATCGGTCATGGAATCGGTGGTAAACTGCACGTCGCTCCAAAAGCCAAGATAAACGCCACGGCCTGTACGTGCCGGCGAATTATTCGTCAGGGTTCCAGTGCTAAAGGTCGACGAAATCTGCAACTGGTCAGGCTTGGCGAATCCAGCAGCATCAGCCAGGGATATGGCACCCCCGACATTTGTGTACATTCTGGCCGTTCCCGGGGGGTTAATGTTTACCGCCGTGGAGTAAGTCGCGTTGTTGGTAACTTTAACATAGTTACGCCCATCAATGGTCGCGATGTTCGGCGTGCGGTTCTGGTTGACATCTCCGGGTGTCGAAAAATCGTCGGCGATGTAAACCTGCGCTTGTACGCCGAGGGGAAGGAGCATTGCAGCTAGCGCAAGCCCGCTCGTGAGGAGTAGTTTTTTCATAGGGATAATTGAGGGTTTTGTTTGAATTAAAGCATTACGAGAATTGAAAACTAGGAACTTCCCCTGGGCTTGAAGTCCACCGGAAGCACAACCTCTTCCGGCTCGCGAGATTGATCGGCCAGGCATTTAATCAAAAGTTCGGCCGAAGCTACGCCGAGCTCTCGCATGGGATTACTGACCGTCGAAAGCGCAGGAGTACTCGCTACGGCCTCCTTAATGTCGTCGTAGCCGACAATCGCGATATCCTCTGGAACGCGGACACCCCGGCGGGCGAGTTCTTCCATACACGCCAGGGCAAAAAAGTCGTTAACGCAAACGATGGCGTCGGGCCCATTGTCCTGTCCCAGCAGACGATCCATCGTCTCCACCAGCGAGGCCTTGAAGTCATGCATAGGGCTAGCAGACTCGATGTCCCCCAACAGCTTTCTATCGTAAAGCACTCCATGATCGCTCAAGGCGTCGCGGAAACCTTCAAAGCGGGCCGAAACCGAATAAACGCTCTGCCTGTTACCCACCCAGGCGATACGCTTGCGCCCCCTCTCCAGCAGATGCGACGTCGCCTGATAGGCGCCAGAATAGTCGTCCGAGGTAACGGAGTTAAACTTAATACCCGGCACCCAGCCCACCAATACAAGCGGAAACTTATCCGCCTTGAGCTGAATGAGCTTCTCCAGCATGTCGCCATAGGCCACGGGAAAAATGATGGCCCCATCCAACGGCAAATCGGTCAGGTGCGCGATACTATCCACTTCCTTCTGCGGATCGCGACGCGAGTCAAAAAGCACTGGGCGTATGGTCGTTGCCCCGCTCTTGCTCTTCGCCGCGAGGACGTCCTGTATCCCTGCAACCAGCGCATGGGTAAACTCATCGTCAATACTCGGGAGCACCACACCAATGGACTGGGCGCGGGCCTTTCTTTCGGCCACATAGATGCCGCGACCAGGGATCGAATACATCAAGCCGTCCCGGATCAGTGCATTCACCCCCTGGCGAATCGTCAGGTGGTTTATCCCCCCGAGCATCTCACAAAACTCTTTACGCGGCGGCAAGGCTTCCCCAGGAGCTAGGTCTCCCGCCTCGATACGCCCCCGAAGCCAATGCTCTACTTGCTGGTGAAGCGGGAGCGCTGAGGTCGCATCGCGCTGAAAAGTATCCAAGGTCTCTTTCATGTATGCTGCACTATATACAGGTATGTTTCCATTAGGCGCAAGGTTATTTTTGCAGAAAAAACAACCACCGCCCCCAATCAGCCACGTGCCCCTGCCCCACGGAACCGCAAACCGTAGCGCTCCGCCATGAGGCCGAGAGCCATGCCAGCCAATTGCAGGATCTGCATCCCCCTGCTAACAATCGATCGGTCAATTGAGCAAAAACATTTGACTGATTCGATCAAATACGATCATTTTCGATCATCGCATTATGACGACCTTTGACCGCAGACAGCTAATACTCGATCTCGTTCGCCAGAACGGGAGTGTCACGGTGCAGTCCCTGATCGAGGCGGTGAACACTTCGCCGGCCACACTCCGGCGCGATTTGTCCGCACTTGAAACCGAAGGCAAAGTCATCCGCACCCACGGGGGAGTACTCCACCCGCGCAGACTCTCCACTGAGCCGAGTTTCTCCGTAAAGCAGCAGCAGGCTCCCGCCGAAAAGCGCCACATTGCCCGCAAGGCCGCAGAGTCGATCCCGGCCGGAGCGACTGTCTTTATTGACGCGGGTACGACCTGCCTTGAGACAGGTATGGCCCTGCTGGAGCGGAACAAAAATCAGATTTACACGAACTCCCTCCCGCTGCTCTATCTCGGCTGCAATCACCCGGGCAAAGTGACCGCACTCGGAGGCGAGGTGCGCTCGATCAGCCGTGCCCTCGTGGGCGGCATCGCACTGGGCTGGCTAGAGCATTTGAATTTCGACTACGCCGTCATCGGGGCATCCTCCCTCGATGCCGATGCGGGAGCCTTCACCACGGAGCTGAATGAGGCTCAGCTCAAAAGCCAAGCTATCCAGCACTCGGAGATCGCTCTGCTCGTGGCCGACAGTGGCAAGCTATCCTCCAACGCGCCCGTTAAATTCGCCAAATGGCAGGATTTCGATCACTGGTTTACGGACAAGCGCCTCTCTCCTTCGACCAAGCGTCGCATCCGCAAAAGTTTACCCGTCACCACCATTTCAACCTCAGATTAAGCATGCCTAAAAGCCTGGATCAGAAGTTAGCCCGCATCCTTGCGGGCAAATCGAACCGCGAGGACTTCATCATCGCCGACGCCAAAGACGCAGACATGGCCTTTGGCATCACTGCACCTGGGCCGAACCGGGCCGGGAAATGCCCCCACGGCTACAATGAAGCCGAAGGCTGCTGGAAGACCCTGGCCGACTACCAATCCCAGATCCGCGATGTCATCAAGCAATCCATCGTGGACATCGTGCTGCTTTCAGCCTCGAACCTCGAGCGCCTGGCCATCGAGGAAAAACTCTTCCGCAACTCCTCCGTCACCCCCGCTGCCCGTGCCAATGACACGACCGATGTCTGGGCCGTGCGCGGAGGAACATACGCCAACTACCCCTCGCGCCACTTTCGCACCGCCACGCTGGACCACATCATGCATGGCAAGCTGCAAACCTACCCGAACAAGCCTTTCACCGGTGCGGACCTCGGCCTCTATTCGATTACCTTCACCAATGATTTGGATTGGGATCACCGGGCGTTGGAGGAGTTTCATGACTTTCGCCTCGAAGCGGAGAAAAAGCAGTTCCGCTACTTCCTCGAAGTCTTCAACCCCAATGTAGACACAGGCATCGACCCCGAAAAAATCGGCGGTTTTCTAAACGACAGCATCATCCGCTGCTTGGCCGGTGTAACGCGCTCCGGCCGCCCCATCTTTCTAAAAATTCCCTATAACGGCCCCGGCCCGATGGAGGAGCTTGCCTCCTACGACCCGTCGCTGGTTGTCGGCATCCTCGGTGGCAGCTCAGGCACCACCCTCGACGCCTTTCAACTCATCCACGACGCCCAAAAGTACGGCGCCCGCGTCGCCCTCTTTGGCAGAAAAATCAACCTCTCCGAACACCCGCTGGCCTTCATTGAGTTCCTGCGCGCCATCACCGACGGAAACATCTCCCCCGTCGAGGCCGTACGCGCCTATCACGGCGTCTTGCAGCAGCAGGGCATCCGGCCCATTCGCTCACTCGAGGACGACCTTCAACTATCCTCCACCAAGAAAAATTACTAACCCCATGAAGCGCTCCGAAATCAATGCCATCTATGAAGAGGCCAAGGCATGCTTCGAAACGCACGGTTGGGCTTTGCCACCAGTCCCGCGCTGGGATATAACCGACTTCGGCCTGGGCAAGTTCGCAGACTACGGTCTCGTCCTGATAAATCTGGCCGAAGAGCAAGAGTACTGTGAAAAACTGATGTATGCCCGCCCCGGCCAGCGTACTCCGGCCCATACCCATGCCAAAAAGAAGGAGGACATCATATGCCGCCACGGTGCCCTCGCTCTCCAGCTATGGAAGCACCATCCCGACAAAGCGGATGCGGAAGAGCGCTTCGACCTGCAGGTCAATGGTGCCGCGCGCTCCCATGCTGGCGGTGATGTCCTCGTCTTGAAGGCGGGCGAGCGCATCACGCTCACGCCGGGCATTTATCATGCATTCTGGCCGCAATCAGAAGCCTGCATCATCGGCGAAGTTTCGACGGCCAATGATGACGCCAATGACAACTTCTTCGTTGATTCCGCTATCGGACGATTCCCCGGCATCGAAGAAGATGAGCCCGCTCGCATTCGCCTGATTAGCGAGCCCTGAATCACACCCTCTTGTCCCCATCCCCAGCTCGGCAACCCCAGTGGATAAGTTCAACCCGGCCCGGCTGCTTCAACCCGTTTAGGAAACATCATCATGACACGCAAAGGCATCCTTCTTGCCGGAAACTGGATAATCGACCACGTAAAGCTCCTCGATAGCTGGCCCCATCAGGATGGCTTGGCCACGATCCTCGAACAATGCGACGGCAACGGCGGCTGCCCTTACAATGTTGCCAAGGATATCGCCAGGCTGCAGCCCGACATGCCGCTGTATGCGGCTGGGCTATTGGGTGATGACGCCGACGGAAAGGCGATCCTGGAGGATTGCCACGCCCATGGCATTGATACCAGCCGCATGAGCACCTGCAAGGAAGCACCGACCTCATACACGGACGTGATGACCGACAGCACGTCAGGCCGCAGAACGTTTTTCCACCAACGCGGCACCAACGCACTGCTGAACCCAGAGCACATACAGCTGGACGCATGCCCGGCCCGACTCTTTGTCATGGGCTACTTCGGCCTGCTCGACACACTGGACGCGGTTAGGCCCGATGGCAGCAATGGTCACGCCGAGGTCTTTGCCATGGCATCGGAGGCTGGCATGCTTACGTGCGCCGATTTAGTCAGTACGCCTTGCGACTTTCCGGCCATCGTCGGCCCCAGCCTTCCCCACCTTGATATCCTCGTGCTCAATGAATGGGAAGCCGCACAACTGACAGGCACCGATAGCCCGGACGAGGATGCGGTCGACCCGGATGTGCTCAAAGCCCAAGCCGAAGAGCTACTTGGGCGCGGTGTACGGCAGGCAGTGGCCATTCATTACCGAGAAGGAGCAGTCGTCGCAACAGGCTCCGGTCAATGCCATGTCCAAGGCTCGGTGCTCATGCCACAAGAGCGTATTCGCGGCGCAGCCGGTGCAGGGGATGCCTTCTTTGCCGGGCTGATTTACGGAGTCCATGAAGGCTGGCCTATCGCAGAAAGCGCAAAGTTGGCCGTCAGTACCGCAGCCGCATCCCTGGAAGCTCCGACTTGCTCGGACGCCGTGCGCACCTGGCAGGAGTGCCTGGCCCTGGGTCACGAGCTCGGCTTTCGCAGCTAAACCTGATATTCACTCCGTCCCCATGAAGAAGGCATCCGCCAAGAAACAGTCGGCGCAGACGCGCAAGGTTCACTATGTGCTCAGCACACACTGGGATCGTGAATGGTACCAGAGCTTTCAGGACTTCCGTCGCCGCCTGGTTCACTTACTCGACCGACAACTTGACGACATCGAGCGTGGCGCACTCAAAGGCCCGTTTACCACAGACGGCCAAGCGATTATCTTGGATGACTACCTGGAAATCCGTCCACAAAGGCGTAAGCAGATCGAGCAATTCGCCGCCTCCGGAAAGCTGAACATCGGCCCCTGGTATGTGCTGCCAGATGAGTGGCTCGTCTCGGGCGAGTCCATTATCCGCAACTTGCGGCTGGGGAGAGAAATCGCTCGCTCGTACGGTGGCACACCATCGTCTGCGGGCTTTGTGTGTGACCTGTTCGGGCATATCAGCCAATTACCTCAAATCGCCCAAGGCTTTGGAATACGCGCAGGACTCGTCTGGCGCGGATTGGAACCACGGCCATCAGCTCACATCATCTGGCGTGGAGCCGACGGCACAGAGCTCCCATGCTATCGCTTTGGACGAGCTGGCTACTGCGACTATTCATGGGATGTCCGACGAAACACCGAACACCGCGTCACCTTTGATAAGGCAAAAGCACTCCAAGACCTGAAAGCTTTCCTGGATAAAGAGGCTGCACGGTCGGATATTCCACCCATGCTGTTATTTGACGGCGGGGATCATCTGGAGCACGAGCTAGACCACTACAATCTGCTTTTAGAGCAGAAACCGGGAAATGACTTTCCCTACGAGATCATCCACAGCACTTTAGACGCTTACCTCGAAGAACTGCTCGATCATGCCTCAGAGATAGGCGATGTGGTCGAAGGAGAATTGCGTGAACCCGGTGCTCTTTCCGGAGATAAGGACCAGCAGTGGCTCATCCCCGGAGTGCTATCCAGCCGCGTCTGGATTAAGCAGGCCAATGTCGCATGCCAATCCCTCCTCTGCCAGTGGGCAGAACCCTTTTCTGTGCTCGATTCGCTGCTGACAGGTGCTCCCGCTCCTCACGGCTTTCTGGATGTCGCATGGCGATGGCTGCTGCAAAACCATCCCCACGATTCCATTTGCGGGTGCAGCATAGATGAGGTTCACGAGGATATGAAGTACCGCTTCGCCCAGACGCAGCAGATTGCCACCGGCCAGATCGATGAATCCCTGCGTTCGCTGGCGGCCTCGGTCTCAGGGAGCATCAGCCGTGGTGAACTCCGGGCGCTGGTTGCCAATCCCCTTCCCCGCACTGTCGACGAAATACTAAGCGTGACACTGCAACTTCCTGCCCAATGGGGAAGCTATCAGGAATTCTTTGGCTTCGAGCCCAAACCCGCATTTCGCATCTACGACGCTGACGGGAATGAGCTTTCCTATCAGCTACTGACTAAGAAAATGACGCAAGGCAAACTGCGGATCAACCCAGTCAAGTACCCTGAGCCCTATAAGACGAACGACTTAACAGTAGCAGTTCGGCTAAAAATTCCCGCGCTTGGCTACACCACCTTGACGGTTAGAGAAGGCATCAAGTCCGAAGCATCAGGCCCCATTGCGCCCGCCACCCTGCCGACACGCCATCCGCTTTCTCCCGGCCTGGCCACGAGCGAGCGCTCCATGGCCAATAAGCGTCTCTCTGTCACCATCGAAAGCAATGGGACCCTAACCCTAAAGGATCTCCACCGTGGTCACACCTACTCGCGCCTGCTTACCTTCGAGGATTGCGCCGACATAGGTGACGGCTGGTTCCACGGGCAGGCAGTCAACGATCAGGTCTTCGTCTCCAGTGCCGCTCAGGCGGATGTCGCTATGGTGCACAACGGACCGCTCCTGTGCCGCTTTCGCGTACGCGTCACAATGAACCTGCCTGAAGATTTTGTAACGGACAGAGGTGTCCGCTCAGAAACACTCATACCGATGGTCATCGAAAACCTCGTTACCCTGCGTGCCGACGCAGACCATGTCGAGATCACTACCACGGTTGATAACAACATCAGGGACCACCGCTTGCGGGTGCTGTTCCCCACGGGTGCCAGCACCGCCAGCACATACCTCGCTGACGGTGCATTCGATGTAGTCGAGAGAAATATTGGCCTGCCGCAAAATCATCACTTGGGGCGCGAGTTAGCCGTGGAGGGCACACCCCAACAATCGTGGACAGCGGTAGCCGAAGACAATCGCGGCCTGGCCGTCGTCTCCTGCGGCCTGATGGAATCCGCCGTCCTGGATTTTACAGACAAACCTATCGCCCTGACTTTGTTTCGTGCGACACGTCGCACCGTCTTTACCGATGGACAACCGGAAGGCCAGCTCCAGGAACGTATGTCCTTCAATTACCGGCTATACCCAATGGCGGATGAGCCTGATCGGCGCGCACTTTGCGAAGCAGGCGTAGAGCTAGCCTCCGGCTTCCGCACCGCGCAATTAACCGAGCAAGATCTCGCCATCTACCGGAGCGGTAAAGCCGAGCTAAAACCAGCCATGTCAATGTTACTTCTGGATGGCCCTGCGATTCTAAGCAGTGTGCGGTCCGTAGATAACGCTGTTGAAATACGGCTGAGTAACCCCTGCAATAAAAAGGTAGCAGTCACACTCGAACTAGCGACGCAACTTTGGAAAGGCAGGAGCATAACATCCGTTAATTTCGAAAGCATACCCAAAGGACCTGCGAAAAAAGCGGCACAACAGCATAACTTGACACTCGGGCCTAAGGAAATCGTCACCTTGAGATACTCCCCGCAGTGATCTCTCCCACGAGCGTTAATAGAGCTACGAGATATCAAAGGAAGATGGGAATAGCGCGCTCAGCAATACGTGGCACTGGCAGGTTTATAACTCCTGGCCGAAACATGCCCGATCTTAGCACCTTCATACATGCAGACATTTGGCACCAGATCGGAGGGGTAGCGGATTTCCAGATCGACATCATCATCAGCGTTCTTCTGCCATTTAACATGTATAGATCCGCTAGGTGTCGGTACTGTCCCTTTCGCAAAACTCATACTTCCAGTATAAGGCTTCACTTCGAACTTTCTGAAACCTGCCTCTAAAGGACGAACGCCTAGCACATATGCACCATAGTAATAAACATGGATACTGCTCCATGCATGGCATAAACTCCCTGCACCGCCAAAACTGGAAGAGCCTTCTTCGGTTTCCCAGAATGTACTTGCTCCTTTCTCAAGCATCCCTTCGTAAATGCGATTAATCATATTGGTCGCATATGCTTGCTCGCTCATCGACTGCTTTAAAAGCCCCTTGAGCATATAGAGTTGTGGAGACAATGAGAGCTTGGTCAGCTTCTCGGAGCACAATGCCTCAACAACCTGCCCAACCCTTGCATTTGGCACCAAGTTAAACGCAAGCATCATATATTGCGTATGCTCATGAAAATTGTACTCACTCGCGCGCCGCGTCTGGTAGCAACCATCATGCTCGCTCCAAAAGTATTGCTCCAGCGCGGTGCCGAAGCCATTGAGCACCTGATTCATTTGCTTTGCCCCCGAGTGCTCTCCGAGGACCTCCATGATCCGAGCATAGGAGCACAGCATTTCGTAGATGTACAGATTATGCGGCAATATGACTTCTCCCGGGGACGGGCGCCCCGCCTCTAACCCACCGTGCATTCCTCCATCCAGGCCATCAACCCACTCGTAGAAATTCCAATCATGCCCTGAACGAGAAAGCCTAAATAGACCTAACGAAGAATCCATCAGCGCCAGCGCGCATGTCACGATCTTCTTCAACTGCTGCTTGAACTTTCGTAAGAGTGCATCACTGCCAGAGTAGAGGTAGTGCTCATACAGCGCCGAAACCCATACATAACTGAATGCTGGAATGACGATCGAGCGGTGGGTGGGTGCACAGAGATTTAGATGTCCATCGTCGCCCAACCCTCGACCAAGCAGATCCAGCGAGGCTGCCGCAAAGTCATAATTACCCCAAGCATAGTAACCAAAAGTCATTTGGTTACGTGAGTCGTAAGCATAAAGCGCCTGCTCCCGCCATGGGCAATCCTCGTAATGGTCATGCATACACATCCGCAATGTGTGCAACCCGACTTCTCGCAATCGAGATGCCATCGGATAGTCACACTCGAACGCTGACGGTTCCGGCAGGGGTAAATCCCATTTACGTATGCCCGCATAAGCGATTTCTACATCACCCGTCATATTGGTGAGATTAAGCTGAAGGTAGCGAGCTCCTACCCTGCTGAAAGGAAGGTGATATGTGTTCCACCCGTCTCGGCAAACATAGCGGTCAGTGAAATTCCGATCACCCAGCTTGGCCCTTACGATACCGTCATCAAGGTGCTCTCCATGCGAAATATCGATAACCGTTCCATCCTTCGCGAACAATTCGACCTCAATGAAACCCACGTACTCTTTGCCGAAGTCATAGATTAAGCATGCGCCGTTAAAGGGCTCTGGTGGTTGAAGAATCCTATGCTCGACCTTGCACTTACTACTTGAAATAAAGCTGTACTGGTCGGCGGAAACCATTTCTGCAAATGTGCCACAGGCTACATCTCGCCTAAGCCATCCACTACGATCCACACGGCTTTCAACTCTTTTTCCTAGCGGGATTGGCGACAGCGGACGTTGGCTGAGTTTTGGCTTATAAGCCGCATTGATCGAGGCTGAGCTCCACCGCAAATCATCGTAATTAAGCGCGGTCAAATCCTCCTCCAGCCTAGCATCGTAGCTGGTTGTAAAACCCAACTGAGCGGACCGCATCGGCATCACTCCCGAAGCAAATGCGGGGTGCAAACAGCACTTCCACAAAGCATCTGTCGGTATCTCATACTCCCCAAAAGCAAGTTTCGCCCATAGTCCTGCAGGGGCCTTTAGAGATGCCGAAAAATCATACCCACCATTATACACCAGCACGGATAATACATGCTCTCCGGCGGGGACATATCCCAAATCTATTTCGGTGTAGGTCTTCTGATCCGCATAATCCGGGAACTGCCCACGCCCCACCTCCGCGCCATTCAGATAAGCAATGAAATCCCAATTCACGGAAATCATGAGCTTGCCCCTCGTTTTCCGATCTAACGTAAATTCACGGCGAAAGCACCCATACTGATGGACCTTGTTCACATCCTCCTCACACCAAATCCATTGAGGAGAATTCATTTGCCAGACTGTAGATGGTCATCTTTGGACACATGGCCGTCATCATCTGCATCGCGCTTAAGAGCACTCAGTGTACGAACCATTGCCACTAGATCACGAAAGCCACCAATCAGGAACCAGACAGTGAAGGTAATACCCACGACAATTGTGGCAATGACCTGAAAGCCCCACCACTTGATCCAGAGCGAATCCGGGATATCCGCAAACAGGCCTACAATCGTGCCAATGGCAAAAACCATAAAGAAGAAGAGCACCCAGCCGATCTTGAACAAATAGATGGCCTTGTCACCCAAGGTGAAATCGTCGTTTACGCCAAGGCGTAGCCAGCACTTTTCGGAAAAGGAGCGCTTCGCGGCACTCCCCTTTAGCGTAGCCGGGGCATTGGCCTCAATCACTGGATGATGCCCCTTCTCCTCAATGGCATATTCGCCACGGTGAAGCAGTTTATCCAGGTTCACAGGCGGACGTTTGGAAAGCAGGGAGAAAATCACATACGAAGACGCAGCCACGAGCACAGTAGCAAGTGACATATACGTGCCATTCCACGGGAACTCATCGGGCAAGCCCTGAAGCCAATCAAGCTGCGGGTACTTCAGCTTCCAGTCCTGGAGGAAGAATGGCCAGACGATATTGCGCATGCCAATGCCGGTCACTGCCATGATCGAGCCAAGGATCATGGCCGCCCAAGCTCCCTCCACGCTGCCGCGTCTCCAATACAGTCCCCCCAGGATTACCGCACCTGCGCCACCCAGATATATCGCACCCGTTATCTGGAAGTACATGAATATATAGTCGTTGAGCGGAAACACTAAACTGAACACAAAGGCAAATGCAGCGACGCCAAAGATCGCCACGCGCAGGAGTAGCATATGCGCTTTCTTCGAGAGCGGCTTATTGCGCAGAGGCATGACCACGTCTTGAATAAAAATGCTCCCCCATGAATGCAGGTAGGTATCGTCAGTCGAGACTGCTGCTGCCACAACAACCGCCGCAAACATACCCATTATCCCAATAGGCAAGAGCTCACCTATCGCGATCGGAACCAACATCTGCTTCTGCGTCTGTGGGTTGCCAATCCCCGCAACGGTCTCTTGGACGATGGCAGTCTCCACGGCAAAATCGGGGAGGTTCAGCATAGCGAAAATGTATATTGGCACCAGGGTGGACATCAGGAAGAGCACTTGCCCACGAAACTCCCCGAGGATACCAGCCATCTTAGCCTCATGAGGACTTCTGGCAGATGCATTATAGCCCTGAGACCCCTGCCAGGCTTTATAGCCATAGATATTAATCGCTGCTGTGATAAAGAAGAACCACATATTGAAACTCTCCGTTCGCTCCTGCTTGAATGGATTGATGCGCGATTGATCGGGAGGAGACGCCTGAAGGCCAGTTATAAGTTCGCTCCAGGATATCTGAGATGCGATGACGAAGAATATGACCAACAAGGCGATTTGCACAAACTGCCCTTGGAAGAAATCAGTCACAACGACAGCGATCTGACCTCCCGAAAGCGTAAGCACCAAGGCGGCCGACAGCAGTATGAGCATAACCGGAGCAATCGTTGGCACATTAAAACCAAACAACACAAGCTCCTGTGGAAGACCGGTAAAATATACGAGAAAGCGCGCAGTTACAGCGGGAAAAATGCCATAGTTTAAAATGCCGGAGGTAAAAGCCAGCATGCCTGAGAATACCCTGAATCGCCTGCTGTAGCGGACTTCGAAAAACTGGGCCATGGTTAAAACCCGTGTCTCGCGGTAGCGGTAGATAACAAAACCCGACAAGGCTAAGACCAGGGAAACGGGGGCCAACATGGTCCCCCACCATACCGCAGGAAAACCCGCCTCGTAGAACTTCTCGAAATGGGCCGCGATGGATATCGCACCCAAACCCGCCATGCCTGAAGCCATTGTCAGCAGGTAGCGCCCACAGGAACGGTTCGCGACCAGAAAGTCTGCTACGCTTCTAGTGAGCTTATGCGCGCCAGCGGCAATACCGATCATGAAGACCATTAGGCAGCCAACGATCGTCCAGTCTATCCAATGCATGTTCATTTATAAAAACCAAGGCAAGTAAGTGTGCCGACTACCGGAGAGCCAGTAGCCGACACCTCCGCATGTACATTCATTACCCATGCTCAGGAATAATCCATGGAGCATAAGGCAGTTACGGTATCCCCTCCCCTGCTAGCGCAACAGTCACCACTGGCATTTACGTCAGACCAGTGGTGACGCATGTCGCAGGGCCGGAGATTCAAATCTTAATCACGAACTAGAGATACTTCACGCGCGGAAAATACTTATCCACATAGCGCGCATTTAACTCGTCACCCCCTGGAGCATTTGCACTGGACCAGACTGGCGGGACACAGCCCCGTTCGACACAGAGCTTAACCGTTTCGATCTCTAAGCGGTGTGCAATGTAGAAGTCCGTAATATTTGATACTGGAGCTATCGGCGTATCGAACCCCTCGATATTCACCAGCGCATCCCCCACTGGGTTGTAGTCATCTATGCATACGTCTGCCAGATCGAATAGGTTCTGCTTACTCGGGTGACGGATGAAGTGGTCCTCCGGCATTTCGTTTTGCCAGTGCGAAGAGCTTACAGCGATGATTCTAGCCCCGGCCTTCTTGGCCTCCATCGCTGCATCTATGGTAGCGGCATTGATACCGATGTTGTGGAAGATGATAAGCACCTCTCCCTTCTGAATCTTAAAGTACTTAACAATACTGCTGCCATAGTTAACCGTGCGCTCGAGCTCCAGATACTTCAGGGCCTGGTTAAAAACCGATAAGCCGGGCTCCATAACCGGATTGATATTGGCGAGGCCACCAGATCGAAAAAACATCTCGCCCATGACAAGCGTGGTGTGTCCGCCCCCGCCATAGACGTGAATCAGCTCATCACGCTCAATCGCATCACACATCAGTGCTGCTGCGGCTTTAATGTTCTCAATCTGATTCGATTCGATCTTATTGAGAAAACCAATGACTTGCTCCAGGTAGTTATTGCTCGTTGTTTCCATTGCTAGTATACTCTAATTATTTACTTAATTTTGCTGTCATCGGATAAGACTTCGCCATAGGCCTCACCCAGCATATCCCACATTTCCAAGGCGCTGGGAGCTGCCAGCACAGTTCCACTACCCCCACGGTAAGTCCATCCGAAGAGGCTATCGACGCCCATGCTCGCATAGAGATGAGCGATCTCCTTGATCTCTGCGATATCCTCGGGCTGGTTATGGTAGTTCATAATCCAGCGCTGTGACGTTTTGCCAAACTTACTTGCGGCATCCACTGTCCGCTGTGTTATTTCTCTAAAATAGCTCCGAGGCAGTGAATAGTTAAGTATGGTCGTGCTAAAGACATCGAACTCACCCGTTCGGCAGACCTTATCCCAGTCATCATACCCTCTTTTTTCCTGAACATAGTAGTTGTTAATCGTGGCATGCACACAGCACACGATCTTGGCATCAGGGTTAATGCTCTTAATCCTTCTCGACGCCTCGATAAGAATGGAAAGCGCGCTGTCCTGCCTGAAAACGATAACGTCAGGCGTAAGCTGACGAGGCATATCGTAGCCAAAACGATCCGCGAAATCGCGCTGACAGATAGAGCACCGGCAAGCCCAATCATCGCCTACACCTCCCGTGATAGAGGCGTAGCTTTTAGGCAAAGCGTAGTGAGGCTCATCCCAGAAGAAGCCATCGCAGGGCACCTCTCTCGCCAGCTTTTCACAGAGCCTAAAGAAATACTCCCGGAACGACCGCGTATTAAAGCACGCCGCAGGTAGAACCTCATCGGTAAAAGCGGAAACCTGGCGATTTCCTGCATTATTGGTCAGAAATAAACTAGGTGGCTCACCACCAAACCATTTCCCGATGCCCCACGTATTTAAGTATACCTTGAGCCCGAGCCCCTTTGCTCTTTTGGCAATCTCAACAATGTTCGGGAACCAGAAATCAATATCAAACTCAGAGAGCGCTAGAATCACAGCATTACAATTGTGGTCGATCATCTCACGAAAATCCTTCTCCGCATGCTCTGGATAACTTAATCCATAGTAACTCACTCCTGTTTCTTTTACTTTCATAATATCTATAATTGTTATATTGTTTTTAATATGATAAGCCCCTTTAGGCCCCGCTATCAGCTATAGCGATGGGCTAACTTCTACCTCACAGCCCCTATAGATTGACTCGTAGGCCGCATTCATGACCCGAACTGCCGAAACGCCATCCTCCAGCGTGGACTCAGGCTTTTCTCGCTCCCCTCGGACTGCCCTGGCAAAGCTACCAAGTAGCGTTTCCGTCTTCCTTGGAGCGTTCAGGTGTACAATGAGTCGATCAGGTGATGCACATTCGTGCGCCAAGACATAAAGCGGGTGGTCAAAATAATCTGCGCAGTAAGCCCCTTTGCTACCAGTGATCTTCAGGTTACACTCCAGCGACTTAGGCCAGAGCATCTTCCGGGTAGTCGCGCGCTCTTCCAGGTTTGAGTAGGAAGGATTGATCATATACTTGACCCCACCCTCTAGTTCGCCCGTGAGCACGGCATGATCCTCCACCTCCAAGTAGTCCCTTTGATTTCTCGCAGACATAGCTCGTACGGACTTGAACTCCCGCCCGAGCATCCACCTGATCAGATCGAATGCGTGCGGATGATCCGTTAGCGCCCCACCACGATAAATATGCGCACCGGGATAAAGAGGCACACGCTTCCCATACGACAGCTCCGGCACACCCCAATTGGGGTAATAACAGATCGGGCTTTGCGATATGTTACTAAAATAAACCGCCTGTATATCGCCCAGTTCACCCGACTGGATCAACTCCCTCGCATAGCGGAATTGAGGCGAAAAATGCAGTTCATACTCGACTTGAAAAACACGCTTACTCCTTGACTTCAATTCCAGCAAATGGCGGCACTCCTCTTCATCCATGGAAACCACCTTCATGCTGTAGATGTGTAATCCCCTTTCAAATGCCTTGAGGCACATACCATAGTGCTCGCAATTGTCAGAGCCAACCATGATCGCTTCCGCATCGGGGTGCGCCTCCAGCATGGAATCGATATCGTCATAGAATGAGATCGTGGCGCCGTCCCCCACCGTCTTCTTAGCCATTAGCAAACGCTCCCGGTCAGTATCAGAAACGGCAATGACCTCAACGTCTTCCTGGATAGCTTTCACTGACCTCAGATATCCGGCCACATGCGGATTAGCAGTGCCAGCAATTAGTAGCTTAACCGGCTTCATGCTCCACCTCCTAACTTTTTCTTCAACGCCGCTTTGATTCGTGGACTCACAGAGCCTACATCGCCGCAGGGCAAATCGTGAAAGCTAACCATCTGCCTGAGATTGTCTTTTATCAGCAAGGAACCCTCAGCGGATTGATGTCCCACCAACGGTCTATTCGTCAGCCGCCCCTGCTCACAATCCACCAGCAGGTAGCATAGCTGCTCCGCTCCCGGCGGCAGTGCTTGATTCATATCAATCTCGGCGACGACACGGTTATCTAGTTGGACAAGTCCGAAAATGACATCACCCCCGCATGCCTCCTCCAGATGTACGGAATGTAGTTTTGCATTACCCAAGGATTCAGTTGCCTCGATCATTCCGCCGAGAAGCCCGAAAACAAAGCGCTCGCGGTCCATCTTAATGCATTGCGGAGACTGCCAGGTGAAGCGTAGCGAGCAAAGCCTGCCAGCCATACCCTGCTCAAGCATTTGCTTGAAACTCAGGTACACGCTCCACTCCAGGAAGGATAAGTCCGAGCGGTTGATGCGATTCGTATTTAGTATCTTACTCATGGGCGAACGAGGGGTATTTGGAGAGGATGCGCTCGATCATTTTCCCGACAGACTGCCTGTAGTTAAGGAGTGCCTGAGGATCCGCGTTGTAGCTATTGATCGCAGTTGCGACATTAGCAGGAACCGCACTGAGTGACTTGGCTGCTTCCAATAGCTCATCATCACTACCACTTTCCTCAAGATCGTCGATCAATGCCCTCAGCATCACGAGATATTCATAGTCCTCGAGGCCGTCCCGGAGGTTCTCAAGTCGAAGCGATGGATAAATATCCCCGTCAGGTGCCGGGTACAGAAAGTTGCCCATACCATTTCGCCATTTGCGCTTACCTGTGCTGATACTGTATATATAGGGACGCCATTCCGCATCTGGCCACGCATCACGGATGTCCATATTTGTTTCCCACTCACGGTTTATGCTCCAGTAGAGAATACCGTCGATGTCATACATGTAGCTCAGGGTCATGATAATGCGATTATCAAAGACCGGGTAGTCCAAAAAGAAGTTGGGCATCGGATGATGGGGGTCGTCCGCGGCATACCACCATATTTCACAGCCATCCTCCCTTAACTCCTCCAGTACGGCAAGGTCATCATCATCCACAAAATAATGAAAGATAGGGACCCATACGTTATACAGGCCGCGCAACTCGGGTATAGGAAACGATGTTTGCATCATCTTGAGCTCAGGGTATCGCTCGGAAAGCATTTCAACTGCCTGCCTTGCGGCCGGAAGACTACGCTTCATATGGTGTGACAACTCATCGGCTCCATAGAAGTAGAGTTCGTCCATCATACCCATGTCTTCCGCTGTCTGGATTAAGGAATCGTACTCCTCAATCTGCTTGCGCAGTGCGTCTCCCTCCAGGACATCACCTCCCCACCCTTTGATGGTAAAGAAGTTGGTCCGGTCTTTCAGCTCTTCCAGCAGGCCAGGCTCAGGCTCCATCGGTTTTCGGGTATAGATATTGTTTGGGGCAATCCTATACCGCAGAAGAAAATCGTATATTCTCATTTTTTGGGCGTCTGATAACTCCCCCAAGCCATACCAATCCGCATAAAAATGCTCGAAGAAGGAGAACGCAACGGGGAGCGAGCCTTTCACCGGGAGGGTAAAACCAAACACGTTTACCGTGACCGGGATTTCATCACTGAAGCCTTCTGACCCAACTGTTACCACTCCGCGATATTCTCCAGGTGGTGTACCCGGCTCAATATATAGGCGAATGTAAACGGGCGTGAAGTCACCGGCCTTAACCTGAAAATCCCATTCTTCCTCGATAATTGCGTCTGGAATGGCGCCCACAAAATCCACGGCGATGTCGGGTGCCTCGGTCGTTATCGATTTAATCCAACCCCATTGAAACGAATCGGAACTCAAGGTGTTGCCCTCAGCGTCATAGAAATCCGACACCTCTACGTAGACATCCTCCGATCCAAAGTCGGGATTACCCACCACTAAAACCTGGAACCCTTCATATTCGCTCCCAGCAGCGCTTATCTCCACATCCCCAAGCTCAACTTCAGCGATTGTCTCGATAAAATTAGCACGCTTATCGATTCTCGTGCTTGTGGGTATGCTAACGAGGTAAAAAGGCGCATCTGCAGATGCCACTCTTTGATCGAAAACCTCGCGATAATACGCATCCAGTTCATTTTCCCGCACCTGCTCTTGCGCCGCGAGCTCGGCATTATACTCCTGCAATTTCAGTGTATAGTCCGCCAGCGCCTCCTGCCATCGCGTACGAGCCTCCCTACTCGCGTCAATCGCATTACCCTGGAAGATCGTAATCTCGTCGATCAATCCTTGGAATCCAAATGCAGGGGCTCCGTCAGACCGAGCCCCTTCACCGATATGCATGGGCCAATCATTCCTCAATAATTGAGGCAGCTCATTCCCAGTTGCCTGCCCACTTACGGACATTTCTTCCCCATTTAGGACTATCCGCACTTCACCATCTTTGAAGTGAATGTATATCTCATACCATACGTCTTCGTGAAGCACCTTAGATGTGGTGTAAACAAGCCACGCCCCAGTTGCATCCATAGCCTTGAACTCGATCTTCCCATCCCGAATACCAGCATAGTAATTGATCTGATCCGGATCTACACCACGAGCACCCTTCCACAAAATTGTTCGGTAGCTTCCGACACGAGAAGGCTTTATCACACAGTAAATGGTAAAATCATCCCCAAGATCGGGGGCAAGGTCCGGCTCCACAACCAGGGATAGCCCAGGTCCCTCAAAAGAAATAGCATCACCAAAGAGTCCTGGTACCAGCAGCTCGGCATTGTTCATTCCGCTCAGCTTTGCATCAGCATAGCCTGTCTGGTCAGCAACCCAGCCACCTTCTTCAATCGCATTGAATGACCAGTGGGAGATTTCGCTGCCTGAAGCAGGAGACACAGCGAACCCAAGCATGACAGAAGCCATCCCAAGGGAGAGGCGGGTTGTTGTATTCAGTCTTTTCATCTTCGTCATTAAATTACCGAAACCTTATCTAGCGCTTCTTCCCGCTTACGGATTTACTCTGCTTTTGCGGATTGATGTAGCGCGCATCTTCCGTCATGAGACGGACCTGAAGAGCACCGTTTTCTTTGTTATGGACAAAGAAGCATGTCGCACGGATGCCATCGAAAACGCTAATTCTTCTCGTAAGATAGTCATACCCCTGTCTTCCCTCTTGAGTATGGGCCACAAGGACCTTCATCGAGCGACCCTCATTCTCCCCCAAGTTCACCATATGCGAAGAGTACGGCTGAACGGTATAGGCCTGGTCATTGATTCTAACGATTATTTCAAATTCTGCGAAGTTAACCAGTCGGATTGAGTTCGCTGGGAAAGCCTCAAGTCCTTCATCAAATGCCAAAGCCCGATAGTCATTGTTGAGAAGGTCATCGGGAACCAAAACGATGAGCGCACGCGACATGGAACTTGGAATACTTATCCGACTGGATACCGGAGGGCTGTCGCCTTCAAGCTCAGGATTGAAAGGTCGCTTCAATAAAACGACTTCACGTCCACTCGTTAAATCAAAAGGCTGCGACCTGGCGCCATAAGGAATCAATAGTGGCTCCGTCGAGACCCCACCCTGCCACAAATAGAGCTCTGCTCCCTCAGGGAATTCATCGCCGCTTTCTAATTGGAAAAGTTCCGGCAAATCTACTCCCGAATCCCATATCATAGCAGACAGCTTCCCAGCCGGTTCAGATGACTGCCCTATGGCACGCAAGGGTAATGCCAGCCCTACCGCCATCAGGGCTAACAAAACAGTCGATAGAAAACACTGTCGTTTAGATTTCATCTTCAGTCAGCCACCTAAAGGATATAATTTTGAATTTCCGCCCCATCTTCGCATTCGTGGCAGAAAGCGCAGGATCGTCCGGGCTTACCCACGGCATATTAGCCGGATCAACATACTCTGGCATTCGCTGTACCACTGCCTCGCACCAGGCTCGGGCCTCCTCCGCATCATCTCCCCCAAATGGACTCGATACATCCCCGTAGGCGCGTATAATGAACGTATCAGATCGAACAGATAAGTAGGGCCCGATCGCAGTGAGCACATCTGCCTGGGTCAGATCCCCCGGAGCACCCTTGCCCCTGAACCCGCTCATCCCTAAATCCGAATCACGCTTAACAGCCTCGGGAAAATTCCATGCCGGCTCGGCACTCAGCGTCGAGCCAAATCGCTGCTCGGGACGACCATCGGCATTCACTGAGGATCGGTCGATCGCAGCCTGCAAGGGCCCCCGAAGCGCGAGCTCAATATCGCTACCGGGTTTTCTGTTTACAAATTCTCCCAGCGAGCGAAAAGGCCCCCTCGCGCGAACTTCCTCTACGATAAGCTCAGCCAGCAGGCGAAGTTCGCTTGGGTCATCCCCTCCAGCATCAGTTGCATTGGAAATGGCACTGAACCCACGCCAGAACTCATCCTGCTCATCATCGCTAAGCCCTCCCATGGGAAAAGCAGATCGGAGAAATGCCGTCAGCTCAGGTTCCCCCTCAAATACGTCGTCCTCCCCGCCAGCCATTGACGTCGTATCGGTGTAGGCAATATCGACTCCTTGATTTCCAGACAGAACTGCCATCCACGCCTCAACGGATGTAGAGTTAACATTGAATGCGCCATCGACCATCAGGTAAGCTGCTGCCTGCTCTGGCTCTGCCAAGGCAGCCTCAATGTCAGGCGTAGCACTCTTGAAGGTTCCATGCATCCTTGGGTTGCTCATAGATCCCGGGTTATTGATGTCGCCGGGAGCCAGCAGGGTGGAGAAAAAATAGTTATCCCATAGCGCGTTGTTCAAATGCCATGACAAATCCAGCCATACAGCGCTCGTCGAGCCTCCGTATCCATTACCACCGGAGCCGGTTTGCAGGACTTTGTCCGGGTCAATAAAGGGGTGAGCCCAGGAATTTCCAACTGCGTACGAAGGAGCGACGGAGTGGAGACTAAAATCCACATGCTGGAGTTCGGCTAACGAATGAAATGTCTCCCCCTGCCTAAGGGCATGAAACAAGGGCATGGCATAGCGCGGTGTATCTCCATCGAATCCAATGAATGCATCCGGCTCCCATAGATTCAGCTCATCAAACTGACTAAGCTGATAATCGGCCCTGGCAGCATAAAGATAGGACGATGCAAAATGGCCACTATCTTGAAAGAAGGAGATATGCCGCGGTGCCCGCACATTAAAATGGGCAAGTGTGTTAACGGGACTATTCCTTGAATACGTTTCGTTTGAAGTCGAGCCCTTCAACCATATCAACTCTCTCACTTGCTTGTCGGTGCTCGTGGATAGAAACGTGGTCGGCGCCGAACCAAAGGGAGTCATGTAAGGCTGAACATGGACAAGGTTCTCGCCATCAGCGGAGAAAGGCTGGTCGGGATTCATCCGGTACAAGGCGATTGACCGATACAGTGACGGACTAGATATCCTCAGTGTCGCAGGCGGCTCACCCGGATCTCGCGGCGGCACGACCAATGCTGGCTCCTGCCCGGCATCTGGTCTCACCCATGCATACGAATCTGAATTATACCCCTCTGCGAGCAAGACAGGGTCTTCATCTGACGTAAAGTACTCCTGTATCTCGCCTAAAGTGAAAATCTTAATTTCACCCGGCTCAAAGCTGGTCTGAATCTCGAACTTCAAATCATTTAGACTAACGCCACGCAGTCCATCAGCATTCGGGGGCAGCAACCGGTTAATGTGGATTGCGCTGCTGCTACCACTCGCCTTCTCAAAGCTTTGTATCAAATCTACCCCATCAATCCGAATAGAAACCTGCGGGGTCAAATGTGACCCAGAGGAATTAAAGGATAGATAGCGGATAACATAACGCGCTTCACTAATCCGAGCGTCATACGGGTTTGCGAGAACAACGATGGGAGCCACCGTAAATCGCGCCAGTCCCTCTACCAAGGGAGCATTATAATTATAAACCAGTCCCATCGATAATTCGGATGCGACAAGGACAGGCGTGACCCCATGCTCCGTCGTCCACCGCCTGTGGTAGAGACTGGGGTCCCAGCTGCCTGCATAGCGAAACGGACGACGGCGAAGGTTAAGTTCCGGATCATCTGGGTCTACTCTTAGATTCCAATAATAGTCGAGCAAGAGACTCCAGTACGGGCCCTGATCAAAAATGCGGGTGCCATAGGGACCAATTGATGAATCGGAGTCCCGCAGGGCGCGGGTTAAATCAATTTTCAGGCCACCATCCCTTACGTTTGTCAATACGCCCGCACTTGTCGTATTATAATCGAAGTAATGACTGCGGATGTCCTGCTCATTAACCGGTGAGCCGACCGCGTCCGCAACGAGTCTCATCTCATTTGGGTTCACCAAACGTGTCAGCGCAGCGTCCCTTACATCAGCATCGCCATCACCAAGGAAGGACAAGCCCGCCATCTGCTCCGCACCATTCCTTAGAGGGGTTTTGACAGAAGCCCTGTAAGTAGATGAATCGGTGTCATCATTACGGTAGGGATTCGTGAGATTTACCTTGGCCTTTACGCCTTCATCTCCGACCCAATAGGCAAAGTGGCCGATGCTCGACGCATTCTCTCCCGCTACGCGGATTTTAGGGACACGAACGGACTCGACAGCGCTACCGGCCCCGACGAGTTCAACCAAATCATTTGCGTTTGCCGGCAGCGGATCCGTCACAGAGGGAATGGTCGCTGCGCCATCCGCACCAGCAGGCCAGGAAACCAACCAATCGACAGGTCCTAGATCATCATCGCTCCGCCATACTCCGGTCCAAAATTGCTTGTCAGGATGTACGTCGGCCAAAATATCCGCCTGTGCCGTAATGCGCTGATCCGGCCCAGCCAACTCCTGAAGTTGCCCCAATGCCATCATGAGCCCCAGATAGGCATTCTGGCGCGCTTGAATGTTTTTGGAAGCAACAGTCGAAGCCTGCATATCTACCTGAATGAGGCTCGTTAACCCCAAGATTAGCACCAGCAAAAAGGCCATCAACCCCAATGCCACCACGAGGGCAAAGCCACGCGCACTTGAGCTCACCCTGCTGATACACACTGCCCCCTTTAGACCCGCATCCGGTCGAGTCCGTAACTTAGCTTCACGAGTATGTTTGTTCGGAGGCATGGTATCAAAGATTTGCATATCTAAACATATTGCAATTCAGACAGATGGAGAATTTCAGGCGCACTGGCCAAGTGCATAGGTCTGATATAAAGGCGGTTTAAAGTGGAGAGGCAATGCATTAGGATGTTAACTGTTAATTTGAACTGTCCTATTGACTGGCATTTCTACTCATCGATACACACATCCCGTCTGGTGGGCCGCCGGCTTGTCGGCGGCCCAAGCAATAGCGAATTCACCTATGTACGATGGAATGTACGGGTAGACAAAAAAACCACGACGCTGACGCACTACAGATTGAACCGCATGAGCATGCTCGCGGTTAGATATTATTCGTTGTCTCCCTTGCCTGGAGCGTTCAACGCCCTGCGTCTCCGCATCATCGCAACACCAGCAAGGGTGAGCATACCCAGGGTCAGCCCGGTGCTCGAAGCCTCAGGAATAACAACGGTCATGCGAAAGCCGCCTTGACGAACTGCCGTATCAACAGAATCCGCAGTTCTAAATTGCGCCCCTAGGGTACTTGCATTGTGGGTATACGAAGTACTACGGCGCACACGGTTAACACCATCTACGATGGTGTCCATACGCTCGAACAGATTACCTTCCTGGTCAAATGTACCGTAATAATTGCTGCTATCGACGTAGGAACCCACTGCCGTCATAATACCGACCTGGTTGCCATAGTTGGCAGCGTTGCTTCCTCCCGGGGGGATCTCAGCGGCTGGTGCCGTATTGCTTTGAGTACCGTATGCCCAGTAGCCGCCCGCTCCGCCATTTAGGGTCGGATCATAATAGGCCGCCTTGTACCACTCGTCTTCACTCGGGATATAATAAGTCGTGCCGACAGCAGCGGAGCGGGTTACTGAGGTCAAAGGAATACTAAGATCGTAAGCACCGCTTTCCGTAGATCCATTGCCCTGCCCATTGGTCATCCAGTTGGCAAAACGAACCATCTGACCGAAATCAACATAGTTAACGGGAAGTAAGGCGAATCCCGCCTTTGATGCATAAGTGTAACTCCCGTCACTGCCACTGCGCTCAATTCCGCCATGTCCCGAAGTGCCCATGTTAACATTGTACAAACCGTAGGGGTCCGAAGCCGCCTTCGCATTCAGGAATTGTACGTATTGTGTATTTGTCACTAAATTTCTACCGATCGAGTAGTCATAGTTTACCGATCCATAAAGATTCCCGGTAGCAGGATCGGTCGCATTACCTGCATTCCCCACAGCAACCGTCTCATAGTCAACGGGGGCTGCACTTATGACTGACGTAGACAACAAAGCCGCTCCAGTGGCTAGTATTATGCGCAAGAGCGCACGCGAATGTGTATTCCAATATTTAGTCATATTCTTGAGGTGTTAGGGATTCTTCACTGAGAAACAGGTTTTTCTTGGTTTACTCCTCAATAATACGCTCCCGTTTTTAGCGCACAAGGAATTCCTATGTTAAGTGTTAACCAATCGCTGCTAAAACACATGATAGCACGGTCCCTCTCCCCTAGTGATCGACAGCGCCGCTATTCAGCATGCGTGGCGTTGAAACCTGGCCGGTGAAAATGAAGCGTCACAGATGCCCTCGCCCTAAAAGGCCACCACTGCGGCAACTCAATGGTCGAGCATCCCAATCATAGGCTCTTGGGAGCGAGCGGTATTTCCCTGATACTCTTCCCCTCCTGAAATATACTGCGAAAGGCATGGGTGCGGCGCCTTCTCGGTAAGCCCCACTGCCCCTCCTTGACCATTCCACAAAGCATATGGACAGCCTCTGCTGCCATGAGTGACATGTCGGGAATAAGCCCGGTATCGTTACCATTCTGCGCAAAAAGGTGAACCACACCCAAGTTCTCAGGCACTCCGACCCCTATTTGCTTTAGCCAACTGCGGGCATCCGATTCAAAGATGATGATTACTTCGGGCTCCTCTGCCTTCAACCAACGCTGGAAGCCATCAATATTCCATTCGTATGAATCATACAGAGGCGGAACCCTTACCATATCGGCATGCCATTGCTCGTACAGCAAGAGGGATGATTCCGGTATATACTTAAGGAACTTGATTCGCTGCTTTGAGAATGCCAATCCGATGCGACGATACCCCTTGCTTCTCAGCCAGTCGTACAGTTCTAACAGGTCCTCGTGGTATTCACGCTCAATTCTATGGGTCGGAGGCCAATCCAAGGTTGTGCCAATTTCAACGGATGCAAACTGCGCCCAGTCGAATTCAAGGCGAGCTGGGCTCCACTGAGTAAAGGGGGCCAGGATAAGGCCACGGAGCCCCCTCGCGATCAAGGTACGACTGACCGCCTTGTGCGTTCGCACATCCCTTTCAACCGTTACATTCGTGAGGCCGTAGCCAAGCAAACTGGCAGCGTCCCTTGCGGCTTGATAAAGTAGATACACCGCAGGCGAATCGGGATAATGCTTATCTACCGGAACCTCACTCACATAGACCAAGGTCTCCTGAGCTCCCTCTTGGCCCATCTGCTTCCTTGCCCTCGTCAGAACCTTGGCCATCTCATTATCTCTGACGTAGCCCATCTTTAGCGCTAAATCTAAGATTTTTTGACGTGTTTCCGGAGACACGCGCCCCATCCCACGAAGGGCCATTGAAACGGTGGCCGTCGAATATCCGCTTGCCGAGGCCAACTCTCGAATACTGGATCTGCGCTCGCCCATAACAATGACAAACAGTTAACAGCCCGCGAAATGGCAACCCAAAACTCACCGGTCCCCGCCGACATCGTCTGCGTGGCAAAGACTGCTTCGGCGCTGGAGAGACCTTCAGGCTTATCTCCCCATAGGCCCCACGCTTTTCCAACTGGCAAACAGGTAGTCGAAGCGGTCTAGCGTCTGGCGGTCTTCCATAAAAATGCCGCGCGGTGTCGGGTGATCATCCATGTGGCGAAAACAAATCGAATTAACTGATCCGTCCTAACGAAAAGCATCGCGCTGATCCCTAAATGCCGGATAATATTTAAAATCGACCAAGGCGTGAAACTTACAGCTCTAGCGCAAATGACGAAGTCAGCTACAATTTCAGATCCCCCCGTTCGCATAGCAATCAATGGCTACGGAAGAATCGGCCGTTGCGTACTGCGCGCCCTCTACGAATCCTCCTATCGCAAAAATATGCAGGTGGTCGCCATTAACGAGCCTGCCGATATGGATACCATCATCCACTTGACGAAATACGACAGTGTTCATGGCCGCTTTCCCGGTCGAGTAAGCGGTGACGCCAAAGAGATGAAACTCAATGTCAACGGTGACAGCATTTCCTTGAGCACTGAGCGAGATCTAAAGGCTTTGCCTTGGAGCAAGCATCAGATCGACATTGTCCTTGAATGCAGTGGAAAATTTACGGCTAAAGAGGTATTGGCTCAGCACCTAAGACAAGGTGCAGGAAAAGTGCTCCTATCCCAGCCTGGAGAATTCGACCTCAAGACAATCGTCTATGGTATTAACCAACAGCAACTAAATAGTGATGATCTGATTTGCTCTGCTGCATCCTGCACTAGCAACTGCATTTTCCCGGTAATCGATGTATTGCACCGGGCATTTACTATAGAATCTGGTGTGATTACGACGATTCACTCGGCGATGAATGACCAGCCAGTCATTGATGCTTACCATCACACAGACTTAAGAAAAACACGTGCCGCCAGCCAATCGATTATACCAGTAGATACTGGTTTGGCTCAGGGCATTGGTCGTATCCTTCCCGAGTTAGACGGGAAATTTTCAGCCCGAGCATTACGCGTCCCAACGCTTAATGTATCACTGATGGAAACTTCCGTTATCATAAAGAAAAGGACAAGCATGGAGGAGGTGAATGATTGCTTACGTCGAGCTGGATCAAATCACTTAAAGAACATCTTGGACTTCTCCGATGAACCCCTGGCCTCTTGCGACTTCAATCATGATCCGAGGTCCGCTATTATCGATACAGGACAAACACGGGTAAGCGGCCATTTAATCAACACACTTGCGTGGTTTGACAATGAATGGGCATATGCAAACCGAATGCTTGATGTTGCTCGGTACTGGCTAAATCAATGACCGTTTTCCCTTAAGTATTAGTCGCCCGGGACTAGTGTGCCGCTAGCCAACTTTATACAGTGCAGATGGCCACAAAAAGGCAGAGGGCATTGCCAGGGGGTAAGATTGAACCTGAAGTTCTCTGCGTCTTTTGCGCCTTTGCGGTGAAATCGTTTAGACAAGAACTAAGTTAGCACGACACTCGCGAATGACTATTAAAGAGCGAACTGCGACATCAACCATGATGCCCATACGCGTTCCTTTGACTCACGACAATGGTCACCATGCCGTCCAGCCACCGTCTACGGTCACGCACTGTCCCGTCATGTAGCTTGACATTTCTGATAGCAGAAAAAACATCGCGCCAGCAACTTCGTCTTGTCGCCCCACTCTGCCGAGCATCGTTTTATCAGCAAGGCTCTGAGAAAAAGCTTCCTCCTTTTCATATCTCCACGGCTTAGGGAAGGGGCCGGGTGCAATTGCATTAAATCGTATGCCACGGCTGCCGTAATGAGCGGCCATATAACGAACCATTTGCAGTATACCCGCTTTGGAAACTCCATACTCAACTGGGTTCGGGAGCATTGATTTCGGATACATTCTTCGGTCCGGGGCAACAGTCCCATACATTGAGCTAATCATCACAACACTGCCTCCCTCAACCATACGGTCCGCCACTTTTCTAGCCAGCAGGAAAAAGCCCATTTGGTTCACCCGATTGGCTTGCTCAAAATCTTCCACGCTCAGTTCCTCAAAACTCTTGCCAGAACTCGCTGCGGTCGCGTTGACGACTCCGTTAAGAGTTCCGTGTTCTGCAAAGGTTTCGACAACCAGTCGATCTATGGATGACTCTTCTCCAACCTCCACCGGATGAGTACTCACCTTTGCATTCGGCACTTCCTCCAATAGTGTTTTTTTTGCCACCTCCAGGGCTTCCTGATTGCGGTCAGCGATGATAACGGTCGCGCCCATCTGCGCCAGAAGCCGACAAGCCGGCCATGTAAGATAGCCTGCGCCCCCCACCATCAAGTAAGTCTTGTTCGTCAGATCTAACGGATTGTTCCCTATCGCATTCATATTTTTATAAGAAAAAGTGATCCTACTCCTTGGAGGGAGTATTAAAGCGGAAGGAGAAAATATCGCATTCCTCCAAGACAAATCGAAGTCGAACGGGTGTGCCCGCCAGTTGAGCCAGATCGGGTGAGTCCTCCCACGACATAACACCATCGATGGTATCGCCCACCGCAGTCATACTTTTATCCAATTCAAAGCCCGGAACAGGAGTGCCGTCTGCATTCTGAATCTCGACGCGCAAGCTTCCAGAGGCAGAAGTGCTATAATTAACGACGAGTTGTTCTCCATCAAAGATGAGCGGCTTAGTCAGCATTTCCCCTTCCTGGGCTCCGGCGTGAATCGATATAAATCCGTCGGTACGCAGTGTGTACCGGTGGCCAAAGTGGTGATATATCGATATTTCACTTTCACTGGTGGGAACCACATTCTGGGCCACATAGTTTGCCCGGCTTTCCCATCTTGAGGCTTTCATCCCCGGCCGGAGAAACGCTTCGGTAAAGAGTCGCTCGTAGCTGTTGTCTCCCGCTCGCTGAGCCATGAACAGTATATCAGTTGAGCCTTTCATGCTGTCGGCACTTTTCGCTCCCACTCGTCCAGCCACATAGCGGCTGGGAAAAGCAATATAGATGTGGGGGGCACGGAAATAAGGTTGCGTTTGAGAGGTATACAAGTGCTCTCCTGGTAGATTCGGTTCCATTGCCACCGGTTCACTCCAATTCACAAAATCGGGCGATGTGGTGCGCGAAATCGTCCGCAAACGACCGTGCTGCGTGTCCCAAGTCCGGAAGTAACAAACGTATTGTTCTTCAGCCTCGGACCAGAAAGCAACATTCTGCGAATCAAAAGCGTGCTTCCAATCTTTATTGTAGGGAATGACTTCCTCCTCCCTCAGTTTTTCCCACACGATACCATCGGGCGAGACAAACGCATGCATGCCTTCACTGCGAGTCTCCTCGGTGCGCCCCGGATGCCCCGCCAACGCTTTGAAGCGCTGCTTCGGGTCAACACCAGGACGCGTATCGAGAAAAGGCGAGAAGTTGTGCGTGTAGGGCGGCGCATCGGCCAACACGATATTATCCTGTTCCGATCCTTCTACGTCAAAGAGCCCCAAATCAGGATAAGTCCACGTAATGCCGTCATGACTCTCGGCGTAACGGGTGATTTCACCCGGGTCCCCACTGTATTGAGGTCCGGTATAACTGGTGTCCCGATCCCGGTAGTAAGCTCGATAGAGATCGCCGTCCTGGATGATCGTCATATAAAAGCCACGGGGAGACGATTCAGACGGGGGAGCCTCTTGCGGATGTTGTAGCTCAAACTCCACATTGTGCATGCTATCGATCAAATAGCGGTCAACGAATAGCTCGAGACGGCTGCCGATATCGATCGCGTCCTCACCATACGAATTCGTAGACGGCAAGAGTGATGCAAAGACAAGGCCAAGCGGCAATGACTTCCTTAAGGTATGAGTAAGTTTATATATCATAATTATAGTTATAAAGTTGATTCGACGAGAGGCGCCAGGACTACTCGAAAACCACGATGTGGACGCGGCGCATCGATACCCCCTCTACCTCGATTTGCCACACGAAGGGAGGCGGGAGTCCGCATATAGGAGCCGCCACGCAAAACTCGCACCTGTGTATCATCCAGCCAAATTTCGCTCTGAGTTCCGTTGGGATTATAGTTATCAAAACACCATTCCCAAATATTTCCGGCCATGTCCGCTAGCCCAAAACCGTTCCTCGCTCTATCTCCATAATAATCCACAGGCGAAGTATAAACAAATCCATCTTCCCATTCATAACGATTGTTCCAACGGCTCTGGTCAGGCAGGCGATCAGCTCCCGCACCATTCACACGTCCACGTCCGTCCGAAAAATCATTCCCCCACCAGAATAGCGTGTGCTCCGTAGAGCCGCCGCAGGCCGCGTATTCCCATTCACTTTCTCCTGGCAGGCGATATTCGTAGCCCACGGGTACGCGATTCATTTCCTGTTCCTTGAGATTCAGCCACTCACAGAATGCCATGGCATCGTTCCACGAAACAAACACCACGGGATGGTTATCGTTTTGTTCATAGCCCGGGTTGCGCCAGGAAACGTCCATCGCGTTCTCCCAAAGCATCGTGCGAATGTTAAATACGCGGTTCGTTTCGGCTTGTTCCGCATCGGTTACGTAGTTTACGGACTCCACAAATTGCCGGAACATGCCCCTTGTGATTACGGTTTGTCCCACCCAAAAGCCTTCGTTCACTTGTATTTTCTCTGGGTCCGATTCGTCCGCACTCCATTCAGCCAAACCCATGCCCCCAGCAGGATCCGCAGCCCAATCACGTTCATCCTGGGTACTCCCCTGATAAAAGGTGCCGGGGGGAACCCACTTCAGGGTCAGCGCCAATGAGTCCAAGTGCCAGTCTTCCCCCCGCTTAGGGGTATTCTCTTCTTCTTCCGAAGTCTCACGAACGAACATCTCTGAACGCTTGCTTTCGCTTGACCCATCACAGAGATGCGCTGCGCATCCCATCAAGCCCAACAACACAGCGCAACGCAGAATTCTTACGCGAACATGCCCCAGGGAATACACAAGTAACTGATGTGACGCAGTAGCTTTATAAATCATATAAAATAATTGTATACCTAATGCTGTGGGGCATATGAAATTGAGTAAGTTTGGCCAGAATGGTATATTCGGATAATCATTGGATGAACTGCGCCACTTGATTAAGGGCTCACCCCCTCCAGATCATGATACTCGATGGACTTATCCCCCGGGCTGGCGTCCTCAAGCCAACCTAGAGAAAGATCCACGTAGGTGATTCCATTGTTATACCAGGCGGTGGAGGAGGATTGGACCAAATCCAACTCATCGTTGACGTAATCGTATGGTTGCCCCTCTCCCCGGGGAGCTTCATAAGCAATGCCAATTCTGCTTTGGTTTCGCGCCATCATCGCGGTATAGCCAGCCGGCCCGGTACGAATGACGCGAGAATGCCCCCAAGTGCTCCCCCCATCGTCACTCATACGAATAACCAGATTGCGTCGAAAGAGATGCGTACTCATACCTGAAGGCAACACATCGTTCCCTAAATTAACCGCCGGGTTCACAAAGAGCAAATAACGAATAGAACCATTGGTGATCGCTGAGAGAGATGCATGACAAACCGGTGAAACTAGATCGGAATCCTCGTATACCGCCCCCCATGATTCTCCGGCATCTAGACTGACAGCCATATTGCGGAAATGCCCATAATTGCGATCGGAACCACTTCGACGACAGGAGAGCAACAGAGTGCCGTCTGAGCGCTCCACCACCGTTGCTTCACCGGATTTTCCATCCATGGTGTCACCTCCGACTTCCCAGGTTGCTCCATTGTCATCCGAATACACGATGAGCCCGCTAGGTCCGGATGAATCGCGACTGTGCCCCGGAATAATCATCCGACCGTCATTGGGTTGAAATTCCTTAAGGATACCACTCCCAGGGCCGACAAAAACACCGTCCAATCCTTCCACCTCCTCGCGCAATAGTACATCACCCGTATCAGAAAGACGCACCTTCCAAACTTGCGTTTCTTCGATCTCAGGCGTCTTCAGGCCAGCCCAAATAATATCACCATCATCATCGGTTGCAGGAATTACCACATTGTAGAGCATCCAAACCCGATTCCAGTTATCTTGAACCATCGGCCCGACAAACACGGTTGTCCAAGGCTTGCCCGGCATGGCATGATCCAGATGCGACGTGATCACTTTTTCCGTGTCGAAGGTAAGCCCCTTCCCGTCACCAGATATTTTCAGAACAATATCATTATAACCATAATCGGCGGCTGGATTAAAATTTCCATTTTCGTTCCACAAACCTAAGCGTCTTTCAGCCGCGACCCATATGGCCGACGTCTCGGGATGGTGTATAATCATCGGAATACGATAAACTTTTCCGGAGCCGCTTACCCATACATTAGTTTCGCGAACCTCAGGTGGCCCCTGACTCTTCAGGTATGCGACATCGCCACTACTGAGCTCATAGTTGGCCCAGATTTTCAGATTCGTCAGATATCCCCCCAGTTTGGTGCTACCAGGATAGTAGCCGACACGTAATGGAGCACCACCAGAGGTAATTTTCTCACCGTCACCAAGCGCGTTACCAGGGGCTCCCCCTCCACCTGGGCTTTCGTGAAGTATTCCGTCCACATATAGCTGCAACCGGTCATTACCCGATCCGCTCCGCTTGATTACCCCAACAACATGCTTCCAGGATGTATCCACTGTTATTGGCGCAGTGGTGCCCGCCATATGACCTCCAAAGGAACGAGCACGGAAGATAAGTTTGCCATTCTGGATAAAAAAACGCCAACCCGTATGCGTACTCAATTGATTGCCTTGGCCAACCAACGATCCGGCGGAAGCGTTAAGCGGTTTCACCCAGAAGGAGATCGAATAACCTTGAAAGTTTGCTGCTGTGATCCCCCCCAGATTCGCCCCGTCGTCCGCATCAAAAAAACCAGGGATAGATACAAACTCATGAGTGGGCTGAGGCAGGGCCCTGACATCTAAAATGGGGATGATAAACAAGCCGAATAAAAGTAACAAAAAACTTGTTCCGCTAGCTTTCATCTTTTTTTCCATATATTTTTTCATAACAAACTCCGTGTGTTTAACTTAGAAAGCTTATCTGCGCTGATGGGGTAAACTGAAGCTATTGATGTTAACGTCATTATAATGCCTGTTAACTTTGGTTCGGCTTCGTGGCGACTGATGTCCCGATAAATGCAGAAAACCATTACACTTGGCTAGTTTTGGGGTAACGCACATGACAGCGCATCGTTGCGCATATTCATGTATACACCTAGGTGTGTGAAGAGTATGCTGTCAACTACTTATTAGAAATTATGGCATACTAACGCATCTACATTCATAGCAGCCATCGCCATACAATAAATGGCTTCAGCGAGAAGCTATACCCCACATCCCATAAATCCCTTGAAGACTATAACGCGCATTATCTAGGCCGTGCGCGTTAGCAGCCACTTATCTACGAGCTTACGCTTGACAACATATGAAAAAGCAAAAGCATAAAACATACTCATGTATACACACGGTCACCCCCCTTCCTTTACTGATAAATTATTTTCATGCTTCCCCACTTATCTTGGCCGGGGAATTCGCCCTCTGGCAATCCTGGCAATCGGCCTGACCACAGGGCTATCTGCGAAGAACCACTTACCGTCCGCCTCCGAGCCGGTAATCAAGCCCCTACCCTATCAAGCGCGCTTTCTCGAATTGCACCATTCATTTCTGGATCGCGCCAAAGAGGGGCCCATTGATCTACTCTTCCTCGGTGATTCTATCACCTACCAGTGGTCGCGCCACTCTGAAATCTGGGAGGAATACTACGCGCAGTACGCCCCCGCCAACTTCGGAATAGCGGGCGACGCAACCCAGCAAGTACTATGGCGAATCGAAAACGGAGAACTATACCGTATCCAGCCACGGGTCGTTGTTCTCTTGATTGGCACCAACAACACGGGCTCTTACACCGCAGATGAAATACTTGCTGCCAACACAAAGATCGTCGAGCGAATCCATGAGAAATTGCCCGATACAAAGGTATTGCTATTGGCGATTTTCCCCCGAGGCCCACGTAGTTTCGATAAAAACGGTATCCCACGTGATGATGGCATAACCCGTATGGCCGTAATTAATGAAGTCAATCGTGGCCTAGCCAAACTCGATAACGGCGATAGCGTCAGATTTCTTGACATCGGCTCGGTATTCACCGGACCAGATGGCAAAATCCCCGAAGAACTGATGTATGACCAACTGCATCTCACCAATCAAGGATACAGGCGATGGGCCGAAGCGATGAATCCCCTTCTGACTGAGATGATGCAGTCATCAGTCATAGACTGATTCACTGTTACGTACTGGGCGGTTTCTTCAAATGATACCATTGCTATCTATGATTGATAGACGGCTGCCTGGGGCAGGCAGCTCTACCCGGCCCGCTGACTTTATCATTTTCATGGGAAGACGCTCCTAGTGTACCGTTAGCCAAGTTCATTGAATAAGTTAATAGCCGCAAAAGGCACAAAAAACACAAAAGGGCCTTAGGCATCGCCTGAGATGAAGCTCAAATCTTAAGCCCTCTGCGTACTTTGCGCGCTTTGCGTGAACTATTTTAGATAGGAACTAAGCTAACACGCTCCTAGGCTGTATTTGCAAAATACGGAACGAGCAGCCAAACATGATTTTTAAGGCTAAACTGCGGGCTTCGAACCGAGGCAAATCCAGATTTGTCGAGGTGAGAACACGCAGTTTAGACCAAAAAGAAGCGAGGATGCGACATTGAGCTATTTTGAAAACACGGCCTAGAGCTTATCGGGCATACATAGATTGGTATAGCTCAGCAAATTGGAGGCATGTACTTCAAACCGACACCACCATCGCGATCAGCGATATAATTTTAAAAACAAGGCAGTATCATTCCAAACCAGACTGGGTGAGAAGTGCGAGTTGAACCCGACGAAGTCGACCTCTAAATGATCAAGGCTGGATGGCGATGGTCCGCAGCCACTCTTGTATTCAATAAGTTTGATCGAGTCGTGAAATCCAGAATAAGGCAAGGCAGATCCATCGACCTGCAATCTAGCCCCTGGTTGGGTAAATAAAATCGCCTGGCTCGCCGTCACTGTGGTGAGGTCGACTGGATTGAAATCATCCCCTTCGCCAAGTTGGAATTCAAGCGTACCGTTGCCGCCAACCTCCCAAGCTTGGCTTTGCCCCCTAACGTTTGCCCTGGAGCCCACAGTCAATATGCCTGATCCACCGGCATCGGCTAAATCCTTATCTCGCCCCACTTTCACATTTGCGGTCAAAGTCCCTCCTTTGATCGTCGCCACCCCCACGGGGGAGTTTTCAATATTACGGGCATTGCCCACTGAAAAATAGTAATGAACATCGCGCAGCCCGTCAGTGACCGTCAGCGATCCGCCCGTTTGCTCGAAGATTCCATTGCGACTATGAATGCTTTTGACCAAAGCACCGACAAAGAAATTTGCATTATCATTGCGGTTCAACTGCGAATTAGTTCCCGTAGCCACATAAACATCGCCCCCTTCGATGCTCATCTTTCCAGTCGCATCCACCCCAATGCCCAGATGAATCCCACTAGTCGTGACGATCGTCCCGGAAGTAATGCGCAAGTGTCCGCTGGAGTAGTCACCCACTCCCACCTGGATGCCACCTCCCTTTTCAGAAGATGTGCTAAAATGTCCCCCGTCAATATGTATCAAGCCTCTGCCTTGTGGTCCAAGAGCAACTTGGTGGGCACCGATCATGGTATTGGCCGCATTTATCCCACCAGATGAAAGAATCAATGTGCCACCCTCCGCATGGTTGCCGACATTCACCCTTGCGTGCGAGGTACCTTTCTCGCTTTTGACCACCGAATAACCGTCAAAAATCCGAGCGACCGAATTATCCGTAGGAACGGAGCTAGAGTCCCAAGTCGTAGGTTCATCCCACCCTCCACTGGATACGGCCTGTTGGGCTTGCAGGGGCAGCCCACAGAAGCTCAAGGCAGCCATCAGTTGAATTGGAAAATAAGTCAAGGTGCATTTAGATTTCATAAGTTATTGAGGTGTTTGGAGACTTTCCTGTTTGTTGAGGCTTCCCACGCGGGTCAGCCTGGGATTGGCGTAATCCACTTCATGACCGCGCTCAATACGGACAAATTCTCCGGGGCTCGGATTGCCCAAAGGGCGCTATGCGATCCTCGACCAGTCACTGCTTTCTAAGTTTAGTTTCTCTGCCTCTGCGTCGAATGGTGCACACAGCATGAGCGCAGAAGCGAAACTAAGCAGACGTAAGCATAATGTTCCTTTCGATTTGATAACAAACCAAGCTAATCCGAAAAAAAGAGACTTTTAATGCGATGCGGCATATCTCCTATCGCATTAAAAGTCTCTGAAATGGGTAGGGACATTCGGTGGCTCGGAGCAGAGCTCGCAAGCTCGCGTCCCTAAGATTCAATTAAGATGAGCTGACCGAACGACGGCGACGTGCCGCAACCAAGCCCAGAGTCGCCAGCCCAAAGATCAATGCTTTTGCAGAAGGCTCCGGAATCATTACCGTCAAGAGCATCTCGGTATCCGTCCAATCGACACTCGGCATTAAAGCCGGATCGAAGTTAGCAAAGTCGATCACAATATTGCCCAAGCTAAATTCAGTCGGCCCTCTGCCACTGCCATAAGTAGCCAAGACAATCGTGCCATCGAAATCAGACGCCAGATTGCTGCCGTCAATTGTGATCAACGACCCAACGTCAAAACTCAACGCAACTCCGGACGTCGCTGCCGTCAAGTCGATCGCGTTAAAACTGGTGGTGCTGCCGAGCAGAAACTCCAATTCACCATCCCCACCAATCATCAATGTCGAATCCGACGCGATAGCTGAAAGATTTGCGTTTGGACCGATGGATAGCTTGCCCACGCCATTCACGCCGTTTGACGTATTTCCGAGTATGATATTCCCATTCACCGAAGTGAAACCGCCTGTCAACGAGGCTGTACCAGTTGGGTTGTGGGTAGCACTCGTCGCATTACCGATCCGCAGATTACGATCAATTACCACGAAGCCCGAAGTCTGATTGAACACACCCTGATTGGCATTCGGAGAAACACGCCCAACGTAAAAATCGGTATCCACTTGCAGCGATCCACCACTCACATTCAGAGTGCCCGTCGATCCAACGCCACTTCCCAGAGATAAATTCGAGAGATTTTGAATAACTCCGGAACCGCTCAGATTCACAGTGCCGTTGGAATTGGTGCCATAACCAGCCGTCAACCAGCCAACACCATCGCCATCCAGTGTCCCCCCTGTCACGTTCAACACCCCAATCGAATCGGTCTCAGCACCAATCCGCATGGCACCCGACCCATTGGCCGCCGTTTGCAGGCTCCCGCCGGAAATAGTCAACGTTCCGTTGCGGGTAAAGGTATTCCCGCTTCCATCAAAGTCACTCCCGATTTCAAGATTACCGTAACGCCCTTCGTCGTCATCGCCGATGTAATCGACGGAATATCCATTGCCAATGGCAATCGTATCCCCTTGCCCTGGATCACCTGCCGGGCTCCACGTAATCCCAGGCCAGTCACCACTGCCCTGAGCAGACTTATCAACAGCGTGAACAGTTGAAGAAATAAAGCAACTCGCGACTCCGAGCAGTAGAAAGGTGGGAGATGAGGCGGACAGTTGTGACTTATACTTCATAGCAGGGACCTTTAGTTAGTTTTATATTACGCACCATAAATACGATACTGAATCCAGTAATGTATTTACATGTATACATTAAATCTTATGAGGCAAATTAGGTCAAGTTCTTTATAGAAAAAATTTGCGATGTACCTTTTCCATGCACGTGAGGATGTAAAAACTGCAAACACAGCTAGCCAGCATCTGCAATCGTCGAAAATATACTTGCGAGCCAATCCAACACACCGTAGTGTATACCCCGATATGCACACTAAGTTTCAGTTCTCTTCCCCTGCCCCCTCCAGGATGAATGCCTTTACTCCCAATTGGTATCTTGGGCTGGAGCGCGAGCAGTACTTTGGCCGGGGATGACCCGTAGCTCATAAGCGACCTGCCGGAGAAACGGGATCGAGGCAAAGAACCTATTCGAAGCTAAACCGACATTTCGAAGAAAGCAAAATCACAGGCCACCGATCGGCCTTCCCACTCACAAAATAGCGAATACTCCATGAAACAGAAACTTTCCAATAGAATCACATCCAAGGCCATGAGTGCTAGTGCGGCCTTGCTGATCTTAATACTCTTGGTCCTGGGCGCATCGCAGCCCGCCGCAGCGCAGGAAAGATCCGGACCCTGGCCCGAACAGCGTGCGCAGATCGAGCGCGGATGGCTTGAACTGCTGGGAGACTTCCCCTCGGAAATCCCAGAATTGAAGCCGACGATACGGAAAGTCACCTTCGAGCCAGGCTGCCCTTCTGAACGCCTGTCCAAGCCTCAGCTTCAGGTTCTCAAAGAACAGATGGCGGAAGAGGACGGCAGCATCGAACGCTACCATGTCAGCTTTCAGACCGAAGCAGACGACCGTGTGACCGCATGGCTATTAGTACCCAAAGAAGCCTTTCAACAAGAAACCCCGGCCATGATTTGCATTCACAGCACAACGAAAGGGGCCGGCAAGGATCAAGTGATCGGACTGTCTGGCAAAACCGCACTCAATCTGCCGGACACCAGCGAGGGTGGCAGATCCTACGGCCTGTACCTGGCTCGGCACGGCTACGTGACCTTGAGCATTGATCTGCTGACCGACGGCGAGCGTGTCGAGCCCGGCGAAGCTCCTCTGCAGTCACGACCGTTTTATGAACGCAATCCCGAGTGGTCTATCGTCGGCAAGAATACCTGGGACATCATGCGCAGTGTCGATTTTCTCGAGACCCTAGATTTCGTCGACTCCAATCACATCGGATGCATCGGACTCTCGCTGGGCGGGCACACCGCTGTTTTCGCTGGTGCCTTCGAGCCGAGAATCGCGGCTACTGTGAGCATCGGTGGCGTTTTAGACTGGCACCGGGGGACTGAACATTGGTCCCGGGAAAAAGGGAAATACATTTACATCAAGAAATACCGCCCCTACATCGACAATCCCGATCTCCAAGTACCAGCGGACTTCGACGAACTTATGATGATGGTCGCACCACGCCCGCTGCTGATTCTCTCCAGCGAATGGGAGTTTTACAACCGCCGTGGGCTTCTGAAAAAATGCCTCGAGGTGGCACAAGTTTATCTCAACTGGAAAGATACCGAGGGCCTACCCAGTGTGTTGGAGGCGAGGAAGAACCGGAAAAGTTATGCCAAAAGCTTGAGTTACTACAAAGAGCGCAGTGACTACTCGCCCGAAAAAGTGGATAGAGATATCGGCCTACTCGGTGCTGGCGACTGCTTTACGTGGTTTTCCTATCCTGGCGGCCACAGTTTCCCGCCGGTGGCGAGGGCTTATACATTCGCCTGGCTCGACCGCTGGCTTGATCGCGACAACAGCTGGGAAGGCAAATACGCCCGCCCATAGCACTGTCCTATCAGGCAATTACTTCACAATTATACCAAAATAAAGCAAGACACATGCACTGGCCCAGCTTACTGAGTTTGTCACTGACGATCGTCGCCTTCACTTCACTGGTCGCCCAGCCCATTTATATTGGATCGCAGCGCGAACTCTTTGTAGACGATTACCTCGTTGAATCTCTTACCGATGTGGATCTGCGACTCCACGCCCCAAGAAAAGCGCCTCGTGCCGAATCACCGCTACCCGTCCGACACGCGATGACTGTAATCAAGGACGGCGATTATTACCGTGCGTATTACCGTGAGGCTGACCCCAGCTACAAAGGGCCTATCCATTCAGGGCATCCCGGTGAAACGCTTTGCTACGCGGAGAGTCTGGACGGCCATAACTGGCGGCTGCCCAATCTCGGATTGCATGAAGTGGGCGGGACAATAGAGAACAACGCGATTTTAACCAATATGCCGCCCTATTTGCACAACTTCATGCCCTTTCTGGATACCCGTCCCGGAGTCGATCCAGAGGAACGTTACAAGGCGGTGGCTGGATACCCCGGCAAGGGGGATAAGCGGGGCACGACCATGGAAGGAATCGGACTCTACGGCTTTGTCTCTCCAGACGGAATCAATTGGACGATGCAGGGAGAGATTATCCCCTACCAACCGGAATGGCGCCATGCCTTTGACTCGGCCAATGTGGCCTTCTGGTCCGAGGCAGAAAACAAATACGTCTGTTACTTCCGCACCTGGACGCCCGGCACCCGCCTGCGTACCGTTGCGAGAAGCACATCATCGGATTTCATCGAGTGGAGTGAGCCCGTGGAAATGGCTCCCAACCTACCCGGCGAACATCTGTATACCACCATGACACATCCCTACGTCCGTGCACCTCACATCTACATCGCACTCCCAACACGCTTCGTCCCTGGAGAAAAGGATTCCGCCGATGAGGTGAGGAAGAACACCACCGATGTCCTTTTCATGTCCAGCCGTGCTGGCTCCAACCACTATGACCGACTCTTCACCGAAGCCTTCATCCGACCGGGGCTAGATTCAAAGCAATGGACCAACCGGGCCAACTTCGTCGCCAACAATGTCCTGCAAACCAGTCCTACAGAATTGTCGATCTATCACCGCAGCGGCGACCGCTACGTCATCCGGACGGACGGTTTTATTTCCGTCCACGCCGGAGCCAAGGCTGGCAGCCTGACGACAAAGCCCCTTGTTTTCACGGGAGAGATGCTGGAATTGAATTACTCCACAAGTGCAAACGGATTTGTCCAGGTGGAACTCATCGATCTCGAAGACAATGTCATCGCCACAAGCAAACGCATCACAGGTGACGCTATCGATGAACCGGTAGAATGGATTAACCTCATAGACATCCTGGATTTTTCCGATCAACCAGTCCGGCTGCGATTTTCGATGAAGGAAGCCGACCTCTATGCATATCGGTTCTATGATGAATAGCTGACAACAACTGGAACTAGGCTGTGTATGCCGACCAGCGACCAGATACTTGAGGTCATATGTCAGATTTGTCAGTTCGAGATTTCTAAAAAAACAGATGGTTTGTTATTCGCATTCCCGTAATGCGGCATGCAAAATTTCAACCGGATGCTGCGCTATCCGCCCGGTGCCATCATGAATTTGGTGGCGGCAGGATGTACCTGGTGCCGCAATAATTGTCTCGCTGTCGGCAGACATAATGGCGGGGAACAACACCAAATTTCCGATTTGCTGAGAGAGCGAATAATGCTCTTTTTCGTAGCCAAACGAACCTGCCATGCCGCAACATCCACTGGGGATCGGTTCCACTGTATAATTCGCAGGTATCTGAAGTGCCTCGATGCTACCGGACTGGCCCACAATCGCTTTTTGAAAGCAATGTCCATGCAGTTTGATGTGTCTTTTTTTGTCTGTAAATGCATTGCTTAATATCCGCCCTGCAGCCGCTTCCCTGGCGATAAAATCTTCCACCATCATACAATGATCTGCCATTGCTCTGGCCTTGTCTTTGAGTTCAGGCTCCGCCAAATCCAGTGCCTCGTCGCGAAAGGTGAGCACGCCAGAGGGCTCAACTCCTACTAAAGGCTGCTCGGAGCTGATTTTTCCCCCCAAGGCACGCAAATTTCGATTGATGATTTTTTTAGCCTGCCGAACCAGCCCTTTCGATAGCCAGGTTCGGCCGCTTTCTCCACAAATCGGCAACTCAACGGAATAGCCCAGACGCTCCAATAAATCGACTGCCTTAACCCCAATCTCAACATCATTAAAATGGGTAAACTCGTCATTAAAGAGCCAAACCTTGCCCACCTGACCTGCATTTGGATGTGGCACATGATCCTTAAACCAGCGAGCCAAAGTTTGCCGAGGCAATAGCGGAATCGTTCGATCAGGGTGAAAACCGACGGCACGATTTAGAAGACGCCGCATCCATTTGGTTCCAAAGAGAGCGTTCCACGCCCAGGGAGCCAGGGAGGCCAATTTCTGGGAGTGGGCAAAGGTGGCGATCATCCTTGCCCGCAAGGGAACCCCATTGGCGTCGTAATAATGCTGCATGAACTCAGCTTTGAGCTTGGCCATATCGACCGTCGAAGGACATTCCTTCTTACAGCCCTTACAAGAAAGACAAAGATCGAGCACCTCCTTAACATCCGGATTGTCAAAAACACTCTTGCGTGCGTTGGCAGGCCCTTTTGTAAGCGCATCACGCAAGAGGTTCGCCCGCGCCCTTGTGGTATCTTTCTCATCGCGGGTGCCCATGTAGCTGGGACACATGGTTCCACCGGCCAATTGGGTCTTACGGCAATCGCCTGAGCCGTTGCACATCTCCGCCGCACCCAGCATTCCATTCGATGCAGACCAATCAAAAATAGTCTCGGGTTCCTTCGTAACCTGCCCTGGGGTATAGCGCAAGTTGGTATTCATGGCAGGTGTATTAATGATTTTATTTGGATTGAGTATCCCTGCTGGATCCCAGGTGTTTTTAACCGACTGGATCAAAGCGTAATTCTTCGAGCCAATCATGCTCTCAAGGAACTCACCACGAAGTCGGCCATCGCCATGCTCACCGGAAAGGGAGCCACGGTATTCGCGCACCAACTCGGCTACAGCCTGAGCCACTTCCCGGAACATCCGGTTCCCCTCATCCGTTTTCAAATTGATGATCGGGCGGAGATGAATTTCCCCCGAACCGGCATGGGCGTAATGGACACAACTGAGGCCAAATCGTTGTTTCAGCCGCAGGCTGAACTCTGCGATATAGCTGGGCAGGTCTTCTACCCGCACGCAGGTATCCTCAATCACAGGAACCGGTTTAGCATCTCCCGGCATATTGGACAGAAGCCCCAAACCCGCCTTGCGGAGGTTCCAAATCTTCACTGTATCCGCCCCAAAGAGGACCGGATAGGCGTAACCAAGCCCCGCCTCTCGCATATCGCGCTCCAGCTGGTCGGTCACTTCCAGGACTTCCGAGCGGTTGTTTTTGCGAATTTCAGTGATCAGGACAGCACCTGGCTTTCCCTCAATAAAAAAGCGATTTTCGCGGTGTTCGATACTTCGTTCGGTACAGTCGAGAATGTGGTGATCGATCAGCTCACAGGCGTAGCATTCATAGCGTACGGCAATCTGAGTCGCCCGAAGCGCTTCATCGATGGTCTTAAAGTGCGCGCAATGTAGACCTGTCGACTCAGGAGGAAGCGGATTACAATGCAGTTTCATCTCCAGGACAAAGCAGAGCGTTCCCTCACTACCTGCGATGAGCTTGCTGAAATTGAAAGCTCGATCAGAATCCGAGTCAAAACAGTCAGCATCCATAAGGCAATCGAGCGCGTAGCCGGTGTTGCGTCTGGGAATATCCGGGTGCGGAAATTTTTTGAGAATTTCCTGGCGATTCTCCGAATCTGAAAGCATACCACGTGTTTCTCGGTAAATCTGGGCCTCCAGCGAATTCCCTTCGCACTTTGCATCGAATTCATGCTTCGAAAGCGGGCCGAAAACCGCCTTCGATCCGTCGGAAAGCAGAGCAGTCACTTCGATGGTATGCTCACGCGTCGAACCATACATGACCGAGTTCGAGCCGCAGGAATTATTCCCGAGCATACCGCCGACCATGGCCCGGTTTTGCGTGGATGTTTCGGGGCCGAATAAGATTCCGTGAGGCCGGAGCGCATCATTCAATTCGTTCCGGATGACACCAGGTTGACAGCGCACCCATCCCTCCGCCGAATTAATTTCCAGTATCCTTGTAAAATGCCGGGAGACATCTACTACGATTCCATTGCCAACCACCTGTCCGGCGAGGGATGTCCCGGCCGTGCGGGGAATCACTCCGACTTTATGATCTCTGGCAAATTGCAGGATTTCACACAGATCCTGCTCGCTTCGAGGCAATGCCACAGCCAACGGCATTTCTTGATAGGAAGACGCATCGGTTGCATAAATACGCCGCATCAATACGGAATGGTGCAGCTCCCCTTCCAGCTTCTGATTTAAGGCTTCCAGATCACTTAATTCCGGTGACTTCTTCATAAATAATTTGCGTTGCGCTGTACCCCCGAAGGGCAAACAAAAAACCCACTTCACCTCCCTTGTAAGCTCACTTATTCAGGCAACTTACCTCGCACTCCAACTCCCATAATCAAGGCTGTCCCAAACATTCCAATGACTGCCGTCCACATGGAGCTAATAATAGGATACCACGGATAAGCAGCATTGAGTTGAGGAGAAAAGGCAGCACATGATGCAAACAATGCTCCCCCTATCAAACCGCTGATTACGTATTTGCCCGATAATTTCAATGGAAGGACAGCAAAAACCAACGCAATTCCGAGCGGGCCAACAAACAATCCGAGTAGCCGCTGCGACATATCAAAAATTTGTCCAAGATGAGCGACCAGTCCAGCGGATAAAGTGGCCGTTATTCCAATCAGGAGGCTCAGCACACGAGCCAAGATAAGGCGCGCTTTTTCGGATTGTTTTTCTTTCCAGCTATTGGGTAACAAATCCATTTCAATCGCTCCGGAGAGAGCGTTAATTCCGCTGGTCATACTACTCATGGTTGCAGCCAACAATGCAGCGAGGATCATTCCCGCAACGCCCACAGGCAACTGGCTGGCCACGTAGTAAGGGAAATACTGATCCGTGTTAGCCGGCAAACTCGCGGGATCTTGAAAAAGGCTCCAAGCCTTCAAACATACTCCAATCGCACAAAGCACACTTAACACGATGAATACCCCGATACAGTTTACCAGATAGGAGTGCTTAACCTCTTCAATAGAAGCCGAAGCCATATAGCGTTGTAGTGACATCTGGTCACCAAGATACATGGCTGAAGAGGCAAATAGTCCGCCAATAACTGCCGTCCATGTTGTCACCTTCACCGAAGGGTCTAGAGAGAAATCAAAGAGCCGAAGCGAATCGGTATCCTTCAGCATACGCCAGGTTTCTTGATACGAAACTGGCAAATTATAGATAATGAAGCCAATCGTAATCAGACAGCCTGCAATGATGACTAGCATCTGCATCGCATCAGTCACCATAACCCCACGCAAGCCACCAAAAGCCGAATAGACCGTACTGATCAATCCAACAAGCAATACCACCTGCCAGAAATAATCATCACCCAAGCCGGTGGCACCTAGAATGGCGATGGTCGGCGCGTAGATGAGCACCGCCATCCAGCCCAGGCGCAAAATCACATAAATGAAGCTGGCCAGCTTGCGTACACTTGCGCCAAAGCGAATCTCCAAAATCTCATAAGGTGATCGCCATTGCCTACGAATAAATAAAGGTACGAAAAAATAACAAATCAGGTAATACTTAAAGATAAGGGTGATAGTTGTAATAAATATAACAAGCCCATGATTAATAACAATGCTTGGATATGCTAACAGCGAAATCCCACTAAAGAAAGTAGCCGCTATACTTAACCCAACAATCGTGCTGCCGAGAAACCCCGGCAAAGTTCCCTTGGAAATATAAAAATCGTCGGTCTCCTCCTGCTTACCTCGCGCCAGAATCCCAACGGCAGCTGTAAAAAGAAGAAACAGAACGATCAGGATGTAGTCAATCGCATGCAGCATAGCAAAAAATGTAGCTTAGATTATTTGGCTGTATAGCCGCCATCTACTGGAATGATGGCTCCGGTAACGTAAGCGGAGGCCTCGGACGCGAGGAAGACGATAGCACCCTTCAAATCCGAATCATTCGCCAACCGCCCCAGTTGGGTACGGTCTGAGTAATTTTTAACAAACTGCTCGGGTTGCTCCGGTGATTGCAAACCACCGGGATTGATACAATTACAACGGACACCGAAACGCCCAAAATAAGAGCCGCAAAAGCGCGTGTAATTGACCATCCCTCCTTTATGAAAAAAATACTCAGGCGACCAACCTGAATTCATATCCGTACCATCGTAATTGTGATGCTCCACCCCTGTCACCCCCATCATGGAGCCAATATTAATGATCGAACCGGCACCCTTTTGAACCATCACTTTACCCATGGTCCGGGTAATCGCATGCAAGCCGGATGCGTTGATACGCCAACTACGGTTGAAATCCTCGAGCGGATCATCCCATTTTCCCGTGACCCTAAGAACGGCATTGTTGACCAATACATCGACTGTTCCCGCGCGCTCTAGCAAAGTGTCACGCAAGGTCAGGATCGAAGCTTCGCTCTCCAAATCCAGTGGTAACGCAGTGACTTTTTCGCCCTTCTCACGGTGTTCGCGTGCGACTGCCTCCAAGCCCGCCACGTTTCGCGAAGCGATGTAAGTATCAGCTCCGGCCTCCGCCAGCGCCGCAACAATTTGGCGACCATATTTACCTGCTCCACCGCTCAACAGCGCTACTTTTCCTTCCAAAGAAAACAATTTACGAACGTGCATAATTAAAGTTGAATAGAGTTAACTCGACAGCCTCTGTGTATACATAAACATACACAAAGAAAAGCCACCTACTGTCAATTTAATTTTGATCCGAACACCGCGCACCTCAACGCTGAGCCAGCTATATCATATTTTGCAGCCGGGATCCTTCTGCGTAAAATCCATCTTCCCAATCTTCATGGAGTGATTTATAGCCTGGGTAAATATTTAATTCAAGACTTGAATTAAATATTTACATTCGGACAATTTCACACTTATATATCGATCAATTATTACGTGTGGACAAACCACCCAAGCGGCGTGTATACACACTAATACGCAAAAAGTGTACGATGACCACAATACATGCAAAATCCACCCCTGATCCCATACGCAGACAAGCCCCGGCGTATTCCAGATTGACCCTGGGTACAGTCCAGTTCGGCTTGGCATACGGGATCGCCAATCAAAGCGGTAAACCGGACGAGAAAACCTGCCGGGAAATCATAGCCGAAGCCTATGCCGCAGGCATCCGCTGCTTCGATACAGCCGCCGCGTATGGCGAAAGTGAAAGCGTGCTGGGTCGTGCAATGACGGATCTGAAGATATCGGAATCGGTTACTGTGGTAAGCAAATGTCGGCCGCTAGACCCTAAAATTTCCGACCCGAAGACGATCCGCTTGCAATTGGAAGCATCCATCGCCGATTCGATTAAACGCCTAAGAGTCGAGCATATCCCGGTCTTTCTCTTCCACCGCGATGCGGATTTGCCTTGGATTGAGGTTTTGGCTGCATTGCGTGAACGAGGGTTAATCCATCGCATTGGCATTTCCGTCGACACCGCCAGTGGAATCGAAGCAGCGGTCAAAGAGCCGCAGGTCGAGGCCATACAACTACCGCATAACCTCTTCGACCACCGATTTAGCGGAACGCAGTATTTTAAAGAAGAAGAGAGCGAACGCCGTCTACTGTTTGCACGCAGCGCTTTTCTACAGGGCTTACTCCTCATGCCTGAGGCACGCATTCCAGTCGGACTCCAGTCCGTAATACCAACCCGTCGGCGCGTGGAGCAAATCGCTGCCGCTGCTGGCCTGAGCATGCCGGAACTCTGCTTGCGCTACAGCCTTAGCTTCCCTGCGGTGGACAGTGTCTTGATCGGTGTCGACAATGTGAAGCAGCTCAAAGAGAATGTCGCCATGGCCGCACGTGGCCCCCTACCGGCCGATGTACTGCAACAAATCAAGCAAGCCGTACCCGACTTCCCCGAATCCATCGTCCGTCCTTCGCAATGGCATAAAAGCAATGGGTAATGCCAGCGGCTGGCCCTGCTGACATAAAGTTGCCCACACCAGCGCTTGCGAGGCATGATCACAGCGGTCAAATCCAGCCTGGCTGGAGGAAGGTATTTTGCTCGTACGTCGCTTTCAGATCATTGTCCAGCGAATCAAATTTTTACTAGACCTGATAATCGATTGATTCAATGCGAGTCAACAGACTTGCCCAACCATTTAAGCGTGTTAAGATGGCTAACCTTGGCTCTCAATGTTTCCGGTAACGCATTGAGTACTGCAACCTCCTCACGGTAGCTGCTGCGCATTTGCAATTTAGCATCTTCGTATGAATAGAACGGTGCGTCGCTGCCCCATATCAATGAATCCGGGAAGGCTTCAGCCAAGTCCTGAAGAACTCGGGCGGGATCATTATAATCCGAGGGGAAACGCTCTTGCGGAATAGCAACCGCTTTCTTGTTATCCACTGCGCAGGCACAATGAATAATGTGCGCCGAACAGTCGAACCAAGTGTTGGGCAGCTCGGCTACGCGTTTCAGGCTTTCGTGATGAAAGCGGCAAGAATGTGCCAGAATAAAGCGGACATCTGGATTGGCCTGGGCTACAGCCAGAATGTCAGAGCACTGCGACCAAATATCATCCGGCGCGATGCTGGAATGAATCAAAAAGGGCAAATCGTGGGCCTTGGCGTATTCCACCATACAACTACCTTCCTCAAGTAAGGAGCGTATGGGTGACTGCAGGATGGTGGGTTGAATTTTAATACCATGAACGGGATATTCCGCGGGCAGTTTTTCCCACTCTTTAACCTGAGCCGCTGGCATACGCATTGGGTCAGCCATGAGAAAAGGCCAAAGCCGACTACGACGCTCCGGAACCGAACGCATAATGTCTTCGCAGAGACGCCGATTCTCAAATGCGTACGGAACATGAGGTGTATCTTTCGGCAATTCGATACGATTATAGCGCAAGCCCTCAATATCTAAGGCCATGTATGCAACGAAAGGAAAAACCACCCAGGCATCGATGCCAGAATCTCCTGCTTCGTTGAACAAGCGCTCAAGGTCGAGAGCATAAGGGGACCAGTTCTGCAAGTAGAACAGCGGGTCGACCCCGATGTGGACGTGGTTGTCGATTCTCATGGTTCGGTTACTGATTGCGGACTTTTGTCATACTTAGCACAGCTACAATGACTTCACAGCTTACAGCAGGTGCCTTGTTTCGCGGATTTCGACGCAGCGGTAAAAGGCGATGGCTCAAATGGGCTTCTTCTGGGGTAGCCGCCCTGGCAAGCAGTGCACTCGGTAACTCAGCTTCAGCTAGCCACCCCGCCCTGCCGGAGAACATCCATGTATACATATGGCGATGTTAGTTTTTATCAAGAATTATATTCACATTGCTTCGTGCAAGAGTTCTGTGAATCAAACTTTTTAGGTATAAGAGCGACACAACCGCCTTCCCCCCGCCGAGAACTGTGAGCTATCACTAAGCAAAATTCAAACGGCTCAATTGCTCATCTCATAAGCATAGAGACCATCCAAGATAATTCATAGGTTAGCGACCGTATATCCCCTCACATTCAGCCGGCGGCACCTCGACCTCAGCGAACGCACTCGCCAATGACTTACAATAATTGGTCAATCCCACAACATCTGCACCGACATTGATAAAGCGGTAGCCAAGGTCGATAAGCTCAGTAAGATTGGACGGACTACCAACCGTGCCTGCAAATTTACCATGCTTAAGAGCAACCTCTGCCACAAGCTTGCGTGCATATATTAAGCGGGGATCATCAAACATACCTGGCGCTCCAATGGCGTGACTAAAATCGCCAGGACCAAAAAACAGCATATCAACCCCAGGCAGGGCGGCGATTGCGTCCAACTCCTCTAAAGGCTCAGGGTCCTCAATCTGCAAAGCCACAAAGCGCTCTTGGTTGGCGGTTGCAAGGTACTGCTTGAAAGGAATCCCACAATACGCACCATCGGCATTTCCTCCGTCAACTGGTCGCATACCAAGCGGTTGAAAACGGGTCATGCGCACCACGTTCTTGGCATCCTCCAAACCCATGCAGTGCGGCACCATAATCCCAGCCGCATCCATTTCCAGTGGACGTATGTAATCACTGTAACTGCCACGAGGGACTCGCACCAAAACATCGACGTCATGCGCCTTAGCCGCCCAAACCATAGATTCGATATCGCCCATCCCGTTCGGCACATGCTCCAGGTCGGGCCAAAGACAATCGACCCCGGACATCGCAGCAATCTCCGCAACCCGAGCGTCTTTTAAGTTAAGCTTAAAACTGGAAACGACTTCACCCGAACGCAATTTTCTCAATACACGACTAGGTCTCATTTTTTTCATAATTTAGTTTCGCCAACTAGTGTATGCACGATAATACATGCTTGAGTCAAGACAGCTTTTGCGTCAATTCTTCAATTCAGCCACTCATTACCAAAACAAGAATACCAAAGAACTATACATTCCCAATGAACAAGCCAATCGTTGACAAAGAAGAGCTTCGCCTCGCTATCTTCGGAGCCACTCCGGGCAACGCACACCCCTACTCATGGAGCGCAATGTTCAACGGATACGATCGAGAGAGAATGACGCGTGAGTGCCTCTATCCAGCGATCCCGACCTATCTCAACAAACAGCCAGAAGCCACCCTCACCATCCCAGGCGCCAAAGTCACTCATGTATGTTGCACCGGAGAAGGAGAGTTCACAGCCGAGCACGTCGCCGCATGCGCAAACATTCCTAACGTAGTGACAAGCCCAGAGGAAGTCATTGGCCATGTCGATGCGGTGATTATTGCGACGGACATCGGCTCCGAGCACGTCGAGCGCTGCCGCCCTTTTGTCGAAGCAGGTGTGCCTATCTTCGTCGACAAACCCATGGTTGACAACCCAGCCGACCTAGCGGTGTTCGACCAATGGATTGAGCAAGGGAGCCCTATTCTAAGCAGCTCGTCGATGCGCTACACAAAAGAATTCCTGCCCTACCGCATGTCGACCCACAACCTCGGACAGCTCAAACTCGTCACGATGAGCATGGCCAAATACTGGGAAACCTACGGCATACACGCAATCGAAGCAATCTATCCCATCCTCGGCCCAGGATTCCTCACCTGCCGCAACATCGGCGACAAGAACCGCAATTTCGTACACTTCACGCACCGCTGCGGCGCCGATGTTTTCATTTACGTGCGCAAAGACATGGGTGCCGGAACAGGGCTTTTGACCCTTCAAGGCAGCGACGGTTTCGACACTGTTAAATCGATGGACACCTTTTATGCTTTCAAAACCCAGTTGGAGCACTTCGTCCGGTACCTCCGAACCGGCGTGCGACCGTTCCCTTACCAGGAAACGCACGAACTCATGCGAATGATTATCGCCGGGCTCAACAGCCGAGAAGCAGGCGGCGTGGAGGTAGAGGTTTAGCCCAGAATCCCGCACCCACGGCCCAGTCACACCGGACGTGCCTGCCTCGATCCGGTAAACCAAACCGACCGACTTTTTATCAGAGTCGGCGGTCGCCGCGATAGAACCGCATGGGTACGTCGGCTATCAGAAGTCATTACCTGGCCCGCTCGCGGCATCATCTGAGCCATTCAACCCCTGCGCCGTATTCTCCGGTCCAAGATCCAGAATTATTACAGGTCGGGCAGTTCCCCCCTTCGTCGATCCATCCGGGAGTATCAGGCAGAGCACACGGGAAATGCCGTAAAATGGAACCGAGGTCGATGTGATCGCCTCTGATTCGCCCGATTCCGTATTCAGGGAAGCCATCTTCAAGGCAACCATCTTCGGTTCCTTAATCGGCAAGACCGTGAGACGCTCCCGACGGGGTTCCAGCTCTTGTCTTTTGCCATCAATTAAACAAGCGATTTGAGAGTTTGAAAAATTAACCATTCGAAACGAATTGAACGGGAAGGAATCCAAGTCATCGCTCATAGAATGAGTCATAAACCCCGTTCGGGCATTTCCCTTCCTTGGTAGTGCCAGAATAAGAATATGGCTTTGACCGGCCGAGATATCCACCTCTGCCAGCACCTTCCGCTCTGTCTGTCCATCGGTTGTGGATATCTCGCGAAAAAACACCAGCGGACTGGTTCCACGGTATGTGTAGGTTGGACTTTGCGTTAAATATGGGATCGTCGATATTTTTTTCGTTTTGTCACCATTCTGGTATAGGACATCATGGATCGTGTAATTCGCACCATCCATGCCATTCTCTGTGGACGCTCCCGACGGGCCTTCTCCTTCATCTCCCTCAATCGGCGGCAAGGCCATTAAACGAAAGTCCACGGTGTAAATGGGCTCCTCGGCGCGGGCCGGAAGCATGGCACATGGGAGCAGCACGCCAAAACCAACAATCAAGGACAAGTGCTTGACCCTGCAAGCAGCCAATTGGCAATTTGGGCGGATCACAAAATCCACCCAGTAAAAAGCCTTTCGACACCATTTCGAAACGAGCGGTTGATAGATATTTAAATCCATTTATACCTTAGATTTCATCGGGTTGCAGCCAGCGAAAGCCCACGACTCTGTATTGGCGGCCAATATTTATATTCACATCCAGCGTCGGCGGATAGTCGGTGGCAAGCTCGGAGGCATCGACGTAATCGGGTATACGCTGCACCACCGCCTCACACCATGCCTCCGACGCGATGTGACCTGTCGCAAAATCAGTCGTGTTACCGTAAGCTCGAATGATAAAGGTATCCGAACGAGGTGTAATGACTGGCCCGAGCACTTGCAAAAGGTCTGCTTGGGTCAAGTAGCCCGGTGCCGCTGACGAACGTGCACCAGCACTGGCCTCCGGATACCGACCCGCAGGTTTCGTAGACGTATCAACTACTGCCGGATTGGCCCATTCCGAATTGATGGACGTCCTGTCGATCGCAGCCTGCAAAGCACCTTTTAAATTCGCCTCGCTACCGGCCGGGGCGGCCAAGTCCCGGTTGACAAATTCGGCCAGCGAGTGGAACGGGCCGCGCGCACGAACTTGCGCCACGATGGCTTCGGCCAATTCGATGATCTCACTGTTATCCTCTTCATCCGTTAAGGTCGGAAATCCTCGCCACATGACATCACTCGCGCCAGCCGACAAACCTGCACGGGGAAAAGCTACCCGATCTCCAGTATCTTGGGATGTGTTCCCGCCGACTAATCCAGGCTCATTATAGGGCACGTCAAGCCCTTGCAGGCTGCGCAAAAGCGATGCCCATGCGGGGACCGAAGTCGAGTTGATATTAAAAGCTCCGAGAAGAGTCATACTAGCCGCACCCTCATCCCAAACCAAAGCATCCGCATATGAGGCATCAGAGAGCGGTTGCAACCGAGTATTGGGCCATTCACCCGCCACCGGCCAATCAGCCAGGCCATCGCTTAAAGTTGAGAAAAAATAGTTGTCCCAGAGTGCTTCATTCAAGGCATGAGACAAGTCCTGTTCATCGGAACTGTAGTAGGGTGATGCCCAACTATTGGCGAAAGGATACGAGGGCTGCCATGCCCGCGAGGAAAGATTAGCATGCTGCAACTGCCCCAACGAAACCAGCGGTAGCCGGGGCAGGTCATAAAGAGGCACATAGTGCTGACCTTTACTTGGTCCGTTATCGCCTCCCCAATATGCACGGTCATCATCAAACTGGATGTCAGAAATATTATTTGCCCGATCAAACCCATCATATAGAGGAGGCTCCGTCCACGAACCATCACGGTCACGACCATTGACTGCGGCCCGCGGATTGTACAATGCCATCCAACGTGCGCCCGGCCCGTCAGGAAGCCCGCTAGCTGTATGTATATGACTCGAATGCCTTAATTGAACTCGGTTGGGCACCGCTCCAAAGCCAATCAATAGTGGGTTTTTCGGGCGCCCAAAGGAGCTCGAGGTCGTGTAAAGCACATCCTCAATGCTTTGAATTTCAGTGAAATTTCCCTCGAACACTTCCGCGCTTAGCACCGCATCGACTCGCTCCCAACGCAACCGAAACGAAAAATTGCCACTCAATTCACTCGGATCGAGATAAGTGGCCGGAGTAAAATCTAAAACCGCATAGCTGGAAATCGGATTCCATCCGGGCTCCAAGGGCAATGGATCACTCGTACCCGGTTCGTAATGGTGCTGCCCACTCAGGCCGAAAACTCTAGCTTCACCCGGCGCAAAACCCGCATGCTTTATTTCTAATACGATCCCATCATCGCCATGCACGTCCTGATTGATGTATGGCTGCACATCACCACCGTTATGGCTATTGATCGGTTCGGTCCACGATATTAGTAACGCTCCATGAGGCACTTGGGAAGGAACTTCATCTCCGTCCAAAACCATAGACTGAGTTGCGCCCTTTCGCCAATGGAGCCGTAGCCGATAGGTCGTGGGGGCCAGCTCGACATTATAGGGGTTCACCAAAGTCACTGCAGGTATGATGGTGATCTGGAGCCTGTAACGCCCGTCAGCGGCAGGGACAGGGTCGTAGCGCGCCCCCCAGTTCATTTGCCACATGCCCACGACTGGATTGATACCGTGGATATTCTGGTCAAAGGAATGAGCTCTCACCTTCACGGGCGCATTAAGATCCCCCCAAGAGGTTCCCAATTCGTCATCATTTCCAGAATTATAAAACGAGCGCAACAACCCCCATGTCGGGGCATCGGGGAATCCGGCTCCCGAAACGATAGGCTGGCCATCAGCGTAAGCGCCCGTGAAATTTCGCGACAGAATACGCGTCAGATCTTCCTTAAACCCACCCTGCGCAGTATTAATTAACAACCCGCTGCTATATGGGGATATATCATGGAAGTGTTCGGCCACGCTTAAATCATCACCCAAGTGGTACAGATCGGTCACGGCATTCAAACGGTCATGCACGTCCGGAGTTAAATCAATGTCCTCTCCCAGCATTTTTTCCCAACGAGGCTGGTGCGCCATACTCAGGCGCAATATCTGATCAGCATAATCAGACTCCCCTGTCGCCCTGTAACTGTCCGGTTCGCGAGCACGGATGTTTGCTTTGATTCCCTCGTCGCCCACCCAATATGCATAATAACCGTCCACGTTTCCATCGTTTGTAATGGGGATTTGCTCAGCCTCCACTTCAACCGTGCCGAAACGATCACCAACCAGTACTACTGGATCATTCAAGATTTCGTTTACTGGGTCCGGAGATTCCGACAGAGTGGACACCAACCAATGCGGCTGACCACGTTCAAAAGGTGAAGCTCCTGCCGGATCAGGCTCGCTATGCCAGACGCCAGTCCAATAGCGATGGGTGGCATTCTCATCGAGCAAATCAGCCCGTGCGGTGACACGTTGATCAGAACCGCTGTATTTTTGAAGCTCCCCCAGCGCAACAGAGAGTCCAAGGAGTGCATTTTGCTTCGCGCTAGTATGCTCAACATGCTGCGTAGCCGTTCTAAGCTCTACTTGCAAAACAGAAGTCAGACTAACTAACAATAACAGGATAAAAGCCATCAATGACATGGCAAGAATCAGAGCGAATCCACTACAGGCAGACAGCCTCTCCGTCCCGAAAATACAACTATCAACCGCATTTTGGTTGCCTGATTTCTTTAACACAAATCTATCCATACACGATTAAGAGTTGAAGAATGTAATCCATTCATTCTGCAATGTCATGCGGCCTGGAATGAGCTTAGCCAATAACGATCCACTTGTTACACAAACCCAATGCACGACACAGATATACCCCTGTATACACAGCAATGGCAAGCTTGAGTTTTACATATTAGCTAACCTGCACCAAGGCAGTGAAACCATAACCATTGCTATTCTCTTTACGTTAAAGAAACAACCGTCTTAATGTACTAGCTAGCACATTTCGGTTTAATAGCAGGTTAATCGAAGCCCATAACAAACGCCGTAAGCCACTTGTATGGACCGCTTCCGCCCTTGCCCTCCTCGGCTTGTGTCGCAACCTCCAACTCAGGAAATCGGAAAATACTCTTATTGACTTGATTGCCAAGCACAACAGTGCATACAATATTTTTCTGCATTGAAATGAGCCATTTCAAAACCCTACTCTCCAACAATGACCGGTCCTATAACCATAGCGCATAATTATATCCGCGAACGCATACTATCCGGCGAATTTGCGCCCGGCGACGCACTAGCAGGCAAGCACCTCGCCGAGCAGATTGGAGTCAGTCGCACACCAGTCCGAGATGCCCTTCGCCAATTGGAAACCGAAGGCCTTATCGAGATCAATCCGCGCCAGGAGGCCCGCGTCAAAAAAGCCAGCTACGAAGACATACGAGACATTTGGGAGTTGCGCATCGCATTAGAAACTCATGCTGCGACACTGGCGGCCGCGCGGCACAGCCAAGAAGATCTCGATCGGATGGAAGATTTACTCGCCGCGATGCGCACGATCATAGACAAAATGGATGTAGCTGAAGCCGAAGAACATTGGGAGCTATACCAGCAACTGGGTCAAAGCGACCTGCGCTTCCACCTCGCAATCCTAGATGCCTCGCGTAACAAGTTGATAAAGGCTGAAGTGGACCGTTTTCGCATAATCCACGACATCGTATTGCCAATCCGTAGGAGTTCCACCCGCCCTCAGAACTCTAAATCAAAAGCAGAGAATATGGTGATTTGGGAAAGCCACCAGGCCATCTTTAAAGCTATTCGTCGACGCGACGAAATGGCCACCTACCTCGCCATGAAGGAACACCTCATATCCCCGATGCAACGCCGCATGCGAATTCTCAGGCAAGAAATGGAGATACAATCAGTGCGAGTGCCGGAGCAAGTCTAGGTCGTGTCTTCAAATTAAGAAACGAGGGAAAAAGAGGTAATTTTGAGGATTTTTTTGGCTTTCGAAGTGGTGTGAATCCAGATTCATGAACTGAGAAAACGGAAAAAGACGCGAAAAGACCCTTTTCTACCGACCTTGATGAATTTGAAAACACCGCCTAGGATTTCTGCAAACAATACGTTTAATTCTCTACCTAAGATTTTATAAAGTTCACGGCGCATGTTACGCAGGCAATCAAGTGTAACATATATTTGTTTCAGTGACTTAAAAAGTCACGGACGGCTTGAATACCCGCCTTTTGTCGAGCGTAGTGATAATAGCGAATAGCGTCATCCCATGATGATTACCCTGCCTGTTACACGACGGAGCAATTTGATAAAAACAAACGGATGCTCGGTTAAACCAGGGTGTATTTGAAGAATAGAAGTGTGTGGTGGCGTGAGCTCTCTTCGTTTTCCTGGAAAGCAAACGGACTCTCATCGATGATATCAATACCCCTACATGTGCTCAGCACGCACTGGCATCGCGCAAAAACCGAGGGAATATTGACAAAACGGCCTCGTCCCCTACCTGAGAGGCGAATACATACCGCTATTGCATCGACCTCGACCAGACGCGAAAACAGGGAGGCTAACCACACCAACTATCTTAACGATATTTGGGTGCTCGCTCCATGATTAGAGTGGACGCGCTATGGTCTGGTTTCTCAGGTAGTCGTTAAACGTCTCGGGTGAATTCACGCCGCCCCCGACACCGCTTAAGTTGATACCGCCATAGGGGAGACCGTAAGCAAATACATTGTGGGCGTTGATCCAGCTATTTCCGGCGACGACGCTTTCAGCCGCCTTGGATGCCCGCGCCAGGTCGAGACTCCAAATGCTGTTAGCCAGCCCGTAGCGAACACGGTTGATACGCTCGATTGCATCGGCTTCGTCCTTGTATTTGACCAAAAAGGCCGTGGGCCCAAAAATCTCTTCGCGGCAGCAGATATTACTCTCATCACCGGTGAGCAGGTGCGGGCTCAAGAAGAACCCATTTGCCCCACCCTGCACTTCCGGCCGCTTCAGTTCCACGACGGGAGTTGCTCCCTCGGCAATACCTTTGTGGTAATACTCTTCGACGCGGGTCTTCTGCACCTTGGACACCAAAGGCCCCATTTGCACACCTTCGCAAATACCCGAGCCGATGCTTGTTGCCTCCAGAATGCCACGCACTTTATCCACAAATGTGTCGAAGATATTTTCATGCAAATACCAGCGCGTAGCGGTGCAGCAAACCTGTCCGGTATTCAGGGTAATCGCCCCTGCCAGTCCCTCTGCCGCAGCAGATACATCGGCATCTTCCAGCACCAGCGCAGCCCCCTTACCACCAAGCTCGAGCTTGCAGGGGATCACGCGCTCACCGCAAATGCGGCCGATTAGCTTACCCACAGCAGAGGAGCCCGTAAAGGACATGCGCCGCACCAGTGGGTGCTCGGCCAGCGGCTGGCCAGACTCAGGCCCGGTACCTGTATAGATATTAATCACTCCTGCCGGGATGCCCACTTGCTCGGCCAGATGGCCGAGGTACAAAGTCGAAAGCGGTGTGACTTCGGATGCTTTAATGACGACGGTGTTACCCGCAGCAAGAGCGGGTCCGATCCCCCAACAGCAAATGGTGAAAGGGAAGTTCCACGGAAAAATAAATCCGCACACGCCGTAGGGAACGCGGTGCACCCTGGCCTCAATGTTCTTAATGGCCAAGGGCACATCGTAAGAGGCCTGTGTGCTGAGATCGGCAAAGTAGCGTACACACTCAGCACCGAAGGGGATATCAAAGCCACGGGCGTTATCAATCGGCTTCCCCACATCCAGTGTTTCCAGTTGCGCGAGCACTTCCTGATTTGCCTCGATGGCATCGGCCAGCCGCTGTAGCAGCACGGCGCGCTGGCCAGGAGAAAGCGACGACCAGTGAGGAAAAGCCGCATGCGCCGCCTCAACCGCCTTGTCTACATCGGAGGCATTTGCAGCCGAGACAGTGGCGAGGGTATTGCCCGTCGCCGGGTCAGTCACATCAAGCGTACCCGATGCAGTGTCTGACCATGTACCGTTGATAAACGCACGGATGACGGGTTGTTCGAGAAAAGTTTTGGTCTGAGGAAGCAGTTCAACTGGGGTCATATTTATAGGGGTTATCGTTATATCTGATGACTACGGGTCAAATGAAAATACGCGATTTTATTCTGCGACAAACGAATGGACTCTGCCGCCGCTCACCTCAACAGGAGCACAAAAGAGCCTGCCACCCACAGCGGTGCCGGACGACAGCTCGGGTTCACCTCCTGCGCTGGTGATAAAAAGTCTGGAAGGCCCTGAGCCCACGAAGCAGCATGAGGTGCTGTTTGCCGCATCGACACGGATCTGGGTCAAAAGGTTTCCCGTACGCGGGCTCCAACAGCGCACGCATCCATCCCCCCAGTGTGCGATCCACAGGTTGTCGTGCTCATCGATAGCCATACCATCCGGCAAGCCCTGGGAGGCCGCAACCTTTATAACCGTGCGGCGATTCGATAGCGCACCGGTGCACACATCGTAATCAAATGCCCAAATCGCACGCTCACGTGAATCGACAAAAAAGAAAGTACGCGCATCCGCACTCCATGCCATTCCATTGGGAATACTTAACCCATCGAAAATGGCTTCAGGAAGTGCCTGGCCGTATTGATAGCGATAGAGCACACCCGACTCAGCCCGCCCCTCATCGCTCATCGTACCAAACCACAAACGGCCTGCCGGGTCGCACTTGGCGTCATTCGTGCGATTCCCGGGCACAGCCTCTTCGATCGGGCACAGGGTTTCAATCAACTCTGCCCGGGCAGATACCCGCACCAGACGCTTCTCCAGCACGACCAATAAATCCGTTGAGCCCTCAATGAATGTAAGTGCCGTGGGACGCTCGGGCATGGGATAAGTCAGGCAGCGCTGATTGTGCAGATCGAGGGAGCGAAGCGAGCCTGAGGTGATATCCACCCACCAGAGGATATTCCGCTGACTGTCCCATACGGGGCCCTCCCCCAGCCGAGAGGCAGGGGCCGACAGGCATTCAGCTTGGGTAATAGGAATCATGCGCTGTCAGCTCGGCTTGTTGCCAGTTCCTCAACGCAATCAAACGCGTTAATCATGGCCGCGAGGCGCTCCTTTAGCCTGTCAATTTCAAGCATCTGGCTTGCCAGGTGCGGATGGCGACTACCCCCGATTGGGTGCCCCCTCAACTCGACCCCAGCGCGGAATCCGTCGGGAAAATCTACCGCGTGCAGCATGGTGTGAAACAGCTCGGTCAAGCCATACTGGTCAGCCATAGCCCCGTCCATGTCGCCCGCCCGGAAGCGATCAAAAATCTTTCGAGTAAGCTCAGGGACAACTCCGCTACAGGCATTGGTCCCACCATCCGCGCCTACGGCAAGCATTGGCACCAGAACGGCATCCCAGCCCGTCATGAATGTGAACTCGGGGCGCTGAGGCCGAATGCGGCTAATCAGACGCGCCATCATGGCCACGTCGCCACTGGAGTCTTTGATCCCGATCACCTTCTCCAGTTCAGCCAGCCGCTGCACGGTTTCTACCTCGATCGAACTCGCCAGCATGGGGATGTTGTAGACCGTCACGTCAATAACCGAGTACTTGGCAATTTCTTCGAAATAGGCGAAGATGCTATCCTGCGAGAGCTTGTAGAAGATAGGAGAAATGATGGCAACGGCACGGGCTCCGTATCCTGCATAGGCTTCACAGGCCAGCAGGGTTTCCCGTGCGTTTGCCTCTGCGGCACCGGCCAAAACCGGCACACGACCATCGGCCGCTTCACACACAACCTTTACGATCCGCTGTCGCTCTGCGGCGGTGAAGCGCGTAAACTCCCCCGTAGAACCATTGGGATACAAGCCGTGAACCCCGGACCGGATCAACCAGTCAACGTACTTGGCCAACCCATCCTCATTGATGCGACCAGACTTATCCAGCGGCACAACGTTGGGGGTGAAGATACCCGATAACGCACCTGTGGGCTTGTTCATCCTACAAGATTCCGTACTTGGCGAACGCATCCGTGATCGGCATGCCGTTCGCTAATTCATCACGCACGGTATTCTCACCAGAGACCTTCTCATGACTCAGGCGAAGCGTCTCTTCGACGACCTCCTGCGGGATGATAACGACGCCGTCTTCGTCGCCCAAAACATAGTCACCACTGCGGGTGCTGACGCCCCCGATCTCGATAGTCGCATTGAGTTCCACAATGTCGGTGCGGCCCTTCGAATCGCTCGGGTGATAGCCGATACCAAAAACCGGAAAATCAACATCCTTGAGCTTCCATGCATCACGCGTACAAGCCGTCATGACAACCCCGCGTACCCCCTTGTAGCAGCAGGCAGTCGTCAACAATTCACCCCAAAAGCCACAGCTACGGTCAAAGTCGACATCGCACACCAATACATCACCGGGGCCCATCGAGTCCACCGCTTGCATCTCCAGTTTATAAGGCTCAGCGGGTACTTCCTCAACGGTCTCGGCCCGGGCGCTAAAGACACGCCCAGCCACGCGGCCAGCAGCAGTCAAAGCCCGGATCGAACTATCCAGGCACTGATTTCGGTACCCGAGCGTGTCCAGTACATCGGCCACGACCGCGGAATAGAGCCCCTCAAGGCTGAGGGCATGTTTTTCTTTCTGAGATGCTTCCATAAAATCAATAGGTTAGGGTTCGAAAAATGCACACTGGCATTGTATAAGCAGATCGACAGGCGACCCAGGCACAGGCCAATGCAAACGATGCCCAAGAACTAGCAGACACATTCCAGAGAGCAAGCACAAAATTTCATTTGACAGAATTTATATTCCATATTACGAAACTCACTGAAAGATGCGAATAGACAACCACAACCACATCGGGGTCGAAATCCTGGCCCACCTCCAGGGCAGCTACCCTTACGCGCAGGCTCTTGAAGATTTAAAATCAAAAGCAGCCGCGACTGGTGTCACCCACTGGGTCGTCTTTCCCTTCGTCAGCTATCTATTCCCCCCGCATGTCGAGCACCTCTGCCCCAGGCCGGAAGCCGATGCCCCCATCTTTGACCAGGCCGCGCTCAAAGCTCCCTATGCCTATGCGAACCGCCTGCTTCTTCAGGAGACCGAGGAGTTTTTCCCCGAAAGCCCCCGACGCTTCCTGCCCTTTGTCATGCTCGACCCCGAGCGTGAGCCACAAGCCCAAGTCGCGGCCTTGAGAACCCTGCGCGAGCAGCATCGCTTCTTTGGCTTTAAAATCCAGAGCACGATCATCCAATCCAAGATCCGCTCACTGCTCGACAAGGGAAGCGTCCTCGTTGACCTGGCCGCAGAGTGGGACCTTCCTTTTCTAATCCACAGCAGTATCAATCCGGCGGACACGTGGGCGCAGGCCGCGGACGTCCTGGCCGTGGCCGAGGCGAGGCCTGATGTGCGCTTTCTCCTGGCTCATTCTTGCCGCTTCGACCGCCCCAGCCTCGACCGTGTCGCCGCCTTGGAAAACACATGGTTCGACTGCTCGGCCCACCGCATACACTGCGACCTGGCACTTAAAGATTCGCCCGCAGTTGCCACGCCCAAGAATCGCTTTCCGGCCAACTATAGCGATCCCGCCGAAGTCCTCTATAGGCTCTGGGAGTCCTATCCTGACAAACTCATCTGGGGCAGTGATTCTCCCTACTACTCCTGGGTTGCAAAGTCTGGCGCTCTCCCCACCCGCTGCCTATCATCCTACGACGAAGAATGGAACTGCGTCTCGGCGCTGCCCGAGCCCGCACAGGAACAAATCTGCAAAACCAACACCCTAAACTGGCTGAAGCTTGATGAAAACGACCTTCTCTCTTAAATCGCACACAGCGCTTATCACCGGCTCTTCGAAAGGCATTGGCCTGGCCATCGCCCGCGCATTCGAGTCCGCAGAAGCTGACGTCCTCTACCACGGACGCCAACCCGATAGCGCTCCAGAGGGCATCTCCACGGAGCAGTTTATCGCGGCAGACTTAATGAGCACAGAGGGGCCGATTTCCCTCATCGAAGAAGCCTTCAAGCGCCGTCCTGCACTGGACACGCTCGTTGCCAATGCGGGCAGCTTCTTCGATCGACCTCTACTGGAGATGGAACTGGCGGACTGGCGGAAAACCATGCAGCTCAACGTAGATGCCGTGTTTCTGGCCTGCCAGGCTTTTGCCAAGCATCTCATCAAGTCAGAGCGCAAAGGCTCCATCATCATCATCTCCTCAACCAATGCCTTTCAGTCCGAGGACAATAGCGTCGCCTATGACACCTCAAAGGGTGCGCTGAAAATGCTCACCCGGAGCATGGCGCATTCGCTCGCGCCCTACGGGATTCGCGTCAATGGCGTTGCCCCGGGGTTAATCCAAACGCCACTGACTGCCCCTGGCTTCGAGCGCAACCCAGAGAAGCGAGCACACTACGAGCGCAAGATTCTGCTCAAGCGCATCGGCGCTCCGGAGGAATGCGCGGGGCCCTGTGCGTTTCTGGCCTCTGACGCCGCCGCTTACGTTACCGGCCATATCCTCGTCGTCGATGGCGGCCTCACCGTCGGCCAGATCGGCGACATGCCTGGCTAAAAAAACTCACTCCTGAAACGGCAACATTGACCCATACTCATGCGCAACCCGACACAAGAATTCCTACGTAAACTGGAGACACCCGGCATCCTGCTCGATGTGCCTGCGCTGGACGCTAACATCGACAGCATGGCCTCAGTGTGTCGCCAAAACGGCGTGGCACTCCGCCCCCATATAAAAACCCACAAATCGGTAGAGATCGCCAGACGTCAACTCGCTGCGGGCGCAGTCGGACTGACCTGCGCCAAGCTATCCGAAGCGCTCGCCCTCCTGCCCAGTGGAGTACGGAGCATCTTCCTGGCGCACTCACTCGTCTCGCCCCACAAGGCCGACAAGCTGCGCCAGCTTGCCAGCCAGCTAGACGAGTTAATCGTGGCCGTGACCAGCCTGGGCCAGGCTGAAGCGCTGGAGAAAATCCTCATTTCCATCGACCTCAAGCTCCCATGCCTGATCGCTATCGACACCGGGCTGGGTAGAGAAGGCGTCCGCAATGACAGCGATTTCTCCCGTGTATTTCAGTTTGTCGAAGACTCGGATTACTTTACCTATCGGGGCCTTTACACCCACGAAGGGTTTAACTATGCCAACACGCGCCCGGAGATCGAATCCGGGATCGCAGATACAGCCGGCAAGCTGCGGCACTATCGCAGTCTGGCCGGCAAGGGTGAACTCTGGCCGGGCAGCAGCCCCACTGCCGAGCTCATGGCAGCGCAGCCCGATATTACGGGAATCCGACCTGGCGCATACGTGTTTGGCGACCTCTCGCTGACCCTTCAAACCGAGGCGATGGACTGGAATTCACTGGCTACCGCCGTCATTACCACCGTGGTAGACCGCCCCGAACCTTCCATCGCGCTGATTGATGCCGGAAGCAAAGTTTTCGCCATGGACCGACGTCCCCCCAGGCCCCATGCCATTCCACTCGATGGGCGCGACTTTGGCGTGACCAAACTGAGCGAGGAGCACGGCATCATCACAGGTCCCGACGTCGACTCCCTTCAGATCGGCGACGTGCTGGTCATGGTGCCATCGCACATTTGCCCGGTCATCAACCTGAGCTCCAACCTCTACTGGTGGGAGGCAGACGATACCGTCACCACTCGCCCGATTGAAGGCAGAGGATGCGTTACCTAGGGGGGGCCAACCCAAAAGAAACAGTCAATTTTTAATCAAATATTAGAACATCGTACTCACAAGACTATGCCAGAAATCAGCTATCCTCAGCACGCCGACATACCGGTATCCCACCTCCCATTCAGTCCGGTCGTACGCCTGGACAACATGCTCTTCGTCTCGGGCCAAGCCTCGGTTGACGACACGGGTAAATTCATCCCCGGAACGTTCAAGGAGGAGTTTGACCGCTCCATGGACAACCTGAACCGAATCCTGAAGGGTGCTGGCTCAGACCCCTCTAAGATCGTTCAGGTCCGCTGCTATGTGAACGATCCCGATGATATCGTCGAATTCAACCGGCTCTATGCGGAACACATGAAGGCACCCTATCCGGCACGCACAACCATCACGCGATGCTTCGGGCAACTGAAGTTTGAAATCGACTGCATCGCGGCCGTCTAACACCACCTCGCAAGCCTGTTGCAATGCGCCCTCAGGCGCATTTCCATCGGGCATAACCCCAGCATTCATCCTAAGCTTCCTTCTCCCGGAAAATGACAAAAGCACCGAAACGAGTCGGCATCATCGCCATTCAACATGAGTCGAATACGTTCTCTCCACAAGAGACGGCACTCCACCATTTCGAGGAAAAGTGGCTGCTCCGCGGCAACGCGATTCGCCCGGTCCTCATTCATGCACACCATGAAGTCTCCGGGTTTATAGAAGGACTGGACACGACAGGAATTGAGGCGGTCCCTCTCCTCGTCGCGAAGGCAAACCCGCACGGCACTGTAGCAGCAGGAGTTCTCGAGCAACTGCTCGAAATGGCCTTGGAGGAACTGGCTGGTGCCGGACATCTTGACGGACTTCTCGTCGCCCCCCATGGTGCCGGGGTCAGCCAGTCCCAAACAGACATGGATGGCTACTGGCTCACTGCTATACGCGACAAAGTGGGCCCTGAGCTTCCGATTATTTGTACCCTGGACCCTCATGCCAATATCTCCCCGGCCATGATCGCAGCATGCAATGCGACCATAGCCTACCGGACGAATCCACACCTGGACCAGAAACAGCGTGGGCTGGAAGCAGCCTCCCTGATGGCACGCACGCTCCATGGCGAAATCTCACCCGTGCAGTTCGCCGTTTGGCCAAACGTCGCGATCAACATCGAGCGCCAACTCACGAGCAGCGAGCCATGCGCAACCCTATACCGCTACGCCGAAGAAATCGCCCAGCACCCGGAAGTCCTTTCAACCAGTATTATACTCGGCTTCCCCTATGCGGACGTTCCCAAGATGGGCTCGGCGCTCATCGTCGTCACCGACAATAACCCGGAGCTGGCAAAGGAGCAGGCAACGCTGCTGGGCGAGGAACTGTGGAACCGACGCGAAGTATTTCGCGGACAGATGATTTCCTGCGATGAAGCCGTAGCCAGGGCCGCAGAATCTCCCAAACCCGTCTGCCTGCTGGACATGGGGGACAACGTCGGAGGCGGTTCACCTGGAGACGGGACCTTCCTCGCCCAAGCACTCATCTCACGCCCGCAGCTACGCGGTCTGGTCGCGCTTTGCGACCCGGAATCTGTCCAACAAGCCAAGCAGGCAGGCATTGGAGCAGAAGTCAACCTGCGCGTGGGGGGCAAGATTGATCATCAGCATGGTACCCCCATTGCGCTAACGGGCATCGTCAAAAACCTGACCGACGGGAAATTCCATGACTCTGAGGCGCGACACGGCGGCGCGGTCGATTATAACGTCGGACCAACGGCTGTTATCGAAACCAGTCATCACGGCACGACCTTCATCCTGACAACGGACAAGCCTTGCACCTTCAGCCTGGGGCAGGTTCTCTCCTGCGGGCTATACCCCAAGGGATTCGATGTTATCGCGGTAAAAGGTGTACACGCACCGGTAGCCGCATATGCTCCGGTGTGCCCTGCTTTCATCCGGGTCAACACGCCCGGCATCACATGCGCAGACATGGAGCAACTCACCTACCATCACCGAAGCAAGCCCCTTTATCCATTTGAAGAAGGCAAGCAGGACGCATAAAGGCTATAGCACGACTTGCGGCCAGCTCCCTGGGGGCAATGCTTTCACCGTCACCCATACACCCACATTCAGCTCACAAAACTGCATGTGCAACAGGGTGCTCTATTGGCATTTGACTCAGGTAATGTTTGGGCACTAGGTAGGATGATGAGAGTTTCCAGCGATAGTTTTATAAGCCGAGTCTTTCGCGTACTCCGTGTCTTAGGACAATCCGAGAAGCCGCTATCGCTGCACGAAGCCTCTGAAAGCCTGGAGCTCCCCAAGCCTACCGTCCTTAGGCTTATTCGTACCCTGTGTGACTTGGGCTACGTGAATCCGGTTGGCGACGGCATGACCTATCGCATCAGCAACAAAATCTACGACCTTATCCCCGTCGATAGGCATGCATGGCTGCGGGATCGCATCCTGCCCGAGATGAAGAAGCTGCACGAGCAAGTGAACGAAACGACCAATCTGGCCTGTATCGAAGGCGACAAAGTGCGTTACGTCCACATCATCGAGTCTACCCAGTCATTGCGCTGTATCCCCGATGATCGCGTCCACGATGAGTTGTTGCGAACCGCGCTGGGCCGCGCATTCGTGGCAAACTGGCCTGAAGAAGATATCGACAACAGCATCGAGGAGCTTTGCGAGATAGCCGAGTACGAGGATGTACCGGCCATGCGCGAGGAGCTTAGCAAAACGAAGAAACGTGGCTGGGCGTTTGAGTCTGAGCAAGGCTGCCTGGGTGTAGATTGCATCGCCGTCGCCCTGACAGAAAACGGACTGCCCTATGCCGGGGTAAGTCTGTCTGTCCCCTCCGTCCGCATGAGTAAAGACTACCGCGAAAAGCTACTGCACCACCTCCATACCCTGGTTGACCGCCTGCAGGGCGAAAAGACTTAGTAGCATTCGAAATAACCCGGGTGGATCGCACCATAGGACTTGGGCGAGCACTTTCCATCGAGGTTCTAGCGTTATGGACTTACAAGTGCGGCTTGTTTTGCTGTAATGGTTACCTCAATACAACGCAGTAAAAGGTTAGCGCGTCTTCAGGCAGTCGAGCAGAGCTAGCCCAGTATGGTAGCAAGGGTCGGCATCCGGTACTGCCGGGATTGCCGTCGAGGTCTGTCCATCCTCCTGCAGGCACTGTCGCGCCAAATATCCCCTATCGGGCAGGACGAAATATTGCTGAAAGGCATCCCAACATTCCGCAAAAATCCTCTCCAGATCAGGACAAAATCCCCCATGCTGCATCCCGAAGTGAGCGGCGCGCATAGTCTCTGGCAAAGACCACCACGGCATGTCGGTATTGATCGCACACCTCGACTTGAGGTCGAAAGCTTTGACGATACCTTTGCCCGTAAAACCATTGGCATAGTTGCGTATTAGCATTTGCCTTAGCATATGCACACGCTTGGCATCCCACCGCCCCGTTGCCTTCAAGTGCGCCAATGCCAGCCCGACAAACTCCGTCGCATGTCCCGGATCGGAAATCAATTCTCCCTCAGGAGTCATCCAGGGCTGACCCGCCTCATCAACAAACTCCCAGAAGTCTCCCTCTTCTAAACCGAGCTCATAGTGTCTCCTCTCCTTGGCCACATGCCGTGAAATGATATCATCAATAAAAGCGTTCCCCAGTTCGCCGTAAGCCACATTTCCCGTGCACTCATAGAACAGCGTTGCTGCGCCTATGCCGATCATGCGCGCGGCATGGGACTTCCGCCCAGCCATGTCTCCGGCCCGATTCTTAGGGTCCAGGCAAACCTGCCCTGAGCGAAATCGATCAGCGTGAACATCTTCGATTATCTGACGAAACAACGACTCGGCTTTCTGGCATAGGTCACGCCTGTCCACATAGTGAGCGGCGGCCATCAGCCCTTTGGCATAAAAAAGATCGCTTAAAGAAGTCGCCGCGGCAGGCTCGATCGATACCTCTTCAACCTTTCGATTGGCATCGAGATTTAAGGGCACGCCGGTGCTCCGCATCATAAAGGGAAGTCGCCCAGCATTCACATCACGAAGCTGCTCCATCAACACGGGCAAGTGATGGAGAAAGCCTTCCATTCGCTCAATGGCAAGGGCCCCCACACCGTGATCATTACCGCCAAACTGCTTCAGCCATCTTGCATGCGCAGTCATGGACTCCAACGCCCGCCCCTGGACCCACGTATAGATGATAGAATGGCTACGAATCGCATCATCGTCAGAGAATCGCTCACCTGAGACGAGGTCGAATTTTGTATCGAAAAATGGATACGCGTCATCCATCCGGCCCAGCACATAGTTGAGAGACTCTCGCAACTGCACACTGATCGTGTCGCGTATCGACTCCATATCACTCATAGCAACAGACAGCTAAAACCGACAAATCACAGTCAAAAAAATCAGTTTGAGGTATTCAGGCGGTAGCGCACCTTGCTTTCAAACACTTCCCCAGCCTTGGTTATGTAGCCTCCTCCGGTAAAATCGAAGTAGAACTTGTTGTAGATCTTAGCCGGGCTGATATTAAACTGACGACCAGCCTTATCCCAGCCATCCATCGCCTCCACCTCTGCCTGGTAACCGTATTCACTCCAGGCAATCGCGTGATCGCTTGTTGAATACTTCACCACAAAGCCAGGCTCAGCAATATCCTCGATACCCCAGTCTGGTGAGCGTGCACCGTAGCGGCTAATCAAACTCTCCTTACCGACTCTTTCGAGCGGCAGCATTGCCAGATAGGTATCTACCAACTCAACCTCCGCATCCCAGGTAATGCGCTGAGATACCACAACCTCACCATTCTCGAATGTCCATTGCCGATCAGCCTGGGCCAAGCGAACAGCCTCACTCCTATCGACTTCGAACAGGGTCGAAGTTTGTTGAAAGACCACACGTCGTGCGGTAAACTCACCGCTTTGATCAAGTGCTTGGGGAGCACCATCGACAAGCATACTCATACTCGTCTGCATCTCATTTCCGTGGATGCTCCCGCCCATGAAATCAGACTTACCCTTCTGCCGGATTGCCATTTCAATTTCACCATCAGTACTGAGGCGCTGGATCGCCTTAAATGTATAGGGCGCCGTGCGCTCGACTTCCCAAACCTCACTCCATCGCCAGACGTCTGAGCGCTTGTCCGGATTAGGACGGTTTTGCATACGATAGCGCAACCAACGATTTGATGCTGCGGACGAGCCCTTTATGTACAAGTCGATCGTACCGGGACTTTGCACAACAACGATATCCTGGCTCGAGCTGGGCGCAATGGCGGGAACCCCACGGAGATAGTCCTCACCCGTTAGCAATGAACCCACCTGCCCAACAGCACGGAAGCCGAAGTCATCAAAAAGGGAAAGACCCGAGCTCTTGGCCTGAAGGACAAACACACGCGCGTTTACGGCCGTAGCCGGAGCCTTCGCACCGAGTGTAGCAAGGCTCCAGGGAAGCATGCCTGATAGCGGCCCAGAGGTGGTCAACGCAAGCGTGTTACCGTCTTCGCCATACCATTCTATACCCGCGTAAACGTTATAGGCATCCTCCAGGCGCACCTTAAAGTGGTACACGTACTCCGTCCCCCCGCTAACCTGAAAAGTATCACTGATCCAGCCAGCCGCACTACCGTGCGAATCCCTTATCTCCAAGGAAGATTCTCCAGAGAACTGTGCATCATTCTGCGAGTGCTCCAGCACGGCCTGCTCACCAAAAACCTGATGCCATCCCACAGGCTGCTCGTTCCCCTGCATTTCCTGCTCCACAGAGGCGTTGAGCAGCAGCGAATCCACCGGAGTGTAGGCATAGGGCACCTCTCTTATTGAAATCTCCTGACAGACACTCCAGCCGCTCCCGTAGACCGGACCCTCATGCGTTCGATGAACAAAGGCCAATCGAGCCTGACTGGCCGCAGCAGGGGCAACACCACGCACGCTCAAAAGGTCGACCTTCGACGTACCATTCACGCTTTCACTATAGACACGCGAGATCACCCTACCACTTTCGTCCTCCCAAATAATCGCAATAGCAGAGGCACCCAGTGCGTTCTTGTAGCTGACAAGCGCTTCTGCTTCATAGCGACGCCCAGCGTGAACAGGGAATGACTCTCGCGTGATCCATCCGCTGCCCGATTTGGATGGCAACACAAGCATGGGTAAGCCGCCTTCGGATAGCGCCTGCTGCTCACTGCCCAGCGCGCGCCAGGCATCGGGCTCCATCGCTAAGACCCACTGCATTGCCTCCTTTTCCGCCTTGGGCGTTGGCTCGACACGCAGCACGCGCCAGAATGCAGGAGCAAGCCTGGGTGCGCTCCAGTCGATTTCACTGACAGACAATCCGTCCTCATCTGTCGCGAGCTCTCCACTGATCAGCTCCAGCTCGATGTCATCAAACCATGAATATCCACTTGTAGTTTGATGTCGCCTACCCACGACAACCCGGCCAGATGCCGCACCGTCAGGAGCAACTGCGTCCAAGCTTGCTCTCATCCAGTCCCTTGTTCCATTCAAGGGTGCTGAACGATCAGTCTTCAGCCACTTGCCCTTATGGTCATACCAGGCAATGCGCAGTTGGTTATCTCCCCATGCATCATCTAGCTTTACCCAGCCATTCAGTCGCCACTCTTGCCCAGGACTGGCCTGGAATCGCTCTTCCTGCATCCACGCGCATCCCTTCTCACCCGCACCATCAATTCTCACCGCATATTTCCCGCTATGGCTAACGTCTGACACCCACGCACCCGCGGACGCAGATGGATGCTTCACCCAGCCCGCCGGGGCATCTGTGCGGATGCTGTCGGCAACTTCAAACGAGCTGTTCGCCACATGGTTTACGCTCTCCTCCTGCGCCTTTGCCACACAGCCAATCCATGTGCAGGCACACAAAATGTATAATAATTTCATCATCGAAGATGCTTAATCGAAGGTAACGACACGTACTTCAAACGGCTCCATTTTGTAAGCCAGTTGACCGCCATCCCACTTACTTGGAGTAAGCTCGAGAGTCTCCACGCCGCTTTCAACAGATGGGTCAACCTTGCGCACACGAGCATAGGTTTGAGCATTTAATGCCAGCGTAGAAACACTCGTCTTCTTTTGACCGATCCCGGTATCGGCAAGGCTCAAGGTAACATCCACGGCGTGATGGTTTTTGTTTATCAAAATAGCCCGAATTTGTCCTTCGCTCGTGCTCGCGTAAACTTCGACCGTACTGGCATCCGAAGTCGCTCCCACCATTTCACCGGTAAAGAATTTGCGATAAATCCACAGCGTATGCCAGGCAGGAAAAACAGCGGCCTGCCCGTTATCGGACCAGATCGACCCGAAGCCGCCGTTGAGTGTAAAATAGCAGAATACGTCCCCCCCGCCGGTGACAAAGCGCCCCAGCACGCTGGCTGTCCACGCCGCCCCAAACATGGAGCGTATGCGCGGGTCCGTCCCTTCGTGATAACGCCAGCTGGTATTGGCCTCGGTAATCACGATTGGGAGTTTCCGGTGAGGAGACAGTTCATCGATCACCTCCTGATATCGACGCGCCGATGACTCAAAGTTCGCGGTCCGCCCCATCACATATGCATCCGGCGACTCAAAGGGCTCAGAGTATCCATACTGATGGTAAGATACAAAATCAACTTGCTCGGGCACCGCTCGAATCAATTCCGCCGCCCAACCGGAGTTAGGTCCCGCCGTCACGGGACCTCCTAACTGAATACGCGGCTCTACCTCACGCAGGCGCTGGGCCACCGCAGCGTAAACTTTGATGTAGTATGCATACGACCAGTCATGCAGTTCGACTTCGTTGCCAATCTCCCACCAGAGGACAGGCGGCCCCTCTCTCTCTTGGGTGTAGTGCCGCACGATTTGCGCGCAATGTTCTGCATATGCCTCGATGTCGTAGGGCTTGCGCAAGCGCTTTGCCTCTTCAAAAGTCGCCTCCTCGCCATAGAACCACTTTGGCGGAAATGACAGGCAGATCATGGGCTCGGCACCATACGAAATCGCAGCGTCAATGACGCGGTCAAGCTGTGTAAAGTCCCAGACACCTCGCGCCTTGGAGGGCTCAACGGCATGCGTCTGGATGCGAAAGAAAGGCCGTCCAGGCAATGCCGGTGGGCTAGGCTCCGATACGTTTTCATGTCCAGTCCCCAACAGCACGCGCGCCGGTCCGGCGTATGCGGGAGATGTCGAAGAACCATTCCCCACGGAAACAAGGGCGGTAGGAATCGTCCGTATACGCTGCTTGGGGTTAAGGGAAATATGCGCCTCCTGAGTGGCCGCAGCACCCACGACGACGGCCTCCTCCCGAGCGCGTATATCCTCGACGATAGCCTGCGTCTCGGGACTTTTCCCCAGCAGGGTTGCGGCAACGATAATTGGCACCGCATCGGTATTGGCAGAGATGAACTTGATGTCCTCAATCGTTTTCTCGGGATAGGGATTGATCCAGCCAAAGCAGTATATGCCGACCCGGGCCGCGCCGTTGAAGCTCTCCCAGGCGACCTCCCCCAGCGGCAACGACTCAGGCCTCCACCACGCAGCAAAGTGCTTGTTATAGAGAAACGCGGACTCGCTGTAACTGGTATCTTCCCGGTAGGTCACGACCATGCGCAGGACTTCTTCATCCGGTGTCGCACTCCAGGCGCATGTACCGGCGAATATGATAGCCTCTCCCTTCTGACCGACTGAGATAGCCGGTGACTCAAGGGGCATTGCACTGCGCGGCTTACCGCGCAGTACAATACATGATGTCCCATTGTTTTCCTCTGGGTCTATAATATCAAAAGGCACCTCGCACCAGACCTGCCGTCCCGTCGGCAGTGCTTTCATATCATTTGAAGGGCCTTGATCAGTCCACCCCCCTCTGCCGTCTCCACTCACCTCATCGGCAAAGCCCATGTTCGTGGCATCTCGCAAGTCTATGTACAGATAGTCGCCCGAGTCCCCCCGGAGGCTGATAGTCGCTACGAAGATACACACGAGCATAGCGCTCGCCAGCTTTCCAAATGTTGGCATGAGTCTGGATACAGCGTTAGGGCTAAGTTTTTTATCTGATCACGAGCGCTTGCGGCGCAAAACCAGGCAGACCAGCAGCACACCCATCCCGAGAGCCATAGAGGTCGTCGTCGGCTCAGGTATGGTGTATAATTCATTCACCTCTGTCTGCGTCAGCACCTGGTCAAAGACAAGCACGTCATCCATGACACCATTCAGTGCGCGATCATTATTGGACCTCGCGCCGAGAATGATGCTGGCATCCTCGCCCAGAACAACCGACCCCTTATTAAACGTTTGGGAGGCCACAGTGCCCCAACGGACACCGGTACGAGTTAACTCATCTCCAGAGCCGATATAGACCTGCATGTTGTACGCGCCCGATCCGCTCTCGCCGGTAGCCGCTTCCTGCACGGCAGACTCAGCAGTCAGCTCAGAAGTGCCATCATAGGTAAGCGTAATGAAGGTCATCTCACCGGCGGTAATGGGCGATACGGGAGTGACCGAGGCATAGGACGAGCCATTGCTGGTGCCAACACGTACCTCTAAGCCAGAAGAGCTGAAGCGAAGCGCGATGGCATTGTTGGCACCGAAGTTATCCGTGCTGGAAGAGCCCAAAACGAAGAACTCCTGATAGCCGGAGATAAGAGTCGGGTCTACGCGCATCGAGATGGAGAATTGAGACAGCGTCCCGACATTGCCCAAACTTGAAAATGCGTGGCCGGAAACGCTTGCGTTCGAGCGATTGTTACCCGTCAAGTCCAGCACGCCGCCGCTAAATGAGACGGTACCGCCAACGCCATTGTTAATCGACAGGTTACCGCCACTGGCCGTGCCCGTGTTAGTTCCTCCGTTCTCGAAATCCCACTGATACAGAGCATCTGGAACGGCACCCATTGCAAGCCCGGTACTACCAATCATGAAAGCGCAGAACGCTGCTATACGGACGCCCATCAAGCCGGGGCGATTCACATTCCTCTTATTGTTCATATCTTTTCCTGTTAGTGGTTACATATTATAATTGATGGCAAACGGCAGACTGGCCCCTAGCGGCCAGTCCAGAAAAGGTATCGCGCAGAGCCGGGTGCCCCTACACCGCGGGGGAAGCCCGCATCGGAGTTCTCGTCATCACGCCCACCAACATGGCCATCGGCATACAGGCAATGTATAGATTCACCGGTAACGTTATGCGTCGGCGTTGGGATGAAGGCTGTAGACAGTGCGATATTAAACGGCACGGTGGCCCCTTCTGTATAATGGCCGTCTGCCATGAGAAGGGTGCGACTCGGGTCAACCAAAGATGTCATACGCCGCCGGGTAGTGCTGCTCCCGACACTGCGGTTGTATCCGTAAGTGCGCGCGAGAGGGTCGTCCACCCAGTCTTGCTGAACAGGGCACCCAAGAATACTGTTTCGGCTGTCTCCTTCCGCAATCCTGATGCGCTCAATATATCCACCATCCATCAGCGCACTGGCCCATGTTTCACCTGTGGATGCGTCATACGCCGGCGGGAGCTCCCCGTTGTTCTCCTGCACATAAAGCATGATCGCGGAGTGAAGCTGCTGCAGGTTGGATCGGCAGGTAACGCCGTGGGCCTTTGAGCGTACAACCCCAACCACCACAACGAGAACAGAAGCGAGTATAGCCACCACCGCTATCGCCAAAAGTGTTTCTAGCAAGGTCACCCCTTTCCGCCCGATCGGATGAAATGAAGCTACTTGAGCCCAATACCTCTGCTGCGTGTACTTATTCATGGCTAACTCCTCAGTTCGATTAGTTATCTGGTTCGGTATACTCGAGGCAGACGATAGCGAGCGGTGCTGCGCAAGCATCATGCAACTCCACCGGCTTGTCATGCAGCTCTACCGCATTGCCGTCATGTTGTGAAATTTCCAGAGGTTCAGCCTTATCCGGCAGCCCCAAGCGGTAGATATGGGCCCTGGCAACGCTCCGGCCACGCGTATCGAACCAAACACTCCAACGACCGCTATCAGATGCGTCGGCGATGACGAGCAGATCACTCTTCTCGTTCAGTGCAAAATGTTTGGCGGATGTCCCTTTCGGAGTAAGCCATGTAAAAGCGACATCATCACGGAATTCACCCAGCCCCCAAGTCTTCAGCCAATGACGGCGTAAGGCTATCACATCCTTCAGGTAAGCCATCATCTGCGGGTCATCGCGAAATGAGTTTTCATCCTCAAGATCATAGGCCCACAGGTAGCACCCTGTCATAAATGCCCGGTCAATCATTTCACGCGATGCCTGCGATATATGCACCGGGCGCATAGCCTGCCCACGCTCGGGATAGACCATATCAATCAGGCGTTGAGCCGGGAAAGTGTAGCGGTATAGCTCCGGAAATGCCCCTGTATAATGATAGAAGAAGGTTGAGATGAGCTGCCCATTTGCCTGCGGACCGTGGATGTCCGAAACCCCTTCGTAGAACACCGCGATATCCAACTCATGGCGAATTTTCTCCAAAAGCTTGCGGTAGCCCGCGTTCCACCAATCGATACCTTGCTGGCTTCCACGCTCTCGGCAGAGTTGAGGCGGAGACATGGCCAGTTGGTCGAGGTAAACAAAGTCTGCCCCCGCCTCCTGCGCAAGGAAACGCACCGCGTCAAAAACACGCTCACGCCATTCCTCTTCATTGGGAGACATGACCGCAAACTCAATATCATCATCGCCATAGCACTCCGTCTTCAGTTCGCCAGCCAGATTATGCACTCCCGCGCGCTCGACCAGCTCACTTAGCTCGTTGTACTTTCGATTAACAAGACGTGAATTGATGTAGAACCCGACTCGGCCACCATGCTCATGGACAGCGGCAATCTGCGCGCAAAGTTCATCCGTTGTGCCGAGGTCAGGATCAGGGCGGTATTGCGGGAAGCCATGGTCGAAACCATCAATGTGCCAGCCCGATAATAAAAGGTCGTTTAGCCCCATTTCTTGAGCTTCAGCATACAGACGCCCTAAATCACTGAAGCGATGAACAATATCTCCACTTTGATACTTGAAGTCATAGTGCGCCACCAGGCCACTGCTGCACTGCAGCCAGTCAGGGTCAGGTGCGGTATCAGCTGAGCCCGTACTGGCATGGTGCCAGCCCCGGTAGCGGTCTGCTCCCCAATGCCAATCCCCAGGGTGCACCGCTACACCAGCTGGAGCCGACGACCAGGAATCGCCAGGGCGCAGATCCGGGTATTTTGCGATGTAGAACCCCATGCCCGGCTTATCCGGACCAAAGGTTTCCGCATGCAGGGCACTGACGGGCATAGCGGGATCGTAAGAGGCCAAATAAAAACCCTGCTCCTGCTCGTAGTAATCCAGCCACATCATGGACAACGGGCCAGAGTACCGATACTCCCGGAAGTGTGCCCCGTCATCGTCAATCGTCGTTGCAATACCATCACGGTAGTAACGGTATTTATACTGCTGCCACTTCCAACCGACTTCTGCGGGTGTACGCGCGTACGTCTCAACCGGGTTCACGATTTTCTCACCGGAGTTAAAGGGGTAAACCAGCGTGTCATCCTTCCAGGAGCGCCCATGATACAAACCAAAGACACACGGGAAGCGCACTTCGTGGATGCGCGCTCCGTCCAAGACTTCATTGAAAGATTCACCGCACGTCAGCTGCATTTCCCAGATCGACTCCTCATCATTCTGCGGCAGAGATACAGTTATCTCGACCTGAATGTCCACGGCCCCCTTCTCCGTGTAAAGCCTGGGATAAGTAATCGTCAGTGAGTTCTGCGCAGCCCCGTCCCCAGCCTCTTGAAAGGCAGGAGAAAGGCCTGGATCACTAAGCACCTGATGGTAGGTCGGCGCGACCAGCTTCAGCGTTTCACCGGCTGCATTAGCCAGCAGCAGGCAAAACGGCATACTGCGATGAGCCGACCAGTTTTTGAGCAAATTCTCTCCCGTGCGGTTGTTACAGAGTTCAACCAACTCACCCGTTCTCCGGTCAAAAGCCAATGCGATGTGCTCATTCTTCAGGCGCACGCGACGTCCGGAGTTTGCCTTTGTGCTAGTCATCATAAGTCCGTTCCCCAATCTGCATTGTAAGCCTCTAAGGCGCGGCGAATATGCCCCTGGCTCTCCTCAAGTAATTGTCTTGCCTGAGTGGCGTCCACACCGATGCGGGCCATTATAATCGCGGTTTTCATTTCCCCATTTGCCTGCGCTAGCAGTTCTGTCGCGGCAGACTCGCTAGCAACCCCGCCAGCATGCATAACGATTCCGCGCGCACGTATCTTGAGTTTTTCATTTGATGGAACCATATCCACCATGCGCCCGTGAAAAACCTTGCCCATATGAATCATGGCAATGGTAGAGAACATATTCAGAACAACCTTCTGCGCCGTCCCAGCCTTCATACGGGTCGAACCCGCGATGATCTCCGCCCCGGTAGAAACCTCGATTGGGTGGTCCGCATAAGCGCTGAAAGCCGCCCCTTTGTTGCAGGCCAGAGAGACGGTCAGTGCCCCACAGGAGCGAGCCTCCTTCAAGGCACCCATGCAATACGGTGTGCGCCCGCTGGCCGCAATAGCTACCACCACATCGCCAGGAGCAACCCCACGGCTCTTTAAATCCAATCCACCCTGCGCTTCATTATCCTCCGCGCCCTCGGAGGGATGAAGCAGTGCTGACTCGCCCCCGGCGATTATGCCCTGCACTTTCTCAGGTGATACGCCAAAGGTCGGTGGACACTCTGCCGCATCGAGCACCCCTAAGCGTCCGCTGGTACCTGCCCCCACGTAATAAAGTTTGCCGCCAGCGGATAATCTAGCACTGATAGCATCAATCGCGTCAGCGATGCTGGTGGCCTCGCGCTTCACCGCGCTGACAGCGTGCTGGTTGGAATCCGCAATCAGCTTAACGATGGAGAGCGTATCGCGCGCATCCAAATCATATAAAGCCGGGTCACTCGACTCGGTGCCTAGCCCGGACAGCGGATTCGCATGCCTATCGACGCCCGCTTCTTGTATCGCATCCGCGCTTGTGCAAGCAACCTCCTCGCAACGGGAGAACGTCTGCTCAAGCCGCGCCTTCGTGTTTGTTTCCGTATCCAGGCCAAGCTGATCCAAGAGGTAAATCGCACCCCCCAGAACAGGCGGCATGGACGGAGCCGTGAGCATCACGCGCGTAGCCACTCCACTCTCTTCAAGCACGCTTTTGAATTTCTTGAGAAACCATGCCGATCCCCATAAGCCACCCGTTAAGATAACTTCTACCGATTTGGCGGCGCCCTCCGCTGCTCTGTCCGAAACCTTTATCGCATCCACAAGCAACGCCACCAAGTCATTAGCAGCACCATCAATCAGACGCTTCGCTACGGCATCTCCGCCAGCAGCCGCCTCGCACACCAAGCTGGACAGGGATGCGATGCGCGTACGCCCGCCCTCATAAGCCAGAGGAATGAGCGCCTTCACATCAGGGACGGACCAGCAGTCCATAATGGCCTGTGTGAGACCAGTGGGCTCACCGCTACCGTCATGCTCGGCCATGATCGCTTTTAGCGCTCGGCGCCCGAGGTCATAGCCGCCGCCTTCATCTGCAATCAGGTAACCCCAGCCGCCAACGCGGAATTCCCGCCCCTCGCCATCCAGCCCATAGGCTACCGTTCCCGTGCCCGCTATCAAGGACAGGCGCGGCAGCGTGCCGCCACCACACCACAAGGCAGAGATAGCATCATGCGTGGTGATCACTTGCTTTAGCGCAGGGAAAAGGCGTCGCACCTGAGCGGACAGTTTATCTTGAACACTTGATGCGGAGCCACCGGCAACCCCAATAAAAACGTGCTCGATTGCTTCCAGACCAAGGACAGTCCTTAAGCGACGGGCCACTTCATCCATGGCATTCACGGACTCCTCCGGCGCGCCGTTGGGGTTCAGTGGCATGCCTACCCTTACTCTGGCCAGCACACAGCCATCTGCCCGAAATGCCACTGCCTCGGTCTTAGACCCGCCACCATCGATGGCAACCAATACACCTTGCGCTTCGCGCGGAGCGGAGCAGTGGCTGTCATTAACTGATTGAGCAGTACTCATTACGTCATTACCTATTTAGACTCGTTCCGAGAAGTCGATCGACTTGCTGTGAATTCTTATCGGTTGCTTCATATGATGGGAAATAAATCGGTCCCGTCGCCCCGGCATAACGAAGCAAGGCCATAATAGCGTATCCGCCCGTCCGGATATTCGCAATCGCTGGATCCAAAGTATAGCTATCGGTATAGCCGCGGAATGCACCATCGGCAACCCCATCAGGACGCATAACCTGCAAGCCAAGGATGTAATCAACGGTCGCCTCGATGGCCGTATCGACAGGCAAGCTCGACCCTAGTGCGCGTGCGGCCAGCAGTTCCAGCAGCACACTTCCGCCAGCCGGTGGCACAGAAAAGCCATCCACTCCATGCGGGCCATAGCCACCATCTTCACGCTGCATAGATAGCATATGAGACAGGAAGCGCTCAGCCGCACGCATGTATTGCACATCCCCGGTAATTTGCCACGCCATCATGTTGGCCAGAGCTCCGAAATCATCATTATACTCGTGCATCCGAATCCAGCCCACAGGAGCGATGGTTTGACTCACTTCGCTATCAGCCAGAATAGAGCGACTCCGTATATCCGCAATCACATGCACCCTGCCCGCGTCATCCAGCAGCAGGTCGTTATAAAGCCTCAAGATAGTTTGCATCATTTCGCGGTATGCATCCGTGCCGAGTACCGTATATAGCCGTGCCATAAATGCAGCACTACCACTATGAAACGAGCCATACCAGCGCGGAGCCACATCAAATCCATCAAACCCCACCGTCCAGCGGGGATAGCCACCATCCAGAGAGGATGCGACAAACCAGTCGGCGTAGCGAATCGCCCTTTCCCGCGCCTCGGCATCCTCCATCAGTTCCGCCCAGTCCCACAGAGCCCAGGCGGCTGTAAGCGCATCGCGAGGATGGAAGGTGCGCGACTGCGGCGTCTCCTCGTGAAACGCACCCGACACCCGGGGTCGCATGGGGGAAAACTCCTGCAACGAATAAATGTAAGCCACTGCACGACGCGCAGCGTCCAGATAGCTCTCGCTACCAAAAAAACGATACCCCATCAGCATCGCCTCAATCCCCACCGCTGTCGTCCAGTTCGTAGTCAACGTGAGTGTGCGATCCTGCTCGCAATCATAGATGAAGGTGAATCGGCCATGATCGGCACTGCCCTCATCCTTAACTTGAGTGCGTACCAGAAAATCAAGTCCGCGCCGGGCAGCCTCTGCGGCTAGCTTTACCCGGTCAGTCTTCCCACTCAAATCCGCCGATTTGTACATATATGACATTGATATATATCTACAAGTTTTCCACCCTTCATGTCAACCGCTTATTTTCATCAAAGATATCCTTCCTTAGACACATCACCAACCCCACCCAACAATAACTTAAGTCTATTATGTGGAATAAGTTAAAGACTATAAAGTCCAATCACCCGGTCGGCCACCATTTGTTCATATGAATCATGAACATCCCTCAATAGAACCTCCCGCCTGGATGAGCCATACTTACGCGCAGCCCTGCTGGACGGCAGATAGCCGCTACTGCGAGACGGGACGGCAGGAATCGCGAATAATCAACTCGGGTCGCACCGGTACAGACTCCAGACTACTATCAGTCGCCCCTCCAATAATGCGTCCCATCAGTAGTTTTAGCGCACCTCGCGCTACTTTATCAGCACACTGGCTTACGATGGTCAGCGGTGGGGCGTGAAACTTAGCCTGTTCGGAATCATCAAATGCAACGATCGAAATATCATCCGGCACGCGCAAGCCGAGCTCACGCAGCGCGACAATAACCGGATTAAGCAGCATGATGCCACCAATCATGAGTGCGGTTGGGCGATTAGGCATGCTGAGCAAACGGCTGACCACTTCACCCACAACATCCATTGACCAACTCGACTCCACGATCATGGATTCATCCACCTTCAGGCCCATGCCAGCATAGGCACTGCGATAGCCATTGATACGATGAGCGGCGTCATAGCGCATGCGCCCGTCCTCTCCGCGGGCAGTAATCAAGCCGATTCGGCGATGACCATAGCAGAGCAAATACTCCGTCGCCCTCAGCGACCCTTCGTCCTGATCGATGTATACCTGCGGAATATTCGCACCCTCTACGCGACGAAAACACCCCACGACCGGCACACGGCGGGCATCAATCTGCCGAGTCAGCTCCATATCGGATTCGCTCACCGGCAATACAAGCAGGCCATCGCACTCCGCATGAACAGAGGCCGGAGAGGCTTTACAGAAACGATCAAAGTTATCGAACCCAAACTCGAAGGAGAGCAAAGCCCGTTCGGCCACTTCCTTACGCGCACGATTGAGCCAGTTGATAAGCTCAGCACCCACGCCCACAACCTCTCCCTCAAACCCCAATACAACAGTGATGCGCCTGCGCCGGGCGGTAGGGTCTTCACTTACCCCCTCCGAGACAAAACTCCCCGCCCCCTGGATGCGGTAAATCAACCCCTCGCGTTCAAGCGTAGCCAGCCCCTGGCGAACCGGGCCACGACTGGCCTCGAAACGCTCGCACAACTCCCCCTCGGAGGCCAGTTGCTCACTGGGCCGTATCCTGCCTTCAAGTATATCTCGGCGAAGGGCTGCAGCCACCAGTTCATGCTTGGGCAGCATCGTTGAACGCCTCTGTCCACGCTTTGCGGAAGTATCCATCTCGAACACTTGTATCTACAAGTTAGCCCGATTCAAGAAGAATCCCCGCTCTATGAACTTTATGCAGCATACGAATGGATTGCTCGGCCCTACTGCTTATCCCTTCACGCCAGGACTAGTCTAAGCGACTTAGCATCGCTCCCCGCCGGGTAAGCAGTTCACAAAAATCTCCAAGGTCCATATGCTCCAAGATTCCAGGAATGGATATAGTCTTCATGCGGTCAAACGGGTAGAAACGCTTTGAGACAAAGTTCCCAAACCTGAAGCCATGAAGTTCCCGGTCCACCTGGACCCGATCTATGCCCTCCGACAGACAGGCAGCGCATAGCCCGGGCATGGCATACGCACCGAGCAGAAAGTAATCTACCTTCGGCCAACGGATACCAAAATCTTTTAGTGCGATAAAGACGCTCAGTATCTCTCGTGCATTTAACGCTGCAAGGCAGTCGCCCAGGCGGACCAAATCGTCGCAGTACTTATGAATCGTACCATAAAAACCACCCGGCATTCTGGCATTGACCGGGTCCGGCGCCATGACGCCATGACCGTTTAAGTCCATGATAAAGAGGTAACGGTACTGTTCCTTTAAGTCTGGATAAGCCTGAAGCACTTGGCCCAAGCGATCGGCCCCTCCCTCCCACAGGGCAATACACAGCTTATCGCTTTGAGCGGCAGGCGCCTCCCAGAGCACTCCCTGGCTGAAAAATGCCTCGTGGCTATACCATAAGAACTGCCTCCACTTAGCCCCGAGGCTCTCCCCCTCTCCCGTCATACGTATATGATGACGAACACCGCCGACCTCACCCACCATTCGCCTCAACCATGCATCCTTCTGGCCTAAGCTCACTACCTCGCCGCACCTTTTATTCAGGCTGCGATATCGCCTCATGTTCTCTTCAAACACCGTGACCGCACCCGCGAACTCCGCAAGCACCTGGCCACTGTCCGTGACTCGAAGCGGCGAGGCACACACATGCCCGGAGCTTTCATGGACCTTCCCTCGCAGGTGCTTTTGAAAAAACGTAACGGCTTTATTCGCATGAGATGCCGTATAGGCATGAGGGGCCGCGTCGATATACAACTCCACGGACTCTTCAGCTTGAAATACAGACCAGATACGCTTTGCCCGCTCAAACGTACGCATGGTGCCTTCTATTGGAAACGTGTCCCATTGGCTCGCTAGAACCAGAAAGGGACGCGGGGCGACAGCCGCCATCAAGCTTTCGTGATCGTGTCCCTCACCAGCAAACCCAGGCCAGAGTTGCTCGGCATCCTGAGCCTGTCCGCTCTTCTCCATGCACTCCAGGTTGGTAATGAAAGTTCCCGGACAACAAACGGTGACGCGATGATCGAGAGCACTCAATACAGAGGTGAGTAGGCCGCCGCCGGAATTGCCCGTAACGCCGAGTTTCGCCCCATCTACCTCAGGCAGTTGCTGAAGCAAATCCAGCCCACGCACGGCGTCACGAAGAAAGTAATAGCCCAGCGGCCGTCCGGTAAGCAACGCCTGTCGACCAGCATATTCATGCTCACAAATCCCCCACCGAACTGTTGATTCCTCCATCGATGGATCCCAATAACTCAGCCGCTCCCCCTGCCCAATCGGGTCGATGGAGAGCACCACAAAGCCTGCATGCGCCAACTCGGAGCACACGGACAGGTACATTGGGCTGTTCTTCCCCTCTTCCTCGTGCCCAGGCAAAAAGAGAATCCCCGGCCTGGGCCGTACCATCCCTTCAGGTACCCATAGCAGGGCTGTCACCGGGACTCCAGGCGAAGACCGATAGACCAGCTTACGCACGCTAAAGCCCGCATATTTCACCTCGCCACGCTCCCCATAGCGCACCCTGCTTTCCGGCAGTGGCAATCCGCCCAAGGAATCGGCCAGCGTCTTACGAAATGCCTGCTGCCACGATATGACCGACTCCGGACTCATCAACCGATCTCTCTCCTCTTCGCCACGCTTGAGGCACGCGCGCATCTGTCGTCTTATATGATCGCGTAGCTGTCCACCTGTACTGTGGAACGAGTGCCTGTTGAGAAAAACCGGCATGGCATGCCTACCCGATGCAGGCGAGGTCATTGAGTTTCTTCGTAGAGATGGACACGAATATTATCCTCTCCCTTTTCGGCAGGAGCATCATAGTGATATTCAATCCAAACGGGCTGATTCGGACCAGGCGTTTCCCATAGGCGTATCGTCCCACTATCCGCATCGTAACCAGCGCCCTGCTCGTAATCGACGACCACTTTCCTTCCAGGTAAATGATTCGGCTCCAGCAGAACACAGCCGCTCATCCAATCACCCCCGTAATAGGCGTGTACGTAGAGATTTGAACGAACAGTTTTGCCAACCCAGGGCTCTAATCGCTCACGATCCGCCTGCGTAATCGTGCCATCTGACTCGAAATCAAATTCCGGAAAATAGCCGAAGTTACCCTCAATATGCGCACAGCGATAGCGCGCATCTCCATACCCCACGCAACCGTGCTTGAATGCAGTACCCATTCGCCGCTCAAGGTGCTCCAAGCGCTCTGGACCGATGGTCACAAAACGTTCTGCGGGCACCTTAACGTTCTGCTCATAAATCTTGCTGGGCACATCCATCAGCCTGGGCAAAAACAGCGAAACCTTAGGCTCAGAGATGGGGACAAGGTACTCGCCCTCAAGTCGGTCCGAGTCTAGACAATCGCCCGTCGTGGAGTCAAAGAGCCGGGATGGGTCTTCGTGCTCCTCGAAATGATAGAGGCCATGGCACTGGACAACTGGACAACCATCTATGACCAGATAAACACCATTCGCCATCGGCAGCCAACGGGTACGGCGACGCGTATAAAGGTTTTCACCTGATTTATCCCGATTGAGCCATACCCCCCGTACCGCACTATTGGGTAAAGGATAATGCACATTCCCTTCGATGGTGCGACTGATCGGCTTATGCCGAGTCAGCACCGTCCTGCCATCCTTCGCATCCGTAACTGCCTCCTCCAATCGAACATGCTGCCGAAAATGCGTCTGCAGGTAGCCGCGCCTGAGATCCCAGGTGTACTCGTGGGTGTAAAGCCCGTGATCCGCGTAAGGATAGTGGTGAAGCGTATGCGAGACAGCCCACCGTGGGCGGCCAACCGGGTACTCCACCCGGGGGTCACAAGGGTATATACCACCATCAACGAATGGGTCATCGCTCCCCTCCAGGTGCAAGTCTTCACGCCACGTACTCTGCCCCGTCGATTTCGAAATCAGAGCCGTCGGGAAATGGGTTGTTTTGCCATCACCGCTCAGATGGACACAGTAACGCCTGGCCTTGCCAAAGCGCTTGCGGTGGATACGCCAGCCCTGCGGTGTCCAAATCCCCATCCACTTGGAAGGGTTGTGGATAATGTTTGGCTCGTAGATCAGTTCAAAAAGTTCTGAGTCCATGGCATCACTCCTTTGCGATCAATCCTGGGGTAGTGCAACCGAGGCAAAAACCGAAAATGCGGTATCCCAGTCTACCTCTGGTCGCTTGTTCGTTCCCCAATGACCGCCCGGATACGGATTGCGCCAGTTTTGCAGGATTAACAAATCACTGTAGTAAGCATTGCTCCCCTCAAGGTCAGTTGACACGCGAAAAGTGTACGATCTACCCTTCCGCTCTTGAGGCGACAGGAAGAACACGGCATGCGAAGCAAAATCCAGAGGCAAGGCCACCACGGGGAAGCTGTCTTGCGCAAGCATGCTTGAATCAGCAAAGAGGCCGCACGTTATCGAGCTCTGATTTGATTTGGGCAGCTGGACCATTCTGGTCATAGGCATGGCAATGCCAAATATCCTCGAATCCTCGGAAACAGTAAAGCTCTGATACATTTCGAGGTCGCAATCAAAGTTGTATTCCCGCTCAACCGCGTCATTCCACGCCAGCCGCTTAACCGGATACAGCCGCACATACGACAAGCCAGATACGCCACTCGTGGTATCCGCTACCAAGCTGACGCGAAGCTTATCCGCAGTCCCTTCGAAATGGGCATATTCCCGCTGCTTTGCTCCGCCGACTAAGCTCGAATCCAAAACAAATGCGGCAATAGTCCGCTCGCCCGCCCCTGCTGCCTCTAAGACCAGAGTCGCCCGACCCGATGGCCCGTCTGTATAACCAAACTCAACCACCAAGGCATCCGCTTCCGCAGACCAGGGCACCTCTATCGCTTGCGCCATACGACTCAGATCGAGCTGCAACCCAATGGCCGGCTCCTCATTTAGCGTAGCCTGGGCACCATCAACATCCGACGCCCCCGCCAGAACGTATGACCACTCATTGGCCGATAACGTTCCAGCACCCACAAAGATTAACAAAAACACTAGCTGCCGAATCGAAAGTAGAAGACGCATGCTTAGAAACGCACGCCGTCTCGTGCTCTTAGCCTCACAAAGGCTTGCTTTAGCAAGAGGAGAAGACGCTGACGTTTTCTTCAGATCGTAATTAGTGCGATTTAGGAGTAGGTATTTCATATAATAGCATTCAATTTAGTTAGCCTTTTATTGAGAAGTAAGCGGGTCAACATGCCCGTCATCATCCTTATCCCGCTCACCACTTCTGAGCCTCCGAATCAGGGAGCGTACATCCATGCTCCCTCCGATCAGGAACCATACGGTAACGATCAGTGCGAGGGTGATTTTGAACCCGATAAACAATGTCCAAAAGCGAATCCACCATGACTGATCGGCGTTCCCGGTAAAATGCCAGATAAGCCCAACAAAAAAAGAGAGCATGAAGGTAGCCGCCAGCAGCATGGTCAGAAAGTACACGAGCCTGTCTCGCTTGGTAAATTCTTCGCTGATGCCCAATCGACTCAGCAACCCTTTCGACTTCTTCGGCGCATCGAGCGTGGCCTGGGCCGCCTGCGCTTCTCCTGCCATCAGCGTTTTCAAATCAAACCGCTGCTTCCCAAGCATTGAAACGATGAAATAACTTACACTGGAGCAGACCATTGACATGAAGTATATCTGCGCACCGTTTAAAAAGAAGTCCGGGTCTACCTGGCGCACGATCAGTCCCCCAACACCAATAGTTGAACCGACAATCAATGCTGCGTAGGCGCCCTGCGTCGTCCCCCTGCTCCAATACAACCCTCCGATTACAACGGCTCCCGCGCCCCCCAGATAGATTGCCCCTGAGAGCATCCAGAATAAAAGGATGTTCTGCGACTGCTGAAAAAGCAGACTGAATGTAAAGGCAAATGCCGCTACAGAGAAGATAGCAATACGCAGCACCAGCAGGTGCATCTTCGGGCTTAGCGGCTTTCCCCTGAGCGGGAGGATGATATCTTGAATCAAAATACTCCCCCACGAATGCATGTACGAGCTGTCCGTAGATATGGATGCCGTAAACATGACCGCAGCAAACAGGCCCAACAAGCCCACGGGCAAAATCTCGGCCAGGACTGCCGTCGTTGTCTGTTGCGTCCTCAACTGTTCACTGGGCATCGCATCCAACACCGTCATCACCTGCTCGGCTACTGCAACCTCGGACGCGTGCGTCAAAACAACCAAGGCGCAAATTGGCAGCAAGACAGGCGCAAAATGAGAAACGGCCAGCCGCCAGTTACTCAGTACCTTTCCCATCCTGGCTTCGTGCGGGGACAACGCCGCCGCATTATAACCCTGCGTCCCCTGCCAGGCCATGTGCGTATAAAACGCACTGTAGATACCAATCAGGTAGTACCAGATATTAAAATCCGGCATGTCACCAATATCGAATGGATCAAGGAATGACTTACCACCCTCAGACACCTTGAGCGTATCAACAACGGTAATCCAGTCGAAGCGAATGAAGAACCAGAAGATGATGGCCAGCAAGGCGATGTTAATGAATTGGCCCTGAATGAAATCGGTAATCATGACCGCGGTCTGCCCGCCCCTTAAAGTCACAACAAGCGCCGAGCCCAGAATCGCCATCATAACCAGCGGATAAACAGGTAACGTCAGTGAGAACACCCCGATATGGGAAGGCATCTGGCAAAACGACATGAAGAAGCGCGCCGTTACCGCGGGAAAAATCCCGTAATTGATCAGACCCGCCAGAAATGCAAGGGAGCCGGCAAATATCCTCAGCCTTTTGCTGTATCGCATCTCCAGCATTTGCGCCAGCGTCAGGGCACGGGTAGCACGAAAGCGATATATGACCCACCCGGACAGGGTCAAAACGAGGACGACCGGCAGGTTGACCAACTGCCAAAACGCAGGTGTAAACCCACCCTGATAGTATAGCTCAAACTGGGAGACTATCGAGATTGCCCCCAAGCCCGCAGACCCCTCCGCCACCGTTAGCAAATAGCGCCCACCGCAGCGATTTGCAGCCAGAAAGTCCGCCACCCCACGCGTCAATCCCTTCAGCAGAAACGATACGACGATCAGCATAACCGGCACCAGCGCTATGATGAGATAATCGATAAGATTCATGTAATCCTTTTTGGCGCTTACGCCTCTTAAAAAATGTTACTTCACACAGACCATACACCTGCTTTAGCAGGCCATTTCGAGATCCCGACCAGACCCCACAACACGAAGAAAGCACATGCCCCTGGCCCCATCGGCATGGGTCAATCCGAGCGCATAATGCACCATGAAATCAATCTTCATGGCGTGAGTTATAGCCGGGGAAATATTTAATTCAAGACTTGAATTAAATATTTACATTCGAACAATTACACGCTTATATATCGATCAATTCATTATTTTTTAAATCGTCTTTTCCCATCATCATGACTACTGTACATCAAATAAACTTCGTATGATGAATTCCGCCACCCACCAATCCCTGCAATACTCAGTCAGCAAGAATCACCAGAAGACAGATTCCAGTCTTCTTGCGCGCATTAACATGACCCGCGTGCTTGGCATTGTCCGCAAGTCTTCCCCGATTTCACGCGCTGAACTCGCACGTATCACCTCACTGCAACCCTCTACCCTCACCGGCATTGTCTCCCGCTTACTCGATGCCGGGCTGCTGCTCGAAGGCAGCAACTCAAAACTGAGCAAAGGCGGCGGACGCCCCTCTAAACAACTGCTCCTGAACTCAAGCGCAAGCAAGGTCCTCGCGCTTGATATCGAAGCTGACCACTTGCGCGTTGCGCTAACCGACATAGCCGGATCAGTGCTCAATTATCGGCACATTGCGGTCGACAGGCACAGCGACCCCAAACACACCATCGCAACACTTCTCAACATGGCCGATGAGGTCAGCAGTGCCAGCTCTCCTCCCGAGATTGTTTCAGTTAGCTGCGCTGGGCTACTCGATGAAGATAACGGCATAATGATCTCCTCTACGAACATGCCCAAATGGAAGCAGGTTCCCCTAGTGCAGACCCTTGAGCAACACTTTGGCATACCCGTCCTAATGGGACGCTCACTCAGGATGGCTGCTGCTGCGGAAACGTGGTTCCACCCCAACCCTGCCCCCCAGAAGATGGTCGTTGTCACATTAAGAACAGGCATTGGCTTCTCCTTGGTAAACAACGGAGAGATCTACCGGGGCATCAACGGATTCGAAGGCGAACTTGGGCACACCTTCTTTCACTCGTCAGACAAAAAGCATAAACGCCTGGAGGATTTCATCTCCCCCAAGGCCATCACAGGCTACGCAAAGAAGGCACTCGAAAAAGAGTATGGCAGCACGTTGAAGCCACTTCTCAGCAACAAAGCGGAAATCGACCCAGAATCACTCTATTTCTACGCCCGAGGAGGCGACCGGGCCAGTCAGGAAATTGTTGATACGCTCACAGAGTACATCGCTGTCGGTATGGCCAACCTGGTTAACATGCTCAATCCAGACGACCTCGTGCTCTGCGGAGCCATCGACATCATCAATGAGCGCCTGCTCGATAAATTAAAGAAGAACATAAAGCCTCTAGTGCTTCCACAGTCCTGGGAGGGGCTCAATATCCGGCTCTCAAGACATGCGGAGCAATCCGCCCTCCTTGGCGCGGCAGCCATCGGCGCAGAAAAAATCCTCAGCATCCGCACCGAAGCCATTGGCAATAGCATGTCCTAAGTTGATTTCCATGAACACCCAACTGAATAACACAAAGGAGGCACCGACCGCTCGCGAGGCCCTTCCCACCGTTGCCAGCATCAGCGACGCGATGTCGAAAATGAAGCTCAAGTTTCAAACTTTTGACTCGTACTTACAGGCAAGGTATACGCCCATCGCCCTGTCCGGCCCGGCATTTACAGTCAGGGCCTACCCCGGAGCCACATGGGCGGTAGAGATGGCAATAGAGAGAGCAAAGCCAGGCGATGTCCTCGTCATCGACGGTGAAAGCTATCGCGACTCCGTGCTCATGGGCGGGCTTATGTCCACGCGCGCCAGCCAGCGGGGCATTGCCGGGGCCATTGTAGACGGTGCCGTCCGTGATCTTGATGCGATCAAGTCACTTCAGTTCCCCGTGTATTCTACGGCAGTGACGCCCAGAAACGGCACCACCGACGAGTTAGGTGATTGGGGTACCCCCGTCTCATGCGGCAACATCGTCGTCAACCCAGGTGATTTTATCGTCGGCGATAACGACGGGATCGTCTGTATCCCCGCAGACTTAAAATCGACAATACTCCAGGCCGCACATCAGATTGATAAAAACGAGAAGCGAGTCGAAGCGCTGCTTCTGTGCGGGCACACCCTAAATGAATCCTGGGGACTCATCTAGGGAACATGAGTTCCAGGCCACAGGCAAATCGGTAGCACAGCATGACACGCCAGACAAATAATCGCGTGAAGGTAGGCATCATTGGCTCGGGAGCCATTGCCCAAAACCGTGTCCTCCCCTCCTTTCCAGCAACAAGGGATTGCGAGCTATGGAGCATTCACAATCGCAATAAATCCATAGCGGATGATCTCGCCCAAAAATTTGGCGCACATCATGGCACGGACTCGATTGAAGACCTGCTAGCAGATAAGCATCTCGATGCGGTCTACGTCGCCTCGCCGGTCGATTGCCACCTTGATCATGCCTTATCCATATGCCAGGCGAATAAACATCTTCTGCTTGAAAAACCACTGGCAAGGAATAGCGCGGAAGCCGCCCAAATTATCGAAGCTTGCGAACGGGCGGGTATCGTGGCGATGGAAGCCTACATGATGAAATTTCACCCCGCGCATGAAAAGCTTCGCGAGCTCGTGGCCAGCAATGCTCTGGGAAAAGTCGTCACCGCACGGGCCAGACTTGGCTGCTGGCATCCTCCGATGAAAAACTCCTGGAGGCAGGACCCTGCACGCAGCGGAGGTGGCGTCCTCTTTGACATTGGTTGCCATTTGCTGGATTTACTCCGTTGGCTTCTCGGACCCATAAAATCAGTTACCGGGAAAGCCGCCAATATGATTTTCGACTATCCCGCTGACGACACGGCCGTGGGCATGGTTGAGTTTGAGCATGGAGGCATTGGAATCATCGAATGCTACTTCTGCCTGCCCGATGAATTCGTAGGGGGCGAGCTCGAGATCAGCGGCACCGAAGCCAAAGTCACCTGCCAGGGCACGCTCGGCCAGTGTGGCAGCGGTACCATGCGAATCGAGCGAAGTGCAAGCCGCCATGCCGCTGAGATGCCTGTTGAGCAGGACACGCACACATATTCAGCCGATGCCAATCTCTATGCCCGGCAACTCGACCGCTTCGCCGAGTACATTCTCACTGGCACCAAACCCACAATGAGCACCCTGCCAGAAGGCGCCGAAATCATTGCCTTACTAGCAGACATTTACGCACACCGACATACAGGATGAAACGCCACATTCCCCCGACCCCAAGTTATCGATTTTCTACAGGCAAGCATCCTGCGATCGAGACCATCCACGACGGGGCAACCATAGAACCCAGTATGGTCGATGCAGATGGCTTGGGCAAGGATCTCAAACGGCTACCCGCTCGGCATTTCGACTGGGCACAAGGCCAACCCTTTCCGGGCAACCCACTACTGGGCCCCTACTTCGTCCAGAGTGCCTCGAAAGGCGACGCCGTAGTCGTCGATATCATTTCACTTCGCGCGGACCGGGAGATTGCCCGCACCCTGATTAAGGACGGCCATGGCTACTGGGAAGCTCCCGCGCTCCCTCATAAACGCAGAAAGTGCAGGACACGCCTGATAAAATGGAAAACGACCCCCAAAAGCGCCACTCCCCTTAATCCATTCGGCAAGACATTCCCACCAGTGAGCTGCCGACCCTTCCTCGGCTGTATCGCTACGGCCACGGCGGGAAAAGGGAAATCATCCCTTCTCGCCTCAGACCACGGAGGCAACTTGGACCTACCCATCCTCACTGCCGGAACCTCCCTGGCGCTACCGGTGTATTGCGAAGGGGCGCTTGTGTACTTTGGTGACATGCACGCCGCCCAAGGCGCAGGCGAGATCGTCGGCGGTGGACTGGAAATTTCGGGCAGCGCAAAACTACGCTGCCGCATCCGCCAAGGTGAGGCTCAATACGGCTTGCGCTTTAAGCATAAAACCGCTGCCGGCACCATCGCAGTAAAGCGAAACATGGAAGCCGCCGTAAAGCAATCCTTCAGCAACCTGGTCGCCTGGCTCGTCACACTGGGAATGGAAATGGAGGATGCGGTCATGCTCCTTTCCCAAACGTGCGCATTTGAGATGGGCGGACTTTCAAGTCGATACTCAGTCGTCGCCTGCACCCTGGCGAAACCGTATTGGCCAACCTCAGACTTCAACCACTTACTTTAGCACTTCACCATTATGAGCAACTACATCTCTGGACTCTGGTCGGCAGCCCCGACACCGCTAACCACCAATGGCGACATCGACACGCAATCCCTGCGCCGAATGCTGGAACTGCATGTACAGTACCGTACCGAAGGCATCTTCCTGGGGGGCACATGCGGTGAGGGCGCCTGGCTCAACAATGAAAATAAAACGACACTCCTGCGCACCGCTTCCACCATTGTCAAAGGACGTCTGAAGATCGCATTTCAAGCCTCCGACAACTCCCCTCAGCGCGTCGCGCAAAACATTAAACTGGCTTCTGATAATGGCGCAGACATAGCAATCATCAGCCATCCGCCTCAATTTCTGTATAGCACACCCGACGCGATTCGCGATTTTTACCTGAGCGCATTTGAAGCAAGCACGCTGCCGGTCGGCTATTACGACCTCGGCTCCATACGCCCCAACTCAGCCGACATAACACACCTGGAGGAACTCGCCCTGCACCCCAAGGTCGTACTCGTTAAAGATAGCTCATCCAACCCCCAACGCCGGGACAGACTCCTGCAGGCAAAGGCACGCAAGCCGGAGTTGAAGCTGTATTGTGGAGACGAATTTAACAGCTGCGACTACATCGCAAAGGGCTACGACGGAATCATGCTGGGCGGGCTGGCCCTACACGGTGTACTCTCCGGACAAATGCTACAGGCAGCACAGGCCGGGAGGAGCCAGGAGGCTCTGGATATCCAGGATGCCCTGGGATATTTCCTTAAGCGGATTTATGGGCCACAGCTCGCAAGCTGGCTCAACGGCATGAAGTACTCGCTTACTCAGCTCGGTATTTTTGCGACCGCCACAACCGTATCCGGGTTCCCGGCGATACCCGAAAGCCACAAGGCAATCGAATCGCTATTGCGCCCCATAGACTCTCCGCTCCAACTCAGCTCTGTAGTATTGTCTGCTACCGCCTAGACATCGCCCAGAAAGCTACCCATCGAATGTACATGCACGTAAGGCCCGGCCCATTCCTGCTAATACTTACCCTCATGCTTACAAATCACGCAAACAACCTCTGGGCCGAAACAGCCGATAGAGGCAAGCACGACTACGTAGCCCATGAAATACCCGGCTTAAGCACACTGGATATAGCGCGGCTTACTAGCGAATTTAAAGCCCATCCCCCACTCCAATTCGGACAGCCTTGGAATGAAAGCAAGGAACAGGGTTTCCGGGGCGGAGAAGTAAAGGTTGGCTACTCCGCGACACACCTCTTTATCTCCGCCACACTGGAGGATGACTATATTTTCAATCAGGCAGAGAAACTAAATGACAAGGCATGGATGCTGGGTGATATCTTTGAAATCCTTCTCATCAACCCCGAAAACCAATTTTACTGGGAAATCCAAATCACACCTGACAACCAGAAGTTGCAGATCAAATGGCCCATGTCGGGCCCAAAGAGTATAAACGACGAGCACCCCCTAGAGAGTTTCTTTGTATACAGTGAGGCAATCATCGCCACGAAGACCATGACGCTCAAGGGCCAGTGGCAAATTTTCGCAGCAATTCCCTTTATAAACATCGGCAAGCCTCTGACAGGCTCAACCAACAGCCCTTTGCTCCGCGCCTCCTTCTGTCGTTACGATTACTCAAGCTTGGATAACCCGCCAATCCTCTCCTCGACCTCGCCCTATCAGGAGCCGCGCTTTCATCGGCTTGATGAATTCACGACGATTCACTTTTCCAGCACAAGGGAATAGCAGCTCCGGCACGCCTCGGCTGTGTTGGCCATCCCCGAGACTCGCAGCCCAGGTCTAACCTTGCTTATCCTGCACCGCGTTCGCATTGCAGAATACATCGATAGCGTTCACACCTTCATCAGCCTCCCAGGCTGACATCAACTCCCGTTTCCACTTCTCCAGACCCGCCTGATCATCGTCCTTGCCTGCGCCTTTCGGCACAAACTCCCAGTAGCACTGACCGCAATGATTATGGGCATGGTTAATTTTGTAGCCAGCCTGCTTCATCAGCGGTCCAATCCACCCGATGCAGTGGTCGCAATAATCCCTTGAGTACTCGATTCCGTTCATCAACAGAAATCCCCTTGATGGGCATTGTTTCATCTCCATCAAGTATCGATCACCCTCGATGCGGGCTGAATAACCACCGCCGGGTGCTTCATCATGCAGGGTGTGCCCCCAGTATTTTTCCATCCCCTGCAAGCCAGACGCAATGATTTCCCGGGTAGCATGATCCTGCGAGTCCTGAAAAATAGCCTGGTCCCAATATTCAACCAAGGTGGACGCCGTCCCATGCTTCTCAAGCCACATGAACGTCCAATCATAGTGACCACAGAAATCGTAACTCCCCAGCATTAGCTTGCCTCCTTTATGCTGCCCAAGTCCTGCACTAAAACATCCCCCAGTGCATAGGTATGAACGCAACTGCCATTACCGCCCTCAACCACCATGCTCATCCCCGCTGCCCGGGCACGCGCCTGGCTCAGGTAGTAGCAATGCTGACAGTAACAGGATACAATGTCGCGCTTGCCCAGCCGTAGATGCGAAATAGCCGGGCACGACCTGACTACGACCTCAACCTCGGTTGCAGTCTCATTTACAATGACATCTGCCTCCGGCTCGGCAGCAAAGAAGGCCCTCCAGTAGTCTGCAACGGCAGACAGGCCGCCCGCCCGCCACTGTTTGTTGATAGGTTCGAAGTAATCCGCTCCCATCTCCCTCAGCCATCGAATGAAACCGTCCTGTCCAAACTTTCTGAGGATGAAGCGGAAAGTCGCATTGATGGCAAAATAGAAGTCAGGCGCTCCCTGAGGCTTCGTATCCTTATAGTATAACTCGCTCATAACGTGGCGTTGCTAAGTAGAAAAACTCGATACTGCGGTTTAGCCGCCACACAGTTCAAGTCGCTGGGACTCTACCCCGTATTTTTGCAAAAAGCTATGCTCCCGAAGGCCGGATTTTTAACAGGACCGGATGCGCAGAGACCGGGCACTCAAAGGTAATATCATCTCCGTCCCAGCGCGCACCAATCTCCAATGCCGTACCGGTCACACTGTCGACAGCAATCAAGTCAGCCGGCACAAACCCATCGGGCAGCATGGCACCGTCCAGACGCAATTCACCCCGAAACTTTAGAGCTGAGCTGTAGGGTGTTAACTGAACAATACCGATACTCTTCTCGGCTCCCGCACTCCAGAGCACCTCGAATGTCGCATTGACCAGATCCCCGGGCCGGAAGCGCACATCACCAACAGATAACCAGTCCAGCGTTAAGCACTCGCTGTCATCGTAGGGTTTTTCTGACAAAGACTCCGACAGGATTCGAAATGGCACACTCGCCTCCCGATAGTCCACCGTGCGCTGAGCGGAATTAACGACCCACATCCCACTGGACCATGGCTTTGGAATGCTCGCAGGGAGGTAATAAGGGCTATAGCTCCAATTGGCCTGCCACATGGCTACCATCAATTGCGCAAGCCTTACAGCCTGCGCGGGCTGCGATATCTCATCAGACACATATCCAAAGCCGTTGGCAAACAGCTCAAAATCCGGAGACATGTCCGTAATGGCCGACGCAAAGGCACGTAAATAATCCGGATTATAGGCGTAGCCATACGGAACATTTACGGCTACGCCACTTGCATAGTCATCGAGGCCCCAGTCCGTCATCGTAGCCATCGAGTCTAGCGTCACATTAGGCCCCCACGCGAAGGCATAGACGACGACCTTGGCCTCGGGGTCAATCTCGCGAATCAGAGTAGATACTTTACAGAAAAAGTCATAATACTGCCGAAGAATATGCGGATGCTGATCCGTCGCGTGGTAGATCATATCGTACTCATCCCCGAGCACATAGAACCCCACCCGCCCCTTCAGGCGCGAAACCAGATTTTTCAGGTAATGGAAGTAGGCCTCATCCGTATCAAGCTCTGCAGGATATGCATCCACATTTCGGGCCTCCAGATGACTGTAGTCCTCGCGCGGCGATGTTGGCCAAACATTGAACCCCGGCCGGGCATCCCCCAAGCGGACTGCAGATGCAATACCCGCTTGCCTCAATTCCGACACCTGACTATCCAGCTTATCGAGGAAAGCTTCATTGTACTGTCCAGCCTGTGGCTCGTAGTTCTTCCAGTACACGAGGTGGAGCATGAAGTTTATCCCCTTAGACGAAAGCTCCTCCAGTGATAACGTGCCACCCCCGTAGCTATAGGAGGGAGTGCCCCACCATACACTTCGCTCGCTGCCCACACGCTCTCCAGCCTGAGCATCCCCCGCTGGCATGGTCGGCAAACCACGAGCCTGGCCGGAAGGCAGTTGCTCATTGGCTGACGCAATGGCCAAGCCCAGCAAAAGGCATGAAAGCGGACCTCGCACGCAAGGCAGCAGTTGACGCATACAGGTGAAGATGTGCTCTAGTCTGTTCATTAAAATACTTAGCGGTTATATAGATAGTAGTCGAAGCCCCAAACGCCGCGATTCTCTCGCATGGTACTCTCGGGATTACCCCAACCCAAATAGTATAAATCCGAGCGCACGCTTCCATCTGCCATGGCACCAACCATGTTTTTCTCTCCCTGAGGAGCATTCCCATGCACACGAATGGTGGATGAAACGGGCGAGCCCGTAACCGTATGCCTTGGAGGACTACCAGAAATCGCGTTATTGGGCAGTCCCTCGTATATCAATAGCGCCTCACCGCTGTTGCTCAGAAAGGCGGGGTTTTGCTCATAAAAGAACGGGCTTAGCTGGTAATGGGAGTTGATCCGCCCATCATACAGCCACTGGTGAGCCTCCCTGACCTTCTCACTGCTCTCCAGACCAGGCGAACGAAACACATCCGGCTCCATACCCATAGACAGCAAATGCGCCAATAAATAATCCGACGACAAGGTCCCGAGTCGCTCGTCATTCTCATATCCCGGCGGAATCGAATGGCCGGGAAATCGGCCACGCTCTGCAACGTACGATAGCGTGCACAGGGCAATCTGCCGTGCATTTGAAACCGATTGCGTAGTATCGGTCCGGGCCCGCATCTTGCTGAGGCCAACAACGAGTATACCTACCAGCACTGCCACCAAGGCCACGGTCGCCAGGAGCTCCAGCAAAGTAAAAGCCAACAGTGGTTTTCTTTGCCAAGATAAATCACTCGTCATAGGAGATATTTTTTTCATATCGTGAATTATTGCAATAAAAAAAATGCAATTCCCTCGCATCATTTCCGACGAAAGCAACAAAACCTTGACTAAATGAACCAAAACGGGTAATCAATTCTAGAAATTCCATTTACTTCACGAATCGTATTAACATAAAAGTCATGAAAAAAATCAGCATACTACCTACCATCATCACACTCGTACTATGCCTGGCCAGCGCCACAATGCAGGCAGCAACCTGGGAATACGAATGGGATGCCATCAACACACTCCCAGGTGATGCCGGATGGACAGTCGTCGGAGACAACTCATCCGGCGGCCAAGGCCCCCAAGGCTACACGATTTCCGCCAATGTCTTTATAAACCAATCGTGGGCGGCAGATGCAGACACAGGCTGGACCGTTGCATTTCGCGTAAAGAGAGATGACTCCAATGCCGGCTTCGCAAGCCTTTCATTTATCGGTGATGACCAATACGGCAATGACTTCAACTACTTCGCCAGTGACCGCTATCGCATCAGCACAGACAGTGGCTTGATTTATCCTACAGCCCCCGACTCCAGCAACATGATCTTCCAGGATGTGCAAATCGCCCGCAGCGGCAACATCGTCAATGTTTACATGAATGGAGACGACACTCCATTTGCCAGCTACGAGTACACCGCAGCCGCTGGCGGCAATGCCAACATCGTGCGCTTTGGCGACTTCACCTCAGGCGACCCCGTTTCAACCATTCAGTACGTTAAATATACGACAGAAGGCGCCTTCACCCCCTCACAAATACCCGAGCCGAGTAACTACGCAACCATGCTTAGTCTCTTTGCCGTATGCCTTTTTGGCTACCAACTACGGAAACGTCAATAAGCACTGCCCCAGGCGCTCTGTGGGCTGAAAATAACCATAGCGCGAGGGCTTCACACCCTTCTCCTAAACCCGTGGCAAGTATGTTGCGGGTTTAGTGTTTCTATTGACCCGATAGCATCAAACAGCAGGCCGCCATGAGCGCGGCAAGGCGGCAAAAAGAGCCTGTCGCTATCCGCAAACAGGCCAAAAACACCCATGCCATTGTGCACATAATATACTGCCCAACGGCCCTAAAAGAAACTCACCTATGAATCCGCTTCTAGATCGCATCTCTCAGGAAAACCGTAAAAGCCTGCTGGAAGATACCCTTCCGTTCTGGTTAGAAAACTCCATCGACCATGAATACGGCGGCTACCAATTTCACTTGGACCGCGAAGGATCTGTCTATGACAGTGATAAGCCGGTTTGGCTTCATGGTCGTTTTGTCTGGCTACTGGCGACACTCTACCAAAATCTTGAGCATCGCGAAGAGTGGCTGAACGCAGCCCTTCACGGGGCCGACTTCTTGACCAAGCACGGCTTTGACACCGACGGCAGGATGTTCTTCCTGCTCGACCAATCCGGTAATCCTCTGCGCAAAAGGCGCTATGTCTTTAGCGAAGTGTTCGCAGTCATGGGCTACTCCGCCCTAGCCGAGATAACCCATGCCCCTGCCCATACCAAAGCCGCATCACAGGCATTCGCCACGCTATTCCAGCATGCCATGGGGCACACCCGTACCGACGCAAAATGGATTGAGGATACGCGCCCCATGAAGGGACTGGCGCTTCCCATGGCCGCCCTCAAAGCAGCTCAGGAGTTTCGAAGAATCAACCAGAGCGAAATGGCAGATGAACTGACCAAATGGTGCATCGATGAAATCGGCCAGCACTTTTACAAGCCGGAATTGAGCGCGGTACTTGAAACGGTATCCACGAGCGGAAGCTTCATCGACAGCCAGGAAGGCCGCCTGCTGTGCCCGGGACATACGTTTGAGGCGGGATGGTTCATCCTGGAAGAAGCAATACAACAGGGCTTTCGCAAAGATTTGATCAAGCTGGGGTGCGAGATCATAGATAGCAGTTGGCACTGGGGCTGGGACGAAGCATACGGAGGCATCCTCTACTACCGCGATGTCCTCAACAGACCATGCACAGAATACTGGCATGACATGAAATTCTGGTGGCCACACAACGAAGCAATGATCGCAACCTATCTTGCCGCCCGACTAACAGGCGAGAAACGATACTTTGAGCAATTAGAGCTCGTCCATGACTGGGCCATGGCGCACTTTCCAGATCCAGCGCATGGGGAATGGTATGGCTACCTGCATAGAGACGGTCGCCTATCTACCCCTGTCAAGGGGAGCAGATGGAAGGGCCCTTTCCACTTTCCACGCATGCAGTACTATCTGGGATGGAGAATCGAGGCCCTGATGAAAACAGAAGAACCTCAACTCTGAGATAAGCCACGCTCTGATGCGGACCAGGCAACGCACAGGAAGCCTCCTTAAACAAGCAGGTTCATTACTCCCCATTCATTCCATGTTACAGAGGATGATCCGTACTATTCGCGGATAGAGTTGGGAATCCGCTTTGGGCCCTTCCTGCCAGTTTACCAGCGACCACCGGGCAGGTCGGCCCATAGGTCAGCCCATGATGCTTCAGACTTAGCCAGCGGGTCATCATGCTCGCGCATTTGCTTCATAAGCTGGCTCGCCATCTGCGAAATGACGTGACGAATCTCCTCACGGGCAACAGGCGACAGCCCACCCCCGCCGATTAAGTTCTTCGTCTCGCCCGGGTCATTGGTCATGTCGTAAAACTCACTCCGCCAGGGAGCGTGGAAGTCCGCCACCAGTTTCCAGCGATCCGTCCGCAAGGAGCGCAGGCGCGCGCGCTCATAGACACACATGTCGTACTCAGCATACACCGCAGTACGCCAGGGCAGATCTGCTTCACCCAGCACGAGCCGGGCAAAGCTTTCCCCGCGCCCAAGGACTTGGTCCTGCATTTCACAACCCGCAAGCTCAAGCACCGTCGGAAACCAGTCAACATCCGAAACCAGTTGGCTAAGCCGCAAGCCTGCCGGAATCTTCGCAGGCCAGCGGAGAATAGCCGGAACACGCAAGGAGTTATCGTAAAGGTTGGGGCGATAGCGCGGTGGTGGGTTTTCGCCCTCCTGTCGAGTGCCCCATATGCCGTTACCTTTATGATGAATGCCATTATGGCCCATGTTAAATCCGTGATCAGAGCTGAAGATGACGAGTGTGTCCTGTCCCATCTCGCAGCTCTCCAGCGTACTGAGCACGCGACCCACCATGCGATCAACTCCCGCCACACCACAGAGGTAGCCGCGCATTTTCTCCTTCAAGCTCTCGGCATCCAGATTGGGGTGATCGGTCTCGGGCAACTCAATCTCTACGTCCTCAAACAATTCACGCTCCGAGTCAGGCACGGGCTCCCACGGGTGATGCGGCTGCCGCAGGTGGAGCGACAAGAGGAATGGCCGATCGCTACCCGCCCGCTCTTGCAGAAATGCTTCCGCCCGATCGGTCAAAATATCGTCGCAGTAGCCCTCAAACGTACGCAACTCCCCGTCTTCCTCAAACTCTGGGTCACGCGCGCTGACCCCACCTGAAGTCATACCAAAGAAGCTCTGGTACCCATGCTTGGTCGGGTGGAACTTCTGCTCGGCGTCATCGCTCCAATCACCGATATGCCATTTTCCGATCAAGGCCGTCTCGTAACCCTTGGATGCCAACACAGCAGGAAAGGTTACCGTGCCAAGTGGCAGTCCTACATCGTCCCAACCGTTCTGATACGCCGGGTGATGGCGGTGCGGAATAAAGTCCGGTATGCCCAGCTCACTGCTGTAACGCCCCGTCATCATAGCCGCCCGAGCCGGGCTGCATACGGGGCTTGAGCAGAAGGCATTCTCCAGCAACGCCCCCTCACTGGCCAGTCGATCCAGATTCGGCGTGTGCGACTGTTTATTACCGTAGGCGCCAACCGTCCAGGCGGCCTGGTCATCTACATAGACAAAGACAATATTCGGGTGCTTCATGATGATGAGTTGCGAAATCTTGATACTTGCGCCTCTAGCTGCTCCCTGCACTTTCTGTACTCGGGATCGAACCAAAGGTTGTTCACCTCGTGGGGGTCGTGGCTGAGATGGTATAACTCACCGTATTCACGATTTGGATACGCGACAAGTTTCCACTCCTTGCTGCGCACCATTGCCATCGACTCGATGTCGGGAAGCTGGGCACACTTTCCATGTTCGGAAAAAACATAATCACGCCCCGGATGCCCACCGATTGCCACCTCCAGTGCGGAGATAGCACTCCCCTGCTCCTCCAACTCCAGACCAGCCAAAGCAAAGAGCATGGGAACGAGGTCAAACTGGGCAATCAACTCCTGAGAGCGCAACCCCGCAGGCAATTTCCCCGGTGCCCAAACAATCGCCGGAACACGGGTAATGCCATCGTACATGGTCCATTTCTGGATCTGCCCGTGATCGCCGAGATTATCTCCGTGATCAGAGGTAAAGATGATGATCGTATTATCAAGTCGACCCCGGGCCTCAAGCTTCTTGATGATTTGCCCGACTTGCTCATCGATCAAGGCGACATTTGCCGCGTAGTATTTTCGGAGCCGGAGCAACTGCTCATCACTGGGGCCGGCATTCCACATCATGCCATCGTGATTACCCGTAATCATGATCTCCCGATAGGTGCTCAGGGGAGGGATATCGCAGCCTGCATCATAGTTTGGCGGCAAAGGGATGCTGCTCTCATCGATACGATCAAGGTACTCCTCCGGGGGATCGTAGGGCGTATGGGGGCCAGGGAAACCGATCTGCATAAACAGCGGTTTATCGTCCATGTCCTCGATCAGCCATTTTGCCACATCCGGCACGTAGTGATCCCAGTGCAGCGTTTTGTCCAGCGGCCAAACATAGGCCCCGAGACAGGTTGCGTAGTCGGGCTCAAGCGGGGTTGTAAGGCGCGTGGGCGGCTGGACACCCAATTGCTTCAAGTACTTATCCCAGTCATCGTAAAAGCGCGGAGTATTAAAGCGGTCCTTGTTTTCTACGATAAATCGCTGATCAAAGCCGCAGGGGACATCAAAGGGCTGGGTATGCATTTTCCCGACGTTATACGTACGGTAGCCCGAGGTTTGCAGTCGCTCCACCCATGAGTGTTCCCAGCGATCACCATTTCGCATCGGCCCCACCCGCGATGGCCAGTCCAGGTTGAAAAAACTGGCCCGCGAAGGCACACACGAAGGTGCGGTGCAGTAGCACTGCTCAAAGTAAACACCCTCTCGCGCCAGGCGATCGATATTAGGCGTATTGCCCCAACCATTCGTCGCGCAGGATAGGCTATCCCAGCGCTGCTGGTCGGTCATGATAAGTATAATGTCAGGTAGTTGGGACATTGTGTTGGCTTAGTCAGGAATCATGTCTGTGGCAAAGCGGGTCAATCCTCTCTCTCGGCTCTCGATCCAGTTCAGGATTCGCTGGCTTAAGGCTTCACGCCTATCCGTATATGCTGGATCAGCCCAGAGATTACAAATTTCATCCGGATCGTTCCGCAGGTCAAATAGCTGTCCTTCGGCGGCCAGGTTTCCGCCCTGTTCATCATGGTAAAGGATGAGCTTGAAATCACCTGAACGCACCATCGTGCTCGATACAGGCACATACTGGTTTCCGACTTCGCCGCGACTGTATCCAGTATGTCGATACGCACAGACAGCTTCTTCACGCGGCGGCCTTGCCTTGCCCACCAACCACGGAAGCAGGCTTTTTGATGCAGGCATGGCATCACCAAGCGCGCACCCAGTCATCCCCGCCGCATCACAGATCGTAGCAGCCAGGTCATTAAGCTGGGTCGGCGCGGAGAGGTTTAGGCCACCTTGAATCTTCCCTGGCCAGCGCATGATAAGCGGAACGCGCACACAGGGCTCGTAGAGCGCGGCACCCTTTCCCATCAGATCATGGTCACCTAGCATATCACCATGATCTGAGGTAAAGATAACCAGGGTATTCTCCGCCAGACCCGTTGCTTCCAAGCAATCCAGGATGCGGCCAAACTCCTGGTCCATGAGTGCGATAGATGCATGGTAGCCTCTCCTCATCGACTCGACCTCTTCAGCACAACCCGGAACTGGTGCGAGCGGGTTCATGGCGCGCTCGGTCCGCACATGAGCAGGGTCTCCACAGCCATCATCAGGCCCGCGTATGGGCGCCCTGATGCGCGACCGTGTAATTCTGTCCGCAAATGCCTCGGGGTAATCATCGTAGGGATCATGCGGATCAAAGATGCTGGCATAGCAGAAAAAAGGCTGTTCTCCATCTTGCTCACGCAAAAAATCCATCACCGCATCTGCCGTCCAGCGGGTCGCATGGTTCTCATAGGGGAAATGCCCAACACCGCGGCCATTCTCCCTCAGCCTTTGCAGAAACTCCGGGTCTCTTTGGGCCAACCATTGCGCATAGGCGTTGTAGGGACTATCGACGTGAATGGCTGGCTCGTGGCACCAAGCGTATACATCAAAACCGTCATGCGGGTGCCGTGTGACCGCCTCGTGCCGATGACGACTCACATGCAGCTTGCCACACAAAGCCGTTCGATAACCGAGTCCGCGCAGATGCTCTGGTAGTAGCACCTGATCGTCCGGGAGGATATCCTCAAGCCGCATGACACCATGATCGGGCAGCTCACCCCCCGTCATGATACTCGCCCGCGAGGGCGTACAAATGGGATTATTACAATAGGCAGCATCAAAGCGAACGCCCGCTGCCGCCAACTGATCGAGATGGGGTGTCGACGCCTCGGGTGCCCCGTATGCCCCCAGACTGTCCCAACGCTGCTGGTCAGTCATAAGCAAGAGTATGTTAGGGCGGGGCACGTTTCGTTTAGGCAAAGGGATTGGTAGCCGAGTCCGCCAAGGTTAATTCGCGAAAGGCCTGAACCCGGTGGAAAGTCATAAAGTTTGCATCGTGGTGATTGGGGGCGTCACCGTCTTCATCCTCCCAGCAAGTACGTGAAAGTACCAGCAAGTCGTCACCGTCAAATATCCAGTCAGGGTACTGAAAGGCATGCTTCCTGGGGTCGGGATGATGCAGTAAGGTGTAGCGTATGTCCCAATCAACGGCATTGCTGGAATGCATCAGCGCGAGCGTATTGCGGATGGAAGACTGCTCCTTGCGAGACCCGATAAAGGCAGGTGGGACAGCATTCGCGAGTGCCCAGTAACCTCCACCTTGCGGGTCTTCCCGGATCAAAAACTTGGTTGTTCCGCCCGGAAGATCAATGAAGTCCGTATCCGGATTAAAGCACAACTGCTGCCCGTCTTCAGCCAGCGTTACCACGGCCGCAACGCCCCGCGTCGAGTGCTGTACGCGAAGAACATCTGCCAAGCGCCCATCGGGAAGGCGCACAAGGTTTCCCTCCAGCCAACCGCCGAACTCTCCCTTCAGCCAGCGCTTATCACTACGCAAGAGTGTACTAAACTGCCAGGAGTCACGTCGCAACAGGTCAGCACCGAGAGGCGCCGAAATCATGAGCGGATTGTAGCGTATGCCCCACTCCGTACTTGAGGTGGCGTCCTCTATCGCCCGCCAGATGCGTCCGCGCGCCACGACCATGGGCATAGGAGCCGTGTGGTATTGCCCATAAGGGGTAATCAATCCACACATACCATTCTCCGGCGAGGTCCAGGTACGCCCGCCATCATCACTACGACGGATAACCAGCAAGCCGTGGTGATGCGTCACCCCCATAAGGTAGAGCGCACCGTCGTGGACAAAGAGGTTAGACCAAAAGGCACCCTTGATAGCAGTAACCTGCTCCCAGGTTTCACCAGCATCTTCACTGCGAAAGACCAGCGTGGTCGCGCACTCATGCTCGCCCGACTGAGGACCAAAGGTGTCGTGGACGGCAACCAGCGCCCCGTTCTCAAGGAGGGCCAGACTGGGCGAACCCACAAAGATTTTTCCGGGCTGCGACAGATGGCTGACCACGACGCCCGGCGGAGGTGTCAGCGTACTCGACTTTTTAGTTTCTGGGGAAAGGCTGGCCATAAGGTTAGATTGAAAATTTGACTGAAGAAAAATCGTGCCGCGCTGCATAACCCCAGCGCTGGCCAAAACATGTAATGCGCTTTAGCGGGACGAGATCCACCGCCACACTAGTCACTCGAGGACAAACCCTCCCTTGTCTTGCTGACGTTGTCGAGTGCAGCCCAATTCCAGCCGGGAAAACCAATCGTTTCCTCAGTGGAAATCCACTCGACACTGCCGTTCATCCGCAGCACGAAGAGGCCTTTACCCTCATTATTATGCATGGGGAGCGGATCCCACCACTTGACCAAGTCAACAATGGCCGCACGCTCACCCGGCAAGCTAGCTGGGCGAATATCCGACGCCCTCCCGCTGTAGCTCACCTCGGGATTCATCCAGTAGTTTGTTTCCACCCCACCGGGTCCACCCACTCTGGCCAATCGCTCCTCGGTGGAAACCGGGCTCAGAAACAGCCGTGGGGTTTCATCCGGAACGGGCGAAGTCTCGATGTCCAGATAGGGCAGCAAGGGACCAAAGACAACGAGACGGTTCCCCAGGAGCCACTTCCCGATACCATTACTTCCGCGGTCTTGCGCATCGTATGGTCCCAGGCCGTTGTGCTCGACCATGTGCAGGTTGAGCGCATTGCCCAACTGACGCAGGTTCGACGCGTTCTCCGACCGGGCAGCCTCCCCCCGCAACCCGCCAACGACCGGAATCAGAATCGCCGTCAAGAGGCCAAGCACGGCAATAACCGCCAGCAGCTCAATCAGGCTGAAGGCTTGCTGCTTGTTAGCTATCGGGAAACAATGGGAGGAACGCGAAGATAGGGTATTCATCACAAGGGTATGCATTATAGGCTATACATAACATTGACAGAGGCAAGAAAATAAATCTATGTTTTGTAAAACTGTTTAACAACACCCTTCCATCATGGAGCTATCCCCCATCGCTAGATATTTCGCCGGTGCCGGCACACTCCTCCTTCTTATCGTCACGGCCAGGGCCGAATTAACCCTGCCGCGGATATTCGGCGACCACATGGTCCTCCCCTCCGGCCAAGAGACCCCTGTCTGGGGCACGGCCAGCGGAGATGAGCGCGTTACTGCGCGCTTCATCACCGACAGCGGCATCGTCAGATCCGCCCAGACCACCGTACAGCCCGACGGGACATGGCAGGTACAGTTGGGCAGCCTGCTCACGGGCGAGAGCGGAAAGCTGGAGATTGAGGGTAACCGCTCGGGCAAGTTAAGTTTCGACGATGTGGTTGTCGGCCAGGTCTGGTTTGCTGCTGGCCAATCAAACATGCGCTACGGCATCGGCAATCGCGAAGCCCCGGCCGAACTCCAGGAAGCCGCCGCTGAGCAGGCCGCACGTACCGCGCCGGAGATTCGCTTCTTTACCGTGGGCTCGAGCAAACCTCATCAGCCCGGTGATAACGTGAAGGGCGCGTGGAAGGTCATCGACGCAGACAACGTCCGCTCGGTCTCGGCCGTAGCCTGGCATTTCGCCGTCACACTGCAGGAGGAGCTTGGCTCTCCGGTCGGGATGATCGTATCGGCCTGGGGCGGCACCCCTGTCGAATCATGGACGCCCATGAGTAACTTAGAATCCGACCCGGCTGGCCGTGAAGTTATCCTCCGACACGAGGCAAAGATGGCGGCCTATCCTGAGTTAAAGAAGCAGTACGACCTGGACCTTGCCGCCTGGGAGGAAGCCAACCCCACCGCAGCTCTCCAGAAGCAAAACAAACGCACGAAGCCCAAGCCGCCCTACGACCTGCATAGTTCCCACGTCCCGAGCCGTATTTTCAACGGGATGGTTTACCCGCTGGCACCATTTGCCATCAAAGGCGTCATCTGGTATCAAGGTGAAAATAACGCCTATCGCCCCAGCGAGTACGACGCGTTAATCCAACTGCTGATTACTGGCTGGCGGGAGCGCTGGGGAATCGAACTCCCCTTCTACTACGTTGAGCTGGCAAACCTGTATCCGCTTCAGGCGGCCCCGGTGGAGATCGAGCGACAGCCCGGGCACGAAGTGCCGAGCTGGGCCTACATTCGTGAAGCCCAGGAAGGCGCCCTCGCGTTACCCTCCACGGGCGTAGTCACCGCGGCTGACGTCGGCCTGCACAACAACATCCATCCGCCCGACAAGAAGACCGTAGGGCAGCGCCTGGGTAATCTCGCTCTGGTCGAAGTCTATAACATCGACCTCCCGACGCCCTACAGCCCAAGCCTCGACCGCATCCTTTCTGAGGGCAAGCAACTGCGCATCAAACTGCACGATGCGGAAGGTCTTCGCCTGCGCGGCGATAAACTGGAGGGCTTTGCCATCAAGGGCAACGGCACAGACTGGATGTGGGCCGAGGGACGCATCGACGGCGAGGACATCCTGCTCTGGAACAGCGATATCGACCAGCCCAATGCGGTCCGCTATGGCTGGGCCACGAATCCCATCCTTTCCGTGGAAAATGCCTCGGGCCTGCCGCTGCGGCCTTTCCGCTCCGACAGGGACAACGGCGAGTGGGACGGGTTCGTTAAATAGCTAGCTACTCCGCGCCCTCTAGCAACACCCAGCCGTATCGCTCGGGGTTATGCGGATGTTGGCGTGGCAATCGAGGGTCTGACCAGATAGTGAGGACTCGCTCCTCCCCCGCAGGGTGATCCCAACGCGCGAAATTCATGCGCCACTGGTGCGGCACACTCTCGCTTCCGAGCAGCTTTGCCACTTCGGCCAAAGACACCGTCAATGTGGCCTGATAACCCGGCCCGGAAAACGAAGCCCCCGCAGGGGCTTCCTCAAAAAAGGTAAATGCGGCAGTAACACGGATTAAGTCAGGCGAGGTATCGATACGGTTTACATGTCGATAGACGTAGTCGGTAATCGTGCCGAGCGTATTGACCTCGATCCCCACTGCTTTACCAGGGGTGTTTTCTGGCAGGCTGAGGAACAGCTCCACGCAGTCATCTCGAAAGGTCTCGCTGTCGCGTCCGGTTCGCGTAGCGCGGATATCTGCATCGCTGACGACATAGACCACACGCAACACATCTCCTTCGCAGGAGACGTAGACATCCGTCGGCGTCGCCCGCGGGCTCGCATCCTCCCAATACGAATGCAACTGCAGGTGGGCCGGAGCCGCTGACGCATCAGGCCCGAGCTTCAGCACAGGCACATCCGGCCCACCCGGAAGTGACTCGCTCCCCTGCATTGCCAGGCAACCCGTCATCAACAGGCTGGCCGTGGCTAGAATCGAATGCGCAATCACAAGCAAGAGGATCTTAGGACTTCGGCATCAGGGCAATGGCGGAGTTCTCACCACTCCCATAGGTCACGGTGAATGCCTGCTCGCCCACCTTGAGCGTAGCGCCCTCGACCAAGCCTTCAAAGGTGCCCTCCAGGGTGCCGTATTCGATCAATATTACGGGCCCGGAGAAACGCGCCTTCTTGGGGAGCGCAGTCGGGCTGACCACAAGTTCCGCACCCGGCAGCAGGCTCAAGACCTCGGCTCGGGCGCTCGCCTCAGCACTGCCGAGGTAGTCGTCGATGAAGTAGAGGAATCCATTACCGGAGATCACCAGTTTGCCCTGCCAGTCAAGTTTCGTCCCCGGCGTTCCGCTCAGGTAGAGCCGCCCTTTGCGAGGACCAGCCCCCAGAGCCAGCACGCCACCCATGCCCGACTTGGCCGTGCCGATCAGTGCACCGCCATTCAGGCGCAGCGCCCCGTTGCCGTAATTTGGACCCTTGCCATGACGGGCAATCTGGGTCGCAAAGCCCGACTGCCCGGTAATGTTGATCGAGCCGCCCTTGAGCACAGTGACGTCCCCAAACTCGCGCATGTCGCCGATGGCCAATCCACCAATCGTAACCGAGGCCTGGAGCGTTGCCTTACCCCGGTTGCCTATGACGGCTGAGTCTTTGGGCGCGTAGAGGGGAACGGCCTTGTCCTCCCAGTGGGCCGCATCCGCCCAATTGCCCACGGCGGCCTCGACCCATCGGTGAAAAGTAACAGCCTCCTCCTGTCCGTTCGACAGAACGGGCAGGCATGAGAGCGCCAGAATGACAAGGGCACACAGCTTCTTTGGCCTGTATTGAAATAGTGAATACATGATGAGCTAACCTCCGCACTACTGGCATGCACATTGAGCAACGGCAGCGGAAGGCAGCACAGCGGTGTATACACCTCCCCCAAAATTCGTCACATAGATGCGATTGGAGTTCTCCGGGTGAAACGTGATTTCCAGCGGACGCCAGAAAGGATAGTTTTCCAACTGGGACCAAGTAGCACCGCCGTCCAGGCTGGTGAATACACCATCACCCATGTGCTCCCATGAACTCAGAAACAGACAATCCGGGTCCTCAGGGTGAACGGCCAGCGCGTAGCAAGGCCCGTCGTAAATCCTGGTCCAGCTCTCCCCGTAGTCTTCCGACTTCCAGGCCCCGCCATTGCGGGACTTTAGGTCCTGCGTCTTCTGCAGTGCGGTAACGTAGATCGTACCGGGTCGCTCAGGCACGAGCTCGAAGTTCACCAGATGCGGGACCTCGGGACGGGTGAAAAGCTCTTCCCATGTCTGACCATCATCCACACTTACGTAAAGCGAACCGGCCTCACGTCCATCGTCCGAAACCCGAATCATACTCAGCGCGTAGAGATTTCCCTCTCCGTCACCTCGCACACGGATAACGTTCAGGTTCGCTGTATCCAAACCGGCATTCCGCTTTTCCCAGGTAGCCCCGCCATCCTGGCTGAGGTATAGCCCGTGTCCTGGCACTGCGGCCCAGAGCACTTCAGCGCCTGCCACTGAGCGCTCGGGGTCGAGCCAGATATCCGTGACAGCGCGGTTGGGCAGGCTACGGCTTTGCGTTGCGTTTCGCCAGGTCAGGCCGCCGTCATCGGAGCGGGCTACGCCACCAAAATACTTGCCGAGGTCCTTGTGGTACTTCCACGAAAAGATGTCATGCGTCCGGGACGAGGCCGCCCACAGGCGCCCCTCCACCTCAGGAGAGAAGGCCAGCGCATAGATGTTGTTATGCCAGGGGTTGCCCTCGTAACTATAGGTCCAGTTCTCACCCGCATCGGCACTGGACCAACCACCAAAGTCGGTCGAGGCGATGTATTGGCGATCGCTGTTGAGCGGGGAAAAGTAATAGTTCCAGCAAGAGAGCATCATCATGCCACCGGCGGGCTGATCGGCGGTAACGCCCGTTGGCCCCTGAACCTGACGCCAGGTCAGGCCGCCGTCATTGGTCATATAAACCGCGGTAATGGTGGAGACGATGACATGGTCGGGATCGTTCGGATCGACGTTGATGCAGAAGGGCTTCACTTGCCAGCCCCAGATACCGGTCAACCACGTCGTGTTGGTGATGTTATACCGCTCCATCAGCGGATGCTGAAAGAGCGTGGGCGTCCAGCTCAGGCCACCGTCGCTGCTGCGAAAAACATTGGAAATGCCCTGAGCCAACGGGTCGTTGTCGCGGATTCCCTGGTAGGTTACATAGAGCACCTTCGGGTCCGCTGAACTGACCGCCATACGCTGATACTGTTCGCGGTCACTCTGTGGCTGGATCAAGCCCTCGGTTGCAACCCGTTCCCAAGTAGTGCCGTTGTCACCCGAGGCATAAATGCCGATAGATAAGTCTTCCTCGTGCCGTGTGAGCAGGAGCTTTCCATCAGCCGCAATCAGGTCATAAACCTTGCGCGGCTGCTCCACAGGCAGAAGCTCGAGAGCGGTCTGCTCCCACGTCATGCCCTGATCCGTGCTTTTCCACAAGTATGTGTCTGTGGCCACAAGCAGCGCGGACTCGCCCGAGGCATCCGTGTTGAACCACACGTTGGCTACTTCCCTCGCCTCCTCATTGATTTCCGAGGCATAGGTCCAAGTCTGCCCGGCGTCGCGGGTGATATAGACCGTCACGACATCAAAAGGTGGCAGAGCCCGGAATACAGCCACGCCGTACTCCGGGTCCTGCGGTGAAAAACGAACGTGGCGCGGGCCGCGCTCGTTGCGCTCCAAAATCCCGGGGATACGTTTCCAGTTCAGCCCCTTGTCGTCGGAAATCAGAAACCCATCATTAGTTCCGACAAGTACGCGGCTCTCAATCGTGGGGTGAAAGGACCATGCCGCCTGTGGGTAGTTGCCACTGGTCAACACCGAGTGAATCTGCGCAAACGGCATGAGCGTCCAAGTCTCTCCACCATCCTCACTGCGAAAGGCACCACCCATATCGTTGTTGCAAAAGATGAGATCCGAATCGTGTGGCGAGATAGCCACACCCCGGAAACACCCACCTCCTCCAGGGCTGGTTGCCACCCACTGAACGGGGTCATTGGCGATAGCGACATGAGAGACGAAAACCTGAGTCAACAGGCACAGCACACCCATGCGCAGCATTTGAGACAATATCTGCACGAGATTAAGTTGGGAAACGGTAAATGATTGATGAAACTAGGCGCGGCGGCTCAGACGGCGACGCAGCGTAACCCCGCAAAGGGCGAGCAGGCCGGCCATTGCGGCAAAGGCGCTCGGCTCGGGAATCGCGGTCGAATTGATGTCGAGTGCATCAAAGGCGTAGCCGGCACCATTCAGGTTTGAGGCCAGGGCGTAGAAACCAATATCGTGCCCCAGGACAAGTTCGCTTCCCTCTGTCTCGGTCGTACCGGTAATGGTCCAGGTAACAGTCCAGGTCTCCCACTCACCGCTGGCAGGAGTCGGATCAGAGACGATGACGCGGCTGTCGAGGATACGCTCGGAGTACTGGTAGTTGCCATCGTCATTGGTGTCGGCCATCAGCAGAAAGGAGATACCACTAGCAAAGTCCCTCGCGTCAAGCTTACCCACGGAGAAGGTCGCCGTGTAGTTACCCTCGATGAATTCCACATCGGTAAAGTACTTCCAGGCACCACGGTTTTGGCTGCTGGTCGTGGTCGCAAAAAAGAAGGTGTCGCCTTCAACAGGCGTCAGACCAAATGTAGCGGGAGAAAAGCCACCGCTGGTGATATAGGTCCAGCCGTCATCCGTGTCGACGGGATCGCTGATCGTAACTTGAGCATTGAGACTGAGGCTGGCAAGCAGAGCTACGAGTGAGCTGAGGAGTATGTTTTTCATAACTTAGTCTATTGGGGTTGATGGGTTACAGAATAGAATCGTTACACATGATGTTAAACTATTTCACAAATTGCAAGAGAATTTCCCAACCAAGCCAACACAACTCAATAACACTATTGAGTGCTCAACCAGCAACAAGCCCCGGCGGCATTAAATAGCCCGGAATGTTCCTTTACGTACAGTGTGCTGATTCATGCTTGGGGTAGCCTGGTTAGCTCTATCGAGCTTAATGCGACTCTCGCTGGAGCAGGCGCACGGGCATCGTCTCGACATTCGGCTTAATGGATGGGTCAGCAATCAAGCTGGCTAAGATTGTCACGGCGCGCTCTGCGATGTCGCGCAGGGGCTCTTCAATCGTCGTCATCGGAGGGCTCAGGAACTCTGAAACACCGTGAACCTCTCCACCGATTAAAGCAATTTCCTGGGGAATTTTCTTACCCAAAACGTTGTTGATAACGCTCAAGGCCTCAAGTGCCTCGTAGCTTGATCCGGGGACATAGATTGCATCTGCTCCGAGCCGGATGACGCGGCTGACAGCAGCGTAGAGCGACACCTCGTCGCCGCGCAGGACAAAGAGCTCGGGCTCAACTTCGAGCCCTGCCTGCGTGATACCTGCCTTGTACCCTTCCATGCGGATGAGCTCATGGCTATTGGGATCGCCGACAAAGGCCAGGCGCTTCCTGCCCTTTTTGGCAAAACACTCCGCAGCCAGCAGCCCGCTCGCCTTACAGTCGCTGCGCAGGACATGATAATTTTCGTTCCCCGAGAAATCATCAATCATGACGATCGGCGTGTGCTTGAGCAGTTCGTTGGCCGTAGGGTAAAAATCCGGGTACTCGCCCAGCACGATCACACCGTCGAGGTAAACATTCTTCAGGTCTTCAAGCGGGTTCTCCGGCGTCATCATGGCCATGCCGTTGCGACACAAGGCGAAAGCGATTCGCGCGGCCAGGGCTTGGCTGTATGTCCCATCGTGCCGCGTATGCCATTGGGGCTCGGCCACGACCGCCACTTGGTGCGTGCGGACCTGAGCCTGCGGCTTGAAACCGATTGAGCGGGCGATGTCCAACACCTTGGTACGTGTGTCGTCATGCACACGGCCGCGATTGTTCAACACGCGGCTGACTGTGCCCGGGGATACCCCGGCCAGCGTGGCTACGCGATAGACACTCGGGCGCTTGCCGGACTTGCCACTCTCTTGGGTCGTTTTGCTCATATGCTGCGGGATAGGGTCATGATTTTGTAGAAACCAAGGGCCTCGGCATGGCAGCCGCTGGCTTAGGCTCACCGGTGTGCCCCACCTTAACTACTGTCACACCCAAGGGTTTCAAGCTAAGACTTTCGTCACTGACCGAAACGCCATCCAGACTGGCGACCTCCTGCCCGGCAAGCGGTATAGCCTGCGTATGGTGGGTAAAGTTCATCAGAAAAACATAACGGTGGTCGCCATTCACGCGCTGACGGGCATGCACTCCTTCGGGCAACGCACAGGGCCAGCAAGTGGCCAACCCCAGGGATTCACTCAAGTCGGCTACGAGGTCATTCACAAACGCTGCCTCCGCGCGGCAGCCGGAGTACATCGCAGCGCCGCGACCAACACGGTTTCGGGTCAGACAAGGGGTGCCCGAAAAATACTGGCTGCCATATCGCGCCAATACCTCGGCCCCTTCCACCTCGATCAACTCGCTCAAGTCAACCGAAGCATAATCGCCCGAAAGCGCGCTCAGCGCACGTTCCGGCACGATGGCCACGCGCTCATGATCACGATGTACAAAGGTCTCCAACACCCGAATGCCCAGCAACTCACGCAGCGGTGCCAGCTGCCCGCCCTCGAAGATCAAATCGCTGTCGTTGACCCAACCAGAGCCATAGGTGAAAAGCAGGCACCCGCCCCCCTCCACGAAGCGGGTCATGCGCTCGGCCACCCCGTCCTTCAGCATGTAAAGCAGCGGCGCGATCACCAGCTTGTACCCATCGATCGGCGCTTCTTCCACGATCAGATCCGTGGCGATAGACTGGCGCCAAAGGGCATGGTACCAAGTTTCGATTTCCTCGATGTAGCCCTTACGGTCATTGCGCAGGCTCTGGTTGTCTTCGTAGGCCCAGCGGTTATCCCAGTCGAAATATATGGCTGCTTCCACTGGAGTCGTCGCGCCGGAAAGCTCCCCCAGCCCGGCCAAGGTCTGCCCCAGCTCTGCAACTTCGCGAAACACGCGCGAGTTGGCCGTATGCCCATGATTAACCACCGCACCGTGAAACTTCTCCGGTCCGCCGCGACTGGCACGCCACTGGAAGTACTGGACCGAATCCGCCCCGTGCGCCACGGCCTGCAGCGAAGACAAGCGATGCATGCCCGGTTGCTTCGGGCGGTTCACTTCTTGCCAGTTTAATATGCTGGGCGTCGATTCCATAAGCAGGAACGGCTTGCCCCCGCCAAGCGAGCGGTTCAGGTCGTGCCAAAAACCGGTTCGGCTGGCGACAAGGACTTCGTCTTTGGCGTCGTCGTGCCAGCGGGGATAGGCATCCCAGGACACCACGTCGAGCTCTGCGCATATTTTGGAGCTATCCACCCCATCGAAGATCCCCATCGTGTTGGTGGTCACAGGTGTTGTCTGGTCGCACAGGCGCAGGGCCGCAATCTCAGCCTGCATAAAATCAACCGTCTGGGCGGTCGTGAAACGCTTCCAGTCCAGATTAAGCCCATGCAGTTGCGGCTCGCCATGGGGTGTCGGAGGCTCTACCTGCGACCAGTCGGTATAAACATGGCTCCAGAAAGCCGTCCACCAGGCTTTGTTCAGTGCCTCCAGGCTGCCGTAACGCCGCTGCAACCATTCACGGAACGCCGCTTTGCACAGGTCACAGAAGCACTCGCCGCAGTACTCATTGGAGACATGCCAGAGGAGCACCTGATCCAGATGTCCATATCGACGCGCCAACTGCTCGTTGATCGCCGCAACCTTTCGACGGTACTGGGGCGAGGTCATGCAATGGTTGTGACGGAAACCAAAGCCGTTGCGCTGGCCGTTCTTGTTGACGCGCAAAACCTCCGGGTAACGCTGGGCCAGCCATGCCGGACGCGCCCCACTGGGCGTGGCCATAAAGATGCTTATCTCCGCACGGGTCAGTAATCCCACCACTTCATCAAACCAACCAAAATCGTACTTCTCGTCATCTGTTTCCAGAAAAGACCAGGCAAACATCCCGATAGAGACGACATTTACGCCGCACTGCTGCATGAGGGCAATATCCTCACGCCAGACATCAGGCGACCACTGTTCCGGACAGTAGTCAGCACCATGCAAGATGCGCCCTTGCGGACTCCAAAGGGTACGGGTGATATCTATAGGCATCGACGAGATCAAATGGGTAAAGAAGACAGGCTAAGATAAAATCTATCCATATGCGTAAAACATTTTAACAATCAGGGCAAACAAAAACCTGAGTGTTGCGCAAATATCTGTCACATAGACCTCCAGAGCCTCTCTGCTTCTCAAGGCATGGAGGCGGATGGAGCGCAGGAAGCCCCAAGCAGAGGCATCCGAGCAGGCTTGCCGGCGCAGACTATAGGTATCTGCCCAGAAATTGTAAGACGATGGGGCGCAAGTCGATCTGCTCGGGTTGAAGATCGAAGCTGTGCGGAGCCCCGGCGATTTCCAAATACCAGTAGCTCACACCCAGCGAAGCAAGATGATCCGCCAGCGCGCGGGAGTGCTCGATCGCGATGGTTTTATCCTCGGTCCCATGCAGGATCAACATAGGGGGCAGGTCAGCGTCGAAATAACTCTTGGGCGAGGACGCCTTGCCCCAGCGTTCCTTAACATCAGGAGCCGAGCCCATGAGCGGCGAAAGCGCCTGCCCTTCCGTATCGAAAATACCATACAGGTTTATAACGCAGGCAACAGCATTGGACTGCTCCAGATAGAGGCCATGGCGGTTCATCTCCGGATCATTTGCCGTGGCCGCGACGAGCATCGCCAGGTGCGCCCCGGCGGACGTCCCGAGCAGGGCGATACGTTGCGGGTCGATACCATACTCGTCCGCGTGCGCCCGAATATAGCGCAGGGCAGACTTGCAGTCGTAGAAATTCCTCGGCCAGGCCAAGTAGCTCAAGCTGTATTTACGTGTGTCCGGGTCGCGTGTCCCGACATTCAGATCATAGTTGATCGAGATAACCACGTAGCCCGCTTCTGCCAGCGGGAGTGCGATCGCTCTCATGCGCTTGGAGGCCTTATCGCCCCCAGCCCAGCCACCGCCATGTATCAGCATGACCGCCGGAAGCGGCTCGCCCTGACCCGCGGAATTGGGCAAATAGAGATCGAGCTTTTCAGCACGACCATCACCGAGGTAATCGACATCAGACAGGACGCGCACGGCCTGGGACATCGGCACCAGCGCAGCACACAGCAAGATGAAGGGAACAAGGCGTCTCATAAAAGCGGAGCATTCAATGGGTGCGCGAACGGTCAATTGACTTGATAGTACTTGCGGATGGTTGGCCTGTCCTGGCCTTCACGGTAGATAAATATCCAGGCACGCCGCTTGCCAGGAGCCGCCCAGCGAGACTGATAAATCAGCCTCCAGTCCTCACCCTGTGCCTGTGAGGCCATCTGCACGTTGACGTTCTTCAAGTCCAGTCCGGACAAGGTTACGATCTGATTCCTTCCCGGCTGAAGCTGAAACTGATCCTCGTCGAGGCGAATGGCCATCGAGGTTTTGGTCAGATTATAAAAGTTAAACGCGTTTGCCCCGAAGCTGCCCGCCGAGTCCGGCAGTGCGACCACTCGATACGGAAGAGAAGACGCTTCGTCGCCGGGTACAAAGAGCAAGAGGTACTTTCCCTGTGTGCGAGAGACGTTAACGGATGCTTTGAGGTCGTAGAGCGTCTCACCCTCCGGGCCACTGCGTGTGGTGTAGAAATTGAGCGTAGGAGGCCCCACGTAGCGCATCGTGGCACCGGGTGCACCATTGGGAATAAAGAGGGAAACGGCGTTCCCCCGGTCGAGGTAAACCAGATCGCTGATGGCCTGGTCCCACGCCAAGGTTTGAAACTCGACCGTAACGAACTCCTCCTCCTGTCCGTGCGAAACCTGCGGCAAAAGGAAACCGAGAAGCACAGCCCCGAGGGCAAGAAGGCGCGCTGGCGAAAAGGTTTTGGGCAATGTTCTCATTTTAGATTTCATCCTTACTCAACCAACGGAAGTCCACCACACGAAACTCTCTGCCCAGGGCATTGGGTGGCATATGCAACTCGTCGAGGGTGAGCGCCGCGTTGGACAGGACAGGGTCCGGCACACGCTGGACGATAGCTTCGCACCAGGCTTGGGCCACGACTTTATCCGTCAGCGGGTCAATTTGCTCACCGTAAGCGCGGATGCGAAACGTGTCTGAGCGCACGGTCATCAACGGGCCGAGACTTTGCAGAACATCGCCCTGAAGGACCCAGCCGGGCATGCCCATCGCCGGGGCGTCCCCGGCGCCATTCACGCCCGACTGGAAGTTGGGAATCCGGAGCGCGTTTCCACGTGTTGAGCCGATGAGGTTCTCGCTCAGTCCGGCATTGACGGTGGAATCAAGCGCAGCCTGCAGCGGACCACTGAGACGATGGCTCGCATCTGTGGCATCGGGACGGCGGTTAACGAAATCACCCAACGAGGCAAAGGGCCCCCGGGCGCGCACCTCGTCCACCATGGCGGTGGCTAAAGCGGTCAGCTCTGCGTCATCGAGCTTGCGGTGCGCTTTCCAAAAGTTCAGTCCCTGCTCATCGCCGGAGAATCCACTGTCGTAGGGAATCGGCGAGCGGTAGAAGACGGTTTCTGCCACGTTTTCGCTACCACTTTGCATGCCCGTTGTGGGCTCGTAGGTCGGCACCGTCAGTCCGGTGTTGCTGGCCAGAAATGCCTTCCAGGCCTGAACGGAGGTAGAGTTGACGTTGAAGACGCCCTCAGTCAGCAAGAAGCCCGCAGCAATACCCGAAGTGTTGGCCGCATTGTCATCCGTGAGCAGATCGGCCAGTTCCTGCGTGCTCAAGTTATACATCTGCGGCAGGTAGAGCGAGAAACGCGGATTGGGCAATACATCGCGCTGGGCCAGGATGTCGTCGAAGAGGTTCTCTGCCTCGTTGCTGCTTTGCGGAATCGTGGACAGGAAGTAGCTGTCCCAGACGGCATTGTTGATCGCATAGGACCAGTCGTAAGCGTAGTGGTCACGGGAACTGCTCTCTGCATAGGTGTGATCAGTCTGATCCGCAGGTATCTTTGACGTAGCATAGCTGTTGGCAAAGATGTAGGCGGGCTGGTAATTAAAGCGTCCGAGGTTGGCATGCTGGAAGGCACCGAGGGAAATAAGCGGCTCACGCGGGATGTGAAACAAGACCACACGGTCGGCACCCGGTGCGGTGCCCACACCGCTCTCTCGCGTGTTACCCCAGTGGCTCGAATAACGATCAAAGCTGGCAATGTTTGGCTCCTGTGACTCCGCACCGGTGTACTCGCGAATAGCCCAACCGCTGTAGGTGCTGAGCCCGTTACCGCTACGGAAGCCCTCCTGTTTGCCGGAGAGAATGATCGGGCGCGGGTTGGCATCGATCAGCATACGGTGAGGTTCCGCCGTATCATCTGCGGCCCGGAGCTTAAACTCCACCGCGGTGATGTTCAGCGTCTGCCCGACGAGCGAGGCCAGCGTGGGCGACCAGCCCGTCACACCAAAGGGTGCCATAGTCGACTCATACTCCTGATAATAGCTGCCTGCGATCTGACCTGAGTCATTACTGCTGGCATCGCCGATGCGCATGTAAAAGTCGCCATTGGTCGCGCGGTAGTTGCGCCCCGCCTTCCAAGGCAAAGCACCATAATCCACACTGACCGAGACGTTATAATTCGCGGGCGAGTCCGTGCTGTCGAGGACGAGGGTCAGGGCATCGCGCTCGCTCTGGGTCAACCCGAAGGCACTGCTCTTGTTATTGCTCGTGGAGCTCAAGTGCGAGTATGGTGACGCGGTATTATCCACAGCGAGCGCCTCGACAATGTAGCTGGCCTGAGTGAGATCGATGGTATAGGCCCCGTCCTCAGTCCACTCTGCCTCCATATGAGCATAATCACCGAAACCGGTTTTATCCGAATAGCTGTAGGGCTGATTGAGCGCATAGTAGCGCGTCTCCCCGGGTTGCAGGTCGGTATCGCTCTCGATGCGCCAGCGGAAAGTGGCACCGTATTCGTCCTCCTCGGGCAGCACCTCCTGCATATTGAAGGTCACGGTCTGGTTTGGACCCACCTTGATGGCAATGGTCGGCTTGAATTCCCAATTATAGTTGTAGCCGCTGGCAGAGATAGCCACATCGTAGGGATTGTAGAGTGCGATGAGCGGCTTGATGTGAAGCGTGGGACGGTAGGTGGTTTCCATCGTCGTGGAATCCGCGACCGAGTTGAAAGACAGGCCCAGCCCGAGGCGAATGAGCGAAGTGACCGGATGGACGGGCTGGTTGTACTGATACACATCCTTGTCGCTATGGTAAGTCGATACCCCCGCGCTCTTATTCCCCGTGCCTGCGGGCAACGGAACAATGGGGGCCAACGTGCCGTTGTTGACGGTATTATAAAGGCGATAGTATGAGCCCAGGATGCCCCAGTTGGGTGCGCCGTTGGGGAAGTCGTAGGTATTGTTGGCCGCGCGGAAGGTATAGGGCTCGGGCCAATTATTGTCCGTGGGAGAACCCGTCAGGCTCACTCCGAAGTGGCGCGTGAAGGCCGCGTTGTTTTCCAAGAGGTGAGTCAGGTCTTGCTTGAGTCCTCCGTTGACCACATCAACCTGCACACCTTGCCCGAAGACAGATAAGTCGTGAAAGTAGCGCTCATCCAGGTTGTTGCTGTTCGCGAGCTGGCCCAGCCATTCGAGCGAAGTGATGTGACTCAAGCGCTCATCACTGGGAGAAATCGTGGCCAAATCCGTATCAACCGTATTAAAGCCCGTGTAGCGCGGCGCCCTCAAGTCGGCATCGGTCGTAGACACCACCGCGGGCACTTCGAGGTTGATGCGGGCCTTGGTATTTTCTTCACCTACCCAGTAAGCATAGGCTCCCGTATCGCCCACGCTGACTTTACCCGCCGCCACGTAGTCCGTGAGAGCGCCACCGGTCACCGTGCCCGCTCCCACCAACTGCACCCAATCATCGTTGTTTGGGGTCCAGTCCACATTAGCGATATCACGTTCGCCTAAGACATTGGCCGTGCCCCCGGGCAAGGAAGTCAGCCAGCCGAGAAAGTCCGTCTCATCGACGCCGCCCTCACGACCTGCAACCCACACCCCCGTCCAGTGAGCCTTCCCTTCGGCCGCATTAAGGTCGATGTTGGCCGGGGCGGTTACGCGCTGGTCCGGCCCGGCGTTTTTCTGCAATTGGCCAATCGCAGTGGTCAGCGCCAGCATCGCATTGTGCCGCGCTCCGCTGATGTGCTCCTTCTGGGTCGAAGAGGAAATCTCTACCCGCAGCATCGTGCTCAAACTGATCAAAAGCAGCAGGATAAAGGTCATCAGAGCCAGAGCCACAATGAGGGCAAAACCGCTCACCGAGCGGGTGGCTCCCTGTCGCCGATCGCATCGGCGTGAAGCAAAAGACAAATTCATGAAAACGGGGTGGTTCGACTGCCGCAGGGCGGTGCCTGTACAAGCAAGACGGGGTTCGCTGGGGTTATGTTCTAAATCGGACGGTGTGCCCGATGCCTAAGCGCGGCCTGAGCCGAGCTGATCAATATTAGCCGTAGCTTAAGCTCTGATGGGGCATGACTCAAACCCTACCGGGTTCAAACATTTGCGCAAACAACGAATAATACCTTATCACTTTGTAGATGAACGTTCCATCCATTATTGCCCTTGGCCAAGGCGCCGGGCGAGCTGGTCCTGGTAAAGCGATGCGGGAACGAGGCTTCCACCCTCGCCGATGCCCTCGACGTGATCCACGGGATCGGTCACCACCTTACGGTGCTCGTGATTCCCATCGGTGCGAACAGCGCTCACCTCGCCCTGCGTGCCAATGACGTAGCCGTAATCTCCCTGCTCACTCCACACGACAAAGGGGTGGTACGAGTTGGAGAGCCCCGTCGTGTTCCAGAATACCGTCTGGGCCGAAGTGGTGTTATGCTTGGGCTTGGAAAGTTTTACATAGAAGCGGTCACGAGCCTCAAACCAGCTGTTATCCGCCACGCAGCCATCGAACAGATTGGAATGGCTGAAGTACATGTGGCTGTCGCTGCTGCGCCCCGTGGTAGTGCCATCACCACCGGCCTGGGTAGCCGTGTTTCTGTCGGTGCAGTGAAGGAGGACATTACCCGAGGTGGCCATGCCCGAGAGGGAAAATCCGTGTCGGGCAGATTCTGCCACACAGTTTTCTAGGAGGCATTCATTGCTGTTATCGATGCGAAACATGTAACCATTTCCGCCGCCACCACCATAGAGGGTGTGCCCCATCGAACAGTCTATGACAGAGACGTTTAAACACTCCTTGAGGCGGATGCCGTTGGAAAGGATGTGGCTGCCACGGGCATTCCCCTCGGCCTCAAAGCTGTGCACGTTTACAATCCAGCTATCATAGACCCCATTGAAAACGACGGCGTAGGAGAAGTGCACGTCATAGGCACTCTTACGCTGTTTGGCAAAATCGGGGTCAAGGTCGTAGCCTTCGGCCAGACGCTTGGTGTAAGCACCGTCCGGGGCCGCAAAGTCGAGCATACCCCACCCGTCCTGGCCGGGGTGTTCGACGTTACCGATGGAAAAGTTCTCCAGGCCCACATTTGAGACCAAGCCGGGCTTGGCATAAACCTGCGCATTGTCCCGCACCTTGAGCGCATAGCGAATGGGGATATCGATCACGAGCTCGCTGTTATCTGCATCGACCTCCAGCACACGGCGCAGGTACATGAAGTGCCCGATCTTGTCCTCATAGCCGAGCCAACCGTCCTCTTCTTTGCGCTCCTTGATCCACTCTGAGGTCGGGTCTGCACGCACGATGACCATGTCGCCCGGCTTAAAACCCTCGGTACTCTCAACCGGAATGTAGGTCGTGGGCATGAGCAGATCGTAAGCAATAGCGGTAGCCGGGCTCCCGACATAGTCCCACACCGCCTGCTTTTTCTGAGGGGAGACGAGGATAATCTGGCTGCCGCGCATCTCAGTCGATGTGTTGAGCAGATAGGTTTTATCCGGACCGTCTCCGCGCAAGACGACATCGCTGGAGCCGATCACCAGCGCGTAACGCTTGTCCCCAATGGGGGCGACATGATAAGTGCCCGCAGGCATGTAGACCACGGCCGGCCCCTTGATGGCAGAGGCCGTATCGAGGGCTTGCTGGATGGCGGCGGTGCTGTCTGCCTGCCCGTGTGGATCGGCGCCATAATCAAGCACGTTGAAAACAGGTGCTCCCTCGAAACGAGGGATAGGCTTCTCCCCCCGGGCATAGCCTGCGTAAGAGTAGTCCTGGAGAAACCTATCCTCGGTAAAAAAAGCATCCTCGGGCGGCCGCCAGTCCTCTGCATACAGTTCACTTCTCCAGCCCGTCTCCTCTGCTGGCGTTGATGCATTCCGGGCATGTGCCGTGTCGCTTTTCTCCGGCTGCTGGGCAGAGGCCGGCTCATCCCCGAGCCCGGCTTCCACCTTGTTCTCAGCCGTACAAGCCACTACCCAAAGTGTGCAAGCCAGCATTTGTGCCATAACGAGAACTTTCGTTCCTGAAGAGTCTGTTGAAGTGCGCATGATTCCTGAACTCCCAGATCAACTGAGAGATTTTAGGTGCAAAGTGAACTGGTGACGCGCCCAGAGAATAAATATACGTGGACGCCGGGCCTACGGTAAGACTAGTCGCGCTTGCGCGAGTAGCGGGAAGTCAGCAAGAGTATCGCCAAGCCAAAGATGATGCTCGTGCTGGAGCTCTCCGGGATGGCCGAACCCTCGACAGTGAAGGACTTGACCCCGAGGCCGAAGGAGGTGGTCTGATCGCCCGAGCCATTCCAGCCATCGTCTTCGAAGTAGATGCCGACCGCCGTAATAGAGTCGAGACTCAGGTTACCAAAGACAGCCGAGGAGGAGTCGAAGTTCAGGTCGGAAGAGGGATCATACACAGCCCACTGCACATTCTCCAAGGCCGAGCCAGAGATAGCCATGCTGCCGTTGTTGTTGGCAAGGTCGATTACGTACTGAGAAAGATAGTAGAGCCCGTCCTTCTGTACGGCGAGACGGCCATCAAAATCTGCACCCGCATCGGGTGTGGAAATGTAGCCGGACCAGGTCATGGAGAAGCCACTGACGGAAACAGAGCCGGTCTCAAAGCCAGAGTTGAAGTCGGCCTGATTAAACAGGTAAATCCCGTGAATACTCAACGTGCTGCCTGCCCAGCCGCCACCGCGATAGGCCTGGATGTAAATCTGGTCACCGGAAGCGTACTGACGAATCTGCTGGCGAGAGAGGTAGCCCTCAACCGTCGAACTGGCGTACTGGTAACCGCCGTAGAATCTCGGACCCGTGTAGTCGGAAGACGGACTCAGCGGATTGGAATCGCTAAAGGCGTTGGTGGAGTAGTACGGACCGGTACCGGATTCAACGTCCGTGCGGGAGAAGTTAGAATCGGCACTGGAGTAGTCATTGGCACCGTCATATTCGACGAGCACTGCGGCCTGCAGGGGAAGGGCGAGGCCAGCAACGAGCATTACACTCATGGGGATGATTGAGTTCTTCATAATGATAGGTTTTCTAGGGTTCTGCCTGGGGTGGAAAATAAAGTGATGTTAAGCTAGGAAAATTGAGAATAAGAACCAAGGTAATGTTAATTCAAACATTTGAAACCGGGTCCTCCCTTTGATATCGTCATTTTAGCCAACTTTTATAGGAAAAACGGTCGAGCCCGATCCCCCTCATGCATTTGTCTTTGCGGGCCGGAGGGTATCTCCATCGCAAAAATGCCCTGCCACCGTGAGGCATTTCGGACTATCGGAAATGCCGTAGTTGTTCTCGTGAATCTGCGAAACCAGAAAAGAAACCGCGTTCTTGGCCAAGACCTCGGCCTTCATGTCAAACCCGGCACAGTGGTTGGGGTTTTCAGGGTCGTACTGCTTCCATGAAAGCAGGGAGAAGCCTACCTCTTCGGGCACTTTCAAGTCCGTCTTGCACAGAAGATCGTAGATGTCTGCCTCCGCGACGAGAACCTCGATTCGCTTCTCCACGATCCATGCTTTGAGGGCCTCCGGCGTGTCGATCTCGTCACCGGCCACCGCGATTCGGGGTGAACGATGATGCGCCTGGTCAAACAGGTACGCGCCCTGAAGCAATCCGTGGGTACGCCGCCCCATGCTATCCAGAAGGTGTAAGCCAATGCGGCGATAACCACGCTGACGCAAAATCGAGAGGTGGTTGAGCATATTGGTAAAGTAGTCCTGCACCGCGCGGTTAAAATTGGGGCGCTCAATGGAATAGCCAAATGCGACTACAATCCATTGATCCCACTTGTCATCCAGCGTGATTCCGGGTGTCTCCAAAGTACCCGTAAGGACGCCCTTCAGCCCTCTGCTCCACCAAATCGAGCGGAGACGGTCAAGGGTAAGGCCCGGCTCATTGAGATTAAAGTAGAGCAGGTTATAGCCTAGCCGAGCGGCCTGCTCGCGTGCCACGCGGTAAACCATTTCCCCGAATCCACCGTTGGCAATCGGCTGATCCGTCAAGTAGGCCAGCCCACTGCGCACAGGATGAGGTCGATTGGACTCGCGGTAGGCACAGAGCGCTTTCATGGCGGCATTGGGCGTGTATCCCATTTCCACAGCCAACTCCTGGATGCGCTGACGCGTGGCATCGGACAGACGCGGGTCATTTCGCAAGGCCAACGAAACGGTAGAAAAGTGCACGCCGGCCTTTTGGGCGATGTCCTTGATGGTAACGTTAGCGGCCATTTCAAATGTTTGAACCCCATCCATGCTGACGTCAAGCCTACAGGTGCTAGACTACATCCCATCGAGTCATGTTAAGTGCGAATATCTCCTACCCCAAGTCCCTCTCCCCCATCCACGACCTTTACGAAGAAACCTTTGATGTGGTCATACATGGCGCTGGCTATCTGGGCTTCGCCGCAGCCCGCGCCTTGGCCGAGACGGGACAGAGCGTGCTCTTAACCGAGCCGACCGGACAACTGCTTTGGGAGTCTACCTCCGCGCTGGAGAATGCTCTGGCTGGAACAGTGGGCCCAGATTGGCAGCAATGGCAAGCTATGCTCGAAGCACAGCAGGCCGTGGACAACGACTGCTTTGACGCGGTCTCGGCGGAAATTATCGCCGCGCAGTATCTCTGCGATACCGCCTCGGTGCAAACGCTGCTCTTTGCCTCGCCGGTTGGCGCGCAAATACTCGACCACCAACTGGCCGCTGCCGTATACGCTACCAAGGAAGGTTTTAGGCGAATACGTGCCCAACGTTGGATCGATGCCTCTGAGCGGGGTGATCTACTGGCCTGTCTTCAACTCGAAGGTGCAAAGCCGCGCAAGGCTCAGAGCAACTTCAGCCGACTCGCCATGCAGTGTCGGCATTGGGAGGACTGGGACCAGCGCTACACCGCCTATGCCCAGGACAAGGGCATGCGCTGGCAGAAAACATCACGAGCCACGGAGCGGCATTTGGTCTGGGAGAGCGATGGCACCCCCTGGCACACCGATCTGGTGGAGCACCTGCGGGCATTGCGGACAGCCTTTGGTCACGAGCACGCCCCAATGCTTAGCCATAGCTCGTGCATTGCATTCCCGGCTTACGTAGCGGGTAAGGCGTCACTCCCGGCTTCAGCCCCGGTCAACCTCCTCGTCCTCAGCCCAGCCTTTGCCGCCTGTGACTTAACGAGCATCCCGGAGCGCTATCAATATGCGGCCAGCGCGGCCAGAGAACTTTCCCCCTCGCCTGTAGCCATCAACTTCGCGCAGCTTGAACCACTCAACGCAGCATCACTGCGCGTGAAAAATCAATTGGCCCGCGACGTCCTCGTAGCCGGAGTCGGCACCGCCGGCGCACTGGCAGCAATGGCAGCAGGCGCAAACGGAGCAAGCACCTATGCGCTGGAGTTCGCGCCCTTCCCGGGAGGCATCGGCACCGGCGGCGGCATTACGGGCTACTTCTACGGCTTACCCGGAGGGCTCCAGGAAAAACTGGGCGCGGAAACGGCCAAGCTAACCGCACTCTTTCAAGGCAACAGCTACGAGCCAGACCGAAACCACTGGCACCACGACGCCAAGAAGATCGCGATTCTGAATGAATTTGATCGGTACAATACGACCTTCTGCGGAGGGGCGCTTCTGTGCGCCGTCGAGCTCGACGCAAGCTCCGTGACAAGTGTTCTCGCCGTGGTTGAGGGCCAACTTACCCGCATCAGCGCCCGCGCATTTGTCGACAGCACAGGCGATGGCGACCTCTGCTCGCACGCCGGGGCTGACTTCACCACGGGACGCTTGGGCGACTCCCGCACCCTGGCCTACTCTCAGGCCGCCTTTTCCCTCGATTACGAAAAGCCCAACCTCAGCGTGCATATTCGCAACTTCGACGCGGGCTGGGTCGATGCCACCGATGCGAAAGACCTCTCCCGAGCCCGCCTGCACGGGCTGGTCCAGTACAGCCAGACCCTGCAAAACGAAACCCTGCTTCCGCTACAGATTGCCCCTCTGCTCGGCATCCGCGAATCACGCCACATCAAGACGGATTACACCCTGCTCATGGATGACCTGATCACCGAAAGGCGATTCGAAGACAGCATCGGCCGAGCGGGCGCACACGCCGACACCCATTCGGTGGACTTTGAATTCGAGGACGACGAGACGGTCTTCTTTTACTGGGTATGCCGCCTTTTCCGCTACCCGCTCAGGACTCAGCTCCCCTACCGTATGCTCCTGCCCAAAGGCCTGGACAATGCCTGGATCGCTTGCCGCGCAGCGGGCATGAAGGCAAACGTCTTCTACGGCATCCGCATGCAGCGCGACATGCAACGCCTGGGCGAAGCAGCCGGAGTGGCCGCCGCACTGGCAACCCGCAACGGACAAGCCGGGCATTCCCGATCGGTCCCGATAGACCAACTACGAGAAGCCCTGGCCGGTTACCCTGCACCCGCGCTTGAGGAGCCCGTGCGAAACGCGTACCAAGACCCTTTGGCCGAGCTGGCCAAAGGCCACTCCGGCGTACCGCTCTGGATGCTCTATCGCGACCGGAGAAAATACGCCGAAGCCGTCCTGGCTCAGCTTGACTCCGACCAGCCCAACGCCTCGTTTTACGCGGCCTGCATCCTGGCAATGTGGAATGACCCCCGCGCTGAAAAACGTCTTCTGCAAGCCATTGCGAACAATGAGGACGGCGGCACAGACCCGGCCGATAACACCGGGGCCTATGGGCAGGAAATCGACATCCCGTTCTGGCTGCTCGCCATCATCCTCCTGCGTTGCTGTGGCACGCAGGAGTGCGTCCCCACCCTGCTGGAGGTCGCCTCGGTGCCCCAAAGCAACTTAAACGTACGCAGCTCAATGGCCCTGACCCTGGAGCGGCTGATTGAGCGGGACGAAGTCAATCCCGTCGAAGCTGAGCAGATCGCCGAGCATTTAGCCAGCCCGATGGAAAACACCATGCTCACCCCCTCACACTCTATTGCCCGCAGCTTACGCAAGCAGGAGCAGATGCGGCTGACCAATGACTATCTTCCCCCGGTAAAAGAAGACCACGCGTGGCAGCTCCATCTCGTACTGTACCGCATACGCATCAAGCTCGGACTCGCTCCGCACGCCAAAGCTATCGCCTATCAGGATGACAGCCGAAACTTCGTCCGACAGGCATTCGCCGAGCTGAATTGCCAGAGCATATCGTCGCTCAGCAAAGGCTAGCCGAGTTGCCGTCGCTACCCCAGCCCCATAGGATGAGGTAAAATCGCCCAAAGCACCTGCGTGAAGAGTCAACTGCGCGCTTCAACTGGTGTCAGCGTGCCGACAAAGGCAACTTTCAGCGCAGTCTCGTCTTCGGCGAAGATAGTATGATGGATTTTACGCCGAAGGGAAACACCTCTGTAGCCTCCCCAGGACGTTTCGCATCTATGACGCCAGATTGTTTGTCGTGAGATCGGACATGGACGTCACCATTACCCTAAAGTAGACTTTAGCCACCTCAACTTCCTCACATAGCGGGTTTTCTGCTGGAAATCGATGGTGGGCGCTGCAGGGCTCGAACCTGCGACCTACTGGGTGTAAACCAGTTGCTCTAGCCAACTGAGCTAAGCGCCCATCGCAAAGGAAAGAGAGCAAAACAACCTTTTGGCCCGGCGCAAGCCCTAATTTACAGCTTTTAGCGTATTGATTGGCAGGGTAATCGCGTTAACCACTTCCCCCTCGGCATTCACGATAGCGAGCTTGATCGCGGGCTGGCCATCGCCGAAGCGTGAGCCGTCCCAGTCCAGCTCGATCAGGCCGAAGCCGAGCTCGCGGTAAACATCGCCCCAACGCAAGGGATTGGCCTCCCCGGGAAAGTCGCGCCAAGTGTGGGTCAGCCCGCTGGAGGTCAGCTCGATCAGCGGATAGGCAGTCTCGTGGTCACGCTTCACTGCGATCTCGTGGATGTGGCGGTCGCCGGAGATGAGCACCACACCGGGGATACCATGCTTGCGGATAAAGCCGAGCAGGCGCTGGCGGTCTTGAGGAAAGTTCCCCCACTTCTCATAGGGTTGGGCTGTATTGAGAATCTGGATACCGCTGGCGATGAGATTGACCTGCGCGTCACTGGCCAGTAGCGCACTTTCCAGCCACTGCCATTGCGCCTCGCCGAGCAAGGAGGCCCCAGCACCCGGCTTGTCAGCGAAGTAGCGGTCGTCGATGAGGAAGATGGCTACCCGTTTTCCCTCTGGGCCAAAGGTATAGTCTCCAAAAATACCCTCGTGGGCACGCCGCGGATCGCCAGCAGGCACCTCCATGAAGTCGAGTGCGAGCGTGGCCGACTCCGCCTTGGCAGGGAACGAGGAACCGCCGTTGTTCTCGCCGTAGTCGTGGTCGTCCCAAGTCCCCAGGATGGGTGTCCGCTCCCGAAAGGCCGCGTATTCGGGCTGGGCAAACTGCGCATCGTACTTGGCCTTGAGCACGGCGGGGTCCGCCGAGTCGCCATAGATGTTATCCCCGAGCCACAGGTAGAGGTCGGGCTGCTCGTCGGCCATCACGCTCCAGAGTGGCTGGGGCAGGGCGTGCTTATTACAGGAGCCAAAGACAATCGTCTTCAGCGGCTGGGAAAAATCCTCGGGGAATTTAGCCTCAGTAAGCGGAGCTAAACCGAAGCCGAAGGCGCAGAAAAACGGAAGATAGCGGCACATAGCACCACTTCCATAGGGAATTGTCGCCCAGAGGCAAGGCAGCAGCTAGCTACCTGACCCCGTGAACGCAACTAAACGCTCGCGGTCTGCGCGTGAAGCGCCTCGGCGATCTGTACGGCATTGAGAGCAGCGCCCTTCCAGAGCTGATCGCCGACAACCCACAGCGCGAGGCCGTTGTCGAAGGCGGAATCGACACGCAACCGGCCCACGCCACACTTTTCCTTACCGGAGAAATCCAGCGGCATCGGGTAGGCGTTCTTGGACGGCTCGTCGCAGAGTTCGGCCCCGGAGAAGGTGGTAATGGCTTCACGGGCCTTGGCCACATCCACGGGCTGCTCAAACTCAGCGTTGATGGCGATGCTGTGCGCACGCAAGACCGGGACGCGCACGCAAGTCGTGGATGCGCGCAGGCTCTCGTGCCCGAGGATCTTGCGGCTCTCGTTGAGCATCTTGTGCTCCTCCTTGGTGTAGCCGTCGTCGTAAAACACGTCCACATGCGGCAGGACATTAAAAGCAATCTGGTGCGGGTACTCCTTTACCTCCAGCGGCTGGCCGTTGACCCACGACTTGACCTGGCCCTTGAGTTCCTCCATCGCAGCGGCACCGGAGCCAGAGACGGCCTGGTAGGTGGCGGCGAAAAAGCGCTTGAGGCCGAAGAGCTCGTGCAGCGGGTACAGGCCCATGAGCGCGACCGCAGTCGAACAGTTGGGATTGGCAATAATGCCCTGATGGTGGCGAATAGCCGCAGCGTTGATCTCCGGCACAACGAGCGGGACGGCTGGGTCCATGCGGAAGGCAGAGGAGTTATCAATGGCCACGCAATTGCGCTTGGCTGCCTCGGGGCAGAGCTCCTGCGAGGTGGAACCCCCGGCACTGAAAATGGCGATGTCGAGGTCGTCAAAAGCTTCCGGGCAGGCCAGCTCAACGGTCCAGGTTTTATCCTCCCAGGTGATGGTCTTGCCTGCGCTGCGGCTCGAAGCGAGCAGCGTGAGGCTCTCCATCGGAAAGTTTCTCCGGTGGAGTAGTTCGATCAGTTCTTGACCCACGGCGCCGGTAGCGCCGACAATGCCGACTCGATAACTCATGGTGCTGGATAAGGGATATAAACGTGTGCTGACGGCCTGTGCCGAGCAATCAGTTGAGCCGTCTAAGCATGTGCTTTATGTGTCGCTTGGCGAGCAGAAATTAACCCACTACCATGAGGGAGCGCAAGTCGCGCAGTACGATTGCCGCTTCGGCATTAACCCGCCCTCCTGCGTTGAGAACTCCCTCGGTACCCCCACGGGCCTGCACTTTATCGACGAAAAAATCGGCGATGGCGCGCCCTCCGGCATGGTCTTCATCGGCCGCGTGCCCACGGGTAAGCGCTATTGGGAGCACGAGGAGGAGCGCAACTTCGTCACCACGCGCATCCTCTGGCTGCGCGGACTCGTCCCCGGACACAACGCCGGGCCCGGCTGCGACAGCCACGACCGCTACATTTACATCCACGGGACGAATCTCGAAGCCGACTTCGACAAGGCCAGGAGCCACGGCTGCGTCATCCTCCGCAACGACGAAGTCATCCGCCTCTACGACACCGTACCCTCCGGCACCCACGTCCTCATCGAGTGACAGTCCCCGCCATAGTGGCGTATAATTCCACTTGCGCCAACCGCGCGATAGCCTAGCCTTAAGCCCATGAAACTGACTCGCCTTCTGTCACTCGGCCTCGCCCTACCCTTTCTCGCCCTGCTCTCTGCCTGCGGAGGCGAAGACAGTGAAGCCGCCCACGAGGTGGAAAAGCCCATGACTGAGGGCATTGCCAAAATGCAGCAGGAGCGTGAGGCCAAGAAGGAAGCCTTTGCCGAGTCTGAGCAGGGCCCGTACAAAAACCCCGAGAACGTCTCCGGCGGCGCGCAGATCATTAACAAGAAGCTCACCCTGAAGCTGGACGTGCCCAGCCCGGCCTGGTCGGTCAAAATCACCGAAGTCTGGATCGTGGGCGAAGAGATGTGGGCCCTGGCTACCTTGAGCGAAAACAAGGAGGGGCTCGTCTCCCAAGTCGTGACCGAAGCCCAGGACAGCGTTACGGTGGACGGCGTACCCGACCTGCCCGTAAGCTACTACGTCATCGGCAAGACCTTTAACTGGGAAAAAGCGGGCCCGAACGTGAAGTTCATCAAGACCCGCAACGATATCGCGACCAACTTCGCCCAGGCCTCGCAGGTTTACCCGCAGTCCGAGTAGCGCGGGAAGCGGAAATAGACCTCAACCTGAAATGCCTCAATGATACCCAGAGGCTACTTCGCTCTACATCGCGTAGCGATAATGCTGCCCTAGGGTGTGTCTTCAAATTAAGAAACGAGGGAAAAAGAGGTAATTTTGAGGATTTTTTCGGCTTTCGAAGTGGTGTGAATCCAGATTCATGAACTGAGAAAACGGAAAAAGACGCGAAAAGACCCTTTTCTACCGACCTTGATGAATTTGAAGACACGGCCTAGGCTGTGTCTTCAATCAGGCTACAAATAACACAGTCGTGTGGCATAATACCCTGTTGTCATCCTGAGAAAGTCCGCCTCGCGGACGCATCGAAGGATCTCCACAGGCGTAGTTTAGAAATGTAGGCTAAGCTGTCTTATAAGTGTACGAGGAGATCCTTCGACTCGCTCCGCTCGCTCAGGATGACAACGCCTTAGCATCGCTATGCTGGCGTGCGCACACAGCCTACCGCGACAGCTACTCGTTCATGCATCCATGCTTGAGCCAGCACCGGGCATATCGCACGAATCAGCCTTCTGATCTACCCCCACAATTCCATATCTAGTGTTTACGACGCGGTGCTTGACTATTTGTAGGGAGCTGGGCATGCTCGTCCTTTCTGATGCTTCTGGTCATCGACAATTACGACTCCTTTACCTACAATCTGGTCCAGTATTTTGGCCAGTTGGGGGCGCGGCAGCGCGTGTTCCGCAACGACGAAATCACTGCGGAGGAAGCCCTGGCACTCAAGCCCGAGCGCGTCCTGCTCTCCCCCGGCCCCTGCTCGCCGAATGAGGCGGGTGTGAGCCTGGACATGATTAAAGCCTTCGCGGGCAAGGTGCCGCTGCTGGGCGTTTGCCTGGGGCACCAGTGCATCGGGCAGTTTTTCGGCGGCAAGGTCGTCCGCGCGGCCAACCTCATGCACGGGAAGACCTCCCCCATCCAGCACAAGGATACGGACGTCTTTGCCGGGCTGCCGCAGGGCTTTCAGGCCACGCGCTACCACTCGCTCGTCGTCGAGCGGGAGAGTTTTCCGGACGCGCTGGAAGTCACAGCCGAGACGGCCGAGGGCGAAGTCATGGGCCTGCGCCACCGCGAGCTCCCCATCTGGGGCGTGCAGTTCCACCCCGAGTCCTACGCCACGGACAGCGGCCTCAAGCTGCTGGAGAATTTTCTGAAATTGTAAACGCACCCGCGAATTTCGCCGTTATCTTCACCTACCAACCTAACGATCTTGCCCGATGTATTGCCCCAAATGCGGCCATAAAGACACCAAGGTGCTCGATACGCGTATCGGCAAGGGCAAGCTCTCCATCCGCCGTCGTCGCGAGTGCCTGGGCTGTAGCTACCGCTTTACCACGGTAGAGGAAATCCTGCGCGAGGGCTTGGTCGTGATCAAACGCGATGGCAGACGCGAGGAATTTGACCGGGCAAAGCTGCTGGGCGGCTTGCGCAAGGCCTGCGAGAAACGTCCCGTGCAGGCCGAGCAGGTCGAGATGCTCGTGGCCGAGGTGCTCGACGCGCTCGACGGCGAATACGACCACGAAATCCCGACCAAAGCCATCGGCGAGCAGGTCATGAATCGCCTGAAACACATCGACTCCATCGCCTACGTGCGCTACGCCAGCGTGTACAAGGATTTCCGCGACATCGAGGAGTTTGCCAAGGAGATCAAGTCGCTCAAGAAGCTATCCAGCTAGGAAAGATGTTTCAGAGTGGATACCTTAACGAGAGCTCCCAAACATTCGAACTTAAGAACCTACGAACTTTCGAACTTTCCCGATGTCCGAAGACACGATCAAGCAACTGCGCTCCCTCAACTCCCTGCTGGCTCTGGCTGCCGGGAGCGACCGCGAGTTGGCCAAGCAGATTGAGAGCGCGATCGAGTTTAGCCGCGGGGAGATTGGCGAGTCTCACCCCTCCCACGAGATGCTGGCCAAGTCGGCCAAGCGCCTGATGGAGCTGCACCTTTCCCAGCGTACCGCCTGCGGCTTCCAACACTGCGACCTGCACGGTCAGGGCAATGACCCGCTCTGGATTCGCGCTCAGGTGCTGGCCGCCCTGCGCAAGCTGGCTGGCTCCCGCGAGGCCATCCTGTTTGTCTCCGGGCTACCCACCGTCGTAAAACCCCGCCAGGGACGCTGGTCGCGTCGCCGCCGCCAGACCTACCAGGAGACGCTGAGCTACATCCAGCACCTTGCCGCCGCCCACAGTTCCCCGCGCACGCGCCTGCAACTGATTTTTATATAGCTGATCTCACGCCCGCTTCGCTCAAGCCGCAAAGAACGTAAAGCATGACGCTCACTCAATCGCCTTTGCGGCACAGCGCCTTTGCGTGAGAAAAAAGAAATTTTGCTCTGCTATCTCTGCTTCCTCGTGTAAAAGTACTGCCAGCCATGTCCGACAAAACCCTTTTCGAAAAAATCATCGCGCGGGAGATTCCGGCCAATATCGCCTACGAAGACGAACGCTGCATCGCCATTCACGACATCGACCCGAAGGCGCCGACGCACCTACTGGTCATCCCGAAGCAGGTCATCCCGCGTATTGGAAATACGGATACAAGTGATGAGTCCATTCTCGGACACCTGCTGCTGACCGCGCGTGCGCTCGGCAAGGAACACGGTCCCAACGGCTTCCGTGTCGTAATAAACAACGGCCCCGATGGCGGCGAAACGGTGCCTCACCTGCATGTGCACGTCCTAGCTGGCCGCCCGCTGGAGTGGCCTCCAGGCTGAGCCGAGTCAGCGGTTTCATCTTCACCTAATAGGACAGCACAACCATCTGGTGGTGCCCCAGATGCGGCACCTTGATCTGGATGCTGTCGTCGGTTTGCTGGTAGTCCAGGCCCTTACCCTCGGGCTCAAAGCGCACGGCCTTGATCGGCTTATCCAGTTTCAGGGCAACCTCCACATCACAGAGGGGCAGCAGATCCTCGATCACTTCGTAAGACTGCTGCATGCCCGCCAGATTGCCACCGTGGAGCTCTGACTTACCCCCACGGTTAATCGTCTGCGCATTAAGCAGGTGCAGCACGTAGCGTTTTTCCTGCGCCTGATGCATCAGCGTGACGCGCGCCGTGGAGGGGAAGTTGCCCAAGCCCAAGCGAGCATCGCTGCCGAGCAGAAGTCTAATTCCTTTGCCAATGTACTGGCGTAAGGCGACCTGGCCAAAGCCGCGGTAGATGGAGAACACCGGATGGGCGAGGTAGCAGACATTCCCCTTGCGCACGCCACAGGCGTAGCCCGAGGCTTCTGGTCGAGCCGGCGCATGCTGATGGCTGCTAAAGTGGTCCCAAGTGCGGTTGAAGTACGGGGCGTAGACATCGCCCAGCGTCTCGCCATCGGTGACGGTGAGACGGCGGCTTTTCTGGTACATGACGAAGGGCGAGGCGACAAAATCCGGGCGCACCGTCTCGACAGGCAGCGCATAGTCCGGGAGGAACTCCGAGAGCGCACCCACCTTGCCGCCGATGTCAAAGCACATACCACGCTCGGGGTCGATGCCGCTTTCACCGCTAAGGAGGAGCTTGCCACCCACCTCAAGGTAGGCGTTCAGCTTCTGCTCAAGCTCGCGCGTCAAACTGACGTCATCCGGCAGCACGATCAGCTTGTAGGGGGAGAAATCCATCTGCGTATCGATCACGTCAAAGAGGAAATGCTCTTCCAGCAGGACGCGCGCGGCCCCGGTGTCCGATGCCACCTCGCGCTGCGGATTGCGAAACAGGGCTTCACCCTGCAGGGAGGCGCTAGAGAGCAAGGCGATGTCGGCCACATTGCGCGCACCGCTGACAAAGGCTTCCTTTTGCTCAACCTCCCGGTAGGCAGCGCCAATAATTTCGTAAGTGCTCGCGTCGAGCTCACCCGTAGGGTGAAGCTGATCGCCGACGCTGCACTTGGCACCATAGGCCAGCATGGCCGCGCACTCATAGCGGAGAGCGTTGGGGTGCTTGTAGCCGCCGAACTCCCCCCAAGTGGAGTGGAACTTCCCCGTCATGCCGAGGTACTCCATGTCGAGCAGGTGGACGTACTTGGCTGAGAGCGGAAAGTGGTCGTAGCCCCAACCGCCGGTGGGGAGACTCTCAAGCTCCAGGTGGCTGAAAAAAGGCAGGATCTCGCGGAAGCCCGGGGTGACGTGTCCGCTGTTGTGAAAGACGGGCATGTCGGGGTCGATGTCCCGCACGGTAGCCGTCACCCGCTGGTAGTATTTCATGAGTGCATCCAGGCGACTCTGACGACGGTCTTCCGGCTTGAGCGGATCGAGTCCGTGCTGCTGCATGTGGGTCAGCGCCCACTGCGAGCAGTCCTCGGTTTGATTGATAATATCGAGAAAAATGCCGTCGGCTTCCGGAAACAGGCGGACGACTTCACTCACTTGCTCACAGAGATAATCCAGGTAGGGCGAATGAAAACTGAGCGTCTTAAAACCGGGGCTAAGGTTCGACGAAGTCCACCCTCCCAGACGCCCCTCCGGGTCAATTTCACGCCACTGCGGGTTCTCATCCGCCGCCATGTTATGCACGCCCGCAGTCAGGTAGATGGGGACATTGACGTCGATCTCCTTGCAAGCCTCAAACTGAGCCCGCAGCAGGTCAAAGTTCAACCCGGGGTGGCGTTTTCCCACGCTGGTGTTGTAGTAGCTCCAGCCGTGGTGGCAGGTGGCAAAAGTGGTCACGCTGTTGACCGCACCGCGCTTGAGCGCCTCCTGAAAGACACGCTTGTTAAAGCGCTCCCCCACGCCGGGGATAGCACCCGAGGTATGGAAGTCCAAGTGAATTTGACGAAATCGCAGGGGTGAATTCATGCCCTCAGCATGCCTTGCACACAGCGTTTTTTAAATCGAAATCACTTGTGCAAACTCACGTTTTAGTGGTATATTTTCACCGAAAAATCAAGGTGTACGATTGAACACAATAGCGTCATGGAGCGAACTTCTGGGAGACCCGCCGAGCATTGTCGCGATGGCGAGGCCCGTGCATGGCACGCATGTCAGCCGGGAGACCTTTCACCTTCCAGACCTGTGGGCGCTGCATTTTTATGAGTATGATGGCCGACTGGAGATTGACGACCACACCTTTGACCTGCACCCCGGTTCAGTAACGCTGGTCCCGCCCGGCGCAGTCGTCACCTATTACTACGAGGGCCCTTCACAGCACCTGTATTGCCACTTCCGGTGTGCGGCGGAGGCGGCCAAGGGCACCGTTTCTCCCGCCTTTTTCAATGCCGATCCGCGTCTGGAGAAGTTAAAAAAACGCCTGACCGAAGCCATGGGATTCAGCCAGTTCATGCAACTGCGCGCGAATGCACGCCTATGGGATGTGCTGCTCGCGCTAGCCTCTCACCAGACAGCCCCTGAGGAGTATGCGGAGCCAAACCCCGTGATGCAAACAGCCCTGCAAATCGCCGATATGGAAATGGCTTCGGCCCTTACCGTAGCAGAGATGGCCAAGCGGTGCGGCGTCTCCCACAACCATTTTATTCAGATCGTGCAAAAGCATACCGGGCTCACGCCGCGCGACTGGCTGAAGCAACGGCGCGTGGAAAGAGCACGTGACCTGCTGGCGTACTCAGACCTGCCCATCAAGCTCGTAGCCTACGAGGTCGGCTTGCCCGACTTGCAGCATTTCAACAAAGTCATGCGGCAACACTTTGGCTCCGCGCCACGAGCCCTGAGGCAGCGCCTGCGCTCACGCGGCATGCCCACTTAACGGGCCTCAAAGGTGCCGTCGGCACGCTTCACCACGAGCTTCTTAAGTTCCAGCATCATGAGCGTGGCAGAAATCTCGTGAACAGGGCGTTGTAGTGCTTCTGCCAATACATCGGCGCTCAAAATGCCCTTTTCCGAAAGCACGCGGTAGAGTGCTGCTTCGCTCTTATCGAGGTGCGAAAGATCAAGCGCACTCTCCTTACCCGTGGCCTCATCGCCCATCGGAAGTGGTAGTTGCTCACCAGAGAATTGCAGTTCCTCCAGGACATCATCCACACTGGTCAGAAGTGTGGCGCCGTCGCGGATCAACTGGTGACACCCCCGACTGCTGGGCTGATCGATACGCCCCGGCACGGCAAAAAGCTGGCGGTTTTGCTCCGCAGCAAAACGCGCAGTTATCATGCTGCCCCCGCTGTTGTCGGACTCCACCACGATGACCGCCAGGCTCATGCCGGAGAGGATGCGGTTGCGCATGGGGAAGGTGGTCTTGGTCGCACGTGTGCCGAGGCGAAACTCCGACAGCATGGCCCCGTCACGCTCCAGGCGGCGGTACAGCTCGATGTTTTCCGGCGGATAAATAATGTCCAGCCCGCAACCCATGACGGCCACCGTGGGGCCACCTGCTTCGAGCGCCCCCTCGTGCGCCGCCGTATCGATGCCTCGCGCCATGCCGCTGGCCACAGTGATGCCCAGACGGGCGAGCTCACTGCCAAGGCGACGGGCCACGCCCTGACCGTAGAGCGTCGTGTGGCGACTGCCCACGATGGCGACCGTCTTTCGCCCGAGTTCAAGCGGACCTTTTTTATAGAGCCCGATCGGTGGGTCGTAAATCTCGCGCAGGAGCGGCGGATAGGTGGCATCGGCTGTGGTATGAAAGCTGACCTGCGCCTTAGCCAGCGCTGCTTCTTCTTTGGTCAGATCAAAGTGCTGCCGCCAGTTGGCAAGCGTACGGGCCATCTCCGGGCCAACCCCCGGGATGCGCTGCAGGCTACCCGCATTGGCATCGAGTGCCGCTCGCGGGTCATCACCATAGGCGTCCAGAAGCCGACGCAGGGTCACCGGGCCAACACCGGACAAGCCGTTGAGCACCAAAAATGCCTGACGCTCGGTTAACTGCTTATCCATCGTCTTGCTAGGGCTTAAAGTGGTTCGCGCAGAACGGGACCAACATGGTCCAGCAACTGCGTGGTGGAAACGGCGACCTGACCAAGCGTACGTGCCAGTCGATCCGCAGCCATGCCATGCAGAGCCACGCCGCAGCAGGTGGCCTCAACTGCATCGCGCGGCGTTTGGGCCACCAGCCCACCGATCAGCCCGGCGAGTAAGTCTCCACTACCCCCGCGGGCCAGCACAGGCCCGCCGAAGGCACTGATCGCGGTCTGCTCACCATCGCAAATGCGGGTGTAGGGCCCCTTGAGGACCGTGACCACGCGCTTCTCGCGAGAGAACTGCAGGAGCTTCTCTGCGTCATAGTCGGAATCAGCCTGCCCGGAGAGACGCATGAATTCACCCATGTGGGGCGTCATGACGACGGGGCCGCTGGAGGCATCGCGCTTGGCGGCGATATCGGCCACCTCGGGCATGAGCGCATCGGCATCGAGGATGACGGGGACCTTGGCCTCGGCCACGATATCCTTAACCAGTTGCAGGGTCTCTGGCTCACGGCCAATGCCCGATCCACAGAGCACGGCCGAAGCACGGGGCAGGCGCTCGATCAGCAGATGGCGGCCCTCCAGCGCAAGCCCGCCCTCTGGTGTTTCCGGCCACGGCACCCACATGACCTCTGGAACAACTGCCGCAAACTGCGCGGCGACTGACTCCGGGGCAAAGGCCGTGATGAGCCCCGCGCCACTGCGCGCAGCGGCCTTGATATTCATGAGCAAGGCACCGGGCATTGAGCGGGAGCCACTGACGACAAAAAGGTGCCCATAGGTACGCTTATCCGAGTGCGAAGGGCGCAGACGCCGCAGGGGGTCGACCACTCCGGGCTTGAGAATATTCTCCGCTACCTCGCGCGCGCCGTCGTAGGGGGCTTCGAAAAAGCCGATGTCGATGTAGCGGACCCGACCCACCAAGTGCGCGTTAGCGGGCTTGAAGAGCGGAACCTTGGCAATGCCGGTCGCATAGGTAAAATCGGCCCGGAAGGCACCCGCGTCGCCAACGCCCGTGGGCATGTCAACCGACACGCGGAAGCGAATGCCCTTGTGCTCGTTAACGTCCTTAATCACACCGAGCAACTCATCGCGCAGGGGCAGGTGAAACTGCATCCCGAGCAGGCCGTCGATGACGATATCGAAGGACGTATGCTTGAGTTTGATGAGGTTAAAGAGCGTAGCGCGCCCGGTATCCATCAGCTCGGAAAAAGCCCGTCGGGTCAGCGTGCGCATGTCGCGCTTGTCCGCCGTGAGGAGCACATGCACCTCGGCCCCGGCGTGGAGCTTGAGTATCTCATCGGCGGCGAGCAGGGCGTCACCCGTATTGTGACCCTTGTTCATCAGCACGAGGATGCGAGGCTGGCTCGGTAGCGGAGCCATTTCCTGAAAATCGCGCAGGATGGCCCGACCCACGGCGCGGCCCGCACGGTTCATAGCCGCCCACTCGGCGTCCTTGCCGTGGAGCAATTGCTTTTCCCAGTTAATTGATTCCTCGGGGGTGAGGATGGGGTGCGTCGATGACATCATGCTGACTTATCCAAACGGCATATTATGAGAGCAACGGCCATGGCGTGGGCCGTCGTGTGCGTGAGAGAAAGTTTTATCGCGGTGCCGCCAACAGCAGCAAGCAGGGCCTGCCCCTGCTCATCGAGTTTGGCCAGAGGCTGGGAGCGCTCGCCGTGAACCACGCAAACGCTCTTCCAGCCGAACTCCTTGCCGATGCCCGTCGAAAAGGCCTTGGCCACGGCCTCCTTTGCGGCAAAGCGCGCCGCCAGCGAGGGGTAAGGGTTCTTCATATCCATGCAGTAGCCCAGCTCCTCGTCGGTAAAGAGCTTGTGCAGCCAGCGGTCACCGTGACGCTCGCGGCTTTTGCGGATACGCTCGATCTCGACGAGGTCTGTGCCCACGCCCAAAACAACTCCACCCTCTCCCAGATCGATATTCATCGCCACTGGCCGTTCATGAGAATCTTCATATCGCGGACTGCGGCTTCGATACCGGTCAGGAGCGCACGCGAGATAATGCTGTGCCCGATGTTCATTTCGTAAAGGTGTGGCAGCTTGCGCAAGGTGGTGATGTTGGAGTAGTTGATGCCGTGCCCGGCGTTCACGTAGAGCCCGGCATCGTGGGCGATGACGGCGGCTTTTGCCAGCCGATCGTACTCCGCCGGCAAGGTACCGTTATAAACAGAGTGCGCGTAGGCCCCGGTGTGGAGCTCGATGTACTCCGCGCCGAGCTGCGCTGCGGCCTGAATCTGCTGCGGGTCCGGGTCGATAAAAAGGCTGGTAGCAATGCCGCCCTCGGTAAGATCGCGGATGAGGTCACCGACGGCGACGCGGTTAGCCAGGAGGTTAAGGCCGCCCTCGGTCGTTACCTCACTGCGACCCTCGGGCACGAGCAGCACGACCTCCGGCTTTACCTCCAGGGCGATGTCGCGCATCTCGTCCGTGCAGGCCATCTCAAGGTTGAGCGGCACCTGGATCATCTCGCGCATGCGGTAGACGTCGCTGTCCTGGATATGGCGGCGATCCTCGCGTAAGTGCATGGTGATGGCGTCGGCCCCCGCACTCTGGCAGCGCAACGCCACCTCTACGGGATCGGGCTCGACCATCTGCCCACGGTCCAGCGGGTGCTCCCGGTAACGGGCCTGACGAACCGTCGCGCTGTGGTCGATATTTACGCCCAACTTGATGTAGGTACTTTCCATAGGGTAAGCGAGTATCACACCATATTGCCCCAGCCTTGTGAAGTCTTTTCAATGCGCCGGACCAGCCCCGCACCTACTTAAACCATCAACGAACGAATGAACTTCTCCCGGTGGTGGGGAGTCGGGCCATGGCGCTTGATCGCAGCGCAGTGCTCGGGCGTGCCGTAGCCCTTGTGTCGGGCAAATCCATATTCCGGACACGCCGCCTCAAGCGCGTGCATCTGGCGATCACGGGTAACCTTGGCAATGATCGAGGCCGCCGCGATGCAGAAGCTCTTCCCGTCCCCCTTGACCAAGGCCGTGTGCCGGTAGGGGAAGGGCTTGAGCGGCCTGCCATCGACAAGGATCAGCGGGTGCGACACGGCGCCGCCTGGGGCCTCAAAGAGCGGCATCTCCTCGGCAGACGGGAGCGTGCAGGGCAGTTGCTCCAGCGCGCGGCGCATGGCCAGCCGGGTCGCGCCGAGGATGTTGTGCATGGCGATGTCGACCACACTCCCCTCACCCACCGCGAAGTCGAGCCGCCCCTCCTCCCGCCAGGCAGTGAGCTGGCTAAACATCTCCTCGCGCTGGGGCTCTTTGAGCTGCTTGGAGTCGTTGATAAAGGCACAGGCCTTCTTCATACCGCGCAGGGAGAAAAACTCCGGCCCAACGCAAACCACCGCCGCGACAACCGCCCCGGCCAACGGCCCGCGCCCGGCCTCATCCACCCCCGCGAGCAAGGGATGGTCAGCCATCAGCTTGCGGTCGTGATTCCAGAGGGAGGACATGGCTTCAGGTGAGAGATAATCCGCAGATTACGCAGATTATTTAGGATAAGACTACGCAATCAGTATCCATATCGACTTGGGTCATCCAAGATTGTTTGTGTGGTATAACTAGCCTGCTCTTCTGTTAATGCTACTTTTCTCAGAATTTTAATCATATCCCTTCGGTTTCTTTTTAAAGCAGCACGATCAAATTTATCGAGTTGATCGCATACAAAGAGTCTTTCGTTCACAGTCATGCCAGCAAGCTCCGCATCTGAGGGCCTCTTCTTAATCATCTGTGACAATCTGCGTAATCTGCGGATAAAAAGTACACACAACGCCTACCTGCGCCACTGGGTCTTCTCCGGGACGGGCAGGCCGAGGACTTCGTAGGCGGTGCGGAAGTGAAGCTTCGCATAGTTCTCCAGGCACTCGGGACCGAACTTGGCCACGAGCTCTTTGCCCTGCTTCTTAACCGCCGCGCTGGCCCCTTTGCCAAGCGTCATATCAGCCTGTTCAGAGAGGTTCTGCATCTGCTTCACGTAGGTCGCGCGGGCGATGACGGAGGCAGCGGCCACCACCGGATCGGCTTCGGCCTTGGTCTCCATTTTCAACTCAAAATCCGGGATCTTGATCTGGCGCTGGACGAGGGGCTGCTTGCTGAATTGGTCGAGCATCCCCCAGGGGACGTGTCGCTTGGCGATGGCGTTCTCCAGCGACTTGGCGTGCATCCAGGCGAGGAGCTTGTTCAGGTTGCTGCCAAACTTTTTGTAGAGCTGGTTGTACTTGGACATGCCGGCCCAGGTGGTTTCGATGACGACGCCCTTGGTCCCGCGGATAAGCTTCTCCAGGCGCAAGATGGCCGCGTCGCTGGTGATTTTCTTGGAATCCTGTAGCCCCTGCTCGCGCCACTTCTCGATCATGGGCTTGTCTGCGATGACGCAGGCCGAAACCAGCGGGCCAAAGAGGTCGCCCTTGCCGGATTCGTCCAGCCCGGCGTGGGGCTCGAACCAGGCCGGGTTGAGCACTTCGTCGTAGCCGAGGCGGGGGTCATGGGTGATCTCGCCCTCCAGCACGTAGGTGACCCAGTCCTCGGTTTTCTTCCCCTGCACGACGAGCTTGCCGCTGTTGTAACCGACGAGGTTCACGCCATCGCCCTTGAAGGCGAAGCGGGCGTAGTCCACCTCGTAAAAACTCCACAGGCGCTTATCACACCAAGCCTTGACGGCGTCCATCTGGGCATCGTCGAGCTTGATCGTGTAGAGCGTCTTCTTGTTGGGTTCGTCGCTGTCGGTGGATTTCTTTTTCGGCATCGCGGGCATTAGGCAACGCCCGACGCGCCGGGGTCAATCGCAAGTTGCGCGGCCACCAACAAAGCGGCCTATTGCACGCAACTAGAGGTTTACCCCGTACTGGACCGAGAAGGCGATGACGGCTCCGGTGTTGAGGTGAACCTCCTGGCCCTTGCGGAGAAAGCCCGAAGCGGCACCGGCACCCGCGCCCGCAGCGGCGCTGTCGCCGACATCGTCATCCCCAATCGCACCCACGATGGCTCCGAGAGCAGCACCCTTGGCGGCGTTGCGGGCCATATCCCCGCCCTGCCGTTGGCTGGTCTCGTCAACAGGGAGCGTCTGGATGGCGACCTGACGGCCATTGATGGTCACTTCCTTCAAGGCGATTTCCAGCGTACCGGGTGTTTTACGGAAACCACGGCGGGCATGCTCGGCCTTGAGCACTACGCCCGTGACGGGTGAGCCGGAGGGAATCACCACCTGATCGCCCACGCGCACGTCGCCCACGGTCACCCCGCGAAAGGTTTGGCCCGACTCGGAGCCGTCCGAACTGAGGCTCTGCTGGATGCTGACGGAAATACTCGTGCCTGCCGGGATCGACGCCGCTGACTGGCCAGATGGGGCCACGGACGGAGCACTCGGCGCGGGTGGCGGGGTCGGAACAGTTGCTGGCGCAGAGCCGCTACTGCCAAAGGTGATGTGCGCGATGTCAGACTTTTTAATCGTCATCTCGATGCCGCCGGAGTTCAGCGTAATGGCATCCCCCTGTGTGGAAGTGATGCTGCCTTCGAGGGTGCGGCCATCCTTGAGATTGACCGTGTCGGCCAGCAGGTTTCCGGCAATGAGCAGGGCGCAAGACAGAAGGAGGGAGCGAATCTTCATAATCGGATACAGTATGGTTTGAGATGTAAAATAGGACACAAAAAGCACTATATGCCCGAGACGACTTGAGCAATCCCGGAAATCAGTTGTTATTGCAGGTATGCCCGGCCTGTCCACCGACATCCTGAGTCGCCGAAAAGCCTTCCAGAGCGCACTTATGCGCTGGTACGAGGCCAACCACCGCAAGCTCCCCTGGCGCACGGAGCCCAGCCTCTACCGCACCGTGGTCTCGGAGTTCATGCTGCAACAGACGCAGGTCAAAACCGTGTTGCCGTACTTCGACGCCTGGCTGGAGCAGTTTCCGGACTTTGCCGCGCTGGCCGCCGCGACCGAGCAGGACGTACTCAAGGCCTGGGAGGGACTCGGCTACTACCGCCGCGCGCGCAACCTCCACGCTCTGGCCAAGGCCTACGTCGCCGCCGACCCGAAGCCTGTCAACGCCGAGCAGTGGCGCGAGCTGCCGGGTATCGGCCCCTATACGGCCGCCGCCATTGCCAGCATCGCGCACGGGGAGGAAATCGCCGTGGTAGACGGAAACGTCGTGCGCATCCTGACCCGGCTCTTCGCCGACGATACCGAGTACAAGGACGCCTCCACCGCAGGCAAGAACCTGGACCCGCTGGCCCAGGAGCTGATTTTTCAGGCGAAAAACCCCGGCGACCACAACCAGGCCATGATGGAGCTCGGGGCCACCCTCTGCACACGCGGCGACCCCCTCTGCCCGCTGTGCCCGGTGCACATCCACTGCGCGGCCTGGGGTCAGGGCCAACCTGCCAGCTACCCCCGACTGGCCAAGCGTGTAACGAAAAAAGTCATCGTCGAGCGCGCCTGGGTCGAGCGTGAGGGCAAGCTATTGCTTTATAAAATACCCGAGAACGCTCGCCGTCTGGCCGGACTCTACGAACTGCCCGAGGCCCAGCAGGTAGGATTCGCCCCGGGCCAAAGCGCGCCGCTACTGGTCAAAAAACGCGGTATCGCCAACGAGCAGATCGAAGAGCGCATCACCTGGGCCGACCACAGCAACGTCGAAACCACCCTGCCCGAGCTACAGTGGATTCACCTCGACGAGCTGAAGGACATCCCCCTCTCCGGCCCCCACAAGAAATGGATCGCTCAGGTGCGCGCCGGGTAGCAGCCAGTGCTCCTCACGCGGGGGCGCGCTCTATGCCTGTTCACGCTAAGGCGCAGAGCCGCCAAGTAGATTGTAGCTCATACCGTCTTCCCATAAACATGATAAGCCAGGGCCGGGTAGGGCTGCCTGCCCCAGGCAGCCGCAGACGGCTGAGGGCAGCCGTCCCTACCAAGATATTATCAATCATAGATGGAAACGGTATTGCTATTCAATAGCCTGCGGCCTCCCGGCTTCGCATGTGCAGAGAACAGAAAAGCCCGCACGGTGCGGGCTTATAGGTGAACGAGACGATACGTCCCAACGAAAAAAGCCCAGCTCATGCTGGGCTTAAAAGAATGTCCGGTGCGGACACGCACCTACTGGTTCTCGTAGCGCTGGCGGAGCATGTTCGAGAACGCGCTGGCCTTACGCTTGCGGCGCTTTACCTCGCAGGGTTTCTCGAAGTAGCGGTTCGCGCGCACGTCGCGAATGATACCTTCGCGGTCGAGCTTCTTCTTGAGGCGACGGAGAGCCTTCTCCATGGTCTCGCCTTTGCGGATTTTGACTTCTACGGGCATATGAATCTTGAAATGGTTATTGAGGAAAAGAGGCGAAAATGGACAGTTTCGCGGGGTGCGTCAAGCGAGAAATCCGGGGTGTTTAGCCTTCAAGACTTCGACGCGCTCGATTGGCGCATAGGCTCGGCAAGCCAGGCACAGAGTCGTCGTTGCCAGCCAGTTCAGACAATCCAAGAATGACGCGGACAGCACGCCATTTGCCCTCGGCCGCTACATCCGTAAAGCCCTTGGGTTAAACCAAATTGAGCGAGTAAATTGATAGCAGGCAAAGTCTAACCTTGCCAAGTCGGGTCAATACCCTATGATCGCCAGCGCATAATTACCACTATGCGAACGTCGCTCACTCCAGTAAACTCGGGGTGAAAAATTCCATTCTCTCCACACTCATTTATCATGCGTCTACCATCCGCCCTTCTCTCACTATGCCTGCTCACCTACAGCTCCGCACAGGCAGGCACGCTCATTCTCTATAATGACAGTTCTTTGTTCACGACTGACGAGAGTGGTGGGAACGAAGTGGAAATCGTCAACTTTCAAAGCGATGTGGGCTCACACTCCGGAGTACGAGCCATGACGATGGTGGGAAGCGATATCTACTGGACTGATTTTAACCGGAGCGGAGTTTATAAATGCGGGCTCGACGGTAGCGGGCTGGAAAGAGTCTTTGACCTGGCGGAAACGCGAGCACCGGGCGAAGGCCTGGTCTATGTGGCTCCCTACCTCTATTGGACGGACTATGATGACAATCAGGTCATCCGCGCCACTCTGGACGGCTCGACTATCGAGGTTATCGTTGATATGGAAGACCCCAGCGACAACGAAGTCGGTATCGGCAACCTCGTGGTCTACAACAACCAGCTTTACTGGGCCCTTAGCGAGTTTGACAGTACCTCAGGTATCTATCGGGCGGAGCTGGATGGCTCTGGTGTGACCAAAGTCCACGACTCAGGCAGCTCCTTTACCAGAAACCTGACGGAGGCGAACGGCCGCTTTTACTGGACGGAAAATTTTGATGATGTTCACACTTCGCCAGCAGGTTTTTCCGACGTACAGGACCTGCTGGATGTAAATAGCGTCTTCGGTGTCTGGTATGTGGAAATGATAATAGCGATTGATAATCGGGTCCTCTTTACCGCGAACAGAAACATCGGCATCGCGGACATCACGGTCGACCCGATTACCGATGAAGTCAGCTACGCGAGCTCAGCCATAGATTGCTCGGATTTTACGACAAGAAATTTAAAAAATCTGCTCTACACGCCGCTCGAGCCGACGCCTGCGCTGCCTACCGCATCACTGCTCAGCGGAGAGCTGGAGTTCACGGGCACCCTCCAGTCGACCACCTCGCTAGAAACAGCGTTTACCGACATGGACCCGCAGCCGAGCTCGCCGTTCGAGATACCCGCCCCAGCCGAGTCGGACACGATCATATACTACCGCGTACGCAACTAGCCCCGCGCAAAGCAGCCTAGAAATCTGGTACGATTTCCCCCTGTCAGTTAGTGCTTTAGGAGCACAGGCCACACGGAGTACGCGGATAGATTGACATCGGGGGCAAAGGTGGGATTCGATGTTCTCGCGCCCATGTCCAAAGACACCGAATTCGTCCACCTGCACGTACACACCGACTATAGCCTGCTCGATGGCTGCTCGCGCACGGACAAGCTGTGCAACCGCGCGGCAGAGCTGGGCATGAAGGCCCTCTCCATCACCGACCACGGGGTGCTTTTCGGGCTGGCCGACTTCTTCAAAAAAGCGGGCAAGGCGGGAATCAAGCCCTTGCTGGGCTGCGAAATCTACCTCGTTTACGACGACAAGCTCGGCGAGACCAACGAGGAAAAGGCCAAGCAGAAAAGCTACCACATGGGGCTGCTGGCCCGGAATTTCAAAGGCTACCAGAACCTCACGCGGCTCGTCTCCCGGGGGCACACGGACGGTTTTTACCGCAATCCGCGCGTCTCCCTGACAGACCTTTACAACCATCGCGAGGGCTTGATCGGCTTTAGCGGCTGCCTGGCCGCGGTCATCCCGCAGCGGCTCATGCAGGGTGACTACGAAGGCGCGCGCGAGGCTTGCGGACGCTTCGTCGAGATGTTTGGCAAGGAGTTCTTCTTCATCGAGCTGATGGACCACGGCATCGGCGAGCAGCAGAAGATCATCCCCGACCTGATTAAGCTGGCCACCGAGTTTGGGCTCAAAATCGTGGCCACGAACGACGTGCACTACGTCAACGCCGCCGACCACAAGCCGCACGACTCGCTGCTGTGCATCCAGACCGGGGCGCGTGTCTCCGAGCAGGACCGCATGCGCTACGAGTCGAACCAGTTTTACCTGAAAAGCCGGGAGGAGATGGAGAAGGTCTTCGGCGAGCGGCCGGACTCGATCACCAACACCTCCGCCGTGGCCGAGATGTGCGACGTCAAGCTGCCCTTTGGCGAAGACCACTACCCCGTTTTCGAAAAACCGGCCGAGCTGAGCTACCAGCCAGACGCGGAGAACTTTGACCGCATCCTGGACATCTACGTCGAGCGCAAGAACACCGTACTCACCCGCGAGGGCAACGCCCCGATTGCGCTCAGTGACGAGGAGCGGGAGAAGTTCAAATCCAACGGCCTCTACCTCTTCGAACTGTGCAAAGACGGCCTACGCGAGCGGTACGGAGTCAACTACGATGAATTTCGGGTCGTGCAGGCCCAGGGCAACCTCTACGGCGGTGACGAGGAGAAGCACGCCTACGGCAAAAAGGTTTGCGAGCAGCTCGATTACGAGCTGGCCATCATCACGGGCACGGGCTTCGTGGACTACTTCCTCATCGTGTGGGACTTTATCAAATGGGCGCGCGACCGCGACATCCCGGTCGGGCCCGGTCGTGGCTCCGGCGCGGGCTGCCTCGTGGCCTACGTGCTCAAGATCACCGACATCGACCCGTTCCGCTTCGGCCTGCTCTTCGAGCGCATGCTCAATCTGGAGCGCGTCTCCCCGCCGGACTTTGACGTGGACTTCTGCATGCGCCGCCGCGACGACGTGGTCAACTTCGTCCGCGACAAGTACGGCAAGGACCGCGTGGCCAACATCATCACTTTTGGCACCTTCGGAGCGAAAATGATTGTGCGCGACCTGGCTCGCGTTAACGACCTGCCTTTCGCCGAGGGCGACAAGCTGGCCAAAATGGTGCCCGACGAGCTGAATATCTCCCTCGACGACGCCGTGGCCAAGTCGGGTGAGCTGCAGACCGAGATCAAGATCAACCCCGTGGCCAAGCGTATCATCGAGGAGGGGAAGGTCATCGAGGGCATGGTGCGCAACACCGGCAAGCACGCCTGCGGGGTCATCATCGCGGACCAGCCGATCACAAATCTCATACCGGTGACATTGCAGGAAGGCGACCTGACCACGCAGTACCCCAAGGGGCCCAGCGAAGACCTAGGACTTCTCAAGATGGACTTCCTCGGACTCAAGACGCTGACCGTCATCGACGACGCGGTGAACAACGTCCGCCAGCTTCCAGGCAAGGAAGACTTTGATATTGAGAAGGTTTCACTCGAAGACCCGGCCACCTTCCAACTGCTGAAGGAGGCTAAAACCGTGGGCGTCTTCCAGTTGGAATCCGGGGGCATGCAGGCACTTTGTCGCCAACTGGAGACATCCAGCATCGACGAAATTGTGGCCCTTATCGCGCTCTACCGCCCGGGCCCGATGCAATTTATCCCGCAATACATTAAGGGAAAAAAGGACCCGTCCACCATCCAGGTACCCCACCCCTTGCTCAAGGAACTGGTGGAGGAGACCTACGGGGTACTCGTTTACCAGGAGCAGGTGATGCAGTCGGCCCAGATCATTGCGGGCTACACCCTGGGCGGCGCGGATATCCTCCGCCGCGCGATGGGTAAGAAGATCAAGGAGGTCATGGACGCGCAGAAGGGCATCTTCGTCGAAGGCGCGCAGAAGACCAACAACATCCCCAAGCGTCAGGCCGAGGAGATTTTTGCCATTCTGGAAAAGTTTGCCCAGTACGGGTTTAACAAATCGCACTCGGCGGCCTACGCCATGCTGAGCTATCGCACGGCTTACCTGAAGGCGAATTTCCCCTGCGAGTTCATGGCCGCTGTCCTCTCCTCGGAGCTGGGCAATGCGGACAAGGTCTCGCACTTCATCGAGGAGTGCGAAAACCTGGGCATCGAAGTCCTCGGCCCGGACATCAACGAATCCCGCGAGATGTTTGCCCCGGTCATTAAGGAGGGTGAAACCGAGTCCCGCATCCGCTTCGGTATGGCGGCGATCAAGGGCGTGGGCGACGCCGCGGCCAAGATCATTCTGGCCGAACGCGACGCCAACGGCCCCTACGAAGACTTTCGCGACTTCATCACCCGCAACAGCGACAACGCCGTCAACCGCCGCGTGATCGAGTGCCTGGTCAAGACCGGCGCCTTTGACTTCTCCGGCATAGACCGCGGCCACCTCCTGCCCGCTGTGGAGCAGGTCATGAGCGAAGTAGCCGACCTCCAGCGCGACCGCGACGCCGGGCAGGCCAACATGTTTGACATGCTCATGGAGCCCGAACCCGAGCAGGCCAGCGGTAATGGTGGCGGGAGCATCCGCACGGACGGGCCGACCATGCCCATGAGCGAGAAGCTGCAGTTTGAAAAAGAGCTGCTCGGCTTCTACGTCTCCGGCCACCCCATGAACGACTTCCACGGCCTCGATGACGTCATCAACTCCATCCAGCCCGAGGACAACCTCAAGCTCTGGGACCGCGAGGGCTTCCGCCTGGCCGGGGTCGCGCTCAACATTAACAAACGCCTGACCAAGAAGGACAACCGCCCGTGGGCGTTCTTCACCCTGGCCACGCGCCGCGCGTACTATCAGGTAAACGTCTTCCCGGACGCCTTTGAGAAAGTTGCCCACATGCTGGCCGAGGAGGGCAAGGTCGTGCTGGTCGAGGGCGAGGTGCGGCATGACGAGGAGCGCGGCGAGTCCCGGCTCAACGCCAGCCACCTCTACCCTTTTACTCCCGATCAGGGGCACGCCATGATTACCAGCGCCACGCTCTTTGTGGAACCCAACGACGCCGCCCTGACCAGCCTCGCCGCAGAGCTGCGCGAGATCGTCGATACGCAGGAGGGCTCAACCCAGCTCAAGCTGGCCGTGCTCGTGAGCGAGGACGAAGCGCTCTTTCTGGAGACCCCGGACTACGTCAGTTGCAAGCTCAGCCCGGACATCCTGAAACTCCTGCGCAGCCACCCGGCCATCCGCCGCGTAGAGATGACCGCACCTGAGGTCCGCGAGCCCGAACGCCCCAAGTGGATGAAGCACGCCTAGGCGGGGGGACTAATTACCGATTGCTATTCAGGTAAACCTTACTAGACTCTATCGTATGCTTAAAGGCATAGACAAATCTCTGGTTCACGTCGCAAGCCTCGACACGCCCAAGCGTCGCAGCGACTGGCAGGGGCGCAGCTTGCAAGAGCGTCTTGCAGCGGTCGAGTATTTGCGACAACAGTATCACGGACGTGAAATCACTGGCCACAGACTTCAAAGAGCTATTACAGCAATTCGCTCAACACAACGTTGAGTACCTGCTAGTGGGTGGCTATGCCGTAGCAGTTCATGGACATCCGCGCTATACAGGCGACCTGGACCTCTGGGTAAAAGGGGATACCAGCAATGCTGAACGTATTGTTAGTGCACTCAAAGCCTTTGGTATAGACTCACCTGATCTCACTGTGGATGCGTTCTGTCGCCCTAAATCTCTCATTACTTTTGGACGGGAGCCGCTCAAAGTCGAGATCATGAATCATATTAGCGGGGTGGATTTTGCATCCTGCAAGGCACGTGAACTTCAGTTTGAAGCCGATGGCGTGAGCATTTTCGTCATTTCAAGAGAGGACTTGCTGGCCAACAAACGTTCGGCAGGACGCTATAAGGACTTGGGAGATGTCGAAGCACTTGAAGGCACCGATATCCACCCGGAATGACACTCGTACAAAGTGAGACCGGAAACCGTTGACAGGGGGGGCTCAGGTGGGACTAAATAGCGGTTTGAGCTGTTGCGACATCCGGCATAATCCGTGCTGGAGGACCCGCATAAGCCTGCAACCATGTTAACGACAATGAAAGAAGATCTGGCCAGCGTGCTGGTCAGCGAGGAACAAATCCGGGAGCGCCTGGGACAGCTGGGCGACGAAATCACTCAAACTTACCTCGACGAGGGGATCGACGAAATCTCCCTCGTTTGCGTGACCAACGGCGCCATCGTCTTTGCCGCTGACCTGATCCGCCACATCAACCTCTACGTCCGCCTGGACTGCATCCGCGTGTGCTCCTACCAGGACGACATCAACCCGCAGTCCGAGCCCGAGATCGTAGACAACATCCGCCTCGACATCAGCGGAACGCACGTGCTCCTGATCGACGACATCCTCGACACCGGGCGCACCCTGGCCAGCATTTTAAAAATTCTGCGCGGCTTCGAGCCCGCATCCCTGCGCACCTGCATGCTGCTTGACAAGCAGGGACGTCGCGAGCTCGACCACGACGCGGACTTCATTGGCTTCAATATCCCCAACGAGTTTGTCGTCGGCTACGGCCTGGACTTCGCCGAGCGCTACCGCAACCTGAACTGCATCGGCGTGCTCAAGCCCGAACTGCAAAATCCCCCCGAGTGGACCTGAAGCGCACGGCGCTTCACCCGACTGAAGGGCTTCGCCCTTACGGGTGCGTGTCCGCACAGGACATCCAGGCAAACTGTAAAGACACAACCACAGTTGTATCTTTGCGTACTCTGCGCGAAGTCAAAATAATCCCAGTGGGTGGATGCGAACGTATACTAGCATTTGACCCGGCGGCGAATTCCTCCATGATAGGAACACTATGTCCCTTGCTCAAAAGAAGGAAACCCTCATCGAGGAATTGACGATCCTGCCCGATCCGCAGGAGCGTTTTGCGTACCTGATCGATCGCGCGCGCAACGCGCCCGGGCTCGAAGCCGAGTACCAAATCGAGACCTTTCGCATCGAAGGTTGCCAGTCCAACCTGTGGCTCGTGCCCTCGTTCGAAGGCGGCCTATGCCAGTTTCGGGTGGACTCGGACGCGGTCATCACCAAGGGCGTGGCCGGGCTGCTGGCAGAGCTTTACAGCGACTGCCCACCGGAGGAAATTCTCCAGCATCCGCCGGAGTTTCTGAGCGAGGTGGGCATCACCCAGCACTTGACCCCCAACCGCCGCAACGGCCTGTCCAACGTCTGGAAAAAGATCGAGGGCTACGCCGAGCTTTGCCTGAAAAACCAGGGCGCTAGCGCATGAGATATGGCCTCCCGCAACACCCATCGCTCGCCCCCGAGCAGGTGTTGCGTTCGGGTCGTTTTATCGGGGTGGTGTTTATCATCGGGGGCGTTTTCCCCTCAGTTGGCCGCTGGGCTACGTCAAAGGCTCGACGCAGAAGCTGCGCGCAATGCTGCCAGAGGTCTCGCCATCCCGAGCTGATTTCGGATAAATGCTGTCCAGCAGCCCCCACAGGACTTAGGAACGCTATCGACAAGCCGATAAAAATAGAGCTAGGTTTACGTTTCACCCACTACACAATACTGACACACTGATCTTGTGAGCGCTACTCAGGTACTGATTGCCGAAGACGATCCCATCTCGCAAAAACTGCTCAAGACCAACCTCGAGCAAATGGGCTACTCCGTCGTGGTGGCCAGCGATGGAGAGGAAGCCTGGCGCATTTTTAACATGCAGCCCACGCGTATCGTGGTGAGCGATTGGCTCATGCCGGGGCTCGACGGGCTGGAGTTTTGCCAGAAAATCCGTGAGCGCCAGAACACCGAGTACACGTACTTTATCATGCTCACGGCCAACGTCGGCCAAGATGACAACTACTACACCGCCATGGAGGCCGGAGTGGACGACTTCCTGAGCAAACCGCTTGACCGCCATCAGCTCCAGATACGCCTCCACGTGGCCGAGCGCATCCTGCAGAGCACCTCACGCATCGAGTCCCTGGAAAGCGTGCTCACGATCTGCGCCTACACCAAGCGCATCAATTTCCCCGACGAGGGATGGCAGACCATCGAGGAATTTCTGGACAAGCACCTCGGTATCAAACTCTCCCACGGTGTGGACCCGAACTACTACGAGACACACATCAAGCCCGAGCTGGAGAAGCTCAAGGAGCAGTCGAAGTCACCCTTCAAGGCCACGAACTCCCCGTTCAAGACCACACCGAATCCGTTTCGCTGACCCCTGCCTACAATAATCCGGCAGAGCGGACTTGTCAGCCAGCAGGTATTGCCAGCATGATGTCTTCCCATGACACCGCCCCCTGAAGACATCCAACTCATCGGCAAGGAAGTCGCCATCCGCTGGCCCGATGGGCACGAGGACTACTTCGACCCGGAATACCTGCGCGCCCGTTCTCCCAGTGCGGAGAACATCGGCGAAAAGGACATCTTCGGCGTCAAGCACGGCGGCACCGACCAGCGCGAGTTCCCGGGCGTCATCGTCAAGGGCTGGGCCTTCTCCGGCAACTACGGCGTCGTCTTCCACTTCAGCGACGGCCACAACACCGGCATCTACACCTGGGAGTACCTCCGGAAGATAGGTGCGTGACCGCACAGGACATTGTGGCGAGCCCCAAAAAAATGAATGCCAGCGGGTGCAACCCGCTTAGCTGGCGAAGCCGCGCTCGCTGCTCGCCGCAAAGCTGAGCACTGCCTGCACGTGCGGTGAGTCCACCTTGGGGTGAGCCTTGAGCTTTTCCAGCGCCTGGCTGCGGTTGAGTCCGTCGCGGTAGAGCGTGCGGTAGATTGCACGTACGAGCTCGATATCCTCTGCGGTGAAACCGCGGCGCTCCAGCCCGACCTTGTTCACGGTGCGGACCTCGGCGGGGTTGCCGTCAGCGATCATAAAGGGCGGCACATCCTGCACGAGCTTTGAGCACGCCCCCACCATGACATGCGAGCCGATGCGGCAAAACTGATGCACGCCCACGCCCCAGCCGACGACTACCTGATCGCCGACCACAACGTGGCCGCCGAGAGCGGAGTGGCTGCTCATGACGAGTCGGTCGCCGATGATGCAGTCGTGCGCGATATGGCTGTAGGCCAGAATGACGTTATCGCTACCCAATATGGTGTCCTCGGCGTCATTGGTCGCGAGGTGCACGTTGGTGTACTCACGAAAGACGTTGCGGTCGCCGATCTTGAGCCCCGGGTTACCACCCTGGAACTTGAGGTCGTGCGTCTTCGCCCCGATGTAGGCGTAAGGAAAAATCTCGTTCTCACGGCCCATCTCCGTGCGGCCTTCAACCGTCGCATGGTGTTGGACCACCGTGCCCGCCCCCAGTTTTACCTCCGCACCAATGTAGGCATAGGCGCCGATGCTGACGTCCTCGTCGAGCTGCGCTCCTTGTTCGATAATTGCGGTGGGGTGAATGCTCATGAAAAATCGCTAGCCCTGAAAATTTACAAATTACCCCACTACATATCTCCGCCGCCTTCGGCGATGGTGAACATGAGCTCCGCAGAGGAAACGACCTTGTCATTGACCTTACAGGTGCCCTCGGCCACGCCGATCTTGTTACCGCGGTTTTTGGTCAGCTCGACTTCGATCACGACCTGATCGCCCGGCACGACGGCGCGGCGGAACTTGACCTTGTCGCAACTCATGAAGAAAGCGATTTTGTTCTCCGAACTGATGCGGCGCAGCATGAGAATGCCGGCGGCCTGAGCCATGGCCTCGACCTGGAGGACACCGGGCATGACGGGCTGGCCCGGGAAGTGCCCCATGAAGTACGGCTCATTGATTGTGACATTCTTAATCGCCACGAGACGCTTGCCCTCGTCGGCAATCTCGATCACGCGGTCGAGCATGACAAAGGGGTAGCGGTGCGGGAGCGTGTCGAGGATGCGGCGTATATCGAGCTCGGTCTCGTCGGGCAGCACCTGCTGAGGGCCGGACTTCTTCTTCGCCTCAGCCTTGGGCTTCTCCAAGCTCTTGATGATGGCCTGGCAGAGCTGGGCGTTGAGGGCGTGTCCGGTGCGGACGGCCACGATATGCGCCTTGAGCGGCTTGCCCAAAAGGGTGATGTCGCCCACGACGTCGAGAATCTTGTGGCGGGCGAACTCGTCCTTAAAGCGCAGGGGCTCCTTGGAGAGAATCTTGTCGCCCTTGATGACGATGGCGGAGTCGAGACTACCGCCCTGGATTTTGCCCAGCTTGAGCAGTTCCTCGATGTCCTCGTAAATGGTAAAGGTGCGGGCGGGGGCGATCTGGGCCACGTAGCTCTCGGGGTCGATCTCGAGCGAAACGTGCTGCGTGTGGATACCGCGATCGTCTGCACTGGTGCAGGTGACCTTGAACCCGTCGTAAGGCAGCGCGATGATGGAGCTGCTCCCACTGGTAACCGACACGGGCTCGGTCAGCTCGATGACTTCGCGCTCGGCGTCCAGTTCGACCGGCTCGGCCTCCTGAATCAAGTTCACGTAGTGCTTGGCCGATCCGTCCAGGATGGGGGGCTCGCTGGCGTCCATCTCGATAATGACGTTGTCCACCGCCATGCCGTTGAGCGCGCTCAGGACGTGCTCGATGGTGTGGATCTTGGTGTGACCGCTGGAAATCGTGGTACTGCGAACGAGCTCGCTGACCAGTGCGACATTGGGCTTGAGCTCGGGCTTGCCATAGAGGTCCACGCGGCGGAAGACGACGCCGTGGTTGGCCGGAGCGGGCTTGAGGGTGAGGTTGACTTCCTCGCCAGTGTGCAGGGCTTTGCCCTTGATGCTGGCTTCGCGAAGGATGCTGCGTTGCTTCATTAAAAAAGATTCGGTCTGGGGAGAAAACGAAAGACCATAGGGGCTTTGCCGGGATTGTAAAGAATCTGTTGCGCCAAGGTAAAAGTGATGTTCGCGAGTACTGCAAGCCCACCTCTGCTGCATACCGCTAAAACGCGGCGTTGACAGCGACGGGCTTTTCCCGCATTTCCTCAACTTTTAGCAAATACCATGGCTTCCCCCACAGAAATCCGCAAAGGCCGCGTCATGAACTATCAAGGCGCGCCCCACCTCGTACTCGACATGCAGCACCGCACGCAGGGCCGCCAGGCCGGCTTCGTGCAGGCCACCCTGCGAAACCTCAACACCGGCTCGTCCACCACGCAGAAGTTCCGCTCCACGGAAACGGTGGAGTTTATGCACACCACCACGGCCAAGCTCGAGTACTCCTACATCGATGATATGGGCTACCATTTCCTCGACCCGGAAAGCTTTGAAGACACCGTCCTGCCCGCGGAAATCTGCGAGGAAATCGCCAAGTTCCTCATCGAAACGAATACCTACGACATCCTGCTCGTGGACGGCAAGGCCGTCGAAGTCAACCTGCCCGCCGCCGTCGAAATGAAGGTCGTGGACGCCCCCGAGGGCGTTAAGGGTGACACCGCCAGCAACGTGCAAAAGCCCGTCACCACCGAGTCCGGCCTCAGCGTCATGGTTCCGCTCTTCATCAAGAAAGACGAAGTCATCCGCGTGAGCACCGAAACCGGCGACTACCTCGGCCGCGCCTAGGCAGGGCCCGCCCTGCACTCCGGCTGGAGCAGCATTGAAGGGGCGTTGCCCCTTAGACTCTGGGACTTGCCCTGCACCCTCGATCCTGAGGATCGTGTTACCTTTGCTTTGTGCAAAGGCAGGAGGAAAGGGCATGCCTGGTAATTCTTATTCACCCGAGCCCCGCACGAGCGGGGCTTTTTCGTGGCCTCCGCCCTTACGGAGAACTCGTCTACTTCGCTCCGCGCACATTGCCAACCTGATCGATCTTAAACTTGTTTTTGGAACCAACGCTCTGCTTCCTCTCAAAATAGTAGAGATTGCCCGAGTGTTGGTTAAGCACATAGACACTTCCCTTCGTGTCCGAAACGGAGCACATCGCCCACCTCGGCGCCGGGCTTTCAGTGGGGGAACCTGCCCCTAGGCCCAGGATAAAAACCACGGGTAACAGGAGCAGGCAGATGAGGGTTTTTCGATCAATGGTAATAGTCATGGCATTTCCTTTCGTATAATGTGATCAATGTTCGGTAATTTAAAAAAATGCCGGGCGCGAGATAAACTCACGCCCGGCTGCTACTACTACTATTATTCTACTGCTGCATGTCGCAGTATTCGCCGGTCACTCAGCGCCAGGCGCTGGCGTAACCATGACGAAAACCACGTAAATACTCGTTGCGCTCACGGTGGCTGAGCGCGTACCGATAGACCGACTGCTGGGCCTGGGCCATGCCGTGGCGCTTACCGATGTGGTAACGCACGCCGTGGCGCTGGTCACGGACTGCCGACTGGTAGCCCGCACGCTGCCCCTGCTCAAAATAGTCATAATGCACGCGCTGCGGTGGGCAGGCAGGCGCGTAATGGCGACGCATCGGCTCACCCCAGCTCCAGGCAATGCTCCAATTGTTACCGGAGACCTGCACACGATCTGGGTGCTGCGAGCCCGAATAGGGCTTGGCAGAGACCGTGGATGCGCCGAGGGAAATCAGCGCTGCTGTGGTGAGGGAGATCATGGTGATTTTGTTCATGGCTTTACGGGGGTTGAGGTTGACCGGGAGTGTCATGGTATTACCCGCAAAGCATGAATCTTATACGAACGTTTGATTCTATCGAACGAACGTTTAATTTTTTAAGGAAAAATCAATCCCGAACGTAAAAAAAGTTCAAAAAATCAGTTCAAACGTTTGAGAAGCGGCAGCGCAAAACACCCATCTGCTTATCCGCATCGCCAACAAAAAAGCCAAACTGCCTATATATCATGGGCCTGAGCATAAAAAATCCCGGTCGCTCGGACCGGGATTTTGTAAATTTGTCTGTGTATGCTCAGGTGCGTCGCATCGTACAGCAGCAGCGGGGCGGAGCCCATAATGCTGCACCTGCCGGAGCTAGGCGACGCGCTCGACGATCAGCTCGGGCGGATTCGGACGCTTCGGGGCCAGGCGATAGGCACTGCGGAGGTACTCCAGCGCGCTTTCCAGACGGGTCTCGTCGTTGTAGTGAATCATCATGAGCGGCTCGCCCTGCTTGACCTGCGTGCCGACCTTCTTGATCTCGGAAACGCCGACCGCCGGGTCCATCTTGCCCTTCTTAGTCGTGGCCAGGATCTGCACCCCACGGGCGATCATGCCCGCGTTGATGGTGTGCACATAGCCACGCTTCGGAGCGGGGAGCTTGCGGATGTACTTGGCCGTCGGGAACTTCTCTGGATCGTCGATGAAGGACGTGTCGCCGCCCTGGACCTGGATCATCTCCTTGAATTTTTCCAGTGCGGAGCCATCCTTGAGGTGCTTTTGCACGGTTTGCTTGGCCGAAAGGGTCGAGCCCGCCACACCGGCAAGGCGGACGATCTCCATGCCCAGCTTGAGCACGAGTTCCTGCAGGTCCTCGGGGCCTTCGCCCTTGAGCAGCTCAATGGCTTCGCGGACTTCGAGGGCCGTGCCCACGGTGTCACCGAGCGGCTGGTTCATGTCCGTCACGAGGGCCACGCAGCGGCGCTTCATGCTGCGACCGACGCGGGTGATGCTGCGGGCGAGCTGCTTGGCCTGCTCGAGGTCTTTGACAAAGGAACCGTTACCCCACTTGACGTCCACCACGAGGCCTTCGGCGCCCTCAGCCAGCTTCTTGGAAAGGATGCTGCCCGTGATGAGCGGCAGGCTCTGGATAGTGGCGGTGTTCTGGCGCAGTTCGTAAAGGATGCCGTCAACCGGGGCGATCTCGGGGTGCTGCTGCACGATGGCGCAGTTGACCGTCTTGAGCTGCTTGACAAATTCCTTCAAGTCCATGTCAGCCTTGAACTTCGGAATCGAGGAAAGCTTGTCCAGCGTGCTGATGACGAAGTTCTCGTCCACGCCGTTCATGGCCGGCATGACCACGCCACAGGCTGCGGCCAGCGGGGTCAGGACGAGGGAAGTCTTGTCGCCAACGCCACCCGTGGAGTACTTGGCGATCTTCGGCATGGTGATCTTGGACAGGTCGATCACCTCGCCGGAGAGCATCATCTCCTCGGCAAAGGTCGCTGTCTCCTGAGCGGACATGTTTTGGAAATAGATTGCCATGGCCAGAGCGGCCATTTGGAATTCCGGCATTTCCTTGTCCAGGATGGAATCCACGATAAAGCGGATCTCTTCTTCGTTGAACTCACCACCGTCCCGCTTTTTCTCGATCAGATAGGAAAAAGAGGGCTTGATGAACTTTCGCGACGCAAGTAATGTTTTCTCAGCCATTAGATAGTGTGTTAGTCAGCGTCAACTGACAATATGATAAACCGACAAGATTAGGGTGAAAACCCGTAATTTGTCGAGCCTTTTTTGATTTCGGGCCAAATCTCAGCCCCGAATCCAGCCCGGCGCATTCCTCTCTTGACCCCGTGCGCCGTGTGCTTTGTTCCATTTTGGGATGCAATTGGCCTTTGATACCGTTCGCGAGTTAACGCGCATCGTCAGCGACGCTGCCGCCCAGTGCGAGGGCTTCGACCCGAGCTTCGAGCCCGAGGTACGCGCAGCCGAACCCCGCTTCGGTGACTACCAGGCCAACGGCGTGCTGCCCTTTGCCAAGCGCAACAAGACCAATCCCCGCGCCCTGGCCACCACACTGCTGGAGAAGCTCCAGACGCTCCCGCCCTTCTCCGACGGGCAGGCCACGCTCGAAATCGCCGGGCCGGGCTTCCTCAACATTCGCCTCTCTGCGGGCTACAAGTTTGCCTGGCTCAAGCAGTTTAGCGACGAGTCCAGCTACGCCAGCGGGGCCAAGGCTCTCCTCGCGGGCAAGACCGTCGTCGTCGACTACCCCTCCCCCAACACAGCCAAGCAGATGCACATCGGCCACCTGCGCCCCATGGTCATCGGCGAGGCCGTTGCCCGCCTGATCGAGTTTTGCGGAGCCAAAGTCATCCGCGACAACCACCTCGGCGACTGGGGCACGAACTTTGGCACCCTCATCATGGCCATCAAGCGCGAAGGCTATGACCTCGACGCCGCCTCGGGCGAAGCTGCCCTGGCCGAGATCGAGCGCCTCTACAAGCTCGGCACCTCGCTTGAAAAGGAGGACGAAAGTGGGGCTACGCGTGACGCCTCCCGGGCCGAGCTGAAGAAGCTCCAGGAGGGCGACCCCGAGAACACCGCCCTGTGGGAGAAGATCGTCGCCACCAGCAACGAAGCCTTTGAAAAGATTTACGCCATGCTCGGCGTCAAGCCCGACGTCACCCTGGGCGAGAGCTTTTACCGCGACAAGGTGGACCGCATCTACGAGGAACTCTCCGCCTGCGGTCTGGCCGAGGAAAGTGACGGCGCGCTCGTCGTCTTCCACCCCGAGCACCCGCGCTTTGCCAAGCAGCCCTTCATCATCCGCAAGCAGGACGGCGCCAGCAACTACGCCAGCACGGACCTCGCCACCCTGCTCTACCGCCGCGATGAATTCGGCGCGGACGAAGTCGTTTATCTGACCGATGGTCGCCAGCGCGACCACTTCGAGCAGCTCTTTCTCACCGCGCAAAAGTGGTTCGACAAGCAGGGCTACACCCTGCCCAAGCTGGCCCATGTCTGGTGGGGCACCATCCTCGGCGAGGACGGCAAGGCCATCAAAACCCGTTCCGGCGAGCCCATCTACCTGCGCGCACTGCTCGGTGAAGCCATCGAGCGCGCCCGCGCCATCGTGGACGAAAAGAGCCCCGAGCTCTCAGACGAAGAGAAGCAAACCATTGCCACCGCCGTGGGCCTGGGCGCCGTGCGCTACGCCGACCTTTCGCAAAACCGCACCCAGGACTACGTCTTTGCCTGGGACAAGCTGCTCGCCTTCGACGGCAACTCCGCCCCCTACCTGCTCATGGCCGCAGCCCGCGTGCACTCGATCTTTCGCAAGGCCGGGGTGGACCTCGCCTCGACCGATTTCGAGGCCGAAGCCTCACCCATCGAGACGGAGGAGGAGCTGGCACTGGCCCGCAAGTTGATGAACTTCCCCGAGGCACTCGCGCTGGCCGTATCCGACCTGCGCCCGCACCACCTCTGCACTTACCTCTACGAGCTAGCCGGCGACTTCAGCACTTTCTTCAACGCCAACCGCGTCATCGTGGACGAGCCCGACGTCAAGGCCCGCCGCCTCCTGCTCTGCGCCCGCACCGTGCGCACCCTGGAGACCGGCCTGCACCTGCTCGGCATCACCCCGCTCCAGCGCATGTAAGTAGCGCGGTGCCATTTAAGGGCGCGCAACTGGCAGCAGCACCACCATGATACATTTAATCATCTAGCATGTTACGACGCACAGCGAGTGAACTCTTCACCAACCTGCTACTGTTTCTCGTCGTAGTGCTGGTGGTTGTATTGGTTTTTCGATACAGGAGCGGAGCCCCTGCCGACGAACCGACAAGCGAACTTGCATCCACCTCATCGCAGCCCGCAATCGGGAACGCACCACCGCGCCAGCAAGCCCTCCCCCAAAGCAGCACTGCGCGTCCGTCAGCAAATGCCCGCACCGACACGAGCGGTATTTACCAAGAGATTGGGTTTAAGAGCACGGGCGGGAAGTTTCCCTTTTATGTGGCGGACAAGCGCTGGAACGACGACACGGGCAGCTATGGTTTTTACCGCACAGGCATGCACGGCACGGAGGTGCCCCTGCGCGGAGCGGCGCGGCGCTACATGCTCTCGGAAAATCAGGCCAACTACCCCGTGCCACAGAGCGGTTGCGGCCCCACCGCCTTGCTCAACCTCTACATCTGGTACTCGAAATTCGGGCTCATCAACGAAACCGTCCAGCACGCCAACCCCGAGCGCTACAAGCAGCTCAAGTTTACCCAGATCGATCGCCGCATCGCTGAGTTGAAGGGGCAGAACCGCACCCCCAGCGGCGGCACCAACACGCTGGAGCTCGTCCTGGCCCTGGAGGAAATTATGGCCGCGAGCGGTAACCAGGACATACGCATGCACTTCGAACTGAAGGATGCGCCGCTGGCTCAATCCGACTTTCTCAACGTCACGCGCGGCTACCGTGCGGGCATCCTCACCGTGCGCCCACTCATCAACGGCCAGCTCGAACGCTACCACGCCGTGCTTGTCATCTCCGGCGACCGCTCCGGGCGCATCACCCTGGCCAATTGGGGCAAGTTCGTCCACGGGCGCATGGTCACACGCGGCGGAAAGCAGTGGTTCATCCCCGAGGACAAGAGCCAGCCCGAACTGCTTGTCGAGCGCCTCACGACCCTCATCCCCTTTCGCCCGAGCTGATTTTGCGCCTCAAGCGTCACATCATCCCGCCTTCGCTGCGCATCTACGCCGGGAAAACCTTTGAGCTGGTCAAGCTCAAGCGCGTGAAGGAAGACGCGCCTCAGCCGTCGGCCAACAACGTGTCGATGTAAGCGGCAAGGTCGGCGTAAACGGCCACACCGTGCTCGGCGAGGTAGGCCTGCGCCTTCTCGTCCAGTTCTTCACCCGTCTTGACCGCGATCGGTGTGATGCCGGCGTTGATGCCCGCGCCCCAGTCACTCTTGCGGTCGCCCACCATCGCACAATGCGCGGGGTCGAGCTGGTGCTGGGCGATCATCTCTTCGATAAAGCGCGGGCTGGGCTTGCGGTACTCGGCGGGTCCCTCCGGGTGCTCGGGGGCGATGCATATCTCGGCAAAAAGGTCTTCACCCAGCCCAAGCAGTTCCAGCATGCGGGCATTGCAGCGGTGCACATCTTCCAGTGAAAAATACCCGCGCCCCACTCCGCTCTGGTTGGTAAAAAGAAACAGCAAGTAGCCCGCCTCGCGAGCGCGACGCAGCGCCTCGGCCACACCGGGAATCAGCTCCACATCTTCCGACTTGGAGAGGTAACCCGTATCCCAGTTGATGGTGCCGTCGCGGTCGAGAAAGAGTGCCTTGTTCATGGGATGGTCTGATTAACTGTCGAGCTGCTCTCCCCGCACGTTATTTCAACTCCCACTTATAGGGTGCCTTCGAAAGCAGTTGGTAGCCGTCGCCCGTGACCTGCACGACGTCCTCGATGCGGCAGCCGCCCAGCCCCGGATAGTACAAGCCCGGCTCGACCGTGATGACCGCACCCGCCTTGAGCCGGTTCGTCGCCGTGCTCACGCGGGGCGACTCGTGCACCTCCAGCCCGAGCCCGTGCCCGGTGCTGTGGATGAAGCCCTGCCAGACGCCATCGACCTGCCCGGTCTCGTAGCCCGCCTCCTCAAAGGTCTTCGCCGCCGCCGTATGGACGAGCTTGCCCGTGGTCCTGGCTTTGATCGCTCCGAGGGCCGCTTTTTGCGCCGCATGCACGGTGGCCACAAGACGCTTCTGCTCAGGCGTAGCCTTACCCTTAAGAAAGGTGCGGGTCATATCGCCATGGTAACCGGTCTTCATCACACGCGGGAAGACATCCACGATGATAAGTTCGTTTGCTCGCAGCGGCCCCTCGCCGATACAGTGCGGATCGCAAGCCTGATCGCCCCCCGCGCAAATAACGTGGTCGGCAATCGCACCTGCCTCCAGGCAAGCCGTCTGAATGATAACCCGCAGGCGCTCGGAAGTCAGCCGCTTGCCATCCAGCTTGAGGTAGCCGCGCTCGATCTTGCTGCGACGCAGGGCTTGCTCTGCTGCGCGGATACCCGCAGCAGAGGCCTTGTTCCCCTCGGCCACAGCGCACGCCTCGGCTTCGGTTTTCTTTTCTCGCTCCGGAAAAAACATGCCTTCGCCAGCCTCAATTTTCAAGCCTGCCGCGATGAGCTTGGCCGCCACGGCGTGCGGAAAATCCCCCGGCACGCTAAAGGCCGTCAAGCCGAAGTCCTCAGCCAGCGCGCGGATGAGCTCCGCCGGGCCGGGCTGCTTAACCCCATAAGCCTCACGTGCGTACTTGATCAAATCCTCATAGGCGTAGAGCAAGTCGAGCGAGGATTCCTTCTCCGCGCGGCCAATCTCCAGCCGGGAGAAGACGCCGACTTTCTGCCGCCCGGCTTCCAGCAGGACAACCGGGTCCGGCACGAAGAATCCCGAAAAGTACAGGGCATCGGCGCTGGCCTCCGTTGAGGCATAAAGGAGTTTGGCTGGTTGTTTGGACATAGCGGTATCATTGCCAATATCTGCACGAGGCCAAGAAGGAATGCAGACCCACCCCCCATAATCGCTATCGTCCACGCAGCACTACTGCCTCCGCCACACGGTTTCGGCTTGTGGATTTCCCTCGATTGCGCGGCTATAGTCTACGTGAAAACTTTCAGTCTCCTATCCCTCCTTCTGGCCACAACTGTTTTATGCGGCTGCAACGCGGAGTCGCCCACCGATGCATCCGCCACCAGCGAGACGCGCGCTACGGTCGACACCTGGCTCCCGCTGTCCGTGGGCGACAAAGCCATCGAGGCACAACTGGCCATGACGCCCCGCGAACAGCAACAAGGCCTCATGCGCCGTGAAAGCATGGGAGAAAACCAGGGCATGCTCTTCGTCTTTCCGCGCCCGAAGCAGCAATCCTTCTGGATGGAGAACACACCCCTGCCGCTCGACATCGCCTACATCAGCCCCGACGGCGTGATCCGCGAAATCTACCGCATGCAGCCCTACGACACCTCGTCTATCGTCTCACACAGCCGGGACATCCAACTCGTCCTGGAGATGAACCAGAACTGGTTCCCTAAAAACGGTGTCCAAGTAGGCGACAAACTCGACATGGAAAAAGTCAAGGCCGCCATCCGCCAACGCGGCTATGCCCCGGCCAAGCTCGGGCTAAAGTAGCTTGTATTCAAAAATTGGATACAAACACAGGAACCTCCGCCACCGGCTCCATCTCCTCCGCGCTGATCCAGCGAAAATCGATCACCTCAAATTTGCGGCCCAGCGTGCCCGCCACCGTCGGGTCCATCGCGGCACCACCATCAAGCCGGTCAGGCGTACGCCGCACGGTAGCCTCGCACCAAGCCTTGGCCGCATCGCCCGTCAGCGGGTCAACGGCCTCGCCATAGGCGCGAATAACAAAGGTGTCCGAGCGCGCATTAAGCACAGGGGCCAGCCGCGAAATGATATCGCCCTGCGTCAGGGTCAGATTGGAAAACGGCAGCAGCCCCTCATTGATCGGACGCACATCATCCATGCCCGGACGCTGCCCGACATCGGCCAGAGCCTCCGCGATGATGCCCGAGTTGACGAACTCCTGCACCGTAGCGAAAGGCCGCCCCCTGGACTGCAAGCGCGCCACGATACCCCCGGCCAGATAGTCCAGTTGCGTGTGGCCCTCACGGGCCGAGAGCGTGCGCACACTTTCGGTAAAGGCGTAGCGCGGCTGGGCAATGTCCTGCTCGTCGCGGAGTTGCGAGCTGTAAATCGCGGCCCGAAACGGCTGGCGGGCAAAGCTGTGCGCACTGACGCGACTGCCCGAAGCATAGCCCATCGCGTCGTCATCCTGAGGCGACTGCCCGCCACCGGAGCTCCCCAACATGGCGCGCCAGGCCTCGACAGAGGTGGAGTTGAGATTAAACGCCCCGAGCTGATACAGGCGGGCGGCGTCATCCGCACGCGCCCCGTCACCCGCCAATCCGTTGGCCGGAGCAAGCCGACCGTGCAGCATGATCGGCTGGGGGTGAGACTCTGCCTGATAGTAGGGGTTGAAAAAATACTGGTCGAAAACACGGTTCATCCCGCCGGCCTGCGGATTCCCAAGCGCGAGCGTTGGCGTGCCCGCAATCTGCGCATAGCGCATGACGCCGACGGTGAGCGGCTCGGTCAGCGGAAGATCAAAGAGCACCGGAGACAGGTTTTCGTTATCGTGATTACGGGGCTCGGTATCGTGAAAGAGCTCGCGTGGCTCAAACACATCGTAGTCATTCATGCCGCGATAGCTGTTGCGCGGCTCGGTCAGCTCCAGCTCCATGAGGTCGGCCATCTTGAGTACGCGCGTGCCGGGCTCGCTCTCAGCCATTGCAAGGTCATCTACCGCAGGCAGCGTGATGCTCGCACCGGCGTCAAAGGCGGGGTTGGACAAATCGAGAGCGGCGAGAAAGAGCGAGAGCTCTTCCAGGGAGTCCTCGTCGCTGCTCAGCTTCCAATGGTAAACGATGGTGGCATCCTCGTGCCGGTAGTCGAGGCTGCCATCAAGTGAAAACGGGAGCTTGTATCCTGCATCGCCATTTTTATCCCTGCCAAAGCGCTGCTTGTATTCAAATTCTGGATACGCCAGGTCTTTCAGGGAAAAGAACGGCTCAACCTGGCGGTAGTCCTCATTTGCTCCGGTAAAAGGAACGAAGTGAACATCCACGTTTTTGCCGTTTGTGTCTGCCTTTATCCGGATGCTGTCCCCGGCCTCGGGGCGCGTCTCGTAAAGGTCTGCCCATACGGGCACATCGCGCCGATGCGTTTTGCTCGGGCTCGGTGTGTAATCAAAAAAGCCCAGGTCGCGGGCCAGCCCCTCGGGCTGAGTGGCCGGGTTGGGCGCCATCACGCGGTAGACTTCACCCGGTTGGAGCACGGGAGCATCACGGCTCTTTTTGTCTGGCGCGATATCCACCCACACGCACAGGTAGGGCTGTTTGAGAATGCCCTTGTAGTCGAAGACATCAAACTCGCGGTAGTACTGAATGCTACTGAGGTCGTCCTCGATGTCGGGCGTATCGTTGCTGTCGCGGTTCTCGATCTTCAGCTCGGGCAGGTTATCAAAGTAAACCGCCATCGCGCGCGAATAGCCCTCATCGTTGTCATCCTCCGGAAAGGTAATGGGCACCGAGTACGGGTTCCAGAACTCAATCTCCACGTGGTAGCGCAGCTTGACCCTGGCATCGTTGTAGCCGTGAAAAACGCGCATCTTGAGCGTGAGTTCGGTCGGAATCGGGTAAAGCGCATGCGTGGTCTCACCGTCATTCAATGCCGCGCGATCAACCGGCGTGGCTGCGGCGCGGTAGTCCATCGAGGGCGTGAGAAAAGCCCGCATGGCGTCGTTTATCAAGTCGCCGTCGCGGTAGGCGGGATCGGAAAGGTTGTGCTTGAGCCCGCCGCCGGCAGGATTTTCCAGCACACCGTAAGCGCAGAGTGTGTAGTCATGCCAACGGGCACGCAGCGTATCCTGAGTGACCACTGAGCGTCCCTCACGCGTCCGCAGTAGTGGCAACTGACGCAGGGAATTCATCCGCTCCAAGCCCGCCAGGATCGAGGAATCGGCCATCAAGTCATCACGGAAAAATCGCTCGATGTCGCACCCGGAAGACAACTGGTGATGGTGCGCAGCGGCGGTCAACGCATCCACCCCCTCCGGGAGCGTTCTTCCCGGCTGGAGTGAGGCCTTGACGCCCTCGTCCCCGACCCACCAGGCAATGCGGTGCTCCCAGCCGTCGCTCAGGTCGAGCGCAACTGTTGGTGCTGTAACGGCGGGCAGCCCGGCGGGAGCGTGTGCGGGCACGAGCGTGGCAGCGTCAGCCGGAGAAATGCGCGGGTCAGGCGCGGCCCCGGAAACGAGCCATGAGGGCTCGGACAGGGGAGATGTCGCGTCCCAGATCCCAGTCCAGTAGTGATTTCCAGCCTGGGCAACGCCAACGCCGAGGATGTCTGCCCGCGCGCTTTGCCGCTGATCTGGGCCTGCCACACGCTGGAGTTCACCCAAGGCCTGATGCAGGGCAAAGCGGGCATTCGCCTGAGCGCGAGCATGGACTTCCCGTCCCGAAGCGACGTTGACTTCAATCTGCACCAGCGTACTCAGCGCAACCATCAAGAGCAGGAGCATGGCCATGAGCCCGAGCGATAGGACCAAGGCAAAGCCCCGCCGCGAGCCAGGCATCGCCGGATGTTTTAGGTCAACTGTAGGTAACACACGCAAGAATTTCCCCCGCAAAAGTGCCTTTTCAGCAAAAGGCACCCCGTAGAGAACGTCCAGTGGGAACTCCTCCCGCGTGGAATTTTTCCAGCGCAGGTCGTGCTCAGCCCTTGGGCCGCGTAACCAGACGCACCCGCTTGGCCGGGTCGAATATCCATCGGCAAAACGCCGTAACCTGCTCGTGCGTAATCGCTTCAAGTTTGGCCGGATAATCGCGCCAGGCGTTGACCGGGAGGCCGTAGAGCGCATTGAGAGCAGCCTGCATAGCGCGTGCACCGATGGCTTGCTGCCCCTGGCGTTTTTGCACCACCAAGCGGGTGCGGCAGTCCCGCAGCTCGAGCTCAGTCAGCTCGCCACTGCATAGGCGTCGAATCTCGTGTGCGTATTCTGCCTGCACCTGTTCGACCGCCTTGGCATGCGTCCCGGCGTAGAGCGTGAACATGCCTCGGTCCAAGCCCGGTGTGCGCGCGGCCCCGACATAGTAGGCCAAGCCCGCTTCCTCACGCACTTTCTCAAAGAGACGGCTCGACATACCGCTGAGCAACTCGTCCAGCACCTCGCTGACGATGAAATCCGCATCGCGCACGCCAACATCCGGGTATGCCTCAAGCACCACGGCCTGTTCTCGCGCCATATGCTCAAGAAAGTCACCTGCCTCCGCCGGTATGTCACCCCAGGGTGTAACCGCGGGCAGCGGCGTCGAGGGCAGGGCCTCCAGAACCGGAACAAGGGTAGCCTTGACCTGCTCGAAATCGACCGCCCCGCTGACCGCGAGCACGACATTTGGCCCGGTGACAAGCTGTTGGCGGAGCGTCTGGACCTGCACCAAGGTCAGGGCCTCGAGCCCCGCGTGTGTGCCAAGGTAGTCGTTGGCAAAGTTATGCTGGCCAAAAAAGCGACGGCGCAGGCGGCGGCGGGCGAAATCGAGAATCTCGTCCTCGTCCTCCAACAACGAAGCCAGTTGTGCGTCGCGCTCAAGCTGGAAAGCCTCCTCCTGCAGGTCCAGCCGAAGGAGCGCGTCGGCCATCCAGCCCGCGGCAGCGGAAAAGTCCGGCGGCAGCACCTCAGCCGAAAGCCCAAAGGTGTTGTTGCCAATGAACTCGGTGAAATTCCCGCCGAGCGCATCGACTTCAGCCGCCAGGTTTGAGGCCGAAAGACGGGCCGTGTCGCGCGTCATCAAGGTGGCCAGCACACCGCCGGCACCGGGAGCCTCAGCGGGGTCATAACTCGGACCACCCAGCATGGCCAGACGCAGGTGAACCTTGGGGAAGTTGGGCTCGGGCTGAATGAGCAAACGGGCGCCATTGGGCAGGCAAACCTCCTCAAAATCCGGTAGTTGACGGGCAGTGGCAACCGGACCAGACATGGTCGCCGCCGCCTCCTCAGGCTCCAGGCTGAGCGCGGTCAGCCGCGAGGGAACGAGGTAGCGCACGGCCACCCGAAGAAGATCATCCGGTGTGAGCGCGAGCAGACGCGAAAAATACACCTGCGGGTAATTGAGCTCGCCCACCACCATCTCGGCCACTCCGAGGCGGGAGGCCTGGCCCGACATGGTTTTACGGCCATTGACTTCCCCCACCATCGCTTGGCGCACTGCCTTGGAGAGCGTTTCCGCCGTCACCTCCGCGGCTACGTCCTCGGCCAGCAGGCGCTGGATTTCCGCCTCCACCGCTGCGCGGTGCTGCGGCTCGCAGGTGTAAGAAATCCAAAGCAGGCCCTGCGACCCCGGGTTCCAGCAGGAGGCGTCGATGTGTTGCACGAGACGCTTTTCCTCACGCAACACCCGCCACAGCAGGGAACTTTTGCCGTTACCTAAAATGTACGCCAGCATGTCCAGCGCGGGCGCCTCGGGTGAACTCAGCCCCGGTATCTTGTACCCGAGCATGCCGCGCGTGATGTTGTAATCGCCACGTACGCGGTCCCACCGGGGCGCTAACTGGACGGGCTCATCGGGAATGATCGGTTGCGGCACGTGTGCGACCGATGTTTGCCCAAAATACTGCCTGGCCAAAGCCTGCACACGTGCGGGCTCAATCGCCCCCACCACGACGAGGGCCATATTGGCAGGCTGATAACGCGCCCGGTAGTAGGCCCTGAGCTGCTCGTGCGTAATGCGCTCGAAAATCGGCTTCAGACCGATGACCGGATAGCGGTAGGGATGCTGCCGAAAGGCCGTCCGGGCAAAGGCATAGAAGAGCTGGCGGTCCGGGTCGTCGGCCCCCATGTCAATTTCCCGCAAAATGACGTCGCGCTCGGAGACGAAGTCGTCCGCGGGCAGGCTGGCATGGAGGGACATGTCGGCCAGGATGTCGAACACGGCCTCTGCCTGCTCGGAAGGCGCATCGATATAGTAAACCGTGCGATCATACGACGTGTAGGCATTGATGTAACCCCCGAGCGCGTGCACCTCCCGGCTGATATCCAGCGGCCCGCGCCGGGCCGTGCCCTTAAACAACATATGCTCCAGAAAGTGGGACAGGCCCGCGCCGCAATCATCGGCTTCGTGGATGCTCCCCGTCTTGACCCAGACCTGAATCGAGACCAGCTCGGCGGAAAAATCCGGGCGTGTCACGACGGTCAAACCGTTGTCCAGCGTGGTGCGCTCAGGCTCACTGCGAAAAAGCTCATCGAGCAGCTGGCCGGGATCGACAGGTGTGGTCTTAGCTGACATGGACGACAGGATGTCCACAGGCAGGCACACCACACAAACCAAAAACCGCCGGGAGCTTAACCCCGGCGGTAAGTAAGTGGTAGCCTAACAGACAAACTAGACAGCGCCTAGACTGTTATACTGATAGTCACCATATGAAATCCTGTAGAGGTGTAAACGCCAGACGGCGTTTTTTGAAGCATTTTACAATTGTTTAGCGATGTCGCAAACTACAGAAGCCCGCCAGCACCAACATGTTACCAAACAGTGACACACGTGCACGTGGCTGAGAGGCTACTTGTCGTCGCTGAAAAGGTCGGCATACTCACCGTAGCCCTCTTTCTCAAGATCAGCCACGGGGATAAAGCGCAGGGAGGCGCTGTTGATGCAGTAGCGCAGGCCATTCTCGTCCGGACCGTCCGGAAAAACGTGCCCGAGGTGGGCATCCCCGGTCTTGGAGCGGACTTCCGTGCGCACCATGCCGTGGGAGGTGTCCTCGACTTCAACGATTTCCTCCGCGCTGACGGGCTTGGTAAAGCTGGGCCAGCCAGTGCCGGAGTCAAACTTGTCCACCGAGGCAAAGAGGGGCTCGCCCGAAATAACATCAACGTACAAACCAGCCTTTTTATTATCCCAGTAGGCATTCTGGAACGGAGGCTCGGTGCCGCCTTCGCAGGCGACGGCGTACTGGATAGGGGTGAGTTTGTTTTTCAGAGAGTTAGCGTCTTCGGTGCTCATGGTAGAAGTGTTTTTATTGGCGAGAGTCTGACCGGTTATCGGGCAAACGCCCGTGGCGCAGGAGCCATCGCCTGTGGCCTGCCCGTAGGCGATCCAACCCGCCACAGCCAGCACGATTAGGGGAAAAAGGTATTTTCGCATGATGATTGAGTCGGTTTACCCGGCAGAACCTGACAGCGGCAGCCCAACTTAGCTTTGCTCCGGGTGAAGTTCGCCCTTGGCGTTCTTGGGCAGGTAGGGCTTTAGGAAGGCTTCACGGAAGTCGTAACCGCCGGAAAAATCCTCCTTCTTGTCGTTCTCGGTTTTACCCAGCACCCCGTAATCAACGAGGTTAAACACGATGTCGCCAAAGTCGTCGCATTTGGTAATGCCCCAGTGGTCGAGCAGGGTGAAGGCCAAGGGCCCGTACTGGTCGTGGGCAAAATCCCGGATGCCCTCCAGCAACTCCTTACCTGTGACGTGGCGCGGAGCCTCTTCCTTGGGGGCGTTCTCGAGGTTACGGATGGTGTGGTCGAGCCCCTGGCGCACAAAATAATAGGCACCCTTGTCGAAGCGACCATCCTCCTTGAGGATCAGATCCACGACATCACCAAAATCTTTCTGCTCTTCCATTTTGCTTATAAACTAACCATTTCCGCCCAGGAATCAAGACCGGGCACACAAGCGGTCCCGAAACCACACCTGGCACAGAGCAGGTGGCATGCCCGAGGCGACACGCATTACTGCGCAATAACTTCCAGTTCGGCCGCCACCTTGTCCTCGTAGATCCAGGTGGGGTCATTGAGGTAGAGTTTGCCAAAGCTGGGGTACTCCCCGTTGTCAAACTGGATGAGGGCAGTGAAGGTCAAAGGCGGCTGCAAAGGGGCATCAAAGGGGAAAATCACGTACTTCCAGCTCTTCCAGGTAATCGGCGCTCCCACGAAGAGGTAACGCTTGCCCGTGGCATCGGTGATCGCGATTGAGGGGGTAAGCCCGGAGGCGTCACCGTAAACCCAAATCCCCAAAGCCGATGGCACGCCCGGTATCTGGCGCTGGGCTTCCCGCGGCAGGCCAACACCGACCGCCCCACCCTTCTGGGGAAAGTTGTAAACCAACTCCAGCGAGCCGTTGCTGACATCAGGCAAGCCCTCTGCGGGCGCTTTGAGGCCGATGGCTAGCGTCGCCCCGGGGGTTGCCTGGGCCTGAAAGTCGGTGGGCTCGCCGTCTGGGCCACGACCGAGGAAATTACCCACGCTGCGCAAACGGGTGACGGGGGAATCGGCCAGAACATAACGCACGGGCTTGTCATCCTCGCCCTTGCGCGTAGCGATGAGGACCAACTGCAAGGGATACGGTATCTCTGCATTGCTGGCCAGAGGCACCTGATAGGAAAGCTCCTTTTGACCAGTCGGCATACCGACGTTGAACTTGAGCGGGTCCAGCGGAGGCTGTATTATGGGACGCAACTCGGCCTTCGCCTTAAAGGGTTGCCCGCTCGGGTTGTCAAACTCCAGGTTGAGCGCGCCGCTGACGTCCGGGAGGATTGAAATATCGATGGGGTTCGTCACCCGAATCAGTGTTTGCTGGACGAAGCCATTGGCCCCCAGCTCCACCCGTATCGGCTCGGAGGGACGGCCCACATCGACTGTCGTGCTCACGGTATAGGTCTGACCCGGGCGAAGCACCTGATACTTGCTGCCGCCTTCGATCTCCAGCAGGAAGTCGCTTTCGAGCACATTGGTAAAAGTCACCTCAAGCGGGATTGTCGTCGGTCCAGTGACTTCGATCTCAGGTGGAAGGCGGGTGGCCGCCGCCCCGATAAGCAAACGGGTGTTTACCTGACTGGGCACCATGAACTGCGGACGCTGAACGAGCGGAAAGTACACCATGTTGTTGAAGGCTTCTGTCTCCGCCGTAAGCTCACCTTTCTCGTCATAGATGCTGAATAACATGTTGTTTGCCGGGATGACGACGGCGCGCTCCTGCCCTGTGGTCCAGCCGACAATCATGATGTCGTTCTCGCGCTTAAACATAAGCACGTGCTCGCGGTCGTCCCCCGTGGAGAGTCGTTTGTTAAAGGTAAAGCCGGGCAACTGCTCGTTGAGCAACTTGGCCACGATCAGCTCAGGCGATTCAGCGTCCTGCGCACGCAGCGGACTGGCGCTGGCGAGCACCAGCACAGTTAGACAAAGCAAGAGAGAAAAATGGTATGGCATATCGGGTACGGGATGCAGGCTGAGGCATTTCGGGGCTGGTGTCCAGCCATGTGATGTAGCCTATCTCTATCACTTCATGCCAGACGGAACCCGGAAACGAATTGCATTGTCAACTCCCCTAAACCCCGAACATACTCATCCCAGCCATGATCGATCTCATCAAAAAAGGAATGCTCGCAGCCGTCGGTGCTGCTGTTGTCACCAAAGAACAGGCCGAGGGCCTGCTGAACGAATTTGTCGACAAGGGCAAAATCACCGGCGAAGAAGCCAAGCAAATGGCCGAGAAAATCGCCGAATCCGGCAAGGTGGAATTCGAAAAGGCCCGCTCCGAAATCAACTCGCGCATTGACGAGATGATGCAGGGCGGCGTCATCGTAACCCGCGCCGAGTACGAAGCTCTGGAAAAGCGCATCGCCGCACTGGAGGCATCTGCCAAGTCTGACGCCTAAGCCCTCGCGCGTGTGTCCCTGAATCCTCTCGACCTGTACAGCAACGCCGTTCGCGCGAAGGAAATCCTCACGGTCCTCGTGAGGCACGGTTTCGGTGACCTCCTTGAGCAACTGGGCATCCCCAAGGGCTGGGCCAACCGCCTCATCCCGGCGGAAGTCCAGCACCTGAACCTCTGGCAGCGCATCCGCATCGTGCTGGAGGACCTCGGCCCCACCTTTGTCAAGTTCGGGCAAATCCTCAGTACCCGGCCAGACGTCCTGCCCGAGCCGCTCATCATCGAGCTGAAGCAACTCCGCAGCAAGGTCCGCCCCGTCCCCTTCGAGGAGATCGAGCCCATCCTGCTGACCGAGTTGCCAAGCGATATCGAGGCCCACTTCTCGGAATTCGACAAACCCCCCTTTGCCTGCGGCTCCATCGGTCAGGTTTACCGTGCCACCCTCCGCTCGACGGGCGAGAAAGTCGCGGTCAAAGTCCAGCGACCCGGCCTGGTCAAACCGATCAAGGCCGACATCGAAATCATCGGCTGGCTGGCCAAGCAACTTCACGATAAAGTCGAGGAGCTGCGTCCCTTCGATCTGCCAGACATCGTAGCGGAAACGGGCCGCGGCATCATGCAGGAACTCGACTTCACCATCGAGGCCCGCAACGCCGAGCACTTCACCTCACTCAACGTCAACCCGGAGGAAATCTTTGCTCCCAAGGTTTACGACGAGTTCACCACCGGGCGCCTGACCGTCACGCAGTGGATCGACGGCGTCAGCCCCGGCGATCCCTCCATATCGCCCGAAGACGGCGTCCGCCTGGCCGAGATCGGCGGCAACAGCATCTTTCACCAGATCGTCATCAGCGGATTCTTTCACGCCGATCCGCACGCCGGAAACATTCTCATCACGGAGGACCGCCGCGTATGCCTGATCGACTGGGGGCTGGCCGGGCAACTCACCCGCCAGATGCGCTACTTTCTGGCCGACCTCTTCAGCGCCATTGCATCCTCCGACCCGGAGAAGGTCGTGCGCGTGGTCAACGTTATGGACCTGGGCAAACGCCGCATCGACGACACCAAGCTGGAGAAGGAAATCGGCTTCATCCTGCGCAAGTACCAGAATAAGTTCGGGCGCAACGAGCCCGTAGGCGAAATCGTCCTGGAGCTGCTCTACGTCTTTGGCCAAAATGGCATCACCCTGGCCCGCGACTACTCCCTGTTGGCAAAGGCCATCGTCTCGATCGAGGAGGCCGGGCTCTCGCTCGACCCGAAGTTTGACATCCGCTCCATCGCCCGCCCCTACCTGCAAAAGCTGACCTACGAGCGCTGGAACCCGGGCAACGTCTTTAAACAAAGCTGGTGGAACCTCAAAAGCCACATCAGCAAACTGCGCGAACTACCGGGCGAGATTCAGCGTTTCTTCCGCAACCTCGAAGACGGCGACCTCGCGATCAAGCTCAAGCACGAGGGGTTGGAATCGCTGGTCAACGCCCTCAACTCGGGCGTCAACCGCCTCTCCTTTTCCCTCATTATCGCCGCGCTGCTGGTAGGCTCATCCTACATCATCTCCGGCATTATCCAGGCCGGAACCTACTCCGGCAGGTGGATCATGCACATCGCCACCGCTGGCTTCATCGGCGCGGGCGCGCTCGGCGTCTGGCTCATCATCGACATCTTCCGCCACGGCAGACACAAGCGGAAGTAGGCCATGACAGGTCTGGTGCTTCTTTCAACATCAACAGAAACTAACCTACGACAAAAACATGAAAGCCATTTTAAAGTTTATCGCCACCGGGGTTATTATACTGGCCGGCATCGGCCTGTTTCAGTCCATCGACACGGAGATCTCCGACACGGATTCCGCCGACACGGATATCGTTCTTTGGAACGGTCTTAAGGAAGGCATGATCGAAGAAGAAGTTATCTCGGCAACGCCCGGTGCTACGAAAACGCCGTATCCTCTCAACAATCCCGCACTCGGGCTGGATTGTACCGTCATGCTGCACAACTATAAGTGGCTGGATGGCACCTGGGAGGGGAAATTCTACTTCAATGATGAAAGAAAATTTTCCGCACTTATTTTAACCCATGACAATGCCGACCGCAATGCCCTTCAGAGGACACTTGATTACTTGACCAAACTGTACGGCAAGCCGAAGAAAACCATGACGAAATATGACGGCAAGCCACTTACCACCTACACATTCAGAGAGGGCAAGCTCCTCGCGACCCTTATCTATTATACCACTGACCATAGTCTTTCTATCATTTACGCAGATAACTCACTCATGCGTGAACGGAGAAACCAAAATATCTGATCAGTAAGTCCCCAGACTCTGCATGCGCAGGTAGGGGCGGAGAACTTCGGTCACCATGCCAGCATGGCAATCGCGACCATGTCCGGCAGCCACAGCACTCACGCTACGGGCCGAGTTGCCCTGCTCGCGCCCGTCGGGAAAGGCCATTCTGGCCAGGCGAAAGTACCCGTGGGCCAGGTCGAGCGCCCAGGTAGCCAGGCGCTCGTTACCGGTGATTTCTGCCGCCAGCCCCAGTAAAATCGGGCTGTGTTGGCGGACCATGCCGTTTTCGAACCAGAAGGGTAAATCGGCGCGCTTGCCCACGCCGCCGGGACGGGCCTTGCGGAAACGCTCCGTATCGACCCCAAGCTGGTCGATCCAATACGGGAAGCTGACTTCGGCCTCGTAGAGCACATGCGCATCGTAACGTGGCGAGCCGGTGTAATCGCGGTAGTGGCGAATGGCCGCGGCCAGCGCCCCGGCCTCGGGATCGCTCAGCTCGGGCAGCAGGGTTTCGATCAAGCGCTCGGCCGCGTGACGGAAGGCCTCCTCTTCGGTAAACTGCCAAAGCTTGAGCAGGGCGCGGATGCCGTCTGCGGCCAGAAAGGCTTCGGCCCGGGCCACAGGGCAGTCCTTGGGCAGCATGACGATGCCCAACTGGGCAAAAGCAAGGGCGAGCTCGGGCGTATGGCTAAAGACTGGCCCATTGGCGGACAGGGCGAGCGGCAAGTCCTTACCGTCCAGAATCGCATCGCACCAGTGGCAACCGTAGAGCGCAGCCATGTCGAGGTAGGCTTTACCACCCCCCATTTGAAAGGCCAGAAGCGCGGCATTGATGGCGCGGAAGTGATGGGGTAAGTTCAGCCCCGTATCGCCCTCCATCGGCCCCCCGCTGCCAAAACTCGAAGCGGGAAAAAGGCAGCTTTCGTAGTCGAACCAGGCGGGCACGTCGTCCACCGGACCGAGCAGGTGCTCGGTCGCATCGAGGTACTGTCGCACCGTTTCTGTATCCTCGGGGTGGAGCTTCCACAACGCGCCCAGAAAAGTCTCGAAGTGCATCAGCCCATGGGAAACAGGCAACTGCTTCCAGTAACCGTGATGCCAGTGCCCGTGTTTGTGGGCGTGGCGGGAGATGTCATCGCGCACCCGACAGAGCCAGTTGAGCAGCGGGGAGGCGGGCTCCAACTCCAGCACCGGCATCCACCCGACCAGATAGAGTGCCTGGTCCCAGTTGTCCGTGGGCTCGGCCTCTCCGTAGCGCTCCAGACAGGCCTCAGCCCAGCGCTGCACCTCATCGCGGAATTCCGTTACCGCCACCGCGATGGAACCACTTTTGCGAATACGGTAGTGATACATGGGTGATTGTCCTGGGTGCAGCAGTTAATTTTTCCTCCGACATAGAGGGTAAATAATAGTAGTAGACCCTAAGGTAGAGCCCCTGCCGCGCGCTGACAACCGCGAGGTGTGTAAAATAATTACGAAAACACCCGCAAGCAACGAGCCCCTAGATGTGGCGTGAGTCGGACTCGTCCTTGGCCTTGTAGCCGCTGTCCTGCCGCTCGTGGTTGACCTTGTTCTTCTTCATGTAGGCGTCGTAGACGTCATCCGCACTCATGCCCAGCACCTGCGCCAGCGAGATAAGGAAGTGAAAGAGATCCACGACTTCGACGCGGGCGTTCTGCTCGTCAAACTCCTGGTACTTGGCCCACCACTTCCAGGGCACAGAGTCGATCAGCTCGGCCGTCTCCTGCTGCAAGGCGCGGGTATAGTTGAGCACCCACTTGGTTTTTCCTTCCTGGTCGAGCTTGCTCGTATCTACGCCGATACGCTTGTTGAGCTCGTCCTGCATGCGAAAGATTTCCTCGAATTTATCCATGCCAGCACGCTGGGTGAACCCGCCCCCCTCGGCAAGCGCATTCCGCCGTCAGCGGCGCACACACGGGCACGGATTGAGAATCGCTTTCACTTTAGGCTTGAGCCAGACACGCTTTTTCGCAGCTTGTTGCCACGAGGTTAGAAGCGAGACCCACTCTGGTTGACTCGCCGCAGCGGCGCCACGCGCCCTCCCTCTCTCCGGCACAGTATACCAAACTCCCGCCGCCGGGGATGACCCGAATCCAGATACACCATGCCCTCATACGAACAACCTTCGCGGCGCAACCAGCCCGGAGACGACGAACAATACCAACCCAGCCAAAACGCCAAGACCACCGAAGTCGAAGAAGCCGCCGAAGAGATTACCGATACTCAGACGGAAGAGCAGACCGAAGTCGTCGAACAAGAAGACCGCAAGGCCATCACCTGGAGCGACTTAGCTGAGGAAAAAAGCGAGGACGCACTCGCCCCCCTTCTGGCCACCGGCCCCCGCGCCCCCTGCCAGATTTCCCCCGACGGCTCCAAGCCCACCAGCTCCGTCAAACGCTACACACCCTCCACCGAGGACCAGCCTGTTAACCTCCGCGGCCGCTCCAAAGAAGGCACCAAGAAGGCCGCAGGCAAGGGCGATGAGCCCCAGCCCGGTGAAATCGAGCCCGGCTCCTTTACTGAAAACCTCAGTGGCAGTGCCGCCAGCGGCTACCCTGAGGATAAGCAGCCCAAGCGCGAAAAGCGCGAGCCGCGTGAAGAGGCAAAGCAGAGCGAAGAGCCCATGCCCGAAAAGCAGGCCTTTGCCCCCAAGCAGGAGGAAACCAGCGAAGCAGATACCTCCGAGGGCGACGAAGAGACTTCCCGCGACGACTCTCCCCGCTCCGATGCCGAGTCCGGTGACCGCCCGCCGCGCAAGCGTCGTCGCCGCCGCTCTGGCCAGAACCGCCAGGATGGCCAAGACGGTGATTCCAACCGCGAAGATGGCAGCGAAGGCCGTGGAAACCGCGAGGGGCGTAGCCGCGAGGGCGGCAACAACCGCCAGAATCGCGATAGCGGAAACCGTGACGGACGCAACCGCAACCGCGAAGGCGGCCAGCGCAAATCCAAGGGCGAAGGCCAGGGCCAGCGTCGCCGACCTGAGCCTGCCAAGGCCAAGGCCGAACCAGAGCCCAAGGGCCTGTTTGGCAAGGTGAAGAAAGTTTTCGGCTCCCTCTTTGGCAGCGAACCCGCCAAGGAAGAGCCCAAGCCCGAACAGCGCGGCCCGAAAAAGAAGTCTGCCCGTAAGGGTGGCCAGCATCGCCAAAACCGCGAAGGCGGGAACCGCGACGGGCGCAACCGCAATCGTGAAGGTGGCAATCGCGAGGGCGGGAACCGCGAGGGGGGCCAGAATCGCCGCCGTCGTCGCCCCCGCAAGCGCGCACGTCGTCAGGGTGACAACAATTCTCCCCAGCAGGACTAAGGCTTACCCGTGGATGTTGTTCGCATTCGTGGAGGAAACAGCCTGTCCGGCACCGTCGAGATCGGCGGGGCCAAAAACGCCTGCCTGCCCATTTTCGCAGCGGCCCTGCTGACGGCCGAGCCCGTCACCATCCGCAACGTCCCCGACCTGAGCGATGTCCGCTTTATGGCAGACATCCTCGAACGGCTGGGGGCCAAGGTCGAGCGCCTCGACCCGCACACCTGGCGGATTGAGGCCCAGACGGTGGCCACCCGTGCCCCGTACGATCTCGTGCGCAAGATGCGCGCCTCCGTCTGCCTCATGGGGCCGATGGTCGCCCGCATGCGCAAGGCCGAAGTCTCCCTGCCGGGCGGCTGCGTCATCGGGCCACGCCCGATCGATCTCCACCTCAAGGGCCTCTCCAAGCTCAACTGCGGCATCACCATCGACTCCGGCTACGTCAAGCTGGATGGCTCGCAACTACGGGGCGGCACGGTCTTTCTCGGCGGACGCCACGGCAGCACCGTCACCGGTACGGCTAACATCCTCATGGCTGCCGTGCTCACACCCGGCGTTACCCGGATCGACAGCGCGGCCTGCGAGCCCGAAGTCATCGACCTGTGCAAGATGCTCATCAGCATGGGGGCCAACATTTCCGGCGTCGGCAGCCACGCCCTGACCATCGAGGGCGTTGACCAGCTCCACGGCACCGACCACAAGGTGCTCTCCGACCGCATCGAGGCGGGGACCTACATCATCGCCGGAGCTGTCACCCAGAGCGACATCACGGTAAAAGGCGCCCAAGCCGAAAACCTGGCCGCCTTTCTGGACAAACTTTCCGAGGCCGGGCTGGCTTTTGACATCCTCGACGAGGATACCATCCACGTACGCGGGGCGGACTCTGTCCTGCGCCCGGTGGACGTCATCACGCTCCCCCACCCGGGCTTTCCCACCGACTTGCAGGCCCAGACCTGCACCATGCTCGCGCTGACCAGCGGCCTCTCTATCGTGACCGAGCGCGTGTACCCCAACCGCTTCATGCACGTGCCCGAGCTGGGGCGCATGGGGGCAGATATTTCGATTGAAGGCCCGAGCGCGGTCATCAAGGGCGGACTCCCGCTCTCCGGCGCACCCGTCATGGCCAGCGACCTTCGGGCCAGTGCCGCGCTCATCCTGGCCGGCCTTGCCGCCAAGGGCGAAACCTGGGTCCAGCGCATTTACCACCTCGACCGGGGTTACGAAAAGTTCGACGAGAAACTCGCCGCCCTCGGCGCAGACGTCGCCCGCCTGAGCGATACGGAGATGCCCAAAGACATTTCCGTCGAATGAACACTCAGTGTTCAATCTGTTTGAGGGGCGTGCCCCTACGCTCCCGATGGTCGCTACCCCTTGTCAGAATAATGATCGGGCAACCTGATAGGCACTGAGGGGCTACGCCCTCTCGGAAGTTGAGCCCGCTTCACCCTACTCCAGTTGAGGCAGCGGTCTCTCTGTAGATTTCTGTAGCGAGCTTTTCACTACGTCTATAGGCTGCGCATTCAACGTCTACGCCGATCCGACGTCTAACCCCGCACGCACCTTTTTCCTGCCAGCATGAAATACCTCTCCATCCACCACTCGACCGAGTACACCTTTTCCCAACCCGTAAAGCTCGGGCCGCACACCATGCTCATCCGTCCGCGGGCCAGCCACGAAGTCCGCATCGACAGCAGCACGCTGGTCATCGACCCGCTGCCCGCGCGCATCCTCTGGCAGCACGACCTCTACGGCAACTCCCGCGCCTGCGTCGAGTTTGACCAAAGCGACGTCTTCCAGCTCCGCATCACCAGCGAAGTCGGCATCCAGCAGTTTGGCGTCGAGGAGCAAGAGCTGCAAATCACCGACGAGGCCGAATGCTGGCCGTTTAACTACAGCTCGCTGGAGCGGTTGGACCTCGTCGCCTTCCAGACCCCGTCCTTCCTCCACGACCAGCCACAGGTCGGTCAGTGGGTTAAGGGCATTATGGCCGAGCAAAGCGACTGGCGCACCTCGGACCTCCTGAACCGTCTGGCCAGCGAAACCGCTACGAACTTCAACTACGCTATGCGCGAAGAAGAAGGCGTGCAATCCCCCGCCAATACCCTTAACCGATGCGGCGGCTCCTGCCGCGACTACGCCACGCTCTTCATCGAGGCCTGCCGCTACCTCGGGCTGGCCGCGCGCTTCGTCAGTGGCTACCTCCACGCGCCCGACCTCGCCTTTGCCGCAGGCTCGACCCACGCCTGGTCAGAGGTCTACCTGCCCGGCCTCGGCTGGCGCGGCTTTGACAACACCAGCGGTCGCCTGACCGGGCCCGACCATATCGCTACCGCCATCGCCCGCCACCCTGAGATGGTTCCCCCCATCTCAGGCAGCTTCTCCGCCCCGGCCGATACCACCTCCGCGCTCCAGGTCACGGTCAACGTCACCCAAGGCGGATAATCCTAAACAGAGTATTGCCCTGAACCACCTCGCTTAACGCCAGCTTCATCCTCCTCAAAAGAAAGCTTGGCTAGAGCCACCGGAAAGGTGAATGTTTGTACATGCCCGACGATAAAGGCACGGACTACTTACAGCAGGTGCTTGATGCGCCCGAGACACCGCAGGAGAAAGCCTTGCGGCCGCTGTCTTTTGCCGACTTCACCGGGCAGGGCAAGACCGTCGAGCGACTGGAGGTCATGGTCGGTGCGGCGCGCTCTCGCGGCGAGGCCCTGAACCACATCCTGCTGCATGGCCCGCCCGGCCTGGGCAAGACCACCCTGGCCATGATCCTTGGCAGCGAGATGGACCGGCAGGTACGCCAGACCTCCGGCCCCGTCATTGACAAGCCGGGCGACCTCGCGGGCCTGCTCACCGGACTGGAAGAGGGCGACATCCTCTTTATCGACGAAATCCACCGCATCCCAAAAACGGTCGAGGAGTATCTCTACTCGGCCATGGAGGACTTTCGCATCGACATCATGATCGACCAGGGGCCCAACGCCCGCAGCGTCCGGCTCAACATTCCGCGCTTTACGCTGGTCGGCGCGACAACCCGCACCGGACTCCTCACCGCCCCCCTGCGCAGCCGCTTCACCCTGCAGACGCGCCTCGACTACTACAGCCGCAACACCCTGCAGAAGATCGTGCGCCGTAGTTGCGAGTTGCTCCAGATCGAGGCCGACGAGGACGGCATCGCCGAGATCGCCGGGCGCGCCCGCGGCACGCCCCGCATTGCCAACAATTTGATCAACTTCGTCCGCGACTACGCCCAACAGCGCGCCGACGGAAAAGTCACCCGCCCCGTGGCCGAAGCCGCCCTTGAGCTGCTTGAAATCGACACCTACGGGCTGGACGAGATGGACAAGCGCATCCTGCGCCTCATGGCCGAGAACTACCGGGGCGGCCCTGTCGGCCTGGGCACGATCGCCGTTGCCGTGGGCGAGGAGGAGCACACCCTGGAGGAAGTGCACGAACCCTATCTCATCCAGGAAGGCTACCTGGCACGCACCCCCCAAGGCCGCGTGCTCACGCCCAAAGCGTGGAAAACCATCGGGCTCACCCAGCCCGGTAGCGACCAGCTCCGCCTGGGAGAGGCCTGATCTACCGTATAGCACTGCGTTTTCTTCAGTGGTTTAAAAAATAACTATATTGTGCATAGTCAGGCTTGCCAAGGTCCCTTCATTGGGAATACTAGGGTCTGTTCCTTACGTCCATTGCTGTAACGTATTGCACTACTGTGTCAGATTTTAGCTACGAAGTCGAAGTTGCCGAGGGTGTCACGATTATCACGTGCCACTCCAACCCGACATTGCAGGACCTCAGAACAATCATCACCAATGTGGCTCAGAACTACCCCTACGAACGGCGTATGTGGGACCTATCTTCGGTGGACTTTAACATGGCCTACAAAGACCTGAAACAGGCCGCAAAAGACGGTCGCAAGCTGTTTACCAAGGCCAGTCGCACCGCCATCCTCGTTTCAAGCGAACTCGCCTACGGACAGGCTAACCAGTTTCGCGTTCACCGCGAAGACGACAACTGCGAGGTCATGCAGTTCTTTGACCGGCATCAGGCCATTGACTGGCTGAAAACCGGCTCCATGCATACGCCCAGACCGATTCTTCCCGTTAAGACCAAAAAGCCTGAAAGGATCTCGTAGTAGCAACGTTTAAGCAGGTATGAGGAAAATCTCCTGTTCTCCGTGCTTCTGGACGCGCGTTGCCGCGATCACACTATTGCTCACCCTGCTGGCTGTCGAAGTACTCCGCGCCGACACGCCCGAAACGGGCTCACTGGAGGAAGTACTGAACCAGCGAAAGGCTAACTTTACCCAGAAGGCTCCGCCCGAAGTCAGCGCACTCTACGAGCAGGGCATCCTCGACGTGGCCCACTCCGGTGTCCTCGAGTCCGCCAAGAAAGTCGGCGATCCCGCGCCGGACTTCGCCCTGCCCCACGCTACCGGCGAAACCGTTGTTTTGAGCGAACTGCTCAATAAGGGGCCCGTCGTGCTGACCTGGTACCGCGGTGGCTGGTGCCCGTACTGCAACCTCCAACTGCTCTACTTGCAGGAAAAGCTGCCCGACTTTGAAGCCGCCGGGGCGACCCTCGTCGCCATCAGCCCGGAAATGCCCGACCAGAGCATCAGCACGCAGGAGAAAAACGAACTCGAGTTTTACGTTCTCAGCGACATGGGCAACAAGACCGCCAAGGACTACGGCATCAAGTACAAGCTCCCGCCCGAGGTCATCGCATCCTTCAAAGGCCGCCTCGACCTGCCCGGCTACAACGGCGACGAGTCCTGGGAGCTCCCCCTCTCGGCCACCTACATCATCAATACCGACGGCACCATCGCCTGGGCCTACCTCAACCCCGACTACCGCGAGCGCGCCGAGCCCGACGACATCGTCAAGGCGCTAAGGGAGATGCAGGAGTAGCATTTAAATAGAGAGGTTCAGATTATAGCGTCAATTCGATATTCTTATAAAAGAACGCCGAGAAAGTTAGCACTTCTAATCACACTCATACGGGCACAGACTGCGCCGGAATGAATGTTCTCTTGGTTTACCCGGAGTTTCCGGCCACTTTCTGGAGCTTCAAGCACGCGCTGAAGTTCATCGGTAAAAAGTCTTCCTTTCCCCCACTGGGGCTGCTCACTGTCGCGTCCATGCTCCCGAATTCGTGGGAGCTGCGTCTGTGCGACCTCAATGTCGAGCGCCTCAAGCGCCAGGACGTCGCCTGGGCCGACATGGTCTTCATCAGCGCCATGACGGTCCAGCAGGACTCCACCGCGGAGGTCATCCAACTGGCCAAGTCCATGCACAAAAAGGTCGTCGCGGGCGGCCCGCTCTTCACCTGCGAGCCGGAGAAGTACCCCGATGTTGACCACCTGATTTTAAACGAAGCCGAAATCAACCTCCCGCCCTTTCTGGCAGACCTCGAAAGCGGCTGGCCCAAGGCCCGCTACGCCGACCCCACTTACCCGGACCTCTCCACCACGCCGGTGCCGCGCTGGGACCTGATCAATGTGAAGCACTACGCTTCGCTCAGCATCCAGTTTACCCGCGGGTGCCCGTTTAACTGCGACTTCTGCAACGTCACTGCCATGCTCGGCCACCGCCCGCGCCTGAAGTGTACCAACCAGGTACTGCGGGAGCTGGATGCCATTTACGCCACCGGCTGGCGCGGCTCGGTCTTCTTCGTGGACGACAACTTCATCGGTAACAAGCGCTTCCTCAAAAACAACCTCCTGCCCGCCCTCATCGAGTGGCAGAAAGGCAAGACGGGCATCCCCTTCTACACCGAGGCCTCGATCAACCTGGCCGACGATCCCACCCTGATGAACATGATGTCCGAGGCGGGCTTTGACACCGTCTTCATCGGCCTGGAAACCCCCTCCGAGGAAAGTTTAGCCAGTTGCAGTAAAAAGCAAAATCTCGGGCGCGACCTCGTGGGCAGCGTCCACACCATCCAGCGCCACGGCCTCCAGGTCCAGGGCGGCTTCATTGTGGGCTTCGACACGGACACGGAGAGCATCTTCCAGCGGCAGATCGACTTTATCCAAAACAGCGGAATCGTCACCGCCATGGTCGGCATCCTGCAGGCTCCCGTTGGCACCGCGCTGTACGAACGCATGAAACAGGAAGGCCGCCTGCTGGGCAACTCCCTCGGCAACAACACCAAGGCGATCAGCAACTTCGTGACCAAGCTCCACCCGGACAAGCTCCGCGAGGGCTACCACCATGTCTTCAAGGGGCTCTACCTGCCTAAGCCCTACTACCGCCGGGTCAAAACATTCCTCAAAAACTACAAGCCTCCCGCCATCCAGCAACCGCTCGACTTCATCAAGCTCCGCGCCTTTGTACGCTCTTGCGTGCGGCTGGGCATCCTTGGTAGCGAGCGCGTCCACTACTGGAAACTCCTGCTCTGGGTGCTTTTCAAAAAGCGCGCCCTCCTCCCGCAGGCCGTCAACCTCGCCATCATCGGCCATCACTTCAGGAAAGTCTACGAACAAGACGCCGTGGTGGGCTAGCAGGCAGGACGATGTCCTGCACCTGTGATCCTCCAGATCACTCCGGCTGGAGCAGCAATCGGATGGAACGCCGCACGGTGCGTAACCTCACAAAGCCGTTATCCTATACACCCATGGGTTAGGCACGCAGTGCCGTAAGGACTTGTCTCCCCAAGGCACTCGAACACAGCACACAAGGGATAGGTACGTAGTACCGTAAGGGCAAAGCCCTTCAATCGGATTGAACGCCGTGCGTTCACGAGCTTGGGGCTTGACTCAGAGGCGGTTTCGGGCACTATTTCGCGCTTTTCCACAGGGCTATTTTAAAGCCGCCAGACGCCACTAGCGCGATGAATTTAAAGGACACGCTAAATCTTCCCCGGACCCAATTCCCCATGCGGGGAAACCTCGTTAACCGAGAGCCGGAACGCCTCGCACACTGGAGCTCCCTCGACCTTTACCAGAAGATTCAGGAGAAGAACGCCAGCGGGCCACTCTACGTTCTGCACGACGGCCCGCCCTTCACCAACGGCGACGTCCACATCGGCACCGCGTTGAACAAGATCCTCAAGGACAGCATCTTGCGCTATAAGTCTATGCGTGGCTACCGCACCCCCTATCTCCCCGGTTGGGACTGCCACGGGCTCCCGATCGAGCACAAGGTGAGCAAGGAAATCCGCGCGGCCAAGAAGGACCTCAATGCGGCTGAGCTGCGCGAGGAGTGCGCCAACTTTTCCGAAAAATACATCGGCATCCAGCGCGAGCAGTTCAAGCGGCTCGGCGTCTTGGCCGACTGGGAGCGCGAGTACAAGACCAAGAACCCCGGCTACGAGGCCGAAATCCTCCGCGCCTTTGCCGGATTTATCGACAAGGGCCTCGTCTACCGCAGCAAGAAGCCCGTTTACTGGTCCATCCCCTGCGCCACCGCCCTGGCTGAGGCCGAGATCGAGTACCAGGATCACGTCAGCCCCTCTATCTGGGTAAAATTCCAGGTCAAGGACGCCGCTGCCCACGGCCTGCCCGAAAACACCTTTTTCGTCATCTGGACCACCACCCCGTGGACGCTTCCGGCCAACCTCGCCGTCGCCGTCCACCCCGAACTCCAGTACACCGAAGTCAAGCACGGCGACGAGACCTACATCGTGGCCCTCCCCTTGGCCGAGTCCTTTATCGCCGACTGCGCGCTCGAGGGCGCGACCACCGGCGCACTGCACAAAGGCAGCGACTTCGAGAAAGCCGTCACGCAGCACCCCTTTATCGACCGCCCCTCCCCTGTCGTTCTGGCCGACTACGTGACGACCGACGCCGGCACGGGCTGCGTCCACACCGCCCCCGGCCACGGTCTGGAGGACTACCTTTCCGGCCTCAAGTACGGCCTGGAAATCTACTGCCCGATCGATGACCGCGGTTGCTACGTGGACGACGGGCAAGTTCCCGCCGAACTCGTGGGCATCACCGTGCTTGAGCGCAATGGCAAGTGCCCGGCCAACGACGCCGTGCTCGAAATCATCGGCGGTAACGGTGCCCTGCTCCAGCGCAAGAATTACCAGCACCAGTACCCGCATTGCTGGCGTTCCAAGACCCCGGTCGTTTTCCGCGCGATGGACCAGTGGTTCGTCAGCCTGGACAAGGACAACATGCGCGCCGACTGCCTCGACGGCATCGGTAAGGTAGAGTGGGTCCCCGACTGGGGCGAAAACCGCATCCGCGGCGCTGTCGAGACGCGCCCGGACTGGTGCATCTCGCGCCAGCGCTCCTGGGGCGTGCCCATCCCGGCCTTTTACACCGAAGACGGCGACGCCCTGCTCGACGCCAAGGTCGTGCGCGCCATCGCGGACAAGGTGGCTACCTCCGGGACCAACATTTGGTTTGAGCAAGAGGCCGAAGAACTCCTTAAGGACATCGAGCTTCCCGCAGAGTTTGCCGGAAAGCCACTGAAAAAAGGTACCGACACGCTCGACGTCTGGATCGACTCCGGCTGCTCGCACCTCGCCGTGCTCAAGCAGACCGAGGACCTCCACTGGCCGGCCGACCTCTACCTTGAGGGTAGCGACCAGCACCGCGGCTGGTTCCAGTCTTCGCTCTGGACAAGCATGGTCACGCAGGGTCAGCCCCCGTACCAGAAGATCATCACCCACGGCTTTATCGTCGATGAAAAGGGCGAGAAAATCTCCAAGTCCAAGGGCGCGATGAGCTCCGACGGCTGGGTGGCCAAGTACGGCGCAGATATCATGCGCCTGTGGGTCAGTTCGCAGGACTTTCGGGGTGACATCCGTCTCTCAGAAAACCACTTCAAGCTGGTCACGAACACCTACCGCTCGATCCGCAACACCTTCTATTTCCAGCTCGGCAACCTCTACGACTTCGACCCGGCCAAGCACGCCGTCCCTGCGGGCGAGCTCGACCCGCTCGATCAATGGGCGCTCAAGCAGACCGCCGACCTGATCGACAACTGCACCCGCGCTTACGAACAGAGCGAATTCCACCGCGTCTACCAACTCGTGGACCGCTTCTTCGGCGTCACCCTGTCGCGCATTTACCACGACATCCTCAAGGACCGCCTCTACACCTTTGGCCCGGACTGGAAAGAACGCCGCTCCTCCCAGACCGCCATTTACCATATCTTTAAGGCGCTCACCCGCCTGCTCGCCCCCGTGCTCACCTTCACCTGCGACGAAGCCTACGCCTACTCCCAGGTCGATGGGGACTTCGCCGAGGGCAGCATCCACCTGCAGGACTGGCCCGAGATCGACCCGGCCTTTTTCGACAACGCTGTGGTGGCCGACATCGAGGCCCTCCTCGACTACCGCAACACGGTCAACGAGACCCTCGAAGGCCTGCGTAAGGAGAAAACCATCGGCAAGTCCCTCGACGCCGCCCTCACCATCCGAGGCCGCGAGAGCGACGAGACCTTTGCCCGCCTCCAGCGCCACGCCGCCATGCTGCCGGAACTTTTCATTGTCTCCGAGGTCAACCTATCGCCATGCGATGATGACTTGACCCTTTCTGCCGAGCACGCCCAGGGCGTCCGCTGCCCCCGCAGTTGGCGCTGGGTGCCGGAGCTCGTTTCCGCCGGTGAATACGGCGAGGTATCGCCGCGCGACCGCGACGCCCTCCTCTCACGATAACCCCTCTTAACGTTTACCTACATGTCCGCCAAAAAGAAAACTACCAAGAAAACCGCTGCAAAAAAAGTCGCCAACAAGACGACGACCAAGAAGCCTGTAGCCCAAAAGACCCCGGCAAAGAAGGCCGCTGTGAAAAAAACAGCGCCTCAGAAAGCTGGCACGAAAAAAGCAGCTCAGGCAGACGTGAAGAAAGCGAAGACCGCCAGCAAGCCCAAGGAAGAAACACCCATCGACAGCAAGGCCAAGGAGATCGTGCTCAACGCCCGCAAGCGTACGTCCACACCTTCCGTTTTCAAGCAGCGCAAGTCAAAGAATACACCCGTTGTCTTCACCATGGAAGACGTCGAGGAGATGCTCAAGTCGCGCAAGCCCGGGGACGACGAGAAGAAGACCACCACCAAGGCAGCTCCCAAGAAGAAGACCACCACCATCGAGGACGACGCCCCCGTGGAGCACCGCAACCACGCGGCCGCTTCGCTGGCCGACATCCTCGGCTTCAACCCTGCCGAAAAGGCTGCCAATCAGACCGAAGACAAGGTTCCGGCCAAATTTTCCAAGTACTACAAGGCACTGCTTGAGCTGCGCGACCACGTCAACGACGGGCTGCAACTGCACACCGCGGACACGCTCAAGCGCTCCAACAAGGAAGACTCCGGCGACCTCTCCGGCTACGGTCAGCACATGGCCGACGCTGGCACCGATACCTTTGACCGCGACTTCGCCCTCAGCCTCGTTTCCAGTGAGCAGGAGGCCCTCTACGAGATCGAAGAGGCCATCCAGCGTATCTTTGACGGCAGCTACGGCGTGTGCGAAATCACCGGCGAGCCCATTGCCAAGGACCGCCTCATGGCCGTCCCCTTCACCCGCTACTCGCTCGAAGGGCAGCGCGAACTGGAGAAGCAGCGCCGCAACAAGGTCCAGCGCGTCGGCGTTCTCAGCGAAGACATGGACGAGTCGCTCAGCTTCACCGACGACGACAGCGACAACTAGAAGCCGCTCCATGTGTTCCCTCCCCTCGCAGCCATGAAGTCCCCACTTCTGGCCTACCGCAGGCTTTGGTCTATCGCCATCGTCATCCTCGTGCTCGATCAGGCGACCAAGCTCGCCATCGACGGCTGGCTACCGCTAAACACCTATCACGCCTATAGTGGACCGCAGGAACCCGTCGAGGTCATCCCCGGCTTTTTCTACATCGTCCACATCGTGAACAAGGGCGCGGCCTGGGGCATCTTCGCCGGGTACACGCAGATACTTGCCCTCCTCGGACTCGTCGCCATTGGCGCGATATTCTTCTTCCGCGAAGCACTCGGCCTGAAGCGCCCTTTCATGCAGGTCGCATTCGGGCTGCTCATCGGGGGAATCATTGGTAACATGATCGACCGCCTCGCCTACGGGCACGTGGTCGACTTTCTCGACTTTCACTTCGGCAGCTATCGCTACCCGGCCTTCAACATCGCCGATTGCGGGATCACTATCGGAGTCGGCCTCTACCTCATCGCGACCCTGCTGGAGGGGAAACAAGCGGATACGCCACCGCCAGCATCACCAAAGTAAGCGCCAGCAAGCCCAACCACATGGCATGAGCCAGCGCTGCTGCCCAGAAGCTCAGCAGTACCGAGAACAGAACCAGAAAGGCCACCCGCTGAGCCAGCCACGTGGAGGCCACGCCAGGCCGGGGCTTGCCGATAAGCGGAATCAGCCCGGCGCTGATAATTGTCCCGCATAGCCACCAGCCGAGAAAGTTCTGCCAGGGCACCCCATACCAGGGGCCACGGTCTTCCCAAACCCAATAGCCTCGCAAAGTCGTTGCCACCGGCTCCAGAGCGACGTCGATCAGCATCGCCGCGGCGCCGACCAACACCGGCAGCAGCCAGGGCAAACGCCCCCCCAGGCGGAGTTGCGCGTAGATTTGCAGCGGCATGAGCACCACCCACCAGGCAAAGGGGATGGCCAGCGGCAGCACTCCGCCCAGTCGCGGCCCCATCAGCTCCGTGTAGCCATAGTGGCCAAAGGGCATGCCCGTCGTCGCGCCCACCGTCTCAATAACGCCCGAGACGAGTGCCACCCAGGCAAAGGCCAGCCACGTGCGCCCCGCTCCCAGCCAGGGCATCACTGCCAGGAGCACGACGATGCCTGCCAGGGCGAGAAAGAGAAAGTCTTCCCAGTGGTTAAACAGTGGCTGCCAGCCAAAGCTGAGGAACAGAAGGCCCACCCCAAACCAGATGGCGTACCACCCCGAGAAAAAATAGAAACAGCGGCGCTGGAGACTCACGCATGCACTCAAGCGTTTTCGCCCCAGGCATGCAAGCTGTAGCCACAAAAAAGGCCACCCCGAAGGGTGACCATTTTTGATTGGCACAATAGAAAGGTAAATTTACTGGGTAAGACCTTGGATAATGCTAACAATCGGCAGGAACAGCGCAATAACAATTGTACCCACGATGAGCGCGAGCATAACGATCATGATCGGCTCAATGATCGAGGTGATACTGTTCACGGCGTTATCCACGTCTTCGTCGTAGTTGTCCGCGATGCGGTTCAACATCTCCGCAAGCTCACCGGTTTCTTCACCCACGTCGATCATACTGGTCACCATGGTCGGGAATACACGCTGCTGCTCGAGCGGCGTAGCCAGCGGCTCACCGTCTCGCACACGGTCGTGCACACGGTCGAGCGCGTCGCTCAGTACCCTGTTGCCGATGATGTCACGGGTGATCTGGAGCGCCTGCAGGATAGGCACACCGGAGGAAAGCAGCGTACCGAAAGTACGGGTAAAGCGTGAAACGGCAGCTTTTTGCGCCAAGTCACCAATCTTGGGCAACTTCAGCACGAGCTTGTCCTTGAGCGCACTACCGGGGCCCGATTTGACCGCGAAACGGAAGCCGAAAATCAGCGCGATAATCACTCCCACCAGAATGATACCCTGCATAAAGCTGTCCGGCGTCAGGGCATTACTAAAGGCGATAACCATCTTGGTCAGGCCGGGCATTTCGCTCTCACCACCAGGCAGCATGTCAGAGAAAATCTTCTGGAAACGCGGTACGATGAAGATAAGCAGCAGGGCCACGATGGCAACCGCCACACAGACGACCACGACCGGATAGACCATAGCCGACTTGACCTTCTTCTTGGTCTTGAGGTTCTTTTCCATGAACAGGGCCAGACGCAGCAGGACGACGTCCAGCACACCACCGGCCTCACCGGCGCGGATCATGTTCACGTAGATGGGTTCGAAAATCTTCGGGTGCTGAGCCAGACCCTCGGAGAGGTTATTACCGGAGCGCACGTTATCGGCAATGTGCGTGAGCACTTCCTTAAAGCGCAGGTTTTTCTCCTGACGGATCATGACCTCGAGGCTGCGGAGCAGTGGCAGACCGGCCTGGAGCAGCGTAGCGAGCTGGCGCGTGAAGACGGTCAGACCTTCTTCATTAATCACCTTACCAAAGCTAAAACCGCTGCTTTTCTTCTTGGAGCTGGCGCGGCCTCCTCCACTCTTGCGGCTTGGTCCCTTTGCCTTGGTGGCCTTGGCAGGCTTCCCGCCGCCGATCTCCTCGATCTTGCTTACCATCAGACCGCCAGAGGAAAGCTTGCTGCTGGCTTCGTCTTCGCTGTTGGCTGCGATTTTACCGGTCTTCTGCTTACCGGAGGAGTCAATGGCAGTGTATGAATATTTAGGCATGGAGCAAAGCGGATAGGTGTTCGAGGGTTACAAGCTTTAGGTAAAATTAAAGGGAAAGTGTGTGGAACCACAAGCCCGCGTTTTGGGCGCGGTTCCAGCACCGTTACTAGGTATATTTTAACACCTCTTCGATTGTGGTTGCACCATCAAAGATGTTGCGCAGGCCGTCATCGCGTAGCGTGCGCATCCCTTGCTCAAGTGCTTTCTGGCGTAAAACCAGCGTGGGAGCGCGCTCGGTGATGAGCTGGCGTATCTGGTCCGAGACCATCAGCATCTCAAACAGGCCCTGTCGTCCACGGTAACCCGTCTGGCTGCAATCGTTGCACCCCTTACCGAAGAAGAACTGCTTGTCAGCGATGTCCAACGGGTCCGCCCCGAGCACTTCGATCAGTTGCTGGTCGGGCTCGTAGGCCGTGAGGCAAGTCGGGCAGATGCGGCGCACAAGGCGCTGGGCCAGAATGCCTTCCACCGAAGCAGAGATCAGGAACGGCTCCAGTCCCATATCAATCATACGGGTGATGGCCCCGGCGGCGTCATTGGTGTGCAGGGTACTGAGCACCACGTGACCGGTGAGCGAGGCCTGCACCGCGATCTGGGCCGTTTCCAAGTCTCGAATTTCCCCCACCATAATCTTGTCGGGGTCTTGACGGAGGAAGGAGCGCAGGGTGGCGGCAAAGTTCAGGCCCACGGCGTGGTTAATCGCCACCTGCATGATGCCGTCGATTTCGTATTCGACCGGATCTTCGGCGGTCAAAATCTTGATCTCGGTCTTGTTTACCTCGCGTAGCGCGGAGTAAAGCGTGGTCGTCTTACCAGAACCCGTCGGCCCCGTGACGATGAAAATGCCGTTCGGGCGGGCAACCAGCCCACGGATGGACTCCAGCACGTCCTCGGGCATCGATAGCTGCTCAAGGTCGAGTGAGGTGGCCGACTTATCCAGAACACGAAGCACCACACTCTCCCCAAACTGGGTCGGGAGCGTAGATACACGCAAGTCAACCGGACGCCCGGCAATGGTCATCTTGATACGACCGTCCTGCGGGATGCGGCGCTCGGCAATGTTGAGGTTCGAGAGCACCTTGACACGCGAAATAACCGGCGTGGCCAGGCTCTTGGGCGGAGGGGCCATTTCGTAGAGCGCACCGTCAATACGGTAACGGATGCGGAACTGGTCCTCGAAGGGTTCAAAGTGAACGTCAGAAGCCTTGTCGCGAATGGCCTGCTGGAGCACCAGATTCACGAAGCGAATAATCGGCGTTTCATTGGCCATGGTGGCCAGGGCGGCCTCGCTCAGCTCATCATCATCGTCGACCTCGGGCTCGCTGCTGGCGATCTCGTCCAGCAGGTCGTCGATCGAGGAGTCCTCATCGCCGTAGTTACTGGCCAGCAGGTTGTCGAGATAGTCCGGATCGGTGACGACCAGATTGATGTCCTTACTCAGGGAGAAGGTCAGGTCGTCGATGATGTTGTTGTTAAAGGGGTCCTTGGCCAGCAGGTCGATGGACTGGTCGTCCACCCGAAGCGGCACAACCGCGTACATGCGGGCGACAGCGGGCTTAACGGCGCGGGCGACTTCCTCCGAAATGGCCTGCGGGGGCACGGGCAGGTACTCGTACTGGAGGTACTCGGCGACCATTTCCAGGAGCTCACCACGCTCAATCAGCCCGGAGTCGATAACGGCTTCGGCCAAGGCCTTGCCCGTCGTGATGTGGGACTGGTTCAGCTCCTCCAGTTGCGCCAGCTCAAGCTGCTCGCTCTCGCGCAGGATTTCGTAAACGGTGTCGTTGTGGTCTTCAAACATGGTGGGGGCGGCAACGGTTTAATTGCTCTGGAGTTTCTTGCGCATATCAGAGGGCGCTTGGGATTTTTCCAGGCAGGTTTCTGCCGAAATAAGGCTGCGGTTGTACAAACTGATTAAATTCGCATCGAGGGTAATCATACCCAGATGCGCGCCCGTCTGGATCTCAGACTGGACTCGGTAAGTCTTGTTATCACGGATCTGGGCGGCGATGGACTCGGTCATGACCATGATCTCGTAGCCGGCGATGCGGCCTCCTCCGACCTTGCGGCAGAGGACTTGGGAGATAACGGCGACAATGGACGAGGCCAACTGCGTACGGATCTGGTCCTTGGTGTCGGCGGGGAAGGCGTCCACGATGCGGTCGATGGTGCGAGCCGCGCCGGTGGTGTGCAAGGTGCCAAAAACAAGGTGGCCGGTTTCTGCTGCGGTGACGGCAGCCGAGATGGTTTCCAGATCGCGCATTTCCCCAATGAGAATGACGTCCGGGTCCTGACGTAGTGCGCCGCGAATGGCGTCGGCAAAATTGGGCACATCCACGCCGACTTCACGCTGGGTGACGATGCTGTTCTTGTGCTCGTGGTAGTACTCGATCGGCTCTTCAATCGTGATGATGTGGCCGTCGCTGTTCTCGTTGATCCAGTTAATCATCGAGGCCAGCGTGGTCGACTTACCCGAACCGGTCGGCCCCGTAACGAGGATGAGTCCGCGCGGGCGCTGGAGCAGGTCCTTGATGCCATCGGGCAGACCGAGCTGGCGCAGGGAAAAAAGTTTTTTGGGAATCTGGCGCAGAACGACGCCGTAGTCCCCCTTGGCCTTGAGCACGGAAACGCGAAAGCGGGTGTCATCCTGAAAGCTGAAACCGAAGTCCGCCCCACCGCTTACCTTAACCTTCTGCTGGTTGTCCTCCGAGGTAATAGCGCGCATGAGCTCCTCGGTGTTGTCCGGCGTCAAGTCCGGGCCGTCCACCGACACCATGGAGCCGCCCAGACGCAAGGTGGGAGGCCTCCCCACCTGCAAATGCAAGTCCGAAGCCTCCTGCTCGATCATCAGCTCGAGTAAGACATTCATATCGTAACTCATGGCGTGGATGTTGGAGGGTTAGTCGGGTGAAAGACGAAAATCAGGGAGCGTCACCAACGGTGACGTGCAGCACTTCATCCAGCGTCGTCATGCCGGAGGTCACCTTACGGAAACCGTCCTCACGCATGGTGCGCATGCCCGATTCACGGGCTTTGGCGCGCAACTCGACCAGGTTGCGGCCTTCGTAAATCATTTGCTGCATTTCTTCACCGACCTGGAACAGCTCGAAGATACCAAAGCGGCCCTTGTGGCCTGTGCCGTGGCACTTCGGGCACCCCTCACCCTTATAGAAGGTGGCATCAGCAATCTGGGAAGGAGTCAGCCCCATCGCGGCGGTTTCCTTGGGCTCCAAAATTGTCGGTTGCTTACAGGCAGCACAGATGCGGCGGACAAGGCGCTGGGCCAGGACACCACGGAGCGAAGCAGATACGAGGAAGGGCTTCACACCGATGTCGACCAGACGGGTCACCGCGCTGGGGGCGTCATTGGTGTGCAGCGTACTAAATACCATGTGACCGGTGAGCGAGGCGTTGACCGCGATTTCCGCCGTCTCCAAGTCTCGAATTTCCCCCACCATGATGATGTTCGGCGCCTGACGCAGCATCGAGCGAAGCGCGGCGGCAAACGTCATGCCCACGTCTTTGCGGACCTGCACCTGGTTAATCCCCGTCATCTGGTATTCGACCGGGTCTTCAACCGTGATGATCTTGCGGTCCGGGTGGTTAACGTAGTTGAGCGCGGAGTAAAGCGTGGTGGACTTACCCGAACCGGTCGGCCCCGTAACGAGGAAGATGCCGTCCGGCATGGCCACGAGCCGCTCAAAGCGCTCCTGGTCGTCACTGAAGAAGCCCAACTGCGGCAGGCCGAGGTTCAGCCCCTCCTTGTCCAGAATACGCATGACGATGGACTCGCCGTAAACGGTGGGCAGGGATGACACACGAAGGTCAATCTCCTTCGCGCTGGCCTTCATCTGAATACGGCCGTCCTGCGGGATGCGCTTTTCGGCGATGGAGATGTTCGCCATCAGCTTTAGGCGCGATAAAATAGAGGGTTGCAGGCGCTTGGGCGGGTTTTCTACCTCCTGCAGCACACCGTCAATACGGTAGCGCACGCGGAAACGCTTTTCCAGGGGCTCAAGGTGGATGTCAGACGCGCGGCGCTTGATGGCCTCCGTAATGAGCATGTGCACGTAACGGATGATGGGGGCTTCCTCTTCCTTAACGTCCTGCTCGTCACCCGTGGGTAAATCGATTTTGATGTCACCCTCTTCGGCCAGTTCGCCAAAGATACCGGCCATCTCGCCCATGTCCTCGGCCTGCGGGCTTTCGTAGTACTGGTGGATGGCGTGCTCGATGTCCTCCAACGGAGCCAGGCGGGCATTGACCGTCATCTTGATGACGTGGCTGATGCTGTCGACAGAGTCCACGTCCAGCGGATCGCAAACGGCCAGCTCCAACTGGTTACCGTCCACCTCGATGGGAAAGACCTTGTAGCGCACAGCCATCTCGCGGTTGACCAGCTCCAGGGCCTCGTGGGAGACCCGGATGTCGTTCAGGTCGACGACCTCCATGCTGAACTCGTCAGCAAGGGCCTCCACGACCTGATCCTTGGTCACCACCCCTTTTTGGACCAGCAGCTCCAGAACGGCAGCGTCTTCGTTATCAGGCGTTTCGTCATCGGCTTGTACCGATTGACGCGCAGTTTCCACGTCCTCGGGGTTGAGGAGTGATCTGTCTTGTAAGAGTTGGAGTACAAAATCGTCGGCGGACGTCACGGTGAGATAAAGCTATTATTTCGCACAAAGAAGCGTGCTTTGCACCCTTGGTCAATGGGTTTGATGCGAGTTATATATAAGGTTAGGAGAGATTTTGCTCTGTTGAGAGCTAAAATCAGTATTGGTTAGCCAATAATCTTTCAATCATTCATTTTAAGGTACCCCGAAAAAGAAAGGCCGGTCTTGCGACCGGCCTTTTGATTTCATGAGGATCTATGACTGTGTGTTTACTGGGAAACGCGTTTGCGGCGGTAGAGCACGAAGCCCATCATGGCAAGGCCACCGAGGGCCGCATAGGTGGAAGGCTCGGGTACAGCCTGGACGAATTGATCGCCGCTGTCCGTGCGCATCTCAAAAATAGCCGTGTGCAGGCCGGTGTCCCAATTGAGCTCGTAGGACGTCACGCCGAGGCTGCTCAGGTCCCACTGGTAGACGTAGACTTCGGACGGGTCTTCGCCAAAGGAGAAATTACCCGCCCAGGACGCCGTAAAGTCAGCAGCAAGGGTCTGTGAACCACCGTTGTAGGAGAGCGTAATCTCCGGGGCAGTTGCAAACTCGTCCAGCATGTCGATCTGGAAAATCAGCGTCTCAATACCCGCAAGCGGACTATTGTTAGTCATGCTCCACTGGCCAGGGCTCATGAACGTGTAGATGGAACTGGAGCCGGGGTAACCACCGAAACCAGGCGTCTTGTCAAAGGCGTCAGCGCTGGCACCTGTTACTGCCGTGATCGGCTGGGGCCAGCCTGCCGTATTGGTACCGAAAGAATTGTAGCCAGCAGCCGTCGTGTAGTTGGTGCTGGTCAGGTCGGACCAAGTGCCGAACTCTGTCGTTCCGGGAAGATTGTAAGCAACGATTCCCGCTTGGGAGAATGGTGCTGCGAGCATTGCGACGGCCAATAGCGTAAGTGTTGTCTGTAGTTTCATAAATAAGGTTGACTAAGAGAGAACGTGTCTCAGTATCGACCCTGTTCAATTGAGAATGAGTTTCAAATGCAAGACAAAATCTTCAACTTTCTTCACTTTTCTTCTAAAACCCTGTGCGTCGGTGCGCTACTGGGCCTCTCCTGTGCTGGCCTGAACGCCCAAAACTTCTATGAGGATAATTTTCAGTTCCCCAAGTTCATCGACCCTGAGCATGAGAGCTTCGACCCGAACGCTGAGTTCGTCTACTTTGATCGCGTAACCTCGGATTACAACGCCTGGGACTACCCCTTTTCCTCAACGCCAAGCCCCGTCAACACCCCCACGCCAGACAACGGCAGTAATAACACAGACGCCTTCTGGATCCAGAACGGCACGGACACGGCATTCATCCTTGGCGGCGAGAGCCTGTACTCTTTCGATGGCACACAGAGCTTTGTCGTCTACGACCAAACCGCAACCGGCGATGTCGATCAGGTGCTTTTCCAGGTAGGCTCCCTCGGCTCGCACCCCGATCCGGAAAGCGCCCTCCTCTACTACCGCGAAACCGTGGGCGGCCCCATCCAAGGCCCGCTGCCGGCCACTAACATCGGCTACCTCTCGGATAACTCCGGGGGTAACTTCATCCAGGCTATCTCCGGCTGGGAATGGGACCTCCGCGGCATCACCGTTGCAGAGTACTACATCACTTATTCCGCTCTGGGCAGCAGCATGAGCTACAAGGGCTCGCTCCTGACCAGCCAGACCGGGTACGACCCGGAGCTGGGCCAGGCCGTCTTCCTCGGCGTCAACGGCGTGTTTAGCAGCCCGGGAGTCGTCACCTATGTTCTGGACGGTGGTAGTGCCCAGCTCGGTTATCAGCCTGGAGACTCGGTTGTCCTCACCGCCACCCCCAACGATGGTTATGTTTTCCTCCGCTGGGAAGGTGATATCGACTCCTCCGACAGCAGCGTGACCATCACCATGCCCGCCGATGACTTTAACGCCACGGCCATCTTTACCCCCACCGGATACGACTACTGGAGAAACGACCACATCATCCCCAGCATGTTTGAGGGCAATCCGGCCGTGAACGGCCTCCCCACCGCCGACCCGAACAACAACGGCCTCAACAACATCCTCGAATACGCCCTCGGGGGTGAACCTGAAATCTATGGCGATGTCTCCGCCCGCCCCGTCGTCGCCTTGAGCGATGACGGCCAGCACCTTACCCTGATCTACGACCAGCTTCCCTTTGCCACAGACCTCACCTACCGTGTCCTCGTCTCCAGCGATGGCCAGACCTGGCACTATAACGGCGACGGCCTCGGCGGACCGTACACCGACGCAGAGGTTTCCACCATTTACAACGACAACGGCACCCAAACGGTCGTCGTCACCGACCTCACAGCTCTCAGCTCGTTACCCACCGGCACCGTACGCCAAATGCGTCTGGAAGTCATTTACACCCCATAAGGCTAGAGCAACAATGAAAACCACACCACTTCGCTACTCGAAAGCGCAGCGCAACGGCTTCACCTTGATGGAACTTCTGACGGTTATTGCCGTCTTGGCCCTCCTGGGAAGCATCGTCGCCGCCACGGCATCGACCATTTTCGAAACAGCAGCTAAAACGAAGGAGGTTTCGGTCGCCCGAAACCTGATTACCACTTACCTGCTCTTCCCGGCAGAGCACAGTGGACGCCTCATGCAGAGCAATGGCAGGGAGGACAATCTCTCCGTTCGCGGCTTTGACAATACCGTCTTCCCCCAGGGTGACTTTGCCGCGCTGCGATGGCCGTGGAAGCTGGCTAACCTCTCCCCGGACGGCACACACATGCTCTTTATCGAGGAGCATGACGAGTGGCACCAGGAACTCCTGCGAGGACGCAACAGCTACACCATTAGCGGCTCTCCCTCCTTCGGCATCAACAAGTACTTTGTCGGTGGTGACTACGAGAGCACATCCCTCTCCCCCTCCGCCACCAAGAGCATTTTTAACAAAACCGCTCGCTACCCGAGGGAGTACTGCGTTACGCGCCTGCATTCTGCCTTCAAGGCATCCGACCTCATTGTCTTTTGCTCAAGCTCGACCAAAAGCTACGGCTGGTCCGAGGGCACCACGGGCAACTACTACGTCAGCCCCCCCATCATGCCAAACGGACTGCGCTGGGGCTCTTACTCCGAGGAGAAGCCCGGCACGATGGGCAACGTGGACCTCCGCCGCGAAGGTGGCACCGAGGCCGTCGTGGCCAACCTCGACGGCAGCGTGGAGCTCCTGAACGAAGAGGAACTGCGGGACATGCGTCGCTGGTCAAATCAGGCCGCCATCGCCGATAACCCCAATTTCTCCGATTTCAGCAACTAGCGCATCGTCGTGTTAAGGATTCGCACGAGCTGAGTTGATTTTTAACCAAACGCCGTCCAGCACCGGACGGCGTTTTTTATGCCTGCCCATCAGGAGTCTCACCAAATACGGGGGGCTGGGTTTGACATTTACCTCGGTCCAGGCATAGCCTGTGCGCATGGAAAGCTCGACATCTCACTCCTCCCCACTCTCACGCCGTCAATTCGTCGGGGCCGCAGGTCTCGCCGGGATGGGCATGTTCGCCGCAAACTCCATGCAGGCCGCCGAAGGCAGCCCCGCGCCGACATCGACGGGGCTTTTTGACGTCCCCCGCAACAGCAAGGGCGAGTACGGACTGCCCCCCCTCCCCTATGCCTACGATGCGCTCGAGCCCCACATCGACGCCGAGACCATGCGCCTCCACCACGACATCCACTTCGAGGGCTATCGCACGGGCTTGAACAAGGCCATCGCCAAGATGACGGAATTTCGCCAAAAGGGCGAGTTCCCCGAAATTTCCTACTGGGAGAACCAACTCGCCTTCAACGGCGCGGGCTACAACCTCCACACCGTCTTTTTCGAAAACATGGCCCCGGCAGGCACCACCGAACCGAGTGCTGCGGTGGATAAGATTCTCGCCGATGCCTTCGGCAGCCGCAAAGCCTTCCAGGAGCAATTCTCCGCCGCCTCCAAGGCCGTGCAGGGCAGCGGCTGGGGCATCCTCGGCTACCAGCCCTTTGGTAAGCGTCTCGTAATCCTACAGGCAGAAAAACACCAGAACCTGACCCAGTGGGCCGTCATCCCGATCCTCGCCCTCGACGTCTGGGAGCACGCCTACTACCTCAAGTACCAGAACAAACGCGGCGATTACATCACCAACTGGTGGAAGGTCGTCAACTGGGATAACGTCGAGCAACGCCTTGAGGCCGCCATGAAGGTGACCTAGGCTGTGTCTTTGATCAAAAGGCGAAAAGGCTGCTTTGCCCAATACTCCCCCGCGTAGTCGATCCCGATGCGCGGCGTCCGCTCGATCTGTGCTTCGCTGAGTTCGACTCCACTGTCCTCCAGCCACAGGCCGCTGGTACGCACGGCAGGCAGAGCGTTCATGCTCTTGTCAACGGCCAGGGCCTTCGTCACGCGTCCCGGACCGAAGGTCTGCCCGACACCGCGTACCAGCACCGCCGCGGGATGGCCGGGGCCATCGGTCACGATGTTGAGCAGCCAGTGTACGCCATAACAGAGGTACACGTAAAAGACGCCGCCGGGCTCGTACATCACCGCTGTGCGCGACGTCTTGCCCTTGCTCGCATGGCAGGCCTTATCTTCCGGCCCGATGTAGGCCTCCACTTCAGTCAACGGCGCACGAACGATGCTGCCATCGGGCATCCGCCGGCAAAGATTTTTACCCAGCAAATCCTGGGCAACCACCAGCGCCTCGCGCCGAAAAAACGTCTTGGGCAAAACCTTCCCTGCACGCACCGCCATTGCTAAAAATCCCGTTGGCGGCTATCCATAACCAGCGTCACCGGGCCGTCGTTGGCCGCATCTATCTTCATGTCCGCGCCAAAGATGCCCGAGGGCACAGGCTGTCCCAACTCTGCCGAGACCGCCTCAATGAAAGCCTCGTAGAGCGGCACGGCCATATCCGGCGGCGCCGAGCGATTAAACGACGGGCGCGTGCCCTTCTTCAAATGCCCGTAGAGCGTGAACTGGCTGATAACGAGCACGCCGCCACCGATTTCGCTCACGGGCAGATTCATCTTGCCCGCCTCGTCCTCAAACACCCGCACCTTGCAGACCTTCTGCACGAGCCAGGCAAGGTCGTCCGCTGTATCCGTTTTTTCGATACCGAGAAAGACCAGCAGCCCACGCCCGATCTCACCCGTCACCACTCCGTCCACACGACAGGCGGCAGAACTCACTCGTTGCACGACGACACGCATGCCTTAAGTTAAGAGGTGTTCGAGGGCGGGCTTCAAGTCTGGATAGGCAAAGGTGTAGCCCGAGCTTTGAGCCTTGGCCGGCAAGACGCACGCGCTGGAAAGAATCGTCTCCTCAGCCATTTCCCCAAAGGCGAGCTTGAGGGCAAAGGCAGGCGTCGGCACCGCGCTGGGCTTGCCCAGTACACCACCCAGGGCTTTGGCAAACTCTGCATTTGCTACCGGGTTGGGAGCGGTCGCATTGAGCGCGCCGGAGAGGCCCTCCGTCTTGATGGCGTGATAAATGAGCCCGGCGACGTCGTCGAGCGCGATCCAGCTCATGACCATTTTTCCGTCGCCAATAGGGCCACCGATCCCGGCCTTGAACGGTGGCAAGAGCTTGGCCAGCGCACCGCCATCGGGCGATAGCACCACCCCCGTACGCAGGTGGACCGTACGGATGCCTGCTTCCTCGGCTGGAGCCGTGGCGGCTTCCCACTCCTGGCAGACCTCGGCCAGGAAACCCTCACCCGAGGCGGCGTCCTCGGTCAACTCGCCCTCGCGCTGCGACCCGTAGTAGCCAATAGCAGAGCCGCTGACCAGCACCGCGGGCTTTGTCTCCAGTGACGCAAGCGTGCGGGCCAGAAGCGTTGTTCCCTCCACCCGGCTCTCGCGGATCTCGCGCTTGGTGGCGTCGCTCCAACGCTGGCCGATGTTCTTCCCCGCCAAGTTGACCACGGCATCGACGCCAATCAACGCGTCGCGGTCGACCTCGCCCTTGGCCGGGTCCCAAACAATGCGCCCCGCCCCGGCCGTGCGCGAGATAATCAGGCACGCGTGCCCTGCCTTTTCCAGCCGCTGGCAAAGCGCGCTCCCAATCAGGCCCGTTCCTCCGGTGATGGCAATTTTCATAGGATGACTTTACTCAGAAAAGGAATAGCACGGCCATGGAAAATGATACCGTCTTCCCATAAAAATGGTAAAGCCAGTGGCCCGGGTAGGGATGCCTGTCCTCAGGCAGCCGCGGACGGCTGGGGGCAGCCGTCCCTACCAACATCTTATTACTCATAGATGGAAACGTTACTACTCAGCTTTTGCCCGACTGTTTTTTGAGCTCCTCAAAAGCGGCCAGCGCGCGGCTGCGCCCCTCGAAGTGCCCCACGATAGGCTCCGGGTAGCTATCCCCCAGCTCGACCCCGCAAGCCGCAAGGAGATTCTCGGGAGCCTCCCAGGGCTTGTGAAGATACTTATCCGGCAACCGCTTGAGCTCCGGCACCCACTGGCGCACGTACTCGCCCTCGGGGTCGAACTTCTCGCCCTGCGTGATGGGGTTAAAGACACGGAAATAAGGCGCAGCATCCGCCCCGCAGCCCGCCGTCCACTGCCAACCCTGCGTATTACTGGCCAGGTCGGCGTCGACCAGCGTGTCCCAAAACCACTCCGCCCCCGCCTGCCAGGGCTGGAGCAGGTGCTTAACCAAGAGCGAAGCCGCGATCATGCGCACGCGGTTGTGCATCCAGCCCGTTGCCCAGAGCTGCCGCATGCCCGCGTCGACGATCGGGTAGCCCGTCTGCCCACGCTGCCAGGCTTGGAGGTGCCGGCGGTTTTTCCGCCAGGGAAAGTCGGCGAACTGTTCCCGCAGTGCCCGCTCCGGCGTCTCAGGAAAGTGGTAAAGCAGGTGGTAGGAAAATTCGCGCCAACCGATCTCAGCCAGATACTTGCGCCCGCCCACGCTGTCATCGCTACCCTTCTCCCTAAAGGCGGCAAATACCTCACGCGGGCCGATCTGCCCAAAGTGCAGGTAGGGCGAGAGGCGCGAGGTGCCGTCGACGTCCGGTCGGTCGCGCTGGCTGCCATAGGCGCTGACCGCCTCCTTGGCGAAGGCCGTCAGACGCTGGAGCCCCGCCCGGCGCGTAGGCGTCCACGCCTCATAGAACCCCGCGTCCCACTTAATCTCGGGCAACAAGCCCAGCTCCTCCAACGCCTCCGAGTCTGGCCACGTAGCCGGGACCGCAAGCTTTCCCAGCGGCACCTTGGCCACCGCCGGGGTGGGAAACTCCCGGCAGCGTTTCCAGTAGGGGGTAAAGACCTGAAAGGGCTTGCCCGACTTGTTCTGGATTTCCCACGGTTCAAAGAGCAGCGAGGCGTTAAAGCTCTCCGCCTCTAGTCCGGCGTCCTTCAGGGCTTGCTTGATCGCCTTATCACGGGCAATGGCCGCTGGCTCGTAGCAGCGGTTCCAATAGACGGCCCCGGCTCCCGTCTCCGCGATCAGCCTTTTCAGCTCTTCTGCGGAATCCCCCGTACGCAGCGCCAGCCTGAGCCCGTGTCCCGCCAGTGATTTAGCCAAATCCTCCAGCGCATGGTGCAACCACCAGCGAGAGGCCCCGCCCGGTGACCAGTCCCCCGCCTCGTCCCAGATGTAAACTGGCACCACCGGACGCTCCGAGGCGATGGCAGCAGCCAGCGCGGGGTTGTCCTCAAGGCGTAAGTCCTGGCGAAACCAGAGCAAACAAGGGGCGTCAGTGTCAGGCATAGCAATAGCAAAGCCGGGCCTGCTTTTTTCGCAAGATGATGCCGGGTTTTTGTAACCCAATCGTAACAATACCCCAAAACCTAACGGTCGGCTCAGGCAAAAAGAAACCGCCGCCCCTTGCGGGGCGACGGTCCTTAAGCTACCACTACTGCTACTACTACATCTACCTGTAGGTTGCGCCTACAGCATCTTGAGTCCCATCACCCAAGACAAGGAAATAATAGCAGATATTTGTGAAAATTGTATCGGGAGTGTTACCGATTTTGCTAAGTAGTTTTCCTGATATACCAAAAAGACTCCCGGTAATGACCGGAAGTCTTTGTCTGAAAAGAGCTTCGTTGAAACCTTAGATGGTAAAACCAGCCGCAACCTCCTGCCGGGCCTTCTCGGCCAGCGGGGTGCTCAGGTAGCGCTCAACCGAGCTGCAGGCTACGGTGACGATGGTTTTGCCCGCCATTTCCGGGCGTGCGGCCACCTGCAAGGCAGCGCGGATGTTGGCCCCGCTGGAGATACCAACCGGAAGACCTTCGGTAGCCGTAACTTCCTGCGCAGTGGAGAAGGCCAGCTCGTTGCTCATCTGGATCACCTCGTCCACGATGTCCGTGTTGAGGTTCTTGGGGATGAAGCCTGCGCCAATGCCCTGAATCTTGTGCGGACCGGGCTTGCCACCGGAGATGACCGGGCTCGCATCGGGCTCAACCGCCACCGTGTGCAGTTCCTTGCGGGACTTGATGACCTCGGAGACACCTGTGATCGTGCCCCCGGTACCAACACCGGAAACAAAGACGTCGATCTTGCCCTCGGTTGCCTTCCAGAGCTCTTCCGCCGTGGTCTGGCGGTGGATCTCCGGATTGGCCGGATTTTCAAACTGCTGGGGCATAAAGGCACCGCCCTTGTGCTCCTGGACCAGCTCGCTGGCGCGGGCAATAGCGCCACCCATGCCCTTCGGGCCGGGGGTCAGCACAATCTCGGCTCCGAGCATGCGGAGGAGGATGCGTCGCTCCATCGACATCGTCTCGGGCATGGTCAGCAGGCAGCGGTAGCCGCGAGCTGCGCAAACGAAGGCCAACGCGATACCGGTGTTACCGGAAGTCGGTTCGATGACCATACCACCCGGCTTGAGCTTACCAGCCTTTTCAGCCGCTTCGATCATGGCCAGACCGATACGGTCCTTAACGCTGGAGAGCGGGTTGAAGAACTCGCACTTAACGTAGACGTCGGCGGCGAGGCCTTCGGCCAGCTTGTTGAGCTTGATCAGCGGCGTGTTGCCGATCGTATCGGTGATGGAGGTATAGGCTGCGGACATAAGTTCGATGGGCTTGAGTTAAAGAAAGGGACTAACGACGGCCACCACGGCGCGGGCCAAAGCTGCGACGCGGTGCGTTGCGATTCTGGTTGGCGTTGCGCAGGCGGTAGGTGATGCGCGCGCGGTTCAAATCCTGCGGCGTCATTTCCATTTTCACCATATCACCCGCGGTGATCTTGATGAAGTTCTTGCGGAGTTTTCCTGAAATAGTTGCCAGGACCACGTGTTTGTTGGGCAGCTCAACCCGGAACATAGTGCCGGGGAGTACGGAGACGATTTTGCCTTCGACTTCAATGACTTCGTTGGACATGCAGTGACGTTACGCTTTCTTTGGGATGAAATAGGGTTGTGTAAACAAGCAATCCTGAGGCCTTCAGGCCCCATACGTCAAGAATTATGCGGGATAGCGGCGAATGCAACCCCCGCGGCGCAATTACCTTGTCGCCGGAGCCCGCCACGGTTTGGCTCTTTTCGTGAGCGATAACGACCCTTCCCTCCCCTCAGAGCTGACCCTTATCTCGTGGAACGTCAACGGCCTGCGAGCCGTCATGAAGAAAGGTTTCCTCGACTTTGTAGCCGGGTACAACCCCGACATCCTCTGCCTGCAGGAGATCAAGTGCGACGAGGAAAACGCCCCCAAGCTGGAGATCCCCTACCCCGTGCAGTACTACCACAGCGCGGAGAAAAAGGGCTACTCCGGCACCGCGATTTTTTCCCACCACAAGGCCGCCTCCGTCTGCACCGCCTGGCCCGACCTCGAAGAGCACCCCCAGGAGGGCCGCGTCCAGGTGGCCGACTTTGGCAAATTCTACCTGGTCAACGTCTACGTGCCCAATTCCCAGAACGAGCTGCGCCGCCTGGACTACCGCACGCGGGTCTTTGACACACAGTTCCGCCAACGCCTGAGCGAACTGGCCCGGGACAAGCCCGTCGTCGTCTGCGGGGACTTCAACGTTGCCCACGAGGAGATCGACCTCGCCCGCCCCAAGGCCAACCGCAAAAACGCGGGCTTTTCCGACGAGGAACGCGCGGAGTTCACCCAGCACCTCGGCAGCGGCCTCATCGATACCTTTCGCCTGAAATATCCCGACCTGCCCGAGCAATACACTTGGTGGAGCTACCGGGCCGGCGCACGCGGCAAGAACATCGGATGGAGAATCGACTACTTCCTCATCACCCGCGACCTCGAACCCCACCTCACCGAAGCCTTCATCCTCCCCGAGGTCATGGGCAGCGACCACTGCCCCATCGGCATCAAGCTTCGCTGGTAAGTCACGGTTTGACGGGCAGGCGATAGGGCATAATAATCTGCCCATGAAACGCATCCTATTGTTTATCGCCCTCCTGCCAGCCATTGCGCTGACTAACCTTCACGCCGAGGAAACCATCGTCTTCCGCGCCATCCTTGAGATGGGCAACGCAACCAGCTTTTCGCTCAGTGACGCCTCCGGCAAAAACAGCCGCTGGGTCAAGCCCGGCGATGTCTTCATGGACTGGGAGCTGACCCAGTACGACCCCAAGACCAAGGCCCTCACCCTGACCAAGGGCGACCAGAAGCAGGTACTTTCGCTCTCCGGCGACACCGCAGGCACGGCCACCACCGGGCCCGCCTATGCCGAGGCTGAGGCGGTCTTCGAGGCCATGCAGTTTGACGAGATGCTCGACGCCATCATCGACCAGCAAAAGCAGGCCACGCTCGACATGATGCGCCAGATGATGGAGCGGGAGGCCGGCGGCCAGCCCATCGACGAGGAACTCCTGGGCATCCAGCAGCAGACCATTGTCGACGTCTATGACGCCGTGGACTGGGATGCGACCAAGCGGGACATCATCAACATCTACGCCGAAACCTTCTCCAGAGATGAGCTCAACGGTATGGCCACCTTTTACAGCACCCCGGCCGGGCAAGCCATGATCGAGAAGCAACCCGAAATCCAAAAGCGCACCATGGAAACCATGATGCCCCGCATCATGGAGATCATGCCCCAGGTCCAGGAGAAAACCCAGCAAAGGATGCAGGAATATTACCAGAAGAAGCAGGCCGCCGAAACTGAGACGACCGAATAGGCTTCCCTACGGCTTATACAGCAGACGGCCGCAGCTGTCGCAGTGGGTGGGCTTTTCGTCGGTCAGAACCTGCCCCTCGACTTCACCGGAAACTTTTAAGTGGCACCCGCCACAGTGCTGGTCTTCCATCGGCACAACCCACTGGGGCTTGGGGCGGCGCTGGTGTACGCGCTGGTAGGCCTTGAGCCAGTCAGCGGGCACTTCGGCCTGGGCGGCTTCGACCGCGGCAATCGCCGAGTCGATCTGGGCCTTCACCCCGGCCTCCTGCTCGCCCATACGGGCAATTTCCTTTTCAAAAAGCCGGATCGTTTCCTGGTGCTCGGTCTCGGTCGTCTGGTTACTCTCGGCCAGTTCATCCTGCTCCATGAGCAGCACAATTTCCTTTTCCTCCAGCTCACCGATCTGGCCCTCTGTCCGCTCGATTTCGTGGGTCAGCGCCTGGTACTCGTCGTTCTTTTTGACCTCCATCTGCTGGGTCTTGTACTTCACGACTTGAGCTTCGAGCGACTTCATCTCCTTGTCCACGTCGAGCCGATGGACCTCGTTCTGTTTCAGGCGCTGGCGATCGGCCTCGATGGCGGCCTTCTCCTCGTCGATCCGGCTCTGGGCCTTGGCCACTTCCTGCGGAATCAGCCGCAGCTGCGACTCGAGGGAAAGTTTACGGGCTTCCTGCTCCTGCAGGGCGAGGACTTTTTCCACGGCGGGGTTCACGTCCTTGACCATGACGCCGCCGACGCGAACTGGAAAGCGGAAAATGCCTCCCTCAGGGCTTTTTCCCATTTGGCAGGCTATGTGCTCAGGCTGAGGCTTCACGCTTGTCATAGAACAACGTACTTTCTAATCTAGCCATTACATGATACTCCCCGAAGCTGACCTCGAGCTGCTGCTCAAAGCCCGCCACCCTCATCCCCACGACGTGCTTGGGATGCACGAGACCAAGCATAAGGGTAAAAAAGTCATGTTGGTGCGAGCGCTGCTCCCCGATGCCAAGTCCTGCGAAGTGGTTAACATCGCCACGGACGAGCGCTACCCGCTGGAAATGCTCGACAAGGCAGGACTCTTCGAAGGCGTACTCCCCGACGTAAAAAAAACCTTCGCCTACCGCCTGCGCACCGAGCGCTACAACGGCGAGATCCGCCAGTTCTGGGACCCCTACTGCTTCCTGCCCTCGCTCTCCGAGGACGACCTGTACCTCTTTAATCAGGGCAACCACCACCAGATTTACGACAAGCTCGGTGCCCACGTGCGCCACTACGAAAACGTCAAGGGCGTGAGCTTCGCCGTCTGGGCCCCGGGGGCCAAACGCATTTCCGTTGTGGGCGACTTCAACAGTTGGGATGGTCGCTACCATCCCATGCGGACGCTGGGTTCATCCGGTGTGTGGGAGCTCTTCATCCCCGGTCTCGAACCCGGCGCCAAGTACAAGTACGAGATCGTCGGGGGCGACGGCTACCTGCGCCTCAAGACCGACCCCTACGCCCACTACTTTGAAGCCCCCCCGCACAACGCCTCCATCGTCTGGGAAACCAAGGACTACGAGTGGGGCGACAGCGAGTGGATGAAGCAGCGCAAGCAGGCCGACCACCAGCAGGAGCCCATTTCGGTCTACGAGGTCCACCTTGGCTCGTGGAAGCGCGTGGTCGAGGACGGCGACCGCCCCCTGACTTACCGCGAGATGGCCACCGAGCTCACCGCCTACGTCAAGGACATGGGTTTTACCCACGTGGAGTTCCTTCCGCTGTCAGAGCACCCCTTCTCCGGCTCATGGGGCTATCAGGTGACGGGCTTTTTCGCCCCCACCCACCGCTTTGGCAACCCGCAGGACTTCATGTTCATGGTGGACATGCTCCACCGCAACGGCATCGGGGTCATCATCGACTGGGTACCGGCCCACTTCCCCCGCGACGCCTTTGCCCTGGCCGAGTTCGACGGCACCTGCCTCTACGAGCACGCCGACCCGCGCCAGGGGCAGCACATGGACTGGGGCACCCTCATCTTTAACTACGGCCGCCACGAGGTGAGAAACTTCCTCATTGCCAGTGCCCTGTACTGGCTGGAGCGGTTTCACATCGACGGACTCCGCGTCGACGCCGTCGCCTCCATGCTCTACCTGGACTACTCCCGCGAAGAAGGCGAATGGATTCCCAACGCCTACGGCGGACGCGAGAACATCGAAGCCATCGAATTCCTCCGCCAGACCAACGACCTTGTCCACGAGTACCACCCAGGCGCCATGATGATCGCCGAGGAGTCCACCTCCTTCGGTGGCGTGACCAAGCCCACCAAGGAGTACGGGCTGGGCTTTGACTACAAGTGGAACATGGGCTGGATGCACGACACCCTCCAGTTCTTCGAAAAGGAGCCCATCTACCGCCGCTGGCACCACAATGACATGACCTTTGGCATGCTCTACCAGTATTCCGAAGACTTCATGCAGGTCTTTTCCCACGATGAAGTCGTCCACGGCAAGGGCTCCATGATCCTCAAGATGGGGGCCGGCTTTGAGATGTCGAAGAAAGCCCAGGACCTGCGCTCGCTCTACGCGTGGATGTGGGGCTGGCCCGGCAAAAACATCCTCTTCATGGGCTGCGAATTTGGCCAGAGCGCCGAGTGGAAGTACGACGGCAGCCTCGACTGGCACCTGCTCCAGTACATGGACCACGAGGGAATCCACCGCCTGGTGCGCGACCTGAACAACTTCTATCGCAGCCACCCCTCCCTCGCCCGCTACGACAACCACCCGCAGGGCTTTCAGTGGATCAACGGCGGCGACTCCGAAAACTCCGTCCTCTCCTTCCTCCGCCTCGGGGACTCCCCGCAGGAAACCTTTGCCGTGGTGAGCAACTTCACCCCCGTGCGCCGCGCGGGCTACCGCATCGGCGTCCCCCATGCCGGCTACTGGAAGGAGCTCATCAATACCAACGCCGACGTTTACGGCGGCAGCGGTGAAGGTCTCGGCGGCGGCCTCATGAGCGATGCCGAGCCCTGGGACGGACGCGAGCACTCCCTCAAGCTCGACCTCCCCGGCCACAGTACCTTTATCCTCCGCTTCGAAGGTTAAGCGACCGCACCTTCCCCTTTCGTGCGTAAGGAAAATGCGAAAAAACTTCCCGGGCTGGACAGCGCCCACGGGCTGTGTCCATTGTATCCGCAATGAGTACGGAAGCGAACGTATGGGAGGAACGCTGGCTGGCGGGAGACACACCCTGGGACCACGGTAAGGCCGCCCCACCCCTAACCGAATACCTCGAACGCGAACCGATGGAGGGACGCATCCTCGTGCCCGGTTGCGGTGCTGGCCATGAGGTCCGCGCTCTCGCTGAGCAGGGAGCAAAAGTCCTCGGCATGGACATCTCCCCCACCGCGCTGGACAAAGCCCGCGCCCACAGTGCCGCCAATGGCGAAGCCTACGAACTGGAAAATTTCCTCAATCTCCCCACACTCCACCACGGGAGATTCGACTGCCTGGTCGAGCACACCTGCTTTTGTGCCATCGACCCCGCCGACCGCGAGCGCTACGTCAAGGCCGCCCACCAGGCCCTCAAGCCCCATGGCAAATTCCTCGGCATCTTCTTTATCTCCAAGCCGGACGAAGACGAAGACGGCCCTCCCTACATGAGTAACCTGTGCGAACTTTCCCGCCTCTTCGACCCCTACTTTCACACCGTGGAAGCCTGGCGCCCCAACAAAGTTTTTGCAGAGCGCGAAGACTGCCTGGAGCAAGTCCGCCTCATGGTCCGCCGCTAATGCGTGTCTTCAAACTATCTCATCTTTTTAAGCCGCAGAGACGCAGAGCGCAACGGGTCTCCGTAAGCTCAATGTTTTTGCGACAGCAAAAGGTGCTCTTCAATGATTTCAAAGTAAAATCGGACTTAGCGTTTCAAAGGCTGTGTGCTTTGATTTGAAATGTGGTTTTTCTCTCACGCAAAGACCGCAAAGCAGTTGAAGAAGGCAGCATCTGGTTTAGGGCAGTTTAAATAAAACCGTAGCCGGAGATACCTATATATTTATAACCACAGATTACGCCGATAAACACAGATAGACTCGGAATAATCTGTGTGCATCTCTGTAACCTGAGGACACAATATTTCTTTAAATGCTCTAGTCGAAAGGAAACGCTGCTCGTTTGATAGAAATCGACACGTTGCGCTCTGCGTCTCTGCGGTTAAAGCCTCAGCTTAGTGCGTGAGCGCACCAGACGATGAGAGCCTACGCCCCCGCGGGTCCGCTTACATTTATCCTGAACGCCTAGCTAATCTCAGCCACGCTCCAGGGGATTTCCTGTCCGGCCCACATGGGAACGACATCGCCGTACTTGGCCGGGATGCTAAAAGGCTTGTTCTCCAGCTTAACTGTCTTCTTGGGCGGGGTAACGCCATAGATGCGGCAAGCATTGTCCGAAACAAAAGCCTGGAGCTTATCCAGCGCGTTGTTCTGGTCAAAGAACCCGGCCAGAATCTGCAAGGCGATCGGTGCGGTGAAAACGCCCGCCGCACAGCCGCAACACTCCTTCTTGTGCACCGGGTGCGGGGCCGAGTCGCTGCCAAAGGAGAGCTTCGGGTGAGCGCGCAGGGCGGCATTGGCCAGCGCGGTGCGGTCCTCCGGTCGCTTGGCGATCGGCTTGCAGAAAAGGTGCGGGTTAAGCATCCCCCCGGCCACATCATCCAGCGTAATAAGCAGGTGCTGCACCGTGACGGTCGCGTGGAGATTCTCGTACTCATCGAGCAGTTCGACCGCCGCTGCCGTCGTGATGTGCTCCATGATGATCTTGAGCTTGGGAAACGTTTTGGCCAGATGCCGGTACACCCAGAGAAATTCCGCTTCGCGGTCCATGACAAAGCCGTTCGTCTCACCATGCACATGCAGCGGAATACCCAGCTCCTCCATCAGACGCATAGTCGGCTCGGCCTCCTCGATCTGGGAGACACCGCCCTCGCTGTTCGTCGTGATACCCGCCGGATAGAGCTTGATACCGATGATGTGTTCACGGGCGGCCTCCAGCTCCTCACGCGTATAGTTGCGGAAAAAAAGCGCCATGTACGGGTCAAAATCATCGCGACCACAGGCTTGGAGAATCTCCTCACGGTAGGAATGCACACGCTCCAGTGAGTCCACCGGCGGCACGAGGTTGGGCATAATGACCGCCCCGGCAAAGGTCTCTGCGCTTAGCGGCGCAACGGCTTGCAACATAGCCTCCTGCCGCAGGTGCAGGTGCATATCGAGGGGAGAAGTCAGCGTCAGAAAATTCATACGGTGATGAATTCTCGTTACTCCCCGATCAAGGGTCAATAGCCATCAGCCCGTGAAGTGCCTGACCATCTGCCGACGATCGGAATAACCTTTTCAACGCCCGCACTTCCTTATTATTTATCCACAGCCCATGATTGATATCATCTCTTTACTTCTGCCCAAAGATTTATCCGGCACAGCCATTACCATCATTGTTGTGGTGCAGTTGCTCTGGTTGTGGTCGGTCGTGGCCATCGCCCGCGAGCGCACGGATGAACCAACGGACCGCGTCGTCTGGCTCATGATCGTGCTCTTTCTCAATATTCTCGGCACGGTGCTGTACTTATGCTTCTCCCCGGTGAAGCAGTCCGAGATAAAGTCGCCGCGGTCATTTAACCATACCAACCGCGATACGGAAACACGCTAGCCGACCTTGGTTAAACGATCGCCAGCACTCCGGCTTTGACAAGCTCCCACGTATCCGGGCTGCCGTCCCAGGCGATGCTCTGGTTGCCCAGGACAACTTGAGCCGCCGCCTCTTTGATAAAGGCCTCTCGCGACGCGGGTAAGCTACCACCATCGAGCGCGTACTTGCCCAGCGGCTCACGGTCCATGCGCGCGTTCATAAAGCAACGATCCGTCACCGCGCGGTCAAAGGCCTCCCCAGCGCTCAAGGTGATGCCCGCATAGCCCCAGTCCAATGTACGGGAAAGGAACTTCGCCTCGGTGCCGTCGCCGCCGAGGGCGAAAGCCGGGCGGCGTGGCCACTCGGCAAAGAGCGCCAGTACCTTGTTGCTAAAGCGCATCTCCTCAGCAAAGGGATGCAGCACATAGGCGAGGTTATTTGCCAGTTCCGCGCACTCCGGGTTGCTCTGAAGCATCTCGATAAAGCGCTGGCAATCCGGTGGCTCGGCAAAGCAACCCTCCGCATCAATCACGTGGTAAGCACACTTGAGTCCGAGTTGAGCCAACTCCTCCAAGCGCTCGCTCAGGCAGGGCAGCCAGACTTCGGGCGCGGCGTTGAGCCGCCACTGGAAGGCACGCACCCCGCAGGTCGTGAGCAGCTCCATGTCGAGCGGCTTGAGCGGATCGACAATCAGCCGCGCCAGCACCTGTCCGGTTTCCTGAAGCAAGTCCGGAGCACGCCGCCCCTCAAGCCCGGGGTAAAGTGCGCCGGGTTTGACCATCCCGGCACACTGACGGAAGTATTTTAGATAATCGCTCGCTTTCACGGAGGCAGACCTACTCGCCGATGGGCAGGGACTTCAGGTTCCAGATCTCGTCAGCGTACTGGCGGATGGTCCGGTCACTGGAGAACTTACCCATGCGGGCGGTGTTGTAGATCGCCATTTTGGCCCACTTCTTCGTGTCGAGGTAGGCCTCGCTGACTTTCTCCTGGCACTTCAGGTAAGCGGCAAAGTCAGCGCAGACGAGGAAGGGATCGCCGCCGTCGAGCAGGCTGTGGCGCACGGAGTCGAGCGCGTGCGGCTGGCCGGGCGTAAAGGTGTCCGAGCCGATCCAGTCCAGGACGGACTTCAGTTCCGGGTCGGCATTGTAGTACTCCCAAGGGTTGTAGCCCTTGGCCCGCAGCGCGAGGACTTCTTCCACCGTAAGACCGAAGATGAAGATATTGTCCTCGCCCACTTCTTCCATGATCTCGACGTTGGCCCCGTCGAGCGTGCCAATGGTCAACGCACCGTTGAGAGCGAGCTTCATGTTACCCGTGCCGGAGGCTTCCTTGCCCGCGGTGGAAATCTGCTCGGAAAGGTCGGCCGCCGGGACGATGCGCTCGGCCAGCGAGACGCGGTAGTTGGGCAGGAAGACAACCTTGAGCTTATCGCCCACGCGGGGGTCGTTGTTGATGACCTCGCCGACCTTGTTAATGGCAAAGATGATGTCCTTAGCCAGGGCGTAACCGGGTGCGGCCTTGGCCCCAAAGATCACCACACGCGGGGCGAAGGTCTTGCCCGGGTTGTGCAGGATGTTGCGGTACAGGGCCAGGATGTGCAGCAGGTTGAGGTGCTGGCGCTTGTACTCGTGCAGACGTTTGATCTGCACGTCGAACATGGCGTCCGGGTCAACCGTCACGCCGCAGTCCATCTCGATGATGTCTGCCAGCACGACCTTGTTGGCCCGCTTGACGGACATGTAGCTTTCCTGAAAGGAGCTGTCCTCGGCGTACTTCTCCAGCCCGCGGAGCTTGTTCAGATCGTAGGGCCAGTCCGTGCCGACGGTCTCGTCGATCAGCTTTGAGAGGCCCGGGTTGCAGGCCTTGAGGAAGCGGCGGGGTGTAATGCCGTTGGTCTTGTTCTGAATCTTGGTCGGCCAGAGCTCGTTAAAGTCGTGGAACAGGTGCCGCTTGAGCAGCTCGGTATGCAGCGCGGCCACGCCGTTGACCGTATGGCTGGCCACGGTGGAGAGGTAGGCCATGCGAATCTTTTTCGGATAACCCTCCTCGATGAGGGAGAGGGCGGCCTTCTTTTCACTGTCGCCCGGCCACTTGGCCTCAACGACTTCCTCAAGAAAGCGGCGGTTGATCTCGAAGATAATTTGCAGGTGGCGCGGGAGGACTTTCTGGAAGAGCGGAACAGACCACTTTTCGAGCGCCTCGGGCAGCAGGGTGTGGTTGGTATAGGCAAAGACCTTGCTGCAAATGCCCCAGGCGCGATCCCACTCCATGTGCTCCTCATCCAGGAAGATGCGCATAAGCTCGGCCACAGCGACTGCCGGGTGGGTGTCGTTGAGCTGGAGCGCGACCTTCTCGGGAAAGGCGTCCCAGTTGTCGTGGTTGTTCTTGCGAAAGCGGCGAATGATATCGTGCAGCGAGCACGCCACGAAGAAGTACTGCTGCACGAGGCGCAGTTCCTTGCCGCTCTCGGTGTTATCGTTCGGGTAGAGCACCTTGGAGATGGTTTCCCCGATAGCCTTTTCGCGCACGGCCTCGACGTAGCCGCCCTCATTAAAGACACTGAAGTCAAACTCCTGCGAGGCACGGGACTCCCACAGGCGCAGGAAGTTGACCGTACCGGCACCGTAGCCGACGATCGGAATATCCCAAGGCAGGCCGATCAGTTCCTTCGTCCCGACCCATACCGGGTAGGAGTCGCCCTTGCTGTCAAAGTGGTACTCGACGTGGCCGTACAGCGGCACGCTGACCTGATACTCCGGGCGGTTCACCTGCCAGGGGTTACCAAACTGCACCCAGTTGTCGGGGCGTTCCACCTGGCGGCCATCAATAAACTCCTGACGAAAGAGCCCGAACTCGTAGTGGATGCCGTAGCCGATGGCGGGCAGGTCGAGACTGGCCAGCGAATCGAGAAAACAGGCGGCGAGGCGACCAAGGCCACCGTTACCAAGGCCCATATCGGGTTCTTCTTCCAGCACGTCGTCGAGATCCTGTCCGAGGGCTTCGAGGGCCTCGCGGGCGGTGTCAAAAAGCCCGGTGTTCACGAGGTTGTTGGAGAGCAGGCGCCCCATCAGGTACTCGAGCGAAAGGTAGTAGGCGCGGCGGGTGTCCTTCTCGTTGTGGACAGCCTGCGTCTTGATGTAGCGGTTCAGGATGCGGTCCTGCACGGAGTTACACAGGGCGATCCACCAATCGCGAGTCGTGGCCGTGCTCTTGTCGCGGGCCAGCGTGTACGTCAGGTGATTTTCGATCGAGGTCTTGAGCCCTTCGACATCACCGGAGACGTTAAAGTTAAAGGCGGCCTTGCTGCCGGTGTCGGCCTTGGCGGCAGTTTTCTTTTTAGCAGACTTCTTCTTCGGTGTAGCTGGCATAGTGAAATTCGGTGAAGTGGTTAAAAATCAGTGTACGAAATCGCGCATCGGCAGCAAGAGGTCAATCCTTCTCCATAACGGGAGAGGAACTGTCACAGGCTTGCAACCTGTGTGCCTCCATACTGCCCAAAGGCTCAGCGGCCAAAGCGGCGGGAAAGTTCTTGGTTAGAAAGTTCAAAATAGGTCGGTCGCCCCCGGGGGCAGTTCAGCGGTTGTCGGCACTGTAGCAAGGCGCGGGCCAGCTCAGTCATTTCCTCGACGCCGACATCATCGCGCGGCTTCACTGCCCGGCTCACGGCCAGACGGGCCAGTGACTCGTCCGCCAGCTCCGGCCGGGTAAGATCCAGCGAGCCCTCGCGCAGACGATCAATCAAATCGCGGACGAAGGTCTCCGCCTCGGCCTCGGGGAGCCAGTCCGGGTGCGACTCCAGCCGAAAGGCATGCCGCCCGAATGGCTCCAGCCCAAAGCCATGCGCCTGCAGGGAGGCAAGCTGCGGCTCCAGCGCGGCGCTGGCCCGCGGGTCGAGCTCCAGCATGATGGGAAAGAGCAGCCGCTGGCTCGGCTGGTCGGCCTCGGCGAAGCGGTCCTGCAAGCGCTCGAACCAAACCCGTTCGTGGGCGGCGCGACGTTCCATTACCACCAGCCCGGCATCGGTTTCAAAGAGGGCGTACCCGCCCCGCATTAACCCAAGGCAACGCCAGTTATAGCGAAAGCCTGGCGCGGGGGCTTCCTCCGAAGCCACCGACTCCGGCCCGCGTGGCACGGGGACTGAGCTTGATTTTGAAGCGGTTTCTTCGTCGACCTCAGGGTCACGCTTTTCGACAGCGGGCGACTTGGCCGATTTCTCCGACAGGTACTGCTTGATGAAATCTGAGGAAATAGCCCCAGGGTGCGTCCTCGGGCGAAAGGGGCGCGGCGCCGCGGGTGAAGCCGTCGAAGCAGGCTTCTCCGCTTGGGGTGCCGCCGGGCGCACCGCGGGCTCCGGCACGGAGGGGTTAGCGGAAGGCTTTTGCTCCGCTGGCGGTGGGGTGAACGGCGCGGGCGGCAGTGGCATGTGCCGGGCCAAAGCCTGCAATTTTTTCACCACCGCCTGGAGCACGAACTGCCGCACCAGTCCCTCATTGCGGAACTTAATCTCCCGCTTGGCCGGGTGGATGTTGATGTCGATCGAGGCCGGGTCGATCTCCAGAAAGAGAAAGGCCAGCGGGTAACGCCCCTTGGGGATAAAAGTGTGAAAGCCCTCTGTCAGCGCGTAGCTCAGTGTGCGGCTGTCCACCGGACGCCCGTTGACCAGCGTGACCATCTCGCGCCGGGTCGAACGCCCCGTGCCGGGCTTGCCGATAAGCCCTTGCAGGCGCATGCCCCCCTCGCCTTCCTGCGGCTCCAGCTCGATGAGGTCGTCCGCCATCTGGCTCCCCCAAATCTCGGCCACCCGATCCACCATAGCGGGACACTTGGGCGAGGAGAAGACCTTGCGCCCGTTTTCCAGCAGCGTAAAGGCCACGTCGGGTCGGGCCACCGCATGCAACCGCACCAGATAGGTGATGTGCGCCGCCTCGGTGTTGTCGGTTTTGAGAAATTTCCGTCGAGCCGGGACGCTGTTAAAGAGGTGGGCCACCTCGATGCGCGTGCCCGTGGGCATGCCGCACTCGCGCTGGTGCACCATCTTGCCGCCGTTGATAAATATCTCGCTCCCGTGCTCCGCGCCCTGGGCTCGTGTCCGCAGCGTGAAGCGGCTCACACTGGCGATACTCGGCAACGCCTCCCCGCGGAAGCCCATCGTGAGCACCTTGCCCAAGTCCTCCGCGGCGCGAATCTTGCTCGTGGCGTGGCGTTCGAGCGCGATCAATGCCTCGTCGGCGTGCATACCGATGCCGTTGTCCTCCACCCGGATGTAGCTCTTGCCCCCGTGGGTGAACTCGATCTCGATCCGGTCCGCGCGGGCATCAAGCGCGTTTTCGAGCAATTCCTTGACCACCGCCGCCGGGCGCTCCACCACCTCGCCCGCCGCGATCTGGTTGGCCACATGGTCAGGCAGGATGCGGATTCTGGGCCGCTCCACCCCGCTGGACTGGGAAATCTCTTCGCTCAAGACAGGCCACGCTAAGACCACGCCCGAGAATCGCAATGCGGGAATTTGCGTGCCTTGTCTTCGGCGACGCTTTACGGTTTGCTCATGGAAAAACTTCGCGCGGGCATGGTGCTCTTTGATCGCTTCGAACTGCTCGATGCCTGCGGGCCGCTGGAGCTACTCGGACAACTCCCGGACAGGGTCGAGCTCGTGCATCTGGCCGAGCAACCCGGCCCCCTCTCCAGCGTGCAGGGCACCCAGCTCGTGGCGGACTGTGCACTGGCTGATTGCGCTGCGTTGGACATCCTCCTCGTGCCCGGCGGTATCGGTCGCGTCGAGGCCATCCAGAATGCTCCCTTTCTGGCCGAGATTAAGCGCCTGGCCACTGACGCCCCCCACGTGGGAACGATCTGCACCGGCTCCGTCCTGCTGGCCCAAAGCGGGCTGCTCGCGGGCCGACGCGCGACTACAAACAAGCTTGCCTTCCGCTGGGTGCAGGAGCACGCCCCGGGCGTAAACTGGGTGCCGCAGGCGCGTTGGGTCGAAGACGGCAAGTTTTTCACCTCCTCGGGCATCTCTGCCGGCATGGATATGACGCTCGCGCTCATCAGCAAACTCTGGAGCCGTGACTGCGCGCTCGAGCTCGCCCGGCGCACGGAATACTCTTGGCACGAGGACCCGGACTGGGACCCCTTCGCCGAACTTGCCGGACTCGTGTAGGTAACGCTTGCCAAGTACCGCCGCAGCGACTACGCAAGGGCATATGAAATTTACCGCCGCCATTTTGGCCATCCTCTCCCTTCTCGCTCTGAGCGCCTGCTCCCGTACTCCTGTGGCCGCAGCCGGCCAATACGTGGTCGCGGAGGTCAACGGCCAGCCGGTGGAAACACCCAAGCCCATCGTCGTAACCTACACAGGCGAACGCCTTAGCGGCAACGGCCCGGTCAACAACTGGAATTTCCCTATCTCGAAGAACCACACCCTCGGGCTTGGTATCTCGACCAAGATGGCGGGGCCGGATGAGCACATGACGCTCGAAGACGAGCTGCTCAAGGCCCTCAATGGCGGCGAACTCGTGGCAGAGTCCGACGGCGTCATCCTCGTGCAAAAGAGCGGCACCACTACGGTTGTCCTGACTCCGATCGACCCCTCGATGAGCCCCAGCGACCCCTCACCGACTGCCATCCCGGCCAACGAACAGTAGCCCGGACTCGACTCGCTGCTACCCGGATTGACTGCCGAATTTTTCGGCAAAGAGGCGTGCCTCCCGGTGCGCCTGCCAGTCGCAAATCGCCTCCAGGTCTGCCGTCGGCGCCTGCGTATAGGGCAACTGCTGCTGATAGTAAGGCGGACCGTACTCGGAGCAGAGCATTGTCGTCGCCTCACCACGACCTGCCTGAGCCTCCCATATCATCTGCCACCAGCGCTCGTGAGCTTCGACATGGGAAAGATATTCCGGTGCCCGTGGGTCTGAACCTGGGCCCCGCCCTCATACCCGACACGGGCATGCAGGTGGACACAACGCTCAGCACATAATTGCAAAATATCGACTTGGTCTTCACCCGTCGCTCACACCTTGCCCGCCTTGCGCCAGCGGTAGAGCGTGGTCGGGTGGATGCCGAGCTGAGCGGCGGTCCAGCCGAGATCGCCACCGGAGTCTTCCAAGAGCTTACGCGCCATCGTGTAGCGCTCACGCTTGTTGGGCAAAGGGTGCGCCCCGTATGACGGCATACTATAGGCAGGCGGTTGAGGCGGCCCAACCGCATAAGCCGGATGCGCGGGAACGGGCGGCGGGCCAGCTTGCGGGGATTCGGCGTTTTTCACCGGAAAGGGAGAACGCGTGTTTCGCTCGCGCTTAAACCCGCCCGGCATGACCGTCATGCTGCGGTCGGGCTGCTCGGGCAGTTCCCACCAGGCCTCACGCATGACGGGCCCTGTGTAGTGGATGGCCATGCGGTCGATGACCTGCTTGAGCTCGCGCACGTTGCCCGGCCAGTCGTATTGCTGAAAGCGGTGGATGAGCTCCGGCTCGATGACCTCGAAATTCTTCCCCAGGCGGATGGCGGCTGCGTCGAGGAAAACACGGGCCAACTCGGGTATGTCGTCCTTGCGGTGGCGCAGCGGTGGCGTGCTCAGGATGACCTCGGAGAGGCGGTAGTAAAGGTCGAGCCGGAACTTCCCCGCCTCGGAGTCCGCCCGTAGGTCACGGTTAGTAGCCGAGATCACGGTGACATCGCAATTGTACTCCTTGGTGCTGCCCACGCGACGGGCAATACGCGTCTCCAGAAAGCGCAGGAGCTTGGGCTGGAGGCTGATGTCCATCTCACCGATTTCGTCCAAAAAGAGCGTGCCGCCATTGGCCTCCTCGACGAGCCCGGGCTTGTCCGCTCCCGCCCCGGTAAAGGCTCCTTTCTTCACCCCGAAAAGCTCGGACTCCATCAAGTCCGAGGGAATGGCCGCGCAGTTGACCGCAACAAATTTCCCCCGCCCGGCGGCGTCGTGCAAACACTCGGCCACGAGCTCCTTGCCCGTGCCAGACTCCCCCATGACCAGCACGCTGGCATGCGTCGGGCCAATGCGCTGGATCGACTCGCGCAGCGCTTTCATGATGGTGGAGTGGCCGATTAGTTTCTCGTGCTGGCTCTCGCCCAGCCCCCCATAAAGCTGCCACCAGAGATTTTGCGAATTGGCCGCGTTTTCAATGGCTTCGTTCCAGCGCTCGTCCGTGTCGACTTCGTCCAGCACGTCGTAGGCACCGTCACGGGCCGCATTCATGATCGTCTGCGTATCGAGCCCCTGCCCGTACACCAGATAATAGCGGCTGGCCCGCGCGAGCAGCACGCGCTGCTCGTGCCAGGCGATGTCGAGCGAAGCCTCGCAGGGCAGCAGGTAGACCAGGTCGGTGGAGTTCGGCTCCAGGGTCTGGATGCGTTCCGGGCTCTCCGCGCGGACATTGTGCCCCAGCCCCTGCAGGCGCTTGAGTATCTCCGGGCTCTTGTCATGCGTGAGCAGGCAAACTTTCATTGGTAGCGCAAACCATGCAGTCATTGCACGTGCTTTGCAAATGCAAACCCACCACCCAAAGGCACACGTTTAGCGTATCCGGCGCGGCGATTTGCCCCTGCCGCCATGAAAATCGGGCAAGGGATTGACGAGCGCCCCCTTTCGTCTTCATTGTAACCCTTCAGTACATAAACGTTAACCTCTATTCAACCTATCAGATGGCTTACGAACTTCCCAAACTGGATTACGCCTACGACGCGCTCGAACCGCATATCGACGCGCAGACGATGGAAATCCACTACAGCAAGCACCACAACACCTACGTGACCAAGCTCAACGACGCCCTCTCCGGCGCCGGTATCGAAGGCCCCGCGTGCCCCTCAGAGCTCTGCGCCAAGCTGGCTGACATTCCTGAAAACATCCGCACGGCCGTTCGCAACAACGGTGGCGGCCACGCCAACCACACCTTTTTCTGGACCATCCTCAGCCCCAACGGCGGTGGCAACCCCACCGGCGCTGTTGCTGAAGCGATCGACGCCGCCTTTGGCTCCTTCGACGCCATGAAGGAAAAGTTCGCCAACGCCGCTGCTACCCGCTTCGGCTCCGGCTGGGCCTGGCTCTGCGTTGTCGACGGCAAGCTCGAAATCTGCTCCACCGCCAACCAGGACAACCCCTGGATGGGTGAAGGCTGCACGGGCCAGCCGATCCTCGGCCTCGACGTATGGGAGCACGCCTACTACCTCAAGTACCAGAACAAGCGCCCCGACTACATCAGCGCCTTCTGGAACGTCATCAACTGGGAGCAGGTCAACGCCTACTTCTCCAAGGCAAGCGCCTAAGCAGGACAAGCATCCCGCTGTATTGGTTTTTTCGATACAAAACAAAAGCCGCCCACATCGGGCGGCTTTTTTAGTGGATCTGCAACGTTTCAATACGCCTAGGCTGTGTCTTCAAATTAAGAAACGAGGGAAAAAGAGGTAATTTTGAGGATTTTTTCGGCTTTCGAAGTGGTGTGAATCCAGATTCATGAACTGAGAAAACGGAAAAAGACGCGAAAAGACCCTTTTCTACCGACCTTGATGAATTTGAAGACACGGCCTAGCATTAATATTTAAGCGATACTTCATTAACTCTCGCAGAGCGCGCAAAGCGTTTAAGGCAGAGCATATCGGCCTGCGGGATTAACTTTGCGCTCTTTGCGCTCTTTGTGTGCTTTGCGTGAAATAATTTACACAGGAACTAAGCGAACACAACACTAGCCTGAGGCTTCAAAGCTACTCGGAGGCAGGCTTCACGATGATGGAAAGGCCAGCCTTATTGCCCAGGTACTCCTTGGCTACGGCATTGATTTCCTCCACGGTGATCGAGGCGTAATCGCTCTGGATGGTACGCGCCCAATCCAACGACTGCGGATACTGCTGCGACTGCCCCAGCACGCGGCTCAGCCAGTAGCTGTTATTACGCACGTAATCCTTGAGCATGTTGAGCACAGGCTTGAGCGCGCGATCGAGCTCGTCCTGGGTCACGTTTCCCGTGCCGAGATCAGCGCCCAGCTCCGTTATCAGCTTGGCAACATCTTCGGTACTCTCGGGCTTACAGAGATTGAGCGCGTAGAGATAGCCGTAGTCCTTAAAGACTTCGCTGCTGTCATTGCGGGCGTAGGGGCTGTAGCCTTCACCCAGCTTCTCACGCACTTCGAGCCGCATGCGGTCGGCCAGGACTTGTGAAAGAATGCTCAAGCGACGGGTGCGCTGAATGTCCCAGTAATCCGTAGTCGGCCAGCTGACATAGGCCGCGGCGCGGGGCAGGTTCGTCTCGTAGGTGAAGACCTTGGCCGGGGCACCGGCCTCAACTTTGGGATAGCGCACACTGGCCCGCTCGGCAGCGAAAGGCTCGGGTTGAGCTGCTCGCTCGGGCAAGGTACCCAGCGTCTCGGCAACGAGGGCCTTTGCCATCTCGTAAGGAACGTCCCCCACGATGGCGATCTCCAGATAGGACTCGCTCAGCGGCGCATTTAGCCAAGCTTCAACCTCGTGCATGGTGAAGGCACTAAAGGTCTCCATATCAGGATAACCGAAGAAGCGGCTGTCGCTGGCCAGGTAGCGCGAGACGCGATTGCCCATGACGCCCTCCAGGGTCTGCGTCATCCGCAGGTCAAGCTCGGCATAGTACTTGCGTGCAAGTCGAGCGGCTTCCTCACGGTAGCCCGGTTCGCTCAGGTAGGCCGTCATGAGTTCGAGCGTAATTTTTAAATCTTCCGGTGTTGTAGCTCCGGCCATGACGAATACGTCCTCCTCGACAGAGAAGTCCGCCCCGGCGACCTTACCCGCGAGCACCTGCTTTAACTCGTCCTCAGAGAGCTGGTCCGTGCCACCGCTGGAAAAAACCATACTGGCAAAGAGCCCCAGCCCGGGCTTGTCCGCGGGCTCACTGAGCTGGCCGCCACCGAAGCTGATGAGCACCTGCACGCTACCGGCCTCGAAGTCGGTTTGCTTAAAGTTGAAGCGGACATTGTTTTCAAAACGCGCCTGCCAGACATCCAGGTCCTCGACGTGTTGCTCGGTGGCGAGCTTGCCCGGCATCCCCCAGTCTGCGTAGGGCCACTCGATAGCGTCTGCAGCCTCCGGGGCAAAGACCTCTACCGCCGCACTGTCAGCATAGGCCTGCTCGATACTCGGATCGTCTTGGCCGAGGGTCAGGTTACCCGTGACAAAGACGGCCCGCCCTTCATCGCTCCACATCTGTTGCAGGGTCGAATGGGCCAGTTCAGCATCGAAGTCTTCCATGGCTTCACGGGCCAGCTTAAGATCGAGCTCGGGTGAGGTAAAGACATCGTCACCGGCAAAGGCATCAGACAGGGCACCGGAAAGCGCGCGGTGCTTGCGCGTCGGGGCCTGCTCAAGCGCGAGCTCGTAGCCCGCGATGAGATTTGCCTTGGCCTCCTCGACTTCGGCTTCGCTAAAGCCAAACTCCAGTGCGCGACGCAGTTCCTGCTCACCCACGGCAAGCGCCTGCACCCACTGCTCAGGGCGGCAGGTGATTTCGATGCCGCTGAGCTCGAAAAAGTCGAGGTAGTCAAAGTTGTAGGCCGAGCCTTCGGAGAAGGGCGCATCGGGCAGCTTGGCCAGTTTTTCCAAGCGACGGGAGAGGATGCGGTTCGCGGTGGCCATGCGGATGGCCTCGATGCGGACCTCGCGGCTATCGGGCAGGTTATCAAACGCGGTGACCGAAAGGATGCCAATCTCTGTCGCCGTGGCCTCCGGCTCGCTGTGCAGGTGGGTCCGCAGCGGAGCGCTTGTCACGACGCCCAGGTCGGGCTCAGTGATCGCGCCAGAGGGAGCTTTGAGCTGGCCAAAGTACTCCTCAACCAAGGGTACGACCGCGGCGGGGTCGAGGTCACCCACGATGACGAGGGCCATGTTATCCGGACGATACCAGGTGCCGTAAAAGTTCACGAAGACATCGCGGTCGGCGAACTTGATGACCTCGGTCTTGCCGATGGGAAGACGCTGCGGGATGAGCGAATCCGGAAAGAGAAACTCCCAATAGGCGACAAAGGTACGGTAGTCCACCGTGTCGCGGTCACGCAACTCGCTCAAGATGACGCCGCGCTCACTCTCGATCTCCTCCTCTCGCAGGAGCAGGCCGCCCGCGTAGTCCGCCATGACCTGCATGCCCTCGCGCAGCATGGCCTCATCTGTGGCCGGGAGCTCGAGCTTGTAAACGGTCTCGTCAAAGCTGGTGTGGGCATTGGTGTCTGCCCCAAAACTCATGCCGATGCGCTGGAGATACTCGATGAGCTCCCCGGGCGGATAGTGCTCGCTGCCGTTAAAGGCCATGTGCTCCAGAAAATGGGCCACGCCCTGCTGCTCATCGCTTTCCTGCAGGGAGCCCGCCTTGACCAGCAGGCGCACGCTGGCCTTGCCCGGAGGCTCGGCGTTGGGCATGACGGCGTATTCAAGGCCGTTGGCCAGTTGACCAAAGACCACCGTCTCATCAGCGGTCAAGTCCGTGGCAGGGGCGGGTTGATCTGCAGCCAGCACGGGAAGCCACATCAGGCAGGTAAAAGAGACGATACTTGTCATAAAAAGGGTCAGGCTAGGTTGTGTCTTTAAATTACGGGACGAGTAGGAAAAGACGACGTGAGATAATTTGAAGGCACAACTTAAGGGCTCGACCTGCCGACGGCAAGCGCGAGTCACGCCAGTTTATTGTTCCCTTCGTCCTCCCAGCGTGTAGAAAGTTCCTTTTCCATGATTTGGTTTTACCGGCTATTGTTCGTTCCCGCACTGCTGATCGCGCTGCCCTACTACTGGTGGCGCATGTACAAGCGCGGCGGCTATCGGCACGATTTCCACCACCGCTTTGGGCTGATCGACCGCCCGCCCACCAAACCAAAGAAGGCCCAACGCATCTGGATACAGGCCGTCAGCGTGGGGGAGATACGCGCCCTGAGCCCACTGGTAGAAGCCCTGCACGCCACCCCGGGCATCGAGCTCATCATCACCACGACCACCAGTACAGGCTACAAAATCCTCCGGGATGAGTTTAGCGCAAAAGTCCTCAAAGTCGGCATTTTTCCGCTGGATTTCCTGCCCTTTAGCCGCAGCGCATGGCGCCGCCTGGAGCCCGATCTGGCCATCCTCATGGAGAGCGAACTGTGGCCCGAACACCTGCACCAAGCCAGGCAGCGCGGCGTCCCCGTGATGCTCATCAACGCCCGCATGTCGGACCGCTCATTCCGCCGCTACCGGAAATTCCCGGGAGCCAGCCGTCATCTCATGGGCCAGCTCAGCCGCCTGCTCGCCGCCACCCCCAACGACTACGAGCGCTTTATCGCCCTCGGGGCAGACCCCGCCACCACCACCGTGACGGGCAGCATGAAGCTCGACGCCGAAGTCGGCCCCCGCCTGTCCCCGGACGAGCGCAGCGCCCTCCAGGCCGAGATGGGCTTTACCGAGCCGGGCAAGCCTGCACCCCTTATCCTGCTTGGCTCCAGTACCTGGCCGGGCGAAGAAGCCCTCCTCGTCGAAGTACTCAACGAAGCGCTCGACGCAGACATCGACGCCCGGCTACTCATCATCCCCCGCCACGCCGAGCGCCGGGGCGAGATCATCGAGCTTTTAGATAAACAACCCCTGCCCTGGCACTTGCGCACTCGCGCCGAGCAAGCCCCGGAGTCCGTTAAAATCTACGTGGCCGACACCACGGGCGAGATGGTCCGCCTGTCCCAGGCCGCCGACCTCGCCTTTATCGGCAAGAGCCTGCCCCGGCACGAGGGCGGACAGACCCCCGTCGAGGCCGCCGCGCTCGGCCTGCCCGTCGTCTACGGACCAAACATGACCAATTTCCGCCACATCTGCCGCCAACTCCAGGAGTGTGGTGCCGCCCATCGGGGCAAGAGCAACGACGAAGTCAAAGCCGCCCTCCTCTCCCTGTTGCGCGACCCAATCCGCCGCGAAAAGATGTCCGCCGCCGGGCAATCCTGGCACGCTAACAATCAGGGCGCGACCCAGCGCATCGTCGAGGCGGTAAACCAAACGCTCGGTATTTGAGCCAGCTACACGAGTTCGCGGGCCCCGAGCTTACGGATTCTCCAAAAAAACAAAAAACGAGTGATGCGTGAGCATCACGGGTGAAGGGCTGTGCCCTTCCTAGCAGCCGGCGACGAGTTCGCGGGAAGTGGCATCGAGAGCCTTAATCGCAGCTTCGGGGTTGTCGGCATTTTCCGCCAGGCAGTTGACCAGGGCGCTGCCCACGACGGCACCGTCGGCTACCTTGCCCACCTCGGCCACATGCTCGGGCCTGGAGATACCAAAACCCACGACCACAGGTAAGTCCGTGTGCTGGCGAATCTCGCTCACTTTGTCCGCCATGTCGCCCGCCAGCGAATCCCTTACCCCGGTAACGCCAAGCTGGGAGACGTAGTAAATAAAACCCGTGGTGGCCGCGGAAATGATCGCGAGCCGCTCCGGGGGCGTGGTCGGGGCAGCGATAAAGACGGTCTTCATCTCGGCCTCGGCACAGGCGGCTAGCCATGTCTGAGCCTCCTCCGGCGGCAGATCGAGCACGAGCATGCCATCCACCCCGGCTTCCTTGGCCAGCTTGAGGTACTCCTTTTCGCCGTAGGCGTAGACGAGGTTATAGTAGGTGTAAAAGACGATGGGTAGCTCACTGATTTCGCGCACACGGCGCACCAGCTCGAAGACCTTCTGCTGGTTCATGCCGGAGGCCAGGGCACGCTCGGCTGCGTGCTGGTTGGTCTTGCCGTCAGCCAGCGGATCGGAAAAAGGCACGCCGAGCTCAAGCAGGCCGATACCGTTGTCAATCAGCGTGCGGCAGGCGGCAAAGGAGGTCTCGGCGTCCGGGTCGCCCGCACAGAGGTAGGCGACGAAGAGCGTGCGCTCCTCGGACTTGGCACGGGCAAAAGCGTCTGCGATGCGATCGGTCATTTATGCTTGCGGGTTTTGTGTTGGGTCGGTTGCTGGTGGGGGCCTTTGCACAGGCCCTTTAAAAGTAGAGTCAATGTCTCCAGGTGGGGCATGGCAATCCCCTTTGCCTGACCGCGGCGCAGGGGCTCGCCAAAGATCGCCTCCACCTCAACGGGGCGCTCGGCCAGGAAGTCCAGCAGGCTGGAGGGCTTATAGGGGCCCATGGTGCGGGTCTCGTCAATCTGCGACTGGAGAAAACTGGGCGGGATGTCGTGCCCGTGAGCGCGGGCGGCCTCCTGCACCTCCTCCATGAGCTGCCGCACGAGGAGCGTGAGGTGCGGGCTTTGCAGGAGCTGCTGCGTGTCGATCCCCCCGGCGGCGATAGCCAGTCCGTTAAAGGGGATGTTCCAAACCAGCTTGCGCCAGAGCGACTCGTCGAGCGAGCGGGAGAAATAACACTCCAGGCCGGCGTTCTCAAAGAGCTCCACGATGTCCATCGTGCGCTCACGGTAGCTGCCGAAGAATTCCCCGATAAAAATCCGTCCGGGCAGGGTGTTTTCGATCACGCCGGGAGCCGTGCGGTTCAGGCAGACAAAGCACAGCCCGCCAAGAACTTGTGGGGCCGGAAGGAACTCCGACAAACGCTCGACGTTACCCATGCCGTTCTGGAGGGTCAGCACCAGTGTACCCGGACCCACCAGCGGCGCGACCAGCTTTTCGAGGTCGGCATTGGCTGTGCTTTTCAACGCAATAATGACCAGATCGCAGGGCCCGATGTCCTCGCTCTTACGGTAGGCCTGAACGGGGTGGATTTGAAAGGTCTCGTCGCGCTTCTTGATCGTGAAGCCCGCCTCCCGCACCGCCTCGAAGTCACTGCGCAGGAGGAAGTGCACATCGTGTCCGCTCCGGGCGAGGTGGCAACCGTAGTATCCACCGAGCGCGCCGGAGCCAACTATGGCAACTCTGGGCTTATCCATCATGATTAAGACATCTTTTTCCGCCGCAGTTCCCTCCGGGGCAACGGTAAATTCACCTCAAGGAGCTTTACGACCCCTTTACGTAATCACTCGAAAATAGCTTTGTCATATCCGAAATGCTCCGTCATGCCTCTTGTATGACTAAAAACACAGTTCTCTGCCTTGTCATTGCGATCGCCGCCACCCTGCTGTCGGGTTGCTTTGAAAACACCGTGCTTGTGGACGTCAAAAAAGACGGCTCAGGCACGATCAAAAACACGATGTACATGAGCCCGCAGATGTACCAGCAAATCGCTGTTGGCGAAGACGGACAACCCGTTGAAGGTGACCCCCTCATCAACGACGAGTCCAAGGCTAACGCCGAAGCCATGGCCACCAAGTTCGGCCCCAACGTCAAGTTTGTCTCCCTCGAAGCCACGGACAAGGGCGACTGGAAGGGCGCTGTCGCCACTTACACCTTTGACGACGTGACCAAGCTCACGCTCGACCTGACCAGCGCGATGGACGACCCGGCAGACACCACCTCTGAGCCGAAGGCACCGATCAAGATCGCTTTTACTCCCGGTGACACCGCCAAGCTCAGCCTGACCATGCCAGACGTGGCCCCGAGCACCGAAGAAACCCCGGCCGCTCCCGAGCTGACCCCTGAGGAAATGCAGCAAATGCAGATGATGGCCATGATGCTCCAGGGCATGCAGCTCTCCATGAAGCTCACGGTCGACGGCAGCATCACCGAGACCAACGCCTCCACGGTTGACGGCAACACCATCACGCTCTTCCAGATCGACATGGGCACGGTGCTCTCGAACCCGGCTGGATTCCAGAAGCTGCAATCCTCGGCTGAATCCGAAGACCCGCAGGCCATGCTCAAGGCCCTCAACGGTGTCGACGGCCTCATCATTGAGAGCGCGCCGAACCTCGTGGTAGACTTCAAGTAAGCCCGCGCGCTTCCCCTTTTAGCCCAAAGCCCGTCGCATCATGCGACGGGCTTTTTTGTGCGGCATTTCCGCAGATTTCACAGATTACTCCAAGCCGATCTGCCCGCACCAGCCTAATCCGAGGAGTAATAACCTAGAGCATTTTAAGAAATATTGTGTCCGCAGATTTCGCAGATTCACACAGATGATTCCGGGGTTATCCGTGAACATCTGTGTGATCCGTGGTTAAAATATAGAGACATCTCCGGCTACATTTTTATTTAAACTGCCCTAACTGCCGTCTCCCTACTCCCCTGACTGCTCCTCTTTCGGGGCAAACGGGTTGTGCCCTTCGCGAAAACCGAAGTCGAGCGGGCGTTTTTCGTCACCGGCCAAATAGACCGTCTGGGTCGGGAAGGCGAAGTCGATGCCCTCTTCGGCATAGCGCTCAAAAAGTTGCTGGAGGAACTTTTGGTTGAAGGCGAGAAAGTCCCAGTACTCCGCCGGGTGGTACCAGTAGATGACGAGGATATTCAGGCTGTCCGCATTGAGGCTGTTAAAGTAAGCCCGCGGCGGGAAGTCCTCATGCATGCCCTCGTGGTTATCCAGCAACTCCTCGATGATCTGCACCGCGCGTTTGATTTTATCCGGCGGCGTGTCGTAGGTGATGGTGATGTCGTGAATCTGGCGGATGTTGGGCCGCTTGCTGATGTTGCGGATCACGTCCCCCGAAAGCTTGCCATTGGGGATCGTAACCAGGTGCCCCTCCAGCGTGCGCTGCTTGGTACACATGATGCCGACCTCCTCCACCGGACCGTCGTTACCGGAGTAAACGATGCGGTCGCCGAGGTCGAAGGGGCGGTTGATAAACAGCACGATGGAGCCGAAGAAATTTGCAATGCTCTGCTGCGAAGCCAGCGCCAGTGCCGCCGCCCCCACGCCCAACCCGGCCAGAATGGTCGTAAAGTCCTGGTTGCTGATGATCTGAATGCACTGCAAAAGCCCGAGCAGCAGGACAACTGTGCGCAGGCTATTGCGCACCATGACGCCCACCATGCCGTTGAGCGAGACGTCGTCCTTAGCCGAAAGGCGCATAAGCCAGGCCTCGGGCACCGCGATGAAGAACCACGCCATGCGGCAAATGGCCAACACGAGAATCAGGTCACTGGCCACCTCCTGAATTTTCTCAATGCCATCGGGAAAGGGTGTCAGGTCAAAGGCCAGGTTTTGTCCCAAGGCGAAGGTGACGAAGATGACCCCCTTGGCCACGGCCAGGAGTGCCTCTGCCGCCACGGCGTTCTCCCGTTTGCGCTGGCGCTCGGAGGCTTTACGGAAAAGGTACTTGAGGAAGCAGCCAATGATGACCGCCACGGCGACCACCCCCAGGACCATCAGGTAGAGCCAGATTTCGTTGCCGAGAAAGGTGGTATCGAGTATTTCCATAGCTGGCTACGAGCTAATACAATGCCAGCTTGCTTGCAAGCACCGGGCCGGGATTATCCCGGTAAGCCTATCTCCTACTCGTAGGACACGCCATCGATGACGAGTCCGTCGAGCAGCGCCTTGACCTCAGGTAATTGCTGTGGGTCAGGCTTGGTGGAGACAAGACCGAGCAGGGTTAGGGTATCCCCCACTGCCAGCACGTAGGCCACACCGTACTCCTTTCCGCCTGTAGATTCCAACATGGGCTCATCGCCCTCATCCAGATTCGCGAATATGGCAAAGGCCTTTCGCTTGAACATGGTTACGTACTCGGTCTTCAGGTCAGCCACACCATCGTCACCCGCGAAGCCGCTCTTCATCGACTGCTGAAACTGCTCACCCTCGATAAACTGCTGAAGGGCTTCCTCCGGCTGCCCCGTTCCGGCCAAGCTCAGGCGGAAAACCACGCTCTTGTCCTCATTGATAAAACCATACTCGCCGGGATTTACGATATCATCCAACTCCGTCCAGCCACTGGTATTTTTCAGGACAAGCAAGCCGTCCGGGCTGGTGTACTCGGCGCGGGCCGTAGCGCATAGCAAGAAGGCGAGCAGGAGTGAGGTAATGCTTTTCATATGGCGGTTCTTTGTGAGAGTTCGAATTGAATGCGATGCCGAATGCATAGCGAATCACAACTACCGTGACAACCCCTAAGGCTGTGCTTGAAAAAAACGGAACGAGCTAGCCTAAGACCCGCGAGGGCGCTTCATGATCGAGTCGCGGGCCTCGGAGAGCTTGTCCGGAAAGTCGAGCGTCGTGTGCAGGCCGCGGCTCTCTTTGCGCTGGAGCGCGCACTCGATCACCAACTCGGAGACCTGTATCAAGTTACGCAGTTCGAGCAAGTGAGGCTCGACCTTAAAGTTCCAGTAGTACTCGTCAATCTCGCGCTGGAGATTCTGGATGCGGGTGCGGGCGCGCTGCAGGCGTTTGCTCGTGCGCACGATGGCCACGTAGTCCCACATGGTGCGCTTGAGCTCGTCCCAGTTGTGGTAGAGCACCACGCGCTCGTCCGGGTCGCGCACATCGCCGTCGCGCCAGGGCGGCAGCGTCGTGCTGTCGGGCACGGTATTATCCAGATAAGTCACGGCAGAGTCGGCCCCGTTGTGGGCCAGCACGCAGGCTTCGAGGAGGGAGTTGCTGGCCAGACGGTTGGCTCCGTGCAGGCCCGTGCAGGCTACTTCACCGCAGGCCAGCAGACCGTCGAGGCTGGTCTTGGCCGAGAGGGAAGTCGTCACCCCACCGCAAAGGTAATGACAAGCGGGCACGACCGGAATCCACTCCGTAGCCATGTCGATGCCCTGCTTCTTGCACCCCTCATAGATGTGTGGAAAACGCGCGCGGATGTGGTCGGCGTCCTGGTGGGTGATGTCGAGCCAGAGGTGTTCCGCGCCGGAAGCCTTCATCTCCGAGTCAATCGCGCGGGCGACGACATCGCGCGGGGCCAGATCGGCCCGCTCGTCGTAACGCGGCATAAAAGCCTCGCCTGCGGTGTTGCGGAGAATGGCCCCCTCGCCCCGCACGGCCTCGGAAATGAGGAATCGCTCCTTGGACTTCGTGTAGAGCGCGGTCGGGTGAAACTGGATGAACTCCATGTTGCGCACCTCAACGCCTGCTCGGTAGGCGATGGCAATACCATCGCCGGTGGCGATGTCCGGGTTGGTCGAAAACTGATAAATCTGCCCTGCCCCACCCGTGCCGAGCAGGATGACCGGCGCGCGAAAGGTCTTCACCTCGCCGGAGTGGACGTCGAGCACGTAGAGCCCGAGCACGGCATTGCGCCCGCTCAGGCGGAGCTTGCGCCGGGTGATGAGGTCGATGGCAAAGTGGTGCTCGAAAACATCGATCAACTTGCTCTCGGCCACCGCGTGGAGCAAGGCCGCCTCGATGGCCGCCCCGGTCAGATCCTTGACGTGGAGAATGCGCCGCTTGGAGTGGCCGCCCTCGCGGTGCAGGGAGATGCGCCCGTCCTCAAGCTGGGTAAAGTCCACCCCCATCTGCTTAAGCTCGGCGATGCGCTCCGGAGCTGTGCTGACGATCTCGCGCACCACGTCCTCCCGGCAGAGCCCGTCGCCCGCAGTCAAGGTGTCGGCCACGTGCAGTTCGAAGTCGTCCGTCTGCGAGGTGACCGCCGCGATCCCGCCCTGAGCGTAATTGGTGTTACTCTCGGCCCGGTCCTTCTTGGTGATGATGGCCACACGCTTGCCGCGCGCCGCCACTTTCAGGGCGAAACTCAAACCGGCAATCCCGCTGCCGACCACTATGACGTCGTAGGTTTTCAAGGAGTTGGATAATTATTTAACCACAGAGTACACAGAGAGAACAGAGCTAAGCTTCCTCTACCTTCTTCAGCTTTTCGTACCGCTCTTGTAGATTGTAGTAAATATGACCATGCGCATCAAAGTCTGCATCTGTTGCAATTTTATGGTACTCGGCATCCAACTCACCTTTTACTTGCGTAAACTTTCCGTTTACATTGCCGGGTTTTATTGCCCATAGCGCTTGGATTACCCTGCTCGACTTACCAAAATGCTTTTGGCATACTTCAAAAGCTTTATCAATATGATATGCCGCAATAGCGATATCATTAGCAACAGCTAAGTGTGTTTCTAAATCCATAGGTGGCTTCTTCATAGTAAATCCTATCTATTAAAACTCTGTGCTCTCTGTGTCCTCTGTGGTTAAAATCAAAATCTAAATTCCCTACAGCTGTACATTGTCAATGAGGCGGGTTTCTTCCATCCAGATGGCGGCGGCGAGGGTGGATTTGCCGGGGCGGACTTCGCGCTCGGGCTGCATGGTTTCGCTGTTCACGATCTCGATGTAGATGAGGCGGATCATGCGGCTGCCGGTCAGCATGTGTGAGACCTCGGCCTTGATGCGGTCCACGCTGGTCGTGCCGCGCTCGACCAGTTCCTTGCCCTTGCGCAGGGCCTGCTGGAGCTTGGCTGCCTCGGCCAAACGGGAGGGCTCCAGGTAGCGGTTGCGCGAGCTCATGGCCAGGCCGCTTTCCTCGCGCACGGTCGGCCCGGTGATGATCTCGATCGGCATGTGCAGGTCTTTGACCATTTTTTTGATGATGGCGGTCTGCTGGGCGTCCTTTCCGCCAAAGACGGCCACGTCAGGGCGACAGACGTTGAAGAGGATCGTCACTACGGTGGTGACCCCGCGAAAGTGCCCCGGGCGGGTATGCCCGCAGAGGTGCTTGCTGACGTGTTCCTCGTTGACGTAGGTCGAGTAGTCCGGCGGGTAAATGACGTCCTTGGTCGGAGCAAAGACCACGTCCGCGCCGCGGGCTTCGCAAGCCTTGAGGTCGTCCTCAAAGGTGCGCGGGTATTTAGAAAAATCCTCGCTGGGCCCGAACTGCGTGGGATTGACGAAAAGCGAGACCACGGTGAGGTCGGCCCGCTGCCGCGCGATGTCGATCAGCGAGAGGTGCCCCTCGTGGAGCGCGCCCATGGTCGGCACCAGCGCGAGGAGCTTACCCTTGCCGCGCATGCGGATGGCCCACGACTGCATTTCCTCCGGAGACTCAATGACCTGCATGGGAATGGTTTAAACAGGTGAAGGCGCAGAGAACAGAGAAAAGTGGTGTAGAGTTGGAAGATGAAAATGGGAACATGAATGCCGAAGTGAGCGTGCACCACGGTTCATTGTACATACGGTTGTCATCCTGAGTAAGCGCAGCGCGTCGAAGGATCTCCTCACACGAACGCCGAAGCCACTTTCAGCAGCATTGCAACAATCCAGCGCGGAGATCCTTCGACGCGTCCGCAAGACGGACTTGCTCAGGATGACAACGGGAATAAAGCTAAACAAAACGGGCATGAGGTGGACGAGCCCTAACTTCACCCCCACTCCATCATTGACCCGCCCGCCGACTTGGCTTTCATATCTGCCTTTTCCCATGAGTGACCCTTATATCCAGCAACTGTTCGCCGAACGCATCGGTGGAGCCGACTACGGCAAGTCCACCGCCATTTACAAGTTTGAGAAAATCAAGCGCGCCAAGACCGCTGCCCGCAAGGCCCAGCCGGGCGTCGAGCTGATCGACATGGGCGTGGGCGAGCCAGACGAAATGGCCTACCCGCAGGTCATCGAAGCCCTCTGCACCGAGGCGGCCAAGCCCGAGAACCGCGGCTATGCCGACAACGGCGGCCCCGAGTTCCGTCAGGCGGTTTCCCGCTACATGAAGCGCGTGCTCGACGTGGATGTCGACGCCGACACGGAGGTCATCCACGCCATCGGTTCCAAGGCCTCCCTGCGCATCCTCCCGCTGTGCTTCATCAACCCCGGCGACGTGGCCATCATGACCGTGCCCGGCTACCCGATTTTTGGCACCCACACCAAGTACCTCGGTGGCGAAGTTCACAACATTCAGTTGACCAAGGAGAACGACTTTCTGCCCGACCTGGACGCCATCCCGGCGGACATCGTCAAGCGGGCCAAGGTCATGGTGCTCAACTACCCGAACAACCCGACCGGCGCCAGTGCCACGGTCGCGTTCTTCGAAAAGGCCATCGCCTGGGCCAAGGCCAACGACATCGTGCTCGTGCAGGACGCCGCCTACGCCTCCCTCATTTTCGAAGGCAAGCCCGTCTCCCTCCTCCAGCTCCCGGGCGGCAAGGACGTAGCGGTCGAGCTGCACTCCCTTTCCAAGAGCTACAACATGACCGGCTGGCGCATCAGCTGGGTCTGTGGCAACCCACTCATCGTCAAGGCTTTCTCCGACGTGAAGGACAACTGCGACTCGGGCCAGTTCCTGGCCATCCAGAAGGCTGCCGCCGTGGCTCTGAACAACCCGCAGATCACAGAGGAAATCTCCGCCAAGTACTCCCGCCGCATGGACTTGCTGGTCAAGGTCTTGCAGGAGGCCGGCTTTGACGCAGCCAAGCCCAAGGGCTCGTTCTTCCTCTACACGGCAGCGCCGAAGTCCGCCACCAAGGACGGCCAGACGGTTTCCTTTGAGAGCGGTGAGGACTTCTCGCAGTTCCTCATCAAGGAACTGCTCATCAGCACTGTGCCGTGGGACGACGCCGGCAACTTCGTGCGTTTCTCCGTCACCTTCGAGTCGAAGGGCGAATCGGACGAGGCCCGCGTGATCGGAGAAATCCAGTCCCGCCTCAGCCAGTACCAGTTCTCCTTCTAGCAAACGCGCAACGTTTGATCTGATTGAGGGCCTCGCCCCTACGGAAGCTGAGCCAGCTTCACCGCTTTGAGGGGCTCCGCCCCTACGCTCCCGATGGTCGCTACCCCGGGGAGAATTAGCACTTAACCGCTCAAAAGAGTGATCCGCAGGATCGCAGGTGCAGAGCGTGCCCTGCCGCTCCCGATGGTCGCTACCCCGAGTGTAAGGCGAGCAACCAAGGACTTCTCAAACCGCGTCTCAGCGCGAGGCGCGGTTTGATTTTTTCGGGGTGCGCAGCTCCACGATTCTCACCCCCTCACAAGGAGCGGGGCCAGGGTCATGGCGGCGATAAAGAGGCAGAGCATGCCGCCAAGGCGGTTGAGTTTGTTAATGGACTTCAGGGCAATGGGCTCGGGAACGCGTTCGCCGTAGATCGTGGCCAGTCCTACGATATAGCACCACCACGACAACGTGCCAACCAGCGCACCTGCGACCACATACGGTGCGGTGAAAAACGACAAGCGGTGGTAGCTCAGCCCGGCTGCGACGCAGAGCGCCACGTAGCCGAGAAAACTCATTGGCAAGGCCAGGGCCACGGCAAAGGTGTTTAGCAAAATACGCTTGGAAGAGGCTTCCTCCAATGAGCACTCGAGGGTGCGGGCTGGACGCGCACGGAAGAGTTTAAAGCTCAGGTACAGCAGCGTAATGGCGGCGACTCCCCGCGTGGCCGGGATGACCAGCGGGTCACTGAGAAACCATGACGTAGCCGCGACAAAGGCCACCGCTAAAAGAATCCACACACCGAGGCCGGCAGAGATACCCAAAGCCGCCCCGTAGCCACAGCGTGCGCCGTGTCGACGTGTCACCTGCACGCACCAGACCGTTCCCGCCACCATGATGACGGAGAAAATCAAGCCCATGACGAAGCCTTTAAAAAACAGTACCACCGCCACGAGCTTCAACGGCCCGTGAGCTGCCTGCAACTCCCAATCGCGGCCAGAGCTGCACATCATTTGCCGGGCAGGGTTTATCCATAAGCCGCGGGAATAAGCCCCATGCAGAGCACTCATACCTCCACACGCGCGTACTACATGTAACCTAACCGCAAACGCTCGCTCCCCAGGCGGGCATCACACCCCTATTAAAAACACATGAATAATATGCTCAAGGCATCCGCTGCACGACTCACAGCGGGGCTAACGCTCCTCACCGCGCCGGGCCTGCTCTTTGGCCACGGCTCCGTCGGCGACCCGATCAGCCGCGCATACCGTATCTTCCTGGAAAACCCGGAAACACCGGACCGTCAGGTCTCCGCAGACGCGATCGCTGTCGCGGGCACCCAGGCCTTTTACGACTGGCACGAGATCAGCCGGACCTTTTCCCAGTACGACGACCCGAACTTTTTCTACGATCAAGCCATCCCGGACGGGCAGCTTGCCAGCGCGGGCCGCGAAAAATACTACGGTCTCGACCTCCTGCGTGCGGACTGGCCCGCGACATCCGTCAACGCCGGCCCTTACAACGTGGTCTACGACGCCCACGTGCCCCACGACCCGAGCTACTTCCTGGCCTACATCACCCGCGAGGGCTGGGACCCGACTCAACCCCTCCGCTGGTCCGACCTCGAAGAGCTTGATGGCCCCGGCAACTACACCCGCGAGGGAAACCTCTACCTGTTCACGGTCGATCTGCCTGAGCGCACCGGACACCACGTCCTTTACGTGATCTGGCAGCGCATCGACCCGGCGGGTGAGGTCTTCTTCTCCGCCAGCGACATCGACTTTGGCGACGGCAGCGGCTACGGCAACCCCGAGTCGGGCGTCGGCTACGGTCGTTACGCAGATGGTGGGTCAGACCACGGCGACCATGGCGACCACGGTGGAAACGACGGCGGCGATACCGGCGGCGACGGCGAAGCCGAGGCCGACTCGATGGTTAGCTTCGAAGTAACCGATAGCTGGACGGGTGGCTTCAACGGCCAGATCACGATCCACAACCACAGCGACTACCTGATCAACGGCTGGACGCTCGACTTCGACCTCACCGCCAGCATCGGTTCGGTCTGGAACGGCGTCCTGGTCTCCTCCAGCGGTCAAAGCTACAGCGTAGCCAACGACTCGTGGAATCTCGCCATCCCGGCAAACTCCTCCATGAGCTTTGGCTTCACCGCCACGGGAGACTCCTCCACAGCCAGCGCGTCGAACTTCGTCCTCAACGGCGTTTCCGCAGACGATCACGCCAACCACGGTGATGACGGTTCCGATGATGGCTCGGACGATCATGGCGACCACGACAATGATAATGGTAACGACGATGGCGGCCATGATAATGGAGACGGTGGCCAGGACGACTCCGGTGACAACGGTAGCGACGACGGAAACCATGATGGCGGTCACGGTGATGACAACGGCGGCAACACCAGCGAAGGCGTCGCGGTTGAGTTCAGCGTCGGCGACAACTGGGGCAGCGGCTACGTGGCCAACGTCACCGTCACCAACGGCTCTGACACGGCGATCGACGGCTGGACGGTCAGCTTTGACCTCGACGTGCCCGTAACCGGGTTCTGGAACGCCACGGACGGCAGCAAGTCCGGCAACACCTACACCTTCAGCAATGCGAGCTGGAACGGCAGCATCGCCCCCGGTGCCAGCGTCAGCTTTGGCCTCCAGACCTCCAGCAGTGCGGACCTCACCGCCGAGAACCTCGTCATCAACGGCAACAGCGTCGGCGGGGACACCGGCGACCACGGTAATGATGATGGTCACGATGACGGCGGCCACGACGATTCCGGCAATGACCCAGACCCGGTGAACGGCGATCTGGCGGTCACCGTCGGCAGCGCCTGGAACAGCGGCTTTACGGCCAGCGCAGAGGTCACCACGACGGAGGCACGCGACGGCTGGACAGTCAGCTTTGACTTCCCCTACGGCATCGGCTCGATCTGGGACGCAGAGGTCGTCAGTGTCGAGGGCACGCGCGTCACGGTAAAGAACAAGTCTTATAACGCCCGGGTACCCGCCGGGGGCGCGATCCGCTTCGGCTTCAACGCCGCCAGCGGTGGTCCCTCCACCGGTGAGGTGCTCTACCCCACTCAAGTAACGATTGCTGACTAAAAAGTGTACCTGTATTAGCCAGCAAGCTTGGTGATTCGCCCTGCAGGCCAGTCCCAATGGGCGAATCATCAGTCATCTCCTAGTAAGTGAGGGGCGGTTCAGGCCGCCCCTTTCTTGTTACAATCCGCCTTTTTCAGCATAAAGACACCCAACTGAGCCAATAACCTGTTGACAGCGGGGGCGGGAAAATTCACAAGAACTAGTTTCTAAAGGCTACAAAAGCCGATTTCAGAACAGTAGAAGCCAGGCTCACAACCTTACCATAGATGGAGAATTTTGCAGACCAATGTCTCGATATGGCCCAGTCCATCCTGGGTCACAACTTGGACGCCATCAACGCAGATGGCTCTATTACACCCGTGGAGGGTGAAAATGGTCGCTTTGACGAGCCCGGACACGCCGCACTCGCCATTGGCGAGTACTACCGCCTGACGCAGGACACCAAGTTCGGTGACCACGACCTCGTCGATCTGGTGGCGCGCACCGTCACCGCGCAGGCCTTTATCGAGGAAGAAGCCGAAAACGGCTTGGCCTACGCCGCCCTCGGCCTGCTCTCCTTCGGCCCGTCCAAGGAGCGTAATCCCGTCTGGGAGCGCCTGCTTGAGCCGACCCGCGAGAACCTCGACCACCGCCTGCTCCAGCGCACCGACTACGACAACCACCTCCAGTGCTTTAACATCGCCAAAGCCGTTACGCGCTTCAGCATGGGCCTGTCCAAGAAGGACGAAACCGGCAAGCTGATCGACCGCTTCGTCGAGCGCATCAAGGAAAACAGCTCCGCGGGCTACTGCGATGACCATCCCACGAATTTCGGCGGCTGCTTTGACCTCTACGGCGTCCTGAGCTTCGTCTTCATGCGTCAGGCGCTTCAGCTGCACGCCAACATCCACCTGCGCGACCGCAAGCTCCCCAGCCTGCGTACCCACGCCGGTAAGTACATCAAGATGCTGCCCGACATCGTCCGCCAGGACGGCCTCGGCTGGGCCTACGGCCGCGGCATCGGTGCCTACGGCCAGATGCACTGCATCAGCCTCATCCTGCAGGCCGTCCGCGACGGCTGGATCAGCGAAGCTGAAAAGCCCAAGTATTTCGACATCCTGCGCCGCCTGTTCCAGTATTTCTTTGTCACCTATCTGGACCACGAAACCGGCTTCCTCGTCATTCACGACGAAGAGCGCGACACCGCGCAGAACCACACCACCCGTATGGCCAACTTTGACGCCGCCCGCTACCTCTGCCAGTGGGCGCGCCTGGCCCAGAGCATCGGGGGTTCGCTCGACGCCAAGCCCGCACAGGCCAAGCGCAGCGGTCGCTTCGTGGTTTTCGAAAAAGGCCATCGCAAGGAACACGGTATTTTCAACTATTCCGACCCGGAGAGCAGCCTGCACGTGCAGATCCCGCTGGTCAGCTCCGGCATCGACGCGGGCAAGAGCAGCTCTTCGCTGGCCTTCCCGCACTGCCCGGGCATCATCGACTGGCCGGCCAACAAGTACCTGCCCATACTCCTGCCTGAACTCCGCTTTGGCGAGCACCGCATCATCCCGGCCTACTACGGCAAGAACTGCACCACCGGCCTGGGTCTGCGCAACGCTTTCTTCTTCCGCTACGACCAGCCGGAACTCGTCACCGTAGACGAGAAGTTCGTCAACGGCCTCGGCTCGTGCAAGGTCAACTGGAACTTTGTCGGCGGCAAGATGACCAGCGAGTTCATTTTCTCGGTCAAGAATCAGGTCCAAATGGACGAGATGCGCTACACCATTGCCATTGGTGCACCGCACAGCCGCTATCGCAGCGGCCTGACCTACACCATCGGCGCCGAAGGTCTCCGCCCCGCCGTGGTCAAGGACGACTTCCAGGCCGTCTGGGGCGACACCGAGGTGGTAACGGACAACCCCGTGTACAAGAGCTACTGGGGCAAGATCCACTACCTCCAGCACCTCGTGCGCGACCATCCGCTCATCATGCGCCCGGGCCTCAAGTATCGCCTCGTGGTCGAATACGAGCCCGATATCGCCTTTGCCGACGCCTAGGGCAGGACACAGTCCTGCACCTGGGATGCTCTCGCATCCCTCATTTTTAGGTGGCGAGGCTTTATTGCTTGCCGTGGGAACATCTTATAAAAGAGATTTTGACTGTGAGTGAGCCAACACCAACCGGCCAAGTCAGCGTACGCATTATCCCCTGTCTCGATGTCCACGCCGGACGTGTGGTCAAGGGCGTGAACTTCGTCAACCTCATCGATGCGGGCGACCCCGTCGAGCAGGCCAAAGCCTACGAAGCTCAGGGCGCGGACGAGCTGGTCTTTCTCGACATCACCGCCTCCAGCGACGAACGCGCGATCATGCGCGATGTGGTCGAGCGCACCGCCTCGGAGTGCTTCATGCCTGTCACCGTGGGCGGCGGGCTGCGCACCGTAGAGGACATCCGCACCATGCTCAACGCCGGAGCGGACAAAGTTTCGCTCAACACCGCAGCGGTCAAGAACCCGCAACTCATCAAGGACGCCGCGGACATTTTCGGCAACCAATGCATCGTCGTCGCCATCGACGCCAAGCGGGAGGTTGCACCTCCTGGCAATGATGGGGGCGCTGCCCCCATCGCTCCCGATGGTCGCTGCCCCCAAGAAAATACGGCGGGAAGCAATAGCCCTGCCCTGCCACCAGTTGCATCTGGATTTCGTGTTTACACGCACGGCGGGCGCACACCCACCGGGCTCGACGCCGTCGCGTGGGCCAAGGAAGTCGTGCGCCTGGGCGCGGGCGAAATCCTCCTCACCAGTATGGATGCGGACGGGACCAAGGTCGGCTACGACATCGAACTGACCCGCGCCGTGAGCGAAGCGGTCGAAGTCCCGGTCATCGCCTCGGGCGGCGCAGGCACGCTCGACCACCTTGTTGACGTGCTCAAGGAGGGCAAGGCCAGCGCCGTGCTGGCAGCGTCTATTTTCCACTTTGGCACCTACTCCATCCGCGAGGCCAAGGAGCACCTGAACGCAGCAGGGCTGCCCGTCCGCCTGCCCGTGGGAAGCGACTAGGCTGTGCGACTCCGGGCTTGAGCCTCCCGCCTAAGCAGACTTATGCTCCTGCTATGAACTTTAAGTCCAAAGGCGAAACGCTTCCTACCGAACTCGTCATCCTCGCCGGCGTACTCATCACCCTCGGCGCTCTGGCGCTCGGGTTGACGGTTTACAGCGCAGTCATGCTCACGGGCGAAAACATCAACTTCATGCTCCTGTTCTTCTTTGCCGGGCTCGGGCTAATCCGCCTAAAACCCTTCTGGAGCGAATTCACGCAAACCATCTCGGCCATTTTTCTGATTTTCAAGGGCCTGCCGCTCATCATCGCTCTCATCACCTGGCAGGCACCCTACGCCCAGGGCAAGCCGCTGTGGGAGCAGATCGTCTTTTGGCTGGTGACCATCCTCAGCGTTGGCGTCAGTGGCTGGGCCCTGATGGTTCTGCGCAAGTCCTCGGTCAAGCGACTCTTCTACTAGAGACGAAGCATTTACTCGGCCAGCGCGTCGATGACGGCCTGCACGAGCGCGTCGAGCGTCTGAGACTCGGCCTCGCCGTCGATGGGCATCCCCTTCTGCTTCATAGCCTCGCTGGTAATGGGGCCGATGCTGACCGCCTTGGGGTGAATCGCATTGGGCGTCAGCTTGAGCTGGCCGCTCTGGGCAACGAAGTTATCCACCGTGCTCGCACTGGTAAAGGTAATGGCATGCACGCCCTGCTCTCGGAAGACCACCGCTCCGGGCTCTTCCGAGAGGTCGGTCGGCTCATTGCGATAGACCGGCAACAGGTCCACGATGGCGCGCCCCTCCTCCTCCAGCCTGCGCACGAGCACGTCGCGGTTGCGATTACCCGTCACGACGAGCACGTTGAGGCTGTCGAGACTCTGTGATTCCAACATGGCCTCGGCCAGGTTTTCCGCCACGGCCTTCTCCGGTATCACATCTACCGCCAGATGCTGGCGCTGGACCTCGCGTGCAGTCGACTTACCGATGCAGGCGATTTGCGCCCCGCCGAGGCAGCGCAGGTCGGAAAAACGCTTGTGGAATTGCTTAAAGAAATAGCGGGCACCGTTCGGGCTGGTGAAGACAATCCAGTCGTAGGTGGCAATGCCCTCGAAGACATTCTCCGCCTCGGGTGACTTCTCCGGTACGATCTCGATCAGGGGCAACTCAACGACATCCGCCCCCTGTGCTTCGAGACGATGACGCAGCTCGCCCGCCTGCTCTCGGGAGCGGGTAACGGCCACGCGCTTGCCAAAGAGCGGGCGCGACTCAAACCAGTTGATCTGCGCGTAGTACTTGGCTACGTCACCCACGATGACAACCGCGGGCGGCTTAAGCCCGGCCTCATCCTTGGCCTGGGCCACCGTACCCAGGGTAGCCAGCAGGCTGCGCTGCCGTGACAACGTAGCCCACTCGATCACAGCGACGGGCGTATCGGGTGACTTCCCGCCTGCCATAAGGCGGTCCGCGATGTCAGAAATATGCCCCATGCCCATGTAAATGCAGAGCGTTCCGCCGACTTTGGCAAACTGCTCAAAGTCCACGTGCATGGTGTGCTTGTCCGGGTCCTCATGCCCGGTGAGAAAGCAAATGGACGAGCTGTGCTCGCGGTGCGTCAGCGGTATCCCGGTGAACGCAGCCGAGCCAAAGGCAGCTGTGACGCCGGGTACGATTTCAAACTCGATCCCGTCCTCCTGCAAGCGACAAGCCTCCTCGCCCCCGCGCCCAAAGACAAAGGGATCGCCGCCCTTGAGCCGCACGACCTGCTTTCCCTCCAAGGCCCGCGCGACCAGAATCGACTCGATCTCGCTCTGCGGGATGGCGTGCAGGTTCGGACGCTTGCCCACGTAAAGGTGCTCGCAGTCGGCACGCGTCCACTGCTTCAGTTCCGGGTTGGCCAGATAATCGTAGACGAGCACGTCGCAGCTCTCGATCAGCTCCTTGGCCCGCAGCGTGACAAGCCCCAGATTTCCCGGCCCCGCGCCTACGAGGTAGACCTTGCCCTTACTCATCGTCCAGAGCCTCCATACCGAGATCGCTGCGGATTTCGTCTACCAGACGCTTGAGCGCCTCGCCATTTCCCTGAATCGTATAATTCTTCAAACCAAGTTCCTCGTGAAAGACACCGACGTTCTTGCCAGCACGATACACGCCAATCGAAGTATGGCAGCCGCCACCCAATCCGGCCAGAACCGCCTTCTCAGTTTCCACCGCCTCGCGGGTTTCGGCGTCGAGCACGGGCTCCAGAAAAGCCCCTTCCCCGCGCCGCGTCTGCAAGGCGATGGCACCCTGCCCCGCGGCGGGAATCAGCTGCGAGGGGCAGAACGGCTTGAACACCAGCCCCGGCCACTCGAACAGGCCCAAGCGGTTTAACCCAGCTGCAGCCAGCACGGTGGCTTCGGCCTTGCCGTTGGTAAGCTTCTTTAGGCGGGTCTGCACGTTGCCCCGGATTTCCGACCAAACCGCGCAGGGGTACATCCCCTTCAACTGCGCCCGGCGGCGCGGGCTGCTCGTCGCGATGAAGCGCAGTTGCTGCACATCCTCGCGCACCACGAGCACGTCGTGGACATCACCACGCGGCAAGTAGCCCGGCAACTCCAAGTCCTCGGGCTGACGTGCGGGAAGGTCCTTGGCACTGTGGACGGCGATGTCTGCCTGGCCACTGCGCAGGGCTTCCTCCAGTTCCTTGACAAAGAGCCCCTCTCCGCCGCGCTCCTCCAGCGACCACTTCGACTGCTGGTCACCCGTGGTCGACATCTCGCGCACGACAAACTCGGTCTCTGGCAGGCGTTCTTTGAGCCAGGCCAGGGCCATCTCTGTCTGGCGCATAGCCAGCGGACTGCTACGGGTAGCAATGGTAAGCTTACGGGGTGCCATGATGTTTACTGCCCCAATGCGGTGTCTATAGATAGAAAGAAGGCAGAAGGCGCGGGATAACCCAGTCGCCTTCTGCCTTCGAAAACGTGTACCTTACTTGGAGGTGTAGGAAGCCTGAGCGCCCTTGATGTCCTTCTTCGGGACCCAAGGCATGAGTGCGCGGAGCTTCTTGCCAACCTTCTCGACACCGTGCTTCTCACCTTCCTTACGGAGCTGGTTAAAGTTCGGGTAGCCGTCCTGGTATTCCTTGACCCACTGCTTGGTGAACTTGCCCGTCTGGATCTCCTTCAGGATAGCCTTCATGGCGCGCTTGGAAGAAGCGTTGATGACGCGCGGGCCGCGGGTGACGTCGCCATACTCGGCTGTTTCCGAGATGGAGAAGCGCATGCCGCTGATGCCGGACTCAACCATGAGGTCAACGATCAGCTTCAACTCGTGCAAGCACTCAAAGTAAGCCATTTCCGGCTGATAACCCGCCTCGACGAGGGTCTCAAAACCAGCCTGCACCAGAGCAGAGGCACCACCACAGAGGACGGCCTGCTCACCGAAGAGGTCGGTTTCGGTTTCTTCCTGGAAGGTCGTTTGGATAACGCCTGCACGCGTGCCGCCAACGCCCTTGGCCCAAGCGAGGGCAACCTTCTTGGCGTCCTTTGAGGAACCCTTGAGAATAGCGATGAGGGCGGGAACGCCCTTGCCTTCGACGTACTGAGTACGGACGACGTGGCCGGGGCCCTTCGGGGCCACCATGATGACGTCGACGCCCTTGGGGGCTTCGATCAGGCCAAAGTGGATGCAAAGGCCGTGGGTGAAAAGCAGGGTCTTGCCCTTTTCAAGGTTCGGCAGGATGTCCTCTTCGTAAACCTTGGGCTGCACCATGTCCGGAATACCCACCATGATGACGTCCGCCTTCTTAACCGCTTCGGCGGTCGAGTAGACCTTGAAGCCTTGCTTCTTGGCGACGGCGACGGATTTGCTCTTCGGGTAGAGGCCGATAATCACGTTGCAGCCACTATCCTTGAGGTTGAGGGCATGGGCGTGCCCCTGGGAGCCGTATCCGAGGACGGCCAGCGTTTTTCCTTTGAGGACCTTGAGGTCCGCGTCCTTGTCCGTGTAGACTTTAGCGGGCATGGTTCGTTATCTGGTTGTGTTGTTATTGACGAGCGATGGGTGCCTGGCATCCAACACTCAAAGTGTGAGTGGGTTATCTTTCGGCATTGTAGCCGCGCGGCAGGGCAAGCATGCCGGTACGGGCCATCTCCTGAATACCAAAGGGTGTAATGAGCTCCAAAAACGCGCGAATCTTGTTCTCGTTACCCGTGCACTCGATGATGATCGAGTCCGGCGACACGTCGACAATCTTGGCGCGGAAAATCTCGGCAATCTCAATGATCTCCGAGCGCGTCTGGTGCGAAGCAGCCAGCTTGAGCATGACCAGCTCGCGGGCCACAAAGGACGTACGCTCGCTGAAGTGCGTCACCTGGATGACGTTAATCAGCTTGTCCAGTTGCTTGATAGCCTGATCGAGTGTCGTCTCGGCCTCGGCAATCACTGTGATGGTGATACGCGAAAGGAGCGGGTCGTGTGTCGGCCCGACGTTAAGCGTGTCGATGTTGAACCCTCGTCCGCTGAACATCCCCGCGATGCGGGCAAGAACTCCGAACTTGTTTTCAACCAATGCTGAGATTGTGTGGCGCATGGAAAAACCTCGGACATTGGCAGATATCGGCCCGCAAAGAAAGCAAAAAACGCGGGTGGCACCCGCAGGCATCCTGAGGCTCCGCCCCTACGGAAGCTGAGCCCGCCTACTCGGCGGAAATGAGGCCGTTGGCGATAGCGTAGCGCGTCAGCCCCGCGGGATCGTGGATGTCCAGCTTGCTGATGATATGGTTGCGGTGGGTCTCCACCGTCTTGACGCTGACACCCAGTTGACTGGCGATTTCCTTGTTGCTGAAGCTCTCCGCAATCAATTGGAGGATTTCGCGCTCACGGGGGGAAAGCTCGTCCAATGCGTTGGCCTGCTCCGGGTTGAGCATCATATCACGCAACATATTGGATATGTGCGGGCTAAAGTACGTCTGCCCCGCAGCCACCTGATCGATCGCAGCCTCCAAAATGGTCAGGCTCTCGGACTTCTGCACCATGCCATTGGCCCCCGCCTCCACCATATCCCGCACGAGCCTGCGATTGGGAAACGCGGAGAAAGCGAGCACTTTAACTTCGGGTAAATCCCGCTTCAAACGCGAAAGCACACCAACGCCATTTAAGCCAGGTAGCAAAACGTCGAGTATCAGCATGTCGGGTTTTAACTTGAGTGCCATTTCGTAGGCTTCCTGCCCGTCTCCCGACTCCCCCACCAGCTCAAACGTAGGCATTCCTTCCAATAAACGCGTGATTAACTCGCGCAAGAGAAGTTGATCTTCAACAACAAGCACCCGCTTCATAAACTCACCCTAATGATAAACAGCTAAAATACAATGTGGAAACATCATTCACATCCATGCATATGTAATAAAAATGTCAAACCCTAACGCCCCATCTATCCTGTTGCAAGAATGGTAAAAAAAATCCTATCCTATTCATGGAAAGCAATATTGAAAAAGATAAGCGCAATCTAAGCTAATTTTGTGATACTTAAAATTCACAAGTTTATTACACACGCAAAAATATTCTGGGCATCAAGACTATTACCAGTGACAAGTTGACATCAGAGTCAATCGCTAGAAATATATACTCACACCCAGTCTACTAACTTAACATCTGCCACGATGAATGCCGTCGCGGGCGCCTTAGTCTCGCACGCATTCACCGCCAGGCCTCGAACCTACTTTTAGCATCTTCACCGCGGGAAATGTAGTGAGTACCACGCTCGACATACTACACATAGAAGACTCAGAGGATGATTTTCAACTGACCGGGTTGGCGTTGAAAAAACTGGGCTACGAGCTGTACCACAGGCGCGTATGCACCATGCCTGAGATCAACAGCGCCCTGCACGAGCGCAAGTGGGATCTCGTCCTCAGTGACTATAACCTCCCGGAGGTCACCATGGAAGACGCGCTGGAACTGACGCAGCAAGTCGACCAAACCGTGCCCTTTATCCTCGTCACCGGAGCCATGGGCGAAGAAGCCGCTGTCGACCTCATCCACAAAGGGGTGCACGACGTCGTCCTCAAGGACAATCTCCCCCGCCTGGTCAGCGTTATCATCCGCAATTTACGAGAAGCCGGCACGCGGCAGGAAGTCGAAGCCGCCCAGCAGTCCCTGCAGGAAACACAAGCCCGCTACCGCACGCTGTGGGAAACCTCCAGCACAGGCTATTTTCTCCTGCACAATGGCATTATCGTCGACTGCAATCAGACCGTAAGCCACCATTTTAAATACCCCAAGAACCACATCATTGGCAAAGCCCCCATTGAGTTTTCGCCTGAGTTTCAGCCGGACGGCAAGCGGTCCGATGAACTGGTTCAGATGTATATCGAGCGAGCAGCAGGCGGCGCAGACGTCAACTTCCGCTGGGCCCATGTCGCCAGCGACGACTCCATAATCTACCACGACATAAACCTGCGGCACATGCAGTTGGGCAAGCGGTGGCTCATCGTCGCCGCCCTGCGCAACGTGACCGAGCAGGTCATGGCCGAAGAAAAGCTGCACCTGCAGGACCGCGCCCTCCAGTGTACCAACAACGGCGTCATCATCTGCCGCTACGAAGGCCAAAACAACCCCATCACCTGGGCCAACACTGCCTTTTTGCATATATCCGGCTACAGCATGGCGGAAGTCCTCGGCAAAGATTGTCGCTTCATGCATGCAGAAGACCGCGACCAGGAAGGGTTGGATGAAATCCGGGACGCGATCAATGAAGGCCGCAGCGCCACGGTGATTGTCCGCAACTACCGCAAAAATGGAGAACAGATATGGGTAGAAATCCTGATCGACCCCGTCTTTAGCGATAATGGCAAGCTGACCCACTACGTCGGCATCATCCGCGATATCAGCGAGCGAGTGGCTAACAAAAAGGCGGCTGAGCGAAACGAGAGCCTCCTGCGCCAGGCCGGTAACATCGCCCGTGTTGGCGGCTGGGACCTCGACCTCGTCACCAACGAGCTCTATTGGTCCGACGTCACCCGACGATTACACGAAGTCCCGGCAGACTACACTCCCACCGTAGAAAAAGCCGTCCTCTTCTACCCCCAGCCCTCGCGTGATACTCTAGTAGAGACCCTGAATCGCAGCATCGAAACGGGCGCCCCCTACGACGTAGAAGTCCAGTTCACGACAGCTAAGGGCAAGCAAATCTGGGTGCGCGTCATCGGGCAACCCGTGCAGGTCGATGGCAAAACGGTCAGCATCCACGGCTGCATACAGGACATCACCGAACGACGCACGCATCTTGAGTCCATCGAGCGTAACCGCAGGCGCCTGGCGCTCGCGGTTGAGGTCGGACGCGTCGGCGTGTGGGACTTCGACATTGCCAAGCAGCGCTTCCGCTACGACAAGAGCTGGTATTCACTTTTTGGATACACCTCTGAAGACAACATAAGCTCTGTCGAGGCACTCGTAGCGCGAGTCAGCAAAGAAGATCAAGAGCCATCGCTGGCCGAACTGAAGCGACTTTCTGCCGGGGAAATTGAAACCGGTGGCGCCGAGTATGGATTTGCCGACAAAAAAGGGGACATCAGGCGCGTCCTAAGCCAAGGACAACTCATCAGGGATGCTGAGGGCGTACCGACACAAATCATCGGCATCACTTGGGATATTACGGAGCGCTGGCGCTCCCAGGAGCAGCTACGCATCCACCAGCGGCTTATCGACCAGAGCCCGGACAGTGTCGTCGTCACAGACACGCTAGGCAATATTACCTACGTCAATACGACCTTCACCAAGCGCACCGGATACAGCCGTGAGGAAGCCATCGGCGCCAACCCGCGCATCCTTAAATCCGGCGAAGTCGATGAAAAGGTCTACCGCGAGATGTGGGAGACGATCACCCGGGGTAAAGAGTGGCACGGCGAGCTCATCAACAAAGCCAAGGACGGCACACTGTACTGGGAAAATGCACTCATTTTCCCCATCCGCGACGCCGAGGGTAGAATCACGCATTACGCCGCCGAGAAACAGGACATCACGGAGCTCAAGAAGCACGAGGAGGAACGCGAAGCGCTCAATCAGCAGGTGATGCAATTGCAGCGCATGGAGACAATCGGCACACTCGCTGGCGGCATTGCCCATGACTTTAACAACCTGCTAGCCGTCATACGCGGTTGGGCTGAACTAGCCCGAAACCATGCCGGTGGAAATGACAAGGTACTCGAAGACATCAAGCACGTCCTTATCGCGACTAAGCGAGCGCGTGCGCTGGTAGAGCAAATCCTGACCTTCTCTCGCGAAACCAAGCTCAAAATGCATCCGCTTGATCCTGGCCCCATCATCAAGGAGGCCATCAAGATGATGCACTCGACCATACCCGCGTACATCCAGGTCGTCTCAAAGATTGAGCCAGATCTGGGCAACATCTACGCCGACCCGGGCCAATTCCACCAGATCATTTACAACCTGTGCCTCAATGCTGTCCAGGCCATGGGGGAAACTCCGGGCACACTGGAAGTTATCCTGAGCAAGCAGACCATGAGCGCCAGGTTGTTCCCCAAGAGTGGAAAATCTGACGATAATACCCCCGAGGAGCGTGAATACATCTGTCTTAGCGTGACCGACACCGGACCCGGCATCGCGGCGGAGCATCGCGACCGCCTCTACGAGCCCTTCTTTACCACGAAACCCGTTGGCGAAGGCACGGGTCTGGGCCTGGCAGTGGTACACGGCATCGTGACAGCCCATGGGGGCATGATTGAACTGGAGAGCGAGTTGGGCGTTGGCACCACCTTTCAGGTCTTCATCCCCCTGCATACCGGCGACGAAGACACTTACCAGGATGTCGAAACCGAGCCACTGCGAGGAGATGAGCGCATTATGCTCGTCGATGATGAGAAAGAACTCACCGAGGTCATGATGCGTCACCTCAAGGGCTTGGGCTATCGCATCGAAGTCTTTTCATCCAGCATCGACGCACTCGCTGCGTTCCAGAAAGCACCCGCACAGTATGACATCATCCTGACCGATCAGGTCATGCCGGAGATGTCAGGCGTGGAGCTCATCCGCAGCGTGCGCGAGAGTGCTCCTGACCAGCCCATTGTCCTCATGACCGGCTTTAGCAAGTCCGTGGATCAGGGTAAAATCGATGGCTTTTGCAACCTTGAGCTCATCATGAAGCCCTACTCTCTCTCGGAGCTTACCCACGCCATCAAGCGCTTAGTCCGCAACAAAACGCTCCCTCAGTAGGTTTTACCCACGACACGGTCAACACCTGCCAGGGCAGACTTACCTTGGCCGTTGGAGTAGAAAATCCCGAAGACGACACCCTGATAATTATCCGCGCTGACGAAGTGAGGGTCATTGTTCCCGTTCTGGATACCACGGGCCACCCACTGGTTCCCCTGCTTGGCGACGAGGCGGTGCCCAACCAGATCACCCTCGTGGTCACGGTAAACAACGATCATTCCGGTTTTGAGTTCGCGGAAGGGAGCGCGGTCAACCAGCAGGATGCTGTCTCCATCATAAAAGGGTGCCATGGAAACCCCATCCGCAGCCGTTACATACCAGTCATGGTCCATCTTGGCAACCTGCTGCGCCTCGGCATAGGCTTCACTCAGGTTGACGTCTGCCTGCGGCTTGATACCTGCTTGGGCAGCGACTGTTAGCAAAATCGCAACCACCAGGCAGAGCGTGTTCTTGATTCGTGGGGTGTGCAGAATTGCTTTCATGCCCCCAGTATCCTATATTTTAAAGATATTGGGTATTCGGCCTCGAACTGAACTTAGTGCGGGCTGAACCATGATTTTAAACCGCATCACAACTGAAAGCGGCGTGAGCTATAACCCACGTCCCCATCGGGTCCAGACCTGATACACCTGCGCTTGCCTTTGCCCCTTCCATAAACTACATCATTTCCCGATGCAAAAGCACGTGCTATGCCTGATAGCTCTTTGTACGGGATTTGCCGGATGCCAAAGCAGCATCCCCGAGGACAGCGCAGTGCGCTCAACCGTCAGCCCCAGCCGCGCTCGTCAGGCAGCCTACAAAGTCGAGCGTCTGGGCAATGGACGCCAGGCCGCGCAAGTCCACGGCAATTCGATGTTCCCACTCATGAGCGAGAACGCCGTTGTCGTCTACGAACCCCAGGCCTACAGCACCTTGGAGCCTGGCGTGATTGTCGTCTACGAACGGCGCGACGGCAGCCTGTTTTGCCATATGCTGGTGGAAAAGCGTGGGCAGGCATGGGTCGCCCAAGGGATCAATAACCCCACCACTGACGATGAACTCGTCCACCGGGACAACTACCGTGGCGTCGTCTACGCCAGCTTTATGAGCTGGGACGATGCCCGCAAAGCCAACCAGTAGCCACTGGCCAACCCCTAAAAAATAGTCGCCACCCTCCGAACACGAAGGGTGGCGAACATTGTACCTGTTTGACCTAATGAAGGAACTACTGTTCCTGCAATTCCAGTATGCCGGAGAAGACAGCCATACTCAGTTGCTCTTCTGCATACGATTTAAAGTCTTCCGAAAATTCATCTTCCTCTGTGGAGAGCAGCACCAACTGCTTGATCACGTGGAGGTGAAGGTGCTCTTTAACCTGAGCATCGCTGTGGTGAGGAATGTTAATCAGCGAAATGGCGTCACGAATGATGTCATCGGCAAGCCTGGACAAGGTCGCATACATCTTGCCATTGAAACCCGCCATGCCACCGGACAAGCGCTTGGCAGTCGGCGGCAATTCGGTTGTTTCGGGCTCTGTCAGTTTTGATAACATAGATCGTGCAGGTGACTATATCATCGCATGAATCCACAAAATCAGCTATCCAGTCCGCACTGTATTGTTATCGGTAGAATCCTGTAGTCATGATTCGGAACAAGCTTCATACACAGGGCGTTTCTGACTGAGAGCGCACATCGATGGATACATAAAACTCGGCCCCATGGCCGATATACACAGAGATTGCAGCATTTCTACCGAAGGCTGAAGCGGAGCCCAACGGAATTGCGCGTTCAGTGCTTGCGTCTAAAACCCGAGGGCGACTCGGCTTCAAGCTTGCGAAAGACACGGTTGAGCTGGCGCTGACTGGAGAAGCCCGTGCGCTCGGCCACCTCGGAGATACCCAGCTCGGTCTCAAGCAGGAGTCGCTTGGCCCGGGCCACCTGAACCTTCTGGATGTGGTCAAACACCGTAGTCTTAAAGGTATCGCGGAAGAGCCTCTCCAGTGAGCGGCGGGAAAGCCCACTGTGCCGGGCCACTTCGGTCACATCCACGCCACGCACGGCCTCATCCTCGATAAAATCCATCGCCCGCTTGAGCCGGGGATCCGTCGTGGCGCGGGTATCGGTCGAGCTCCGCGGTATCACGCCCAGCGGCAATAGCCGCAGCGGCGCAGCGGACGGAGCCTCACCCGCCATCCACCCCTCCAGCAGTGCAGTGGCCTCGCGTCCCACCTGCTCCGCCGGCAGCTCGATGCTGGAGAGCGGAGGCATGCTCATGCGACATTCGGAGGTGTCGTTGTCCACCCCCAGCACAGCGACCTCTGCCGGGACGTGAAGCCCCATGTTGCGGCACATTTCGCACAGGACGCGCGCGGGGATGTCGTTAGAGGCCAGGATACCGACCGGCTTGGGTAGCTGGCGCAGCCAGTTTTCTGTCTGGCGATCCACCCGGCTCCAGTCCTGCATGAAGGGCGAGTGCGGGAGAAAGTCCGCGTGCAGGTTGGCCACCTCGTAGCCCAGGCCCTCAAGCCGTTGTCGAAAGCCCCGCTCGCGATAGCGGGAAAAAACCGCCTTGCGGCTCCCATAGTAGGCAAAAGCCCCATAGCCCAGCCCGAGAAAATAGTCTGCCGCCATCCGGCCAACCGCCTCGCTGTCCACATCGACAGAGGGCACGCGCAGCCCACGGATCGTATCGGTGACCGAGACGAGCGGTATGGACAACTCCAACAATTGCTCGGCCAGCGCACGGTCCGAGAGGTGGGCAATGATGCCGTCTGGACGCCAACGGTCCAGCGCCCCGAGCACACGCACATCGGGCGGAGCATTATGAAAGGCCCAATGCAGTTGCCGCGACTCGGCGTACTGCAACACTCCGGAAAGCACGCGGCGGGTGTAGCCGAGGTCCTGCCCCAATAGCAATGCGATCCGCCTTGGCGTCTTTTGTCTCATGTCTGTCGTATTCTGGCCTATCCAGACAAGCCCTGTCGTGCTAAAATGCAAGCATGGACTACTTTATCGGAATTGACGTTGGAACCGGCAGTGCCCGCGCCGGACTCTTCGACCAGCACGGCAAGCTGCTGGCCAACCACTCCCGCAGCATTCAGAGCTGGCGCCCCCGCCCGAACTTCGTCGAGCAATCCAGCGAGGATATCTGGGCCTCCATTGCCCTGTGCACGCAAGCCGTCCTGAAGGAATCCGGCATCCCCGCCGCCTCGATCAAGGGGCTGGGCTTCGATGCCACCTGCTCGCTCGTGCTGGTTGACGCCGCCGGAAAGCCCGTCACCGTCAGCCCCGACGGCGACGACCAGCAGAACATCATCGTCTGGATGGACCACCGCGCCCTGGCCGAAACCGACCAGATCAACCGGGCGGGCGACTTCCCGGTCTACGAGTTCGTTGGCGGTAAAATCTCCCCCGAGATGGAGACCCCGAAACTGCTTTGGCTAAAGAAGCACCTGCCCGAAAGCTGGCAGCGCGCAGCCCATTTTTTCGATCTGCCCGATTACCTGACCCACCGGGCCACGGGTGCCACCAGCCGCTCCCTTTGCTCCACCACATGCAAATGGACTTATCTCGCCCATGAGGCCGAAGCGGGCAACAGCGGCTGGCAGGATGACTTTTTCCGCGCCATCGAGCTGGGTGACCTCGTGGACGAGGGCTACGCCCGTATCGGCACAGAAGTGCTCCCCATGGGCGCGCCCATCGGCAATGGCCTCACCCCCGAAGCCGCGCAAGAGCTGGGGCTCGAGCCCGGCACCGCCGTGGGTGTCTCCATCATCGACGCCCACGCCGGAGGTATCGGCATGATCGGCATGCCCGACACGCAGGACGGCCCCACCCCCGACACACTCGACAACCGCCTCGCACTTATCGGCGGCACCTCATCGTGCCACATGGTAGTGTCCGAGGACAAGCGCCCCATCCCGGGTGTCTGGGGCCCCTACTTCTCGGCCATGATCCCCGGGCTGTGGCTCAACGAAGGCGGCCAGTCCGCCACCGGGGCCTTAGTCGACCACATCATCTTTAACCACGGAGCGACCGAGGCCATGATGAAGGCCTCCAAGGAAGCCGGCGTCACCCCCTACGAGGTGTTAAACCAAAAGCTGGCCGAACTGGCGGGAGACCAGCCACTGCATACGCTTACGCGCGAGCTCCACGTGTGCCCCTACTTCCACGGCAACCGCTCGCCCCGCGCGAACCCGCACCTCGTCGGCATGATTTCCGGTCTCCACCTAAGCGCCACACTGGACGACCTCGCCCGGCTTTACCTGGCCACGATTCAGGCCATCGCCTATGGCACCCGGCACATTATCGACGCCATGAACGCAAGCGGCTATCAGATCGACACACTGGTCTGCTGCGGCGGTGGCACCAAGAACCCGGTCTTTCTCCAACAGCATGCTGACATCACACAGTGCAAACTGATTCTGCCCGAAGAGCCCGAGGCGGTCATCCTCGGCTCAGCCATGCTCGGGGCTGTCGCCGCTGGCACCTACGACAGCGTGCAGGCTGCTATGGCCGCCATGTCCCGGCCCGGCATCGTCATGGCCCCTGACCCGGCCTCAGCCAAGTACCACACAGCCAAATACACGGTCTTTCACCAGCTCTACGCAGACCAGATCGCGTACGAAAGCCTCATGGGCAAGGCGTAAGCACGCTCCGGTATTAGAGCATCTTCGATTTAATCTGTCGCACGAGGCTGAAAAAGCACCGCTACTGGCTAAGCCCGGTCTGCTCGGTCGCACTGGCAGGGAGTTCGTGCTGCTGAGCGACGTTGGCAGTGCGCAGGTACTTCTCCAGTGGGGCACGGTTGTCCTCGAGGTTGACCTCGCGTCCGGTCTTTTCGCCAATCCAGGTTTCGAGCGAGTCGATGTAAAGGTAGCCCTCGTCCAGTGAGGGTTCGAGCGCGGTCCCCTCATTAAAGTCATTCCAGGTGACCAGTTGCACGACCTCCGGCTTGCCCACAAAGGCGCGGTCGAACGTCTGCTTGAGAATCGAAACGCCCTCTCTGGGCGTCACCCGGGCACCGTGGCCCCAGCCATTGACGCCGCTGTCATCAAAGCCCGGCGCCACCATGGTCATGTAAAAGTCGAGCTGACCACCCTCTACCATGCCGCTGGAAAAATCGGCAAAATCTTCGAGGTAGGAGTCATCGGCCGTCCACCAGACATAGGCCCCTTCGATCTCCGGGTGGTACTCCGGGTTGAGGTTTTGGCGAGCGTAGACCACCGGGCGGTCCAACTGGTTAAAAATGTCTGCCCACTCGTCGGGCAGGATGTTTTGCTTACCCAGCTCGCCCTCGCCCCAGAAGTTGAACTGGTAAATAAAAGGCTCGTCACCGCGATAGAGGTAGGCCGGGTGGTCGGCGTACTCATCGAGGATATATTGCAGGTCCGCTGTTGCCGTGCGCACGATTTCCGCGCGGTCCTTGGGACTGCGGTACGGCGGCCAGTTCAGCTTTTCCTCATAGCAAATGGCCAGCTTGAGCCCGGCGGCCTCGGCCTCGTCGAGCAGCATGGGGACCAGTGCATCGGTATCGCTCCCCGGCCCGTACCAGATGATAAAGACCGCATCCACGCCCGCCGCCTTGGCTGTTTCAAAGTGATAGCGCACCACCTCCGGATTATCCGAGCTGTAGGCACCAATCAACGGGTACTGAATAGAGGCAAGCTCTCGCCTGCCCTCTGCGTCGCGTTGCTCCGGGTTGCGCTGCACCTGGCTGCCCTGCCACTCCCAGTGCGACCACTTGGGGCTCTGGCGCACGCTGGTATGGGGGTTGTTAAACCACGGCATATAGTGCATGGCCACGAGCGGCTGTTCGTGTCCAGGCTCCCAGACGGAAGCCTGGACGTGGGATGCACGGGCGGCCATGGTAGTGCCCGGCGAAGTCTCGGTCTGGCCCGCTTCGTCACAAGCGACCAGGCATAAACTTATTGAGCACACGGCGAACCCACGTGCTGCTGTTAACAGCGAGTCAAACATATCCTGATGCCTGCGACGAAATGCAGGCCAAATAATTACGAACCCGGCGCGGGACTAGGAACGGCTCATGCGGCGACGCAAGAGCACAACCATTGCGACCAGCAAGCCGCCAAGCATTGCCATGTTGGCCGGCTCCGGCACGGCAGCAAACTGGCTAAAAGTAAAGCCACTATCTTGGCTGGCCTGTATCCGGACTAAAATCTCGTAGGACGCTGCGTTCTCGACCGCAAAATCGTTCACATTGACCGAGGCAATGCTTGTGCTGTTGGAAAACCCGATCAGCTGACCTTGGTCAAGATAAGCGCCCTCGCTGTCGAAGAAAGCCGCAGAGACATTCCACTGACCGTCGCCAATCGCGCTTACCGGAGTAATCTCAAAAATACTCTGCGAATCAGCAGGGTTCAGCGAGAAACGCACCAACTGATCCTCGAACCAATTCACTCCTGCCTCCATGCTACCCTGCGTAGCCGTAAGGGTGAGGATGTTGTTAGAAACCGAATAATCGGCCACGCCAAAGCCATTCAGGCTATCCGTGTTGTCGAAGTCATCGATAAAAATGGCGCCGTGGGCAAAGGGAGCTGCAGCAAGTAGAAGGGTAGTCAGGAGTTTTTTCATAGCTAGTAATATCAGGGATATATTATAAAATTGTTGAAAATGGATACACTAAATTGAGCAAGAAAGCAAACCTAAGGACAAAAAAGTTACGCATCATAAGTATCTCGATATGAGAAACATTTGAATTCCAAACCTAAACTCGATTCTGTTTCTTCGCCAGCCTTTTCGATGATTAACGTTTTGCGCTCTCCGGGATAAAGGTCGAAAGCGTTGTCCGAGGAGCGAAAGTCCCGCCCGTCCTCTGGCTTCACAAACACCTGATAAGCAATAGCATCACTCATGATCGAAACCTTGATGCGGTTTTCGTCCAGACGTTCCGTCTGCATCTCGATGATGGGCTCGCGAAATTCCACCCGCCGGGGAGCGCTGAAAAAGGTCGTGTTCTCGCTCGTTTCGTAGCCCTCGGCGCTCAGGCGCGTGCGCAAGACCAGGTCATCGCGTCCGAACTCGGCGATGTAGGGTAAAGCATCGACAACCTCAACCCTGGCCGATTCGCCAGGGTTGAGGTCAACGGACTGCGTGTGGCGCGCCAATACCTTATTGCTGCTTACGCTCCACAGCGTCCATTCCAGGTTTCCCTGGGTCGGTGTTGTGCCATCAAAAATACTGTAAATTTCCATCTGGTCGATGTTGCTGCGCCGGTAGTTGTTACTGACGTAGACCGACTCCTCGCCAATGCGCTTGACCGAGACCAGCAGCGGCGCGAAGAAGCGACGAGCCGCATAGTGCAGCACCTTCCAGCGGCCGCCAAAGTCAAGGCTCGACCACGAGGCCACGGGCCAGCAATCGTTGAGCTGCCAGTACAGCGCACCCATCGTGCGCGGCATGTTGCGCCGCATATGCTCGATGCCAAACCGCAGGCAGTAGGCCTGGTTCAGTTGGGAAAGGTAAACCTGCGACGGGTAGTCCTTGGGGAAGCGGTACAGCGTCGAGAGGTAGTGAAAAATCGTTTCGTTACCGCCACCGTTCTTCTGGTGGTTGTCCATCTCGGGGCTGTAGAGGTTGGTGCTCTTGGTAAAGGTGGCCGCCGTCTCCGGCCAGGGGTAAGACTGCATGCCGAACTCGGAGAAGAAACGGTGCTCGAGCTTTTCGTAGGCCTCCACCGGCTGCTTGGCATGCCATACGCCCCAGAAGTGCGTGTCGCCCGACTCCACATTGTCCGGAAAGCCCATCGGGTCCTGCGGATTCCACCCTGAGCTCGGCCAATAGGCGATCCGCGGAGCATGCTCCTCGATCACCTTGGGCAGGACACCGTGGAAGAGCGCCTCGTAGTCCCGAGTCAATTGCGCGTCATCACGCATACGCTCCCAGTGCATTTGCACGATCTCGTTGTTGCCGCAGAGCAGGACGAGGTTGCTAAAATTACGCAGGCGGCGCACCTGTGCGGTGGCTTCGGCCTCCACACTGGCAAGGAACGCCTCGTCTCCGGGGTAAGTCCAGCAGGCAAACATGAAGTCCTGCCAAACCATCAGGCCGCGTCTCAGACATTCCTCATAAAAGGCGTCGTCTTCGTAAATACCTCCGCCCCACACACGAATCATGTTCATGTTCGCAGCCTGGGCGGATGCCAACGCGTCACGGGTCAGTGCCTCACCCTCGTTGACAAAGCTATGCGAGGGAATCCAGTTGGCGCCCTTGGCAAACACAGGGATGCCATTGACGACAAACTGGAAACTCTCGCCCCACTGGTCTTCATGCCGGTCAAGCTCGGCCTCGCACAGCCCCAGTAACTGGCTACGCGAGTCAACAGCCTCACCGTGCTGAATCAGGGAAATCTCAAGACGGTAAACGGGCTGCTCGCCCTTACCATTCGGGTACCAAAGCGCGGGCTGGTCTACGCTCAGCGAAAGCAACTCGCCCGCCGCGGCTGTGCCCTCGGCTACGGGCTTGCCGTCGAGGCTCAGTTTCGCCGCAACAGCGCAGTTGGCCGCTTCTCCGGCCAGTTCGGTTTCAACACAGACTTCGACCGCGTCCTCTGCATGCACCTGGGACACCTGATAGCCGTCTATGCGGGCTTCGTTCCACGCTTCGATGCTGATCGGACGCCAGATGCCCGAGGTGGCAAAGCGCGGGCCCCAGTCCCAACCGAATGAGCACTGCTGCTTGCGGATATACTGCCGACCGCCGATCGGGTCGCAGGCCACCGGCTGAAGCGGGCCGCCTTCGCAAGCGCGCAGGTACTCCATCGGATTGCGAAAGTGAATGTGCAGGTGGTTTTCGCCCTCCTTAAGGTACGCCTTCACATCACAGCGCAGGGGCACAAACATGTTGTGCGTCTCAGCGATTATGGTACCATTAAGCCGTACAGTTGCCAGGGTATCCAGCCCCTCGGCCACCAGCTCGACGTGCCTGGCCTCACGCATGGAAGCGGAAATGTCGAAGTGCAGTTCATACTCCCAGTTCTCTTCCTCGATCCATTGCAGGTGGGCCTCATTGTTCCCCCAGAAAGGGTCAGGGATCAGCCCGTTACGGTGCAGGTCCGTATGTACGCAGCCCGGCACTTTGGCCTGATAGCTGGCTTCATCGCCGACTTTCCTGAAGCGCCAACCATTGGTCAGGGGCAGGGAAGTCAGCGCGAGGGGAAGTGAGTGTTGAAGGGTGGACATCTAGCTACGGGGTATAGAGGAGTCGCATTTCTTTAAAATCGATAACCATCACAATACACTTAATTGAAAAATTGAGAAGTCGGCCCGCGCTTTACGTAAAATTGGCTTTGCATAACCTGGGAGGGTATACTACGCTCAATCCATGAGCAAGAAGCCCAGCATGCAGACCATTGCCGAGAGCCTCGGCGTCTCTAAAATGACTGTTTCGCTGGCCCTGCGCAATCACCCGAGCATCCCTGACTCGACCAAGCAACTTGTGCTGGATAGGTCCAACCAGCTCGGCTACCAGCGCAATGAAGAGCTCTCACGCTACATGGCTGCCCTGCGCCGAAACCGAGCGGAAGAAAACCACCTCCCCCTCGCCTACCTCACCACTGGCGACAGCCCTGACACCTGGAAAAAATCCCACACGCAGGTGCTTTACCGCAAGGGCGCGCACGAGCAGGCCAAAGCCTACGGCTACTATCTCGATGAGTTCTGGCTCGATGAGCCGGGCATGACCACGCAGCGCTTGAGCAAGATCCTCTGGAACCGCGGCATACAGGGCGTCATCGTCCACCCCTTTAACCGCAAGATCGACCCGCAATTCGCCGCCTGCACGCTCAACCTGGACTGGGACCGCTTTACCACCGTTGTCATGAGCGACACCCTCCTGCGCCCCGCCCACAACCGCGTCGTCCACGACCACTACGAGTCCATGCTCACCACGCTCGATAAACTGGTTGAACTCGGCTACCGACGCATCGGCTACTATATGGGCGAGCAGAACGACCTCGTAACCCACCGCCGCTGGCAAGCCGCCTACCTCATGTACACGAGCAATGCGGCTGAGAGAGGCATTTTCAAGATTCCCCCACTTATCACCAAAGACCATGCCCCCGACCAACTGAAAAAATGGCTGAGCAAGTATCACATTGACGCGATGGTCAGCGCCGCGATCGAGATCAAGCAAATCCTGAACCCCCTCGGGTTGACGCCCGGAAAAGAGTTTGCCTATGCCGACCTCGACCTGGACCTGAAATCCGCCAAGCACGACGGCCTCAGTGGTATCAACCAGAATTCCCTCCATTTCGGGCACGCCGCTGTCGACCTCGTGATGAACGGCATGATGAAAAACGAGCACGGCATCCCCCACAACCCTCGTACAATGCAGATCGAAGGCCTTTGGGAAGACCGAGGCTCGACCCCACCCAAAACAAAGTCCTCCGAGCGCTCACGCCTCAACTTTACGTAAACTTAGCCGGTATTTGTAAAATCCGTGCAATAGAGGAAACTTACGGTATTCCGATCATCAGAATCGGAAGCATACCCATTTAGAAGTTCCCCAAGCAAATGTATTTCAACAAGATACCACCGAGCTGCAACTTTATCTACCAACAGGACGACGCCAAGCTCCTCGCAACTGAAAGCACTTCCGCTCAGGCCAAACTGGAAGACTTGGGCAGCGATGTATACCGCTTCGAGGTCCAGTCAGGCAAATGGTCGCAGGCCAGCCAGGCCGAGCTCGATACGCAAGCCTTTGCCGACACCGCTTCGGTCTCCACGGGGACATTCAGCAGCAGTGGTCTGTTGGAGTTTTCTCTCAAGGACAAGCCCCTCCTGAGCTCCCAGCCAGAGCAGGCCTTCGGCGTTCTGGGCAAGAAGTGGGTGCTCGGCTTCAACTATGACGAAGCCATGCGCTTCTACGGCCTGGGTGAGAAAAACACCGGACTGGAGAAATCCGGCCATATCACCAAGTTCTGGAACACGGACACCGTGGCTGACTTCGGCATGCTCAACGTCGAACACAAGCCCACCGACCCCTTTTACGTCACCATCCCCTACCTCATCATTCAGCAGCCCGGCGGCTGCATCGGCATCCTGCTGAACAACCCCTGGCCGAGCTTTATGAATCTCGCGGCCAAGGAGCAGATCGCCAACCTCGCCGGGGCCAAGGACAACGAGCGCCCCAGCATCACCATCGGCGCCTACGGCGGCACGCCAGAGTTTTACTTCATCCTCGGGCAGGATATGCGCGCAGTCACCCGCAAGCTCATGCAGCTCACGGGCAAGACTCCCCTGCCCCCGCTCTGGGCCATCGGCTACCAGCAATGCCGCTGGGGCTACATCGACATGGAGGACCTCGAAGAGCTCGACAAGAAATTCGACGAGCTGGACATCCCGTGCGACGGCCTCTGGCTCGATATTGACTACATGGACGCCTATAAGGTTTTCACCGTCAATGAAGCCATCGAAAGCCAGGGCGCAGAACGCATCAAGGCACTGCAAGCCAATGGCCGCCGCATCGTCCCCATCATCGACCCGGGCGTAAAGTACCTGCCCAGCTACGCGGCGTTCGAAAGCGGTAAGGCCGCCAATGCCTTTTGCCAGACAGAAGAAGGCAACCTCTACTCCGGCTTTGTCTGGCCGGGGCGCACCGCCTTTCCCGACTTCTCCCTCCCCCAAGCCCGCGAGTGGTGGACGCAGCAGGTCAAGGCCTTCACCGAAGCCTACCCCTTCGACGGCTACTGGCTGGATATGAACGACCCTTCCACTGGCTCGGCTGAGCTCGAGGACATGCGCTTCAACAACGGTCAGGAAGTCCACGAAACCTACCACAATCAATACGCCTTTGGCATGCAGCAGGCCACCCAGGAAGGGGTCAAGCGCGCCCGCCCGGACAAGCGCCCTTTCCTCGTCAGCCGCAGCGGCTACATCAGCAGTGCGCGCCATTCTGCCATCTGGACGGGTGACAATTATTCGAACTACTTCCACCTGCGCGAGGGCATCAACGTCACCCTCAACCTCGGCCTCTCCGGCATCCCCTTTAACGGGCCCGACGTGCCTGGCTTTGCTGGCAAACCCACCCCGCAACTCGCCGTCGACTGGTACAAGGCCGGCTTCCTCTTCCCCTTCCTGCGCAACCACAGCGAAAAGAGCACACCGCGTCAGGAGCCATGGCAGTTTGCCCAACCATACTGCGACATCATCGCGCACTACATTCGCCTGCGCTACAAGCTGCTCCCCTACCTTTACCAGCAGTTCATGACCCAGGCCGAAACGGGCGATCCGCTCTTGCGGCCCGTGTTCTACGACTTCCCACAGGACTTCAAGCGCTTCGAGCGCGTGGGCGATCAGTTTATGGTCGGACCGGACATCATGCAGGCCCCCAAGGTCAACGAGGACGAAGCCGAGCGCACCGTGCTCCTGCCCACAGGCGGCTGGTACGATGCCGCTCAAGGCCGCTGGCTGGAAAACGACAACGCCTACACCCACAAACACACGCTTGAGGCCACACCGCTGCTCTTCCGCCAGGGTAGCATGGTCCCCATGCGGGTCGGTCACCAGACACGCGCCAACAGCCAATTGTCCGACATCGAACTCCACATTTTTAAACGCTGCCAAGACACGGATGTCTCCACGCTCACCTATCGCATCGACGACGGCGAAAGCATCGACAGCCCTGTCAGCACGGTAACGCTGCGCGCCCACTGCAAAGACAACACCCTCGTGGTCGAAGCCACCGACGCTACCTTGGATTTCCACCCCCTCACGCTACGACTGTACTGCTACGACGCCTTCGAATCGATTATCTTCAGGCACGGCATACGCGAAGAGCAGCTCTCGATCCTGCCGGGCCACTCTCACCTCAGCGGGGACGCGATCAAATGCTCGTGCACCCGCACAGTCCATGTGATGGAAAATGAACCCTCAACAACAATCGCAGCGCGCTAAAACAACACCGCCCCCCTGCCCTGCGAGCTCGTACAGCTCTCTGACAGAACGTGTTGCCATGATTAAGGCCACCAAGCACTACCTGGCTAAAGCAGCGCACAAACAACCCAAGCCCGAGTAAGCCCGGACCGGACGAAAGACCGCCCTGGTGCAGCCTAAGCAGGCTGCTCCGACACCAGATGCGCGCCCTGCCCACTCTGGGTGTGGAATATCGTCGGGCGGTGCCCAAACTTTTCCGCGTAGGCCTCACAGGCCGCGTTGGCCTTGTCCTCGCTAAAGTCCGCGCTCGTCACGGCCATGACGGCACCGCCGAAGCCACCACCGGTCAGGCGGGAACCCCAGACACCCTCGACGCCGCGCAGCGCATCGACCAGGAAGTCCAGCTCGTCACAGCTGTTCTCAAAATCGTGGCGCGAGCTTGCATGCGAGGCCGACAGCAGGTTACCCATGCGGGCCAGGTCGCCCTCTTTCAGCGCTGCTGCCATCTCGTACACCCGCAGCGACTCGGTCACCACGTGGCGAGCCCGCTTGAGCTGGTCTTCGGTCAACTCACCCACCACCGCGTCAAGCTGCTCCAGCGACGCATCGGCCAGGCAATCCAGCTCGGGATACTTCGCCTTGAGCACGGAAAACGCATCCATGCATTCGCGGTGACGGTCGGCGTAAAACGAGTCCGTCAGGGCATGTTTTTTCTGCGTGTTAAAGACCCAGAAGTGTACCCCCTCGGGCAGCGGCACGAGACCAAAGTCCTCGGTTTTGCAGTCGATGGAGACAAGGTGCTGAGCCTGGCCAAATGCACTGACGCCCTGGTCGAGCAAGCCGCAGGGCACGCCCACAAAATCATTTTCCGCCCGGCGACCAATGCGGGCCATGCCCTTCTGGTCGGCCTCATAGCCGTAAGCGGCGGCAAAGGCGTAGGCCGAGGACAACTCAAAGGCCGCGCTACTGCTCAAGCCCGCCCCCGGAGGCAACGTACTGGCCACAGCCATGCGAAAGCCACCTTCCGCCTTCATGCCCGCCTCACGCAGTACCTTGTAAACACCGAGGGGGTAATTCACCCAGCTATCCTCGCCCTTGAGAGGGCTGATCTCCGCCAGCGGCACCACCACGGTATCTCCGTTACCCGATGTGGCAAACTCGCCCTCCGGCTTTTCCTGTCGACTCAGCGCAACGCCGATCACGCGGTCCACCGCCAAGCCCATGACCGGGCCACCATTGTAATCGGTATGGTTCCCAATGAACTCGATCCGACCGGGGGCAACGGCAACAAATTCAGGGCTTTCTCCAAAACGCTCATGAAAAAACGAGGTAACTGCATCCATAAGAACCCGCACTTTTACCGAGCATGCCCCCAAATAGCAACCGTGATTTCACCCTTCCCTCACAGCGTCAGTCAGCACATGCATCCCTCAAGCATACTCACGGAGCACAGCCCCATCCAAATAAAAAAAGCCCCCTCTCGGTCACGAGAAGGGGCTGCCAAAGATGATTGGGGCGCCGCCCTACAAGCGTCCCTCGACCAAGCCGAGCGAAAGGGCTTCCGGCTGCGCGGGGCAGGAGCTGATCTCAATGCTGCCTCCGGCATCCGAAGCCTTCTCAAAGGCGTGCATCACCTCAAGGGCATGGTAGGCCAGCTCGCCACTGGTCCGCGGCTGCTGCTTGCCCTCGCTGAGGATGGCGTAGGCCAAATCAGCTGCCCCGATACTGCGCGAATTCATGCGGTAGGGGTGGCTAAAGGCCTGGGTCTGCCATTCCTTTGTGGCCGGTGTCCAGAGCTCGACCGGGCCGTCGAAGGTGTTCGGATCGGGCACCTTGAGCGAGCCCTCCGTGCCGTAAATTTCGATCGGACTATGGCCGTGTTTGTACACGTCAAAAGAGATAGTCATGTTGACAACGGCCCCGCTGTGGAACTCCAGCACTCCGGCGTAGTGCGTCGGCACCTCCACTGGTAGCAGCTTGCCAAACTCCTCCTTGCAAGTGGCCAAACGCTCCTCAAAGGCGCGGCTGGTCACGGCGCTGAGCCGCTTCACCGGGCCGAGCAGGTGGACCAGAGCAGTGATGTAGTACGGCCCCATGTCGAACATCGGGCCCGCACCTTTCTCATAGAAAAAGGACGGGTTCGGGTGCCAGCTTTCCGGGCCACGGCTCATGAGACATGCCGTGCCGCTGGTTACCCGGCCAAGCCAGCCATCGTCAACCAGCTTGCGGCAAGTCTGCAGCCCACCCCCGAGGAACGTATCCGGTGCGCAGCCCACGAGCAGCCCCTTTTCCTTGGCCTTATCGAGTACGGCTTTGCCATCCTCCAGGGTGACCGCGAGGGGTTTCTCGCTGTGCACGTGCTTGCCCGCTTCCAGGGCGGCCAGGCTGACTTCCGCGTGCTTGGACGGGATCGTCAGGTTTATCACGAGCTGAACGTCCGGGTTGGCCAATAATTCGTCGACCGTCTGCGCCTTGCAGCCATGTTCTTCTGCCATCGCCTTGGCCACGTCCATGCGCAAGTCCGCGCAAGCGACGACCTCAAGGACTTCAAAGAGCTTTGCGCCCTTGAAATATGCTGGGGCGATGTTGCCACAGCCGATAATACCTATGCCTACTTTTTTAGCCATGATCTTAGCCTCCTACTTGTTGCCTTGGGCGATTTGCTTGCTGGTGAGGTACTGGTAGCTCCGCTGGACCGCAGCAAGCATGTCCCCGTCAAAGCTGTCCAGTTCAACCGCTACGTACTCGGTATGCTCAAGGGCCTTGGACGCTGCGACCAGGTCCACTTCGCCCTCGCCCGCGGCGCGGAACGGTACCGCATCGCTGACCATGACATTGCCGCTCTCAGTCTTGGCTTCGGTAAAAGTCGCCTCCGGGGAGATAATGCCGTCTTTGAAGTGGATCGCCTTGCCGCGTACTCCGATCTCGCGGATGAAGGCCGCCGGGTCCAGCCCGGCCCGGGCCACCCAGAAAATGTCTGCCTCATAGACCACGCTTTCCGGCGTCCGCTCAAGGAATACCTTGTAGGCACGCTCGCCATCGACCTCGATCAGGTCCCAGTCGTGGTTGTGGTAGCCGACCTGCAAGCCGTGCGCAGCCGCATTTTCCGCAGCCTCACTGTAGAGGTCACACATGGCCTTGACGCGATCCATCGAGGTGAAATTTTCCCGAAAGCCTGGAGGGCAACCCGTAATCAGGTAGCGATGCCCCATGAGCTGGGCCTGCTCGATGATCTTGTTCTTGTCCTCGCCAACGGGCAACGCGATGTGCGCCGTGGGTGCAACCAGACCGAGCTCAGAAAAGAGCTTTGCCGCATCCTCCGCAGATGAGCCAGGGTAGCCTGCGGGCTCTACGCAGCCGAATCCCATGTCGGCAATCGCACGTATCGTGCCTTCATAATCTTTGCCCGCCTGCTCGCGAACACTGTATAGCTGTACGGTTATCTGAGGTGTCATACGTTTCTGTTACTTGGGGTTAAATTGATAAATCCTTTGGTTTTTATCGAACATATCCACTTTACCAGCATATACCGCCTATGTATATTGACTAAAACTATGAATCGTGAGCAAAACCTACAGCCCACTCTGACCCGCATCGGCACCTACCTGAGCCCGGCGGGAGGCTCCCCCAGCCCCCACCAGACTGCTGATCGGCATATGCTCATTGAAATCATCCAGGAAGGCACCGTTTACGGCCACGAGCCCGAGCCCGTGCTCCACGGCCCCGGCGCGATTTTCTGCCACCTGCCCGGCCAGTGGACCATCTCACGCTCTCCGGAAAACAGCTACTACGCCTGTGTCGTGCTCTCCTTCGAGCATCCCGCCATAAACCAAATACGCCCCTGGCCGCGGCACTTCACCTGGCAGGACCAACACGCCATGCACCGTTTTACCGATGAGATGTTGCGCGCTTTTCACTACGCCGCCCTCGACCGCCAAGTCATCGGCGATCTCATCCTCTCCCGGCTGCGCTTTGAGCTAGAGCAAGACCGTGCGGCTACCAAAGCTACCGGCATACACCCCCAGCTTCGTCTGGCCACCGACTACCTCAACACGCACTACTCACAATCCATCGGCCTGGACGACATCGCGCTGGCGGCAGGCATCAGCGTATCGCACATCCACATGCTCTTTCGCGAGCACCTCGGCGAAAGTCCGCACCAGTACCTTATCAACAAACGCATGCGTGTGGCCGGCCACGCCCTGGCCTCCACCGACGCCCCCATCAAGGCCATTGCCGCAGACGTCGGCTACCAGAACACGGAAAATTTCTGCCGCGCCTTTCGCAAATTCTATGGTCGGCCTGCCTCAGAATACCGCCAGATCTACACCCGCTCATCCCGCCTCACGGGCTGACTTTGCCCCACGTCTCTTTGATTGTGTGGCATGCTTTTTTTGGTCTTCTGTATTCGTCGAGGACGCCTTTGTTGTTAAAGGCGCGTGGTCGCATGAGTGCGCGTCCGCCGGCATAGGTGCGCGCGTCGGAGAAGTGCCACAGGGCGCATCCGGTGATGCGTTCGTTGGCCATGACTTCCTCGCACACGATCTTCAAGTAGGCGGCCTGGTAGTCTTCGGTAAAGAAGCCGTCGAGCGCGTCGCGCCAGCCGTAGAGCCCCTCCACGCCGATCTCGCTCAGGATGTACGGCTTGTCGGCCTGCCCGGCTGAGTCGATGTGTTTTAAACATTTGCGGATGTGCGGGACGATCAGCTCAAGCGGTTTTTCCACATCCTCGCAGCCGTACCAGCCCGGGTAGAGGTTGTGGCTGATGATGTCCACGAGGTCATAAAATTTATCCTCCAGCGCGAACATGCTCGCGTAGGTGATCGGGCGCGTCGGGTCGAGCTCACGCAGGAGCGCGACGGTTTCTGCAAAGATGTCCGTGCAGTAATCCTCGTTCGTACCGGCCTCGTTGAGGAAGCCCCACATGATGACCGAGGGGTGGTTAAAACTGGCCGCGACCATGGCGCGCATCATGCGCTCGTGGGCTGCTTTAAACTTTGGGCAGGTCAGTTGTTTTTCACGCTGCCCCCAGCCAAGCCCCTCCTCCCAGACGAGGAAGCCCAGCTCGTCGCACAGGTCGAGGAAGCGCTGGTCCTGCGGGTAGTGGCTGCCGCGCACGAAGTTGCAACCCATCTCGCGCAGGCGTTGCAGGTCGGCCACCATCAGCGCGTAGGGCTGGCTCGGCCCGAACTGCGGGTGCGACTCATGTCGGTTAAACCCGAGTAACTTGAGCGGTTCGCCGTTGAGCAAAATCTGCTGCTTGTGCGTCGTGATCGTGCGCAGGCCGATGCGCGTAACGAAGTCGTCCTCGCCCGCCTCGATCCGCAACACGTGCAGGTGCGGCGAGTCTGGCGACCACGCCCTGGCCCCCGGGATGGCCAACTCGATCGGCTGGCCCGGCGCGTAGGTAAAGCTTTGCGCTTCACCCTCGTCGCAGGTGATTTGGATCGTCTCCGGCACCTGCCCCGACACCCGCACATCCACGCTCACCTTTCCCGCGTCCACGTCCAGTACCGTGACTTGGGCCGCCTCGATAAAGGTGCTGCGCACCTCGTGGGCCCACACGCTGCGGATGATCCCGCCCCAGAGGTAGAAGTCGAAAAATTGCTCGTGCAGCGGGTTGCGCTCGAAGTCAAAGCGGTTGTCCACCAGCACGCAGACTTCGCGCTCGGCCTTGTCACTCGGGGGCACTTCGCACCAGAACGGCGTGTACCCGCAGTCGTTTTGCCCCACCGCCACGCCATCGACGTACACCCGGCAAAGCATGCTCACCGCCTCAAAGTGCAAACGCAAAGCAAGCCCCGGCTCCGTCCGCATCG
>JAUIAM010000059.1 GCA_030425485.1 Verrucomicrobiia bacterium
CCCGGTTCGGCCTGAGCCACCCAGGCGCAGAACTGGATTTCCGTCAGTGGCCCAAAACTGCGTGTTGCAACGGTGCGTGAATTCTTCATCTCGCACCCCCTCACGCTACCGCATCGTCATCTGCAGGCCGCAAAACAATATCCTGCGGGCTTGCATCAAACTCGGCATGGGTATGTTGCGCCGTGCTGGTATGGGACGTACGGAGGCGCGTTTGCTGCGCTTCAAAAGCTTCAACATCTTCAAGCCGATAGATCACACGACCCCCAAGCTTGATGTAATGCGGGCCCTCGCCCGTATAACGCCACCGCTCCAACGTACGGTGTGAACAATTCCAGCGAGCTGCCAGCTCGATCTGGGAAAGGTGCCTGATCGCCATGTGAACCTCCTTGGGATTTGCGCGAACACTTGCGGGATCACCATGGCGTAAGCACTGGGAGGCACCGTGGAGGCAGCCGGGAGGCAAAATGGGAGGCAGCAAATATTGATACCCGAAACAGAAAAAGGCCGCCCCGAAGGACGGCCTTTTCATGGAAACGCGCAAAACAAGATCAGGGTTCGATCCAGCAATTCCCATCTTCGAATTTGATGAACCGCTGCCAATCGGTACGACGGCCAAAAGCTTTCTTCAGAGTATTCACCTGACCACCATACCCAGCCTCTTCAAGGACATGCGCTATGCGCAGAACAGGAGACTTGGCCTCGAAGGCTGCGAAGAGCAGTTGCAAGAGCAGACGCTGCTTGTCCCCGCCAAAAGTCAGCGTTTCCCCCCTATGCCAGACGATGCCGCAATCATCCGAATGGTCGATCGGAAACTTGCGCTGGATTTGGTCTGGAAACACCCGCGCGCCGAGCGCCTGTGGCGAGACTGCCAATTTGCCGGGAGCACTTGCGACATCAGTCACGCTGATGACGATGTTTCGCTTGTTCGCAATTTTTGGGATGCGCCCTCCAGACGTCGATGTCAGGATGACACGCACCGCATCTGGCGGTCGGTTGTCGGCGAACGAACAGAACCTATCCCAGATCACAGGAGCTGAAAGCCGCCGGGCGAACCAGACTGGCACCGGCGATTTGGCCCCAGCGAGCCGAATGGTGCCAAGGTCCCATACAATACCATCGATCAGAGAGACAGGATGCGCGGGGGCAACGCGTTCGAAGCCGACCAGCATCTTGGCGAAGACCCTCTGATAATCGACCGCCAGGGCAGCAATCTCAGCGGCATCGACCGCGACCCACCGACCCACGCTGTTGGTATACCCATACTGCCTACGCTCGGCGCACCATTCGGCCGGAATGGGCTCATCTTCGAAGTTGTCCATCGCCGTGACGACCGGGATATGCCCGAACGCCACCAGAAGTTCGGCCTTGAGCAACTGATCCGTTGCCCGAAGTGACACTTGCCGCAAGGTCGCTGCCTGCACCTTGGCTGCGCGTGTTTCCATCACCTGCAGCAGCATATCGACGGCCCGCTTACTCAATGAGATCACCGAGATCAGCGGTGTCGGTCAGGATGCCCCAGCGGCGCAGATACTT
>JAUIAM010000060.1 GCA_030425485.1 Verrucomicrobiia bacterium
TGGCGCGCAGGATATGCGGATCTTGGGTGTTATCCTCGCTGGGCAGGTAATCGGCGGGTGGCAGGATTTTGGGCCGCCCGTTCTTTTTGCGCACCTTGAGAGGAACGAAAACCTGAATGGTGTCGGGCGCAGCCATCACTCTGCAGCCTCAAGCTGGCGCGGGATCATCATCTGGCGCATGACGCCGGCAATGCCATCGGTCCGCATGTCGATTACGAGGCCTTCAGCGGTCACGGTCACGCGCCTGACTAGAAGCTGAACGATGCGTGCCTGCTCGCCCGGAAAGAGCTGACCCCAAAGCTTGGGGAAGTGCTGGAGCGCGTCGATAGCCTCTGCCTCGGGGATATTGTCGCGGTCCAGCGCGGCAATAACCTGCGCCGTGGTCTCTGGTGTGCGCAGAACACGGCGGATTTCTGCGATAACAGCAGCCTCAACGGTGTCGGCAGGCAATCGCCTCGGGATGCCATCGTCCGATGTCTCACGGTTCTTCAGAAGATCCATAGATACGTAGTAACGGTATCGGCGCGTCCCTTTCTTTGTACTCGAGGGCGTCATGGCCGCACCTGTGGCCGTGAATAGCAACCCCTTGAGCAGCGCAGGCGTTTGCGTGCGGCTGTTGTTTGCCCGCTTGCGGGGACTTTCCCCCATGATGTCATGCACCTGTTCCCAGAGCCGCGCGTCGATAATGGCCTCGTGCTCCCCGGGATAGGACTTACCCTTGTGGACGGCTTCACCGCGATAGACGCGATTATTCAGCAGGCGGTAGAGGTAGCCTTTGTCTATCAGCGTGCCTTGTTTGCTGTGGAATCCATCGTGGCGCAGCTCGCGGGCCAGAACAGTTGTGGATCCAACCTCGACAAAACGTTCAAACACCATGCGCACCTTGGCAGCTTCCTCGGCGTTCACCACCAGTTTGCGGTCGACGACATCGTAACCGAGAGGAACATAACCACCCATCCACATGCCCTTCATGCGCGAGGCTTTTACCTTGTCGCGAATGCGCTCGGCGGTGACCTCACGCTCGAATTGGGCAAAGCTCAGCAGGATGTTCAGCGTCAACCGCCCCATGGAGGTGGTCGTGTTGAAAGACTGGGTGACAGAGACGAAGGTTACGCCGTTCCGGTCGAAGACTTCGACCAGCTTAGAAAAGTCCATCAGCGAGCGCGACAGACGATCGATTTTGTAAACAACGACCACATCGACCAGCCCGTCTTCAATATCCGCCAGCAACTGCTGGAGGCCGGGGCGCTCCAATGTTCCACCTGAAATGCCGCCATCATCATATTGGTCACGCACCAAGGCCCAGCCTTCGGATTTCTGGCTGGCGATATAAGCCTCGCAGGCCTCGCGCTGCGCATGAAGCGAGTTGAACTCTTGCTCGAGGCCTTCCTCGCTCGACTTGCGGGTATAGATGGCGCACCGGAGGCGGCGGGTGGGTTTTGCAGCCACGTCCTTCATGCCTCACCTCGCTTCCGTTCGCGCAGCCCAAAGAAGCGATAACCGTTCCAGCGTGTGCCGGTGATGGCGCGGGC
>JAUIAM010000020.1 GCA_030425485.1 Verrucomicrobiia bacterium
TAGCCAAGTTCATTGAATAAGTTAATAGCCGCAAAATGGCACAAAAAACACAAAAGAGCATTAGGCATTGCCTAAGATAAAGCTCATATCTGAAGCTCTCTGCGACTTTGCGTCTCTGCGGTGAAATCGTTTAGACAAGAACTAAGCTAACACGACACTAGCTACTTGAGGCGTTCTTCGGCCTCGGACAGAGCGGTCAGCGTGGCCTCCGCACGTCCTTCATCACCCTGACGTTGATAGAGCGCGGCCAGTTTTTCCGCCGTAGGACGGTCATAGGGGCGTACGGCCAGCATCAGCTCGTAGGTTTCCATCAGTTCATCGCCCAAGCCGAGTTGCTCATAGGCGATAACACGGTTCTGGTTGTTGCGCAGGTCATACGGGTGGTCTTTGGCCAGGGCCTCCATCTGCTCCAGCGCGTGCACGGAGTTACCTTCAGAGAGATTTAGCGCCCCGTAGAACATACGCAGTTTCTGGTTGTGCGGCACAAGCTCCAGCGCCTCCTTACACGTACGCTCAGCCATCAGCACGTCCCCACGCTCAAAGTAAGCCATTGCCTCGTACAACGCCTCCTGCCCCTGGACTTCGCGTACATAGCGTGTAAAGCCAGCCCCGGCCAGAAGAGCAGCTAAGACCAGAACAAGCCCTCCCACCAATCGCCCGCCCGGAAGTTGCCAGGTGTAGTGCTTCATCGGAGCGAGCACGAAGATCGTCCCGGCCAGCAGGGCAAAGACAAAGCGCGGCAAGGGCCAGAAGAGCGGAGAGCTAAAAACGGCATTGACGCCCAAGGCCAGCAGGCTGGCACAGACCACGAGCGCCAAGCAGGCACGCGAAGCCTCCGGCACACGGATAGCCCGCCAGGATGCGTAGCCTAGTGACAGGCAAAAAAGCAGCACCGCCACCACCCCGGGAAGACCGTACTCAATGGCAAACTCAAGATACTCGTTGTGCAGATAACGCAGGTAGTAGCTATGCGTGTCGTATGGAGTGAGCACGACCGCATTGGCATAGGGCGGAAAAGCGACCTGGAAGTTCCCCTCGCCTACGCCAAACGGACCACTATCACGCAGGAGCACGAGCGCATTACGCCACGTCCCGAGGCGTAAGCTTGCCGATTGATCGAAACCTCCATCCGCCGCATCTAGCAAGGCGTCACCAGAGGTGTCCAGCTTCTGGGCCAAGCTGACGTCTGCCAACGCGCGTCCAAACTCCCAACGAAAGCCCTCGGCGGTAAGGTTAGCCCCGAGGCAAAACAGCGCCACCCACAGCACCACGCCAACCCATTGAATACGTTTGCCCGAGGCAGAACCCGCCCCTTGACGTTTTCGGCACCAGTACATGCCTCCCAGCATAAAGCTGAGCGCTATCGCTGCTGCCAGCCAGGCAGCTCGTGTATAGGTGTGGAACAAGAAAATGGCCAGGACCAGCGAACATACCCAGGCCAATACGGCCAGGCTGCGGCGCGGTAAACAACAAGCTCCACCGATGGCCAGCGGCAAGGCCAGGACGGTAACTTGAGCGGCCACATTCTTGTTCACAAAGGTGCCACCGGGCCCGTTCACCATCCAGCCTGGCATCTGCCCTCCCCAGACCTGAGCTAGGCCCACGAGCGCATTTACCGTCACACCCAAGGTAAACCCGCCCAGCATGAGGATGAGATGCCGTGGCTGCAGACGCCCCGCTATGATAAAGTAAAAGAGCAACAGCGTGGCAGTCCACTTCTGCACATGCAGCGAGGCCAGATGCTGATTATGGGCCCACAGCACGGAGACAGCCCCCATAAGCAGGAGAATGACCGGCAGACATGTCCCCATCGAGAGTGGCAGCTTAAAGCGCGTAATGCGCCACAACGTCATGCCCGCACCGAGCAGCGCCACCAGAACAGACATCCCCACCAGGAGCAGCGACTCCTTGGGCAGATCGCTCACATGCGATATCCCCGGATAGAACACCAGCAGAGAGAGCCACAGCATCACTGCCAGATACCAAGAGGCAAATGCCGGTGCCCGCCAACAATCGTCGGGTCTTGGAGCGGCCTGCTTCTCTACCTGCATGGCTTGGTGTTAAATCATCCACCCCAGAGTGCAAGATTGACTTTAGCAAAGCCCGAGATTCCGTCTAACATGATGTCCCCAAACGAAGTCAGCCTGAAGACCTGCTCTGGCCAGGAAGTTAGCCCCTATATTGATTCACTCACCCAGTTGCGCATCCGCGTCTTTCGCGAGTACCCCTACCTCTACCACGGCACAGAAGCCTACGAACGCAAGTATCTCGCGCGCTACGCCACCTGCCCTCGCTGCATCTTCGCACTGGCCATCGACAATAGCGAGGTGGTTGGAGTCTCCACCGGACTGCCCCTGGCCGACGAGTGCGAGGAGTTTCAACGCCCCTTTTTACAGGCTAATATCCCCGTCAAGGACGTCTTCTACTTTGGCGAATCCGTTCTGCTACCGAACTATCGCGGCCAAGGCATCGGGCACCGTTTCTTTGATGAGCGCGAAGCCCATGCCCAGCGCATCGGCCCTTACCCGATTACGACTTTCTGCGCCGTGGAGCGTCCTGAAGATCACCCACTGCGGCCAGCGGACTATCGTCCGCATGATGCCTTCTGGACCAAGCGTGGTTATACCCGGCAACCGCAGCTTCACACAAGTTTTAGCTGGCTGGACGTCGGGCAATCTCAGGAAACGGATAAGCCCATGGTCTACTGGACAAGGCAGTGGCAGTAGCATAGGCCACCAAGACATGACCTTTATCGAATAGCTTATATATAATGCTATTGTCATAAAAAAGACCGCAACCTCGAAAGGCTGCGGTCTGCAAAAAGGCAATGTAGATTGAAACTACTTGCGGCGACGGCGCAGGGCCACAAATGCCAGCGTAAGGACACCGGCCAGAGTAGCATAAGCAGAAGGCTCCGGAACAGGTGTTTCGATCAACTCACCGTAGATCTGAATATTGTCCAGATTAAAGGTGCTACCAGCACCTGCATTGAAGGTGAAAGTAAAGCTCTGGGCAGCATTATCGATACCACTCAGAGCAGTACTAGATGTCTGCGTGACGTAAGTCATGCCAGCAGTGGTCGTCAAGGTGCTCGAATAACCGGCATCACCCGTAAGCGCAATCGTGTCCGTGTTGCTCCCCAAAGGACTTGCGATAGATGCAGACAAGACAAGATCGAAGATTGAGCGACCAGCACCTACGTCTACAGTGATGGAGAAGCTGCCGGTGGATACGCCGTTGAAATACTGGACAGCAGCAACTTCACTGGTGCTCAGCTGATTGGCAACAACACGGGTTACGATGTCCAGATTCGTCGTGCCATTATTCCCGGGGCCAAAAAGAGAGCTCGCAGAAGCAAAGCTTATCGAAGAATAATCTCCAGCGTAAAAGTCATTTGAACCATCAGGTGCCTTGATGATACCCGTTTGCGGAATATCGGTATAAGCAGACTCGAAAGTGTTACCATCGTAGTCATCGGATGTGCCGTTAAAATCATATGCAGCTAATAGTATAGCAGCATGTGACTGTGCAGCGAGCGCTAAGCCTAAAGCGGCCGTAATAAGTGTTTGTTTCATAGCGTTTATTTATGGAGATTAAAAATACGGGTTATAATGTTAGTAGTAGCGATAAATAGAACATGAATCATACCTTAATTATCAACATGGTTGTTCTAGTAAAAATGGCACTGCCTGATGCACAGGCAGTGCCACGCAAATCGAACACTACTTACACATACGGCGACGTGCGGCCACAAAGCCGAGCACGAGCACGCCAGCGATAGCAGCGTATGTAGAAGGCTCAGGAACTACCGTTCCGTTGAGCTGAATATTATCAAGGTTGAGGCTGTCGAATCCTGACTCAGGACCAGTCAGCGTACCACGTATGACGAAGGCATTCAGCGCATTCTCCTCTCCGCTCAGAAAAGTAGAGGTTGAGAATGCACCATAGTCACTGCTGCTCGTGGTAATCGTCTGGTTATCATCAGTACCGATAATTTCCCAAGTGATACCTACCAGTTGGCTAAACGGGGCACTAGCAGCATAGCTGATCGTAAGATCGTAGACCGTACGGGCACCGCCCAAGTCTACATTGATCTCGAAGAAGCTGCCAGTAGAACCGAAAAACTGGAGGTTGCCAATAGGACTCTGACTGAGCGTATTGGTAAACAGACGTGAAGAGATCGTATCGTTAACACCTGCAGAATTGATGCTGCCATCAAAGATAGTGCCGTCCGTTACACCGGTTGTATTCAGCGTCACAAAGTTACCAGCCAGCAGGTCATTAAAAGTCTGCTCGGTGGAATTTGTATCGCTGGAGAGGTCCGAGAACGTGGATTCGATCGTCGCATTGTCAAGCACGCCAGGGAGATTGGTAAAGTCGAACGCACCAATCAACATCGCGTGGAGGTGAGCGCCCATCATCAGGGCGCCCACTGTCAGAATGAATTTCTTGCTCATAATTGAGTAAGGTAGTGAGGGGCTTGTCTAAGTGATTTTTAGCTTAGAGGTCGATGCCAGCACCGTTGTCAACCAGGATGCCGCGAACGTTCAGAGAGGTCCAGTTAGTGGTCCACAGAACGGAAGCAGGGCTGGATGGGAACGCACCGACGTAGCTTACATTCTGGAAGAATGTAGAAGGCACGGGAACCATACCCGCCGGGTTGTTCAGCGTACCAACCGGGTTGATGCCCTTCTGGACGTTTTGCAGGTAAGGGAGAGGACCGTCGGCGTCAAAGATACCGAAGTTCGGGTTGGTGTTCGGACGGTTGCCGCTGGAAGAAGGCGTATTGTTCGCCAGGATAGCAGCGGTCTCTTCCGAGTTGGTCAGAGCTTCCGGAGTGGTAGCAGGGACAGGAACACCTTCGTTGTAGGTATAGATGTCGTACCAGGTAGTGCCTGCGAGGCCGAGGTAGCCGCGATCGATCTGGTCGTAAGGCAGGTTGCTGAAGAACCCGTTGGTAAGACGGTTGAAGGTGTTGCCAGCGTACGTATTCTCGACCGTGAAGGGAGCGGAGTCGGTACCTGCGTGGTAGAAGACCGAGTTGTTGATCTGACCACCAAAGCCATGACGCATGTAGATAACGCGGTCGAGCTCGGTCGTGTCGTTACCGTCACCATCAACAACACCGAAAGCGGTCAGGTTGTAGATCGTCGGGTGAGAAACGGGAACAGCAAGGTAGTTAACGTTGTTACCTGCGTCCGTGCCGGAGTCGTCACCGTCGAGTTCGAGGAGGTGGTCAGAACCGTCCATGTTCTCGGCACCACCGTCAGCGATGATGAAGATGAACTGAGCCAGGCCGGTCCAGCCCTGGTCAACGTCGAGGCCGTCGTCGTCGAAGAAGGTGATGAGGATGTGGCTCATGTTAACCGTACCGCCGAAGATTTCGATACCGTCGTCACCGGAACCGGAGATTTCGACATGGTCAACCTGAGTACCAGCACCAACGCCACCAAGGGTCAGGCCCTGGAGCTCTTCGTCGAGCAGCGGAGTGTCGCCGGAGTTACGGATAGACACGTAGCTCAAGGAGCCAGAAGAGTCGTTCGGCAGATTGCCACCGTAAGTAACGAGCTCACCGTAGCCGGAACCAAGACCTTCGACCGTAGCTTCACCAGCGAGGCCGGTATCAGCCGTACCTGTGTTGATCGGAGCGTACCCGAGAAGGATAAGGGAACCCCAGAGGTTAGCAGAAGGATCTACCGGGTTGTTGAGCGGGTCAGAGTCAGCGATGTTGGCGTAAGGAGCGGTGGTGCGGTTACCGGATGCATCAGCAGCAGAGGTGAAGATGATCGGAGCACCAGCGGTACCTACAGCGTCAATAGCAGCGCCGCGAGATACGACAAGCGTTCCCGGAGCAAGGCCTGAACCACGGGGCTGGCCGTAGACGGTAACGCCTTCGCGGATCGTCAGCGTCGAGCCAGCTTCCACGAAAGTGGTACCGTTGAGCACATACTCGGTATCGGAGTTATAGCCGTCGGGACCCAGGACGAGGTCGGAGCTGATGACATAGGTCGGGCCAGCGTCATAGAGGCTGATCCCGGGCACATTCTCATCGAGAGTTGTGATGGCGCTGAGGCTGGAAGCCGCTGCGCACGTAGCGATAGCAAGTGCTAATTTTTTCACAATTATGGAGTTTTATTATTGTTAGTTTGAGAAGGAGATTCCTGATAAGCCCTCATTATCTCGCAAAAAAAAGTCGTTCCCGTGGCGGTAGCGTTACAAACGCGTAACAATAATGCTAGAAGGTCGCGGTAACGGAAAAACGCACGTCAACCCCAGCACGATAACTCATCCGCTGGTACTGCCCTTCCAAGGGCTCTCCTGCGTACTTAAGGCCTCGCTTCGTGTTCGTGATGTTTTTGAAAGCCATCCCAACCGTAACGTTATCCATATCGGGGTCAAAAAAACCAAGTGATTGCTGAACAATAACATCCAACTGGTAATACGCCTCAGTATACTCGTCCGCTGAATTACTAAAACCGGAACCAACGGTGGTAAGCACATCACTTTGGGCAAAAACAGCCAGGGTGATGACAGTACCAGTATCCGGGTTGTCGTAGGAAATATCGGCGTTGGTAATCCATTCCGGCTGGTCAAACAACCGACGGCTGGTTGGGGGGCTATTGTTACCATATGGCGGGCCATCATACCCTACCCCGGGGCCAGAAACATTTGAGGGCTGGCCGGTAGCAGGATCAACACTCAGAATGTTAAAATAGCTACTGAATACGCTATCCGGGTAGGAGACACGCGCATTGATGTAGGCGGCATTTAAACCGATGGAGAAGTTCTCCAACTCATCACCGAGGAACGAAAGGTCCGTACGAGCCTCAAACTCAAGTCCTTTCAGTTGTGCTTTACCGGGGTTATTAAAGAAAGTGATGAAGGGGCCAAGGTCTTCATCCTGCAGGCGGATCTGCTCAATTGGGTTATTGATCGTCTTGTAGAAGGCGCCAAAAGCGATGTAGGCACCCGATTCAAACTCATAGGATAGGCCGATATCGTAGCTTACAGCCCTGCTCAGTTGAAGGTTTGAGTTACCCACAATGTAGTCATTCTGGACAGGATCATAGGTCATGATCGGTGTCAGCTCGCGAAATGAAGGCTGAGCAAAGGTCACATTTGCCCCACCCTTGATCGTCAATCCCTCAATGGGGTCGATCTTGAAGGTAGCCGCAGGCAGATAATTCGTCTGATCGATGAGCCCGCCCGCATCGGGGTTGGTAAAGTTGATAAGCTGACCATTGGTTAAATTCTGAGGCTGCGGACCGGAAGGGCGATAGTTGAGCACCTGGCGCAGTGTGCGCGTTCCACGACCGGGAATAAAGGCATCCGGATTGCCATTAGTGCTAAGCAATATTTTTTCCATACGCACCCCCCCGGTGACTTCAACCATATCCCAGCGATAGTTTCCGGTAATGTGGCCGGCGTTAATATTGCGATTATTCACGGCCACATTGGCATCGGCGTAGGACACAACGTTAGCCGGGTTGCTTGCGTCGATATACTCGTCACCCGCGCCGGAGGGGGTATCGGCGGTACCGCCAGCTGTCACCGTTGTCCAGTACTGATAGGTCTGGCTTGTCTTACGTCCAGACTGATTGTGCAGATAGCCGCCACGGAATCCAATATCGTTTTCATCGTCCAACTCCCACTCGCGCGCAAAGTCGAGGCGGAAGGCATCCAGTTGCTCGGTAATATCACGCCAAGTCTGAGTCAAGGGTAGCAGGCCGGCAGTGGTTTGAACAGGCAGAGTAATATAGTTGCCAGTATCGACGTCCTCAAAATAGGTGAAAACGCTTTGGTTAGGGGTGTTGCTGCTCGTGTAAACGTGCGTGTACCCCCAGGTAAACTCCAGCTCATCGATACCAATCAACTGGTGCTCGCCAAAGACCTGAAGTGCCCCCAGCTTTCGCTCTTCGTAATTCAGGACATCCTGATTCATCAACAAATTGCCAGGAGTGCCACCGAGGTTTCTTCCCACGAGGTTGAGCTCAGCCGGGGCTCTGCCATAGTCTGTCGTGACTCTGGAAATAACTGTGCCGTTGAAACTGATAGGAATGCCAGCAGCGTAGCCCGCTGGCATGTAGCCGTTGGATCGGCGCACTACCTGATCGATGGAGTTAAACGTCCCCAACGCCACAAAGCTGACCTTATTCAGCCCGTCCGGATCGAGGTCCATGGTCAAACCACCCATACCGGAGTAAAGCGTGTCAGCGACAGAGTTGGTGTAGTCGTAGTGCACACCACTGCCCAGGAGGTCTCCGGTATAATAGCCACCGGGAATAAAACCGGGGTCCAAGCCCGGAATGTTACCACTGCTATCGTAGGGACTCCCCGGAAAATTCGGCGGCGGCGTTCCCAGGATGCCATTATCGGTGTAATAGCGCTTCTGGTCAGTGCCTATCTGCGTGGTGTAGCTGGTGTCATAGGAAAAGGACATGATAAGCCCTACGTTGCGGTTCCACACCTCAAAGCTTTCACCAAAATTGACCCCCAGGCTGATACCGATCGGATTCGCCTTCTTCACACCGACAATTGCGGGCAGAATTTGCTTCTGCTGGGCGATGGCATCAGCACCGTTATCAGTGAATGTCGGACGATCGTTCTGGTTCATCTCAAAGGGATTGGGATACAGGCCCTTTGAGGCCGGGTTTACCAGAAAGGTATCCAGCGCATTGGTATTGAAACGAAAGCCCGCCTTGAAGGACCCCTCAAACTCATCAGGGATAGCCTTGGTATTAAGATTAAAAGCAGCGCCAGTGGAATTGCTAGCGTTGTAGGGCAAGAAGGTTTTATTGCTGATCACATTGTCGATGATCGATGTCGGGAACAGGTCGAGCTGGAGCCCTTGCCGCACAGGGTCAGGGCTGGTAATAGGCAGCTCATTGAGGTAGGTGCTATTGTAGCGGTCGCCCAGACCGCGAACGACCGCAAACTTCCCTTCAACCACCGTCACACCCGGCATCCGGTTGATAACGTCGGAGACATCCGTCGAGGCGTATTTAGAAAAATCCTCGCTTGAAAGGAAGTCGATCGAGCCCGCATTTTCCTGACGAAAATCATTCAAGACATTATAGTCGTTTAACGCTTCTTCCGTGATGATAAACTCATCCATGTCGAAGATATCAGCCGCCATGTCTGCCTGCTTCTCCTTCAGGGGGAAGTTCGCACGATTCGCCTTATCCGGGTAAACGACAAATTTCCGCCACTCACCTTCGCGGTACCCTGCCTTGGTGAAGCGAATGCTGTAAACGCCCGAAGGGACATCAAGAAAACGATATTCGCCGTCACCATCCGTCACGGATACCTTCTCCCGTGGGATCAGGCCCGCCTCTTCGCTCGCTTCTTCCTTAGGCCACTGGAGGATGACCGTTACCCCGGTAATGGTCTTACTGCTTTCTGAGTCAAAAACCTGCCCCACAACATTGCCCGTACCTGCGGGGATTTCATCGGGCACACTGCTGTCGTCCCCCTCAAAGACGACCTTATCGTTTGCACCACCAAACAGCAAGGCGCTGTCATCGGTCCAGCTGTCATCGGCCGTACCTTCTGTTGAGCCCTCGGTCGCGCCATTGTCAGCCGGCTGGCCGTCTTCTTCGGCAAACGCATAGGCTGATGCGCAAAGCACCAACAGCGCTGTTACCCAGCAAACTCGCTGTCTATAGGTTAAAGTTAAAAGTGCCCAATGTATCATAGCGATAATTCTTTAAAAAGTCAGCTCTAGTGGCTGAGGTTTTCCCTGTCATCGTACAGGTGCTTGCTTAAATCCTCATTGACCAAGGCGGCGACAGAGGCATTCAGCGACTCGATGTCCTGCAGTGCCGCTGCATCATATTCACGCAGGATGCGCCCGTTGCGGTCCACGATTACCATGGCCAGATCCTGCTGCGAGAAATCGTACAGTTCACGATAGGGCATATTCACGGGCGGGATCAGCGTAGGCAGGCTTACCTCGTTGTCTTTAAAATAGGCCAAAAGCGTCATGTAATCTCGCTCTGAGGGTAGCAGGACCGGATGAATAACCGCTTCCTCGGTCTGGGGTGAGAAGGCTTCGAGACGCTCGATCAGGCTATCGCTGGCCTGCTCTCCCGGACTGCAATGAACGAACGCCATATAATCCCAAGTGAAGACGGATTTATCCTCAATCACATGAAAGTTGATTTCCTTGAGCTTAAAGTACTTCGTGAACAGGTGAGCGTTGAGTACCATGCGATCATCCCAGCCCCCTTTACTGGAGAGCTGCTCATACTGCTCCACAAAGTCCGTTTGATCCAGCGCGAGGGCTTGCACACCGTAACGACCAAAATCCACGAGCACCTTTCCACCCTCCACGCGCAAAAGTACCCCTTTGGTTCCCGCCTTTAATTCATGACGGCTTTCATGCTCGATCGGCACAGCTTCAACTAGCCTTACATGGGTAGGCCACCATTCAGAACGGAACTCAATCTGCTCGATCTCAGGGAAACCTTGCACACTGCCAACCCCTCCTAAAAGAAGCATGAGCGTGAACGTGAAATAACGGGTAAATGAGTTCATGGCTTATCGTTAGGGCATGTAAGGCTAGTTGCTCGCACCGGCCTTGCGGGCGGCAAGTTCTTCTCCCGTGAGGGCATTATTCACCTGTGGGAGTAATTTCGGACGGTCCGCACTCGGGCGGCTTGAAGCCATGTGCACACCCTCATAAGAGGCTTGTGCTGTAGGCTGCGGATTATACGTTCCATCGAGTCCCACGCCTTGAGGCAGGTTTCGCTGTATTTCCTGCTGTTGCTCATAGGTCAGCACGATATCCGGGATAGGCTCGGGCTTGGGCTTGCGGCTCACTTTGGGCAAAAATGCTGTCCGCATGGGCTCTTCTGCATTTTTACTGCCGGAACTGCTAACTACCAGCATGCTGCCGCGCTGTATGTCTAAGCCCGCCAAGTCATCCTGGTTCATTTCGAGCGTGTACTCAGCATGGTAGTATTCGACCGTGACTGATCGTCCGTCTGGCGTATGGGAAAGCACAGAAATATCGCCCGATCCGGCTTCGTCGCTTCTAAGCAGAATCCCTTCATTCGTCCCAATCATCTGGAGGGAGAATATCTGAACCTGCCCAAGGTCCATATAGCCATGATAGGTGTAGGGGATCGCTTTCTTCAGCGTGCTCGGAGGCGGAACAACGGGTTGGGCAGGTAGTTTCGCGTGGTAACCGGAAGGGAGAAAGGGCGAATCAGTAAGCAAGTTGCTACCGACCGCAGCCAAGGTCGTACCAGGCAGCAAAAACATAATGGCTGCAAGGCATACATGGGCTGTAGATGCGCAAATCATGAAGACGGTATTGAGCTGGTGCCCGCATTAAGAAGCATTACGGGCTGCCCGCTCGACTTTGTCCAAGAAAGTTACGATGCGCGGGTCATCCTTATAATTGAGTGATTCTTTGAGTAGTGGAACCGCCTCTGCGTAGCGCTTTTGTGCTACGAGCATACGTGCGTGCTCTACGAGTGCCGTAGCCTCGTAGCCTTCGATTTTAGCAGCCATTTCGTAATTGAATACAGCTTCCTCGATCTGGTCTTTTTTCTGATAAATTGACGCCAGCTCAAGCAGGGCATCGCCGTTCAAGGCATCCATAGTAATAATTTCTTCAAGCGTTGCGATGGCCTCGTCTATCTTACCCTGAGTACGTACCACCTTGGCCTGAAGCACCTTTACGGAGAGTTGCTGTTCCTTATCAATACCACTGTAGCTGCTTTCAATCACCTCAAGCATAGCCTGAGCACGCTCGTACTCCTGCAGTTGGACTAACATCTGGCCGATCCGCATGGCAGGCTCGAAGTACTGCCCGGCGCTATCCGTTTCGATCAACTCCCCATAGGTGCTAATCGCCAGGTCGTACATCTTCATATTCATGTAAATGTCGCCCAGCAGCTTAATGCTTGTTGGCTTGGCCTTGCCCATGCGGCGCAGAATTTCAAGATTCGCTACTGCGCGAGACGGTTGCCCCAAGCCGAGATAGGTATTTACTTGCAACAGCCAGTATTGTGCGTTGTTGGGGTCTTCCTCTATCAATGACTGGAAAATGGCACTCGATTCTGCGTACTTCTCCATCCCGAGAAGCGAGCGGGCAAGCCCGAGCTTCCAGTCTTTAACCTTTGGCTGCTGCAGGATGGCTTCAGTATAAGCACTTTCGGCAGCGAGGTAATCACCGCGGTTCAAATAGATGTAGCCGAGCAAGCCATAAAGGCGTCCATCCTTTTCCCCCAATTCAATGGCCTCGTGGATGTGGTCTTGCGCCTGTTCGAGCTCTTGATCCTGAAGCAGCACCAAGGCCAGGTTTTTGTGCGCACGTCGGTAGCTCGGGTACTTCTTGATCGCTTGCTGGTAGTACTGCTTGGCCTTATCCGTATCCTGGCTTTGCAGGTATAAGTTGGCCAAAACAAAAATCATCGCTGCAGAAGAGTTCTCATTCACTTCGCTCTCCAGTCGCTGGGCCGCCGCACTCGGGCTGGTCTTAATCAGCTCGATGACTTCACGGAAGACTTCAACCTCTTCCTTCGTGATCTTCGGCTCAGAGTCTTCCAGTGGAGGATAACTGCCAATGAAGGAATCGACAAAGGTCGGGTCGCTCCACTTGAGCTGCCACTGGCTTTCAAATTCAGAGCTCGGGTACTGCGCCTGGAGCGCTGCACTGCCGATGAGCAGGGTGATGATGAGAGCAAAGCTGCTTTTAATGACGTTCATGGTAAGCGGTGTTTATTTAATGCGGAAAGGTAGCGGAATACGGACACGGGTTTTGACACTGCGGCCATTCTTGACGCCGGGCTCGAATTCCCATTGCGCAATCGCCTCTACGGCTGCTTCGCCGAACTCTGGGTGGGTGGCCGAGTGCACCTTGATGTCACGGACTTTGCCGTTTTCATCCACAATGAAGATGAGGCGTACTTCTCCTTCTATATTTCTCTTTAAGTACTTCTTGGGGTACTTGGGGCGCACCTTTTTTACCGCGCGCGGCATCTGGTCAAGGTCACCCAGATCAAAGATGTCATCCATATTAAGGTCATCCTGATTGGCCGAAAAGCCAGGCATGGCAAAGTCACCCGTCAGGTCGCCGCCCATACCGGGGTTGAGCGCGAGGTCGAGCTGCTCAAGGGTGAGCTGCGGCGGCTCTTCCTCCAGCTCCGGCGGTTCCTCTTCCTCTTCTTCCTCGATGATCTCTTCTTCCTCGAACTCAAACTCCTCGGGTGGAGGGAGCGAAGCTTGCCGCACGTCGTAGGTTTCGGCCTGCTTGGTCACGTCGGCGATAAACTGCGTGATCGGTACCAGCAGGAAAACGAAAAACGTGAACAAGCAACCGAGCACAATGCTGAGGATCGCATTGCGACTGGCCGTAGGTGCTTGGTAAATCGTGGGCATCGGATAGTGTCCTGAAAATTATTCCTGGCTGGAAAAAGCGATACGGGTGGCACCAGCCAGCTTGGCCTCGGTCACGACCTTGTCGAAGAGCCCGGTGTCCGCGTTGGCATCGGCCTGGATGTTGATCGGCACGTCTCCCTTGGCCAGGTCCTTGCGCACCTGAGGGGCGACGCCGCCCACGCCGATTTCCTTACCGCCGTAGATGACTTTGTTCTCAGCGGTGATGGCGATCTGCACGCTGTTTTTGTCCAGCTTGTCGTAAGTGACGATACGCGGCTTGGTGACCTCCACGCCTGTCTCTTCCACGAAGACCGTCGTCACGATGAAGAAGATGAGCAGGATGAAGATACAGTCGATCATCGGGGAGAGATTGATCTCCATCTCCTCGTCTTTTTCGGCTGATATGGTCGGGCGTGGCATGGGAAATTAGTTCGTGGTGGTGTAGGAAAGGCCCTGCGCTCCCGCGTCGGTGGCGATGGCCCAGACGCTGGCAAAAACGCCGTGACTGGAGTCCTTGTGCGCGGTGATGGAAACGGGAATTTCGCGGTCACGGGCAATGGCGGTCTTCACCTTCTGGGCCAGCGCGGTGAGGTCGATTTCGCTGCCGTCGAGCATGACCTTGTCCGCCTTGGTAATCTCGATGGTCACGCGCTCCTTGTCCTCGTTGAGGTTGGAAGCCGATGAGGCGTCCGGCTTATTCACCTGCAAGCCGACTTCCTCGACAAAGACTGTCGTCACGATAAAGAAGATGAGTAGGATGAAGATACAGTCGATCATCGGCGAAAGCTCGATCTCGGGCGTTCCTTCATCTTCCTGGAATCTGCTGCGTACGGACATGGCTATTCAGCTTTGAGTTGGGAAAGGGTCATGCTTTCGAGACGCGCAATGTGAGCCTCGATTGCGTGGCGTTTGCGGCGGATAATCATGACGAAGAACACACCGGGGAGCGCGATGGTCAGCCCCGTCTGCGTGGTGATGAGCGCCTTGCGGATACCATCTGCCACCATCTCGGCCGTATCGGCACCGCCGCCCTCGGACAGCGCGGAGAAGGTAAGCAACATCCCAATAACCGTACCGAGCAGTCCGACCATTGGCGCACAGGCCACCAGCGATGAGATGAACACCGTGCGGCGCTCGATCATCCCGATCATGCCCATGCGTACCTCATCGAAGCGGTTGCGTATCTGCTTCTGCGTCTGCTTTCCTCCGGTAACGTAGCGGATGATCTCCCCTACCCGGCCCTCGGCCTCCTCGGGGTTGAGCACCCAAGCCGGCCACTGCTGCAAATCTGCTGACCCGATGTTGGTCTTATTCAGATAAAGCAAGGTCTGAATGGCCAGCGAGTAGAGCATGACCGAGAGCAGCGCCAGCGGATACATGACCCAACCGCCGTTGCCCCAAATGGTCAGAATTTCCTGGAAGTTGAACTCCATAAATCGTGCGCCTTACTCAAACAATTACTTCATCGTGCTGATGCCGTTGACGTAGCCCACGGCGGACTCCTCCATCGTGGCGAGCTTGCGCTTGGCGTAGCGCGAGAGCATGCCGTGAAGGATGAGCACCGGGATGGCCACCGTCAGACCGAGCTCAGTCGTGACCAGCGCCTCGGAGATACCCGTCGAGAGCGAGCGGGCGTCACCTGTGCCGAAAATCGTGATGAGGTTAAAGGTCTTTATCATACCGATAACCGTACCAAGCAGACCGAGCAACGGCGCAGCAGCAGCCGTAATGGCAAGGAAGGGCAGAAAACGCTCCAGACGCGGACGCGCCTTGAGGATGCGCTCGAACATGATTTCTTCAATCACGCCGCGCTTGTCCTCATAGTGGGTAACCCCTTGCACAAGCATCTCGCCCGCTTCGCCCTTCACCTCGCGGGCACGCTCAAGTGCCGCCTCGGGCTTACCATCGGCCAGCAGGTCAAGCGTGTCCTGCACGTCCTTGGGCTTACACTCGGCAAAGCCACCGATCTCCACCATCTTGAACAAGCCGAGCAAGACGGCAATCACGCCAAGGCTGAGGATGACGTAACCGACAATCTGCCCCTTCTGGATGTGCTCGAAGTAGCTCTCGCGTTGCTTCTCAATCATGATGGCTTTGCCCTCGGAAGCATCGGCAGGGAACGCGCCCTGACCGGATTCGGCCAGCTCCACCAAACCGGGAGTAAAGGATGCCGGGAGCGAAACAACAACCGGATCGGCCACATTGATGCGGTCCTCGATCAAACCGACTGCGGTTCCGTCCTTGCTGACAAAGAAGAGCGAAGGCCCGATGGCAATAAACGTACCCTCCTTGAGCACACTTTCCGAGGAAAGCGCGCTGCCGGAGAAGCTGAAGCCCCCGAGCTGGTCATCAAGGCGATCCAGTGCCATGTCCACAACAGCCACCTGCCGCTGCAAACGCTCGGACTCGTCGATGTTCACGTCTGCCGGAGCATTCTTGGCCGCGTCTAGCACTTGGCCAAATTTCTGTCGCTCGCTGACCGCCATCTGCGAGTTGAGGTTGTTCACGTACTCGACCAGACGGTCGGAGATGTATTTGTTAATATCCTCAAGCGACTTCACCTGCTTGCGCAGGTCGTCCAGCGCAATTGTGCGGCTGTCGCGGACCTTGAGCAGGCGCTCGGCCTCGCGAGTCTTTTGCAGCACTTGCTTCTCGAGCTCGTTGATTTCCTTGGAAAGCGGGATTTTCTCCTCGGCTATCTTGGCCCGTATATCGGCCAATTCCTTGAGCGAGGCCTGAAGCTGGCTGTCAACATCGGTGCTGACGGAGTTAAAGTCCTGCGCTCGCAGGCCGGTGCTCATAAGCAGCACAGCGGCAAGGCAGGCAGAGAACAGCTTGATTTGGTTAAACATAGCAGTGTTCAGTTAAAAAATTATTGGAGTTTGGCGGGCATCTCGATGAACGAGATTTCGTCCTCCGTCCCTTCCTTGATGTTGCGCAGTGTGTTCAGGCCGGGAGCAAGCTGGTTGTCTGTGCTGAATTCCCAGCCCTCCTGGCCAAGACTGCCGACACCGGCATAGGCACCCGTGCTGTCCACCCAGTAGGCGGCACCCAGGCCCCAGTACAGTTGCCAGACCTGACGGGCTTCGTCGCCCTGCCCCTCAATCTTCTCGGTCGAACTAAAGAGGTGGATGCTGCGGTTAAAACGCTCGGCCTGGCCGAGGATACCCAGCACGGTCACGAGGCGGTCCGAGAGACTGACGCGGGCTTTGGCCGGATCTTTCGGAATCTGCACGATGTAGGGCTCCAGCTTACTGCGGAGCGGCTTGGGAAATTGCGGTACCAGCGCGAGGAGCTTCACTTCAAGCTGGCGGATGCTGTCAGTCATCGATGCCTCGGCGCGCTTGAACTCAACACGGTTCAGCAGAAGCTGGTCGCGCTCCTTGTCTGCCTCGGTGGAATCGCCTTCGAGCTCGGCGATTTTTTCCTCCAGCATGGCGAGCTCGTCCTCAAGCAGCTTGCGCGTATCCTCAAGGATTTCTTTTTCGACCGCCCAGTCGTTCTTCTGCTCAGAGATCAGTTGTTGGGTTTCGACCCACTTATCGAGCTTGGACTTCGTAGCGGTGACGTCCGTGTCTGCCTGCGCGAAAACCATACCTGCGGCAAGGCTTAGCGCGGTGAATAGCAAAGGCTTTAACTTCATAGCGAGAATTGGTTGAAGACAAAGCCGTCTAATCAGCAGAAATACCCCACCTTGACTAGAACTCTAGTGTTAAACTTATGTCACAAACACCAGCAAACACCCTCTCCATCGCTGTAACATAACGGAAACAACCGTTGACCAACAAAGGCTTGCATATTGTTACGAAAAGGTAACGAGCAACTCACAACTGCCCACGCAACGGCAGACAGATTTTTTTAACCCAAATGACAAGGGCGTGATTTTCTCAAAAAATCACTACAGAGCCGGACAAAAATCCTGCTGAAATACCCCTTCGGCGCGGGTAAACCGCACCCGGTTTAACGCGAGATGTTATAGCCGCAGCTGTGTAATCTGCGGACAGAACATTTCTTTATAGACGCTAGACGCGCTTGCTGGGGAGCATGGCCGCATCGCGCATGCCGTGGATAATTTTCTTGTCCGCTGGGCAGAAGGTCGCAAGCACGGCATCGAGCGATACCTTATCCCCCTTGACTAAATAGTACGGGCACAGACGCAAGCGGCCCTCCATCTGGTAAACTTCGCCACTCTCGGCATAGACCGGGTGCTTTATCCGCATCGGCTTGTGGTACTCCTGTAGTACGTGCAGAGTAGACTCCGCCATCTCGACGGCATTGGAGATGCCCTCTTGCCAGTCGGCCTTGGACACATCGCTGCCGAGCACGACACTGCGCGCGCCCCAGGCCAGCTCGTGAAAGCCGCTGGCCTTGATAATCAGGTTGCGCTCTTTCTGTGTGGCCTCGCCCAGCTCTTCCCAACGTCGGATGGGCTTCGCCTGGGCAAAGGGCGCATCGAGCACGGCATTGGGCGGCAGCTCTACCGGGTCCATGATCCACGAGCGCGGAACGATCTTCTTCAACGTGCGGTAGCTGCGCTTGGGCAGCGCCTCGCGCCAGTAGTCGTCCAGCACGTGGTGATGGAGAAGCGCGAGGTTGAGCTTCTCCTCCTGAAAAGCCTTCATGGCAGGCGTCACAACAACATCCCCACTCTCGGCCGCCTCAAGGATGTATTGGGCAGTCGATACATTACCCAAATCAAAGAGCTCGAAGAAGCGGTAAATAATATCGACCGGCTCGGGGTTACCGTCGACGTTGACGCAGAGGGTCTTGCCCAGCGGCATGATGTCGTCGGGATGGTAAACGTAGACACGGCGGTTGTCCGCGCGCAGGCAATCGGCCAGGTACTCGAACTCCGGGCGGTAGGTGTCTGCCTCGTCGCTGACCACAATCGCGATGAGCGGGTTGGGCTTGTCGGGAGTCGTCGCGGCAATGCTCGCATAAAAGGCTTCGCGCGCGCCGATGCTGCCTCCAATAATTCCGGCCTCGTCGCCACCGTAGAGCCCGTTGAGAAAATCCGTCAGGCCAAGACCACCGGGCACGGAGTCCATCTCCGTCATGGCAAAGCCGTCCTCGGTCAAGAGCAGGTCCGGGCGGATGAGGTGGGGCAACTGATTGCGGAAGCGGTCGTGCCGCCCATGCTCGATGACGCGCATCGGCTTGCCCCGGTCGAGGTAGTCAGCCACCCAGGGGGCCACGAGCTCTTTGTTGCGCAGGAGGTTCTTCCCCTGCCAGGAGCGGCGGTAGAGGTTGTCCAGCGCGAGGTAGAAATCGTGGCAGGCCTGCCCGATCTGCTCCAGTTCGCGCACCTGGTTTTCCGACAGCGGCCAGGCCTCGGGCGAGAGGCGCCAGGTTTTGTCTTCAAAGAGGGGCTGTTCGCCCAGAGCGGTCTTGATATCTTCGTATGCGAGCGGAGGCATGCATTCTAAGCAATGCGCTTTCGGCAAACCGTCCAGCAGAAAAGCCAGTTTCCTGAAAATGGGCAGCGGGAAGGCTACTCCTTGATGGCGTACTCGAGCGTCACGGCGAGCTTGATGACCTTGTCAATGGTCTCCGTATCGTACATGCCATAGCTGCTGGTCTCGGTGGAGTTCTCTTTCGTAATCTGGATTACCCCCTGGCGGGCGGAGATAAGCGGCCCCAAGGCCTCACCCGAGCTCTCGGCCATGAGGCGAGCCCGTTCCTTACCGTTCATGGTGGCCACCTCGACCAACTTGAGCTTGGTCTCATCCAGGTCGGAAACAAAGAAGGACGGCCCATCGACGTAAATCGTGATCCCCTCCGCATTGAGATCGTAGAGCGCGCGGCCAAGCGTTTCCAGCGCATCGACATCGGAGGTCGTCACGCGCACCCAACGCGAGGCGACGTAGTAGTCTACGATATTCGTACGCTTGCCCTCGGCATTGAGCTTGTTGACTTCGCCCATGCTGCTGGGCAGTTCGACCAGCTCGAAGTCCCCGCCCAGCGAATCCGCGATAAGCGACTTGACCCGCTCCAGCGTTTCCCCCGCCTTCTGGTAGGCCTCGGCATTGCTTGCTCCCGTCGAGCTCACCCCGGTTTTGATGCTCCCGGCATCGGCCCGGATGGGTAACTCCGCATAGCCCTTTACCGCGATGGGCTCGGCATGACGAATCGTCACCCAGGGTTTTGCCACAATTAACGCTGAGCCCAAGAGAGCCAGCACAGCCAGAGCCGCCACAACATACACTTTCATCCTGCAAATCCGTTCGTTAAAGGTTCAGTACGATAGAGACCAAACCCGCGGATTCGTTGAATAATTGTGCGAATTAGTTATTCACCGCAAACGGGACAAAGACGCGATGCGCAGCAGGCGGAGGCAGGACGCCGTCCAGCTAGTGCCCTGTTACCGAAATGCTTGCTATAAATCTTGGGGGCTATGCGCCCCCAACCCCCGCAGCAGGCATAGCCTGCACTTTCGATGCTACTACATCGCGTCTGGGATTAACGGCCTTCAGCGATGCTGAAGGCCGTTAATCCCAGAGGAGCATCCAAACTGGGTTGCACCCCAAACTTATGCGAGAAACTTAGCTCAAGGTACACTAGTCACTTTGCACCACGGCACGCACGCGGAAGAAGCGGTTCTCCGTGGACGAGGAGTAGGTGCCGGGCACGGCCTGCGTCCAGGTAACGAGGTCTGCGCTGGACTCGAGGATGATCTCCACCGGGCCGCTGGCATCCGTCGGGATGACCACGCTGCTGGTCGGCACGAGATTTTCGTCCGCGTCATCACCTTCGATCAGGAATACAACGCGAACGGTTTCCTCCTCTTCTGAACCGGAATAAGCATTGTATCTAAGGCGTGCTTCAACCGGTCCCTGGTAGGTTGTACCAATGCTGACCGAAGTACCACCACCAAGGGCATTGTCAGCTAACATGGGGTACCACTCACCCTCTGGGCTAAAACGCAGCTCCAAGCCAAAAGTCCAACTGCCACTGACTCCGCCTAATGGCGAGGAAACGGGGATACTCGCGACCGGGGTGATGGACTCCCCTGCCCCAACGGTGATCGGGCTCGACGTATCAGGGTCAGAGGCAGGCAGTGTCTCCACCATCTCGATATGACGTGAGGCAGCAGAAACAAGCTGAAGGGAGGAAAAGAGGGCGAGGATGGCGATGAGGTTGCGTTTCATAAAATAATACTAATACACAACCAGAACCACTCACCAAGCGTATTATTCCTCCATCTTGATGTCCTTATTGCGCGAGGTGGGACAACCGGCGCGGAGCCAGGCGTGGATGAAGCCGTCGAGCTCACCATCTTGCACGGCCTGGATGTTTCCGGTCTCCACGCCTGTGCGCAGGTCCTTGACCATCTGGTAGGGCTGGAAAACGTAGCTGCGGATTTGGTTACCCCAGCCGATTTCGCCCTTTTCGCCATAAAACTTCTCCATCTCGGAACGTTTCTTGTCCTGCTCGTACTCGTAGAGGCGGCTCTTGAGCTGCTTCATGGCACTGGCCTTGTTCTTAGTCTGCGAACGGTCGTTCTGGCACTGCACCACGATGTTCGTCGGCAGGTGGGTAATGCGCACGGCGGAGTCGGTCTTGTTGACGTGTTGCCCGCCCTTGCCGCTGGAGCGGTAGGTGTCGATGCGCAGGTCGTCGTCGTTGACCTCCACGTCGATGTCATCCTCGACCTCGGCGATAACATCTACCGAGCAAAACGAAGTGTGGCGGCGCTTGTTCGAGTCAAAGGGGCTGATGCGGACCAGGCGGTGCACACCGCGCTCGGCCTTGGCATAACCGTAGGCATAGGGGCCGACGATACGCAGGCTCGCGCTGGAGATGCCGGCTTCTTCGCCGGGACTGATGTCGAGGATTTCCACCGTAAAGCCACTGCGCTCGGCCCAGCGGGTGTACTGGCGCAGGAGCATGTCCGCCCAATCGCAGGACTCTGTGCCTCCGGCTCCGGCATGAACCGAGAGGATGGCCACATTGCTGTCCATTGGGCCGCTGAGAAAGGACTGAATTTCGATCGCGTCGAGTTCCTTGAGCATGGTCTTGACCGTAGACTCGAGCTCGGCCAAAAACTCCGGCCCGTCCTCGTCGTCGGCCTCGTCAACAAGCTCGGCCATGGCCTGCATATCGCCGACCTTGGCCTTAAATTCGACGATGCCCTTAATCGTGCCCTTGAGCTGGTTGGACTCGCCGATGACTTTCTGCGCCGCCTCCTGGCTGTCCCAGAAGGAGGGCTGCGACATCACCTCTTCGAGTTCGGCAATGCGCTTCTGCTTCGCCTCGACGTCAAAGATACCTCCAGAGATATCCTGCACGCTTGGCGATTTCTTCGATGTGTGAACGCAGTTCGGGTTCGATGGTCATGGGAAAAGGTTAGTTTAACAAGAGAAAGCAGCGTATGCTGAGAGCAATCGCTGTAGACTATAATCTTGGTCGCTTTGCAGTGTCTTGAAAGGGTTAAATTACAACTCGTAGCTATCGACGCGCTTCTTGAGCGTGGCGCGGGTGATGCCGAGCATGCCGGCAGCCTTGGCCTGATTGCCCTCTGTCTGGGCCAGGGCGCGGCGAATCATCTCCTTTTCCACCTCGTGGAGAATGTCCTTCGGGTTGCGCTCGCTGGCGGTGGAAAAGACCATGTCAAAGGCCTCCTCGACGCCGAGCGTCGGCGTGTCGTCGATGATGATTTTCTCCTCGGGTGCATCGGCTGCGGGCTTGGCTTCCGGCGCGGCCTCGGGCTTCTCCTCAGTGGTGGCGGGCTGATTAAAGGGTGAAGGCGTGGGCGCGGCTTTGTCCCCCACGGCCATGACAATTTCCGTCGGGAGATCTTTCTTCAGTATCGTATCCCCCTGGGCGATCACGGCGCTGCGGAACATCACATTCTCCAGTTCGCGGACATTGCCAGGCCACTTGTGGGTCTGGAGGATAGCCATCGCGTCGGGCGAGACGCGGGAGGCCCGCGCCTTCCCCTCCTTGACCAGCCGCTGGAGCATGAACTCGACCAGCAGCGGGATGTCCTCCAGGCGGTCGCGGAGCCCAGGCAGGCGAATGCGGAAAACGTTGAGCCGGTAGTAAAGGTCTTCGCGGAAGCTGGCGTCCTTGATCATTTCCTCAAGGTTCTTGTTCGTGGCCGCGATGAGGCGCACGTCTACCTTGATCGTGTCCGTGCCGCCGACGCGCTGGATCTCGCCCTCCTGCAGGGCGCGGAGGATCTTGGTCTGGGTCGGGGGCGACATGTCGCCAATTTCATCGAGGAAGATCGTACCGCCGTCGCAGAGCTCGAACTTGCCCTTACGCTGCCCGGTCGCCCCAGTGAAGGAGCCCTTTTCGTGGCCGAAAAGCTCGCTCTCGATCAGGTTCTCGGGGATGGCCGCACAGTTGACCGCGATAAAGGGCTTACTGCTGCGGTGGCTGTGCTGAAAAATGCAACGCGCCACGAGCTCTTTACCCGTGCCGCTCTCCCCGGTAATCATCACGGTGGCGTCGCTGGCTGCGACCTGCCCAATAATTTTCAATACCTCCTGCATGGGCTCGGAACTGCCAACCAGTCCCTCCTTGTAGTCCTCGCTGTTGAGGATGGGAGCCGTGCCCTTGGCCTCCTGATTGATGTCCTCGTAGGCCATGACCGCTTTTTCGATCAGGTTGAGGATTTTCTGCATATCAAAGGGCTTGATGATGTAGTCAAAGGCGCCGAACTTCATCGCCTCAATGGCAGTCTGGGCCGTGCCAAAGGCCGTCATGAGGATGACCATCGAGCCCGGCGCAGTGTGGCGCAGGTGCTGGAGGGTCTCGATGCCACTCATGCCGCCCATGCGGTTGTCCAGCAGGATAACGGTAGGCTTGGCCTGCTTGGCCACCTTGAGCCCCTCCTCGCCGCTGTCGGCGGTGACGACCTCGTAGTCGCGGGCGGAAAGAATACGCTCAAGCGTGTACCTGACCTCGGTGTCATCGTCGATGACCAATACAACTGGACTTTTCATGAAGAGAGGAGATGCTTGTGGGCGAATGGCCGCTTGTTAAGCCCAAATTTCGGGCCCTACGCGTAATCTTACCCCGGACAAAACACATTTTTGTGCGCGAAAAGGCCCAGAAAGCTCCAGAGCGGAGATTGACCCCGCCGCCTGCCTTTTATTAAACTGCATGGCGCATTAACCGATAAAAAATACGCATGCGTCGCTGGTCTATCACCCTGTTTCGACTTTTCGGCATCCGACTGGAGGTCCATGCCTCGTTTTTGCTGTTGCTGGCGGTGGTGGTATGGTGGGGCTACGATGCCCGCGGCCAGGAAGGCATGCTGGCCGCTCTGGTCTACACAGGGCTGGTCTTTGCCTCCATCCTCCTGCATGAGTACGGACACTGCTTCGCGGCCCGGCGCTATGGGGTAAAAATCCCCCGCATCCTCATGATGCCCATCGGCGGCATGGCCCAGTTTAGCCACATCCCGCGCGAGCCTGCCCGCGAACTGATTATCACCCTGGCCGGCCCGGTGGTGAACTTCATCATCGCGGGAGTGATCTACCTCTTCATCGGCCTGCCTCCGATGTGGAACTTCTACCAGCCCTTTGCCCTGGAGCCGCGCCAAGTGCTCATCATGCTCATGCTGTGGAATCTTGCCATGGGCCTGTTTAACCTGCTGCCGATCTTTCCCATGGACGGAGGCCGCATCCTGCGTGCTCTGCTCGCCATCCGCTACGACTACCTGACAGCGACGACCTTTGCCGTCCATACGGGCAAAGTGCTGGCCATCGTGGGCATCTTGCTCTCGATCTTCTATCTGCAAAGCCCGCTGACCATGTTTCTGTTCGCCTTCATCATCGTCGGCGGTGAAATGGAGTTTAGGCAGGTGCGCGTCGTGGAAGCCTACGCCGGGCTCTGCATCGGTGACGTCACCCACCCTGCCAGTGTAGAGACAGTCTTTCCCCTGCCCCGCCAGACACCCGTCCTGCAGGCCACTTGGCCGCTGGAGTTTTATGCTCCGCTCTTCGAGGCTCAAGAGGACGAAACCTACCCGGTTTTCCTCGGCGAGGAGTTCATCGGAGTGGTCAAAACCCAGACCTTTGCCGATACCCTGCTCTACGCCCAAAGCCGCCGCAAGGCCTTGAAGCGAGCCAATCTCCCGCCTTGGGGGCGTTAGTACGCGTTTGGTCACGGTAGTGGCAACACCCAGCTTCGCACATAACCGTTGCCATGCTCGGGCGGAGTCATAACGTGTCAGCTCATGACCGCTATTCGGCAACTTTCCTCCCCTGAGATACACGCTGCCCTCTCTGACTTGACCGCGCAACTGGCTGCAAGCTGCAACGACGCTAAACCGCTCGTTGTCATCGGCATTGCCAACGGCGGCATCCCCTTTGCTCGAAAGATCGCGGCAGGTCTCGGCGAAACACTCGGACGCGAAGTCCCCGTCGGCACGGTGGACATCACCCTCCACCGGGACGACCTCCTCAGCAACCCTATCCCGGAAGAGAAACCCCGCACCAGCCTGCCCTTTGCCATCGACGGCGCGACGATCATCCTGGCCGACGACGTTATCCAGTCCGGGCGCACCATCCGCGCCGCCCTCAATGAGATTTTTGACCTCGGGCGGCCCGACCGGGTGCTCCTCACCGTGCTGGCTGACCGCGGCCTGCGCAAGCTCCCCATCCAGCCGGACTTTACCGGGCTCAGCCTGGACACCACAGAAGCCCAAAAGGTAAAAGTTAGCCTCGACACCGAGAACCCTGAAAAAGACACTCTGGAAATTCTGCACCTATGACGGCACCCCAAGACTGGCACCGCAAAGACCTTATCGCGATCGAGGACCTTTCCCGCGATGAGTTGGAAACCATTTTTCACTGGGCCGAGCGCTACAAGCCCACTCTCGGACGCACCAACAAGAAGCTGCACACGCTCAACGGTGTGACCGTGGTCAACCTGTTCATGGAGCCGAGCACCCGCACCCGTGTGGCCTTCGAGATCGCTGCCATGCGCCTCTCGGCAGACGTTATCACCGTGATGGGTGACGCCTCCAGTCTGGTCAAGGGCGAGACCCTGCGCGACACCGCCCGCAACATCCAGGCCCTCAACGCGGACATGATTATCATGCGGCACTCCGCCGCGGGCTCCGCCAAGTACCTCTCCGAAGTCATCGACATCCCCGTGGTCAACGCCGGAGACGGTGCCCACGAGCACCCCACGCAAGCCCTGCTCGACGCCTTCACCCTGCGCGAACGCCTCGGCCACGACCTCACCGGCAAGCGCATCACCATCCTCGGGGACATCCTCTTCAGCCGCGTGGCCCGCTCCAACATTCACTGCCTGAAAAAGCTCGGCGCGGAAGTTACTCTCGCAGGCCCGGCCACTCTCGTGCCCCGCGGCTTTGAGAAGTTCGGCGTGCGTGTGTGCCACAACCTCCAGGCCGCCCTCGACGGCGCGGATGCTGTCATGCTTTTACGGATACAGCACGAGCGCCAGACCTCGACCCACTTCCCCTCTCTCGGCGAGTACACCAGCATGTTTGGCCTTAATGAAAAACGCGCCTCGTGGCTCAAGCCGGACGCGATCATCATGCACCCGGGACCGATTAACCGCGGCGTGGAGCTCGACTCCGCCCTGGCCGACTCGGGCCGCTCCGTCATCCTCGATCAGGTCACCAATGGCATCGCCGTGCGTATGGCCGTGCTCCACCTCTGCTACACGACTCTGACTGCCCAAGCCTCATGAGCCAGCTACTTGTCATCACCGGCGGGCGCATCATCGACCCGGCCAACCAACGCGACGAAGTCGGCGATCTTTACGTGCGCGACGGCGTGATCGCCAGCGAATTTAGCGACGAGGAGCGCGAGCAAGCCGAGACGTTTAACGCCAGCGGACTCATCGTCAGCCCCGGCTTTGTCGACCTGCACACCCACCTGCGCGAGCCCGGCGACTCTCATAAGGAGACCATCGCCTCGGGCTCCAAGGCCGCCGCTGCCGGAGGCTTTACCAGCATCGTCTGCATGCCCAACACCAAGCCCCCGGCTGACAACGCGGGCACCATCCAGTTTATCAAAGAGCGCATCGAGCGCGACGCCGTGGTCAATGTCTTTCCCACGGGCTGCCTGACCATGGGGCGTGAAGGCAAGAAACTCGCCCCTACCGGGTCGCTCAAGGAAGCGGGCATCGTCGCCGTGACCGACGGTGGCCACTGCATCCAGCACAACGAGATCATGCGACGCGCCCTGGAGTACGCGGCCATGTTTGGGCTCGTCGTGCTCGACCACTGCGAGGACGCCGCCATGACCGAGACAGGCGTTATGCACGAGGGCGAATGGTCGCTCAAGCTCGGCCTGCGGGGTAAGTCCAGCGCGGCGGAGTGCATCATGGTCGCGCGCGATATTATCCTGGCCGAGCACACCGGAGGCCGCATCCACATCCAGCAGGTGTCCTCCGCCAGCAGTGTGGAGATGCTGCGCCGGGCCAAGGAGCGCGGTGTGTCCGTGACGGCAGAAGTCACGCCCCAGCACCTGGCCCTGACCGATGCCGACCTGAAAGCCTACGATACGAATCTCAAAACCGTACCGCCCCTGCGGGCCGAGGCCGACCGCCAGTCGCTCATCACCGCGCTGGCCGACGGCACTATCGACGCCATTGCCACGGCTCACGCGCCGCACACCGTGACGGAGAAGGACTGCGAGTTTGACTACGCTCCCTTTGGCATGGTCAGCCTGGAGACCACGCTATCGGTCTGCCTGGAGTCTCTCATCCGCTCCGAACATATGGACCTATCCGCCATGCTGGCCTGCCTGACGCACAAACCCGCCTCCGTGATCGGCCTGAAAAAAGGCACGCTCTCGACCGGCGCTGATGCGGACATCACCATTTTTGACCCCGAGGCCGAGTGGAAAGTCGAGCGCGAGTCCCTGCAGAGCCTTTCGCGCAACTCACCCTGGCTGGGACATACGCTGCGCGGGCAGGTCAAGGCGACCTTCGTTGGCGGGCGCAAAGTGCACGGTTAACTCACTGGCATGACACTCCCCGAACTGTTTATCGGCCTGTATAGTGTCGCGCTGCTGCTGGCAGGCATCACCTGCCTGATCCTGGATGCTCGCCGTAGTGGAAAATCCGATACGCCCAACTTGCAGGCGTGGAACGTAAAAGTGGGCGACTTCCTTATCCTGTACGTCCTCACCTTCGCCGTTCAGTTCTTTGCCGCTGGCGCGGTAACCAGGACACTTCAGCAGCTAGGCTATGACGAAGCCAGCATCGCGCTGTTTACACTACCCACCCTGGCCCTCCAGCTCGCACCCTTGCTGGTGGTTATCCTGGCCCTCAAGTTCTACCCGCAGCAGTACCCCGCTAACTTCAACTCGCGCCGCATGCAAGGGAGCGAGGCCCTGAAGCTGGGCATGTTCTTTTTCCTCAGCTCAATCCCCATCATGGCTGTGGTTTCCCTAAGCTGGGAGGCCCTGTTGCAGCTCCTCATAGATTACGGTTGGGACATCAAACTGCCGGTGCAGGAGGTCGTCTCCATCTTTGCCGAGCAGGACTCCCCGCTCGTGATCGCCGTGATGATATTCATGATCGTTGTCATGGCGCCGCTGGTTGAGGAGATCCTCTTTCGCGGCATGCTCTATCGTTTTTTCAAAGGACGCATGGGCAACCTTGTCGCCCTGACCTTCAGCTCACTCTTTTTCGCACTCCTGCACGCAAACTTGCTCAAGCTCATACCGCTGTTTCTGCTCGGCATGCTGCTCGGTCGTGCCTATGAAAAGAGCGGGTCCTTGCTCGTACCCATTTTCATGCATGCGTTTTTCAACCTCAGCACCGTGCTCGTCCTGCTCATCACGCCGGAAGCACTGAAGATGTAAGTGACGTGTCCCCCTTTACCGATAATCCTGCCGAAAGCCTGGCCGCCCTGGGTGAAGTCGAGCTGATTTCCCGCATACGCGACTGGCTGGGTGCCGCTAACCCGCCCGCTCCGGCAGGTATTGGCGATGACTGCGCCGTGCTGCCTGACTCCCCCGTGCCGAACCTCGTCACGGTCGATCCGGTCGTCTATGGGCGACACTTCGACGATGCTACCCCGCCCGCTCTGGCCGGGGCCAAACTCATCAAACGCAACCTGAGCGACATCGCCGCCATGGGTGGGCAACCGACCAGCGGGGTGCTAGCCCTCGCAGCCGGGTCCAATGTATCGCTCGTCTGGCTGGAGGCGTTTATCCGCGGCTTGGCCGGAACTTGTATCGAGTTTTCCACGACAATCGTGGGCGGCGATATTGCCGAATTACCCGCCGGACAATTCGTCGGCACACTCACCCTGCTTGGCCACGCAGAACGCAAGCTCCTGCGCACAGGCACGCAACTTGGCGACCGCATCCTTGTCACAGGAGCACTCGGCGGCAGCATCGCCAGCAAACACCTCGACTTTACGCCCCGCATTGCTGAAGGACTCTGGCTCGCCGGGCGAAGCGAAGTCACTGCCATGATGGACCTGACAGACGGCCTGGCCAAAGACCTCCCAGCCATGTTGACCGCAGGCACCTGTGCAATGCTTGAAACGGCAAGCATCCCGATCGCACCCGCCGCCGAGGACTTGGCCACGCATTCTGGTAAGCCCGCGGCAGAGCACGCCTTTTGCGACGGCGAAGACTACGAGCTGCTTTTTATGGTCAAAGGCGATGCGAACCTCGACGCACTGCTGGCCGACTGGATAGAAACTTTTACCACGCCGCTATGTTGTATTGGAAAAATCGATACAGTAAAGCAAGCCAGCCAAAACAGAAGACTCATCAACACTGCATCGGGCGAACTCCTCTACCCCGACGGCGGCTACCAGCACCTGAAGCGCCATGACTGAATCCGCAGGCATACTGGAGCGACTGCGGGCGGGCGTGCAGACGCAAAGCTGCGAGGAGACCCGCGCCCTGGCCCGGGAGCTCGCGGTAGAGCTACCCGAGAACTCCGTGCTGGCCATGCAGGGTGACCTCGGAGCCGGAAAGACGACCTTCGTCGGTGGACTGGCCGAGGCACTCGGAATCAAGCAGGCGGTGACCAGCCCGACTTACAACCTGTACAACCTGTACGCAGGCAGGCGTCAGCTCGTGCATATCGACGCCTATCGACTGGAGGACCATGACCAGGCCAACAGCTTGATGCTGGAGGATGTCCTGCAGGAGCCGTGGCTCATGGTGGTGGAATGGCCGGAGCGCTTCCCCCCGGCTTGGCTAAAGCACGCGCAGTGGCTGCGACTGAGCTTTGTCGATGAGCAGACGCGTCACTTGCAGCTCGAAGCTGGCAAAAGCTAAACCGACTTGGATTCGGATTGAGCCTTTTCGTCGGACTCCGTTTCAGCGGTTTCTTTGGCCTCGGGCTCAACTGTGGGTGGCTCTTCCTTTTCAGTTGAGGGCTCAGCAGCAACGATCGGGGCCGGTGGAGTCGGCGCGGCGAGCTTGGGTTCGTCAGCAGGCTTCTCCGCTTCCGGCGCAGGCTCAGCAGTCGCTTCGGGTGCAGCTTCCGCGGGTGCCTCCGGCTCGGCCTTTTCGGGCTTGGCGGAAACTTCCGGTGCGGGCGGATTGGCAAAGAGGCGACCATCGGCAAATTCCGTGACGTAGCCTTCGACAACGAGCCAGCGCAGGTCGGCCAGCAGTTGACTGACTTGCTTGTCCTCCTCGCTGAACTGCGCAGCCTCGACCTTGGGCTGAGGTGCGGGCGCAGGAGCAGGCCCGGTGGATACAGGCTCCTCTTGCTCGGCCAGACGCGATTTTTCATGCGCCTCTACGATCTTGGCTGCTTCCTCTTCGGGCACCTTCTCGATGGCGGGTGCCTTCTCTGGAGGAGGCGTTGGCGCCGGGCTGGCGATGGAGATACCGAGGAATTTCTCCGGCAGTTGGGAGACGTTGATGTACTGATGGTTCTCGATGAAATCGATGAGTTCCTGCAGGGACTCGGAGAAAACCGTGCCGCCACTGCGGAAGGAGCGCTTGACCGCGCAGACGTAGGAGACGCCCTTGGAGCCGCGCTTGTAGATGGTGAACTTCATACGGCGCAGGCGACCGCGCAGGTTGTTGGCCGTATCGAGCGGGAAGCGCTGCTGCTTGTCGAGCATGGCCTTGATCGACTTGGCGATGGGGCCGTCGGGCAGGGCCTCAAGCGATTTACCGGAAATGCGGACCTGCTCTGCATCGCGCACAACCTCGCTGCGGCGCTTGGAGAGGAGGAAGTGGCGGGCGGCCTCAATGCCATCGAGGTACTCGGGCTCACCCTCGCGCGGAGAGATGACTTTGTAGCGGATGACACGGGACATCTGCTTCAACCACTCGTCGATGATTTCCTGCTCCTTGACCGCCTCGATCTTCTGCGTGAAACGCTCGAATGACATATCGGGCAGGCGCGCGGCATGGTGGTCGGCAAGAAGGGACTGGTAGCGGTGATAGTTCGGGGGCCCAAGGAGAACCCCCGTGACGCCGCACTTATTGATCATCTGAAAGCTGCCCTTGGGCGGGTCGATCTCGACCTCTTCCGTGGTGAAAAACTTGTCCAGGTGCGCCTGCATGATGTGGCTCATGGCGGACTCCTCCGTCTCAAATGGCAAACCATCGGGAACGGAGAGGGTAAAGCGATCGGTGACACCGGGGGCACCGGCCAGAGGCTTCACCACGACGACGAAACGGTCGGGCTTGCTCAGGATGAGACGGGCGAGCTCAAACAGCTCGTAGGTGCGGCAGGAAGCCTTGATCGCGTGGCACAGGGCCTTGAAGGGAATATCCTCCGGGTAGAAGAGGGCCTCGACCACGGGCTCAAACTCTTCGTGCTGGGGAGCAGCGGAGCGGCGGTCACGGCGGCGGTCATCGCCGCGCGGAGGGCGTCCACCGGCATCGTTGCCAGCATCATGCCTCGAACGCTCGGGGCGGCGGTCTGGTCTGCGGTCACGGCCTTTGCCCTGCCCTGCCCCGTCTCGGCGCCCGGCGCCACGGCGTCCGCCATCGCGAGACTCGCGGAAGTTTGTGGTGATGGATTTACCACTGCTCCAGTCCGGGCCGAAGCTCAGGGCTTGGAGTTCACTTAGGTCGATAGCGGAGGACTGCTTAGCGTCCTTGCCGGAGTTTGTAGCGTCAGATGACATGTTCCGTAGCGGAATAAAGTGGAAAAGAGAGGTGAGTAGCTAGCGCGATAACGAGAGTAATAAACTTGAGAGTGCTGTTCTATGAGTGTTTCTACCCGCAATGCAACTACGCAATTTCGGGCGATACACGGTAATACGCAGGTTTAGTGCCAGTATCAGCCCGATTGATGGGCTCCGTTAGAAGAAACGTGGAAATTATCCCAAGGGTGAATATTTTTGTTGCACCGACCCGGCTGAGGCATACTTTCATGCGTTTTCCTACATTGGAAATCATGCTCAGGTGGTGGAATTGGTAGACACGCTATCTTGAGGGGGTAGTGCCCTAGTGGTGTGCGGGTTCGAGTCCCGCCCTGAGCACCATTTTTTTAAAGCCCGCAGATGCGGGCTTTTTTTATGCCCCAAAGTCAGCACTCGACCGACCGGAGCAATAAAAATGCCCTTCGTAGTGAAGGGCATTGAGAGGCGGAAGTGATGACGGGCTCAATGGTAGCCGACAGGCTGCCAGCCATCACCACAGGGACCACCAGCCGTTTCCCTAACGCTGGAGATGACCTCACCTGTGCGGTTGTAAAGCGGATGGTAGAACTTGGCGAGTTGCTCGGTGGCCTCATCGACGTAGTGGCCGATAAAGGTACGGCGAGAGCGGTCTTTCGTCCTGTTCGGCCCGGAGCCGTGAATAAAGCTGCCGTTAAAAAACAGCGTCTGCCCGCGCTTCACCTCGATGGGAACAGGCCTTGCACCGCGGGGGAACTTGTCGATGTGCGTGTCGCCGTAGTCCTTCCAGGCCTTGATCTCTGCCCTGTCCTTCTTGGGGCACAGGATGTCAAGGTGCTGGGTCTTGGGCGCGCCCCAGAGGCAGCCGTTCTCGACGGTCGAGTCGTCGATCGGTGTCCAGGCCGCAACACAGGTAGCGGGCGCTGCGTTGAGAAAGAAATTATCCTGATGCATGGCCTGACCACGCGTACCGGGCGGCTTATAGTAGTACATGGTCTGCACCCCGAGCGGCTCCTTGCCCTGCATGAGCCCCTTAAGCACATCGAGCACAGGTGGGTGGAGCATCCACTGACGCGCACAGAGGTGCTTCTGATGCGGGTGGATATAGCGTACCTGCGCCTTGGTTTTATCGACTGAGTCGAATGTCTGGCCCGGGATGAGCTCACCACCAGAAGCACGATACTGCTCAAAAAAAGATTCGATTTCCTGCAACATAACTTCAGGAAAAAGACCGTCGACGATGCAGTATCCCTGCGCGTCAAAATCCGCTTTGTACGCGGGCAGGTATGGTTCATTTTTCTTTTTTGTATCGATCATAGGAGAGAATTTGAATTAGGCTTAAAGTGTATCTTATTTCAGCCAAATACAGCAATAGACAGACCTGCTATTTAAATATAATATTCCGCTTAATGAAGCGAGCCATCACCCCCCATACCCCCACGACAAAGCTTGTGGCCGATACCTACTCCATGGGCGTGGAGTACCGCAATTATCGCCCCCGTGGCAGTGGTGACTGCCTGTTGATCTATACCACAGCTGGCGCGGGACGGATCGAAACGCGGCACCGCGTTTACCGACTCGCCCCCGGGCAAGCCCTCCTCTATCACCCGAAAGCCTATCAGGACTACAGCACTGATCCTGAAGTCGGGCACTGGCAGTTGAGTTGGTCACACTTTGCGCTGCCTGCGGCTTGGCAAGACCTCGTTGACTGGCCACCGTGGGAGCGCGGCACGGGTCACCTGGATCTGGGGGGAAGCGCCTTGCAAGCACAGTGCGAGGATGCCCTGCACGAGATGGTACAGTGGTTTACAATCCCGCAGGCTCATTCCCTGGCTCAAAATGCACTGCACAGGTTTCTGCTGCTATGCCAACACCACCAGCAGCGCCCGGAGCAACGGCCACAAGTGGATGCGCGTATCACCAAGGCCATGCACTACCTGCGGGAAAATTTGTCCGAGGCACACAGCGTAGGCGCACTGGCGCGTTACGTGGGCTTGTCAGAATCACGCCTGAGTCACCTGTTTAAAGCAACCACGGGCGAGACTGTGCAGTCATTCCTCGACGGTGAGCGCATGCGTCGCGCACGCAATCTATTGCGCTACTCCAGCTTGCGTATTGGAGAAATCGCCACCCGGATAGGTTACGAGAACGGCTACTATTTCAGCACACGCTTTAAACACCACCACGGGCTGAGCCCCCGTGCCTACCGGGAGAAAACCTAAACGCAGCGCGTACGGCGGCCTGCCAGCAGAATCGCTCCAGCGATAGCGCCAAAGGCCAAGCCGTAGGAAGGCTCGGGCACGGAGGAGATGTTGATATTATCGACCGTAAAGTCGACTTCGCCGGCTGAACCTTCAACATGAAAAAGCAGTTTACCGTACTGTCCATTGATAAAGACGTTGGGGTCGATGGCAAGGTCACTGGCCGAGCCGGTTTCCTGTACAACGCCAGCGGCATTGACGCGTGAGACAGTAACGCCGTAGGTTTTAGCCACCGGATCGATGTCCAGCACGACGAGGTAGGGAGTGTCAAACTCCAGATCGATGTTCAGATCGACAAAGGAGCTGCCGTAGTCACTGGCCGTCCAGGCAATATCGCCAGCACCATCATTGCCATTGAGGCGAAGCTGCCCGGCGTTGGCCCCGTAGTCGCCATTGGAAATGCTGAAGTTGCCACTGGCAGGAATATCTACCCCAAAGTTTAGCTCAAGGTACATCGACATAGTGTAGGCCTCCAGCAGATTGAGGCCAGCGGTGTTGTTCTTGAACTCACGGTAGGCCTCCTGGCTGTCCGTAGAGCCACCGGTACCGGCCTGAAAGCCGCCCAGTGACTCATCCAAAAAGGTAGGCGCATCGCCCTGATAGCCCGGGGCAACCCAGCTTGAGTTCCAGTCTGAGGTGTCCTCGCCGACCTCAAAGGTTTGAGATAACTGAACGATCCCGTGGAGCGGGGCAATCGCCGCAAGGGCAATGGTAACAATAGCAGCAGTAGATTTCATAATAGAAAAGAATAGATTTACTAATCAAGAGGTCAATCATAAACGCTAATCCGGGACTGGTAAGCAATGCGCCGGGAGGCCCGCTAGTCAGAATCCCCAAAATGCCTTGCATGACGCGACGGCAAGGGCATGACTGTTAGGGTAATACGCGATGACACCCGCCCTGCGCCAGCTTCTGCCCACCCAGTGGGACCTTCCCCAGCCTGACCAAAACTGGTACAGAAATCCCACGCTCAAGGACTCACTCGCGGTCTGCCAGGAGACGACACGCCATCACGCGACCAGCTTTTACTTCAGTTCCTTTCCACTCTCCCGGGAGAAGAAGTGCGCGGCCTACGCCGTCTATGCCTTTTGCCGCTGGGTGGACGACAAGATAGACGAGGCCCCCGACCCGGAAAACATCGACCCGGCCAGCGTCTCAGCCGAGCTGGACAAGCTGCTCTCCGGGCAAAGTGCCCTGCCCTTTGCCCCCGCTTTCGCCGAAGTCACGCGCCAGTACGGCATCCCGAGAACGTTCTACGACGACCTGATCAAAGGCTGCTGCATGGACCTGCGCCCGGTCATCATCGAGACCTACGAGGAACTGGAGGTATACTGCTACTATGTGGCCTCTGTCGTGGGACTCATCATGAGCAAGATTTTTGGCCTCAAGAGCCTTGAAGGTGTAGACCGCGCAGTCGAGATGGGCATCGCCATGCAGTTGACCAACATCCTGCGCGACGTGCGCGAGGACTTCGAGATCGGGCGCATCTATCTGCCCAAGGAGGAGCTGGCCCGCTTTGGCACCGGCCCGGAGTGCATCGCGGCCCGCCGTGTGGGCGACCCCAAGTGGACCGCGTTCATGCAGTTTCAAGTCGCCCGGGCCAAAGAAACCTATGCCAAGGCCGAGCCGGGGCTAAAGCTCCTGGCCGGGGACGGCTCGCGCCTGTGCGCCCGCATGATGGGACGCGTCTACGGCGGCATCCTTGACGAGATCATCCGCCACGACTACGACGTGCTGACCGAGCGCCGCTACGTGCCCTTTACCCGGAAGCTGCGAATCGCCCTGAGGGCCGTCTGGAGGTGAGTGCGAGTTGGCTGGCTATAGGTGTGGGGTTGGTCAGTTTTTTTAAAAACCACAGAGGACACGGAGAGCACAGAGTTTTTTGCTTTGAACCGCAAAGGACGCTAAGCGCGCAGAGGTTTTAACAGCTAGGAAGTGTGCTTGGGCTTTAGCAAGAGGCTCAGAGTAAGACTGACCATGAGTATGATAGCACTTAATACTGAAGCTAGAAACAGGGGGAGTATCGCATCTGATAAGTAAGACATCAGCGAGCCATACTCTATGTTGCTCATCAGCGTTTGCGCTTCGCTAAAGCGAAGAATCCTGCCTGAGGAAAAAATGACACCTGTTAAAAACATCAGGCTCGCAGTAATACAGAGATCCCGCACGGCAAGCTTACGTCTGTTACCGTCAGGCTTTGATAGCGCAACCGCTATTGTGAGATAGACCGCATAAGCGAACAACAGTGCTACGAGCGCACAGAAAAAAGCGTTTGTTCGGTCTAGTATCACTTCAATCATGCCACATTAAGATAGTGCTATCTGTAGTATCGGTGCAATCCGTGGTTTAAATTAGAAAAACTCTTTCCCGCTCTTCCTGTTAAACCCCTCTCTTTGCGCCCTTCGCGTGCTTTGCGGTAAATAAAATGTGCTTTTCAGCTATAAAAAACCTCTGTGCTCTCCGTGGCCTCTGTGGTTAAAAACAAAAACCTCAAGCGACCCCATACGCTTTCCCTACTTCCACTTTTTGCGTTCCTTGAGCATGACTTTGGCTGTGTTGTGGCCGGAGGCGCCCCAGACGCCGCCGCCGGGGTGGGTGCTAGAGCCGGTCAGGTAGAGGCCCTTGATCGCGGGGACTTTGTAGTTGGAGAGCTCGGGCATGGGGCGGAAGGTGAACATCTGGTCGATGGACATCTCCAGGTGCATGACGTTGCCTCGGTGCATGCCGTGCAGACGCTCGATCTGGAGCGGGGTCTGGATGTAGCGGTCCAGCACTTTCGCGCTGGTGCCGGGGGCGTAGGCGTCCACGGCGGCGAGGAGCTTGTCCGCCTCGCGCTCGGCAATGTCGTCCCAGTGTTCGCCGTTGCGGAGCTCGTAGGGGTGATACTGGCCCCAGACGAACATGGTGTGCTTGCCCTCGGGGGCGATGGAGGGGTCGAGGCTGGAAAAGGTCATCACGAGCGGGATGGGGTTTTCCGGCGGATGGCCTTTTAAATAATCGCCGTAGGCGGCATCGAGGGCTTCGCGAGAGGGGCAGAGCAACTGCAGGCCACGGTGGCCGGGGCAAACGCCGCGCTCGTCAAAGGTCTCACCGGGGTACTCGGGCAGGCCGCTCATGGCGCAGCGGACGATCATGCCGAAGCCGTTGCCAATGCGGAGCTGGGCCGTGCGGGTGCGGATGTCGTCCGGCAGGTCCGGGGCATCCGCGAGGAGGGTTTCCACCGTGGTTTTGATGTGGCAGGCAGCGACGACGGCGCGAGCCTCATGGACGTCGCCATTTTCCAACTCGACTCCCCTCGCCCGGCCCTTGCCATCGGTCAGGATTCTGGCCACGGGGGCGTCTTCAAAGACTTCGCCGCCATCGGCAATGACGCGTCGCTTAAGGGCCTGCGTGAGCGCGCCGCTGCCGCCCTTGGCCCGCTTCATCCCGCTCTGGTGGTACATGGCGTGCCAACCGGCGAAGTCCCCGCTGGCGGCCTCGGAGGGCGGCGGGCCGGACTGCGCGGCGAGCCAGATGATAGCCGTGCGCAGGGCTTCGTGCTCGAAGGTTTCCAGCACGAGCTGTCCGTAGGGGGCAAGGAGTTGGCGGACCATGTTGGTGCGGTTCTGCCCCTTAAGGGATTTACCAAACATGGTCTTGGCAAAATTCATGGGCGTGGGCTGTTTGAGGAAGACCTCGAAAACGGCCTCATTGAGCTCGCCCCAGGCTTTGACAAAGTTGCGGTAGGCCTCGGCGTCACGCGGACTGATGGCGGCGATGGAGGCGCAGGTTTTTTCCACGTCCTTGTAAAAACAGAGCGCGCGCCCGGAGCCGTCGTTGAGGGGATAGTAGCCCCAGGGGTCCATCTCCAGATACTCCAGGCCGTGCTTCTCCAGCTCGAGGTCGGCGATGACGGGCGTCTGGTGAATCATGATGTGGGCGCTGCTGCCGACATCGATCTTGTAGCCGGGGATGAGGTCGTCCTGCGTGCAAACGGCACCGCCCACGATGGGCCGACGCTCGAAAACGGCCACCTTGTGCCCCGCTTGCGCGAGGTAGGCGGCGGTTATCATTCCATTGTGCCCCGAGCCGACAACGGCCACGTCGTAGTTTGCCATGGGCCTAGTCTTGGCAGTCCGCGTCCGCCCGGGCAACCCGATTTCGAGCGAAGTTTAGAACTGCTCGTTCTGGCGCATATCGAGCTCGTTGACCAAGACCATAAGCTCGCGCATGGTGACCGTGGGCACGTCGAGTTGCAGGCTCATGCGGCCGTCTGCGATGTCCACATGGTAGCTTGCCAGTGGGAGGTCCTGCGCCTCAAGCTCCTTAAGCGATAGCTGCAAGGAGGGCGACTGGGTGTTGTCGTAGCTACGCATGCTTTCAACCATGACAGACTTGAGGTCAAAATAGGCCAGATAAGCCATACCGGGTTCTAACGTGAGCCGCTGTGAAAGCGCAAAAGATATTGGCTGTTTAGCCTCCACGGCGGCAACGGTCGCCCCCAGAAGCTCGGGTTGGTTGGCCAGCACCATCCAGCCGTTAACGATGGCCCGGTCGAGCGGCTTGTAGTCACCGATCGAGGCCAGGGAATTACCCGCTGTGATGTTCCCCATAGCGCTGGACAGATCGGCACTGGAGGTATCACCATGCTTGGATTGCGCACCGGCCTCGTTCATGGACTTAGCCAGTTCGTCAATAGGCAAGCCGTTGAGCAGCGCGGGCAGGGTCTCATCCAGCATCGTGTCAAGCACGGCGGCGTAGGGGTCTTCCGTCCATGACCCACCATAGACAATGACCATATCCGAGCCGTCGGCGTCCACACTGGTGCCATAGGCTCCGGTGCCGTCCCAACCCGCGAAAAGGGTGTCCCACTCAGACATGAACTTGGCAAAGCTGGCCCGTGCCTCCGGTTCGAGTGCAGGCTGAACGCGCTTGGAAACAACGTCGAAGTACGTGCGCACGGCCTCCGGGTCGACCCGAAAGATGGCGCCCGCTGAGGTCAAGGCCGACACGTAGTCGGCAGCGGGAACGGGGCCTCCAACGGGCATGGAGAGAAGCTCTGCCTCGGGCGTGCCGGGTGTGGCGTCAAACTCAAGCGCATAGGTAAAGGTCTCGCTGCCAAAGGTCACCCCGACGGTCATTTTTTCAACACCGTTGATAAATTCAAAGGCCGCATCGAACGCGGCCTGCTCTTCAGCAGTGGAGTCGCTGGACGAGAGTTGATCGCGCAGGCCACGGATCTGGTCGGAGCTCGTGATGACCTCCAGCTCGAAGTCGTAGCGCCGCTTTTGACGCACCGCAGCCAGGACCTCGGCAGGGTCTGCACGTTGCAGGAGGGACAGTGCCATCGAGTCCGGAGCAAATGCCGTCCAGTCGCCGAAAGTGCTCATGGCCAGCCCCGCATCCTGGAGGTTGCTGGTGAACTTACTGCCGGGCTCAACCTTCAAGAGCAGCACATAGGCGCTCTCCACACGGTCTGATTCAAAGAGCAGCACGGCGGCATTTTCGCTGCGAGAAACGCCGGGAAAAGTCGGATAACCGTAGGGACCAGCGGCAAACATGAGCAAAAACTGCAGCGACTGGTCGGCATTGAGCGCATAGCTGATGGCGTTAACCTTGCTCGAAAGCTCCGATGGCGGGGGCGTTCGCAGGATGGCCATCGGCTTGACGCCGTATGCAGCGGAGCCCAGAACCAGAGCGCCTAAGAGCATCACAGCGACAGATTTACGCCAAGGGTGAATAAGCTTTGCCAAAAACATAGGTTGTGAATAGATAGTGCGCTTTATCGTGACAATGGCTAAATCCTTGAGGCACTTTTGGCAAGTTAGCACAAAACCCGCTCGTTTTCGCCCGGCGACACGACATTTCATGAGACCTATGCATGCGCGTGTAATTAGACCCGAAATCCTCGACTCCCTGCCCGAGGGGCACCCTGACGCGGTTCGCAACCGCAAGGACATCTTCCTGCTGGGCAAGCTCAGTGGTAACTACCGCCATGCGGTCAGGCTACTGAGAGAGCATCACCAGCCCGGCGACCGGATTCTCGAAATCGGCGCTGGCACGGGCGAACTGGGCAAAGTTATCGGGCGCAAAACCCGACGCCTCGCAACTGGGCTCGACTACACCGGGCTCGATCTGTGGCAACGTCCGCACATCTGGCCGCAGGGCTGGAACTGGTGGCAGGGCGACCTGCTGGACTTCGACGGGTACTCCGACTACAATGTGCTTATGGGTAACTTCATCCTGCACCAGTTCGATAACCCCACCCTGAGCAGCTTGTTCGAGCGCATTCGCAAGCACTACCGCCTGATTATTTTCTGCGAAACCGCCCGCCATCTGCTCCACGTGTGGCAGTTGCGGCTGGCCTACCTGCTCGGCATCAACTACGTCACCCGCCACGATGGCAAGGCAAGCATTGAGGCAGGCTTCAAGGCCCAGGAGCTGCCGTCCATCCTCGGTCTCCAAAACGATAACTGGACCGTCAAGGATGGCACAACCTGCATGGGCTGCTACTGGATGGTGGCCCGACAAAACGGGGTATGAGTCAGACGGTGACCATCGTGGGCGGAGGCCTGGCCGGTCTATCCCTCGGGATCGGCCTTCGCAGGCGGGGTGCGGACGTCATCCTCCATGAAGCCGCTTGCTACCCGCGGCACCGCGTCTGCGGAGAGTTCATCTGTGGGCTAAGGCCCGAAACCACCGCCATCCTGGGCATTTCCGACCTGCTGGAAGACGCCATCCCCTGCCAGGTCACAGGCTGGTACCATAAGGGTCGCCACGCCTGGCGCAAACAGTTGAAACGCCCCGCGCTGGGGATTTCCCGCTACAGACTCGACCTGCGGCTGGCTGAACGTTTTCAAGCGCTCGGCGGCACCCTGCTGGAGCATTCGCGGGTGCCCTATGAGCAAGATGCCCCGGGAACGGTCTGGACCACCGGCCGCCGCGCCGAACAGTCCGACTGGATGGGCTTGAAGTTTCACTGTACGGGCATCGAGCTGGAGCACGATCTGGAACTGCATGTGGGCGATAGCGGCTACATGGGCATCTCCAAAATCGAGGACGGACGCGTCAACGTATGCGGACTATTTCGCAAAAGAGAGGGGCTTTCTGCCCGCAAGGAAGAGCTCCCGCTGGCCTATTTGAGAGCTTCCCGGCTTGACAATCTGGCCGCCAAGGTGGATTCAAGCTGTTTGGACTCAAGCTCAGTCGTGGGTATTTCGCATCTAACATATCGCTGGAAATCAGCATCTAAAGGCCGCCTGGCGCTGGGCGACCAGTACATGCTGATCCCGCCATTTACCGGAAATGGCATGGCGATGGCCTTACAGGGAGCGGCTTTGGCCATCGAGCCCCTCTTCGCCTACTCACAGGGAAAACAGGACTGGGCACACACGCTAAAGCACGTTCAGGTGGGACTTCGACGCACTTTTCGTCGCCGACTGGCTGTTTCACGTTGTATCCATCCGCTCATTTTCCATCGTAAGGGGCAACCTATCCTCTCCACCGCTAACCGCTGCGGCTTGCTTCCCTTTAACTTTCTGTTCAACCTGACACATTGATGTATCTTCAATCACTCGCCAACCGCGTCCCTTCCGCAGCATACACCCAGCAAGAAACCTGGGAAATGCTACAGCAAGCAGATCCGTTCCATGGGCTTCTCGACCGTTCCAAGTACATTTTAGAGAAGATCCTGATTGGCGGTGCCAGCGGCATCGAAAAACGTCACTTCTGTGTGCCGGACGTTCAGAACGTCTTCAAGCGCAACGCTGAGCAACTGAATCAGGACTTCGAGCGCGAGGCCCCCATCCTGGCCGAAGCCGCCTTGGGTGACGCCCTGGAAAAGGCTCAGTTGAAGCCGGATGAGCTCGATGCCATCGTCCTGTGTACCTGCACGGGCTACCTCTGCCCCGGCGTGACCAGCTATGTGGCTGAGCGCATGGGCATGCGGCGCGATATTTTCCTGCAAGACATCGTGGGCCTGGGCTGCGGCGCGGCCGTCCCCTCCCTCCGTGCCGCCGAGGGCCTCGTAGCGGCCAACCCCGGCATGAAGGTCGCCGTGGTCGCGGTTGAGGTCTGCTCCGCAGCCTTTTACATCGACGACGATCCCGGCGTCCTTGTCTCGCTCTGCCTCTTTGGTGACGGCGCCTCGGCCAGCATCTGGTCCGATAAGCCCGGCCCCACCGGCCTGCGCACCAAGGGCTTTGACACCATCCACATCCCCGAGGACCGCGAGCTGCTCCGCTTCGTCAACCGCGACGGCAAGCTCCGCAACAAGCTCGACCTGACCGTGCCGCAAAAGGCCGCCATCGCCGTGGACAAGCTTTTCTCCCGTCAGGACAAGGGCACCATCGAGCAGGTGCTCTCCCATGCTGGCGGGCGCGATGTGCTCGTGGCCGTCTCCGGCGCTGTTAAGGACTATACCCTGAGCGAGTCCGAAGTCGTCCTGAAGAATTACGGCAACATGAGCAGCCCCTCCGTCCTCTTCGCTCTCGACGGCTACCTGAACGAGGGCATCGACGGGAAGCTCGACAACAAGGACCTCTGGCTGACCAGCTTTGGCGCGGGCTTTGCCGCCCACAGCTTCAAGCTCGGCCTGTAGCCCCGGCACATCCGAGAGCGAAGTGCCCTCCGGGCATTTTAAGGTTTGAGCAGGTCCAGCCAAAACCTAGTATACGTATTCTGTGACGACTAAGGATGCTGCCAGATGGCGGCACCTCTCACCTCAAACCACAGATACTCATGACTGAAAACAACGCACGCATCTGGGACATGCTCTGCCATCTGACGGCCTTGGCTGGCTTGATCGGCATACCATTCGGTAACCTTCTTGGACCACTCATTGTTTGGCTAATCAAGAAAAACGAGATGCCTAGCGTAGATGCACACGGCAAGGAGTCTCTGAATTTCCAGATATCCATGACCCTTTACGTATTAGTTTCCATTGCGTTGATCTTCGTAGGCATCGGTATTTTGTTACTCATCGCGCTCGGGGTTGCTAACCTGATCCTGATCATCATCGCAGCGTTCAAGGCGAGCAATGGCACGCCCTATCAGTACCCCCTTACCATCCGATTCCTTAAATGAGCAAGCAACTGGAAGAAGGCTCTACCCTTTCACTGGATTTCACCAAGTTGGCCAAAGTCGCCGCCTGCGGTGAAGACTTGATCCCCGCTGTCGCACAGGACGCCGACACGGGCGAAGTCCTCATCCTCGGCTATGCCAACGCCCTCGCGCTGGAGACCGCGCGCAAGGAAGGCATGGCAACCTTTTGGAGCAGTTCGCGCAACGAGCTGTGGATCAAAGGCAAGACCTCGGGTGATTTCCTCAAAATCGTGGAGATCCGCATCAACTGCGAGCAGAACTCCCTGCTCTATCTGGTCAAGCCGCAGGGCAAGGGTGCCTGCCACACCAAGGACAGCACCCAAACCGCTCGCAGCGGGTGCTACTACCGCAGATTGGAGGCGGATGGCTCGCTGAGCTTCGTCGAGGGCAAGGCATAAGGCGTTAACCAGAACAGACGAGCGCATGGCCACGATCAGTCAAACGGCAAAAAAAACGTCCGACGGCTCGCGTGGCGCCGGCTGCTTTCTCATCCTTTTCGGCGGCTTTTTTGCCGCGATGGGTGGCTTCGGCCTCTACTCCATTCTCAATGGCACCGCCACGGGAGAGACGGGCGTCGGCGGCATGCTTATCGCCGGCGTGTTCATGCTCATCGGGCTGGGCATTGTCTTTGGTGGCTTCTATGCCCTCACCAGCGCCGGACGCACCTCAAAGCTGGCCCGGCAGTATCCCGGCCAACCCTGGATGCACCGCAAGAACTGGGCCAGTGGACGCATAAAGGACAGCAACCTCGGCACGGCCATTGCCATCTCCATCTTTGCCCTGATCTGGAACGGCATCTCGTGGACAGCCGTCATCGGCCTCATCAGCGAGGGAACGCTGGAAAAAGAACCCGCCGCCTACTTCGTCTTTTTGTTCCCGCTCATCGGGCTGGGCATAATTTGGGGTGCGGTCTACCAGATCATTCGCTATCGCAAGTTTGGCTCCTCCGTGTTTGAGCTGGCGGAGATACCGGGCGTCATTGGCGGAAACCTCGGCGGTCTCGTCCTGACCAAAGTCAACCTGCAACCCGCCTCTGGCTTTCACCTTACCCTGCGCTGTATCCACAAGTGGACCACCGGAAGCGGTAAGAACAGCTCGACCCACCGCGAAACACTCTGGGAGAGCGAACAGGTGCTAAAGGAGGAGGCCATGCCGGAGGACACCACCCGTAGCGCCCTGCCCGTGCTCTTCTTTATCCCCTACACCTGCCGTGAAACCGAGCGCATCAGCAGCCGGGCAGAAATCTACTGGGAGCTGGAGGCCAAGGCCGACCTGCCCGGAGCTGACTACAAGGCCACCTTTATCGTACCCGTTTTTAAAACCGAGGCCAGCAATCCCGACGCCACCGCAGAGAGCAGCCAGGCCAAGCTCGACAACACCGAAAACGCGCCCCTGCCCGCGCTTTCTGAAATAAAAGGCCTGAACGTGCGCGGGGACTTCTCCGGCGGCGAGCTGCTTGAGTTCCGCTCCGGGCGCAACTTCCTCTTTCTCCTCATTCCGGTCATGATCGGGAGCGGCTTTACCGTGGGCGGCGTCTTCATGTTCACCGCCGGAGACATGCCCTTCATCTTTCCCCTCGCCTTTGCCGGCATCGGCTCGATCGTCACCCTCGCCTGCCTCGCCTCCCTCTTTACCGCCACCCGCATCCTGCTCTTCAAGGACCGCATCGAGGTCCACAAGCGCACCCTTGGGCGGAGCAAAACCCAAGTCGCACGCCGCGATCAGATCGAGCGCATCGACGCCAAGCAGGGCATGTCATCGGGCAACGTCGTTTTCTACAACATCGAGATTTACACCCAGGCGGGCGAACGCATTGACGCCCCAACCCTCATCAAGGGCCGCCGCCACGCCGACGCCCTCATCGCCTATCTTCAAAAATCATGAGCCAAGTCCCCATCCCACCCACCGTTGAAACCAAAGGCATGCTCTACTTTGCCCGCATGCTGGATAAAATCCGCAAGCACGCCAGCGGCGAGCTACGCGAGGACTTCACCCCGCGCCTGGGCCAGGGCTTTGACGGCATGTGCACGGCCTACCTCCACGTCGCCTACCCCGCCCTCGTTGAGCGTACCCTCGCCGGCGGCAGCGACGAAGAGATTCTCGACTGGTGCATTGAACAAGGGCGCGGCACCCCACTGAACGCAGTCGAGCTCCTCGTCTGGAACACCTGCCTGACCAATGCCGGCATCCGCGATTTCGCCAGCGAGCCACTCGCCCACTACAAGGCCGAAGCCGGCCTGGCCGACCGCGACGACATCGACACCATTTTCGCTTTCATGGCCATCGACGAGCGGTGAGCCACCGCTGGCAATGGCAGGGCATAGCCCTGCACCCGTGATGCTCTGCATCACCCTTTTTATGTCGGCTGGCTGGTACGAATTGGACAAACCAAAGCCACCTGAAAGCCTTTAGTTCTTTAGTGCAAATTTGGGGCATAGCCCTGCACCCGTGACGCTCACGCATCACGCTATTTGTGTCGGCTGGATAGCGGGGTTGAACAGACCTGTTGCTCTTGCGCCTCTGCGGTTTAAACAGCGCCTTCACATCAAAAGCTGTAGCAGTCCCAAACAAAAAGGCTGCTCCGGTCGGTCCGGAACAGCCTTTGAAATATTCGCCATCGCACGCCGCTTCGTGCGGGGTGCTGGTGGTTAAGCCTTGGGGTAGATCATGTTTTTCGGGTCGAGGGCCTTCTCCATGGTCGCTTCGTCCATCAGGCCTTCTTCGAGCAGGACCTCCTTCAAGGTCTTGTTTTCGGCGTGGGCCTTCTTGGCCACCTTGGCGGCGTTGTCGTAGCCGATGTAGGGATTGAGCGCGGTGACGAGCATCAGGGAGCGCTCGACCAGTTCGCGGCAACGGGCCTCGTTGGCCTCGATACCCTTTACGCAACGATCGGCAAAGGTGACGGCGGCGTTGCTCAAGGCTTCGACGGAATCGTGCAGCGCGTAGGCAATGGTCGGGATGGTCACGTTCAGCTCGAAGTGACCGTCGCGGCCACAGATGGCCACCATGTTGCCCATACCGATGACGTAGTTGCTGACCTGCACCATCATCTCGCTCATGACGGGGTTGACCTTACCCGGCATGATGGAAGAGCCCGGCTGGGTCGGCGGCAGGTTGATCTCGCCCAGGCCGCTGCGGGGGCCACTGCCGAGCAGGCGAATGTCGTTGGCTACCTTGGCAAAGCTGGAGGCGATGGTGACGAGCAGGCCGGCAACTTCGACCGCGTCGTCGCGTCCACCCTGAGCTTCAAAGTGGTTGTCTGCCTCGCGGAAACCGATGCCCGTCTTGTCGCGGAGCACTTCACAGACCTTACCCGGAAATTCCGGGTGGCAGTTGATGCCCGTGCCCACGGCTGTACCGCCGATGGCCAGCTCTTCGAGGCGGTCGACTGCCTCTTCGGCGCGAACAACTGACTTCTGGAGTTGCGCGGCGTAGCCGGAAAACTCCTGCCCGAGGGACAGTGGCGTGGCGTCCATCAGGTGCGTACGACCAATCTTGATGATGTCCTGAAAGGCTTCGGCCTTGGCATGAAGCTCGTCGTGTAGGTACTTGAGCGCGGGGACGAGCTTTTCCTTAATCGCCACGGCCACGCTGACGTGCAGCACGGTCGGCACGATGTCATTGGAAGACTGGCCCATGTTGACGTCGTCGTTGGGATGGATCGGGTCTTTGGAGCCGATCGGCTTGTCTACGTACTGGCACACGCGGTTCGAAACGACCTCGTTCAGGTTCATGTTCGAAGAGGTACCACTGCCCGTCTGAAAAATATCCACCGGGAAGTGCTCCGAAAGCTTCCCGTCAACGACCTCCTGACAAGCCCGCTTGATAAGCTCCGCTTTTTCAGCGGAAAGGCGACCGAGCTTTTCGTTCGCGTCGGCACACGCCCACTTCACCAGCCCCAGACCGCGGATAAAGCCTTCCGGCATGCGGTGGCCGCTGATGGGAAAATTCATCACTGCGCGCTGGGTTGACGCGCCGTAGAGGGCCGTTTCCGGCACCTCCATCTGGCCCATGGAGTCTTTTTCAATTCTCATAAGAAGCCGTAATCTAAGACAGGCTTATGGCTCACTTTCAATCAAAAGCGTATGCCCGTCTAAGTATTAGCACACTTGCAGCCAGTCATTAGCCAACAACACCTCTCCCAGAATGCAGTAGCAATGACTAAAGACAGTGTAATCCCGTCCGATGAGGTTTCAGTGATTGCATTTAACCTGCAATTAACCTATGTAATAAAATTGTTAAACGCCTAACGCCACTATGGAAAGTAAGCTCCCCGCCTGCACGCCGCAAATCATCTTCAACATCGAGGAAGAGGTGCGCCTGAACCGCGAGGTCGCCAAGGCCAAGGGCAGCATCCAGAAAATGAAGCAGGAGCTGCTGGAGCTCAAGGCGTCCTACACCCTGAAGGAGCGCGTGGGCCTGTCTGCCGAAAGCCTCCAGCAAAAGCATACCCGCGAGCGGGAGCTGGAGCAAACCATCGAGCGAAAGATCAGCTCCATCCGCGAGCGGGCCGAGCAGTGGAAGCAAATTCAGCAGCAGACCGAACGCCTGTTGGAAAAATTCCTCAGCGACAGCGACACGCAGTTCAAGCTCAGCGCCAAGCTCAAGGTCTTCTTTCGCGACTTGCGCAAGCGCCTCGGGGAGTTTCACCACGACATCATCGAGTACCGCAAATCACTCGGGCAGGCCCGCGCCGCCATGTGCGCCCAGTACGATCGCCAGACCAAGCTTTTCCACCATAATGCGCTGCAACGCTTTGAGGAAGCCGCCATTCGCGGCAACCAGGTGGACGAAGCGATCAAGCTCTTTAACCGCATGGCAGATGGCTATGCCGACCAGGTGCACCAGACTTTTCTCGAAGATGTAGCCCTGCCCCGCTTGACCAAGCTCTACGCCAAGCAAAACGTCTACACCATCCGCCAGCAGGAGATTGCCAAAGCCCATCAGCAGATCGACCAGATCATTGATAAGCTGGAGCAGCTCTACCAGGAAGAAGTCCCCATCCTCGACCAGCAGATCCAGGCAGCCGACACCGAGCACGACGAGATCACCACGCGCTACGTCGAACGCTACTGGGAACGCCTGCGCGAGTGCATCTGGGCCGACCTTCAGCGCGGCATCAGCCACATGCCCGGCAAGGGCCAGGGTAAGCTCAAGCTAAAGCCTCGCCCCGCGCAACGCGACGTCGAGCAGGCTACGGCGTAGGCTGAACCTTGACCGCAGCTTCGCCCGTCTCATCTGCATCGGCGGGTTTGGCATCGCCCTTGGCCAGTTGCTCAGGAGTCTTAGTCGCAGCCTCATCCGTCGTTACTGAGGCGGGCGGAAAACTTTTCGCTTCTTCATCGGCAGGCGTCATCGCCTGCGCAGTAGAAGCAGCGGGCGCCTCATTGACGGAAACTTCCTCCGGGCCGGGGACGCTGGGCCCTACGGGCGGCATGGCCGTGGGCGGTGCTTCGCGGGCACCGGGCTTCAGGCTGAGCTCGACTTCCTCCTCGCCGCGCCGGATCAACACAGTGACGAACTCACCCGGGCGCTGATAGAAGGTCGCAATGCGCAGGTCGGCGTCGGTTTTGACCGGAAAGTCGCCCAGCTTGAGAATGATGTCACCGACCTGGACCCCGCCCTTGGCCGCCGGACCGTTTTCGATCAGGTCTTCCACCTCGACCCAAGGGCCATCGTTGAGGTTGGACTTCTGCCGCGTCTGAAAGCCGAAGTAGGCGTAGGTGACTTTGCCGGAAAAGAGGATGTCGTCGCGGATGCGCTGGATGGCACGCGCCGGGAGGATAAAGGATGACCCCAGCTCTGGCAGGGAAACGATAATCATGCCCACGAGCGAGCCGTTGATGTCAAAGACGGGGGCACCGCCTTCGCCGCCCGTTGAGGGGATGTCCGAACGCAGGTAAATCGTGGGCAACACGCGGTCGCCGTAGTTGGTGTTCCAGCCCGTGACGAGCCCAAGCGACGGGCCGGGGTCTTGCCCCATCTCACAGGACAAGCCAACCAGAAACGAGCCCACGGGCGGTGTCTCGGGCGAGTCCGTAAAGCGCAGGAAGTGAAAATCCGACGGCAGGGCAAAGACCTTGATGATGGAGACATTCGTCAGCGGATCACTGCCCACATGCTCGGCGGTATAGGCAATCCCCTTGCTCTCGACCCAGATACGGTCAGCGCCGTAGGTCACATTCGTGTTGGTGAGGATGTGGCCTTCTTTGCTAATGTAGAAACCAGTACCGATGAACAGTACGGTTTTGCCGTCCTCGGACTTATTTTCAAAGGCCGCATAGACCTTGACCACCGCTTTTTCGTTGCTGCGGTAGATGTCAATGACGCGCTTTTGCAGCTCGCCGGGGCCGTTGTCGGCGCTCAGGCCGTGCGCACTAAGCAAAAAAAAACCAGAGACAACAGGCTCCGGGAAAAGAGGAGGCAGGGGTTCACAGATTAGTAGATGCTGGTGCCGACAGGGGTACCGGACACGGCGGAGTTAGTGTACATGGAGCCGTCCACATAGCGGACATGCTGGCTGGTGTTGGCAGGCATCGGGCGCGTGGCTGCGACCAGGGTAACATTGCTCCCCTGGGTGGACTGGTTCTCAAACTGTCCGACGACAAAGGTGGTTTCGTGTCCGCTCTGGGGGGCGAAGTCCTCCGCCATGCCCGCCATGGGAACGGAAGGCGTGGCGCTGACCGGAGTGGCAAAAGCGTACTCCGTCACGACCGTGCTATCCCCCTGAAAGAAGCTGGGGGAATGGTCGAGGGCCATAGCAACCACGAAGGTGGCCGCAGCAGTCAAGGGCAGAGCCGGTATGAGGCGGCTGCCAAAGCTCTTGAGGAAACGTACTGGCCACGGTGCAGGCTTGGCCAGCACTTGCCAGGATTTCTGGTGGAGTTCGCGGTCAAAGCGCTCCCAGAATGCCTGATCGGGCTTTTCTGAGCGCTTGAGTTCGAGTAAATTCTCAACGGTCACGCGGGGGCGTGGTGTGGATTCCTTTTCCGGCATGATATGTCTGTTAGCAACTACTGTTCCAGATATTCACGTAAAGTATTTTGAAGCTGCTGCTTGGCGTAGTGAAGTCGGGAGCGGACGGTTCCTTCCGAGGTCTTGGTGATCTCGGCAATCTCCTGATGGCTCAACCCCTCAATTTCAAAAAGCACAACAACAGTCCTATGTTTAAGAGACAACTTTTGCAGCGCCTCGTTCAATTTTTCCTGTAATTCGCGCATCAGGGCGGGCTTATCCGTCTGGGTCTTGGCCGCCAAATGCTCCAAAATGTCCGAGCTGTGCACCTCCTCGTTGATGTTCTCGAGGTTGATGAAGCGCTTCATGCGCATCTTTTTCAGGTGCGTGAGCGTGTTGTTGACTGCGATGCGGTACAGCCAGGTAAAGAAGGAGGACTTACCCCGAAAGAGGTTGATGGAGCGAAAGGCCTTGATGAAAGCTTCCTGAGTCAGGTCGTTGGCGTCTTCCCGGTTCCCGGTGAGGTTATAAATCACCCCGTAGAGGCGTTCCCGGTACTTCACGACCAGCTTGTCGTAGGCCCGCACATCGCCGCTCTGCACCTGCTTGACGATGACCATATCGGCATCCGCCTCTGCTGAACGAATCGTAGCAGAGGGAGCTAATGTCTGCGATATGGCATTAGTTTCAGGCATTTAAGTCTTCTCCAGTCTAGGCGTGACAGCCCATTTGGCAAGCGTAAGCTACAGGCAAGATCGGACGGATTTCGCCCCGATTTAATGATGACCGAGAAAGAGCGACAGAGCTGGCTGGAGGAAACAGCAGAGCGCAAGGCCGACTTTGAGGACATGGCCCGCAAAGCCCCACCCCGCCCACCGATGACGCCACAGGAGTATATAACCTTTCTGACCAACTACCACCGCGCATTTGGCCACATGATGAAACCTCGTCCCCCAATCCAGGGAACCAAGTTTCTGCTCTAGGTGTCCTGTTAGCTTAGTTCTTGTCTAAGCGATTTCACCGCAGAGACGTAAAGGCGCAGAGCTACTCGGCCACCCCATAGGCATTTTGTGTCTTTTGTGCCTAGCTGTATTTTATAATGAATTTGGCTAGCTGCACCCCAGGTCGTTGGGCGTCCCCCCTACCCAATGGCGAGCTTTTCGCACTGGTAGCGCACGAAGGCCAGCAGTTCGAGCAGCTTCTTGGACGGAGGCAGGTCGGCGTAGGGCGCGAGCGTTTCCTCAGCCGCCTTCAGCTCCTGCTCAAAGCTGGTGCTGACCTCGGCGATAACGGCGTAGTCCTTCATCTGCTCGACGAGGTGCTTGGGCGTCAGCTCGCCCCGGCGGATACGCGAGAGAAAGAACTTGCGCTCACCGCGAGGGAGGCGTTGCAGCAGGACGAGCACCGGCAGGGTAAACTTACCGCTGGCCAGGTCCGTGCCGAGGGTCTTGCCGATCTTGTCCTCGTCGCCGAGGTAGTCGGCCAGATCATCAAAAATCTGGTAGGCAATGCCCAGGTGGCGGCTGTACTTGCTCACCGCTTCGACGTAGGGCTTTTCGTAGCCCGCAAGCGATGCGCCCAAGCTAGCCGAGACGGCAAAGAGTTCGGCGGTCTTCAGGTCAATGACGCGGAAGTAGTCCTCCAGCGAAAAATCCGGGTTACCCCGCTCAAAGGTCTGGCGAATCTCCCCGGCGCAGACCTTGCGCGTGGAGTGCGAGACCGCGCGGCAGACTTCCACCGTGGGGAACTCAGCGGCCATCTTCAGGGCTTGCGAAAAAAGTGCGTCCCCCAGGAGCACGGCGGCAGCCGAGCCGTAACGCGCACTGACGGTGTCCGTGTTGTGGCGCAGGGTGGCGTCGTCGAGGATGTCGTCGTGGATGAGCGTAGCCAGGTGGGTCATCTCGACCACGGCAGCGGCGCGGACGAGGTCGTCGCTGACCGACCCGTCCTTCCACCCGCCAAAAAAGACGAGCAGGGGGCGCAGGCGCTTACCCTGATTTTTCAGGCTGTAGCGCACGAGGTCGCGAATGTCGCTCTCGAACTGCTCGACCTGATTATCGAGAAAGGCATTGAGCGCCTGGAGTTGCGGAAGCACGGGCCGGACGATGTCGTCGAAGGCCGGCGTGCGGGGCGGTTGGCTGTCTTGGGCGCTTAACATGACTTTACAGTTGCGAAATGGCTCAGATATGGGGAAAAACCTGAGTTTGTTGAACCTGTCAATATAACATCCACTAATGACACTTTGTCAAAAACTGCTCGCTTTGAGCGCAGGGTCAGCAATTAAGCTAATCCCATCCGTTAATTTCCCTTATCAAAAAACTTTCGCGCCATGAACGAATACGATGACGCCAACGGCGGCAATATCGCCACCTCCAGCAGTTCGAGCCCCCTCCCCGCCCAGCCGGAAAACGCGAACCAGCCCGCTGCCGATGAAGTGATGACAGAGGAAAGCGCGACCGAGGCCACCGCCACCACGACCGAGGCCGAACCGCTGCCCGAGGAGGAGGACAACAAGAGCGATATGCAGAGCGACCCGCTCATGATCTTCGTCATGTTCGGGGCCAGCCTGTTTATCTTCAAAATGTGGCTGGAGGACTTTTTCAACGCGCGCAAGGGCAACCCCCACCCCAAGGCCTTCCCCGGTGCGGTGGCCTGCCCCCCGATGGGCGTCATCATCGCCGTCGTGGGCACACTCATCCTCGTGCTGGTCGAAACAGGCGGCGAGTACGCCCTGGGAGTTTCTGCCGAGCAGAGCGACATCACCTGGCTCTTCCTGCTCTCCATGATCGCGGCGGCCTTCATCGAGGAGCTGATTTTCCGCGGCTATCTCGTCGTCCAGAACAAGGGCAAAAAGATGCTCATCGGCAGCATCGTTCTGTTCTCCTTTCTCTTCGCCATCCTCCACCCCTTCATGTGGGATCTGGAGCTGCCGAGCGATGCCTCCGGCGGCGCAGGCCGCTTCTGGCGCGGGGAGTGGACCTTCGACTTCGGTGTAAAGGCGTGGTTCAGCACGATTCTGGTCTTCGCCAACTCGCTCTGGTTCTATGCCGTGCGTTTCTACTCCTACAACCCGCAGCGCTCACTCATCCCCTGCATGGCGGCACACTTCGCCAGCAACATCGGCGTCTTTGTCATCAAGCTCATGCAGGGCCACGTTGTAGGCGTGTGGTAGGCATTGGCAGCGACTATTTTGCCAAATCACTCAACGTACTAGGTTCACGTGCAAAAAAGAAAGCTGCACCACTGGTAAGCGAAGCTATCTGTGGATCTCTATACGTTTCATCTTTTTCCTCAAGAAGTTGCTGCCAACGACTATGTATATCCCGCCATGGCAATTTTGATATTCTTTGGATACCATACCAATGATACATCTCACCCCATGAAATGAGAGTTGTTCCTCTAGAGTAGAGCTCATCCAAACGAGCCCACAGTTGATCTTCATGTCTTTTAATCATGCCTAAATTAATAGCATCCTAAACAAATAGCGTCAACCTATTTTTTTAATGCATTCTTATTTTTTTAATCATGAATAATCCTTCCCTAGAAATCGATTCTCTATCGAGTGGCTATGAAATTGTACATCGCGTCGATGTATTAGGCATAAATCCTAATAGCAGCAATATCTCGCACGGAGACATAGGGGCACGGATATTTGGATTTCACGCAAAGCCGCCAAGGCGCTAAGTAACGGTTAGGAGTGCTTTGCGTCTTGGCGGCTTTGCGTGAGAATAATTAAGCTAAAAACCTCCGTACCCCATGACTCCGTGTGAGCTAAAAGGATTGATGCGACTTTAATCCCCCTTCCCGCTTGCCTTTCGGGCGCGGGCGGTTTCACCTTGAACGCTTATGCCTGAAACCGATTTTGCCCGCAACCGTCTCGGCGACGAAAACAGCCTCTACCTACGCCAGCACAAGGACAACCCTGTGCACTGGCAGCCTTGGGGCCCCGAAGCCTTTGCCGAAGCCCAGCGGCGGAACGTCCCCGTCATCGTCTCCATCGGCTACAGTTCGTGCCACTGGTGCCACGTGATGGAGCACGAGTCCTTCGAAGACGCCTACATCGCCGACCTCATGAACCGCCACTTTGTTTGCATCAAGGTGGACCGCGAGGAGCGACCGGACGTCGATCAGGTCTACATGGAGGCCGTGCAGATGATCGCCGGACGCGGCGGTTGGCCCCTGAACGCTTTCTGCTTTCCGGACGGGCGCCCCTTCTTCGGTGGCACGTACTTTCCCTCCGAGGACAAGGGGCACGGCATCGTCCCCTGGCCGCAGCTCATCATGCGCATCTCGGACTATTTTCATAAAAACCCGGCCGAGCTGGAGGAAAACGCCGACAACATCGTCAAAAACCTCACCCACGCCAACACCCCCATGGGCGCCGATGGTCAGGCCCTGCAAAACGCCGACCTCCTCACCGCGGCCAAAGGCATCGTCTCCCAGCACGATGACGAATGGGGCGGCTTTGGCGACGCGCCGAAGTTCCCGCCCTCGATGACACTCGACTTCCTGCTTGCCATCCGCGCGACCGAAGCCGCCGAGCGACGCCCCGACTTTGCCCAGCAGCTCGACGAGGTCATCCAGACCACCCTCAGCGCCATGGCCCGCGGTGGCCTCTTCGACCAGATCGGCGGCGGCTTTTCCCGCTACAGCGTGGACAAGCACTGGATCATCCCCCACTTCGAAAAGATGCTCTATGACAACGGCCTCCTGCTCGATATCTATAGCAAGGGCTGGCAGCGCTTTCCCAATCCGCTCTACACCGCCGTGGTCACGGAAACCATCGGCTGGCTGGAGCGAGAGATGATCTCCCCGGACGGCGCGTTCTACGCCTCGCTCGATGCCGACACCGAGGGCTCCGAGGGTAGGACCTACGTGTGGACGCCGGACGAAATAAACGCCCTCCTCGGCGAAGAAGAGGGCAAGGCCTTTTGCGAAGCCTACCTCATTACCTCCAAGGGCAACTTCGAGCACGGCACTTCCAACCCCGCCTTTGCCGATGGCTCGCTCGACGTGCGGGAAAAGCTGGCCCCGGCCCGCGAAAAGCTCCTCGCCGTCCGCAACGCACGCCCCCAGCCCGGCAAGGACACCAAGATCCTCCTGGCCTGGAACGCGCTCGCCATCCGCGGGCTTGTCACCGCCGCGGTGGCCTTTGACCGCAAGGACTGGTACGCCACCGCCCGCAAGGCCGCTGACTTCCTCTGGGACAACCTCCGCTCCGAAAACGGCCGCTTTCACAGCGTGTACTACGAAGGCGTGGGGGCAAAAGTCGCGGCCAACCTCGACGACCTCGCCTGGTACACCGAGGCCAATCTGGCGCTTGCCACCTGGGGCGACTGGTACGAGCCCGGCACAGCCCAGCGTTACACCGAGCGCGCGGAAGCCATCATGGCCGAGGTCTTCGCTCACTTCCGCGACGAGCGCGAAGCCGGTTTTTACTTTACCTCCAAGGACGGCGAAGAGCTCATCAGCCGCAAAAAAGCGTGGTTCGACAACGCTACCCCGGCGGGCAACTCTTCGCTCCTGCACAGCCTGAGCGCACTCTACACCTTGTCAGGAAAATCTGAATACAAGACCGAGCTGGAGGAAATGCGCAAGTGCTACCCCGGCCTGACCGAGCGCGCCCCGAGCGCCGTCTCGCACGCCCTCTCCGCCTACACCGCGGACGCGATGGGCGTGGCCGTGATCAAGGTCAAGGGCACAACGGACCTCACCGCGCTGCATGCCGCGCTGACCAACCGCCCGTGGCGCAGGGTATTCGTCCAGCTCACAGACGACCCAGCCCAGCCCGACGGCTACCAGCTCTGCATCGGTACCCAGTGCCAGGCGCCGACCAGTGACCTCGAAGCGCTGGCTGAAATGGTCTAGCTCCGGCTGCGCAGCGCGAGTGCCAGCCCAAGCAGTGCGAGAACACCCGCAGTGTGTCCGGGCTCGGGCACTACGCTAACGTCGTATGCGCTGTAGTCCTGACGCAGCAGATTCAGCGAGGAGTCGTCCAGCGTGATGTTGAGCGGCAAAAAGCCTGCGGGCGGATCGCTCAGGAAGGTCAGCCCGGTGTAGGTGCCACCCGACACGGTGATGGTGTCCCCCGTCTGCACGCTGGTGCTGTTGGTATCAAACTCCAGCAGCAGGGCTTTGGCCGGGCGGGCGTTGAGCGCGTTCTGGAAATAGTGAATGTGGTTGGAGCTATCTGCGTGTGTAACGGAGCCCGCGAAGGCCAGCGAAAGGCCAGCGTACGCGCTGCTCTCGAAAGCACCGGGGTCGGCGGCGAAGTCTGTCTCAAGGCTGACGAAGGCGACAGTCGCCTGCGTGGTAAAGTCGCTATTGGCCTCAAAAGCCAAATCGCGGTCTAGCACCAGCGTGCCCTCACCAAGCGCGTTAATGGTCAAAGAGCCCACGACGATCGCCCCGGCCTGGGGCAGCGCGGCGAACATGAGCAGTGTAGGTAGTAGCGTCCATTTTAGCATAGGGCCGGAAGCTAGGCAGGCCCGCGACGGGGCGTCAACCCTCCCCTTTCTCCGTGGGCGGGAACGCTTTGTTCAAGAGGGATCGGGCATGACGAAAGAGCGGATTTGCTTCGACAACACCGCCTAACACAATTAGCGTTTGAGGTATGCCTTACCTCAATATCCAGACCAACCTCACGATCGAGAACGAAGCCGAACTCGAGACCCTGCTTCAAAAATCCTCCTCCCTCACGGCCGAACTCCTGGGCAAGCCCGAAGAGTTTATGATGGTCGCGCTCAAGGACGAGGTGCCCATGCTTTTTGCCGGTTCCTCCGAGCCCACCGCCTACCTCGAACTCAAGTCCATCGGCCTCAATCCCGACAAAACCAAAGAGCTCTCCAAAGCCCTCTGCGAACTGATTGAAACCCAGCTCGAAATCCCCAGCGCCCGCATCTACGTGAAATTCAACGACGCCCAGCGCTCCATGTGGGGCTGGAAAGGCGACACCTTTTAAGCGCGGGTGGCACCCGCTGGCATTGAGGGGCTTTCGCCCCTACGGCGCGTTGCACCTATCCCCACCATGCCACTCATGCATTGTCTACTGGCATTTAGGGGCGATGCGTCTTCCCCCAACTCTTGAGGCTTTGCTCTAAAATAGCTGGTCCAGCCGGACCTCCCGATAGTAGCTGCACCTGGTATTAAGAGATGTTGGCGACTCAGTTTTGATGCTGTCAGCGAATGGTTATTTTGCCGTCCGGGCAAAGAACCATTCGCATGACGATGCGTAGCATCGAAAGTGCAGGCTATGCCTGCCGCGGGTCTGGGCTGCGCAAGCCCGGAAAAACTACAGAAACGCCGCGATGCGCGCCTTGATCAGCTCGGGGCCGGGCATGCCGGGTTGTTGGCGCAGGCGGGCGGCGCGCTCGAGGTCAAAGACCTCCGTCCAGTCCTCGGCAAAGGCTGCGTTGACGGCCTGCACGTCGGCGTAGGGAAGCTCGTTGAGCGGGACGCCCTGCTTCTCGGCCATGCCGACGAGGGCACCGACGGCGTGGTGGGCGTCGCGGAAAGCCACGCCCTTGGCCACGAGGTAGTCGGCCAGGTCGGTGGCGAGCAGGAGCGGGTCGCTGACCGCGGCGGCGCACTTGGCCGGGTTGACCGTCATCCCGGCGAGCGTGCCCGTGAGCACTTGCAGGGAAATGGCCAGCGTGTCGAAGCTATCGAAGACGGGCGGCTTGTCCTCTTGGAGGTCGCGGTTGTAGGTCAGCGGTAAGCCCTTGCACAGCGTGAGCAGGGTTTGCAGGTTGCCCTGGAGGCGGGCGGCCTTGCCCCGGAGCAGCTCGAGCGCGTCAGGGTTTTTCTTCTGCGGCATGAGGCTGGAGCCCGTGGTGAAAGCGTCGCTAAAGGTGACGAAGCCGAACTCCGCACTGTTCCAGAGGATGCCGTCCTCGCCTACGCGGGAGAGGTGAACCCCGCAGGTGGCGCAGGCGGCGGCAAAGGAGATGAAGACGTCACGGTCGGCCACGGCGTCCATGCTGTTGGCAGTAATGCGGGGCTGGCCCTCGGCGTCAACAAAGCCCAACTCGCGGGCCACAAATGCGCGGTCGATGGGCAGCGTGCTCCCGGCCAGTGCGCCGGAACCGAGGGGGCAGACATTGGCCTCATCGGCCACGCGGGCAAAGCGTTCAAGGTCGCGTTTAAACATTTCGGCCCAAGCCAGGAGGTGGTGCGCCATGCTCACGGGCTGGGCGCGCTGGAGGTGGGTGTAGCCGGGGATGATGATGTCCTGCGCGGCTTCGGCCTGCGCCACGATGGTCTTGATGAGCGCGGTGAGGTGTCCGCTGATCCGGCAGCAGGCATCCTTGAAAAAGAGGCGCATGTCGGTAGCGACCAGATCGTTTCGGCTGCGAGCGGCGTGAAGCTTGGCCCCGGCAGGCGTCTTTTTCGTAAGCGCCTGTTCGAGGTTCATGTGGATGTCCTCGCAGGCGATGTCCAGTTCCAGCTTGCCCGCTTCGAAATCCTCCAACACAGCGTCGAGCCCGCTGCGGATGGCGTCGCGATCCTCCTCGGAGATGAGGCCGATGTGGGCGAGCATGGAGGCGTGGGCCTTGCCCACGAGCACGTCGTACGGCGCCAGTCGCCAGTCAAAGGAGATCGATTCGCCGAAGGCGAGCATGAGCTTGTCCGGGCCTTCGCTAAAGCGTCCGCCCCAGGTGGCTTGTTTACCGTCGTTTGCCATGAAAAGTGTGGTCGGAGTTGTGGGTCTTACTGTCTGCCGATGAGTTGGTCAATCCACTGGACGGAGACGCCCAGCAGGCCAAGCAGGAAGACGATAACAATCGGGAAAATGATCTGAAAGATGAGTGTGAAGAGGTAGGTCACGATGGCCTTGCCCAGCGGGACGTCAAAGACCGAGCCAATGATGAAGACCGTGGCCACGATCCCGAGTATCCCGGCCAGCGACCCCAAGCCCGGCACGAGCGCATGACCGCCCCCACCGAGGAGCGCGTAGACCAGCCACGAAAGCAGCAGGATGAGCAAGGCACGGCCCATCGTGTTTTTGTGTTGGGGCACCCCGGCCAGGCTAGCCCCCAGCCGCAGGAAAAACGTGGCGAAGAAAAGAAAGAGGAAGATCAGCGCAACCGAGATCAGCAATTCGGTGAGGTTCATAGCGCCATCTTTCCGCCCTGTGCACTCCAGGCAATAAAAAAGCCGAGGCCCCACGCGGGAACCTCGGCTCAAAGAGTGCTTTGGCGAAACAACTAAGCCTTGCGACGACGGCGCAGCCCAACAAAGGCCAGCGCGAGCACGCCCACGAGGGCTGCCGCCGTTGACGGCTCGGGAATAGTGCCAGCAACGACATCAAGGCTGCCCCAGCCTGTGCCATATACTAGAGGTAAGGCTGAACCTACACTACCCTCCAGGACAGTGATGGCATCAGGATCCCAATCTGCATAGCTGAGATAGGCTCCAGAGCCGTTACCTGAGGCCTCCGTAAAGATACCATCGGTCTCAATGAAAAAAGCATACCCAACCTCTTGAACCCGAAAGCTCACATTAAGGAAACTATCCCCGGAGACATTGGTCGAAACAAGCGCCGAATCGGTATCAAATTCAGTTTGAAGGCCGGATGAGGGACTCAATAACCAGTAAACCAGATTGGATTCTGCCATATCGAGCGTACCCGTGGCAGTGCCAGTTACGAATACTGCCTTATTGGTCGTGTCCACATTGAGCGAGAGTGCAGCTTGTGCGCTGGACAGCGCGGTAATGGCTGCGATGGATGCGATGGATGCGAGTAGTGTTTTCAGCTTAGTCATAGTTCAGAGAAGTTAGAGGCGTAAGTAGTTTATTTTGGCATACTTGGGTGAAGCGATACCCCATAGTGCGTATTACAGGCAATACTCCAGCATGAGGTCAAAGCTTTACGCCACGAAATGAGCAAAATCATTCTTCCAGGGCGAAGTTCACGTGCACGACGCCCGCCGCGGCGCAGGCGTCCATCACCTTGACCACGCTCTGGTGAGCGGTCTCGTCTGCCGGGGCCAGGGTGACGCGGGCCTCGACCTTATTGGCCGCACTGGTCTGGGCGTAGCGGGTGAGCATGGCGGTCAGCTCCCGGTAGTGCGGGGCCTCCGGCGCGTCGTAGGCATAGTCGTTGACCACCACCTGGCCGTCGGCCCGGATTTCGATAATCTGCTCGTCGGGAATTTCCAACGGGGCGGCCTGCTCCACCCTTCCCGGCAGCTCAAAGGACAGATCCGCCTCCTGTTTTTCCAAGGTCGCGGAGACCATGAAGTAAATCAGCAGCAGGAAAACGATGTCGATCATGGGCGCGAGGGGGATGCCCGCACGCTCGTCCGGCTTTTTTCTCAGGCGCACCATGGCTAATCGAGCTGATGGGTGGCGAAAATGATGTCGTGGATACCCGCTTCCGCTGCGAGCTTGAGCACCACGCGCACCTCGCTAAAGGGCGTGTCGCGGTGGGCACGGAGGTTCAGGCCGAGCCCATCAGCGTAGGCTTCACGGAGCAGCTTGGCCAAGGCGGATGGGACGAGTTGCTGTTCGCCCAAGAACACGCTTCCGTCCGGCTCCAGGGTGAGTGTGATGCGCTCCGCCGTATCCTCGGGCACCTGACTCTGAGCTGATCCCGCCAACTCGACCTCACGGGGATTATTGGCGCGGACGAAGGTCCCGGCAAAGAGGAAGAACACGAGCAGGAGAAACACCATGTCGATCATCGGTGCCATGGGGAAGTCGGTCTCGGGTCGCTCGTGCCTGCGCAGTCTCACAGCACCGATCAAAACACCCGCCGCGGCACGAGTCAATATAGGCTGTGTATGCAAACCTCCTCAAAGTCGCATACTCGGGCCTTGCGATTCTCCTTCTCAGGGAGAAAAGAATCGCCTAGGTTGTGTCACCATGCCCGTCCCCCTGCATTGGCATACCGAACCCCTGCTTCTCGTGCTCATCATCGGCACGGGCTGGGCTTACGCGTTGCTGACTGGTCCGCTGCGGGCAAAGTTTTTTCCCGGGCAAAGCCTTTCAGGACGCAAGCCGGTGTGCTTTTACGCCGGGTTGCTGATTGCCTACCTCACGGTAGGTTCGCCCCTGGACCAGCTCGGGGAGGACTTCCTCTTCAGCGCCCACATGGTGCAGCACATGCTGCTGGTTTACGCCATCCCGCCGCTCCTGCTCTATGGCACGCCCTCCTGGCTGGCCGATGCCACCCTCGGCTGGGCTCCCCTGCGAAAGGTCTGGCGGGTGCTCAGCCACCCGGTCTTTGCCGGGCTGCTCTTTACCTTTCTGTACACCGTATGGCACGTGCCCGATGCCTACGAGCTGGCCCTGCGGGAAAAGTGGGCCCACGTGCTGGAGCACTGGATGATGTTTGGCCCCGCCCTGCTCATGTGGTGGGCCATCCTCAGCCCTTCAAAGCTGCTGCCCTCCATTAGCTACGGCTCGCGCATGCTCTATATCTTTGTCCTCATGGTCGGGCAGCTCCCGGTCTTTGCCTTCCTCACCCTGTCTGACGCCGTGCTCTACCCGACCTATGAATTCGCACCCCGCATTTTCGACATCGACCCGCTGCAGGACCAGATTCTCGGTGGACTTATTATGAAGATCACCAACATGGTGGTTTCGCTCCTCGTGCTGGGGATCAGCTTCTACCGCTGGTACGAAAAAGATAATAGGGTTAGCCCCCGGAGGGAGAAAGTATCCTTGGCATCGGGACAGAAGCCTGCATCTTAGGCGGATTATTTTATACCATGAGTTGGGAAATTATTGTCGTATTGGTCATCCTGGTGGCCGCCCTGACCAGTTTTATGCTGGAAAAACTCCCGGTCGATGTGACGGCCTTCGGGATCTTTGGGCTGCTCCTGGTCGTCAGCATGGTCGGGCAGTCCGACAAGTGGCCTGACTCGGCACAACTGGCCAGCGTGTTTGCCAACCCCGCCCCGCTGACCATTGCCGCGATGTTCATCATCTCGCTGGCCCTGGAAAAGTGCGGTGCGATTGAGATCCTGGCCCAAAAGCTGGGCAGACTGACCAGCCTGCCCTATGCCGTGTTTGTCGCCGTGCTGGCCATCGGCGTAGGCGGAGCTTCGGCCTTTGTAAACAATACGCCTATCGTGGTGGTGTTTATGCCCGTGGTGATCTCCCTCGCCCGCAAGATGAACACACCGGCTTCCAAGCTGCTCATCCCGCTCTCTTATGTCTCGATCTTTGGCGGCATGTGCACGCTCATGGGCACGAGCACGAACATCCTCATGAGCGGGATCATCAAGTCTTTCAACATGCCTGCGCTGGGTATGTTTGAACTGGCCGCAGTCGGCCTGCCACTCATGGTCCTGGGGACCGCCTACCTGGCCTTTTTTGGGAAAAAAGTCCTGCCCGAACGCGAAACCCTGACCGCCATCCTCTCCGAAGAAGAACGCAAGGAGTACATCACCGAAGCCTACGTCAAAAAGGGCTCAGAGCTGGACGGAAAGAGCTTCGCCGACTCCGGGCTCAAGCGCGCCCGGGGCGTGCGCCTGCTCGAAGTCATCCGCGATGGCGTCGCCCTCTCCGGCGACCTGCGCCAGTGCGTGCTCCACTCCGGTGACCGCCTCGTCCTTTCCTGCCGCCCAAACGCCATCGCTCAGGCCCGCGAGTCCGCAGGGATCGACTTCGCGATGGAGCGCGGACTGGACCTCGAACCCATCGCCGCGCACGAAGGAGCCATTGTCGAGGGCGTCATCGGCCCCATGTCCACCATCGTGGGTAAAACCATCCGCGAGATTAACTTCCGCCAGCGTTACCGCATGGTCATCATCGCCGTTCACCGCCGCGGACGCAACCTGCGCGAGAAACTCGAAACCCTGCCCCTGGAGTTCGGCGACACCCTGCTCATGATGGGGACGGACAAAGCCATCGAAAACCTCCACAACACCGACGACATCATCCTGCTCGACCGCCCCCAGATACCGGCCCAAAACATGCGCCGCCGCATGCCGCTGGTGCTTGGGGTTATTGCCGGGATGATCGGTATGGTCACCTTTGCCGGGGTGCCGATCTTCAGCATGGCCATCATCGCGGTCGCCATCCTTTTTGTCACTGGCACTGTTAAACCCAAGGACGCCTACTCCTCCATCGAGTGGCGTATCCTCGTCTTGATTTATAGCATGCTGGGGCTGGGCCTTGCCCTGGAAACCTCCGGCGCGACCGAGCTCGCTTCCCGGCAACTCCTGCACCTCGCAGAACTGTTTCCCGCCAGTTCCCGCCCCCTTTTCATGCTGGCGGTCATTTATCTGGTGACAAGCATCCTGACCGAGCTCCTCTCCAACAACGCTACCGTGGTGCTTATGGCCCCCATCGCCCTGGGTATTAGCCAAATGCTGGGCATTGATCCGCGACCGATGATTATTGCCACCTGCGTGGCTGCATCGGCCAGCTTTGCCACCCCCATCGGCTACCAGACCAACACCTACGTCTACGGCGTAGGCGGGTACCGCTTCGGCGACTTCGTCAAGGTGGGCATCCCGCTAAACGTGCTCTACTTCATCGGCAGCATGGTCATCATCCCGCTCTTCTGGCACTTCTAAAAAAATCGGCTGGTCTGCTTTAATTTGCTAAACTGACCAGCCCGCTCAGGCCGATAACAAACCCCACCAGCGCGCCGTAGATCACGTGGGCCAGCGCATGGGCAAAGGCCACCGGGATACTGGCCTGCTTAAACTCCTCCAGCGGGTGGGACTCTGCCACCAGCACAATCAGGCAGATGGAAAACAGAATCCCGTGAAGAAGTCCGATGAGCAGGCCAAACAACAGGCATGACAAGACGCCGGGCTGGCCGATCGCCATCAGGGCCCAGGCATAAAACATGCCGAAAAAAATCCCGGTTAACACGTGAATCAACACGCCCACTTCGACCGCACGGTGGCGCGAACGCGTGAGCAGACTACCAAGCGCGACCACCATGGGCACACGCACGACACCGGCGCGGGTCAGCAAGGCAAGAAAACCGGTCAGCCCGGCCGTCCCGACCATGCCCGCCAGCACCGCGAAGAACAGAAACTGAATAATGAGGTTCGCTTCAGGCATGAACTTATTATACTTACCGGGGTTGTAATTAGCAAATCGAACTCGCAATCTCTCTCCCACGCATGAAACGCGCCCTCCTTGCACTCTGCCTTATCGGTGCCCTTGGCCTGAGTATCTGGTTCGCCTGGTCACTGGGACGACGCAGCCAGTCCTCGCCGCAAGCCACAGTCAGCCCCCTCACTCCGCTGGCCAGCCATGAGCGCGCGACCAAGCCACGCCTGAACCCCGGCAGCTTACAGGAAAGCCCGGAGGATTTCATCGATGACGAGTGGCAGCGTGTCAACGAAAGCAGCCCCCTGCCCTATCTGGCGGGTGCCCTCCCGGACGAAGCGACCCTCCAGTTCGGCAGCGAGCAGGAGTACCGCGAGGCCCTCGACACGCTATATGAAGCGGGCGTCCCCGTGATCGACACCATTGACGGCCTCTGGGCCGTCCGCATTCGCACTTCCAGCCCGGCCTGGCGCAATATTGGCGAAAATGCCCGCGAAATCGGCCACAACTTCCCCGTCGGCCTGCCCAAGCCCCCCACCAAGGACTCCATTTACTCCAGCCAGGTCAATGAACCCTACGGGCAAAATCTCCTGAGTAGCCTCGGCGTTGACCCCGGCACGAATACACGCTGGGGCGAAGGCATCACCATTGCCGTGCTCGACTCCGGCGTCATGGGCAACCACCAGTCCCTGCAAAAGGCCACCATCCGCACCACCAATGGCGACCTCTCCCGTGACAGCGTCGGTCACGGCACGGGCGTAGCCTCCCTCATCGTCAATCAGGACGGCATCGCCCCCGGCCTCGCCCCCGCAGCCACCGTCATCAGCATCCCCGTGCTCAATGAATTGGGCTTGAGCGATACCTTTACCGTGGCCAGCGGCATCGTCACCGCCGTCGATGGCGGCGCGCAAGTCATCAATATGAGCCTCGGCGCGTACGGGGATAACCCCGCACTGCGCGCGGCCATCAACTACGCCCTGGAGCGCAACGTAGCCATTGTCGCCGCCGTCGGTAATGACGGGGCGGGCCAGGTCGCCTACCCTGCCGCCTACCCCGAAGTCATCGCCGTCGGGGCGGACGACTTCCTCAAACGCCCGGCCAGCTTCACCAATTACGGTGAGGCGGTGGACATCTCGGCCCCCGGCGTAGGGCTTGTCACCGCCTGGTCAGGCGACCAGTACGGCGCGGTTTCGGGCACCTCCTTTAGTACACCGCTGGTTTCCGCCGCCGTGGCGGTTGCCCTCCAGCACAACCCTCACCTCACCCCCCGGCAGGCCGCGCAGGTCGTCATCGATGCGGCGGACGACATCGCCGCGCCCGGGGACGACCCCTTTAGCGGGGCGGGCACGCTCAACATGCAGCGCGTGATGGACTACGGCCAGCGCGGCATCTACGACGCCGCCGTCACCGGGCACAATATCAATACCGCAACCGATGGCACCGCCTACGTGCAGGTTGACATCGGGGTGGAGAACCGGGGCACGGAATACCTCAATGGCCTGCAACTGCACGTCAACTACGAGGGGCACGAAGAAACCTACTACCTCACCGCGCTCAACCCGGGCGAAAGCACCTTGCAAACCCTGCTGCTCGACCCCGCCGCGCTGAGCAATCCCGCCGCCACGGAAATCACGTCCACCGTCACCCTCAGCTCGGAAGACCTCCGCCCGGCCAACGACACCCAAGCCTCCGTCATTTCGATCACGTCGAGTGAGGAATAGGCAGTGTGCGCAAAACAATCTACTGGCAAATCAAAACACAACATATCGTTTAAAGGTGTCATCCTGAGTAAGTCCGCTCAACGGACGCATCGAAGGATCTCAGCTTGCCTACTTGCAAAAAAGCTGGAGATAAGCCTTTGGCAGCTGCACGAGGAGATCCATCGACTCGCTATGCTCGCTCAGGATGACAACCATCTGGCCACCACCTTGAAATTTCGCATGCAGAACTGCTGTTTCACAGGGCAAAGCCCTTCCCGCTCTTTCTGTTTAAGTACCCTGTCTTGACAAAGCAATCACTCCCTGACCTGCTTACGACGCGGGTGGAACTTATCGTGCGCTTTGGCTAGCGACTCGGTTTTGACCGCGGTGTAAATCTGGGTCGTGGCGATGTCCGCGTGGCCCAGCATCTCCTGAATCGCGCGCAGGTCGGCCCCGTTTTGCAAGAGGTGGGTGGCAAAGGAGTGGCGCAGCAGGTGCGGCTTGACCGGCTTGTTGATCCCGGCGGCACGGGCGTGCTTGCCCAAGTTATACCAAAAGGTTTTGCGTGACATGGCCACGCCGCGATTACTCAAAAACAGGTCGCTCCCGGTCTTGGCTTTTACCAGGTGCGGGCGGGCGTTCGACAGGTAACGCTCCAGTGCCTCCGCGGCCTTTCCGCCCACGGGCACCACGCGCTCCTTTGAGCCTTTGCCGAAGAGCCGCACGAAGCCGTGTTCGAGGTCCACCGCCTGCAGCGGCAGGCCGCACAGCTCGCTCACACGCAGGCCGCTGGAGTACATCAGCTCCAGCATGGCGCGGTCACGCAGGCCCGCCGGGCTCTTTTCGTCCGGGGCATCCAGCAGGGCATCCACCTCCTCCGCGCTCAGCGTGCCGGGTAGCTTGCGTCCCTGCTTGGGGCTTTCCAGCAGCTCGCTGAAGTCCTTGGCGCAGACGCGCTCGCGCACCAGATAGCGGGCAAACATCCGCACTGCGGAGAGCTTGCGCGCTACGCTGGTCGGCTCGTAGTCCAGGCGGGATAGCTCAGCAAACCACCCCGCAAGGTGTTCGCGCTCTACCACGGCCCAGTCCCTCACCCCCTGCGCCGCAAGGTACTCCCGGCAGTGCTCGAGGTCGTTGCGGTAGCTCGTAACGGTGTTTTCCGAAAGGCCGCGCTCGGACTCCAGGTGTAACAGGAAATCCTCCACCACGGGGTCGGGCTGGACTGGTGGTTTATCCGGCATGGGCGAAAAGAGCTCTCATTGGCAGTGGGAATACTTTTTGTCTAATGATTGACATCGGACAATAAAAATCAGACAGTTTTTAGACAATGAGTATTTCCCGGGAAAATCAGACCTTCTACGCCGCCTTTGAGCGGCTCTTGAAAGCATCCGGTTTAACGGTGAGCGAGCTTTGCCGCAAGATGGATGTTTCGCGGGCCATGATTTATGCCATCAAAAGCGGCAAGTCCCCTGTTTCCCAAAAGATGCTGACCAAGCTCGAAACCGCCGAAGAACAGCTCAACGCAGCGGGCTCGCCGGGCTCGAAAACCACCCTCAAGCCCACCGACCTGCGCGGCATCCTTGAGTACGTTCCGCAGTTCCGCGACCATGTGTTTGTCATCGCACTGGATGGTTCGATCATCGACGGGGATAATTTTTCCAACGTCGTGACGGACATCGCCGTCCTCCACAGCCTGAACATCGACGTCGTGCTCGTGCACGGCATCGGGCGTCAGCTGGGCCGCCTTTCCGCCGAGAGCGGGATCGAGATCAGCGACGCCCACGGCAGCGGGCCCACCGACGAGCAAACCCTGGAGCTGGCCCTGGCCGCCTGTGCCGAAGCCCAGAACGCCCTGACCGGGGCCCTGACCCAGAACGGCCTGCGCTACGTCATCTCCAACGCCGTCCGGGCCAGCGAAATGGGCGTCATCAAGGGCAAGGACCTCGGCCTGACCGGAAAAATTGACAAGCTCGACGACGACCTCGTACGGCACATGCTCACGCAGGGGCTCGTCCCGGTTTTCTCCCCCCTGGCCTATGACAAGGACGGGCAGGCTTTCCGGCTCAACTCCGACCTCCTGGCCAGCGAGCTGGCCATCCGCCTCCACGCCTCGAAGCTCATCTACCTCACGCCCTTCCCGGGCTTGGTCGTGAACGACGAGCCCGCGATGAACATCCCGCTCGACCAGCTCCAGTCGCTCCTCTCCAAGCACAAGGAAAGCCTCGACCCCCGGCTCGTGAGCAAGGCCGACTTTGCCGCCCGCACCCTGCAGGCCGGCACCCCGCGCGCCCACATCCTCGACGGGCGGGTCTTCGGCGGGCTCCTGACCGAGATTTTTGACAAGGTCGGACTCGGCACCATGATCCACGCCAACGAGTACCAGCAGATCCGCAAAGCCAAGAAAAAGGACGCGGCCAGTATCTACGCCATCACGCGCAACGCGGCCAAGCACGAGACCCTCCGACAGCGCACCCGCCAGTCCATCGAAGCCGCCATCGACGACTTTTACGTCTACGAGATCGACGAGAGCATCGTGGGCTGCTTCAGCCTCGTCGCCCTGACCAGTACCACGCTTGAGCTGGGCGCCGTCCTCGTGCAGCCCTTTTATCAGGGGCGCGGCGTGGGCCAGAAGATGGTCAAATACGCCTGCCTCGAAGCCCAGACCCGCAAGGCCAGCAAGGTCGTCGCCCTGAGCACGCAGGCCACGACTTTTTTCCGCGACGCGGCGGGCTTTGCCGAGGGCAAACTCTCCGACCTGCCCAAGACCCGCCGGGACGAAGCCGAGCACAACGGCCGCGCCTCCAAGGTATTCGTCAAACGCATCGGCAGCCCGAGACGCAAGGGGTAAGTACCCTCCTGTATTTGAGAAATAGCCCCCCAACCTCTATATGTTACTTCACGCGAAGCCGCGAAGCGATCAAGTCAAGGCTGGGAAAAGCCTTGGCCGTGTGCTCTCGCACCTCTGTAGCAGAATTGCTAAGGCCACTTACTGAGCGCTACCCCTACTCCACGCGCTCCAGGTAGACGGGGAGTTTGCCGCCAAAGGCACCGTTGGAAAAGACCACCACGCAGCGGGGTTGATCGTGCTTGGTCAAGGTGGCCTCGGCCAGTTCGTCCACCAGCGCGTCAAAGCTGCTGAACGCCGCCGTGCAGGTGCCCCGGGCGGTCAACTCACTGGCCATGCCTTGGGTGTCCAGTTGGGCCTCGCCATAGCGTTCCCCCCGGTGAACGGGTGCGAGGTAGCAGGCATCGGCCAGCGCGAGGGCCTCGGTAAACTCGCGCTGAAAGCGGTTCGTGCAGGCGGTGTTGCTGCGCGGCTCGAAGCAGGCCGTGAGACGCCAACCGGGGTAACGGGCGCGGAGGGACTCCAGCGTGCCCTTGATCGCCGTCGGGTGGTGGCCGAAGTCCTCGATGACGACGAGGTCGTCGCGGTTCAGGCGGATATCCTGCCGCCGCCGCACCCCCTGATAGGTGGCCAGCCCTTTGAGGTCGAGGGCGGAGGCGGGATTTTCCGGGCAGAGGGTGAGCCCCGCAGCCAGCGCGGCCATCACGGTGTTGCGGGCGTTGTAAAGGCCGTGCAGGGCGGAGGTGATCGGCGTGCGCGTGCCGTCAGGCCAGACCAGTGTGTAGGTCGAGCCATGGGTGTCCTCGGAGAAGTTCTCAATGCGGGCCTCGGCATTGTCGCCCGTGCCGACAGATATACAGCGCGTCCAGTCCACCGGTAGCAGCGAGAGGAGGTTCGAATCGTCGGCGTTGTAGAGGATGTGCCCCCCGCCGGGCACGAGGCGGGTCACGTGGCGGAAGCTGCGCAAGATATCCTCCAGGTCGCGGAAGATGTCCCCGTGGTCGAATTCGAGGTTGTTCAGGACGAGGGTGCGCGGCTGGTAGTGGATGAATTTACTGCGTTTGTCAAAAAAAGCCGAGTCGTACTCGTCGCCCTCAATGACAAAGGGCCCGCCGTCGTGCCCCAGCTCTGCCCCGCAGGGTAAATCCCGGGGCACCCCGCCGACCATCCATCCGGGCTTGGCTCCGGCCTCGGCCAGCAGCCAGGCAGTCAGGGCCGTGGTGGTGGTCTTGCCGTGTGTGCCCGCGACAACGATGTTTTTCCGCCGGGCGAGAATCTCGCGGCTGACCAGCTCCGGCAGCGAAGTAAAGGGGAAGGCCCGCGTCTCCAGCAACCACTCGACCTGCGCATTACCGCGGCTCATGGCGTTGCCCACGACGACGAGGTCCGGCTGCGCCGCCTCGATGTGCTCGGGCGCAAAGCCCGCCTCGATGGCGATCCCCTCCGCCGCGAGGAGGTCGGACATGGGCGGATACACGCCGCTGTCAGACCCCAGCACCTCGTGCCCCTGTCGTTTCATCAAGACCGCGATGTTGCCCATCGCCGTCCCGCAGATTCCCATAAAGTATAGTTTCAAAGTAGCAGTCTTGTAAAATTAACCACGGATGACACGGATAGCACGGATGGATTTAGACTACAACTCGCTTCCACGTCAGCCTGGCGTGCTTAAAATTTAGGAGTAGCGCAACCTCCAGCCCAGTAATGTTTAGATAGCCGAGCATTTGTGCTACATGAGACTCATTAAAGTCAGTCACGACTTTTGCATCTACAATTACCTGATCGTCTATAACCAAATCTGGCACAAGTGTTCCGACAAGCTGAGCATGATAGCGAACTGGATATTGATTTTGTTGCTGCACAACGTGTCCTCGAGATTCCAGTTCGATAACCAGCGCATTTTCATAAAGCTTTTCGCTTAATCCCGGCTTGAGCTCATTTAACACTGAGAATGCTGCTCCAATCACGCTTTCTGTTGTCTTTTCGTGTAACATCATCGGTTTTGCAGCTTATATTGTCTTCATCTGTGCTATCCGTGTCATCCGTGGGTTAAAAAGCATTTAGAAAAAAGCTTAGACAAGGCATAAACTCATCCGCACGATGGCGTGAAGCAAAATAACCCCCCTTGCCGATTTGTTGAACATGAAAGTTTTGATCATTGGTTCCGGAGGCCGCGAGCACACCCTGCTCAAAGCCTGCCTCGAAAGCCCCCTCGTCACCGAAGTCATCGCCGCCCCCGGTAACGGCGGCATGGCCGCAGAGGCCTCTTGCCTGCCACTCGATGTGGCCGACATCCCCGCCACGGTAGCACTCGCGCAGGCCGAAAAGGTGGACTTCGTCATCGTCGGGCCGGAAGTCCCGCTCAGCCTCGGTGTCGTCGATGCCCTGGAGGCCGTCGGCATTCCCGCCTATGGGCCAAACAAAGCCGCTGCCCAGCTTGAGGCCAGCAAGACCTTTACCAAGGATTTTCTCCTGCGCCACAGCATCCCCACCGCGATGGGCAAGCGCATCACCGACATCAACGATGCCATCGACTACCTCAAGGACCACGCCTACCCCGTCGTGCTCAAGGCGGACGGCCTCGCCGCGGGCAAGGGCGTCATCATCTCACCCGACTTCGAGCACGCCCAGCAGGTCGCCTACGACATGTTGATCAAAAACACCTTTGGCAAAAGCGGTCACGAAATCCTCATCGAGGAGTTTATGGACGGCGAGGAAGCCTCCATCACGCTCATGGTCAGCGGCCGCGACTACGTCATGCTCCCGCCCAGCCAGGACCACAAGCGCATCGGCGAGGGTGACACCGGGCCGAACACCGGCGGCATGGGTGCCTACGCCCCGGCCGCGGTAGTCACGCCCGAAGTTTACCAGAAAACCATCGACGAAATCGTCGAGCCGACCCTGGCCGGGCTCGAAGCCGACGGCATCACCTTCCGCGGCACGCTCTACATCGGCATCATGATCGTCAAGGGCCAGCCCAAGGTGGTCGAGTTCAACGTCCGCTTTGGCGATCCCGAGACGCAGGTGCTCCTGCCCCTGCTCCAGGACGACCCGATCAAGCTCATGCTCGACTGCGCCAAGGGCCAACTCAAGCCTTCCGAGGTCAAGCTCAAGGATGCCTACGCGATGGTCATCGTGGGAGCCGCTCAGGGCTACCCCGACTCCTACGAAAAGGGCAAAGCCATCTGCTTCCCGGACACGCTGGAGCCGGACACGGCCATCATCCACGCGGGCACGAAGCGTCTGGAAGACGGCACCATCGTGACCAGCGGCGGGCGCGTGCTTGGCATTACCGGCATCGGTGCAACCCTGCGCGAAGCCGCGGACAAGGCCTACGCCCTCTGTGGCAAGGTCCACTTTGAGGGCATGCAAATCCGCCGCGACATCGGCCACCGCCAGCTCGCCCGCGAGTGAGGCCATAGCCAACGCTTAATCGGCCCGCAAAACATCCTCACCGTGCTCGCCTTCTCCCGCATCAGCCTTCTCGCCGTGGCCCTGCTGGCCGCAACCTCCGGGTATGCGCAGTCCTCCACCGAAGCACCCGAGCCGCCACTGCCGCCGGAGTTTTCCCAGCACAGCGAGCTTGAGCTGAAGTGGCGCGGGCTGGCCTCACTCTACCCCGGCATGGTGTTGACGGAAACGCCGCCCGCCTTCACTCCGCACACACCCCGAGAGCCGCTTGTGGCCGAGCTGCCCGACGGCGTGACCTACCTGCGCGTGTACGACCTGCCGCTCGCAATGCCTGCACTGGAAGAACATGCGGGCAAAACCCGGCTTGTGCTTGATCTGCGCTACCAGCAGAGCCAGGAGCCGGAGGCCTTCACTGCCTTGATCGAGAACACGCGCCCCAAGCACCCGCTCATCGTGCTGGTTAACCACCGCACCGCGGGCAAGCTTGAGGTTGCCCTGGAGAACCTCCAGTCCGAGGGGAAAATCCTCGCCGTAGGCGTGCCCACCGCGGGCGAAACCGGGAGCTATCGCCCAGTGCCCGGCTTGGACGGCTTTTATGTGATCGACACCCAGCACCTGAGCCACACGGGCAAGTCCCTCCTCGGTACAGGCTTCACGCCTCGCATCGTCGTCGATACCGCACCCGAGGAGGACTACCTCGGCTACCAACTGGTCGAGCGCGGCACCCCCGTCGAGCAGGTGCTGCAAATCGAGTACGAAGCCGAAGTCACCGAGGACGGAGAAGAGCCTGAGGACGACACCGAGCCTGCCGACCCCATCCTCCAGCGCGCGCTGGACGTGATTGTCGCTTTACAAGTTCTGGGCAAACTGCCACCTTCCTAAGACGCATGTCCGAGCGCAACCAGGTCACCATCGTCTGCACGGCAAACATCTGCCGCAGCCCCATGGGGGAAAAGCTCCTCGCCCACGCCCTTCAGGCCGAGGCCGAGCCGCTGCGTTCGCTCGTGGTGCAGTCTGCCGGGGTCTCTGCCTACGGGGGCGAGCCCGCCTCCCCCAACTCCGTTCGCGCCCTGGAGAAAGTTGGCATCGAGCTCAAACACCACAAGAGCCAGCCGCTCACCCAGCAGATCGTCGACAGCTCCGTGGCCATCTTTTGCATGACCCAGTCCCACCGCATGCTTATCGACATGCATCTGGAAAAGACCACCCCGCACATCTACCTCTTTCGCGAGCTCATGGGCGATGGGGCCGAGCGTGAGATCCCCGACCCCTACGGCCAGAATCTCGCCGCCTATGAGGCCACCCGCGACAGCATGGTCGAGGCCATCCCCTCGATCGTCGCTTTCCTCAAAAAAATTACGCAGGAAGCCTAGGCCGTGTTTTCAAATTCATCAAGGTCGGTAGAAAAGGGTCTTTTCGCGTCTTTTTCCGTTTTCTCAGTTCATGAATCTGGATTCACACCACTGCGAAAGCCGAAAA
>JAUIAM010000061.1 GCA_030425485.1 Verrucomicrobiia bacterium
CCGGGCCGGGGGGAGCAGAGCCGCTTCCAGCGCTGACGCGCGCAGGGCTAGGCCACCTCTATTTCGAGAGCATCCACCCATTCGAAGACGGCAACGGCCGCTTGGGTCGCGCCCTCGCTGAAAAGTCTCTGGCGCAGAACATTGGCCAGCCGACCCTCATCTCGCTCGCCTTCACCATCGAGAAGGAGCGCAAGGCATACTACGACCAGCTTGAGCAGCATCAAAAAACGCTCGACGTGACCGATTGGCTCGCCTGGTTCGCGGAAGTTGTCTTGAAGGCCCAACAGGCAACACTCGACCGCGTCGGCTTCTTCATCAGCAAGGCACACTTCTACGATCGTCACAGGGACCAGTTGAACGAACGCCAGGCCAAGGCCATCGCTCGAATGTTTCGGGAAGGCCCTGGCGGTTTCAAAGGCGGCCTCAGCGCCGACAACTATCTCAAGATCACCGGAACTTCACGCGCAACCGCAACCCGCGATCTGCAGGACCTAGTCGAGAAAGGTGCGCTCAGCCGAACCGGTGAGCGACGCCATACGAGGTACTGGTTGAACCTGAATCCACGGGCGTCGAAGTGAGGCAGCGCCAAAGACGTTGCCTATTCTCTGAGCGAGACAGATTGGTTTCCGGCACTATCTGCGCGCAGATCAAGATCAGACGCGGATGAGAGGACAAAGCCAAGATTGTCGCCAAGGCCAAAGGGATAAATCACAGGTTGGGCCTCTAGCGTTCCGAGTCCGACAGGACGACCTACGGCTTCCAAAACGGCAGTTGTCATCCAACGCACAGGCTTTCTTCCGGGTTAGTGTCTTGCCGTTGTCGCTTCGATCAAGCAGCGCCCAGTCTATCTGAGACTGAATGACCATATTGGTCATGCGAGGGGATATCGAGTTGGAGGGGGCGTTCAAAAAAGCGCTGGAGGGCATCATGGAGATCGCGGAGATGCCGTGGAGCAATGGCCAGGCTGAAGGTCAGATCAATCGCCTGAAGACCCTTAAGCGCGCCATGTACGGCCGGGCCGGTCCAGAACTGTTGCGGGCGAGAATGCTACCGTTCCGCCACACAGATTGAGGCAGAGCCCAATTAAGGACTACGCGACAGCTGTCTTGAGAGCGGGACGGAGTCAGAGAGCCATCGCTCTCCATGACCAGCACCATCTGGTCAGAGGCTGGACCCGCGAGATACCCGAAAAGAAGAAGGCTACTTGCTGCTGCCCGTGTCGGTTGCAGCCAGCTTGTGCGTCGTCCGCTGGCCTTCTTCGAGCGGGACATCGGCATGGGAGAAACCGATGCCGATAAGGAAGGAGACCACGCCGGTGATGGTTTTGAACTCGCGGATCTTGATGTCGTTGTAAGTCGTCCGGGTGCGGGCCGTGACCAGCAGCTTTTCCACGCCGTCGTCAGAGACGACGCGCATGATCCAGACCCCGTAATAGCTGGGGCCCTTCTTGTGTGCCGACTCCTGGCACAGGATTTCAGCGCTATAGCCACTTTCCACGAGTTCGCGGAAACGTGCTT
>JAUIAM010000062.1 GCA_030425485.1 Verrucomicrobiia bacterium
TTGTTCCCCGCCGCGCCGCCCATTAGACGGGTCGGCGGAGACGTGGCCGAGTGGTCGAAGGCGCTCCCCTGCTAAGGGAGTAGGCGGGAAACCGTCTCGAGGGTTCGAATCCCTTCGTCTCCGCCACCATTTCAAAAAATGAAAATCTTTTCAGGGGCTTACGGGAGGTGTCCATATCCCGTCCCCATATTAGTCCCTGTCCGTGCGCGCGCTTGGGTACCACAGGGGGTACCTACAGCGGCGCGTGACTCCCAGCGACTCGTTCACCATGTTGGCCCTGTCGCTGACAGACGCAAGACGCGCGCACGAAGGGGAAGCCATGGAGCAGAGGTCACAACAGCTCGCGCAGCGCCTGAGAGATCGTCAGGAGCGCTACAGCCCCATAGGACCCAAGCCGCAGGGCCTGCCCTTCAAGGAGATCGTCGCAAGACTGGTGGAGTACCTGCACGAAGCTCGCAAGATCCAGATAGCGATGGCCTTTGGCAACGAGGTGGGCGCTGGGCTTGAAGATGCCTCAGACCGACGGTTCGACCCCATCGCAATGTACGCGGACAATCCAGACGAGCTGCACGAAATTCAACGACTGGTAGAGTTTGAACTCAGCACCAATGAGGCTGACCTCCTCGACCGAAGAACCGACAGTGTGTTCGCCTACAATACCCTTGTGTTTGGGGCAGCAATCAAGCTCGCCCGAGGTGAAGCGCTCTCGCAGGGACTGAGCGAGTTCATCATTGATCACTTGATTGCACCCAAGCCACCTATCCCTGCAAAGGGTCGCGGGAGGCCAAAGAAGACCAACGATAGTGATCGCCTACGGGTCTCCGCAATAGATTTTGCAGCTGCCCATGGCCTTACGCCAACGCGCAATGAAACCACCGTAGAGAAACGATCCGCATGCGACGCTGTGGCTCGTGCCGCGCAGATACTGCATCAGTCACATGGCCTGAACGACTATGCCACTGGCTGGTCCTACGAGAACCTCCGAAAGCTGTGGCAGAGTTCACGTTAAGTCACTGTGGGTAGAATAACCGAATTTCTTTACCCACGCACACCCGCCTCCACCTTGCTATAATCATTGTGTTAAGAAAAGCAATGGAGGTTGTAATGAAACTATTAAGACGCAAGCAAGTAGAGCAAATCACTGGGCTCTCACGATCAAGTATTTATGCCATGATCGCCGAAGGAAGATTCCCGAAGCAACACAGGATTGGTCAGCGTGCGGTGGCGTGGCTTGAGTCTGATATCAACGACTGGATAGCCGCCCGGATCCAATGATCATGTGAAGTGAGTGAGCTCCGGTAGCCTGATGACCCATCGGACACGCTTCGCTGCGATCAGGAATCGGCCAGCGGCCCTATAACTAGCAACTTCCGCCATCAGCCTTGGGTAGTCGGTCGCCCTTGCAGGCGCAGGGCAATCGCCTTTGGCCTAAGTTGTTGAGATATTGGTGAGAAGTTTGCGTAGAAAGGCTTCGTCCCAGCCTGCCCTTTTGAGTTTGAGGGACA
>JAUIAM010000021.1 GCA_030425485.1 Verrucomicrobiia bacterium
AAGTGGTGTGAATCCAGATTCATGAACTGAGAAAACGGAAAAAGACGCGAAAAGACCCTTTTCTACCGACCTTGATGAATTTGAAGACACGGCCTAGCAGGTCCAGTCGCTGGAGATGAGCACCTTACCCTCGCGGCGGCCCTGATTGGCCGCGGCCACGGCGTCAAGCGCCTCGGCAAAGGGGTACACTTTTTGCACCGGCACCGCGATCGTCTCGTCGGCCAGGAGTTGAAACACCTCGCGGTTCATGGCGTCGATGTCATGCTTGCTGTGACGGCGCAGCCAGCGGTCCATCCAGAAGCCGACCAGGCACACGTCGTTAAAGATCAGGTTGCGCGTGGGAAAGCGAACCTTGTCCCCGACCATCCCGCCAAAGGTGACAGATGTACCGCCATCGGCCAGCGCACGAATCTGGCGGATAACACTCTCTCCGCCGATGGAGTTAAGGCCCAGTTTGGGCTTTTCGCCCCCGGTCAGCTCTTTCACGTTTTTCTCGTAGCCGGAGTCCTCCGTCACCACGACATCCGCACCAAAGGCCTTCAGTTGGGCCTCGCGGGAGGCGTCGCGCACCACGTTCAGCGTGCGGTAGCCCAGTTTCTTGGCCAGTTGGATAACCGAGGTGCCCACGGCAGAGTTGGCCGCGTTTTGGATAATCCAATCGCCCGGCTTGAGTCCTCCAAAATCTTTCAATATGCGCAACGCCGTCGGCGGATTGACAAAGGCCTGCGCAGCCTGGTCAAGCGGGACCTCAGACGGGATCGGCAGCAGCGCGTCGGCCTTGGCCACCACGGCTTGCCGCCATACGCCCGCCTCTTCCGGCATGCGGACGAGCTGCCCCGGCTTGACCGCCGTCACGCCCTCGCCCACGGCAACGACCTCGCCCACGCCTTCGCGGCCCGCCACCGCAGGCAGCTCACGCAGTCGCCCGTAGCTCCCGCCAATCATCCCCATATCCGAGGGGTGAATCACTGCGCGGCGCAGGGCCACGAGGGCTTCACCCCGCCCCGGGTGCTCGACCGGGAGCGGCTCCAGTTTCAGCACCTCATCGGGCTGGCCAGTTTCGTGATAGCGGACGGCTTGCGGTGTGTTTTTGTCCATACCCTACTATAACACGGCCCCGGCACAAATGCTCCAAAAATTACGCTGGCGATTTCCCACATAGTAGCCACGTTTCTAAGGACCATGAGCCACCCCTTTCTCGAAAACACCTTTCACATCCCCTGGCACCGCCTCAAGCCCGAGTGCATTCAGGCCGACATCGAGCTCGCCCTGCAACAAACACAGGTACGCCTCAACGTCATCGCCGACACCCCGCACGATGAGGTCAACCTCGACAACTCCCTGCTTGAGCTCGAGAACGCAACCGAAGACCTGAGCCGTGCCTGGGGCTACGTCTCCCACCTGGACAGCGTGAGCAACTCCCCTGCCCTGCGCGAAGCCTACAACGCCATGTTGCCCAAGGTTTCGGAGTTCTACACCCGCATCCACCTCAACGACAAACTCTGGTCCGTCGTCAAAGCCTTTGCCGAATCTGCGGAGGCCAAAACGCTTTCCGACATCCACCGGCGCCTGCTGGAGGAAACCCTGGCCGATTTCCGCGAATGCGGAGCCGACCTCCCCCCCGAGCAGAAAAAGAAGCTTGAACAGCTTAACACCGACCTCACCCGCCTGACCCAGAAGTACAGCGAGAACGTGCTCGACTCCACCAACGCCTGGGAGCTGCTCATCACCGACGAAGCCCGCCTCGCCGGGCTGCCGGAATCCGCCCGCGACGCCGCCCGCGAGAGCGCCAAGACCAAGGGTCACGGCACGGACGACGCCCCTGTCTGGCGCTTCACCCTGCACATCCCCTCCATGCTCCCCGTCATGAAGTACGCGCAGGACGACTCCCTGCGGCGCGAGATCTGGGAAGCCTCGACCAAGCTCGGCTGGAGCCAAGACCACGATAACAGCCAGCTCATCGTGGACATCCTCAAGCTCCGCCAGGCCAAAGCCAAGCTTTTGGGCAAAAAGGACTTTGCCGACCTCGTACTCCAGCGTCGCATGGCTAAAAACGGCGCCGCCGCCCTCGCCTTTACCGAAGACCTCCACGCCCGCGTCAAACCCGCCTTCCTGGAGGAAGTCGAAGAGCTGGAAGCCTTCAAGGCCGAGCAAACCGGCAGCCCACGCGAGCACCTTGAGCCCTGGGAAGTCGGCTACTGGTCCGAAAAACTCCGTCACGCCCGCTACGAGCTGGACGAGGAGGAGCTGCGCCCGTACTTCCCCATGCCGATCGTTATCAGCGGTATGTACCAACTGGTCGAGCGCCTCTTCGGCGTGCGCATCGTCCAGCGCCCCACCGTCTACATCGACCCGGCGAGCGGACAGGAAACCCACTCCAACGACCCCCACACGCAGGCCCCCTTCCGCCCCACGGTCGAAGTCTGGCACCCGGACGTAAAGTACTATGACCTGCTTGACGAGAACTCGACCCACCTCGGCTCCTTTTTCACCGACTGGTTCCCGCGCGACAGCAAGCGCAGTGGTGCCTGGATGAACCACCTGCGCACGGGCAGCGTCAACCACGACGGCCCCAACGAACCCCACCTCGGCCTCATGTGCGGAAACATGAACGCCCCCCTCTCCGGCAAGCCCGCCCTGCTCACCCACGACGAGGTGCAGACCGTCTTCCACGAGTTCGGCCACCTCCTTCACCACCTTCTGGGCAAGGTCACCGTAAAAAGCCTCAACGGGGTCAACGTGGCCTGGGACTTCGTCGAGCTGCCTTCCCAGATCATGGAAAACTGGTGCTGGGAGCGCGATGCCCTCAACGTCTTTGCCCGCCACTACGAGACAGGACAGCCCCTGCCCGAAGCACTCCTGGAAAAGATGCAGGCCGCGCGAAACTTCCAACAGGGCCACTTCACCATGCGCCAGCTTTCCTTTGGCAAGATGGACCTCGACCTGCACATGACCTTTGCCAAGCAACCCGACCAGGACCTTGAGGCCTTTATCGACGCCTCGCTGGAGGACTACCGCGCCCCCCTCAAGACCAAAGCCCCGAGCATCATCCGCCGCTTCACCCACCTCTTTGCCGACTCCACTGGCTACGCCGCAGGCTACTACTCCTATAAGTGGGCCGAGGTGCTAGACGCCGACGCCTTTACCCGCTTCCAGAAGGAAGGCGTGCTCAACAGCGAGACCGGCCGCGACTTCCGCCACTGCATCCTCGAAAAAGGAAACAGCCAGCCCCCCGAAAAGCTCTTCCACGCCTTCATGGGCCGCGAGCCGGACCAGAACGCCCTCCTCGCCCGCTCCGGCCTCCTCGTCGAGGAAGACACGGCCTAGTGCTGCGGCGCGGGTACATCTACGCCCGCAAACTTCACGAACTCAACTTTGCCTGTGGCGAGATTATAAATTCCGCCAACGATACCCAGCTTACCCTCTGCATGCGCGCGCGTAAGGACGGTGCCACTAACGCAGAGCTGATCTACAACAAGCTCCACATTGGCCTCCACTGCATCGTGAAGATCGACGGGGGTCTGCTTGGCACTGGCGATGGCCACGGCGGGCTCAATCAAATCCACCAGATGATCGATCTCTCCCGGAAAGCTGGCATTGTCTTCGTAGGATTTCATCGCAGCATCCACCGCACCACAGTTCTCGTGCCCGAGCACAACGATCAGGGGAGAGTCCAATACGGCAACCGCGTATTCCATACTGGCCAACCCGTACTGCGTCAAGGTATTGCCCGCGATGCGCACGACAAAGAGATCACCCACGCCCTGATCGAAGAGCACCTCTGGAGCGACGCGTGAGTCCGCGCAACTGAGGATAATCGCTTTGGGACGCTGCGAGACAGCCGTCTGCGAGCGGGCATCCATGCCGCGATCCGGGGCCAGTTTTTGTCCGCTTACATAACGCTCATTACCCTGGATGAGTTTCGCAAACACCGTGCTGGCGTCATCGGCAGGGGTCAGCAGGGTATCGCGGCGGGCTTGCTCTTGGGCGTGAACAGTGCCAGCAGCTAGCAAAAGGAAGAAGGCCAACAACGTGGCAGGGGAGAAACCAGAGGCATACTTCATTCCTGATAATTATTGTGACAGTGATCTGTCGTCAAGAACCTAAAAAACTGCCCAAGTGTGACAGGGTGGCGCAATAATGCACTACTCCGGTAGGCATTGACACAGCCCTGCCCTGCGATGATTTTGAAACAAAATCGGGCTTTCGCGTTCTAAGTCTCATTATTCAAAGGACTTAATCGCTCCCTTTTTCGGCTTCATCTACTTGAAACAAACCGGAACTCAATTTGCTTATACACTTAATCATGGAATCTATACTCTCACTGACACTTTTTCCCACCCTGGGGATGATTATCCCAACCGGCAGTGGCATCGGCCTCTGGATCGTGCTCATCGTCCCGACGATCATCCTGGGCATCTGGGCCCAGATGAAGGTCCAATCAACCTATAATAAGTACCTCCAGGTGCCCTCGCGTGGACGTATCACCGGGGCGGAGGCCGCCTCCGCCGTCATGCGCAAGGCAGGCATCAACGACGTGGAAATCGTCGAGATCGGCGGGCAACTGACCGACCACTACGACCCGATCCACAAGCGCCTCGCCCTGAGCCAGGCCAACTACCGCGGGACCAGCCTGGCGGCGCTCGGTGTGGCCGCGCACGAAGCCGGGCACGCCATCCAGCACAAGGTGGGCTACAAAATGCTCAACCTGCGCATGTCGCTTATCCCGATCACCTCCTTTGCCTCACAGATCCTGCCGTTCGTCATCATCGGCAGCTTCTTCCTGCCCTTCCTCGCGGCCAACATGATCGGCCTCAAGGTTGCCGTCGCCATCTACGCCGTGCTGACGATTTTCCAACTCGTGACCCTGCCGGTGGAGTTCGACGCCAGCGCACGCGCACGCAAGGAGCTCGTCGGCATTGGCATCATCGACCAGGACGAAGCCGTGGGCGTCGTAAAGACGCTGAACGCAGCCGGCTGGACCTACGTCGCCGCCTTCGTCAGCAGCCTGGCCAACCTCGTGTACCTCTTCCTCGTCTCGCGAGACAGGTAAGCCAGCAACCTTCTTCTTTCAAACAGCCGGGCCGTGTACGCCCGGCTTTTTTTGTGGTCTTGACGCAGCAGGCGGCGGCCTGCAACTTCTCTGCCGTGCTTCGCTTATCCGGAACATGCCTGTTGCTTATCGCCCTGCTCAACGCCCTCAACCTACCGTGGGCGCTGGTGCAAGGCGTAGCCTGGGTGAGCATGTTCAGCGAAGAGCAGCAGCGCGCCGCCACGATCCGCGAAGCCATCGAGGCCACCTTTGGCCCGGGGGCCGAGTGTGAGATTTGCGGCATTGTCGAAAGCGCATTGGAGGAAAGCTCTGCCATGAAGGCTGCGGCTCAGGCCGACTTCCTTCAGGTCAAGCTGCTGCCCTTGCCGCAAAGCGAAACCATCCTTACCCTGAGCTGCCGCCAAGAGGCCTACGAAAGCCTGCGCGAGCACGCCGTGAGACAAACGTATCCGCTGGAAACACCGCCCCCGCGCGTCGCCTAGAGCACACGCATTGTTTCCACTTCTATCGCCCGTGGCCTGTCGCCGCGTGGCGCTTCGCATACGTTTATGTAACTCACAACTAAAATGAAATCCCTGTATTCAATTTTCCGATACACCGCCCTCTTTGCATTCTTAACGCCACTGCTCCACGCTGACGAAACCACTTCGGCCTCAAGCACTGGCCCGAGCCCCTCGCTCGGCACCGACACACACGCCCACGACACCGGGGGCTTCCCCAGCAGCCGGGTCGACGGCCACGCCCCCATCGGCGTGATGGGCGACCACGTCCACCACGAGGGCGAATTCATGTTCTCCTACCGTTTCATGTATATGAACATGGACGGCAACCTCGACGGCAGCAACTCGGTCTCACCGGGCAGCTTTCTGGCCCCGCCCATGCCCGGCCGCTACGTCGTCGCACCGCTAAGCATGGACATGTACATGCACATGTTTGGCCTCATGTACGCGCCCACGGACGACCTCACCCTCATGGCCGGATTTTCCTATCAGGAAAAAACAATGCAAAACCAGATCGCCAATCTGGGTATGCTTCCTCCCGGCGTGAGCGGCTCTACCTTTGGCGTCGAAACCAGCGGCATCGGCGACCTCAAACTGACCGCGCTGTACCGCCTCTATGAAGACGAAAGCAGCCTGGTCATCCTCGGCCAGGGCATCAGCGTGCCCACCGGTTCGATCTCCGAGCAGGGCTTCGTGCCCACCTTTGGGCGCGACGTCACGCTGCCCTACCCGATGCAGCTCGGCTCCGGCACGGTGGACTACCGGCCCTCGCTCACCTACAAAGGCTACCACGAAGACTGGTCCTGGGGCGCGCAGGTCAGCGGAGTCGTGCGCATGTACAAGAACTACCACGACTACCAACTGGGCAACGAGTTTGAGGCCACGAGCTGGATTTCACGCGTGCTGGCCGACTGGGTCAGCGTATCCTTCCGCCTGAATTACCGCTACTGGGGCAACATCGACGGGGCGGACCCGAGCATTGCCTCGCAGGCCATGATGGGGGCACTCACCACCCCTACCGCGCAACCCGGCCTTCGCGGGGGTAATCGGCTCGACGCCCTCGGCGGCGTGAACTTCCTCCTGCCAACATTCATCGATGGCATCGACTCCAACCGCATCGCGATCGAAGGCGGCGCGCCGATCTACCAGTACCTCAACGGCCCCCAGCTCCAGACCAACTGGACGCTGACCGTGGGCTGGCAGATGAGTTGGTAGCAAAAGCGTGAGCCGCAGTCATATAAAAACGAGGCGGGTAACCAACGCTTTGCCATGCTTGTGCCAGCCTTTGTCCTTACACGGTCTGCGGCTATTCGCTCGAAACCACTTCGAGCCGCAGCATCGATGCCGGGCCGGAGATGGGCGCAGCCACCTCCCAGGTGGTAATGCCTTCTCCGGTTCCGGTCTGGCTGGCCGAGAATGCGACACCCTCAAACGGGGTCGCCAACTGGTCATCGCTACGCTGCACGAAGAATGAAAGACCCGCCGCCGTGGTGCTCTGCTGCCAGGACAAGATAATATCGGACTCATCGCACGTGACCCGCAGCCCCAGGTGTGCGTCAGCCACCAGCGGATTCGTCCCGTAGGCATATTCAAGAAAGTTGCTCATGCCATCATGATCCGGGTCCCCCGAAGGATCATCGCCATAGGCCTGAAGCGAGTTATCGGTTACCCAGCCCGCATAGGTCGAGAGGTTGGGCAGAGCAGCCAGGATATCGTCTGCGTAACTGGAGATGCGTACGTAATAGTTATAATCCCCGCTATTGGAAAAGGTAGAGCTCCCCGCGGTTTGCACCAAGGTCGCCATTCCAGACAACACCCATTGCCCATCGATTTCCTGAAACAGCGCCGACCCGGAATCAAAATATGCCAGTGCCGCTTCACTGTTACCCTCCCCGCTGTTTGCGCGGATGCGGAGCCCATCGTAAGCATGGCTCTCGCCATCCGTAAAATCGATAGCAGAGGTAATTTCGTTCGTTCCCCAGCGCTTGGCCACGGTAGCATTCCCCCCCCAAGTCCATACAACCGGATCACCTGCATCTTCTTGTGAGCTGCTCCTGCCCCGGCCATAGCCAACCATCACGGTCGGGTGCTCAGTGCGAAAGGGACCGATACCAAAAGGCACCTCGCTGGTACTGGTGTTCAGGACGATGTCATCCAAGCCAGGGTCTTGGCGTAATTTCAGAATAACCATGTCAACGGCCCCGATCTGGATTTTATCAAAATGCGGATCGACATCGTAGAACGTTACACCGTCAAAGGTCACCCTCGACTTCACCTCCACATGGTCAGCAGTCAGGATGTACTTTCCCCGCAAGTGTACGACCGACCCGCTACTATTGGACTGCGGATTCCCATTGCTGATATTTCCGACCTGCTCCCACGGCGTACCGTCCCCAGGGTCGGAGGTATTGGCAGCATTATCGCCCGAATAGAGGATCAACCCGTGTATCGGCAAAACGGATACAAGAAACAGGAGCAGCGCTTGGTGAGCTGGGGAGAAAAACTTCAAAAGTGCGGTCTGAATGGGTACAGGTACGGGCTAAAAACTCGTTCTTACATATACCCCAAAAGACCGCAAAAGTCGCGGTAAAGTTTCCGTAAATTACGTCAGGCAAACACGTTCCTGCGCCGTGGCCAGGCCCGTCTGCGGGTCAATATCCACCAGAATCCCGCACAGGCGCACATCGCCCTCGGCCACGGGCCAGCGTCGCGGCAGCCCGTCCAGAAATTTAAGCACGATGGGCTCAACCTCGCGCCCAAGGATGGAGCGGTAGGGGCCGGTCATGCCCGTGTCGGTCTGGTAGGCCGTGCCGCGGGGGAGGATATAATTGTCGGCGGTCGGGATGTGCGTGTGCGTGCCGATGACCATGGCCGCGCGCCCGTCGAAGTACCAGCCCATGGCCACTTTTTCCGAGGTCGTCTCGGCGTGGATCTCGATAAAGGCCGCGTCGATGTCGCTGCCCATGTCCCCCAGGATGCGGTCTGCCGTGCGGAAGGGACAATCCCCCTGAAGCTTGACGTTTGCCCGCCCCAGCACGGTGACGACTCCCAGCCGAAAGCCATCCTTTTCCAAAACCAGGTGCGTACGACCGGGGCACTGCGGCGGGAGATTGGCCGGGCGGCTGACTTTCTCCAGAGCATTGATGTCCTCTGCGAAACCGCGCTGGTCCCACACATGGTCGCCCAGCGTAATGCCGTCCACCCCGGCGCCGAGCAGCTCGTTGGCAATGGCACTGGTGATGCCCTGTCCGCCCGCTGCGTTTTCACCATTGGCCACGACGATGTCGATGCCGCGCTCCTCGCGAAATGCCTGCAGCTTGGCCGCCACAATCTCGCGCCCGGGCTTTCCCACAATGTCACCAATAAAAAGCACTCTTGCCATACCTCCTTTAACACACCGTACGAAACCGCCCCAGGGCAAGCTTTTTGGGAAATGAGAATCTGCCCATTGGGATTCTTGAATGTTATATGAGCGGGGAAATGCCCCCTGATTTACGCCTTGCTAAATCATGCCCAAAGCCTATTGTTTCACGCTTTTCTCATGTTTTTCCCCGCTAGGGGCACACAATGAAAACAACCTGAAACAATAGCACCAATGGACACCCAACCGATCACCGAATTCCCCCCACAAGACGAAAAAGGACCTGCCATGAAGGGTTCCGATGTCGTCGTCGCATGCCTGGAGCGTGAGGGTGTGGACGTGATCTTCGCCTATCCCGGCGGGGCCTCCATGGAGCTGCACCAGGCCCTGACTCGCGCCAAGAAGCTGCGCACCATCCTCCCCCGCCACGAGCAGGGCGGCGGCTTCATGGCCCACGGCTACGCCCGCGCCACAGGCAAGGCAGGCGTCTGCATGGCCACCAGCGGCCCCGGCGCGACGAATCTCGTCACCTGCATCGCCGACGCCTACATGGACTCCATCCCGCTCGTTGCCATTACGGGTCAGGTTTTCCAGGAGTTCATCGGCAAGAGCGCGTTCCAGGAAACCGACTTTTTCGGCATGACCCTGCCCATCGTGAAGCACTCCTTCCTCGTCCTCGAGGCCGAGGAGCTGCCCATGATTATCAAGAAGGCGTTTGAAATCGCCACCAGCGGACGCCCCGGCCCCGTTGTCATCGACATCCCCAAGGACGTCCAGCAGAAGGTCTTCGAGCCCGTTTTCCCGGCCAAGGTCGACATCCCCGGCATGCCCCCGCCTCCGCACGCCAGCGACGAAGAGCTGCTCAAGGTCCTCGAACTCATTGCTGAGGCCAAGCAACCCGTCCTCTATACCGGCGGTGGCATCCTCTCGGCCAACTGCTCCGATGAGCTGCGCGAATTTGCCAAGCTGACCGGTGCCCCGGTCGCCTCCACCCTGATGGGCCTCGGCGCCATGCCGCCGGACGACCCGCAGAGCCTCTACTGGTTTGGCATGCACGGCACCGTTGCCGGAAACTGGGCTGTTTGCGACAGCGACGTCCTCGTCTGTCTGGGCGCACGCTTCGACGACCGCATCACCGGCTACGTCCCGAAGTTTGCCACCGAGGCCACCATCGTCCACTTCGACATCGACCGCTCCGAGCACAACAAGAACAAGCGCGCGGACTACCCCGTCCACAGCGAGCTCAAGTACGCCCTCACGCGTATGATCGAGCTCATCAAGGCGGGTAAGTTCAAGAAGCCCGACCTCAGCGCGTGGTTTAGCACCATCAACCAGTGGAAGAAGGATCACCCGTACCCCTTCCACTACAATGAGTCGGACAAGTACATCCTCGCCCAGGACGCGATCAAGACCCTGCACGAGGAAACCAACGGAGACGCCATCATCGCAACCGGCGTTGGCCAGCACCAAATGTGGGCTCCGCAGTACTACCATTTCAAGAACCCGCGCACCTTCATCAGTTCGCTCGGGCTCGGCACGATGGGCTTTGGCCTGCCCGCCGCCATCGGCGCACAGGTCGCCCACCCGGACAAGGTCGTTGTCGACATCGACGGCGATGGCTCCTACCTGATGAACATCCAGGAGCTGGCGACGGCCAAGATCGAAAAGATCCCGGTCAAAGTTCTCCTGCTCAACAACCAGCACCTCGGTATGGTGGTTCAGTGGGAAGACCGTTTCTACGACGGCGTCCGCGGGCACACCATCCTGGGCGACCCGGAGAACATCGGCAGCCCGGACAACCTCGACGCCATTTACCCGGACTTCGTCAAGATCGCCGAAGGCTTTGGCATCGCGGGCCGCTCCATCCACAAGAAGGAAGACCTGCGCGGGGCCATCCGCGAGATGATCGACCACGACGGCCCCTACGTGCTCAACGTCAACATCCCGTACACCGAGCACGTGCTCCCCTTCATCCCGCAGAAGAAGGGCGCCAAGGACATCCTCACGGACTAGTCCGCAGGACCTCCCCTCTGGGCGATCCAGGGTGCGACAGCCAGATCGCCACCATTTAGTAGTTAGAAACGGCAGGGTTCAACATCCTGCCGTTTCTAGTATTGATATACATTAAACAGGCCTGATATAAATCATCCCGTGAACGCCAACACTCTACTCGCCTGCATTTGCTTTCTCGCAGCCCCATTCACCACTCTCGCCTCCGGCATCGATATTGGAGGTGGTGGCGGAGGCTCAATTCCTATCGGCTCGGTTGAAACAGTAAAATACCACGGCCCCTTGAGCTACACGGTAGCGTACAGCAAAATAAAAATCACTGACTGCGATACAGATGTGACGGGCGTTTTCGAGGTTCCTGCGGAGATTGAAGGCATTCCCGTTGTTTCGATTGGGCAGTATGCTTTCAAATCGTGTACTTCGCTCACAAATATCATACTTCCAGAGAGCATCACTCGTATTGAACGGTTTGCCTTTCAGGGCTGCAGCAGTCTGACTGACATTACGATTCCAAACAGCGTTGAGTCTATCGGGGAAGCTGCATTTGGGTATTGTACGAGCCTGCGCACAGTGACGCTACCGAGTAATAACAAATTCAAATATATCAACGTTAGACTATTTAATGGGTGCAACCAGCTTAGAAGTATTGAGATCCCAGGTGCTGTAGCTAGTATAGGGCATGAAGCCTTCAAGTCCTGCTCAAATCTCGCCAGCGTAACGTTTCTCGACTACGAATACCTCAACGGGAACAACGAGCTCGTCATAGAAACGAGTCAGCTGGGGTACATAGGCTCATTCGCCTTCTACCGCACAGGACTCATCAGCATCGACATCCCTGACAGTGTAACCACAATCAGGGAAAGCGCATTCTACGGGTGCAAAGATTTGGTGGCCATCAACCTACCCCATGACCTCACTACGATCGAAGCTTCCGCATTCGAAAATTGTAGCGCGTTAGCATCCGTCACCTTGCCCGACCGTCTGACGACGCTCAGCCACTTCCTTTTTAAGAACTGCACAGCGCTGACGACAATAAACCTGCCAGAGGGAATCACGAGAATCCCTCAAGGTGCATTCGAGAATTGCTCGAGCCTCGAAACAATTTCTCTACCAAATGGCATCACAGAAATCAGAACCAATGCTTTCCGTGGATGTACTGCACTGACCAACATCACACTCCCCACCAGCTTGACGAGAATCTTCAACTTTGCGTTCTACGGTTGCCACAGCCTGACCAGCATTCACATCCCCGCAAGCGTGATTCACCTTAGCTATCCCTTTCCTCAGTGCAAACAACTGTCGGAGATCACGGTCGCCCCCGGCAACACCCATTTCGAATCCATTGACGGTGTCCTCTACAATGAAGTCCTGACCTCACTCCTGCAATTCCCCGCCAATCACAGTGCTAACCACTTCGACATCCCGTCCAGCGTAACGGAGATTAAGGGCCATGCCTTCGAAGGCTCAGTAAACCTGACCAGCGTCACGCTACCAGAAAGCTTGCGCAGGATAGCAGAGTGCGCATTCGCAGATTGTTATAATCTGGCGGATATTGAGTTCTCCGAGAACCTCAACAGTATCGAGCATCGAGCATTTGATGGTTGTCACGCTATTACCACCGTAGCAATTCCCACCTCAGTCACATACATCGACGTCAATGCGTTCTCAAACTGCAGAAACCTGACTAGCTTCACCCTTGCCCCACCAGCCAACCCCAATTACTCCGTCCACGACGGCATCCTTTATAATTACGACAAGACGAGAATCAGGCTGTACCCTTTTGGGAGGACCGACACATCATTCGCGCTTCCTGACACGATGGAACATCTCAGCACTAGCGTCTTTGATAGCAATCCGAACCTGACATCCATACATCTTACAGCGCACTCAAGATTATACAGTTACGACGGCTTACGACAGTCACAAAACCTGAAAGCCATCATCGTAGACTCCGAGCACACCAGGCTAAAGTCGGTAGATGGTGTACTCTATAGTGCGGATATGAACGAAATCATATGTTATCCGGCGGGAAAAACGGATACATACTTCACCATCCCCGATGGCGTAACAAGAGCTGAAACGAATGCTTTCAGTGGAAACACGCATCTGGCCAGCATTGTTTTCCCAGCTGGCTTTGATTACGGCGAGCATAGCATATTTGTGGGCTGTAACAATCTAGTTGCCATTACCTTTGAGGGACATGCACCCGAGTATACTGGTGAAAACAAGATACTTAAGGATTCCCCGGAAACCTTGACCGTATACTTCCATGAAGGAGCAACGGGCTTTACCACGCCCATGTGGCAAGACCGCAAATCGGTCATGATCGGCACCGGGCAAAGCGTCATGAATCACTGGACTGCCACCCACCTAAATGGCACCGGCTACACCGCCGAAGACCTGCATCCCAGTGCCGACCCAGACCGCGACCTTGGCACAAACAGAGAGGAGTACGCTTTTGGCGGCGAGCCGGGAACCATGGACTTTTTCCAAGCCTCAACTGTTTCTCGAGGAACCCCTGGCAGCAATACCCTCACCCTCACCTTTAACCTGCGCGCCTCCGCCACCGACCTCACCTACATCCTGCAAACCACCGACAGCCTGATGAACGAAACGCCGTGGGTGGACCGGCTCAGCTACACCCCGCAGGGCAGCGGATTCGTACCTGCCCGCCATACTGACATGGGCACAGAGCTACTCTCCATGCAAGACCTTGGGAACGGCTTTTTCGAAATCACAGAGCAGTTGCCCGCCGGGATCCAATATGCCCGCATAAAGCTGGTCGATGCCAATGCCCCTTAGGCGATTTCAACCATAGCGCCGATACACACAGCTAAACTAGTGATTGCAGCATAGCCCGAAGCCGGTAAAGTTATGCTCATGTTTTCCCGACAACTCGCTCTTTTCGCCCTGATCTTCGCTACGCCGCTCGCGCTCCTCGCTGCTGGTGCCGCCCCAAACGCAGAGGCGAACTTCGAGCAACGCCTGCGCACGGCCAACGCCGCCAAGACACTCGACGCCTACGCCCCGCTCTACGACTTCGATGGCACCCCGGTAGAGATGCAACGTGAACTGCTCAAGATCTGGGGTAAGGTGCACGGGCTCGAAATCGTCAGCATTCAGTTTACGGAACTCGACGACGCTATTCAGCGGGCCATGTCGCAGATCATCACCATCCAGGGCAAGCAGTACGTCGTCAACCTCGCCCCCACCCGGATGGTGAAAACGACCTACCGCCTGAACGCCCAAAGCGAATCGGTCGTGCACAGCTTCGCCATCGGCCTGAAGGACGGCCAGTACTACTGCCCCGGTCTTAAGCCGAAGATGTAGGCGCCTTTGGCAACTGGAAAGTTTATCTGGAAAAGTCGCGTCAATCTGCGGCTGCGGCGAACTGCCATCTACACTGCCAGCGTGGTCTTTGCGTCTGCTTATTGGCCAAGATAACTTCCTAACGAGTTGTGGGCCGCATTCGACTCCGGGCTCCCCGTCGCGGTGTTGGCCAGGGGCTCGCTCAAGTTATACGCAGCATACCTTACGCATTATCAGGCGTGGGTGTCAGTACGTATCCCGTGCGATGGACCATATATCGCATCAGGCTATTTAATAGGCCGTTACCCCTAGTCGGCGAAAATACAAAGCCTAACGACAATAGAAATAGTATCTAGTTTAAGGCTAATCGCTATTTAGGACTTTAAAAGTTCTGTTAACTTATCTTAGCTGCGTGACTCGCCTAATCACATAACTGTTAGCGAACTCACTATGAAATACCTTAAACCGATTGCGACTGTAATCACCTCTCTCATCGTCACGACATCTCTGTATGGCGCGACCGCCGGATTTGACGACACATCGGCCAACATTATTCGCACAGGCGGCACTACCAGCCTTAGCACTGATCTGGAAAATGAAACCTACACGGTTGAAGCTAACGGCGGAGGTAAAGTCGCCATCGGCTTCGAGGGGATTTCTGGCAGTCAGGTCGGCAGCTTGTCCGGTCTCAAGTTCAGCTCCGTAGGCTCCACCAGTGAGGGCTTTCCTTACGTAAACTTTTGGGTAACCGATGGCACAAACTACGCCTTCGTTGCCCTGAACGAAGTCTACTCCAATGGCGGCATGCAGGACGGCCCTGTCTACGAGCAGGCTGTCAGCGAGCCTGGCATCGATCGCAATTACTTCCAGAGCCTGCAGATCCGCCTCTACGGTACCAACACCTCCGATATCGACTGGGTCTACGATGGCGCCACGCGTAATAAGTTCAACGCGGGCTCATGGGGTGAACTCTGGAAAAGCAGCGACACCGGAGTCGTCGATCCCGTCACCGTGGCAGATATCGCACACCTGACCTTTGCCTCCCCCTTTACCTCGGAAAACGCCAACATCCCCTCCGTCTCCAGCCCCGCCGCATGGACCTACGCAGGCACTGGCGATCCCCAGCAACCCGAAGCCTTCTACGTCGTCGTGGGTGACACCACCGCATCCAATACGGGTGATTTCATCATTGGCGACCTCGAACTGAACTACGAAGCCGCCGCCCAGAACTCCACCTCTGGCGGGGCCACCGCAGACAGCACCAGCGTCGGTACCGGCACCGGTACGGTGAATGTCGGCGGTAGCGGTAGCGGGTACTTTGCCACCGATAGCACAGAAGTCGACGATGCTGGCACCCTTGAGGTGTCCGCCAGCAGCACCTTCCAGACGAAGACCATCAACACGGGCGTCCTCGGCACCATCGTCCTGGTTGACGAGTCCGAAATCGAAGCGGAGGGCGGTGACATCGCCGGCACGCTCGAGCTCGGCACCACAGGCAAGCTCAAGGGCGGCAACGACGGCCTCCTCCTCTCCGGTAACGTCAACGGCAGCGGCACGCTGCAAAACCTCACCATCACCGGCGACGTATCCGTGGGCAACAGCCCCGGCGTGCAGAACTACGAAGGCGTTATCTTCGGCGCAGAGTCCAGCATCCTGCTCGAAATCGAAGGCACGGACCCCTCTGAGTACGACCGCATTATCGCCGACGGTGACACCGACTTCAGCGGCGCCGACCTGAGCATCGTCTTCAGCGAGAGCTTCACCCCCGAGGACACCGATACCTTCGACCTCTTCACCGGCGATGCCCTGTTGATCTTTAACAGCATCATCACGCCTGAAGGCTGGACCTTCAACCCCGAGAATGGTCAGCTCGTCATCCCCGAGCCCGGCACGCTCCCGCTCCTGCTCGGCGTTGGCAGCCTGCTGCTCATCGTCCGCCGCCGTCAGCGCGCCTAGAACCCAGCGTCACAAACAACACACTTTTCAAAAGGGCACCTCAACGGGTGCCCTTTTTTGTACCTCGAGAAAATACTCACCTTCTCGATAGCATAAAAACACCTACTGCTGCTGCTGGACTTGAATTTCGCCTGCCATGTCCACCGGGGGGAGGAACATGTAGGCCTTATAGGTGGAGCCGCCAATCTCGTTGAGCCGCTCCTGAATGCGGTCGAGGTACTCGTGGAGGCCCTCGCTGAAGACCTCCTCGACTGAGCCGTAGTTGAGCTCCGAGAGCAAACGCCCGCAGAGGCGCTCGGCCTCGTTGGAATAGTTGGCCATGGGGCAACCGGAGATGTCGTGCAGGCGGTCGTTGAGCTCTTTCACGCAGTAGCGGATTGAGCGCGGAAAGGTCTCCGAAAAAATCAAGAGCTCGGCAATCTTGGCCGGAATCACGTCCGTCACATAAATCTGATGGTAAGCCTCGTAGGCACTGGCTGAGCGCAGGATGGCAATCCACTGGGCCACGTCGATCGCGCCGCCCACATCATTCACGCTGGGCAGCAGCATGTGGTACTTGATGTCGAGGATACGCGTGGTCTTGTCCGCGCGCTCGAGGAAAGTCCCCACCTGGAGGAAGTCGTAGCCCTCGGTACGCGAGACCGTGGCCTCAGCCAACCCGAGGAAGAGGTGGGAGTGTTCCTTTATCTCGGCGTAAAAGTCGTGAATGGCCTTATCGTACATGCGCCGGGCGCCGTCGGATTTGAGGAAGAGGTAGAGCTTGTTCAGCGTTTCCCACATCTCCTGCGTGATCTGGTCGCGCACCATGCGGGCGTTTTCACGGGCGGCGTTGACGCACGAGATGACAGAGTTGGGGTTCTCGCGGTCGAAGGTCAAAAACTCCAGCACACTGTCGCTGTTGGCGATGTCGTAGCTCTCGAAGAAGTGCTCCTCATCTCCCGTCGAGCGGATGAGGGGGTCCCAGTGCTCCTTGAGCTTCTCGTCGTCCACGTCCTGAAAGTCCAGCAGGAGCTGGAGGTTCACCTCGACGAGGCGTGCGATGTTTTCGGCCCGCTCGATGTAGCGGCCCATCCAATAAATCGAATCTGCAACACGTGATAGCATGGATAAAAGGTATTTTACAGGAGGGAGCAGAGCCAACAGAGATACTGAAACATCCGACTCATTTTTTAAACTCCATTCTCTCTGCTTTCTCCTGTTTTAAAATCTATATTTATTCCTCGCCGTAGAGCACCCAGCTGTCTTTGGCTCCGCCGCCCTGTGAGGAGTTGACCACAAGCGAGCCCTTACGCAGAGCGACGCGGGTCAGGCCGCCGGGGGTGATGGAAATCTTCTCGCCGCAAATGATGTACGGACGGAAGTCGATGTGCCGCCCCTCGAAGCCCAACTCGTTGCAATAGGTCGGGTGGCGCGAAAGCGAGATCGGGTTTTGCGCGATGTAGTTGCGCGGGTTCTCCTTCACCGCGGCGCGAAAGGTCTCGATCTCCTCCTTCGTCGCCCAGGGGCCGAGGAGCATCCCGTAGCCGCCAGCTTCATTAGCCGCCTTGACCACCAGTTTCTCCATGTTCTCGATCACGTAGTCGTAGTCTTCCTTCTCGCTGGGCAGGTAGGTCTCGACGTTGGGCAAGATCGGGTCCTGATTGAGGTAGTACTTTATCATACGCGGCACGAAGTAGTACATGACCTTGTCGTCGGCTACTCCGGTGCCAATGGCATTGGCCAGGCCGATGGTGCCCGCACGCACGGCGTTGTAGATACCGGGCACACCGAGGACGGAGTCGGCGTTGAAAACACTGGGGTCGAGAAAGTCGTCGTTGATGCGGCGGTAAATGACGTCCACTTGCTTCAGGCCCTTGGTCGTGCGCATGTAGACCTTGCTGTCGCGGACAACGAGGTCGCGGCCCTCGACGATCTCCACCCCCATCTGGCGGGCAAGGAAGCAGTGCTCAAAGTACGCACTGTTGTAGACGCCCGGCGTAAGCACAACCACGGTCGGCTCGCGCTCCTGCGTGGGCGAGATGTATTTTAACATTTTGAGCAGGTCCTCGGCATAGTGCTCGACCGGGCGCACGCCCGCACGCGGGAACATATTCGGAAACGCGCGGCGCATGGCGGCGCGGTTTTCCAGGACATAGGACACACCGGAGGGGCAGCGACCATTGTCCTCAAGCACGAGGTACTGCCCATCCGCGTCGCGGATCAGGTCCGTGCCGCAGATGTGAATATAGAGATTTTTGGGAACATCGACACCCATCATCTCACGGCGAAAATCCTTCGAACTGAGCACATAGCTCGGTGGGATAATACCGTCCTTGAGAATCTTCTGGTCGTGGTAAATATCGTGCAGAAAAAGGTTGAGCGCCTCCATGCGCTGCTTGAGCCCGCGCTCGATGTAGTCCCACTCGCTGGCCGGGATGATGCGCGGGATGAGGTCGAAGGGCATGATGCGCTCCGTACCCTGATTGTCGCTATAGACAGTGAAGGTGACCCCCGCCCGGAGAAACGACAGGTCCACCGCCTGCCGCTTTTGGTCAAACTCCTCGTCGCTCAGCCGGGCGAACCGCTCGGCCAGCTTGGCATAGTGCGGGCGCACCTTGCCGGGCGCCTCAAACATTTCATCGAAAAAATCTTCAGTCTGGTAGTTCTCAAAATGCATGCGGGATAACTCACGCTATAAGCAGATCGCATGCCGTTGCAAGGGTTTGTGCAGCTAAGGCCACCGATTACGCGGCTACATCTCGTCCAGACGATACATTTCGAAAAACGGAACGCAGCCGTTGAGCCAGACAACACACGCCCAAGCCAGTGCGATGAAACCCAGCACCTTGACCTTGGTCCCCGTCAGCCGGGTGAGACCACGCGCGGCCAGGCCAAACTGAAGCAATGGAAGATACATGCGCAGACGATGTTCGGGATGGAGGTGCTCGATCATCGCAAGAACAAACACGAGCCCGAGCGCGATAGACACGAGTGCATAGATTATCGCCGCGACCGACTCATCCTTGTCAACGCCCTCACCCTCCATAAAAACCGGGTCAGGCGGCTCCGGCATCTCTTCTCTCCTGGATGATTTCATTCCATAGGATCGCAGCCTAGTAGCTGTCCTCGGTCAGCTTGACCTTGCCGCGGAAGATGTAGTACACGCAGGCGGTGTAGGTCAGCACGATGGGGATGCCGATCAGAGCGATGTAGAACATGAACTTCAGCGTCTTGTCCGTGGAAGAACCATTGTAGATATTGAGGCTATTCTGCGGCTCGGGGTTGGAGAAGATCATGTTCGGAAACACACTCAGGGCGAAGAGGATCATGAGGAAGCCCATGCCCGCACAGGAGTACAGGAAGGCGCGGAACTCGCGACCCTTGTGAATCTCGCGCGGGATGGCTCCCACCACCATCAGGGCCAGCACGAAAATTACCCCCAGCTCGACCGGGCGCTTGTAGAGCGCAGCCTCGATGTGCGGGCATTCGTAGATGGTCCAGAAGTTGAAAATCAGGAAGCACAGGACGTAGACCGGGATGGTGATCTTGACCATCTTGCGGAGCTTCTGCTGCAGCTCGCCCTCGGTCTTCATAATGAGGTAGATGTTACCGTGCATGAGGAAGAGCGAGACAACCATGATGCCGAGGAACACCGCGTAGGGGTGCAACAGGTTGAAGAAACCGCCCACGTACTCGTGGTTGTGGTCGAGCGGGATACCCCAGGTGATGTTACCCATGGCGACTCCGATCAGGAACGCAGCCAGCAGACTGCCCACAGCAAAGCCCGTATCCCAGAAACCGCGCCAGAGTCTACCCGGCTCCTTGCTGCGAAACTCGATCGCGCAGGCGCGGAAGATGAGCGAGAAGAGCAGGAACATGAACGGCAGGTAAAACCCGGAAAATGCCGTCGCATACACCTCGGGAAAAGCCGCAAAAAGCGCACCCCCACCGGTAACGAGCCAGACCTCGTTGCCGTCCCAAACCGGGCCGATCGCGTTGAGGAGGATGCGCCGATCCTCGTCCTTTTTTATAAACAGGTGCAGGCCGCCCACGCCGAGGTCGAAACCATCGAGCATGGCGTATCCGGTGAAAAGCACCCCGACGAGTATGAACCAGATTGTGTTGTAATCCATGGTGCTTACTTGTCTCCGGTTGCACGGCCAGGCAGGGCGTCCGCGAGCTTGCGCCACTTATCGGGCAGCACGTTGAGCGACTCGTCGTCCTTGGGACCGTGTTTGATTTTGTTGTGCAAGGTGTAGAGGAACACGAAGAAAAGCAGCGAATAAATCAGGAAGAACCCGATCAGCGAGCCCAACACCTGGTTAGCCTTCACCGCCTTGGAGAGGCCCTCCGAAGTCTTGAGAATCTCGTACACCACCCAGGGCTGACGCCCCATCTCCGCCGTAAACCAACCCGCCTGATTGGCCAACTGCGGGATGAATACCGAGATGACCAACACCCAGAGGAAGAGGCGGGTGATTTTCTTTTCCGTGCTAAAGAGGTAGCCAAACTTCCAGAACGCGCAGCCCAGCAGGGTAATGCCAATCAGCGCCATGCCGCACATAATCATGATGTGGTATGTCTGGAAAACCACCGGCACTTCGGGCCAGTATTCGGGGCGGATTTTCATCACTTCCTCATCAGTCAGGTGCTCACCGTAGCGCTCTCGGATAAACTCGTCCGAGGGCAGCTCCTCCAGCCCCTTGACCTCCGTCTTCATGCCCTCCATCGGGTCGAGGAAGTCGCCGGAAACCAGCAGGCTGAGCATGCCCTTCATGCCGATGGTGTAGTTATTGAGGCCGATGATATTGCCTTCGTCGTCCTTTTTCCACGTGACAAGCCCCCCGATACCGAGCGGCGCCATGGTCTGCGTCTCGACCAGACCTTCGATGGCGGCGAGCTTGACCGGCTGATTGTCAGCCACTCCGCGAGCGGTCGAGTCCGCGCTCCAGAGCTGGAGCAGCGAGGCGATCGTAGCGTAGACGAGCGCGATTTTTAGCGATGCCTTGGCAAACTCCGTGTGCCGCTTACGCAACAGGTAAAAGGCACTGATGCTGATGACCAGGAACGACCCCGCCAGCCAGCAACCGAGCGTAACGTGCGTCAGACGGTCAAGGGACGAGGGGTTAAACACCATGGCCCAAAAGTCCGTGATGACCGCGCGCACGGAGTCGATGTCCGCCTGCTGGAGGATGTAGTCGTCGGGGAGCTTGAACTCCTGAACGGTAAAGGTGCCCTGCTCCAGATTGGCCGAGAGGGGATGGCGCACGCCGTCCTCGGTAACTTTAAACTTCTGGGCCAGGTGGAAGCCCGTCGGCGTCTGCATCCAGGAGTTTGCCACCACAATCCAGACCGCGCTGAAGTGCGAGCCCAGGCAAACCATGAGTGTGGCGAAAAAGTGTGTGTACGGGCCGACCTTGTCCCAGCCAAAAAGCAGGATGGCGAGGAAACCAGACTCGAGGAAGAAGGCGTAGAGCCCCTCAATGGCCAGCGGGCTGCCGAAAACGTCTCCCACAAAGCGCGAGTAGGTGGCCCAGTTCGTGCCGAACTCGAACTCCATCACGATGCCACTGGCCACCCCGATGGCAAAGGTCAGGCCAAACACCCGCGTCCAGTAGCGGGCCATGTTGTGGTAGAGGGGTTTGCGTGTCTTGAGCCAGAAAAGCTGCACGATGACCAAAAAAAGACCCAGACCTATGCTGAAGGTCGGGTAAATGTAGTGAAAGGCGATCGTGAAGGCAAACTGGATACGCGAGAGTATTTCGACGTCCATAGCGCACCCCAGCATGTGCTCTCAGGCAGAAATAGCACGCTAAATCTGGGAAAACTTTTTCGTAAGCTGGCCGTAACACGGCAATTACAAAGCCTAATCGCAGAAATGGCATTGCCACAAGCGGACCGCTCACCCAAGGTTCTGCTTTAACCCACAGCGAAGACTTTGAAGAACGCCTACCAGGACCTCGATCTCGATATCAACCGCCACGTCAAACAGGATGCCACCTGGATGCTTAGCGAGAAGGCGGCCAAGCGCAACTACCCCACCCGGCTGCTGCGCTACTTTGTGCCCTACGGCTACCTCTATGCCATGTCCAAGGCACTCGGACGCCCCATCCGGGTCTGCGAAATCGGCATCGGCAAGGGGCAGATGGCGGCCTTCTACGAGTCGGCCCAAAAGTTCCCCGGTCAGCAGCCCTTCGTAAAAGACTTTGTCGGCGTCGACATCACCGACGAGCGCCCGCCCTACGCGATTTACTCCGACTTTCTCAAAGTCGATCTGAACAAAGAACCGGCTCCCCGCGGCTTCGACGTTTACCTGATGCTCCACATCATCGAGCACCTGACCGAGCCTGAGGCCGCTCTGGACAAAATCGCCGCAGCACTCGACCCCGGCGCGGCCATCGTGGTCGGCGTCCCCTGCCACCCGCACTTTCTCATCCCCTACCGCGAGCGCAGCTACCATAAGATTCGCACCTTTGATGCCGGCCACCACACGGCCCACTCCCGCAAGCGCCTGAACGATTGGGCCAAGAGTGCGGGGCTAAAGATGCGCTACGAAGACGGCGCCTTCCTCCTGCGCTCCAGTGGTTCACCGCTGGAAGACTCCAAGGGCTGGCAGGCCCTTAACCTGGCCTTCGGGCGCGCCTTCCCCGGCTTCCCCGGCGAGTACTATTGCTGCGCGGTCAAGGAAAGCTAGGCCTTTTCTGGTTTGTAGCGGCGCATGAGCCTGCGTGCCTGACGCATGACTTGACGCGCATGGGCCCGCGAGCTCGTCTGGCCGAAGCGCAGCTCCAGCAGCCCAAGCCGTGCCTCTTGCCAGGCCAATCGCTCCTGACCAGCCAGGTGCTCACGCGCGTGGTCAAACAGCGGTTGAAAGCGCTGGAGCAGGTGTCCGGCTTTTAGCCGTATCGGATCTCCGGCCCGGATACCAAACAGCGAACCGCGGTGGCGCATGACCTCACGCAAGCCCAGATAGAGGTAGCGAACAGCCAGGAGCGAAAAGCAAACGATGGCCAGATAGAGCGCCAGCGTCATAACCTTTTGGCGGTTCCAGCCCTCAGTCACCCATGCTTTGGCCTCCTCCAGCCAGCCTTTGAGCCGGGATTTGACTTCCTCGTAGGAGCTGCTCGCGTAGCTGCGTATATCGCTGGCCATTTCGGCCTGATCGGTCTCGTCAAAATTGACCACCCTGCGGTACCACATCATGCGCAGGCTATCCGTCCAGGCGGACCAGCCGGAGAACGTCACCACCAGCGAGGTGGAGGCCGCCGCCATCTCACCAAATGAAGCCGAGCCCGCGCTCGGTGTCGGGTCCACGCGAAGCCAATGGCCCTTCAAATCGTAAATCTCCACCCAGGCATGGGCGTTTTTGTTGCGAATAACGAGATAGTCATCGTAGTCATTGCGCTCGGCCCCGGCGAAGCCCGATATAAGACGGGCCGGGAATCCTGCCGTGCGGGCAAGCAAAGTAAATGCGCCGGAGAAATGCTCACACCAGCCTTCATCCTCTTCGCGCATCCAGAGCAGGAGCGGATCACCCATCGGGTCATAGTACATGTCGACATTCCGCCCGTAACGGTAGTTTTGCCTTAGCCAGTTGCTGGCCTTCAGGCTGAATGCCTCAGCATCGAGCTGCTCTCCGCCTGTAATTTCCTCTACAATTTGCTCCAGGTATTCGCGGTCATGCTCCGCGGCAGGAACAATCCGCGTGGTATGCGGATATTGGATAAAGCGCGGGTTCTCGTAGTCCATGGGTGGCTGCGGGATCGGACTGTGCTGCACCAGGGCCATACGCTCGACCGAGGTCGCCTCCAGACGGCTCTCGTTACGCATCCCGCTAACCGAGTAGCCGAAGAGATTCGCACTGACCATCTCCATCGAGAGCAGGTTCAGCCCCGGGTAAGCGCGCGTCTTGGTCACTTTCTGAAAGCGCACCGTGTCAAAGGGGCCGAGCAGAGGCAGGTACTGGCTGACGTTCCCATGCATGTAGAATAACCACGGCTCCGAGGGCTCGAGTTCCCCCTCCCGATCCCAATAGCGGGCATTGAGCAGCACACCCTCGCCCAGGTCCGCATGGTTGCGCTTTAACTCCGCGGACATGCGGAAGCCCTGGTCGGTGTACTCATCGAGCACGATCATGCGCCAGTAGGGATCGCCCGGTATCTTGGCCCCCTCCGGCGCATCCACACGCAACGCGATGCTGTTATCATCCTGCAGGCTGCTGACCTCACCGTAGCGGATGCTGTCGCTAAACCCCGTCGTACTCGTGCCCGGCATTTGCAGGAAGGGCAGCGCCTGGTCGATACTGAACCGGGGCATGGCCAAAAAGATCATCGTGCTAACCGTAACCATACCCGCAAACAGCACCCCCGCAAAGCCCAGTAGGCGCAGGTCGAGCCCCTGTCGCAAACGCCGCAGGAAGCTCCGCCAGCGGAAGCCTTCCCAATCGCTGCGGTTGAGGATGCGTCGATGGCTGGCTTCGAGCAGGTTGATCACAAACAGCATGCCCATAGCCAACGGCGTAAAGAGCAGCATCTGGAACCCGAAGGTAAGCGAAACGGTCATCACTCCCGTGATGACCAGGATGAACAGCGAGAGCAGAACCAGTTGCAGGTCCTCACGCCGGGAGCGGTACTGCATACTGCGGTAGACAGCCAGCAGCATAATCATGCGCACCAGAGGTTGCAGAAAATCTGCCCCATGGATGAAGAAATCCAGCAGGATGATGGTGATGACAGCAGGTGTGGCCGCCTTCCAGAACACAGCGGGTATGCGCGAGGGCACACCGGGAAAAAGCACTGTGCAAAAAACGACGAAACCAAACAGCAGCAGCAGCGGCTGGCTGCCAACATCCAGCTCCAGCATGGCCCAAAAGGCAATCAGCACCAGCAGTTGCCCCATGAGCCACTTCAAGCGATGCAGGTCTGTCAGGCTGAGCGAATTCATCAGGCGGTTCCGGCGAGATTACCCGCGATAAAGGCGTTGACGGTTTTTCCGCCACCCGGGCGAAAGGTTATCAGGTTCGGCCCCGTTACGTCGGGTGAGACCTGGGGCTGCTCAACTGTTTCCAGCCGGGCCATGACTTCAAAAAAGCTGTGCAAATCGTGCAGGCGTTTCACCGATACCAGCGGCTCATCGTTTACCGCCACACCGATCAAGCGACTCTCCAGAAACAGGTCCTCGGCCAGGCTACAGGCAAAAGCGCAGAGCTTTTCCAGTGCCTCGGCATTTCCCCAAAGCGAGCTGGGGGTCTCCACAAACACAATGTAGCCGTCCCGATTGTCCTCCGCCATCTGGCGCACCATGAGGCGCCGCAAGCGGGCAGAGGCCTTCCAGTGCACGAGCCGCTGGGGATCACCCTCTTGGTAGCGGCGGATGTTAATGAGCTCCGCGCCACTGCCGGGGCGGCGGCTTAGCTCTCCCTTGCGGTGCGCGTGATGGCCGCTGGGCGGCTGAAAGGTGTACTCGATGCGTCCGGGAAATACGATTATGTCACGCCGGAGCGAGCCGCCCACCACCTTGCGCAAAAAACCAAAGGGGAACTGCGACTCCAGGCCCGCGATGGCGATGTTGTCCTCACCCCGCAAGAGCGGGCGAAAATTCCAGCCAAGGCGCGTCACCTCCCCTGGGTTCAGGCGCTCGTCGAGGTAGATGCGCTCCTGTTGCCCCGCCCGTGTGGAGCGAATGTTAAACCACAGGTTATAGGTGGGCAGGAGATGTTTGGTATTGGAAAGCTCGATGTGCAGATCGGCCGTCTCCCCCACCCTGAAATAGGCGGGCAAATTAAGCCGCCAACGCGTACCGCGAAAGTTCCACCAGCTCAGCAAGCCGCTCAGGATGAAGCTCGAAAGCAGCAGCGAAAGCGCCATGAAAAGGATGTTGCTGGCCGTGTTGTAAGCTGCCGTGCCCAGCCCCAGCGACACGAGGATCAGCGCGTAACCGGCCGGGGTCGGGATGATGCGGTTGCCCTCTACGGGGAGGATCATCTTCCAAACCAGACGCCAGAAGCGGTCGCCTTTTTGCAGGCGATGCGAGAAAAACGCCGGGTCGGCCCAATCTCCGCTTCGTGCCGCCTCGGGATTTGGTTCGGCCCAGGTGCTCACGTCGGCGTCGGGATGGTCTCCAGAAAGCGGTTCAGAATGCCCTCCACCTGGCGACGCTCCTCCAAGGGGTCAGAGCTCTGGCGGCGCAGATTCAGGCGGTGGGTAAAGACATTCGTAAAGACGGAACTCACGTCTTCCGGGATAACAAAACCCCGCCCCTCGACCAGCGCACTGGCCTGGGCGGCCAGCTTTAGCGCGAGTGTACCGCGCGTGCTCACCCCGGCCTGAAATTCGCTCTCTGTCCGCGTCGCCTGCACCAGCTTGAGGATGTAATGCAGGATGCTCTCCTCCACGAAGACCTGCGGCGTAAAGTGCTGGATCTCCTGCACCTCTTTCTTCGTGACCACTGGGCCGATGTCGATCGTATCGTAACTGCCCCGGCTGCCGTTGCGCGAGAGGATTTCGAGCTCGTCGTCGTACTCCGGATAGCCCATCTGCAAGCGCATGAGAAAGCGGTCCATCTGGCTCTCCGGCAGGGGAAAGGTGCCCTCGTAGTCGACGGGATTCTGGGTGGCAAATACCGCAAAAGGCGCACCCACCGCGTATGTCTGCCCATCGACGGAGACCTTGCCCCGGTCCATCACCTCCAGCAGGCTGGACTGGGTTTTCGGCGTGGTGCGGTTGATCTCGTCCGCCAACACGATGTTGGAAAAAATCGGCCCTTTTTTAAAGATAAACTCCTTCAACTGCTCATCGTAGATGGAGACCCCGATGACGTCGCTCGGGAGGAGATCACTGGTAAACTGGATGCGCGAAAAAGAACAATCCACCGACCGCGCCAGGCAGTAGGCCAGCGTGGTTTTTCCCACCCCGGGTAAATCCTCGATCAGGACATGCCCCCCGGCTACCAGCGACACCACAACCTGCCGCACCACCTCGTCCTTCCCGCGAATTACGGTGGTGATATTGCTGCGCAGTTTGTCGAGGGTCTCCTTTATGCGCGGCGCGGGAATAGGTTTCGTCGGGGTGCTCATACTATATATATATCAGGTGACAGGTAGTTTAGGTTAACCCATCTCGACATGGTTGCAAGTCAGGGCTGCGACAAGTCAGACCCCGAGCACAAGCTCATTGTTCCTCAGCATATTGAGCAAACGGCATACCACAACGATGCGCACCAGGCCACATATCAGCAATTCGAGCAAGGAATGCCGCGCAGACACCTCCCTGCCCACACACAAAAAAGCCCCGGGGAGGCCCGGGACTCACAATCAACACTATGAATCGAGAAGAATGCGCGCTTAAGTAGCACGCTTACGCTTACACATGATGACAAAGACACCCGCCAGCACTCCAATCATGGAGGCGGTCTGGGATGGCTCCGGCACGGCCTCAGCCGTGATTGACCCGAAGTTAGCCGCATCGGTAAGCGTAAAATCCGTCGCGGTAAACGTTACCACAGTAGCCTGCGGAACATATAGCGGCGTACTAATACTGTAGCTTTGGACAGCATTAGCGGCCAGGCCTACTCTAGAGCCACCTCCATCAACGCTAAGGGAGAAAGTGCCCCCAGAGTTTACCACATTGCCGATACTGTATGCGGTCAGATTCACGTCGGCATCAAAGGTAAGTTGAAAGGTGAGAACATTGCCCGAGACACTATTGCTGATCAAAACCCCATCCGCTGTTGCCGCAAAGAGGTTTGTGCCCGTGGTCGTTTGTACAGGATTATTGACCGTCAGGTTCACGCCGCCATCAGCGAGAACAGCCGATGCGGTACCCTCTAGGTCCAGACCAAAAGTATAAGTAAGGCCGTGTGCGAGATTTACGCAGAGTAAGGATGCAAGTAGTAATTTATACATGAGCAGCAGGAGTTAAGAGTTGTTCAACCAGCCACACGCTATGCGGCAGTTATGTTACATTGAGCAACAAAACAGGTTGAGGCAAGCCCCAAAATATCACATTTAACGTAACACTACTGCATCTAAACCGTATTTGCCTACAAACCACATACTTAGGCAATACAATCACACAAACTATACAGCCACTTGCAATAGGAACATACGCAACAAACCATTCACAAATGATTCACCTCAAACAACTTAATACAACAAAGATAGCCTAATCCCTATCCTCAATCAACACTTCTGGAACCAGCAAATAAGTGCCAAACAGGAAGAACCACGAGCCCATCATGAGGGCGAACATGTTCCCCCACCACTGGTGTATCTGCACGGGCCCCTGCCCAAAGTAACCCACCACGCTGGAGCACAAAAAGCCAAAGCTACCCAACAGGCTGAAGAAATTTATCCACCAGGACATATCCCAGAAGAGCCAGGACCAGCGACGGTGCGTCACCTCCACGATCCCCAGGTAGCTTGCCGTGACGAAGCAGCACGAGGCCACCGTGCTCGGGGTCCAGACAAAGAGGTCGCTCTGCCACCAACTCAGCCCCTCCACCAGTGACATTCCGCAGTTGAGGTTGAAGACAATCGCCCCGACCAGTTGCACCGTAGCAATGGTGAAGTCGATCCGTGGCCAGTCCCAGCCAAACCAACGCCATTTTTTCTTCCGCAGCAGGCCAGGCTGGTGCTTGGCCGTCGGATCTGCATGGGCATTGAGCGCCTCCAGCAGCAGCATATAACTGCCCACCGTGAAAAAGACCGACCCGGTGAAGCAGATAAAGTTCATGGCGAACATGCTCCACCCCAGCCACTGGGCCAGCCCGCTATAGGCCATCGGCACCGTGCCGAGGACAAAGCAGATCGATCCCAGGATGAAAACCAACCCGATCCACCAACTGAGGTGGTCCGTGCGCCAGCCCCACCACTTGAAGCCGCGGGAATGTTCACGGATGAGCCTCTCGGCCCGCTCCGCATTTTCGACAAAGGTCATCAACTCGTGCTCGGCCAGATCCTTGACCAGTGCGCCGCGGCGCTTGCGGTGTCGCCGGGACGACCAGATGTGCAGCCGCCCGTCCGGAAGCCGATGCAGCACACGTGTGATAAACGGCCCCACCCACTCCGTGCGCAGGTGCTCCCAGTGCGTGGGAAACTCCACATGTGACGGCAAGTGCGGCCTCTCCGCAGAGGCCACCTTGACGCGATCAACCTTGTGAGCCTTTAACACCCAGTTGTATGAAGCTACGGTTTAGCGGGTGCCGCTAGCAAACGCGGCCCTTGCCCTCGACCAGCCCCTTGGCCTTTGCCTTCTCGAAGTAAGCCTCAAAGTCACCCGCGAGCGTATTGAGTTTATCGATACAGGCCTGCATGTCGGTGGCGAATTTCTCCGCCATGTCGCGGGAGAAGTTTTCCTTTACCACCATGCGCAGGACGTGAACGGTGTCCGCCTTGGGCGGGAGTGGGTAGGCCGGGACAATCCAGCCGTACTCGCGCAGGAGGTCGCTCAGGAGGTAGACGACCTTGTCCGGCAGCTCGCGGTCCTTGAGGCGCACCGTAACCGTCGGCAGGTACTTGGATTCATTAAGCAGTTCAAAGTAGCCGGTCTCGAGCAGCTTTTGCTCCAGGTACTGCGCATTATCCATGATGTTCTTCATGATGCGCTCGTAGCCAGCGCGGCCGAGGCGGAGGAAGTTGTAATACTGCAGGAGCACCATAGACGAGGCGCGGGAAAAATTCAGGCTGTAGTTGGGCATGGAGCCACCGAGGTAGGTGATGTTGAACACCAGTTCCTCCGGCAGGTCGCTGCGGTCGCGGAAAACCACCGAGCCGACACCGGGGTAAACGAGGCCAAACTTGTGGTTCGAAGTGTTGATCGAACGCACCTGCTCCAGACGGAAGTCCCACTTGACCTCCGGGTAAACGAAAGGTGCAACGAATCCGCCGCTGGCACCGTCCACGTGAATCGGAATGTCCCAGCCCTTCTCGGCCTTGAGCTTGAGCAGGTAGTCGTTCACGCCCTGCACGTCGTCGATCTGTCCGGTAAAGGTGGTGCCAACGACACAGCCCACCGCGCAGGTGTTTTCGTCGATGTACTCGCCGATCTGATCGGCGCTCATGAAAAACTGGTCCGGCTTGAGCGGTACGACGCGCATCTCGACATCAAAGTAGCGGGCAAACTTCTCCCAGCACGTATGTACGTCGGCAGAAAAAACAACGTTCGGGTTGGCCGTGGATTTGCCCTCGGCCTCACGACGCTTCTTCCACGACCACTTGTGCGCGAGCAGACCGAGCATGATGGCCTCGGAAGAACCCACCGTGCAGGTACCGACCGGATCGCAATCCTTGGGTGCATTAAACATGCGGCCCATCATGCTGATAACGCGCTGGTGGATCTCCTCGGTCTGCGGGTACTCGTCCTGGTCAACAAGGTTCTTGTTGGCCGACTCCTTCAGCAGTTCGTCCGCCTCGGGTTCCATCCAGGTGGTGACGAAGCTGGCGAGATTCAGCGCCGGGTTACCATCGAGGTTAAGCTCGTCGTGGATGATCTGGTAAGCCACGCGAGCGTCCATCCCTTCCTCGGGAATGTCGTACTTGGAAACCGCCTGGTCCATGTGGCGGTCAGCGTAAGTGAAGTGGAGCGGTTTGTCCTGATCGGGGGTGTGTTTTACCTGGCGCATGAGCGAGAGCTTTGCTCGGCAAGCCCATCACGGCAAGGCCGAAAGGGATTTTATGCGGTTAAGAACGCGTAACGAGCTTGTCACCAGCGTAGGCGCGAAAGCTTTGTTCATCAGCCTCGCTGGCAAACGCTTCTTTGCCTAGCCAAATCCCCATGCGCGGCTGCGGATAGAGCAGATAACCATCCCGACAGGCCACCACCTGATCGATGACCGCCCAGTCCACGCACGATTCGCCACCGTCTCCGTGCTGACGCATTCCCTCGGGCGTAAACTCGAAGTGGACGGTCTTGTTGGCGATGGGCATCTTTTCAAACTGCTTCAGCACGTTAAACTTCACGATCCGGTAGTAAAAGAGCATGTAGCAACTGCCAAAAAACAGGGCCACGAATACAAAGCGAAAGGAGTCGCCCGAGTTCAACCACAGGACCAGCAGCAGGACCGTGTTCAGCAGCCCGAGCCAGGGCATGTAGCGAAAGAGGGCCCGGCGCTTCCCCAGCTCCATCGTCGTCTTAACGACGTACTCCTTCGTATACTGGCAGGAAACCTGAACCATAACTTAGCGGTATTGCACGATGTGCCAGAGCACGCCCGCAGGGTCGATAAGGTGAATCTCGCGCAGGCCCCAAGGGTACTCCTCCGGTGGCTTGGCCTTTACCCCCTCGTAGCGCTCGACGAGCCGAGCCTCGCAGATATGCGCCCACCAGCCGTCGAGGTCATCGACCACGAGCTGGAACATGAAATTATCGGCCCAGGTCTTCTCGTAATAATTTTGCAGCAGAAACTGGCACTCCCCCAGCGTCATCTCGCGCACGTCGGGCGAGTCGTAAGTCACCTCAAACCCGAGCGCCTGATAGAACGCGGTTGAGGCGGCAAAATCCTTGGCCGGCACGAAGGTGCGGAGCTTTCTGGCGGTGGGGGATGGCATGGCTATCGGGGCGAGACCGTGGTGGACTCGCGGTTGGCAAAGGCTTCGGCTTGCTGAACCCAGGCATCGCGCTGAGACGGGTCGGCGTAAAACTCGTAGTAGTTGATCGACCGCATGTAGTTGACGAGGTCCTGAAGAAATCCGTAGGTGGCCAGCACTTCGTTCTGACGCTGGCGAAAGGCCTCGTTTTGCGCGTCAATCAGGTCGATATTGTTCACCGTACCCTGCTGGTACTTCTCCGTCACGATGTTGAGGTTCTTGTTTGCGCGGTCCGCTGCGATCTCGCTGTAGTTGATATTTGAATACGAGGCAGAGAGTTGGTAGAGCGAATTCAGGATGCGCTGCTGGACGAGCTGCCGGGTGTAGTCGCGCGTGTACTGGAGGTTGCGCACCACGGCCTGCTGGCGCATGACGTCGAAGATGCGCTCCCCGCCCTCGAAGATCGGTATCTCGGCATTGACCGAAACAAACCACGCGCTGTCATCCGGCCAAAGCACGGGATTATAGTCGCTGGAGCGGTGGAAGGTATTGGCGTACTCGAAGTTCGCGCCGATGTCGGGCATATAGAACGCGCGCTCTTTCTGACCGAGGCTGATCTCCTGCCCCTGAATCGTGCGGTCGAGCGCCTCGACTTCGGGGCTGCGGGACACGCCGTACTGGAGCGAAAAGAGGCGAAAGCGCTCGTAGCGGGCATCCGTGCTAATGAGGTCGGAGGCCGTCTTGACCGTGCCTTCGAAATAGCTGGAGTCGAGGTTGAGGTCCTCGGGAGCCCAGCGGCGGTTCAAGTCCTCCCCCAGCACCTGGTTGAGCGTAACCAGCGCGATTTCGACCGCAGCCTGGGCATCGGCGACGGACGCGCGGTCGGACGCCTCCGAGGCCTCGAAGCGGTAAACCTCTTCCAGGCCACCCGTGCCCACACGCTCGCGGATGCGGGAGAGCTCGAGGTTGCGCCGCGTGACGGCGAGATTATCCCGGGCAATCTTTTCCAGCGAAACCGCGGACAAATACTGAATGTATGACACCGCCGTCAGTTGGATAATGTTCAGGCGCACGACTTCCTCCTCCAGCGTGGCAGCCTCGTAGTTCTCCCCGGCCACCCGCAGGTTTGAAATCCGCTCGTCACTGAAAATGATCTGGCTGATGCGTACCCCGGCCTCAGCGGAGTTGTTGGACTGCGAGCCGCCACTGGCGCGCACCGTGCCGGTATCGATCTGGTTGTACCCGACGAAGCCATAAATCTGGGGAAGCAGCGGGCTCATGGCGAGGCGTTCATCCTCGAAACTGATCTTCGTGCTCTGGCGCTGGGCAAGGTACTGGAAGTTGTAGGTCAGCGCCATTTCGATAGCCTTGGGCAGATTGATCGGGTCGCCCTTGGAGGCTTTTTGCGCAAAGAGGACTTCGGCGTACGAGGCGGTTTCAAAGGAAATATCGTACCCGATCTGGTCCGCTGTCCGTGCATTGAGATAAAGGTGCGGCTCGGTGTAAATGACGGTGGGGACTTCGTTCGGGCTCTCGCCAAAGATGATGCGCTGGAAGTTCAGGGCCGTGCGACGGGCGAGCTGCTGCCGGATGTCGGGCAATGAGCCCCCCAGGATACCCTCGCGTACGGCGGGCTCACCAATGTAGGAAAAGGACGGGATACCCCGGGTGTTGATGCCGTCGATAAGTTGTGTGCGCTCGGCCTCATCCATCAATACGGGCGGGAAGACATAAACCGCGCTAGCGTCCTGCGGGAGCTGGTCCAGCACGGGCTGAGCCTTGTCCCCCATCCCGATGAAATGGGTTTCCGTATCGGCAGACTGCTCCAGCTCCACGATGTAGTCGCGCAGAAAGCCGAGGTTTTCCAGGTAGGGCTCGGCCGCCAGCACATAGATGCGGTCAAAATCGACCAGGGTTTTAAAACGCTGAAGGTCTTCGCGGATGCTGTGGTTGGAGACCACGATGTTGAGGTTCGGAACGACGGAATGCTGCTCCTCGTCCAGCAGATAATCGATCACCTCAGGCTCTTGCAGAAAGCCGCCTACAACGGGCTTGGGCAGCACGTACTCTGCCCGCGCAGCCGCATCCATAACGAGAAAACCCTGCAGCAGCAAGTAGTCCACCTCCGGGTCGATGAGGGCCGCGCGCAGGGCCTCGGCAGCGCGGCTGGGCGACCAGTTCGCGCTAAAATCCGGGTCCTCCTTGAAGCTCACCGTTACCTTAGTGCTGGTCAACTGTTCCAGCGACTGCTGTATCTGCACGAGTTGCTCGTCAATGTACCAAGAGTTGCCATCGCGCACCACCGCGATGACGACCTCGGGCAGGGGTGCGGGTTCCGCCGCGCGATGGGGCAGGTCTTCGGGGCTCTCGGGCTCGCCGAGCAACATTGCCGGCAGGGCAAGTATGAGGCAGCAGGTAGAGAGGAAACGCTGGGTCAGGTTAGGCATCTTGTCCGGTAGGTGCAGGAGTGGAATTATCCTCGGTGGGCGCGGGCTTACTGCCGCCAAATTTCTCCGAGATCGATTGGATGACGAAGTACAGCATCGGTACCACGACCACGCTGACTACTGTCGCGACCAGCATGCCGCCAAAAACAGAGGTGCCGATGGCTTTGCGGCTCTCTGAACCCGCTCCCGTGGCCACGAGGAGCGGGATCACGCCGAGGATGAAGGAGAAGGCTGTCATGAGCACCGCGCGGAAACGCAGGCGGGCGGCGCTGAGCGCGGCATCAAAGGGGCTCATACCGGAGTCACGCTGCTCCTTGGCAAACTCCACGATGAGAATTGCGCTCTTGGTGGACAGGCCGATAAGCAACACAATGCCGATCTGGGTATAAAGGTTGTTATCGTAGCCGCGGATCATGAGCGCAGCGACAGCGCCAAGCAGAGCGGTCGGCACAGCCAGGCAGACCGACAGCGGGAGCGTCCAGCTCTCGTACTGCGCAGCGAGCACGAGGTAAACCAGGATGATAGCCAGGGCAAAGATGATGGTCGTGCCCCCGGCAGCTGTCTTCTGTTGATATGAAAGGTCCGTCCACTCGTAGCCCATGCTTTGGGGGAGGTCGCGGCTGGCCATGTCTTCGATCACCGCCATGGCCTGCCCGGAACTGTAGCCCGGGGCGTTGTTTCCCATCACCTTAACCGAAGGATAGAGGTTGTAGCGCGTGATGGTCTGCGGGCCGAGCACCTCGTTGATAGCGATCAAGCCGCTGAGCGGAGTCATGCGGCCGTCCGGCGTACGGATCTCCAGCTTGCCGACGTCCTCGATATTGGAGCGGAATTCACTGCCCGCCTGGGCCTTAACCTTGAAGACGCGGTTGAAGTCAGTGAAGTCGTTGATATAGGTCGAGCCGAGATAGGTCTGCATGGCGTCGAAAACCGATGTCAGGGATAGGCCGCGGTTTTTGACCTGCTCCCGGTCGATGTCGACAAAGAGCTGCGGGACATTGGCCCGAAAGGTGGTGTTCATGCTCGCGATGGCGGACTGCGCACTGCCCGAGCCGATAAAGCCGTCGCTGACCTGCTGGAGCATTTCCATGCCTGCCCCGCCCCGGTCTTGCAACATAAGGGTAAAGCCACCCGTCAAGCCCAGGCCCGGCAGCGAGGGCGAAGGAAAGGCGAAGGCCAACGCCTCCATCAACTGCGAAAACTGGCGGTTGAGGTTTCCGATGATGACCGACTGGTGCTCCTCGGGCGGGCGCTCCGACCAGTCCTTAAACACCGCGATGGAAAAGGCCATGTTGGACGAAGCCGCACCGTCGAGCAGTGAGTAGCCGGAAATAGTCAGGTAGTCCTGCACGCCCGGGGTCTCGCCAATAATTTTATCCACCTGCTCCATGACAGCACTCGTACGCTGGAGCGAGGCCGCATCCGGCAACTGCACGGACATGATGGTATAGCCCTCGTCCTCCTGCGGCACAAAACCAGTGGGTAAGTTCACAAAGCCCCACATGGCTAGCACCGTCATGCCGACAAAGAGCAGGATGCCGATAAAGGCACGGCGCATGGCCACCCGCACCACCGCATGGTAGCCCGTGGTGGTTTTGTCCATGCCGCTATTAAAGAGGCGGAAGAACCAGTTGGTTTTACCACTGCTCTTGCGCAGCATCACCCCGCACAGGGCCGGACTTAGCGTAAGGGCATTGATGGAAGAAAAGACCGTGGCCACGGAGATCGTTACCGCGAACTGCTGAAAAAGAATGCCCGTGATCCCCCCCATAAAAGCCGTAGGGACAAACACCGCCAGCAGCACCAGCGTCGTTGCCACGACGGGCCCGCTGACCTCGGTCATGGTGAGGAAAGCAGCCTCCTTGGGCGACATGCCCTCCTCCAGGTGACGGGAGCAGTTTTCCACCACCACAATGGCGTCGTCCACCACAATCCCGATCACGAGAATGAGCCCGAAGAGCGTAAGCAAGTTGATGGAGAAACCGAGCGCAGCCATGGCTCCGAAGGTCCCGATGAGCGACACCGGGATGGTCATCGAGGGGATCAGCGTAGCGCGAACATTTTGCAGGAAAACAAAAACCACCAGCACCACGAGCAGGAGGGTGATAAAGAGCGTCTCCATCACCTCGTCCATCGAGGCCACAATGACGCGCGTATTGTCGTAAACGACCTCAATGGCCACGCCCTCGGGAAAGCTCTCGGCCAGTTCCTCGACACGGGCCTTTACCCCTTCCGACACGGCGAGCGCGTTTGCCCCTGGCACCTGGTAGACCGCCATGGCCGCCGCAGGTTGGCCGTTGTAGTTAGCGCGGAGCTTGTAGGCCTCTGCGCCGAGTTCAACCCGGGCAATATCGCCCAGGCGCAGCACTGCCCCATCGGCACCCGTGCGGATAATGATCTGCTCAAACTCCTGCGGCGAAACCAGACGACCGCGCACACTGATCGTGTATTGAAACTCCTGACCGGGAGGCGCGGGCGGCTCGCCGATGTTACCGGCAGCGACTTGCACGTTCTGCTCACGCACGGCGTTAATCACGTCGTCGACCGTGACCTGGCGCGCCTTCATCTTGTCCGGGTTGAGCCACAGGCGCATGCTGAACTTTTCCGCACCGAAGGTCTGCACCTTGCCCACGCCGTTGACGCGGGCCAACTCATCCTTGATGTACTGGTTGACGTAGTTGGCCAGAAAGATGTCGTCATACCTGCCGTCAGGAGAGATCAACGCGAGGTAGAGGTTGGCGTCCTTCATCTGCTTGTCGACCTGCACGCCCATGCGCTGCACCTCCTGTGGAAGCTGCGAGAGCGCCTTGCTGACGCGGTTTTGCACCAACACCTGGGCCATGTCCGAGTCCGTCCCCGTGGCGAAGGAAACGGTCAGCGTCATGCTGCCGTCATTAGCCGAGACGCTCGACATGTAGATCATGTTTTCGACACCATTGACCTCCTGCTCGATGGGCGAGGCCACCGTGTCGGCCACGGTCTTGGCATCGGCCCCGGGGTAAACCGCCGTGACCTGTACCGCGGGCGGGGCGATGTCCGGGTAGCGCTCGATGGGCAGGCTCAACAGGGCAAAGCCGCCCAAGAGCATGATGACAATAGAGAGGACTGCCGCAAAAATCGGGCGCCGGATAAAGAAGTGACTAAACATGCCGCGTAGCCCTCGCTCAGTTGGTCGGTGTTACAGGCATGCCGGGCCGGGCACGCTGGATGCCCTCGACGATGACGCGCTCATCGGCCTCCAGCCCCTTGAGCACGATGCGCCCCTTCTCGATCAGAGGGCCCTTCTCGATCGGGCGGGTTTCGACGATGTTCTGCCCATCCACGACGAGGACGTAATCCCCTTGCAGGTTGCGCATGATGCACGAATCCGGCACGACGATGGCATCGGGGATTTCCTCGGAAAAGAGGACCTTGGCGTAGAGGCCTGGGATGAGCTTGCCTTCCGCATTGGGAAAGCTGACCCGCGCCTCAATCGTACCCGTGAGCGCGTCGACGGTGTTGCCGTAGTAGTCGATCACGCCTTCCTGATCGTAAACCGTGCCATCCGCCAACTCGAGCTTGGCCGTGACGGGCTCGCGGTTCTTGCCGCTGTTTTGTCCGTTGAGGGTAAGGTAGCCGAGCAAGGTGCGCTCGTCGATGTTGATGTAAACATCCATCGGGTCCATCTGCAATATGGTGGCGAGCAGCGTCGAGTCCCCCGAGCCCACGAGGTTGCCGGCGGTAACCAGCTCGCGGGAAATACGACCCGAAATGGGAGCGTGAAGCTCGGTATAGCTCAAGTCCAATGCCGCCGCGTTTACGGAAGCCTCGGCCTGAGTCACGCTGGCCGCGGCCAGATCGAGTTCGGACTTGCTGCGCAGGAGATCCAGCTCAGAAATCGCATCGCTGGTAAAGAGTTGCTCGTTGCGGCGGTAGGTCGTGTCGGCCAGGTCGCGGCTGGCAATCGCGCTTTCAAGCTTACCCTCGGCAGACTGGAGATCCGCCTCGTAGAGCTCGGGCTCGATGGTGAAGAGCAGTGCTCCCTTTTCCACAAACGTGCCGGGGGCGAATTCAACCGTCTCCAGAAAGCCGCGCACGCGGGCCCGCACCTCGACAGCATCGCGGGCATGCGTCTGTCCCGTCTGCGGTGAATACACCGTGACCGGACCATTGTAGGGCAGTTCCAGTTTAACCGGGGGAGGCGGCGGAGCCTGGTACTCGTTTTGCTCAGCACAACCGCCCAGAAGCAGCAGCGTAGAGAGCGGCAGAAGAAGCGAGCAGAACGGACGCATAGAACAAAGCTAGTGGGTTTGCACGGGCTTGCGCGAGGGCAGCACAAGCAGAAGGAGCCAAAGACCGATATTTACCGCCGGGATAAAAGCCAAAATGGCAAAAAAGCCGGGCCACCGCGCATCATTTAAACGCTGCACGAACTGCGTCATCAGCACGATGAGGGCAAACACCGCCAAGAGTATGCACATGAAAATGGCCAACCCACTGAGATGATGGTCCGCCCCGACCGTGTGCATGACGAGGTAACCGAGCCCCCCGAATACCGCAACGGTCAACACCGTAGAGAGAAAAAACAGCAGGGGGCCGCGACGGCGGGTCATATCCAGTAGTAACTCCATGCGGCAAAGGCTAGCCCCGCAGGGGCGACTTTCAACCCCCAAATGCACGCGCAGTCCACCCAAGGAGCGGAAATGCTGACTTCGGAGGTGGCCCGTCTCCTGCTTGCAATTTTGGCAGAAACACACCATGTAAGTACCGCCATGACTGCCCAACGCACCTGCATTCTCCTAGCACTCGCCACGTTGGCGACATCCCTCCACGGCTTTTACTCCCAGAGCAACAAAGGCGAAAAGCTGATCGAGGCACATGAGTCTTCCTTCGCCCCCAAGTCCCAGATTGAGCACTACGAGACGGTGTTTATCCACCCCGACGGCAGTGTCGACACGGGCGAAATGCTCCTCATCTACGCCTATGGTGAAGAGGTCACCTACGGCATCGTCCACTTTATTAAACCCAAGGCGCTAAGCGGATTCACGGTTTTATCCGTCCAGGAGCTGGGCAAGCTGCCCCAAATTTACTATACCGCGCCGGATGAGGACTCGCCCCTTGCACTCAGTAGCAGCAAATGGAAGGAGCGTTTCTTCGAGACCCCTTGGCACTTTGAAGACATCCTCGATGATGACCGCGAGGACTGGACCTACCAGAACCGCGGCATCGTACAGATCAACGGTGTGCTGGCAGATCTGGTCGAGTCAGCCTACGGCACAGGCGAGCTCAAGGACCGTAGCGCCTACAGCAAACGGGAGGTCTACCTCGCGCGCGAAGACAGCCGCTTCCTGAAATGCGTCTACTATGGTCGCGATGGCGACCCCCTGAAAAGCTTTGAGGCGGGCAGGCACCATGACTTTGGCACACCGGATGCCCCGCGTATTCGCTGCACGCGCCTGATCGTATCGGATTACCGCTCCGGCGCGATGCTCATCCTCTCTCTCAAGGACAGCGTGTATGACATCGAACTGCCTGAGCGTTTCTTTGCCCCCGCGCAGTTGCCCCAGTGGGCTGAAAACAATACGCCCCAGGCCTTGATACTGGCCCGGGGCGCTAAATAAACAAAGACCTTAAACAAGAGGAAGACTACGGACCGCCGTGGCGGATCGCGTTCTTCTTGGAGCCACTGCTGGTCTTGCTGTTTTTGCTCTCATTGCTGTCGAGTTGGTCTTGCAGGTCTTGCTGGTCCTGGAGCAGGCGCATGTTTTCCTGGCTCAGGTCAACATCGTTGCGCAGGCGGAGGACTTCGTCCAGACGCTCCTGTTCGGCCTCGGGCAGGCGGTACTCAGGCAGCTCGGAATCGGTAATGCCCATCCGGTTGAGCAGGCGCGGATCGACCATCTGCTTGTAGGTCGTACCGTCGGGATTGAGCGTGCGCGCAGTGATGAAAATCAGCAGGTCACGGGAAGCATTATCATTTGCATCCTTACGGGTATTGGTGAAGAGCTCGCCGATAACAGGGATGTCTCCCAGGAAGGGAACCTTGTCCTCGGTGACGCTGCTTTCCTTGGCCCGAAGACCACCGATAACCAGGGTGTAACCGTCCTTGAGCACAACCGTGGACTCCGCTTCCTTTGTGTCGAAAGAGGGAATTGTGGTCGCGTTCGAGTCGCCCGCACCTGTGGCCACCGTGACACCATTTTGGCCGATATCGCTCAGCTCCGGCTTAACCCGCAAGCGGATAAAGCCCGCGCTGTTGACGTTTGGTGTAACGGTCAGAACTGAACCCGTGTCGCGATACTCAAACCCGCTCACCTGGAATCGACCCGTTTCTTCATTGAAGGTAAAGTTCGGAATCGGAATTTCCTCACCGACCACGATCTTGGCCTCCATGCCGTCCATGGTGACAACCGTCGGATTGTTCACCAGGCGCGAGTCGGTATTCTGCTCAAGGAAGTTGATCGTAGCGGTCAGGCTACTCATGCTCAACACGGCGTTGTTACCAAAGAAGCTGTTACCGAAGACCGTGTTTGTCGTGCCCTGAACAGGATTCATGCCGACGCCTGCCAGATTGATAGCCCCATTGTCCCCACTGCCCGAGAGGGTGTAGCTGACGGAATTAGGCCACTGGATACCGAGGTTAAGGGTTTCGGTCGTCTGGGTCTCGATAAACATGGAGTGGATCATGACCTGCGGCGTGGGCTGGTCCAGACGCTCGATGATCTCCTGAACATCGTTCATGCGCGAAGGGCGCTCGGTAATGATAAGCGCATTGGTGCGCTTGTCCACCTGGATACGGCCACCGGCTGCGGCATCAATCAGCGGAGCCAGCGAGTCCTTGAGCTGCTCGGCCTGAGCGTAGTTGATGAGAAAAACGCGGGTGTCGACCGGCTCCTGCAGAAGTTCGTCGATACTCTTGATTTTGATAATATTGCGGTCCTCAATGTAGGTGTAGCCAATCGGCTCAAGCACGACTTCGAACACCTGACGCCAGGTGACGTTGCGGAGCTTGATCGTGGTGTTGCCTACAAGGGTGTCCGGAATGACGACGTTGAGGTCGTAGAGGTCGGCCACATTACGGATAATGATGCGCACTTCCTCGTCGGGAAAATCGACGGAAATCGTCTCGTCATCACCCATCTCCATGTCGGTCTCGGTGGTGACATCAGTCGGAAACTCCAGCGTGGCCAGACCGCCAGTGGGGAAGTCCAGCTCAAGAGCGGGGACTTCATCGTTGACCTGCTCGATTTCCTTCTGCCCCTCGGGTGTCGTTTCGATCTTCACCTTTGGGTCGGAGGCAGTGACCTCCTTCACCTTGATGCCGGAACGATCAGGTGCATAGACGTCCACCCCGCCGGGATTGGCCGAAGTCGAAGCATCGCCACTGGCAGGCTTGCTCGGAGAAGTTGAGCTGTTATCCATCGAGTCAGCAGGGGCCGTTACCGACGTACTGGTTTCAGGGGTATCTGCCGTGGCCTCTGGAGCCGCAGCAGTCGTCGTGTCCGACGCATTGGCACCGGATCCGGTGCTCGCCTCGTCGGAGCTGCCGTCCTGAGCCTGTAGCCAACATGCAGGCCAGGCCAAAATAGCAGCTAGGAGCATTACTCTCAATGATTTCATTTCAGGTCCTCGTTTAGGAATTAGGCAGTAGCAAATAGGGCTTGGTTATTGGGAATTGGGTTGAAAACGTTGTATGCTGGCGTCCTCCAGTGACTTATTGAAGGTGCCGCGGTAGGTGGCATCGCCAATCTTGAATGTGTAGTGGTCGTCGGTAACATCGCCCACATAAATGGCGTAGGCTTTACCTTCAAAGGGAAAGCGAATCGGCAAGGGCTTGTTGTCCTCGCTCTGCTTGCGGGTGCGCCCATCGGGATAAATGATGAGCAGGTAATCGGTATCGCCCATGCGCATGCGTCCCGAGACGGAATGCGTAGCAATAAAGGCATCCAGAATCTGCTGGGCGGTGACCTCCTCGACCACCGGAGCGGCAGGTGTGGTGGCTTCGCCGTCCGTGGTGGAGGCAACGACAGGCTCGGGCACCTCCTCCAGCTCAAAGGGATAAGGGAGATCAGCAAGCGTGCTGGCAAAGTCGACGTCATAGCGATCCGTGACCGTCTTTCCCAATGCGATCAGCTTTGCCCGGGCCTCAGCCGAGACAATACGCGTGGTCTGGCCATGGGCCGCAGCAACCATGAACCAGAGCAAGGCACAGAGCAGAGAACAAGAGAGTATGCGTGAAACGATTTTCATGTCTATTTCCCTCCCTTCTTATCCTTTTTTTCTTTCTTCACCTCAGGCGTGACAGCCAGACAGCGCACATTCATCCTGGCCACGACCATGCGCCCCCCCTCGTTTAGGTCGGGGTTCATATTCATTTGCTGAAGCCGAATAAAATAATCCCCGGTGGTCAGGCGGTACATGAAATCCATGACCTTGTTGAATTCTCCGGCCACCTCCAGTTCGTACTCCAGTTGGGAAAGCTCGGTCGTATGGATGGAGCTGTTTTTCACGCCTGCAATGTAGAATTCCCGCTGGGCCGGGTTCATCAGGTTAACATCACTGGCCACGGCAAGCGTTGCGAAGTACAGGAAGTGCTCATTCTGAGCCTCCTTGGACTTCATCAGCCGCGAGGTGATGTTCTCGGCCAGCGTCTTCATTTTCTCGTCATCCTGAGGCAAGTTGCTCGCATTGGCCTTGTTGCTATCGATCACGGTAACCGCCTCAGAGACCTCCTGGTAGGATGTCCTGACCTCATCCAGCGCTGCACCACGCAGGAATATAGCCACAAGCATCACCAAGGAAAGCACCCCGCAGATGACTGCGATCGGGTACTGCTTAAGCGTTGCGATGAGCTTTTGCGTATCCATGGATCAGGATTTTACGATGACTTCGATTTGGAACTCGTGGATGTTGGCTGCCTTGTTGGAAAAACTTTTCGTGACCGTGGCCTTAAATACCTTGTCCTTAAACGGCTCCATATTCTGAAGCGCGTCGCGATAAGCACTGACAGCGGCAATCTCCTGCGGGCTGCTGCCCTTCAGGAATCCAGTGATAGTAAATACGCCCGCGAAATCCTCGTGCTTTACTTTTTTCTTGTCCGTACCGATATGCCGGATGCTGTACTGGAAGCCCAGGAAAGTGATGTCTTCGGGGCGGTTTTGAACCACCGGCACCAGGAACTCCAGCGGCGGATAGGAGATGCCATAAAATAAGCTCAGGTCCTCAAGCAACTTGGCGTTGCGCTTGAATTGACCGCTTAGCCGCAGGCTTTTATCGTTCTGCGACTTTAATCCCTGAATGTGCTGCTCGAGTTTACCTAATTCGCTGGACGTGGACAAAATAGCCAGTTCGCGCTGAACATTGAGCCCCACCAGCAACACGAGGATAATCACCGCCACCAGGTTCACCATAAACCCGGTGCGCACGACCTTGATATCCGGCAGGCTGTCGGCAAGGCGCAGGTTCGGATGCCAGTTGCGGATCGGCTCCTTCTTACTTTCCTTTTGCATCAGCAGCCTCCGCTTGTGGGTTGTAGTCGCACATCAGGGCAAAGAGCCCAAACCAGCGCTTGTCCAGCTTTGAGGTTTCTACGCCATCGGCAAGCGTGATGTTGGAGCCTTCAAGCCAGGTGGCAAGATCTGGCTCGATCACATCTACCCCCAACGTGCGCGAGAGGCTCCGCCCTACCCAATTCAGATTTTCCGGCAGCAGATTCAGATATATCTGCCCGATGGTCTGGCCCGTTTGCACCTCATAAAAGCCCGTAGACGCCTGCAACTCCTTGAGCATTTTCTTGAGCAACACCGGGCCCATCTCGGTAAAATCAAAGGTATTAGAGGAGAAAAGCTTACGGGCGGAATCCTCGTCTTTGAGCCCAAGCTCCTGCTGCACCAGCGGGTACATGCTGCTCAACCCGTAAGGAATGGGACGGGCCACATCGAGCTGGTCACCCTGAAAAATCAGCACCTGAGCCTGTGTTTCCGTAATCTCCAGCATCAGTGTAGGTGCCTTGATCCCCTTGAGGCGGTTATAGCGCATCATCCCCCCGAGCGTGGCCAAGGTGCCGAGCTCGAGTCGCTCCGGGTAAAGGTTGTAACTGAGCAGGCGCTCCTGCTCGGCTAAAATAGCCGCCTTGGGAGCCCCGCAGAAAATCAGCTCCTTGCCCGCAAGCTTCTCCGGCTGAAACGGCGTGCCCAACGCTGCGTTGAGCGGAAAAATAGCGTGCGACTCGACATCGATCTTGAACTGCTGTTTGACGAAGTCGATGAGGTAGGCCGGATCCTTGGCCTTGTTGGGACTCTCCAGCGTGGTTCTGCGCAGGAGGGCCTGAGGCGGGTACATCCCACAGACGGACAGACAGAGCTGCCCCTTCTTGGTGCTGGAAAATTGAAGGATTGATTCCGTGGCCTGCTCGGGCGCAATGTCCGTCGGCAACTCCAGCAAAGACTCAACCTGTATCCGCCCACTGGTCGCGCTGACGCGCGCCACCAAAAATGAGTAGTCCGATATTTCGACAAACAGGGGTTTATTAGCAGTCTTCAGCATCGCACAGAGTACAGGCAGGTGGGAGAGCGAAACGTCCTCACCGCGGCAGATAAACTACTCGCAATGGCTGAATGTCCGCAAACCCAAACAAGGTTCTCTAAAATATGCCTAGAACTAACGACACGATTTGCGCCGTGGCAACGCTTTTTCCACCACAATATGAAGGGTTTACACTTAATTCACCCCTGAGTTACAACCCATGATGAGGACTAAGTAAAAACACCTAGCCAATGGCCTAATGGCAGCCTATTAGCTAGCGATAGCGCTATATTGTAGTCGATGGCACAGCCCTAATGCGTGCACATAACGGGCACGATTAGGGTGTACGAACGAGACAGGTGGTGAGGGCGCAATGCGCCCAAAACTACCACACGCGCTTCTTGTGACGATTGGAGCGCGAACGCTTACGACGCTTGTGCTTGTTCATCTTCAAGCGACGCTTCTTTTTGAGGTTTCCCATTGATTCTTAAAGTATGTGATTTGAGCGCAGGAGTCTGCTGAAAAAGGGGGAGAGAATGAACGGCCAGAGCCGACTTACAAGCAAAAAATGCAATTAATGATTTTTCTCGACCAAATGACGGCGTAAACGGGTCTGCAGCACCCCCAGCCCCTTGGGCAACGGGGAACTGGCCTCCAGGGACCAATCCGGCGCAGCCACCACCACGCGGCCCAAATGCAGGCAAAGCTCACCGTAAAGCGGCGTCTCCTCCCCGCGGGAACGGTAACCGGGCTTGATGTCCGAGAGCATGATGCCCCTTGGCCCACGGTAGCGTCGATCCCCCACGACCGGCAGACCGACCTCCGCTGCGTGTAGACGGATTTGGTGCGTACGCACGTATGTGGTTTCAGCCTCCCACCAGCCGTAGCCCCCGAGGCGCTCCAGACGGCGAAAGCGCGTGGTGCACTTTTTACCCGAAGTGTGCGAAACCAGCCCCCGCGACTGTGTACGGTGGACGGCCAACGGGAGCTCGCAAACGCGCTCATCGCTGCCGCCATCATCTTTAGCCAAAAATTGAAAAGTAAAGGTGAACTGCCCCGAGCCGTAGGCGTCACGCAGGCCCTTGAAAGCCTCATCGCCCAAGGCCAGCAGGAGCACCCCGGTAGCTTCGGGCTCAAACTTGTACACGCTGCCCGCCTTGTCGATTTCAAGCGGGGCCAGTTCTGGCTTGCCCGCCGCGACCTGGGCATTGAGCGCGCAGATGAGGTCCGGCGCGTCAGGAAACCAGCGGTGCGCCTCTGGCAGGACGCCGGGAGGCTTGTCCAGCGCGAGCCACTGCCCCGGGACCGCGCCCAGCACGTCGAGGCGAAGCGGCTGCTCCCCCAGCAGAGGAGGTGGAAATCCGACAGCTTTCGGCAAGGTAGAACTCATAGCATAAATAAGGCGGCAAGGTGTGGGCACCGGGCAACAAAAAACCTCCGCCGTGTAAGCGGAGGCTGTAAAGCGGGCCGAAACGCTACTAGGCCAGGGCCTTGGCAGCGACGGCAGCCTTCTGGCGGCTGGCCCGGTTCGGGTGGATCACGCCGTGCTTGGCAGCCTTGTCCAGAGCGGAGGTGTACGCGCGAGCTGCCTTGGTGGCTTCTTCGCCTTCAGCCGTCTGGACCTTCTTGGCAAGGCTCTTCAAGCGGCTGCGCTCGTGACGATTACGCTCCGTCCGGGTCTCGGTCTGGCGGATGTACTTTTGGGCTTGTTTGGTGTTGGCCATGAAATTTTCTGGTTTGAGAAAGGAAAAGGGGGAGAAAACAACCGGAGTTAACGCCCCTGTCAACTGAAAAAAATGTTTCGAAGTCAGAAGAGATAATCGGCCCATAGGTGGCGAACAACCAAAACGCCATCAACTATGGACCCATCGACTCTGAAAAGTAATCAGGGGATCATAAGCCGGATTCTGTTTCCGCCCGAAAGCGGATGCTCTCATTTATCTGACGCGCCTTGCGACGCGACTCCCGAAGGATGCGACCTACCCGGGACCGTATGAACGGGCCGCTCGGCCCCCTACACTGTCTTGCACCGGATTGGGTTTACCCTGCCCGTGCGGTTACCCGCAACGGCGGTGGGCTCTTACCCCACCTTTTCACCCTTACCCCGCGCCGAGGCACGTGGCGGTTCGTTTTCTGTGGCACTGTCCGTCAAGTTCGACCCAAAGGCCTCCCCTGCCCCGGCTTTCACCGGGAATCCTGCCCTGCGATGTCCGGACTTTCCTCGACCCCGCCGAAGCGGAACCGCGAGAGCTCACCCCTGAAAAGTGTTAAAAGAACAAACGACCACCTTGGCGCAATTGACCTTGTCGGTCAATCACAATGTCATAGCATTAAAACGCATGGAGTCCGCCACCGAAGCCAAAATCATGCGCACTGTCGACTTCGACGGAGACGAGCGCGAAGCCGCCCTGAAGGAGGCCGTTTTCCTGCAAGAGCGCGTCGACGAGTACGTGGCGGCCAGCTTCGGCAGCAGACACCACTATCAGGTAAACAAAACCCAAGCCTCCCCCGGCAATACCCTGACCTCTATCCGGCGCGGCAGCGGTGAGATCATCATCGAGACGAACTTTGGCCAAAACACCCGCTACGGCCCGGGCGGTGCCCACAAGTACTACTGCACCTACGTCGAAGTCTCCCACAAAAACCACGCGCTGGACCAAGCCGTAAAAACAACTGAGACAGTAAAATGGTGCCTACAGGCTTCATTCGGAGTACTCGGCGCCCTTATATTTTTTACGTTAATCCAACTGACGGGTGCAGTTGCTCAAGCGAAAAGAGCCATGGGTATCGGAATGGTGTTCGTCATTATGTCATGTGCCGCCATTGGCGGATTCGCCGGCACGCTCGTCGGGAGATGGTATTATAGACTTAGATATCGGTCACAGGAAAATAGCGGCGAAATCGACGAACTCGAAGACGACTGGGCCAACATGCAGGAGACCATCGAGATCATTTTTGACAAAAGCCAGGGCTTTAACTTTGACCACGCCCGAGGGGCAAATCACTACGAGTAACCCCACCCCACACGCACCATGTCCAACGCCACTGAAGAACGCCTGATCCGCAGCGTCGATTTTGACGGGGACGAGCGCGAAGCGGCAGAGGCCCGGGCAAATCGCAATTGCCACGCCCTCGCCCGCTACCTGGAGGCGAACTTCCCCCGCCGCAACGGCTACCGGGTCAAGCGCAGCACCGCCTCTGTCGGCAATACCCTGACCCGCATCCGCAAAGGCAGTTGCGAAATTACGGTCGAGACGAACTTCGGGCTCAACACGGCATTCGAGGCGGGCAAGGCCTATAACTACTATTGCCACTACGTCGTAGCCGCGCACCGCAACCGCGCCCTCGACAGCGTGGTCTTTTTCAACGACCAGATCATGTGGGGCAGCCGGGCCTTTTACGGCTTCATGATCGGCCTGCCAATCGTGTTTTACTTCATTTACCTTGCGGCTGGAGGCTACCTCTACCCCTCACTTTACTTCGGCTCGCTCGCGCTCTTTGTCGGCGCATCCGTCCTGACCCGCCTGCTCTACAAGCAGATCAAGGCCGCCGTGCTCAAGCGCAGCAGCACGCAGGACATGGACCGCGAATGGGGCGAACTACGCGCCTGGATTGACGAGCAGTTTGTGGCCGAGAAAGACTTTAGCTTTGACCAAAGCCGCGCAGGCATCCCCTACGAACGCGAGCTTTTTTAGTTGGACTTCCAACAACACGAACTCCGCCTACTACGTTTGCATAAAGGCGAGCTGGAAGAGAGATGCATGTGTGATCTCATCCGGAGTAATACCGTCTTCCCATAACTATGATAAAGTCAGTGGCACGGGTAGGGATGCCTGCCTCAGGCATCCGCGGACGACTGGGGGCAGCCGTCCCTACCAACATCTTATCAATCATTTTTGGAAACGCGATAAGCCACTCTGCGGACGAGTCAAAGGACCTTCAATTCCGTACAAAAAAGCATGAAGGCTAACCTTTCGGCAGATGAACGAGGAGATCCCTCGACTCGCTGTACTCGCTCAGGATGACAACAGCCTGCTATTATCCCAAGCGAGAGCCACTATGTGTACCGTGAGCTAAGTTCCTCGCATAAGTTTGGGTGCAACCCAGTTTGGATGCTCCTCTGGGATTACGGTAACAGGACACTAGGGGCCGACGACGATGCGCGGGTAGATCGCGCTGGGGTCGGGCTGCTGGGCTTTGACGAAGCCGATGTTCTCCGGGGCAATGGTCATGCTTTTGGTCTCCGGGTCGTTGACCAGGATGCCATTGGTGTTAAACCACTCAACACGGTAGCTGACCGCCATGGGCTTGTCCGTCGTGTTGATCAGGTTGGCCTGAAGCACCTTCGAGTCCTTGATCTGGCCATCGACCAGCTTGACCTCGAGATCGTCCTTGAGCTTCGGGTCGGTGATGACGAAGCGCTGGTTCTTGTAGTCGATGTTCGACGGTGAGCTGGAGCAGCCAGCCAGGAAAGCCAGAGCGAGAAACAGAAGAGCGAAGGTGGTTTTCATGTCAAACGATGATGTCCGATCACCGCTACAGCGCAAGGGAATTTGCCGAAGTGGGGAGCAAAAATCAGGACGGCTGTGACTCGTCTGCGCCGAGGACACCGTCCTCCAGCTCGACGATGCGGTCGGCCACGTCGAGGATGCGCGTGTCGTGCGTGACCAGCAAAATAGTGGAGCCAAACTGTTTGGCCAGCCGCTGGATGTGATTCACGATGTCGCGCCCGGTCTTGCCGTCGAGCGAGGCGGTGGGCTCGTCCGCCAGCACGATCTTGGGCTTGTGCACGAGGGCACGGGCGATGGCTACGCGCTGCTGCTGACCGCCGGAGAGCTGGCTCGGCTTCTTGTTCACGTGCTCGCCCAACCCGACCTGCTCCAGGATCTCCACCGCCTGCGGACGGGCCTTGCGGGCGGTCATCTTCGGGTCGAAGGACAGCGGCATCATCACGTTTTGCGTCACGCTGAGCGAGGCAATGAGGTGGTGATTCTGGAAAATAAAGCCGATCTGCCTGCGCACTTGCACGAGGTCTTCCTTTTTGGCGTTGGCCAGCGAACGCCCCCGTACCTCGATGCTCCCCTCCTGCACCGTGCGCAGCCCGCCCACAAGCTTGAGCAGGGTCGATTTCCCCGAGCCGGAAGGCCCGGTGATGATGACGATCTCGCCCGGATAGAAGTCCGCCGAGACGCCGTGCAGCACCTCCTTCATGCCGTTGCCCTCGCGAAAGGAGTAACGGAGATCTTTTATGCGGATGATGGGTTCGTCGGACATGGAAGTTGGATAAGGTGTTATTAACCGCAAAGGGCGCGAAGATCGCAAAGCGTTGCCATATCTGTTCCAGTATTTTGCCCCGTAAAACAGAACACCCGTTCATTCATGGGCGGAGAATGAATCAAACTTTGTCCCCTTCGTGCCGGTGTGTTGAATCGACTCATCAGAAAATTTCAGCGGGGTTGGCGGCACGGAGCTTGCGCGTGGCGAGGGCGCCGGCGATCAGGCACATGAAGAGCGTGAGGAAGAAAATGATGACGCAGTTGAGCGGGTCGAGGTAGGTCGCCATGTGGGCCACCTGCCGGGTAAAGTAGAACATGACCGCTGTCAGCGCGGTGCCGGGGATGAACCCGAATACGCTCAGGATGACCGACTCCTGCAGAATGACGCCCGTAAAATAGCTATCGCGGAAACCGATGGACTTGAGCGTGGCATACTCCTCAAGGTGGTCGGTCACGTCGGTGTAGAGAATCTGGTAAACGATGACCGCGCCCACGATGAGCGCGACGGCCATCGAGGCCGTGATGACAAAGCCGATGGGGGTACGCTCGCGCCAGTACTGCATCTCGTATTCGAGAAAGCCCTTGCGCGTGTACAGGCGCACGTCCTGGGGCAAAAAGCTGCCCAGCTCGGTCAGGACGGCCTCGGCGTCAGCACCGGGTTTGAGCTGAATCAAGCCGAGACTGACCACGGCGCGATCACCGCCCGGCCACAGGGGCAGAAAGGTGGCCTCATTCATGAGCATGTTACCATCGGCCACAAAAGTCGGGGCACAGGAAAAGAGCCCCTCGATGGTAACGCGGCGGTTGGCCACCTCGGTCACGGCCTCGCCGCTCTGCTCCACTTCGCGCACGAAGGGGCCAAGTTCGGGGCGGGAAAGGCGGTCGTAGAGCGCGACGCCGTCACGCTTGAGCTTCCAGCGCTGGGAGGAAATCTCCGGGTCGGAGAAGGCCTCCCTGGCCGGGTCCCAAGCCATGATAAAGACTTCGCGCGTGCTCTGGTTTTCTGTGTTAATCAGGGGCAAGGCGCCCACGTACATAGGCACGACCTGCTCGACCTCGGCCAAGCCCTCGGCCTGCACGAGTCGGCGCAGGGGGAAGCCCTTGCTCACGCCAAGGTACTCGTACTGGCTGCTGACGACGAAGATGTCCGCCTTCATCTTGGCGTGCGGTCCGACCACCTGCTCAAAGAGCGCGGAGTTGAGCCCCATCTGAAACATCATCATGGTCACGGCAAAGGTGATGCCCGCCACCGCGGCGAAGAAGCGTTTCTTCTCCTTGACGAGGTTGAGCCAGGCCAGCGGGATGCCTAGCGGAATGATCCGGTTGAGCAGCATGGTCTAGTATGGCTCTTTAATAACGGATGTAAAATCGGACCACTGTTCGATGCGGAAAGTACGAATATCTCGTACGCTGGCGGGGAACCACGCCAGTGCGCGGAGCGCCTGTATTGCGCGAAAAAGATTGGCCATGTCTTCGTCCTCAGTGGTGTAAAGACTACCCTGAACCCATTGAAATCCGTAGCCAGCAAGCGTTACCTTAATATCGGCATAGGCCTGGGACACACCTTTTTCGTGGTGGCGTTCCGTCTCGGCGACAACCAGATCAAATGCAATCGCAAACATGCCTAGGCAGCCGGGTCGTGCCGGGCTTTCGAGTATGGGTAGTCCATGACTTCTCCCGTTGCGGGCACTTCGATACGCAACAGCCATTCTCCGTCATCACGCTGACGAGATGGCTCCAGGATATGGTATGTCGGACCATATTCGCCAAAGGTACGGTACTGGCCTAGCAACTGTGTATCATCGAAGCTGGCAACACTGTTTTGCATGAGTTTAAAGTCGTTCATATAGGCGGGAATGTCAAGGTTTGTGCCCCTGTCTGGCTCAGGGCTGAATCTTGACTGTGACTTGGGCACCGATCAGCGAGCGGACCGCAGTGGGGTCGTCAAACTTGACCCGCACCATGACGACGCGCTTGTCGGCAAAGGCGGTCGGATCACGGCTAAAGAGGTCGTTCGGGGCGACGCGGGAGGCCACGCGGGAGACCTTGCCCGTGAGCTCTCCCGAGAGGGGCTGGCCGGAAATAGTCGCAGCCTGCCCTACCTTGACCAAGGCGATGTCGTCGATGTAGACCTCGGCCTCGACGTACATCTCGCTCGTGTCGGCCAGCGAAAGCAAGCCCTCCATGCCCACGGCTTCACCGGGGCGGGCGTTGATTGCCAATACCGTACCGGCAAGCGGAGCCTTGACCGTGGCTTGAGCGAGCTGCGCCTTTGCCTGGGCCACTTGAGCGGCAGCGGCGTCGGCCTGAGCCTGCACCTGCTTGATCTGGGCCTGAGCGATAGCCTGCTCGGCCTCGATCCCCGCACGCTCGGCTGCGATGATACCGAGCTGGTCGCTGGCCGTCTTGGCATCGGCTTGTGCGGCTTTGACCTGGGTTTCTAAAATTTTCTGCTGAGCGGGGAAAGTCGCGTGCAGTTTGTTCATCTCAAGCCGGAGCACGGCCTGCTGGAACTCGATCTCGACGCGGTCGCTCTTGCCCGGGTCCCACTCCTTGATCACTCGGGTGTGCTCGTCGATCTCGCCTTGCAGGCGCTGGACGCCCGCGAGGTAGTCGCTTTTGGCCTGCGCAAGCTGGGCCTCGGCCTGCTCGACCGCGATTTGGGCGGCGGAGGCTTCCTGCGCGGCCACGGCCTGCCGGGCCTCCAACACGGCAAGTCGCTGGGTAAAGACACCCGCCTGTTGCTGGGCAATGCTCACGCCCTCAGCCGCAGCGGCGGCCTCTTTTTCTGCCGCTGTCACCGCAGCCTGCAAGAGCGGCGCACTGGTCAGCGTGGCCAGCGTGTCGCCCGCCTTGACCGCATCGCCGACCTTGACCTTGAGCTCAGCCACAATGGCTTGCCCGGTTGCTCCCGCCGGAGCGGCTACCTCGACCAGTCCCTCGCCCGGCACAATCCGGCCTAGCGCGGCCACTTGTCGCTGGGCCTGAAGCCCCGTACTGGCCATTAACAGGCAAGTGAGCACGCTCAGGCCAAGGGGCATCGTGGTGCGGGAACGGAAATTGCGCAAAAACATAAGCGGTGAGCATAGCCCCCGGCGCTCAGGCTTCAATGACGAAAGAAGGCCGAAGTCCGTAATCACATTGAGGGCCCGTCCAGGTCAGATAACAGGGTTAATCCATAGGTAGAATAGATACGCTTTGGGGCACTTCAATTATCCTACCATTTGAATTTGACAGAACGATAAAAAATGAACTCTTAATGCAAAACATATGAAAAAGCGTACCCATTCTGCCCGGACTTTTATCGTTATTTTGCTTTCTTGCGGTCTCGCCGCCGTGTCTCCCCTCGCTGCCAGCATGCATATCGATACCGTGACGGTGGGTAATGCTGGCAATCTGGCAGACGCTGCAACCGGATATGGGGCGGTGGGCTACAACTACCATGTAAGCACCTATGAAGTAACTAACGCCCAATACACAACGTTTCTCAATTCAGTAGCCAGCACGGATACCCACGGCGTCTACAACGCATTGATGGGTTCGCATGCACTCGGTGGAATTGAACGCAGTGGCACCTCGGGCAGCTATACCTATACGGTAAAGGATGGCTTTGCCAACAAACCGGTTAATTACGTAAGCTTCTGGGATGCCGCCCGCTTTTCGAACTGGCTGACAAACGGACAGCCTACAGGCAGTCAGGACGCCTCAACCACTGAAAGCGGCACCTACGCGTTGAACGGCGTTACAAATCCGAACAACTCGTGGATGCTCCGCGATACGACGGCCTTCAATAATGGCGGAGTCGCCATCGCCAATGCCGATGAATGGTACAAGGCTGCCTACTATGATCCAAGCCTGAACACAGGCAATGGCGGCTACTGGCTGTATCCGACACAAAGCAATGGAACCCCCCTGGCGCAAACAGCACCCGGCGGCAGCAACAGTGCCAATTTTATGGATCAGGAGTTTTACTCTCCTTACGGCAACCCCATTGACGTCGGCTCATACATCGGCACGACGAGCGCCTATGGGGCTTACGATATGGCCGGAAACGTCTCGGAATGGCTGGAAGAAATCAACGGGACCCATCCACAATGGCGCAATTACCGTGGCGGCTCCTTCGGTGATTGGCCCATTATGCAGGAGGCTGACTACGAAAGCCCAGGCCTGCTCCCCGATCAGGTTGCCGACGCGATAGGCTTTCGAATCGTGTCATTGAACGCGATTCCCGAACCGTCAAGCTACGCTTTGCTGGCCGGCCTTACCGTGGCATTGATTGCCATGCTGCGTCGCCGCCAAACCCGGTAACCCCCGGTCAGAACCAGAAGTCGGTCTGGACGCGCGGCCGATAAGCCTACGACAAGTGCTTAGCCGTGTTGCGGAACAGAGGGAATCCCAAGCTTGTCTCTGCGCCCCGATATGGCTTTGCTGGCAACCTTTATGACCGTCGCAGAATCCTACGCCCGCTGCCACGCGCTGACCCGCGAGCACTACGAGAACTTCCCCGTGGCCAAGCTCGTGCCCAAGGCGATCCGCCCCTACGTCAGCGCCGTCTATGCCTTTGCCCGCACCGCAGACGACATCGCAGACGAGGGCTGGGGCCTGGCCGGGAGCCCTACCCCACAGGACCGCGTGGCCGCACTGGATGCCTACGAGGAACAGCTTGTGGCCGCCGCCGAGGGACGCCCCGTCGGCGACGAGTACGCCTGGATTTTCCTCGCTCTGGCCGACACGATCGAAAAGACCGGCGCGCCGCTCCAGCTCTTTCGCGACCTGCTCAGTGCCTTTAAACAAGACTGCATCAAACTGCGCTACGAGACGCACGCCGAGGTGCTCGACTACTGCCGCCGCAGCGCGAACCCCATTGGCCGCCTCGTGCTCATCCTGCACGGCCACGCCGACACGCAGAAGTTTGCCTGGTCTGACCAGATCTGCACCGCGCTCCAACTGGCCAACTTCTGGCAAGACGTGAGCGTGGACATCAAAAAGGATGGCCGCATCTACGTCCCCCGGGAGGACTGGGCCACCTTTGGCGTGACCGAAGCCATGTTTTCCCAACCGCCCGCGAGCCCGGAGTTCCGCCGCTGCCTCAAGCATCAGGTAGACCGCACCTATGCGCTCTTCAAAGAAGGGCGCGTGCTCTCCCGGCACCTGCCCTTTCCGCTCAGCATGGAAATCCGCCTGACCTGGCTCGGCGGGCAAACCATCCTGGACAAAATCATCGCCGCTGACTACGACACCGTCAGCGCACGCCCCAAGATAAACAAATTCGACAAGATCAAGCTCCTGCAAAAAGCCGCCTTCACCAGGTAGCAGGACGCGGTCCTGCACCTGTGATCCTTCGGATCACTCTTTTTGGTGGCATTGGCGAATACTTCAAGCTTACGTAAGCATCCGGTGAGGCTGGCTCAGCTTTTGGACAATAGCAGAGCGTTTGTAAACATTAACGCCTTGCCAGCGGGGGGCATTGTTCGTGGATTAGCAGTTTGTTGCCAAATCATGTCCTCTGAGTCCAAAGAAGCGGTCCAGGCCCGCAAAAAGTCCAACCTCGCCTTTACCTTCATGTCGCTCGAACCCGAGCGCAAGGATGCCATGGCGGTGTTTTACGACTTTTGCCGACGGGTAGACGACATCGCGGACGACCCGGAGCGACCCGACGAGCAGAAGGCACGCGAGCTCCAGGACTGGCGCGACGAGATCAATGCCTGCTACCGCGCCGACAGTGGTCAGCTCAAGCTGGCCCACGAGCTCAAGCCCGTCATCATGCGCTACGATGTCGTGCGCGAGGACCTGCTCGCCATCATCGACGGCGTGGCCATGGACATCGGCGGCGCGCGCTTCCAGACTTTTCACGACCTCCAACGCTACTGCTACGGCGTGGCCTCCGCCGTTGGGCTCGTCTCGATCAAGATTTTCGGCTGCACGCATCCACGCACGCCCGAGTACGCCGAGACGCTCGGCTATGCCCTCCAGTTTACCAACATCCTGCGCGATGTGGTCGAGGACCGCATCGAGATGGGTCGCGTGTACCTGCCGCAGGAAGAGTTGGCCGCGCTCGGCGTCAGCGAGGACGACCTGCTCGACCCCTCGCAGAACCCCGCCTGCCAGAAGCTTTTCCGCCTCTGCTATTTCCGCTGCAAGCACTTTTTCAACAAAGCCCGACGCCTCCTGCCCGAGTCCGAGCGGGGCAACCTCAAGGCCGCCCTCGTCATGGGCGCATTTTACGAGGACATCCTGGAGAAAATCGCCGCCGGCGGGTTCGACATCAAGGTCAAGCGCACGCGCCTCTCCAAAGGCCGCAAGCTGCAGTTGCTTTTCCGCACCATGCGCGAGCTCAAGCAACCGCTCAAGCCCAAGCGGCTCCCTGGTCGTGCCGCCGTCCTCGGCGGAGGCATTGCGGGGATCACGGCCGCGCTTGAGCTCGGCATCCAGGGCTACACGCCGCACCTTTACGAATCGAAGACCTACCTCGGCGGGCGCGCTCACAGCCTGACCGACGCCGCCACCGGGCTGACGCTGGACAACTCTCAACACATCGTCATGGGCTGCTACAAGAGCTTTCTGAAGCTGGTCGATCGGCTCGGCATCGGCGACAAGCTGGAGGCTCAGGACAGCATGACCGTGCCCTACATCAGCCCCGGCGGGAAGTGGTCTACCCTCGCGGCCAAAAACCTGCCCGCACCTTTCCACCTCCTCGGCGGCCTCTTTGCCTTTGATGCGCTGAGCACCGCCGACCGCCTGGCCATTATCCACATGGGGCTGGTCATGCGCCTGGAGGCACGCCCGAAAGAAGACGAAACCGCTGAAAACTGGCTGCGCCGCCACAAGCAAACCGACGGCGCCATCCGCGCACTCTGGGAGCCGTTTTGCGTGGCCGCGCTCAACGAGCCCGTGGCCACCTCCAGCGCACGCCTGCTCCACGAGACCATGAAACGCTCGCTCTTTGGCAAGGCCAGCGACGCCACCATCCTCCTCTCAAAAGTCGGCCTGAGCGAACTCTTCGAGCCCGAGACGGAGCTGTTTCTCAAGAGTATCGGCGGCAGCCTGAGCCTTTCCAAAAAGATCGCCCAACTGGTCGAAGCCGACGGGCGCGTCGTCGCGATGGAAACCTCCAAGGGCGAGCGCATCGAAGCCGGGCTTTTCGTCAGTGCCCTGCCCTGGAACGGCCTACGCGGGCTCCTGCCCGCCGGACTACGCCTGCAGGAGCGCGTGGCCGCCATCCCCTCGGCCGCCATCCTCAGCATCCACCTGCTAACCGATCGCAAGCTCTACGACACGGGCGCGGACTTCGTCGGCCTGCTCGACTCGCCCATCCACTGGGTCTTTGATCGCACCTGCACCCTACCCGCCGAGCGCAGCAACGAGCACCTCTACGCCGTCGTGGTCAGCGCGGCGGACGAGTTGCTCGACCTCAAGAGCAACGAGATCGTGGACAAGCTCATGGCCGAGCTGGAACGCTTTTTCCCCGCCACCAAGGAGCTGACCGTCAACCGCTCGCTCGTGTACAAGAGCCGCGACGCTACCTTTGCCGCCCGCCCCTCGACCGAGCTCTTGCGCCCCAACGCCCAAGACGCCCCTTGGGAGAACTTCTTCCTCGCCGGTGACTGGGTCAACAACGGCCTCCCCGCCACGATCGAAAGCGCCGCCGAAAGCGGATTCGCCCTGAGCGAAGTGCTGGATGGGTAAGCTTGAATTCCGTCACTGAGGCACCTTCTCATCGACCTTGACACCTTACTAAATACATATATAAGTAAGGCAGAGTATGCAGATAAAAATCACCAGCAAAAGGCAGGTGACCTTCCCGCAGCGCGTGATGGAAAAACTCGGCGTGCAAGCAGGTGACACGCTCGTCATTGAAGAATCCAGAGACGGCTTCACCCTCAAGCCACAGCGTTTTTCCACCAAAAACCTCGCGCCCTTGCGCGATAAGGTTAACGCTGACTTACCCGCCCTCGACCTGAACGCCACCCGCCATGCCGCGCTCGACCCCAAGCTACGGGATTGATACCTCCATCTTCGTTCGGTTGCTGACTGGGCACCCTGCCAAGGACTACGCGCAAACGCTCGACGCCCTTGAGCGACTCCTGAAGCGTGAGCCAAGCGCTGCGCTTTATGTGTCCAATCAGGTGATCGGCGAAGCCTATATCGCCCTTCAACACCACTACCAAATCAGCAAAAGCGATGCGCGAGAAGCCATGCTAAAGCTGCTCACGGGCAGCATGATTCGCCCGCTCAATGGCGACGATGCACTAACCTGCCTGCGTGCAAAGACAGGCTGCGGCTTACTCGACCGACTCATCACGCAGGATTACGCCGCCCGGGATGCCATCGTACTGACAAACGACAAGAAAATGGCTAAACTGACAGAGGCGAAACTGCTCGGCTAGAGCATCAACAGCTCTCCGCTGGCGAAAAGAGATTAGCGTGGAGCCTTTGACAAATATCTGTCTGCTCAAACCCTAAAGAGTAACGCACAAGCATCACAGGTGCAGGACTTAGTCCTGCCCTGCCAGTTTCCGGTACTTCGCGAGGGCATACAATGGCCAAGACCACTGGTAGGAGGAGTACTTGAGATAGTAGATGCGGGGGAAGCCCGTGCCGGTGAATTCCTCGTAGTTCCAGGAGCCATTCTCCTCCTGCGTGCTGAGCAGGTAGTCGATGCCGCGTCGGACGGACGGGCGGTCGGCGTCGCCAAAGCAGAGCAGACCGAGCAGGGCCCAGGCCGTTTGCGAGGCGGTGGACTTGCCCGTGCCGCGCGTCTGGGCGTCGTGGTAGGTCCAGCAGGACTCGCCCCAACCGCCGTCAGCGTTCTGGTGATTTTCGAGCCAGTTGCGGGCCTTCTTGAGGAAGGGCGCGTCCATGTCCTCACCGATGGCGTGCAGACCGCGAATGGCGTGCCCGGTGCCGTAAATGTAGTTCACGCCCCAGCGGCCGTACCAGGAGCCGTCCTCCTCCTGCGTATCGAGGAGGAACTTGCGCGCGCGTTGGACGATCTCATCCTCGCGGGTGTAGCCAAAGGCGGCCATCGTCTCGAGCGAGCGGCCCGTGATGTCGCTGCATGGCGGGTCGAGGATAGCGTTGTGGTCGGCAAAGGGAATTTCTTCGAGCCAGGCGTCGTTGATGTCCTTGTCGAAGGCGGCAAAGCCCCCCTCCTTGCACTGCATGGCGCGGCACCAGCGCATGCCCCGGTCGAGGGCGTGGGCCTTGCGGCGGGGGTTGGAGGCGGTGAGGTCTTTCAGGCCGAGCATGACCTGGAAGGAATCGTCCACGTCCGGGTACCAGTCGTTGTTAAACTCAAAGGCCCAGCCTGCGGCCTCGGGGAAGTCGCAGTTTTCCTTCCAGTCGCCGCGGATGCCGATCTCGCAGTCCAGCAGCCAGTCGGCGCACTTGGTCATGCGGGGGTCGTCGCTGGGGAAGCCGCTCTCGGAGAGGGCCATGGCGATGATGGCCGTGTCCCAGACGGGTGAGTGACAGGGGGCGATGCGCCAGTCCGTTTCAAGGTCCTGCTTCGGATCGTGCTTGGGATAGGTCGGGCTGCCGAGGCAGAGGTTGTCAAAGTGCTCGCGGTTGAGCTCGAAAAGCGGGTGCTCCTTGGAGTAGCCCATCAGCTCGAAGGCGATGAGCACGTTCATGATGGCGGGGAAAATCGCGCCCATACCGTCAGAGCCCTGCCCTACGCGATCGCACATCCAGGCTTCGGCCTTGCGGAGGGCACGCTTACGGAACCAGGACTCGGGCAGATGATTGACGAAGCGCCCGAGCTTGTCCGCCACGAGAAAGAAGTTTTTCCACGAGAGCTTTTTCTCCGAATACGGCAGCGAAAGATTACCGTCGAGCGTGCCCGCGGGGTACAGTTCGTTCAGGTCCGGGCAGCTCTCGATGATGCGCACCGGCTTGTAGTGGTTGATGACCATCAGCGGCACGATCATGTTTCGCGTCCAACTGGACATGCGGTAGATCGTGATGGGGAACCAATTGGGCATGAGCATGAGCTCGGCCGGGATCAGCGGGCAATTCTCCCACGGAAAGCAGCCAAACATGGCCAGGTAAAGCTTGTTCCAGGTGTGGCAAGCCGGGATGCCGCCCAGCTCGAGGATCTTATCCCGCGCAGCCACCATGTGCGGGGCGTTCATGGACTCGCCCGCCATCTTGAGCGCATAGTAGCCCTTAACCGAAGCGTTGAGCTCGCTGGGGCCGTCGGTAAACTGCGGCCAGCCGCCGTCCTCGCGCTGCCACTTCTTGATAAAGGTCACGATCTGACGCTCGCGGTCGGCGTCGACCTCACCTGTCCAGCGGTAGTACAGGAGGTAGTCGCAGGCCACGGTCGAGTCCACGGGGAGCTCGCAATTCCAGTAGCCATCCTCGTGCTGGATGGACATGAGATAGTCCTGCACTTTGGCGATGGCGGCATCGACGCCTTTAGCGGAACGTTCGTTGGTGTCAGTTGTCGGTTGCATCTAGAGTATAATTCGCTGAGAAGATTACGTAAATTCTTTCAAGACTGACAATAATAGACTTATGGCACTGATTTTGTTCCCAACTAAGTTTGAAGCTGAGCCGTTTATCCAATCGCTCGATAACGCTGTGAAGTACGACATGGGCGAAGGTGAGACCTGGGTCGGCGAGTCCGGCCGCACCACCGTGCACGTGGTCATCATCGGCATGGGCCTGCCCCACTGCGTGAACCGGGCCAAGCCCCCGCTGGAGCTCGTCAAGGGCAAGCGGGTCTTTCTGGCGGGCTTCGCCGGCGCGCTCGATCCCGCCCTGCAGCGCGGAGAGATCGTCACCGAGACGGGCGAAGGCGCCCTCGGCGACGGCAAAATCTACACCGCCGATAAGGTCATCAACACCCCCGAGGCCAAGGCCCAACTCTTTGCCCAAACCGGCAAGCCCGTCGTCGATATGGAGTCGGCCCACGTGGCCAAGGCCGCGGAGGAAGCGGGCAAAACCCTGACCATTATCCGCGGAATCAGTGACACGGCCGCCGAGCCGCTGCCGGACTTTCTCTCCAAGGGCTACGACCAGGCCAAGGGCAAGGAAACCCCGCTGCGCATGGCCGGACACATGGCCACCCACCCCGGCGACATCGGCAAGATGAAGGCCCTGCTGGCCAGTTGGGAGCCCGTCCGCAAGGCCATCGCCGAGGCCGTCACCGCCGCCGTGGCCGACGGCAAGTAGAGGTCAGGTGGACACAGGCGAAAGGCCCGCGCGTTGACCAAGCGTGTATCCAATGGCAGAGACTGAGCCTGCCCTGTGCCGATATGTTTGATTCTTTTTTCACGCAAAGACGCAGAGGCGCAAAGAGGATGAAGAAGTACCACGACTTATAGAGCGGTTCAAATGAAGGAGTAGCCAAAAATGGCTATCTATTTTAACCACAGATTGCACAGATAGGATCGGACTAATCTGCGTGCATCTGTGTAATCTGCGGACACAATATGCTTCGCATTCAGGTAAGATATACCTGCCCAAAGACAAAAAAAGCCGACCCCATGTGGAGTCGGCTTTTTCGCGAAATGAGTTAAAACCTAAAGCGCAAGGCCCGCCTTAGCGGTCGTTGCTGTCGGCGGAGACCTTTTCCTCGCGCGGGACGCTGCGCGTCATGCGGTTGGCGGCGATCTGCTCCATCAGCTCGTCGCGACCTGAGGTCGTGGCGCTGGAGGAAGAGCAGGAGTGAGCACCACCACCGGCGGCTTCACGAGCTGCGGCCTCATCCTTCATCTTGGTGTAAAGGGCTTCTTCCTCGGCGGTGAAGGTGATCTTCTTGCGGAGGTTCTTGCTGGCCTTAAACATACGGATGGCGCCGGGCAGCGAAAAGCTGTCGTCCACCGCGCTGGCTTCGTAGCCGCAGTGCACCATGCAGTCCTTGCAACGCTCGTCTGTGCCCTTTTTGCCGTAGCGGGGCCAGTCGGTCGTGTCCATCATCTGCTGGAAAGTCTTGGTGTAACCGTCGGCCAGGAGGTAGCAGGGCTTTTGCCAGCCAAAGACGTTGTAGGTCGGGTTACCCCACGGGGTGCAGTTGTAGTCGATTTCGCCCTTGAGGAAGGCGAGGAAGTTCGGGCTGTGGTTAAAGAGCCACTCCTTCTTGGCACCGCTGAGGATCTTCTTGAAGAGAACCTTGGTGCGGTCGCTTTCGAGGAAGATGTCCTGCTCGGGAGCCTTTTCGTAAGGATAGCCGGGGGAAAGCATCATGCTCTCGACGCCGACCTTCATCAGCTCGTCGAAGAGCCCGTGGACGCGGTCCGGGTCGGCATTGTTGAAGAGGGTCGTGTTTGTGGTGACACGGAAGCCCATCTCGACGGCCTGCTTGATGGCCTTGAAAGCGATGTCGTAGGTGCCGTCGCGGGATACGGAGCGGTCGTGCTCCTCCTTGAGGCCGTCCATGTGGACCGAGAAAGTCAGTTGCTTGTGCGGCTTGAATTTCTTGAGCGCGCGTTCGAGCAGGAGGGCGTTTGTGCAGAGGTAGATGTAGCGGCCCTGCTTAATGAGGCCATCGACGATCTGCTCAATTTCCGGGTGGATGAGCGGCTCACCACCGGCGATGGACACGATGGGCGCACCGCACTCTTCGGCGGCGGCCAAGGCCTTCTCGGCAGAAACACGCTTCTTCAGGATGTGCTCCGGGAACTGGATCTTGCCACAACCCTCGCAGGCGAGGTTGCAACGGAAGAGCGGCTCGAGCATGAGCACGAGTGGATAACGCTTACGTCCTTTGAGTTTTTGACCCATGACATAAGATGCCACGGTCCAGGCCTGAGAAATGGGAACTGCCATAGGTGCGGAAAAGTGAAGGTTAATGTCTGCCCTGTCAAGAGCGGATACCGTGCCAGACTTGCAACAAGCCCAGCTACTTCCAGTACGGACCATCAACAATTTAGCTTGTTCCCCACCCCACGGCTCATCACAATACCACAACCGCCATGCACGAAGTTTACCGCAACTGGGATTCGGCCAGGGTTGGGCTGCTCAACGGCGTCCTGCAAAGCTCCGGCATTCCCACCATTTTGCGCAACTGGACCGGCTCCAATATCACCGAAATCCCCATCCCGGCCATGTTCCCCAACATCTGCGTCATGAACGCCGAAGACATCGAGCCGGCCCGTGAACTAATAAAAGCCTACCTGGAGGCACCCGCCATCAGGGGCCCGGAGTGGACCTGCCCCGCCTGTGGCGAAACCAACGAGGCCAACTTCACCGAATGCTGGGCCTGCCAAACAGAACAGCCGGGGCTGACGAACAGCTAAGGTATTTGGAATATTCTATCCGCAGATTGCGCAGATACACACCGATTAAATGCCGTACCTATTTTTGCACAGCAGCGGAATCAGTGGTTTAAACAAATAGGCACCGCAGGCCACGATTTATAGTGAAGTCGCCTTCGGGCAATCCCCTAAGCAGGCCACCCTTTACCCGCAAAACGCCCCGCCGGGCTCGTCTCCGGAGGCACTGATGGCCATGGGCACACCGTTGACCAGCGGGTAGCGGTAGATCTTACCCTCGAAGTTGCGGATCACGACTTCGTCGTCGTTCAATTCCTGAATGTACTCGGGGTTGATCGGGACCTTGCCGCCGCCACCAGGGGCATCGATGACGTACTGCGGCACGGCGTAGCCCGTGGTGTGGCCACGCAGCCCACGAATAATCTCGATGCCCTTGCGCACATCCGTCCGCAGGTGGGCACTGCCCGTAATCAAATCACACTGGTAAAGATAGTAAGGGCGCACGCGCATCATGAGCAGACGGTGCACGAGCTGCTTCATGGTCTGTAGGTCGTCGTTCACACCTTTGAGGAGCACACTCTGGTTCCCCAGCGGGACACCGGCGAAGCTGAGGCGTTCGGTGGCGGCGCGCAGCTCCTCTGTGCATTCGTTGGGGTGGTTGACGTGGATGCTCATCCAGATCGGACCGTGCTTTTTAAGGATTTCGCACAGCTCAGGCGTAATCCGCTGCGGAAGAAAGACCGGGATGCGTGAGCCGATGCGGATAAATTCCACGTGGGGAATAGCCCGCAGGCGACCCAGCAGGTAATCCAACTTGCGCTCGGAGAGGAGCAGCGGGTCACCACCGGAGAGGAGCACGTCGCGGATTTCCGGGTGCGACTCGATGTACTTCAGGCCCGACTCAAACTCGGGGTGAAAGTTGTAATCCTGCGCGTTCGAGACCAAGCGCGAGCGCGTGCAGTAGCGGCAATACGAGGCGCAGCGGTCTGTAACCAGGAACAGCACCCGGTCCGGGTAGCGGTGGACGATGCCCTTTTCCGCCATGCTCCCCTCTTCGCCCACCGGGTCAAGCAGCTCCTCCGGCGCGGTCTCCATTTCCTCCGAGCGGGGGATGACCTGCCGCCGGATCGGGTCGTCCGGGTCGTTGGGGTCGATGAGGTTGAAAAAATACGGCGTGACCGAAAGCGCGAGCTTACTGCCGGAGAAGTAACACCCCTGGCGCTCTTCCGGGCTCAGCTTCAGGTACTGCTCGACCTGCTCGACCCGCGAGATGCGGTTCTTGAGCTGCCACTTCCAGTTCTTCCAGTCGGCCTCCGGCACATCGGCCCAATGGCCCTGGCCCTGATACCACTGTGAGAGTTTGTCTTGGGGATACATATCGGGATCTGTCGTGGGGAGGTTGAATACATGACAGCTTGGACCAAATAGCAAGCAAGATTTTAAATATATAAAATCTTCAATACATTTGCCTTGTCTCGCACTCCGAAGCAATTTAAGATTCATCGTTATCAATGGCAGAGACTGTCCAGACCAAGACGCACGACGAACTCGCCCGCCAACTGTGGGCCGTGGGGGACCTCGTGCGCCTGCAAATCCTCGACCTCCTGCCTAACAGCAGCGACTGCGAGCACGCGCTGAACGTCTCCACCATCGCGACCCGGCTCGGTCTCTCCCAGCCCACCGTCTCTCACCACCTGCGCGTGCTGCGTCAGGCCGGTATCGTCGAAAACAAGAAAATGTGCCGCGACGTCTACTACTGGAAAAACGCCGACTCTGCCCACGAGTTGGCCGAAGGCCTGAAACGCGTCCTCAGCGGCGAGACCACGCTCTAATCTCCTCAAAATATGCCTTTGCTGCGCACTTGTCGCCCATCCATCCTCATCACAGCAGCTCTTCTGGCAGCAACAACGCTTCACGGCGCACCCAAAGCAGAGGAGCTGTACCAAATGCACTGCGCCATCTGCCACGGCAAGGACCTTTCTGGCGGCCTGGGCAGCTCCTTTCTCGATAGCGAGTGGAAGCACGGCGGCGAGCCGCAGTCGATGTTCGACAACATCAAGTACGGCCTGCCCGAACTCGGGATGCAGCCCTTTGACGGCACCCTGAGTGACGCCCAGATCAATGCCCTCGTGATCTACATCCGCGAGAAAAACCACCAGGCCGGGCTGGCCGAGCGGCCCACCCCGCGCCCCGAGGACGAGGTACTCAAGACCCGTTACTACAACTACCGCATCGAGCCCATCCACAGCGGCGAGCTGGACACCCCCTGGTCTACCGTGCAGCTCCCGGACGGACGATTCCTCGTCACGGAGCGTGGCGGCGACCTGCGTATCATCGAAGGCGGCAAGCTTCTCGACGAACCCATCTCCGGCCTACCCCAGAGCTGGGAGCACGGCCAGGGCGGCCTGCTCGACATCAACATTGACCCCAATTACGCCGATAACGGCTGGATTTACATCGCCTACACCGTAAAAGCCCCCGACGAGGACACCTACATGACCGCCCTTTCCCGCGGACGACTCAAGGGCATGCAGTGGGTGGACAACGAAGTCATTTTCCACGTTGACCCCAAGTTTTACTCCCCGCGCGGCCCGCACTTCGGCACACGGATCGTCTTTGACCAGAAGGGCGACCTCTATTTTGCCATCGGTGACCGCGGCATCCAGGATCAGGCCCAGGACCTCACCCGCCCCAACGGCAAAGTCCACCGCATCCGGCCCGACGGCTCCATCCCGGAAGACAACCCCTTTGCCGACGTCCCCGACAGCTATCCCACGCTCTGGACCTACGGCAACCGCAACCCGCAGGGACTCGCCTTTCACCCCGTAACGGACGAACTCTGGGAAACCGAGCACGGCCCGCGCGGAGGGGACGAGCTAAATCTCATCCGGCCGGGCATCAACTACGGCTGGCCCGTCATCACCTACGGGATGAACTATAACGGCTCCCCGCTTTCGGACAAGACCCACGCCCCCGGCATGGAGCAACCCGTTTACCACTGGACGCCCTCCATCGCGGTCTGCGGTCTCGATTTCTACACCGGCAAAGACTTCCCCCAGTGGGAAAACGACCTCCTTATCGGCAGCCTCCGCCAGGAGGAGCTCTGGCGCTTCCGCCTGGAAGATGGCAAACCCACCCAGCAGGAGCTGATTCTGCGCGGCGCCGGGCGCATTCGTGACGTGTATGTCGGCCCCGACGGACGCCTCTACCTCGTCCTCAACAGCCCCGGACAAGTCGTCCGCCTCATCCCGGAGTAAAAGCGAGGTCTTTTTCTGTAACTCCACCGAGCAGACGAGGCTCCCCATACAGTCTCCACTGTATAGGTACAGCATAAGTCGCCTACAGGCTAAGGACTTAGTTCTGAGAGACTGAAAGAGTCATATACAGTTGGCACCTGATAGGCAGAACACCCTAAAAGGCGTATAATATCACCCCCTTAAGCTGCCATGGAAAACATGTTCTACTCTGACACCCCTCACGACGCGACAAAAGCAAGCAGACCCGCAAGCAAAGCCCACCATAACCCGCGCATCCTGCTGGCCCGCCAAGGCTTTATTGCCCGTCACCTCGCCGCCCACCGCCTGCGTAAGCACGGCTACGAGGTCAATAGCGTGACCACGGGCGAAGCCGTGCTCGAAGCCCTCCACCAGAGCGACTACGACGTGCTGCTCATGGACGTGGAGTTTCCCGACGTGAACGGCATCCTCGCCTCACGGCACATCCGCGAGTGCTGGCGCGAGAAAGCCCCCCGCATCGTGGGTCGCTCCCGCTCCCCCTTTCCCGAGGACCACCAGAAGATCAAGAACGAAGGCGGGATGGACGTCTGCGTCTCCCGCACAACCCGCGACGAGGACATCGCCGGACTCATCAAGGATTGGTCCCGCCAACAGCGACCAAGTCAAGGCTCCTCATAAACGCTACTCCTTCCTTCCGACAGAAGGCACCATAAACCGCATTGTCACTAAAAAGTGTCTTTGTCACGGTTCCAAGAACGGCACCACATGTATTTGACAGACTACCAACAACATACCTAATAGACCTATGCACACAACTCCGATACATCGCATCGCTAAACTCCTCACTGGCGCAGCACTCGGCTGCCTGCTTACCGCCGCCCCCGCGCAAGCCTGCACCAGTCTCCTCCTGACCACCTCAGACAATGGCTATGTCTATGGCCGCACGATGGAGTTTGGCTTCGAGCTGGAGTCCAAGGGCATCTTCGTCCCTCGTGGTTACGCCATGGAAGGCCGCAAGAACAGCGGAAAGACCGGCAAAACCTGGACCTCGAAGTACGCCGTTATCGGGCTGAACGCACTCGATATGGGCATCGTTGTGGATGGCATGAACGAAAAGGGCCTCACTGGCGGTATCCTCTACTTTCCCGGCTATGCAGAGTACACCCCCGAAAAAGACGCCAATCCGGCCAAGGCGCTCGCTCCCTGGGAATTCCTCAGCTGGGCACTGATGAACTTCGCCACCGTGGACGAGGTCAAGGCCGCCATCGACCAAGTGCAGGTCGTGGGCGACACCATCCCCAAGATGAACATCGTGCCCCCCTTCCACTACACCCTGCACGACGCCAGCGGCAAATCTATCGTCATCGAGCCCACCGGCGGCAAGCTTGTGGTCTACGAGAACCCGACCGGCGTCATGACCAATGCCCCGGAGTTCCCCTGGCACCTGACCAACCTGCGCAACTACGTAAAGCTCTCCTCCAAGAACGCCCCGGCCCTCAAGGTTAAGGGCGACACCATCGACTCCTTTGGCGAAGGCTCCGGCTGGCTCGGCATCCCCGGTGACCCCACCCCGCCCTCGCGCTTCATCCGTGCCATGGCCTTCAGCATGAGCGTCACTCCCACCAAGGACGGCATCGAGAGCGTCCGCCTGGCCGAGCACATCATGAACAACTTCGACATCCCCTACGGCAGCATCCGGGACGATAACGGCAAGCCAGCCGACTACACCCAGTGGACGGGCATCGCCGACATCACCGGGCGGACCTACTACGTCAAGACCTACAACAACTCGACCCTCAAGGCCATTGCCTTCAGCGACTTCGACCTCGACGCCAAGCAGGCTCAAGCCTCCGACCTGAGCGACGACCTCAAGGCCCCGGCCCTCTTCAGCAAGTAGCAGCAGGCAGCACTTCCTTTTCACCAAGGCCGCGGGTCCCCCCGCGGCCTTTTTCATATCAGGGAGAATCCTGCTTTTTCGGTTGCGCCGGAGCGATTATCTCCTTTCCTTTCTCCGCTAATGGGTACATCACGCAGCGGCATTCTCGCACTGGAAGACGGTAGCGTTTTCCGGGGTAAAGCTTTCGGCGCGGCCAAGACCGTCGTCGGCGAAGCGGTATTTAATACCTCCATGACGGGCTACCAGGAGATCCTGACCGACCCCTCCTACTACGCGCAGATTGTCACCATGACGGCCTCGCAAATCGGTAACTACGGCATCACGGCTGACGACGAGGAGTCCGACGGCCCCAAGGTATCCGCCTTCGTCATCCGCGACCTCTCCCCCGTATCCAGCAACTGGCGCAGCCAGATGTCCCTGCCCGAGTACCTCGAAAAGCACGGCATCCCCGGGCTCTCCGGCATCGACACCCGCGCCCTGACCAAGCGCCTCCGCGTCGACGGCGCCATGAAGGCCTGCCTGAGCACGGAAGACCTCAGCGACGAGGAAGCCGTCAAGCGGGCCAAGGAATGGCCGGGCCTCATCGGCGTGGACTACGTCAAGGACGTCACCTGCAAAGCCAGCTACCACTTTGACCCCGAGGGCAAGATCAGCAAGCCCTTCTCCATCCCCGGCACCACGCTGAACAAGCACACCCGCCCGGAGAAAGTCTTCAAGGTCGCCGCCTTCGACTTCGGCGCCAAGCGCTCCATTTTTAAGCGGCTCCATAACCACGGCTTCGACGTGCACGTCGTCCCCGCCACGGCAACTGCCGAAGAGGTCAAGGCGCTCAAGCCCGACGCGCTCTTTCTCAGCAATGGCCCCGGTGACCCCGCCGCCGTCACCTACGCGCACAAGACCGTCTCCGAACTCATGCCGCACTACCCGACCTTTGGTATCTGCCTTGGGCACCAGATCATCACCCACGCCCTCGGAGCCAAGACCATCAAACTCAAGTTTGGCCACCGCGGCGGCAACCAGCCGGTCAAGAATATCGAAACCGGCAACGTCGCCATCACCGCGCAGAATCACGGCTTTGCCTCGACGCGCGAGGAAATTGAAAAGTGCGGCGGCGTCGTGACCGAGCTGAACCTCAACGACGAGACCGTGGCAGGTCTGCGTCATAAGGAGCTGCCCATCTTCAGCGTGCAGTACCACCCCGAGGCCGCCCCCGGCCCCAACGACGCCGACCCGCTCTTCACGCAGTTCTACGACATGGTGGCCCAAGCACACAAAGCCTCAGCTTAATTCGTCTCCTCGTTTCGAGGTTTGAAGATGCGGCCTAGGCCGTGTCTTCAAATTAAGAAACGAGGGAAAAAGAGGTAATTTTGAGGATTTTTTCGGCTTTCGAAGTGGTGTGAATCCAGATTCATGAACTGAGAAAACG
>JAUIAM010000022.1 GCA_030425485.1 Verrucomicrobiia bacterium
CAACCACCGGAGCGTCCCGTACCGCGATCTGATGGAATACCTGCCCGAGCGCAGCACCCATGAGTACTACTTTAAGCAGGCCGACGGCAGCCAGGCCTCCGCCTCGGACTTTGACGATTCGCTATTTCCGGACGGGTGGACGCTTCACGTCATCTTTTACAAGGGACAAGCCGTCTTCGAAGCCTACCGTCGCAACGGCGAGGGCATGACCCGCTTTGAAGAGGAGGGGCTGCTCAGTGCCCAGCAGGGTAATTCGCACTGGACGCGCAAGCAGCAGGAAGGTGACACGGCCATCGGCTACAATTTTGTCCGCGAAGACGGCGAAGTCCGCGCCCTGCGCAAGGGCCCCTACCTGATCTTCTACCGCACCGCCTTCGACGCTGGCATCAAGACCCAGGTCGATGAGGTCAAGGCGGAGAAAGACACCGAAGACCAGGACAAGGTCCAGGAAAGCCTCAAGGGGTTTTAGGCAACCCAACTTCCGGGGTCATTTGCCCTTGCCCATGGCTCAATCCGCTGTACTGTTCATGGGTTTAGCATATGGCGAAAGACTGGCTTGAAGGTGTAGACGGCGCGTATGACGCCGTGGTTATTGGTAGCGGACTCGGCGGGCTGACCAGCGCGAACGTCCTCGGCAAGATGGGCCACCGTGTGCTCCTGCTTGAGCATCACTACCAGTTTGGCGGGCTCGCCACCTGGTTCAAGCGCCCCCGGCGCCACATATTTGACATCTCCCTGCACGGCTTCCCCGTGGGCATGATCAAGTCCTGCCGCAAGTACTGGACGAAGGAAATCGCCGACTCCATCGTGCAGCTCCAGAGCATCCGCTTCATCAACCCGCAGTTCGACATCGACACCACCTTTGACCGCAAGGACTTTACCCGCCTCTTTATCGAGGACTTCAAGGTGCCGCGCGAGAAGGTCGAGGGCTTCTTCGAGCACCTGCGGCAGATGAACTACTACGACCGCGACAACCGCACGACGAAGGAGATGTTCGAGGAGTTTTTCCCCGGGCGCAACGACGTCCACCGCCTCCTTATGGAGCCCATCGCCTACGCCAACGGCTCCACTTGGAACGACCCCGCCATCACCTACGGCATCGTCTTCTCCAACTTCATGAGCAAGGGCGTGTACATCTACCAGGGCGGCACCGATCAGCTCGTTTCACGCATGACGGACGAGCTCCAGAAAAACGGCGTTGAAATCCGCCGTAACTGTTTGGTGGAAAAAGTCTACACCGAGGACGACCCGCTCACGGGCAAGAAGCGTATCACCGGCATCCGGGCCAATGGCCGGGGAGGGGAGAGCCGCGACATCGCCTGCAAGGCCGTCATCTCCAACGCCAACATCAAGAACACAATTTTCGAGCTCGCCGGACGCGACGCCTTCCAGCCCGATTATCTGGCTGAGGCCGACGCCGTCCGCGTCAACACCAGCTCATGTCAGGTCTATCTCGGTATTAAGCAGGGCGAGACCATCCCCAACATTGGCGACCTTGTCTTTACCTCCGAGGCCAAGGAATTTTCCAGTGAGGAAGTGACCAGCTTCAACACGACCAGCCGCACCTTCTCCGTTTACTATCCCGAGACGCGCCCCCAGAACGCCACCAAGCGTTATGCCATCGTGGCCTCGCTCAACGCCCAGTGGAAGGACTGGCAAGACCTCAGCGACGCGGACTACGAGGCGGCCAAGAAGCGCATCACCACGCAGGCCGTGGATGGGCTGGAAAAGTTTATCCCGGACATCCGCCAGAAAATCGACTGGGAAGAAGCTGCCACCCCGCGCACCGTCAACCACTATACACGACATTTTGACGGCACCTCCTTTGGCACGAAATTCGAGGGGCTCAAGGTTTCGATGGAACTGCCCGAGCAGGTCTCCGGCCTCTACCACGCGGGCTCAGTCGGCATCATCATGTCAGGCTGGCTCGGCACAATCAACTACGGCGTCATCGTGGCCAGCAAGGCCGACTCCTTCCTCGCCGCAGCCAAGCGCGGTGAAGTCCCGCAGGACGCGAGCAGCGCCAAGTAACTTTACATTTCCACCTTCCCTCAATCGCTGGCCTGGCGATAAAAAGACCCAGTACTTTCCGACTCATTCTCATGGACGAACTCGTTAAAACCATTCCCCACCGCCCGCCGTTTCTCTTCGTCGACAAGGTTGTCGAGCTGCGCGAAGACGGTGTCACCGCCCAACGCACCCTGCGCGAAGACGAGGCCTACTTTGCCGGACACTACCCCGGCAACCCGATCATGCCCGGCGTGCTTCTGTGCGAGTCCACCTTTCAGGCTTCGGCTATTTTCCTCAACAAGAAGCTCGAGGCCGACGGCATCGACATCGCCACACGCACGCCCATTCTCTCACGCATCACGGATGCGAAGTTCAAGAACATGGTGCGCCCCGGGGAGACCTTTACCATCGACGTGACTTACGAAAAGAGCATGGCCGATTTCCACTTCCTGCGCGGCAGCGTTAAGCGCGGCGACGGCAAGACCGCCCTCGTCCTGAGCTTCGTCCTCGCCCTCGTCGAACAAGCCTGAGCCCATGAGTTTCCTCAACGTAAGTGGAAAGACCTATCTCGTTACCGGCGTAGCGAACAAGAAAAGCGTGGCCTGGCACATCGCCAAGACTCTGGAAGAGGGCGGGGCAAAGGTCGTCTTCAGCGTGCGTTCATCTGAGCGGTTGGAATCAGTAAAAAAACTGCTCGGAGATCGTCCAGCTTACATCTGTGACGTGGAAAATCCCGAGCAGATTACGCAACTGGCCAAAGATGCAGGCGAGGCCCACGGGCCCTTTGATGGCCTCGTGCACTCCATCGCCTTTGCCAACTTCAGCGCAGGCCCGCAGCCGTTTCACGCCACGCGCAGGGAGGATTTTCTTCAGGCGACCCAGATCAGTTGTTTCTCTCTGGTCGAGCTGGCCAACGCCTTCAAGCCCTACCTGCAGCCCGACGCCTCCGTGGTATCCATCGGTATCTCCTCACAGGTCACGGCGGAGAACTACGGCTACCTTTCACCGATCAAGGCTGCGCTCGACAGTGCCACGCGCTTTCTGGCCAAAAGCTTCAGCGCAGACAGTGAGGTGCGCTTTAACACCGTCAACCCCGGCCCGCTCAAGACCAGTGCCTCGGCAGGCATACCCGGCTACCTCGAGAACTACCTCTTTGCTGAGAAATTAACCCTGCGCAAGCGGGCCATCAGCACGCAGGAAGTCGCCGACACCGCGGTCTTTTTACTCAGCCCGCGCTCCAGCGGTATCAACGGCCAGTCGCTCGTCGTCAACGCCGGCATGGACATGAATTACTTCGACCGCGAAGTCATCGAAGCCACCATGCAGCCCAAGGTATAAGTCATGCGCTTCGAGAACGTCGCTATCGCCTCGCTCGCCTACGTCGAGCCCCCGGAAGTTGTCAGCTCAGAAGACATCGAGGAGCAGCTGAGTCCGCTCTACAAGCGTCTGAAGCTTCCCAGCGGGCGCTTGGAGCTCATGACGGGAATCCGCGAGCGTCGTTTCTGGCCCAGTGGCACGCTGGCGTCGACCATCTCTGCCCAGGCGGGCAAAAAGGCCCTGCAAGGGTGGGGCGATTCGCCCGAGTGTATCGAACTTCTGATACACTGCGGTGTGTGCCGTGACCGCATGGAGCCCTCGACCGCCTCTTATGTCCACGGCGCGCTGGGCCTGCCTGCGACGACGCAGTTTTTTGATATTTCCAATGCCTGCCTTGGCTTCCTCAACGGCATGATTACCGCCGCCGGCCTGATCGAATGCGGGCAGATCGAGCGTGCGCTCGTCGTAACCGGGGAAAATGGAAAACCCCTGCTGGAGCACACGATTTCTCAACTGCTTAACAGCGACCTGACCCGCAAGACGATTAAGCCTTTCTTTGCCAACCTCACCATTGGCGCAGGAGGCGTGGCAGCAGTTCTCACGCGCAAAGACCTCGCTCCGTCTACCGCTGCCCGCATGCGCTTTGCCGTATCGCGCAGCGACTCCAGTGCGAACAAACTCTGCGAAGGAAATGCCGCTGGCGGCGATGGCCTCGAAATGTTGACCGACTCCGAGGCTTTGCTTGAGGCTGGCGTAGCGCTGGCTAAAACCTGCTGGAGTGCGTTTTGCCACGAAAGCGGATGGAGCGCCGAAAGCCTCGACCGCATCATCTGCCACCAAGTGGGGCGACAGCATCAACGCGCGCTCCTGGAGGCCATCGGTGTGCCCGTTGAGAAGGACTACAGCACCTACCCGCGCTTCGGTAATGCCGGGTCGGTTTCGTGCCCGATGACCCTTGCCCACGGCATCGAGAATGGTGCCGTCATCCCGGGTGACAAAGTCGCCCTGCTCGGCATCGGCAGCGGCCTCTCCACACTCATGCTCGCCCTGGAGTGCTAAACGATGAGCCTGCCCAAGCCCATTCGCGAACTCTATCCCTTTGCCTCGAACTGGCTCGAAACGCCAGACGGACGCGTCCACTACGTCGACGAAGGTGAGGGTGACTCGACGATTGTTTTCGTTCACGGTAACCCGACCTGGTCTTTTTTTTACCGCAACCTCATCCTCGGGCTGCGTGATCGCTTTCGCTGCATTGCCATTGACCACCTCGGGATGGGCCTGTCGGATAAGCCGCAGGATTTTTCCTATCAATTAAAAGGCCGTATCGAACATCTCGATACACTTATTGATAGTCTTGGCCTGAAGAAGTTTCACCTCGTCGTGCATGACTGGGGTGGAGCGATCGGAACAGGCGCAGCCCTGCGTCATTTGGACAAGTTGGATCGTATCCAGATTATGAATACGGCAGCCTTTCGCTCGTCTCGTATGCCGTGGCAGATCGGGCTGTGTCGTGTGCCCATCTTGGGCGAGTTTTTCGTTCGCGGATTGAATGGCTTTGCCGGACCAGCAACGCATATGGCCGTCGCGAAAAAGCTTCCACCCGCAGTCAAGGCAGGCTACCTGTGGCCGCACCGCAATTGGCATGACCGCGTCGCCGTGGCGCGCTTTGTCCAAGACATCCCCATGCGTCCCGAACATCCCAGTTACGCAGCGCTACTGGACATCGAGAACCAACTCATTCGCCTGAAAGACAAGCCGATGCAGCTCATCTGGGGTATGAAAGATTTCTGCTTTAACGACGCTTTTCTGCGCGAGTGGCAGTGTCGCTTTCCTCAGGCAACAACGACCGAGCTAGCCGGGGCAGGGCACTACCTGCTCGAAGACGAGCCGCTACGCTGCCTTGAGTTGACCCGAAATTTCCTCAGCCAATAAGGGCTGATCGCATTCGCTAAACCGGACTCGATTGCCTTACGGTCGATAGTAAATCTCTCCCAGGCTGCGAAGGTAAGCCGCGCTCTCTCGCCAGAGCGTATCAAGCTGCTCGCTGCGGTAGCGCCACTGCCAGTTGCCCGCTGCCTCACCGGGAAAATTCATACGCGCATCGGAGCCGAGATTGAGCATGTCCTGCATCGGTATCACCGCCAGTTTCGAGACAGAGGCATAGGCCGAGCGAATCATATCCCACTGCGGCACGCTGCCATCGACGCTATAGTAGCGACGGAAGTGGTCGCGAGCCGTCTCATCCACGCTATTGTACCAGCCGAGTGTCGTATCGTTGTCATGCGTACCCGGGTAGATGACACTGTTGGGCGAGACATTATGCGGGAGGTAGAGATTGCTGCTGTCATCGCCAAAGGCAAACTGCAGGATAGCCATACCGGGCAGTCCGCTGAGCTTGAGCAACTCGCGGACCTCATCGGTGATTTCGCCAAGGTCTTCGGCGATGAGTTTTGCCTCCGGGAACTGCTCCTGAAGCACCTTGAAAAAGTCTATCCCCGGGCCGGGTTTCCAAGCGCCACCGCGGGCATCTTCGTCTTGGGCCGGGATAGCCCAGTAGGCCTCAAACCCGCGGAAGTGATCGAGGCGTACAATGTCAAACAGGGCGAAGTTTGCCGCCATCCGGCGCATCCACCATGCGTAGCCATCTTGCTTCATGGCTTTCCAGTCAAAAATCGGGTTACCCCAGAACTGGCCAAGCGGCGAGAAGTAATCCGGCGGGCAACCTGCCACAACCTTTGGCGATCCGTTTTTATCCAGTTGAAACAACTCTGCATTGGCCCACACGTCCGCACTATCATACGCGACGAAGATCGGAACATCACCGATGATGTTGATGTTCTTCTCCTGTGCGTAGCTGCGCAGAGTAGTCCACTGCCCAAAGAAGAGGTACTGTACAAAGCGTACGGCATTCATAGCATCCTTCAGCTCGGCATAAAGCGACGATTTTTGAAAAAGCCGATAACTCCGTAACTCTTTGGGCCAAGTATTCCAGGGCTGACCACCGAAGTGATCCTTGCACGCAGAAAAGGCCGCATAGGCATCAAGCCAATCGGCATGCTTTTGGCAGAACTCGGCAAAATCGCCGTATCCGGGCAAGCCGGCACTATTCGCATCAAAGGCCGCAAAGGCTTTGGCCATGACTGGCCAGAACCGGACGTAGAGCTCACCGTAGTCCACACGATCGTGCGGCAGCCGTCGCAAAGGTGCCAAGTCGTCATCGGAGAGCAGACCGAAACCAACCAAGGGATGCAAATCAATCAGGTATGGGTTGCCCGCAAAGGCGGAAAAGCACTGATAGGGCGAATCACCGTAGCCAGTTGGCCCGAGTGGACACATTTGCCACGATTTGAACCCAGCGACCTGAAGGAAATCGATGAAGCGCTTCGCCTCACGGCCAAGCTTGCCGATGCCCAAGTCGCCCGGGAGGGAAGTCGGATGCAGTAGCACTCCGGCGGAGCGTGAATCGAGCCAGGAAAAAAGCGTATTCAGCATGCAACCATTTAGCCCCTCGGGGACCTTTAGGTCAAAACTTAGCTCACACACCGACGAGAATTCCTAGGCAAAAGCCCAAGTATAATTATGGCGTTACTCATCTAAGATTGAGCCAGCACGAGTGACCACAAAAACATGGCCGCGAAAGGTAGACCCAGGTGCCGTCGAGTCGCCTGATCGCAATGGGGCACAGCGGTGGCTGTACCGCCGCTCCCATCACCCCGGACCGCAGGCGAGTACCGACAGTCTCTATTATGTCCGACATCTGCGGGGGAGCCTGCCGCCGCCGAGCTGGCGGAGCCAGCCGGGGCGGGCGCACCTCCCGGAGAATTGGACATAATGTATATTGTGCGAAATTCGCTATATGTTGGAAATCACCGTATCGGCTCCCGGGATTGGGATGGACATTCATGCTTTAGCGTTGTCATGACGCGTTTTGACGTTACTGGTCCATGACATGAGCTACTTCATTCGACCAGCAATCGCTTTGACTGTTGCGGTGTTCTGGGCATGCTTATCCTGCAGCGCTGCGGACGGTAAATCATCTCTCGACACCCAGATCCAGCCGCGTGCCGAAGATGCCATCTGGAACTATGCGGCTTACTACAGAGAAGACGGCGTTGACGTTCGAGACGGCATCACGGTCGAAGAAGTTGTCGAGACGAAGGAAATCGAGGGCGTCACCTGCTATCTGGTTAGGCTGACATTTGATTACCGAACGACGGCTGAGCGGCTCATGGGCATGCCGTTGGATGACGATTCTTACAGCTATTTCTGGGAGTATGAAAACGACAAAGGCAGTTATAATTATAGTTGCGATGATTTTGCTGGCATGTCGGACATCCCCAGTAGCCTGAAGGAGTTTGATCTCACATTGCCTTATCCGGTTAAAGTCGGCTGGAAATCTGTGATCGGTGACTCCGTCTGGAAAGTCATCGATGCCGACGCCGAGGTAAGCACGCCAGCGGGTACGTTTAAGTGCATTGTTTACGAGGAGGTTACCCTGGATGCACTTTCTCCAGGCGACTCTTCGCGCAGCCTTTTCTATCAATCACCGGGCGTCGGCCTGATCCGCTACGAATGGTACGAATACTTCAATGACAAATTCGTCCTCAGCAGCTACGAAGAGCTTTACGATTACGAGATCAAGTAATCACCGGGAAGCACCCTACTCTGCCAGCCCCCAGCGGCTGCTAAACGGGTAAAAGATCAGGACTGCTTTGCCCACGACCTCCTTTTCCGGGACCATGTTTACGGGGACGTCGTTGAGCAGCTTTGCATCGTGTGAGGCTTCGTAGACATTCGAGCTGTCGGCATCATAGGCCCATTCCCGGCTATCGTAGCTCTCGTCGGAGTTGTCACCCATGGCAAAGAAGTAGCCGGGCGGAATCGTTTCGACGATGCCCTCCTGCATCCAGCCGCGGTAAACATAGCCATCGTAGAGGCCCTCTTGGGCGAAGTTCTTCTCGAAGGCATCGGCCCCCTCGATGGGTGCGCCATTGCGGTACAGAAAGGGCGGCTTAAGTTCGAGCTGGTCACCCGGGAGACCGACAAGTCGCTTGATGTAGTACTTCTCGTCCCAGCTTCCGCTCTGGTTTCTCAGGCCTTCGATTTTATCCGTGCGAAAGACAAAGGGGTCGCCAACCTCGGGCTGAAAAAAGTTATAGCTGAAACGGTCAACAAAAAGCATGTCGCCGGTGAGGATATCGAAGTCCATCACCGGACTGCCCTGCTCAAAACGTTGCTTGGTATCGATGACGACCGGCTGCTGCTGCATCTGGATGCGTACGCTCTGCGGCAGCGCGACATAGACGTCTCTCATGCTCTCGTAGCCCGGGAAGAGCAGTTTGGCCACGATGTCGTCCAGGTTGAAGTCGAGCGGGACGCTGACGCTAAACGATTTCCCGTCGATTGCGAAGGTGTACTTGCGGTTTTTGCTGGGGAAAATCAGAAACTTTTGCGCCTCCTCCAGCTCAAAGGCCACGAGCCCCATCTTGGCCAGCGGGTTATTGTTGCTGCGCTGAAAAAGCTCCACCTGCACGGTTCCGGTGGCCGGAGCATCCACCTGGTAGTGACTGGCACCTAAAGTGAGGAAGCGGAAGAGTTGCTCGGGCTTTGAGGGGGACCCCTCCCCGTCCGGATATACCTGTTCGATCATGCCCGAATAGGTCGGATACATGGAGTTGGTGGGAATCTTAAAGGGCTGGAGGAAGAAGCTGCGCACACCGATGGCCAGGATGGCCGCGACAAGAATCATCTCGATGTTTTCAGACCAGAAAGTCACCGGGTAGATGCTTCCGCCGTGTGGCTTGAGCGTTGCGTCCAGCTTTTCCATGCCTTCCTCTAAGGCCTTGGAGGAAGCACTCTTGTCCAGGATGAGCGCGGCCAGCGCTGTCTGCTGGGACCGGATATCGGCAATAGCGGCCTCGCTCAGGAGGTCTCTGCGGTAGTTGACCACCTTGCTCGCCAATGCATGCAGGTTCTTAGCCTTCTTGCGCAGCTTGTTTTGCGATTTGCCGAGTAGTCCCATGATGGCGTCAGGTTGAGGTCTTGAGAATTTTGACAAAGGCATCCTGCGGGATGGCTACTTTGCCGATTTGCTTCATGCGCTTCTTGCCCTCTTTCTGCTTATCGAGCAGCTTGCGCTTTCGCGAGATGTCACCGCCGTAGCACTTTGCGGTAACGTCCTTGCGCATCGCGCTCAGGCTCTCGCGGGCAATGATGCGCCCGTAGACTGCGGCCTGGATGGCGATTTTAAACATCTGGCGGGGCAGGATGTCCTTCAGTCGCTCGCAGAGTGCCCTGCCCTTGAACTCTGCCTTGTCGCGGTGAACAATACTGGAAAAAGCGTCCACGGGCTCGGCGTTGACGAGGATGTCCAGCTTGACGAGGTCGCTGACCTTGTAGCCGGCGAGTTCGTAGTCCATCGAGCCATAGCCGCGGGTGATGCTCTTGAGGCGGTCGTTGAAATCGATGAGGATCTCGTTCAGCGGTAAATCGCACATGAGCATGACACGGGTGTCGTCGACCGTTTCTGTGTGGTCACAGATGCCGCGCTTTTCCGAGATGAGGGCCAGCATGTCGCCGATGGATTCGGTCGGTGTGTGGATGGTGGCGCGGATCATGGGCTCCTCGATCGTGTCGATCTCTGAAGGATCGGGCAGAAACTGCGGGTTGTCCACGTCGAGCACTTCACCGTCGGTTTTCGTCACCCGGTAAATAACGCTCGGATAGGTGGAAATGATGTCCAGGTCGTACTCGCGGCGGAGGCGCTCCTGGATGATCTCCATGTGCAGCAGACCGAGGAAGCCGCAGCGGAAGCCAAAGCCCAGGGCAACCGAGCTCTCCGACTGGTAAACAAGTGCGGCGTCGTTGATCTGGAGCTTGGCCATGCTGGCCTTAAGCTTGTTGTAGTCGCTGGTATCGATGGGATAGACCCCGCTGAAGACCATGGGGCGGACTTCCTTGTAGCCGGGGAGCATCTCTCCGGCCGGAGTGGCCGCGTGTGTGATGGTGTCACCGATCTTGATGTCGGCCAGGTCCTTGATACTCGTAACGATGTAGCCCGTGCGCCCGGCGCCGAGCTCTTTTTCGGGAAGCATCTTCGGGGAGAAGCGACCAACCTCCTTAACAATGGCCTTCTGGCCAGTACTCATCATGACGACCTCATCGCCGGGTTTGACGCAGCCGGAGAACACACGCACGTAGCAGATGACGCCCTTGTAGGTGTCGTATACGTTGTCAAAGACCAGCACGCGGGTGTCCGGGTTGTCGCTCCAGCGTGGTGATGGAAGGCGGTTGACCACGGCGTCCAGGATGTCGTCAATGCCGATGCCGGACTTGCCGCTTGCGCGAATCGCCTCTTCGCGCGGAATGGCCAGAATGTCCTCGATCTGCTGCTCAATGAGCTCGGGGTGCGCGCCAGGCAGGTCGATCTTGTTGATGACCGGAATGATTTCGAGCCCCTGCTCGACGGCGAGGTGGGCATTGGCCACGGTCTGGGCCTCAACGCCCTGTGCCGCATCGATCAGGAGCAGCGCGCCCTCACAGGCGGCCAGACTGCGCGACACCTCGTAAGAGAAGTCAACGTGCCCGGGCGTGTCGATCAGGTTCAGCAGGTAATCCTCGCCCTCGTGCTTATAGAGCATGGATACGGGGTGCGACTTGATCGTGATGCCGCGCTCGCGTTCGAGGTCCATCGAGTCGAGCATCTGGTCCTTCATCTCGCGCCGCTGCACGGTTTGCGTGGATTCCAGCAGGCGGTCGGACAGCGTCGTCTTACCGTGGTCTACGTGAGCGATGATGCAAAAATTGCGTATGTGAGAGGTCTTCAAAGGGGGAGGTCCTGGTATTCGGAGAGAGAGGTTACCGTGGCGTCACGGTCAATGCGCTTGGCCAAACCGGCGAGAATCCCGCCGGGCCCGCATTCGTAAAAGTCCTTTATGCCGAGCGCAACAGCGCCGTTGAAGCAATCCGTCCAGCGCACGGTGGAAGTGACTTGCGCCACCAGCGCGGCCTTGATCTCGGCCGGGTCAGCTATCTGCTTGCCCGTGACGTTGGAAAAAACGGGGATCTGGGGAGCGTTGAACGCTGGCAGGGAGTCGAGGAAAGCCGCGAACTGATCGGCGGCCGGCTGCATGAGTCGGCTGTGGTAGGCGCCAGCCACTTTGAGCGGGACAGCCATCTTGAAGCCTGCCGCCTTGGCCTTGCCTACGGCCTCTTTGACCTTGTCCGCTTCACCGGAAAGCACCGTTTGGCCCGGGCAGTTGAGGTTGCCGAGGTCAACGTCGCACTCAGTGGCCAGTTGTTCCGCGCTGGGAATGTCGCCTCCGATCAGGCTGGCCATGCCGCCCTGGGTAGCTTCGCAGGCTTCCTGCATGAGACGGCCTCGCTCTGCGACCACGCGCAGTCCTGTTTCGAAATCAAAGACACCGGCCACGGCGTAGGCAGTCAGCTCGCCCAGGCTTAGGCCGCAGGCTGCGCCGATCTCGGGCAGCTTGCCAGCTTCGCGCAGGGCCTCCACAATACTGTAGCCATGGACGTATAGCGCGGGCTGGCAGACCTTGGTCTCGGTCAGCGCTGCCTCTGGGCCCTCGAAGCAAATTGCCTGGAGGTCAAAAGGCAGCACCTCTCCGGCGCGTTCAAAGCAGCGGCGTGCCGCGGCTGAATTTTCGACCAGGCTCTTGCCCATGCCGACCTGTTGCGCGCCTTGTCCTGAAAAAATGAAACCGTAAGCCATAAAGTTCAGGCATTGCATCGAAACCACAGCCGATGGGAAGGAAAAAATGCAATTCTATGGCCTAACTAGCCCTCGTGCGGGATATTTGTGGAACGCATCGCCTTGTCCAGCGCCAGTTGGAAGTGATGCTGTTCCAGGCGCAGGTGTGCCGCTATGCCCATGATGTGGTCGAGTTCGCTCTGGGTAAGCACGCCGTCCGAGTTGGCGATTTCGAAGAGAATATCCAGCAATCGCAGGCGTTGGCTCTCGTTCGTACACTCATAGAGGCAGCGACAGGCACGGATGAGGTCGATATTGCCGAGGTCCTGATCGAGGGAAATTTGGACGACAAACTCGGCTTTTTCATGCGGCAACTTCCACTCCTCGCCCAAATATTGGATAGCGAGGCGGATTTCTTCGTCGTCGATGCGCTCGTCGGCATGGATGACAATAGAGATTACCACGCCCGCAAGGGTCAGACGCTCCATTTCTTCAGGGACGAGTTCGACATCAAACTGGCCCGGCCACTGGCTGGAGATACGCGCGCCGGGCTCGATGTCTTGCTTGGAAAAGGGATTGTGGGTTTCGCTGATGCGCTTTCGCGTGCGCATCGGCTCCTCAAACAGACTGCGCACCTCGGTCAGCTTATCCTGAGACAACTCGCGGATGACGTTGCGCATGGTCTCCAGCGCTGCAAGCTGAGCCTCTGAGCTGGGCCCGTCGATCAGAACAATCCGGTCGAGCGCATAATAGGCATAGTCCAGACTGTTGTCGTGCTTGAGGACGGTCCGGAGCTCCTCAATGAAGGCGGCTGCCGTCTCAGAGCAAACCGGCTCATCGACAAGCAATTTGAGCTCGCCCCAATCCTCCTCCGATAAATCGGGTAATTGAAAAATGAGGTCCTTGAGGCAGTCCGCCTCTTCTGGCTGTAGCTTTCCATCTGCCCAACCCGCCGCTATAATGACCTTGGCCAGCGACTTATTCAGAGGGTAATCAGCGAGCATAAGATAATAGAATCACACTATCGGTTTTTTTCAAAGTATATATGAAAAAATTAGAACATATTACGCCCGGGGGTGAGCGAGCTTATGTGCTTCCTTGAGTCGAGCCACGCTAACATGCGTGTAAATCTGTGTGGTGGAGAGGCTTGCGTGGCCAAGGAGCTCCTGGACCAGCCGTAAATCAGCCCCATTATCCAGCAGATGTGTGGCGTAACTGTGGCGAATCTTGTGCGGTGTGAGGTCGTGCGGGAGCCCGGCCAAATCGAGGTAGCGCTTGAGCAACAACTGGATACGACGCACGGAAAACCGATGTCCCTGGTCAGTGATAAGTACGGGATCGCCAGGGCCACTGCTGGGCCTGAACTGCTCCCTAAAAGCCCGCATACAGGCCAGCGCGACCTTTCCAGTGGGGCAAAGGCGCTCCTTTTTCCCCTTACCCACGATGCGGGCGACGCCAGATGCCTCGTCTATCTGGCCATAATTCAGCCCGGAAAGCTCACTGACGCGAAAACCGCCACCGTAGAGCAGCTCCATGACCAGACGGTCGCGCAGTGCGGTAAACCGCGTAATCGTCTCGTTTTCGAGAAGTCGGGTCGGCCCAGCCAGCAGGAGCGCGATTTGCTTCTCGGTGAGAAACTTGGGTAGGGATTTCTCCAGCTTGGGGGCGTTTAGCCCGAGAAAGGGATTACTGGGCACCCTTCCCTGCTTGAGCAGGTAGCGATAAAACGAGCGCAGGGCCGAGAGGTGGTTGTGGACCGTGCGCCGCTGGAATTCGCCACTCAAGTCGCGCAGGTAGTAGCGGGTGTGTCGCGGCTCGACGTTGAAGATATCTGGGCCGCCCGGCTGTTGTTTTAGCCAGGCGCTAAAGCGTCGCAGGGCCTGGGTGTAGTTGCGCTCCGTATAGGCCGAATAACGCTTCTGCTCCCGCAACTGATCGAGAAAGGCCACGGCCTCGGGGCAAAGGGGCTTCGCAGCTTCGGGTGGCTCTGACATGCTTGTGGATTTGGCGGTAATGGCAGAAAAACGAGGCTAGGAGCACGCGGGGAAACGTGTTTTTTCTGCATAAACTATCTTGGACAGAAGGCGGCTTTTTTTGTTTCCCCTGTCATGCTGGCGACTAAGGTAGCTGGGTGCCCGACCAATCGCAAGAAGCATCCTGTCTCGTGTTTGATTTCGATGGAACAATCGCAGACACGCTGCGCATAGGCATGGAGATCTACAACGACCTCCACCTCGCCTATGGCTGTCGAAAACTGCTCGAAAGCGATCTGCCCGCCGTGCGGGAGATGACGCTGCCCGAGTTGATCCGCTTCTCCGGTATATCCAAGGCAAAGATACCGTTCTTTGCCAATGAGGGAAAACGGCGGCTGGCCGAGCGCATCCACGAAGTCCGTCCGATCGCCGGTATGATACCGGTCATTTCGCAACTGCGCACGCAGTACGAGACACTCGGCATCCTGACCACAAACTCGAAGGCGAACGTCGAGGACTTTCTGGCCATCCATCGACTGGACTGCTTTGATTTCATCAGCTCGGTGTCCAAGTACTCCGGCAAGGCCAAGGGGCTGAAGGCCATCATGCGCACCTACTCTGTATCGGCCCGGGACATGATCTACGTCGGCGACGAGTCACGGGACATGAAAGCCTCCCGCAAGGCCGGCGTGCGCGGGGCTGCAGTCCTCTGGGGGCTGAGCACGGCCAAGGCCCTGCGCGTGCAATCCCCGCACTGGGTGGTGGAAAAACCGCACGACCTGCTCAGACTGGCAGCGCTTACTCCCGCGAGCGAGCTCAGTGAACAGGCGGTCTCCTGAGGTGCTGCTTAGAGCCGGATGAAGCTCATGTAGTGGCGCAACTCGGCGATAGATTCGCGGATGTCGTCCAGCGCGCGGTGGGTATTTTGCTTTTCGAAGCGCTGCGTGTAGCAGGTTTGGTACACGACCTTGAAGCTGCTGACGTCGAGCATGCGATAGTGCAGGCGCGCGGCAAACTTGGGCAAGTACTTGTCCACAAACTTGCGGTCCTGCCCGATCGAATTACCCGCCAGGATGACAGGCTCTTCGCCAAAGTGCAGGTTGACGACCTCCAGGAGCGCCTCATCGAGCGCGGCCTCAGAGATGCCCCCCGGGACGCGGTCCACGAGTCCGCTTTCGCGGTGTGTCTTCTGGCACCAGTCATTCATCCCCGCGAGCACCTCCGGCGTCTGGTAGACTGCCGTGTCGCCCATGGTGATCTCCCGCAAGGTCTTGTCGGTGATAATGTAGGCAGACTCGAGAATGCGGTCGTCGATCGGGTTGAGCCCGGTCATTTCCAGATCCAGCCAAAAGAAGCTGCCGATGGTTTTGCCTATTGCCGTCATTCCGTTTCGTTAAATCCGCAAACCGTAAAAGCTTCCACTCCGGCGTTCTTGAGCACTTGCCGACCGGGGAGCTCGACCAGATCGATGATGGCGGCAAAATCCACGCCGCTCGCCCCCAGCCTGCGCATGAGACGAATCGCGGCAAGGGCCGTGCCGCCCGTGGCCAGCAGGTCGTCCACAACGAGGACTTTATGGTCACGGATCAGCTCCGTCTCGTGCGTTTCCACCGTCGCAGTGCCGTACTCCAGCTCATAATCCTCGAAAATTGTGGAGTACGGGAGCTTGCCTTTCTTGCGCACCAGTACGAGCGGAAGTTTGAGCTCGTAGGCCAGCGCTCCAGAGAGGATGAATCCCCGGGCGTCGATGCCGGCAATGCTGTCGTATTCGCGCGACTTGGCCCACTCTGCCAATTGCTTGATAACGCTGTGGTAGCAGTCCGGGTTTTCAAAAAGTGTGGTCACATCACGGAAATTGATCCCGGCCTTGGGCCAGTCGCGAACCGTGCGGATGTTTGACTTGATCGCTTCTTCAGTCATAAACATCTGAGCAAATCGTATCTATCCGCCAAGACAAACATTAAAGCGTACCGTGCCTACCCCGAAAGCCCAGCTCAGACAAAACAGCGTAAATCGGCGCAATGCCATGACCTACGATGAGGTCAGGGCAGGCAGTCAAATCATCACCGAGCAAATCGTTGCCCTCCCCCAGTGGCAGACTGCGGAAACGGTCTGCGTGTACCTTTCTTTTGGCAAAGAGGTTGCTACGCACGCGCTCATACGCACTGCCCTGTCCGAGAAAATCCTGCTCGCGCCCCGCATCGAAGGCATGGGCCTGGCCTGGCACCACATCAAGCGCTGGGAGGATCTCGAAGCGGGACCGTTGGGGATTCTCGAACCCAACCCCGACGAGGCCGAGCAAGTCTACTCTCCCAGGCCGGACCTGATACTCGTGCCCGGGCTGGCCTTTGACCGGGCGGGACACCGCATCGGCTTTGGCCGTGGGTACTACGATCGATTTTTGGTCACAGCTAGGGGCTATAAGCTGGGGCTGGCCCACGACTGGCAGGTCAACACGACGCTGCCCAGCGAGCCGCACGACATCGCGGTCGATGCCATCCTCACGGAAAAGCAGCTGCTGAGTTGTTCGGCTGGCTGAGGGTAATTAGCCCTGTTTTTCCCAGAAGCTGACCTGTGAGACGTAGGCATCGAAAGCGCGTCCCTGTCGGCGCAGGGCAAAGGGCAGATCGAGCGGCTCACGGACTTGCTTAAACGCGCTGAGGTGCTGCCCCAACCCATCCAGCGTGATGACGTTCTCGCCTGTGGCGTCCTTATGCCCGCCGATCCAATTGGCCTTGGCCGTGATGTCCTCGCGCCATTCGTTGGTGCAGGCGATGACCAGCAGACCACCGTCATTCAGACGCTCGTGGACTTTGGCCAGGAATTTGGCCGGATCATAGGTGCGCTCGAGCAGGTTGTTGACCACGATCAGATCAAACCCCTTGTAGAGGTCCTTCATGTTGGAAAGGTCGGCCTGCATAAACTCGACCTTGCCGCGTGAGGCATCCAGGCCGAGGTTCTTCAAGTGGCACTGGCGGAAATCCACCAGCTCGCCTTCGCGGGGAATCTCCCACTGGGTGTAGCCCTTGTCAGTCATCTCCACGCCGATGCGAATCGTGCGCGCCGTCGGGTCGAGCCCAAGAACGTAGTCGAAGCCAACGGCGAGCTCGAAAGTCGTGCGTCCGACCTTGCAGCCAAGCTCCATGGCGCGTCCGCGCTTGCGGTCATGCATGGCATCGAGGCAAACCTGGGCCAGCTTTTCGGCATAGTTCTCCATGCCGAGCGCGTCAGGGCCATAGTGCAGTTCACAGTGCGGCACCACATCCGGGTCCGTCTCGTAGCGGTCATCCGGGATAACGATCTCCGCCTCGGACTCGATATAGCGGAAGCCCGCATGCTGGTAAAAGTGGCGGCGGAAGGCGTAGCGCGAATTGCGGATGGCCTCGTTACCGGTAGAAATCCAGGAGCCGCCCTTGATAAGGTTGTGCTTGGTGTCAAACGTGGGCGTGGAAAAGTCATCGTAGAGCGGATGGACCTCGAAGCCCTGAAAGCCTGCGATGGGTGTCTCGGTGTGTTGCCAGACGTTGCCCATGACATCGTAAAAACCCTGCCCGAAGGCGTGGCGATTCACAGGAACGGAGGACGAAGCGACTTCGAGGTTGAGGTTGCCCGGGGCGCGTTGCCAGTCTTCTACGTCCGGCGTCCCGGAGTGGTCCCAAAGGCGGTACCATTCCTCCTCGGAGGGCAGGCGAATCGGCTTGCCTGTCTTGGCCGCCTTCCAGTTGCAAAAAGCTTTTGCTTCGAGGTAATTAACCTCCACGGGCCAGGCCCAGGGCATGTCGATCTCCTCCAGCATACAGCGGAGCCGGTAGCTGCCATCGTCGGATTTACGCCAAAAGCGTGGCATGCCGTGCCCATCGTAGGAGGCCCAGTTCCACCCCTCCTCTGTCCAGAAGGCTTCATTCTGGTAGCCACCATCGTCGACAAAAGCCTTAAACTCGCCGTTGCTGACGAGGTATTGGGAGGCCTTGAATGCGCTGACATCGCTTTCGTGGTGACCAAACTCATTGTCCCAACCGTAAAATCGGCTGCCCTTTTGCTTCCCCTGAACAACGGTCCCGGCAGGGACATCGAGTAGGGCGTTTGCGGGCGGCTCCTCGCTGCGGTCGTCGGACACACTCCAGGCCGGGTGCGGCTGCACCCTATCGAGCGGGAGCTGGCGGATGAGCACGGACGAGGTTTCCAGGTGGATGCGCTCGTGCTCGATTCCCATCATGATGATCCAGAACGGGCTGTCCCAGCTAATGGGCAAAGCGATCGGCAAATCGGTGATGAGTTGATCAATCGCGGCCCGGGCGCGGTCACGGTAAGCCTTGACCTCCTCCGGCTTGGGCCAGGCGTAGTGGGCCTCGTTGAGGTCGTCCCAGCTCATCTCATCGACCCCGACAGCGCAAAGCGACTCCAAGTGTGCGTCCAGGCGCTGAGGCAGGATTTTGCCCAGCACGAGCTTGTTGATGAAGAAGACCGCCGTGTGGCCGTAGTAAAAAATCAGGGGGTGACGTAGCGGGTCGGCGCGCGTGGTGTAAGCCTCGGGCTTGGCCAGCGTCTCAAAGAGCGTTTCGTAGGCGTCAAAGGTCTGGTGGAAATACTGGCGTATTTCTTCGCGCTTGGCCTCGGGATCGCCGTGGACGAGGTCGGGCGTAAGCGGCGTGGCAAAGGTCGGCGTGTCGGCAGAGTACAGACTGGGCATAACGAACAGATTTATAGGTGAGGATGTATTAGACTACATCTCCCCCAAAACCTGACAACCCCGGAGGCATTTTTTTACCAACGGAGCACGCCTTGCCTACCTTGCGCAGAAAACCTAGGCGGGCATGCCCGCTGGTGAGGCATCCGGGCCGAGTTCCTCGCCCTTGTCCTTGTCGGAGGCAGGCTTCTTCTCGGAGGAGTCGTCCTTGTCCTCAGTAACGCTCTGGGTATTGCTGATGACGGGCGAACGGATTTCACCGAACTCGAGAATCTCGTTTACGTGCTTACCTTCGACGGTTTCGTGCTCAAGCAGCGCAGCGGCCAGAATTTCCAGCTCTTTTTTGTACTGCTTAATCATTTCGTAGGCGCGCTGGTACTGCTCGTCGATGATGCGGCGGATTTCCCGGTCGATCATCTTGGCGGTTTCCTCGCTGTAGTTCTGGTTGCGCGTGATCTCCTTGGCCAGGAAGATGTGCTCCTGATTTTCACCAAGCGCCACGGGGCCGAGTTCGCTCATACCCCAGTCGCAAACCATCTGGCGGGCGATGTTGGTCGCCTGCTTGATGTCGCTGGAAGCACCGTTGGAGAAGTCACCCGTCTCGATTTCCTCACCGATGCGGCCTGCCATCGCCATGCAAATGACGTTGAGCAGCTCCTGTTTGGAGTAACCAAAAATTTCCTTTGTCGGGGTGGTCATAGCCATGCCCAGCGCGCGCCCGCGTGGCAGGATGGTGACCTTGTGCAGCTCGCGCTTGCGGTCCTTGAGCAGGGCCTGCACCAGGGCGTGACCTGCCTCGTGGAAGGCCGTTGCGCGCTTGTCCTCCTCGTCCATGAGCTTGCGGCGCTCACGCCCGTAGGCGATCTTGTCACGGGCCTCTTCGATGTCGGCCATCTGGACTTCGGACTTGTTGTAACGCGCGGCTACGAGGGCGGCTTCGTTGAGCAGGTTGGCCAGATCGGCACCGGAGAAACCGGCCGCGCTGCGCGCAACACGCTCCAAGTCGATGTCGGCCCCCATCTTGATCTTCTTGGCGTGGACTTTTAAAATCTCTTCGCGGCCCTTCAAGTCCGGTAAGTCGATGATGACCTGGCGGTCGAAGCGACCCGGACGCAGGAGTGCGCCGTCGAGCACGTCGGGGCGGTTGGTCGCCGCGATGATGATGACCCCTTCGTGGCCGTCAAAGCCATCCATCTCGACGAGGAGCGAGTTCAGGGTCTGTTCGCGTTCGTCGTTGCCACCACCGAGACCTGCGCCACGCTGGCGGCCAACGGCGTCGATTTCGTCGATAAACATGAGGCAGGGAGCATTCTTGCGGCCTTGCTCGAACATGTCACGCACACGGGCCGCACCCACGCCGACGAACATTTCGACGAAGTCCGAACCGCTGATGCTGAAAAAGGGCACATCGGCCTCCCCTGCTACGGCCTTGGCCAGCAGGGTCTTACCCGTCCCGGGAGGCCCCACCATGAGGACGCCCTTGGGAACGCGACCACCGATTTTCTGAAACTTCTTCGGGTCCTTGAGAAAATCGACAATTTCGGCCACTTCTTCCTTCGCTTCGTCGCAACCGGCCACGTCTTTAAAGACGATACGGTCCTTTTCGCGAGTGAGCAGCTTGGCGCGGCTCTTGCCAAAACTCATGGCGCCCTTGCCTGCCATGCGCAGCTGGCGAACAAACAGGATGTAGAGCAGGCCGATGATGAGGAGGAACGGCAGCAGGCTGACGAGGATATCCGTCAGGACGGTGCTGGCCGGCTTTTCGACAATCTCGTAACTGACGTTGGGGGCGGTCAGTTGGTTGTAGCGCTCCTCGGTCAAACGCCCCTGCGCGGTAAAGGGCACGTATTCGGAAAGTTTCTTTGTCTGGGCCGCGGCAGCGGTAGGAGACGGCTTGGTTGCCTCCTTGCTGTCAGCCTTCGCGCCTTCGGTGGTCGGCTTGAGCGCGGTGCCCGCAGCTGCGGCCAAGTCCGGGTTCTTCATTTCGCCCCAGAGGTTGTACCACTCATTGCCCCCACTGGGGTCGGACTTGATGCTGAGGGTCTTCAGTTCCCCCTGCTCTGCCTTACTCAAGACTTGAGTGATCTCCAGTCGCGTAGCACCGGTGTGCTCGCCCGGATAGAGCATGAATAACACGATAATAGAAAATACAACCGCCAGCCAAATCAGGTAGACCTTGGGTTGAAATCCTTGGGGCGACGGCGGCTTTTGCGGCCCACCGTTATTACTGTTTTGATTATCACTCATTAAACAAAGCTGTTCATTATCGGCTAGTGTCGGCGGTAAGTCAACCGAAGAGCCTGCGGTGTATCCAGGCCGATTTTGGCTGCATCCGCGGGCAGAAGGCCGGGGCACCAGAGGATGTCACCGTTACCTGACTGGACAACCGGGCGCGATCTTCGTTCCACGGGGGGGATTTTAACATCGGTAAAGCAGTCCTGGAGCTTGCGCGTGCCGGGGGATCCGAGCGGACGGTACCGGTCGCCCTCCTCCCAGTGGCGAATCGTCAGCGGGAGCGTGATTGCCGCCATGTCCAGGTAAACACAGCGGGTATGTGAGAAGCCCCCGGCGCAGATCTTATTCCTAATGAGCGCATCAAGCTTAACTACGTCCACCATCAAGGTACGCCCGCCGGGCAGCTCCAGCTCACTCCCGGGCTCGAGCTGAGTCGTCTCCCAGCGAACGGAAGGCAGCGTCTCCTGCTGATAAAAAAAGCCACCGCGAAAGGCGATTTCGCGCTTCTCGCCCGCGCTGACCTGGACTTCGTGCCCCCGGTGCGCCTCGTGCAGGAGCTTGTCCACTGCCGCGGCACTGAGGTGCTCATCGTGATTTTGCACTAGCAGCCAGCGCTGTAGGGCACGTCGCCAGAGCGCGATGGGGAAATCCTGCAACGGGCGGCAGTCGAAGACCTCGCCCGAGTCGTAATGCAACCCGAAGCGGCTCAGCCAGACGTCGAGCGCGGTTTCGTCCTCCTCCAATAATTGTCGGGCACGCGAGAATCCGGCCAGGGCGTTACCGGGGGCGGATTCGAGGAGGTTCGGCACCACGTTTGCCCGCATGCGATTGCGGAAGTAGGCCTCGGAGCCATTGCTGGCATCCTCCCGCCACGGTACCCCGCAGTCGCGCAACGCCTGCTCAATCTCCTCCCTGCCCAGGCTCAGCAATGGGCGGTGGAGCACAAGCGACTCACCAAGGCGCTGCTGCGGGCGTGGCGCACAGAGCCCGGCCGTGCCGCTGCCCCGCGTCAGGCGCATGAGCATGGTTTCGGCGACATCGTTAGCGTGGTGGCCGAGAAAGATATGACCCAATCCCGATTGGTGATAAAAGGCCAGGCGTTTTTCCCGCAGCCAGGCTTCAGAGGCCTTAGCGGGTGCTTCCGTCAGGGTGTCGTAAACAAACTCCAGTCCCAGCGTAGAGGCAATGTCGGCTACAAAGGCGGCGTCAGCCTCCGCGGCATCTCCACGTTGCCCGTGGTTCAAATGCAGGACACTGAGCGGTGTCCCCGTCTCGCGTGTGCGGGCGTAGACCAGTAGCAACAGGCAAAGTGAATCCGCCCCGCCGGAGCAAGCCACGCCGAGGTTTTCCACACGCGAAATCGCAGGCCAACTAATGCGGGCCTTCTCCAGAGCCTCGCTCAGCTCAAGTGATTTCGCATGCCACGGGAACATAGGGCATACGTTCCAGCAAATTCCTTGCCTGGCAATCCCCTACTTAACGGGTTTGAGCTCAGTCAGGCCCGTGTAGCTGTGCAGGGCAGCGGGTAGCTTGACCGAACCGTCCTCCTGGAGGTTGTTCTCCAACAGCGCGGCGAGGACGCGTGGCACGGCCAGACCAGAGCCATTGAGCGTGTGGACCACTTCGGCTTTGCCACCACCCTGCGGGCGGTAGCGGATGCCAGCGCGCCGGGCCTGGAAGTCGGTAAAGTTCGAGCAACTGGACACCTCCAGCCAGCGCTGCTGGCCACCGGCGAAGACTTCGAGGTCGTACTGCTTGGCGTGCGGAAAGCCGATGTCGCCCGCGCACATGAGCAGCACACGGTATGGGAGCTCAAGCTTTTGCAGGAGCGTTTCGGCATTGCCGCGCAGCTTTTCCAGTTCGTCGAAGCTCTTCTCGGGGTGAACCCACTTGACCAGCTCGACCTTGTCAAACTGGTGGAGACGGTTCAGGCCACGCACGTGCTTGCCCCAGCTCCCGGCCTCACGGCGGAAACAGGGCGTATAGCCACAGCGGTAAACGGGCAGTTCCGCCTCGTCAAAGGTCTCGTCGCGGAAGAAATTCGTCACCGGAACCTCAGCCGTGGGAATCATGTAAAAATCCTCGTTCGGCATGTGGTACATCTGCCCTTCCTTGTCGGGCAACTGACCGGTGGCGGTCGCGCTGGCGGCGTTGACCATCAGCGGCGCAAGGACTTCCTCGTAGCCCGCCAGGCGTGCTTCTTCCAGAAAGAAAGCGATCAGGCCGCGCACAGCGCGGGCCATGTCACCCACGTAAAAAGGAAAGCCTGCCCCGGTGGCCTTCACGCCGCGCTCGAAATCAATCGCCTTGGCAAACCATGGGATGTCCCAGTGCGGGATCGCGTGCTGTGAAATGGTGCCCAGGTCGCCCCACTCGGCCGCCACGACGTTGTCGTCTTCGGTGTTGCCGCTGGGTACGCTGGCATCAGGCAAGTTGGGTACGGACAGGACGAGTTCCTTCCACTTGCTATCGACTTCCGCAGCGGAGGCTTCGAGGGCTTTGACCTCCTCGGACAGGGCCTTCATCGCGGCGAGCTTTTGCTGAAACTCGGGCGTGGACTTGTCCTTGGTCTGGCCGACTTCCTTGCTGGCAGCCTTCTGCTCGGCGCGCTTGGCTTCGGCCTGGGTGATGGCCTGACGGCGCTCGTCATCGAGGCGGAAAATCTCGTCCCACTCCACGGCGAACTTCTTGCGCGCAATGGCTTGCTTGAGGGCTTCGGGGTTTTCGCGTAGCTGCTTGATATCGATCATGACGTTCCAAAAAAGCGCGTAGAATAGAACAGCTCACAAGCCACTGGCAAACCCTAAGCGGACACATTGCAAAACCAGCCTGTGCGGGATTTTCATTGCAGAATTTCCCCCGGCACCCATAGTCTGCCGCCATGGTCGCTGTTAACTCCACCATGCTCGCACTGGGCACAACCGCCCCCTCGTTTCAACTCCCCGATACCAACGGGGGAATGACATCGCTGGAGGGCTTCGACGGGGCCAAGGCCTATGTGGTCATGTTTATCTGCAACCACTGCCCCTACGTGAAGATGCTCCGCCGCGAGATCGCCCACATGGCCGGAGAATACCAGGATCGCGGCGTTGTCTTTGTCGCTATTAACAGCAATGACACGGACAACTACCCCGACGACAGCATGGAGAACATGGTGCGCGAAGTCGCCGACCAGCAGTACTCTTTCCCCTACTGCCTCGATGAGACTCAGGAAGTGGCCAAGGCATACCGTGCCTCGTGCACACCGGACTTTTACGTATTCGACCATGAACGTCGCCTGGCCTATCGCGGGCAGTTTGACGACGCCCGACCGGGCAACGGCGCCACCGTCACCGGCGCTGACCTGCGCACCGCGCTGGACGCTGTTCTCGACGGCGAGGAAATTCCCGACGATGTGCAGAAGCCTTCCGTTGGCTGTAACATCAAGTGGAAGCCCGGCAACGAGCCCGACTACTTCCGCCGCTAAGGGGATTTGCTCGCAGGCGCTATCGTTGAGGCGCGATCCGCTTATTTGGTCTGCATGACGTAGACGCCGTCCCAGCCTTCCGGCGGGGGGAACTCCTGCATGTGCTGGCAGCGTTGGATCATAATGAGGCTCGGGTTAAGTTTGATGCCCAGTTCCTCATCCGGCTGAAAAAGCTCCAGTTTGGCCGCCTTTTCAAATTCTTCTATCGCGCCGGAGAAATCGCGCTCGAAGTACTTGCTCAGGCCACGCTCGTAGATGCGCACCGCATCGATGGCATTGGCATCGAGCTCGTCCCGAAACCCGAGCAGCTCATACATGTTGGCCGGCTTGCTGCGTCCCTTGACCTGCCACTTGTCCACGTAGCGGAAGACGAGGTCGGAGCCCGAGGCCACGGCCTCGTTGCGCGTCTGTTCTGTGACCAGCGTAAAGACACCGACGGACTTTGCCCCACTCTCACAACGGGCAGCCAGGTTGACCGTGTCCCCCATCATGGTGTAGTTAAAGCGGGTCAGCGACCCCATGTTTCCCACAATAGCCGAACCGGTATTCAGGCCGATGCGGGTACGCATCTTAGGCACGATAGAAGGCCATTTGTCGCCCTCATCTGCCCACTTTTTACGCAGCTCAGCCTGGCGTTTCTGGATGAGTGCTGCCGCTCGGCAAGCCTTGTAGGCATGGTGCTCGATAGGGATCGGCGCATTATACATCGCCACCATCGCATCGCCGATGTACTTGTCCAGCGTGCCGCCCTCCTCCTGCAGGATGTCCGTCATGGAGGTGAGGTACTCATTCATCAGCTCGACCAGTTGCTTTGGTTCAAGCAGTTCGGAAAAGCTGGAAAAGCTCTGAATATCACTAAAGAAGGCCGTGATGTGCTCTTCCACGCCGCCGAGCTGAGGCTCGTTGCCCGACTCCACCATCTGGTCGACTAACTCCGGCGAAATGTAGGTCCCGAACATGCCCTTGATGCGCCCCTTCTGGCGCTCCTCGACAAAGAGCTGATAAACCGCTCCGGCCGTGGTCGTCGTCACCGCGCACATGACTGGCGCGATCAGCGGTATAACCAGGTGATAGGTGCTGAAGGCGATGAAGACAGCAGCGATGTAGGCCAGCAGGATGATAAAGCTGGCGGCCTTGGCCGCGGAGCTGTAGCGCCCCGTATAGGTGCCGAGGAAGGCCACGAGCAGCGTGAGCCCGATGAGGAAAAACAAACTGGAGCCCTGGGGAAGCCGCGTAATGTACAAGCCCGTCATGAGCGTCTTGTACAGGTTTCCGTGGACGCCTACTTTGGGTACGGGGTGCGAGTCAAACGGCGAAGGCGCAAGGTCTTGCAGGAGCGGGTCAGTCGGCCCGACAAGGACAACTGCATCACGGAAGTGCTCAAAGAACCTCACTGCGTCCGCCTGGAGCTCCGGGCTGCCGTTTTCGAGGTTGTTGGCGTGCTCGAAGATCAGCTTCACGCTGGTGTGCGTGTTGATGTCCGGATTCCCCCAATGCGAGAACCAGTTCGTCTCCACGACTTGCCCATCCGTCAGGGGGACTTCGATTACGGTGTTGCCGTCATTGTCGTTGACCAGCAGCGCATCCTCCTCGATGACCACGTTTTCATCGCTAAGGCCGTGCTCCATCAGGGCGAGCTCCAGTGCCATGGTGTAAAAGGTGCGCTCCGTCTCGAAGGGCAACAGTCCCAGTTGATTGTAGTCGCGATCGAATACCGTGATGCCAGAGTCCACCTCGACCACGTAATCGGGCAATTCCTCCTTGCTCAGGTTCAGTGCGTAAGTCAGGCCATCGAGAAAGTTGATCGTTTCATAGGGGCCTTTGCTGTGGGAAAACATGGGCACCCAGCGCTGGACGTGGCCCGCGTTTTTCTCCACGTCCATGTCGATGAGGCCGAGGTTCCCCCCGCCGACACCTGGGACAAGCGGGTATGTCGGCATTTCCGGAAAGCTGGCGTCAGGTTGTACATTCGCCGCATTGCGCAGGTAGGGCAGCACCCGCGTTTTTTCATCGATGGCCTGCACGTTGCGGTCGATCTTTCGCTCCTCCATCGTGAGCGGCATGAGGCTGCCACTGTAGAATGTGCCCAGCACGATGTTGGGGTAGTTACGTATGGTCTCGGCCAACTCCTCGTCATGCGCACGCACCTGATTCCAGGGCACCATATCCGAGTGGATTTGCCTGGAAAAAACGAAGTCGAAGCCGACCGCCTTGGCGTGTCCGTAGTCGAAGAGGATCTCTGCCAGTTTGCCGTAGTAGGCGCGGGGGTACGGGCGTTCGCCCCACAGGTCGGACGTCGGGCTGTCAACGTTGGCGTAGACCAGTTTGACGTCGGGAGTTTCGAGCTCTCCGCGCACCTGAAAGCGCCAGTTCATGGCCATGTTCTCCAGCGGTTTGTGCAGGAAGTTTAACGCATCCCAGCGGATGACCAGTATCCAGAAAAGCATGACAGGCATCATCACGAGGATGAGCTTGAGCTGGCTGGCGTGCTTTTTGGCCATCGGTGTAAAAAAGACTATTCCTCCGTAGAGGTCAATTCCTCACGGTAGTAGTACATGGTCATGCCGACGCCCTGATCGGCCGTGAAGCGCGGGTAGCGCGGCAGCGGCATGGGTGGCGGCTGGTAATACTTGGGCGCGATGACCGTGCGCTGACGGGGCTTGGCCTCGCCAGTTTCCGCAGTCTTGGCTTGGGCAGCAGGTGCGGGCTCCTGTTTGGTCGCAGGCTGCTCGTCCGCCACCAACAGCGAAGGGGTAAGGGCGAGGACGATGCAGGGAACAAAGGCTTTGAGGGCTTTCATGGCTTAGCGAGGGATATCGATTTTGGTTTTGAGGGCCTGGGCCTGCTCACTGTCTGGATCAAGGCTTAGTGAACGTACGATTGCCGCTCTGGCCTCTTCATGGGTGTGCTGACTCAGGTTGAGGTAGGCCGCCAGGTAGTACCAGGCCTGGGCGTTGTTCGGTGCGATTTCCGTGGCACGGTAATAAGCTTTGCCGCAAGCATCGAAGTCCTGCTGCAGCCAGTCCGCCGTGCCGAGAGTGATCCAGGCCTGCGGGTCATTCTCGTATAAAGCAATCGCCTTGTCGGCATACTCGGCTGCTGCTTTGCCGTGGGCCTTGTCCTGCGAGGGCGTGATGTAATGAAAATCGAGATGCGCCTGCGCCATGGCCAACCATATAGCGGGGTTGTTCTGCTGGTGCTCCAGGGCAAAATCCAAAATTGTGACCGTGTCCTCCAGGCTCTCCAGTTCGAGACCGGTGCGGTTGTTGATGGCGTCCACCTGGGCGGCCAGGCGACGCTCCCCTTCGCTCAGGTAAACCTGCGCGGCAAGTGGCCCTTGGGAGAAGACAATCAGCGCGATGCCGGCGACCCCACACGTAGCGAGCAGCAGGATGCAGCTTAATTTGCTACGGTGCAGTGGCAGGTACTGAGCCGGCAGGCACTTTAGCCCGATTCCAAGGAAGACAGCTGCAATGTACAGCAGCGCCGGAACGTGCAGGTTGTATTCAAAAGCCGCATTGATCCCCAGCCCCAGGAAGGCCAACAGCACGCCAGCCAGAAACATGCGCTTCGTTGGGGTCATTTTCATGCGCTTGGGATGCTCCAGAAGCACATACTGTTGTTGGCTGCGCCAGGCTTTAAAGCAACTGAGCACAGCATAAGCAGCCGGAAATCCGAGTACAATCAGGCCCAGCAACCCGAAGTCGGACAGGAACTGCAAATACTCCGAGTGCACGTACTTGGGTTCGAGATTGAAGCCCTCAGGCCGGATGGATTCGAAAGTCTCCTGAAAGCTCGCCATCCCCTGCCCCATGATCGGGTGCTGCAGGGTATTGCTCAGCGCGGCTTTCCATATTACAGGCCGCTTGTCTATCATTTTTCCCGAGAGCAAGGTGTCCACTGTTTGACCAAAATCATCCCGGGTGATGTAATTTGCACCCACGACAATGATCGCCGCCAAAACAGCCAGAAACACCCCGAGGGTCCGCAGACGCGGCTTGATGGTCAAGACAAAGGGCGAGACGAGCAGCACTACGGTTAGGGCGAGAGAGGCGTAGAGGCTTTGCGTGAGGGTTATACCTGCGATGCACAGCCCCAGGAGTATCGCACACAGAATTCTGATAACGACAGAGAAGCGCTTGCTGAAAGCGGAGACCGCCAGTGGCCCAATCACCAGCAACATCAGGCCAGCAAAGTTCGCAGGCGTCCCCATGCTGCCGACCCCCTTCCCCGCCAGGGTCGGATCAACTTTCAGGCGGAAAGATGAAGCGTCAAGCGGGTTAATCAACTTGGGCAGCCAGTCCGGACGCCGCAGTACCTGATTGAAGGCAATCAGGGTGGTCAAACTAACCACGACACAGATGAAACCAAAAAGGAACCAGACTTGCTGCCGGGTGCGCATGTTATTCAGCGCAATCCAAAAGAGTATAAATGCCTGCAACAGCACGATCAGCTCCATTCTTGCGGCCCAGGGCGTGGGGCTGAGCACCAGCCATTGCAATAGCCCGTAGGCCAGAAAAGGGACAAACCACAAGGCCCTTGTCCTCAGTGCAAAGCCTTTGCGCTCCGGCGTAGCGATCGCCCACAACCCATGCAATACCAACAGCAGAGCGACCAGCCAAGTGCTGATGAGCTGCGTTTCCGCCCGTACGCCGCCCATTTGTACAATATTCAAGGCCAGGATGCATGACAGTAGCCAGGTCACCATCCAATCGAGCACATTGCTCAGGGTGATCTCCCCAATCAGGGAGATGCTCATATGGAAGCTTCTTTTATTCTTTCTTTTAGGCATGACGCAGCGGCAGTAGCATAATCCCAAGACGGTTAAGTCTATCTTGCGTGATTTTCCAAACTAGGTCAGGTTCAAGCTTGTAAAGCAGTCTCAGTAACGGGAAATTCATCACGCCCGCAAACCTAAAACGGAGTCCAACCCGAAGTCCCTTTGTTATGACACCGAAAGAAGTTCTCGCTCTCTCCAAGGCCAAAGACGTCAAAATCGTAGATCTGAAGTTTTGCGACATTCACGGCGCATGGCAGCATTTCTCCATCCCGTTCAGCGAGCTGCGCGAGTCGCTCTTTGAGCATGGGCTGGGCTTCGACGGCTCGTCCATCCGTGGCTGGCAGGGCGTGGCCGCCTCGGACATGCTGGTCGTCCCCGACCCAAAGACCGCCATCATCGATCCCTTTGTCGAGGTCTCCACCCTGAGCATGATCTGCGACATCGAGGACCCCATCACCAAAGAGCCCTACACCCGGTCCCCGCGCGGCGTCGCCCGCAAGGCTCAGGAGTACCTCGTCTCAACCGGTATCGCCGACACCGCCTATTTCGGCCCAGAGGCCGAGTTCTTTATCTTTGATGACGTGCGCTACGGCACCGGTATGAACGAGATGTTCTATGCGGTTGACTCCACCGAGGGACACTGGAACACCGGCAAGGAAGAGTTCCCCAACCAGGGTTACAAGATACGCCCCCGCGAGGGCCACCTGCCCACTCCGCCACTGGACAAGCACATGGACCTGCGCAACGAGATGATGCTCACGATGCAGGAACTCGGGATCAACGTCGAAGCGCAGCACCACGAAGTCGCCACCGGCGGCCAGGCCGAGATCGATCTGCGCTACGACACCCTGCTCAAGATGGGCGACCAGATGTGCCTGTATAAGTACGTGGTCAAAAACGTCGCTTACCGCGCCGGTAAAACCGCTACCTTTATGCCCAAGCCCATCTTTGGCGACAGCGGCTCGGGCATGCACGTCCACCAGTCGCTTTGGAAGAAGGGCAAGCCCCTTATGGCGGGCGACGGCTACGCCAATCTTTCGCAGGAAGGCCTCTGGTACATCGGCGGGCTACTCAAGCACGCTGCGGCCTTGTGCGCATTCTGTAATCCGACCAACAATTCCTACAAGCGACTGGTGCCCGGCTACGAAGCCCCCGTCACCCTCGCCTACTCGGCCCGCAACCGCTCGGCCATCTGCCGCATCCCCATGTACAGCAGCGACCCGAAGTCCATTCGGGTGGAATTCCGCTGCCCTGACCCCTCAGCCAACCCCTACCTCGCCTTTTCCGCGCTCATGATGGCGGGCCTCGACGGCATCGAAAACCAGATCGACCCAGGCGAGCCCATCGACAAAAACCTCTACGAGCTCCCGCCCGAGGAAGCCGCCGGCCTGAGCTTTGTTCCGGACAGTTTACGCAATTCCCTCGAAGCCCTCGACGCTGACCGCGAATTTCTCCTTAAGGGCGATGTCTTTACCAAGGGCTTTATCGACAACTACATTAAGCTAAAAATGCACGAGTACGACGAGGTGCGCCTGCGCCCCCATCCGCAGGAATACGTCATGTACTACGACGTCTAGGCGCGCGCCCCACCGCCAAGCCTTGGCTTGACCCCCGGTGCGGACTGGGCTATCCCATGTAGTCATTACTATTGCCGCATGAGTGATTCGAACCCTACCCCGGATTGGCTTGAAGCCCTCCAGTCCCACAAACTTTTCGCTGGCATCGAGCTCCCCATGCTGGAGCACTTCACCCAGCGCATGAAAGAGGCCCGCTATGAGGCCGGAGATGTCATCCTGCGTGAAGGCGAAAGCGGAAACCGCCTCTACCTCATCATCGAGGGCAACGTCGACATTGTCAAAAAGGTGCTGGGCAAGGAAACCGTCGACCAGCAGGTCATTGCCACCCTTGGCGCAGGCGAAACGTTTGGTGAGATGGAACTCGTCGATATGCAGCCGCGCTCTGCCACGGTTCGGGCCCGGCAGCGCGTTACCGTCCTGTCTATGTCCGGTATGGACTTGCATGCGATTTCCGATACCGACATCAAGGTCTTCTCCCTCATCCTGATGAATCTCGCTCGCGAAATGAGCCTGCGTTTGCGCAAGACGGATACCTGGCTGGCGGGCTCGCTGTTTTCCATTCAGCGCTACGAAGGCCCTGAGCAGAGAGGCTAGTTTTAGGCTTTATCCTTGTGACTGGGAATATTTTCCAGAACAACTGCCTCAGAGCAACTATACGCCGGAGGTTCATGATTTTTTCTCAATTTTGACGAAACCTCTTCGCCCATTTCCGGTCATCACTTTTTACCACACCAAGCACATATATTATGACTGCGACGCTTCCCGAAATAAACGAACAAGTCAAAGAAGCCGCAAGCTGGGTACCCCGGCTGCGGGAAGAAATCGCCAAGGTCATCATCGGGCAGGACTACCTCGTTGACCGGCTGTTGGTTGGCCTGCTGGCTAACGGCCACGTCCTGCTGGAGGGTGTCCCCGGCCTGGCCAAAACGCTCTCCGTACGCACGCTGGCCACGGCGCTCGATGCGGACTTCTCCCGCCTGCAGTTCACGCCCGACCTGCTTCCGGCTGACATCATTGGTACGATGATCTACAACCCGCAGACGGCAGAGTTTTACACCAAAAAGGGCCCAGTTTTTGCCAACCTCGTGCTGGCGGACGAGATCAACCGCGCCCCGGCCAAGGTCCAGTCTGCCCTGCTCGAAGCCATGCAGGAGCGACAAGTCACCCTCGGCGACGAGACGTGGCCCCTGCCCAAGCCTTTCCTCGTCCTGGCCACGGAGAACCCCATCGACCAGGAAGGCACCTACCCGCTTCCCGAGGCACAGGTCGACCGCTTCATGCTCAAGCTGAAAGTCGGCTATCCCTCACGCGAGGAGGAGCGCACCATCCTCGACCGCATGGCCTCGACTGCGCCCAACATCGACGTTTCCCCCGTCATCACGCCCGACGATATTCTCAAGGCCCGTCAGGTCGTGGACAGCATTTACGTCGATGACAAGGTCAAGGACTACATCGTGGACATCGTCTTTGCCACGCGCACGCCCAGCCAGTACGGACTCGAGATCGACCACTTTGTCCAGTTCGGCGGAAGTCCGCGGGCGACCATCGCCCTGACGCTCGCCGCCAAAGCCTGGGCTTTCCTTCAGGGGCGCGGCTACGTCACCCCGCAGGACATCAAGACCATCGGCATGGACGTGCTGCGCCACCGCGTCATCCCGACCTATGAGGCCGAAGCCGAAGACCTCACCAGCGAAGACTTGGTCACGCGCATTTTCGAGACGGTGCCGGTTCCGTAAGTGAATGCCAAGTGATGCGTAATGAGCACTGAGCAATGCTGGCGGGGGGCGAACCCTTGGCCATCGGATGCTAGGCCGCTCATTATTCACCATTCATAACGCAGAATTATCACTCCCACTCATGCTCAAGGCAGACAAGACACGCGAAATCCTGAAAAAAGTCCGGCAGGTCGAAATACGTACGAACCGGCTCGTGACGGATGCGCTGGCCGGTGCCTACCATAGTACATTTAAAGGCCAGGGCATGGACTTTGAGGAGGTGCGCGAGTATGCCCCTGGCGACGACGTGCGTTCGATCGACTGGAACGTCACCGCGAAGATGGACAAGCCGTTCATCAAAAAATTTCGCGAAGAGCGTGAGCTGACCCTTATGCTGCTGGTAGACCTTTCCGCCTCCGGCGGCTTCGGCTCACAGGAGGAGTCCAAGCGCGAACGCGCTGCCGAGATCGCCAGCGTACTCGCCTTTTCCGCCGTGAAGAACAACGACAAGGTCGGGCTCATCCTCTTTACCGATCAAGTCGAGGCCGTCATCCTCCCGAAAAAGGGGCGACAACACGTCCTGCGGGTTATCCGTGAAATCCTCTTTTTCGAACCGCAGCACAGCGGCACGGATATCGTCAACGCGCTCGATACGATGAACCGCATGCTCAAGCGGCGCGCAGTCGCCTTTCTGGTCAGCGATTTTCTCCAAGGACCGGATGGCCGTCTGCCCGACCCCACGAACAAGCACGGTGACGCGCTCTTTCGCAAGCTCGCCCTGACAAACAAGCGGCACGACCTGACCGCTATCGCCATATCTGACCCGCGCGAGGCCGCACTGCCCGACGTCGGTGTATTGACCCTTGAAGACGCCGAGACGGGCGAAATCGTGGAAATAGACACATCGAGCCCCCAACTGCGCCAGCGTTATAAAGATGAAAACATTCGCCGTATAGACAGCCTGCAGCGCGGCTTGCGCCAGTCAGGCGTGGGGGTCATCTCCGCCAGCACGACCGAGCCCTACATCACTGCCCTGCGCCAATACTTCTCATCCCGAAGCCACCGACGATGAACCTTCGCTGTATCCAGATTTTCGTGACAATGCTGACTCTGGGTCAGCATGTCGCGCTTGCCCAGGATGATGAGTTGCGCGGCATACGCGGCTTGGCTGTAGACTCCTTCTGGGAGGCGAACTGGCAGTGGGCCGCTCCCCTGTGCGTTCTGGTTGCCGCTATCGTGATCGCCCTGTGTGTTGTGCTTTATAAAAGGCTTCGGCGTCCGGCTACCGTTTCTGCGCGAGAGCAGGCCATGCGCCAGTTGGCCGAGGCGCGGGCATTACTCGAAGAGGAATCCCCTGAAGCGAACAAAGCCTTTGCCGTTTCTGTTTCGCAAGCCTTGCGCGGTTACCTGGAGCGTGCCGTGGGTCTGCGCGCGCCCGAGCAAACCACGGAGGAGTTTCTGCAGGCTGCGCAATCCAGTCAAAAAATCGAGAGCGAAGCCCTGAAGTCCCTGGAAGCGTTCCTCAAGCTCTGCGACCTGGCCAAGTTCGCCCGTCACGCCTTTGGGCAGCATGAGCGCGAGCAGCTCTACTCAACCGCCAAAGCCTTTGTCGAAGAACAGGACAGAAAGCCCAACCTGCCTGAAACCGCCCAATGAACACCGGACTGCAATTCAATAACCCCGAACTGCTCTGGCTACTGGCTCTGTTGCCCGTACTGGCCTTGCTGCGTGGTCGGCGCGGGAAGCAGGCCGCGGTGGTGTTCTCCAGTGTGGAACTGGCCAAGCATGTCAGCGGAAAGGCCCGCATCCGTGCGGGCGCGTTCCTCTACTTTCTGCGCCTGCTTGCCCTGGCCGCATTGATCGTCGCTCTGGCCCGCCCCCAGATGGGCAAGGGCCATGCCGAAGTCGAATCAAGCGGTATCGACATCATGCTCGCCGTGGATGTATCGGGCTCTATGATGGCGATGGACTTTGCCGAAAAGGACGACCTCGTAACGCGCCTCGATATCGTCAAGCGAACGATCAGCGAATTTATTCAGCAGCGCCCGAACGACCGGATCGGCCTTATCGCCTTCGCCAAGGAGCCCTTTCTCGTCAGCCCCTTGACCCTGAATCACGAGTGGCTACTCAAACTGGTGGATGACCTCTCCATCGGACGCATTGACGAGTCCGCCACCGCCATCGGCCCTGCCATTGGTATGGCCAGCAACCGCATGCGTGACCTCAAGGCCAAGAGCCGCATCGTCATTTTGCTGACCGATGGCGAGGACACCGTGGGTAAGATACCCCCCGTTGCCGCCGCCGAGGCAGCCAAGGCTTTTAACATCAAATTCTACACCATTGCCGCAGGCAAAAGCGGCAACGTCCCCATGCCGCAACTCAATCCCTATACACGCGAGTTTGAGCGCAACCGCGCCGGTGACATCATTGTGCGCTATACGCAAAGTAGCATTGATGAGGAAACCCTGAGCGAAGTGGCTGAAATCACGGGCGGCAAGTTTTACCGCGCCACTAATCAGGATGAATTGCGCGGCATCTACGACGAAATTGACAAGCAGGAAAAAACCGAAGTGAAGCTCAAACACTACGCCACCTACGATGAACTTTTTCTTTGGCCCGCCCTCTGCGGCCTCGGGCTGATCGCCCTGGAACAACTGCTCGGCAACACCCGCTTTAAACGACTCCCATGAATTTCGCCGCTCCCATCTGGCTCTACCTCATACCCGTCGTGCTGCTCGTGCTGTGGGGCGGTTTTCACCTGGCGGGTGCGGCTCGCAGGAAGCAACTCTCCAGCTTTGCCGCCGACCGGCTCCTGGGCGGTTTGCTGCGCTCCTACAGCCCGACCCGACGCCGTTTTAAGCATATCCTGATCGCCCTCGGGCTAACCCTGCTCCTGCTAGCCCTGGCCCGTCCGCAGTTTGGCTACACCTGGCGCGATACCACCGCACGCGGTATCGATGTGCTGTTCGTGCTCGACACCTCCAAGAGCATGCTGGCCGAGGACATACGGCCCAACCGCATGGAGCGCGCCAAGTACGCCATCATGGACTTTACCCGCAAGCTTCAGGGGGACCGCGTCGGGCTGGTGGCCTTTGCCGGTAATGCCTTTCTGCAGTGTCCGCTCACGCTGGATTATGGAGCATTCGAGTTGTCACTCGAAGCGATCAATACGGACATCATCCAACACGGCGGGACTGACATCGCCCGCGCATTGCAAGAGGCTGAAAATGCCTTTCGGGAAAACAGCAACCACAAGATTATTATCCTCATGACCGATGGTGAGGACCTAGAGGAAAACGCCCTGGAACAAGCCCGCATTGCAGCCGAAAACGGCGTCACCATCTACAGCGTTGGCGTCGGCACCCCGGACGGGCAGTTGATCCCGATCAACAACCGCTTCGGGCAAAGGGAATTTCTCCGCGACAGTTCGGGTAAGCTTGTAACGACCAAACTCGACGAAGCCACCCTGAGCGACATTGCAGAAATCACCAATGGGTTTTACGTCCGCCTCGGCGCCAGTGGCTTCGGCATGGAGCAGGTGTACGAAGCCGGCATCGAGTCCATCCCGGAAGAAGAGCTCGGCGTGCAGCGCCAGCGCATCTGGCTGGAGCGCTTCCAGTGGCCGCTGGCCATCGCCCTTTTCTTGCTGGCATGGGAACCGCTCGTTGGCACGCGACGCTTCCGCCTGCGTAGTAGCGCGAGCGCGTTAGGTCTCATCGCTGTCATGCTTTTTTTGATACACGCTACCCCGCTGCAGGCTGCCGCATCCAGCCCGGAAAACCTCTACGGCTCCGGCAAATACGATGAAGCCGCCAGCGCCTACCGCACCATGATCGAGCAAGGAGCCGGGGACAACAAAGCCCACTATAACCTCGGGAACAGCCTCTACGCGCAGGGTGTCTACGGGGAAGCCATCGCGGCTTACGAAGACGCCCTGGTCGGGCTCGATCTGGAGCTCCAGGCCGATGCGTTTTACAACCTTGGCAATGCCCGCTATTACCTCGGCAAGCAGAGTCGTGCCGAGACGCCCGATCCGCACGCGGTGCAGCAGACGAGCCAACAGGCCATCGCTGGGGCGCGCAGTGCCATCGGTGCGGCGCAAGACATCCTCTGGTGGGCCCATGGTAGCGACGATCTGGGCATTTCCTCTGACAGCAGCCAGAAGCCCAAGGTTTCCCAAGACGAAATCCGCCAGGGCATTCAATCCGCGGAGCAAGCCAAGGAAGCGGCCTCAAGCGCAATCACTGAGGGCTCTACGCTCGCGGAAGCAGACGGTGAAACTCTCACCTATTGGGAAAGCGCGGCCAATGATTTTCGCAGTTCGCTCGAGCTCGATCCAAACGGTGAGGATGCCCGCTACAACCTCGATTTTGTCCAGGCAAAGGTTGAGGAACTGCGGAAGCGTAAAGCTGCACTGGAAGAAAATATCGCCCAGCATGAGCAGGATGTGTCCGAGCTAGAGCGACTTATTGAGGAGCTGAAGAAGCTCCTTGAAGAAGAGCAGAACGATCAGAATCAAGATCAGCAAGACCAACCGCAAAATCAGAACCAACAGCAGGAAGACCAGCAGCAACAAGAGCAGCAGGATCAGAATTCCGACTCCAGCCAGTCGCAGGACAGCAGCGACTCCCAACAGGGTGACAGCGGCGAGCAATCGCAAAGCGACCAGCAATCTCAGAGTGATTCATCCTCCGAGCAGGAACAGTCAAAGCAGCGAAACTCAGAATCAGAGCAGCGTGAAAGCACGGAGAACTCCGATTCGGCTGACGAACAAACGCCGCAGGAAAACGCCCAGCAGCAAGGCGAGCAAGAATCCACCGGTGAGAATCAGCAGGACGACAACGCACAAGAGCCTCAGCAACAGTCGGGACAAGACCAAGCTGGCAGCCAAAGCGAGGAGCAAAGCCCGCAGGCAGAATCGGGACAGGACGAGTCTGGCCCGGAGCAGCAGCCTACAGGCGCCGACAGTGAAGCCGGATTAAGCGAAGAGCAGCAGCGCGAGCTCAGTGAGCAGCTTGCCCAGCAAGGCGGAGAAGACGACGAGAAGGAGGCCAAGGCGGCCAGCTTGTCAAACACGGGAGAGCCGCTGCCGCGCATTCCCGGCGCTATGTCACGCGAAGAAGCCCGTCGCCTGCTGGACTCCCTCAAGTCCGATGAGAAGAAACTGTCTTCCATTTCTCCCCAGCCCCAGTACAACAGAGATGATAATGGACAACGCAAGGACTGGTAAAAACATGAAGCTCATATTGACATGCTTTTTCCTCTTCGCGCTCGCGAGCCAACTCGTGGGGAAGGAGGTCACGGTCAGCAGTGCCTTCAATCCGCAACAGGTTTTCGCCAACGAAACGGCTTCGCTGCAAATCAGTGTCGAGACGGTTCACGGCAACACGGGATTTTTCGGCTCGAGCGGCAGCGATATCGAATTCGAGAGTATGCCCGCCATTCAGGGGCTGGAGGTACACTACCAAGGCCCCATGCGCAGAACAAGTATCACCAACGGGCACGCCGTTTCTTCGGTTGTATTTCAGTTCGCTGCCCGCGCCGCTGAGCCCGGCAGCTACACCCTGCCCGCCTTCACGATCAAGGTGGACGGCCGCACCGAGCAGGTGCCCGAGGCGACACTGGAGGTCATGGAGCAAGGCACAACAACGGACACCGATGGCGACGAGGCACGCATTGGCTGGATGGACATCGTCTTTCCCCGCGAGCACATTTACGCTTACGAGAGCATCCCCTTTCAGGTACGCTTGTATTTACGCGAAGACCAAAATGGACGTCGTATGCAGGACTTTCCAGCCAAAGAAGGCGACGGGTTCACCGTCTCGCCCTTCTCCTCCCCGGTGATGCGGATGGCCAATATTGATGGCGTGAACTACTACGTCATGATTTGGCAGGCGGTACTGACGCCGCTCAAGGCAGGCGAGAACAAGCTCGAATTCACCTACGACATGCTGCTTGTCGATCGCAACGCACGCCGCTCGACAGGCATTTCGGATCCCTTTTTCAACAGCCTCTTTGGCGGGAGCATGATGGTGCATCAGGGCAATACGCGACAACTGAGCTTTACCACTGGCGAGGACACGCTTGATATCCTCGAACTGCCGACAGAGGGAAAACCGGGCACGTTCTCTGGCGCGATCGGCGCCTTCGCCTCAAGTGGTATTTCTGTTGATCCCAAGACTGCTCAGGTGGGTGAGCCCGTCGAGCTGGAGTTTACTTTTGCAGGCGAGGGAAATTTCCAGTATATGGACGCCCCCGCCCTTGCGGCGACCGATGGCTGGCGCCTGCGCGGAACGGACAAGGACTTCGAGCCAGCAGACCGCTACGAGTACCGCGGCAAGATGACTTACCGCTACATCCTTTCCGCCGAGAGCGATGAGGTCACCGAAACGCCTGGCATCACCTTTAGCTACTTTGACCCGAAGACAGAAAGTTACGTCACGGATGAAATCGCGCCTGTGCCGATCGCGATCACACCAGCGCCGCCGGGGATGCGTCGCACTGCGGCGGATGAGCATTCTCCTCAGGCCGACCAGCGCGGGCTAATCGGCCTGCGCGATACTCCAGGCCGCTGGGTGGGCAGCATGCAGCCCATTTTTACGTCACCGCTTTTCCTTGGGGCACAGGTCATTCCACTCACCGCCCTGCTGTGCCTGTTTTTTACTCGCCGGCATCAAAATCGCTTACTTACGGATAAACAGTATGCCCGCGTGCGCGCTTCGCGCCGTGCACTCAAGGTCTGGCTGGAAAAAGCAAACGCAGCCTCGGGCCGTCAAGACGCCGTGGCCTTCTACGCCGCAGCGCAAAGGGCGGTACAGGAGTCACTCGGTCACTTGGTCGAACAAGAGCCCGCCTCGCTCTCCGCCGACGAGATCGAGCGTCTGCTCGGCCAGCATGGTGCCGATGCTGAATCACTGGCCCTGACGCGAGATTTCTTGAATGCAGGAGACGCGCTCAAGTTCGGCGGGCTTTTCCAGGGCGGTCTCGATTTAAAGCGGGAGCAGCAGCAACTCGAAAGCCTCTGTAACGCCAACCTCAAGCTATCATGAAACGCATTGTTTTTTTCTGTAGTGCGCTGCTCATAGCCATGCATACGGGCTGGGCAGATGCGGACGCGGATTTCACCGCAGCCAACGAAGCTGTTGCGGCGGGTGATTTCTCCCGCGCGGTTGAGTTGTACGAAACCATCCTGCAGGATGCGCAATCCGCGAACACTTACTACAATCTCGGTAACGCCTATTACGCGAGGGGCGAGTACGGGCAGGCCATCCTCCAGTATGCGCGCTCACTGGTGCTCGACCCGGGTAATCCTGACACCTTGGCTAACCTGCGTCTGGCTCGCGAAGCTGCTCAAGCAGAAGCGCCGGAGCGGGTCTGGAGCGAGCGTTTTGCGCAGTCCCTGGGCGTAAATACCTGGACCTGGCTGGCCGTGGTCGCATTTTGGGGCGCGTTCGGCTTAGTTCTTTTGCCCCCGGTTTACGGATGGCGCAGCCCCTTGCGTCCCCTTCTGCTTGTGGCGTGTATCATCACACTTCTGGCGGGTGGGCTCGGCCTGTTTGGCTACCATCAACTCAGTCGCGAAGGCATTGTTACCGCCAGCGACACCCCGCTCCAAGTGGCTCCAACCGCAAACAGCCCAGCGGCATCTTTTCTGCAAGCAGGTCAGGCGGCGGACATACTGAGCGTGCACGGCAACTTTGCCCGGATAGCAACCCCCTCTGGAGATGAAGGCTGGGTGAGCCTCGACCGCTTTGGTCCGATCTGGCGTCGCTAGTGTGATGTTAGCTTAGGGCGTGTCTGAAATTGTTTCACCGCAAAGGCGCAAAGACGCAGAGAGCTTCAGCTTCAATCTTACCCCCTGGCAATGCCCTCTGCCTTTTGTGGCCCTCTGCATTTTATAAAGAACTTGGCTAACGGCACACTAGTTAACTTCCGGGTCCTCGGGGGCGTCCGCAAGCAAGGTCAACTCCGGGCTGACGGTGGCGATTATCTCACGCCACATGGCCGCGCCTTCTAGCCCTTCCATCATGTGCCCGTTGACCGAAGTCACGATCCAGGCCTTTTCCTCACGCTCGGCCTCTAACTGGCCTTTTGTCCAGCCGGCATAGCCCAGAAAAGCACGCACCTCGACGCCCTTGATCGAAGCCATGAGCTCCTGCGCCTTTTGCGTGGTGATACCAAAGTAAAAGCGAAAAGAAAACTGCTCGGGAATCCAGTACCATGCCGCCAGCAGCATTTGGTCTGTTTGCACAGGCCCACCCTCGTAGATGGGGACGCTGGCCAGGGTGCAGGCGGCGAATTCGCTATCGATATCACCCAGCGTTTTGCCAATCGGGCGGTTGATGATGATCCCCATTGAGCCGTCCTCGGCATCGTGCGCACTGATGAGGACGACGGTTTTGCTGAAATGAGCATCGCGCATTGCGGGGTGCGCGATCAGGACGGAGCCTGACTGGGTTTCGGGGCTGGAAGAATCAAAAGACATGAGGCAGGTTCTCCCTCTAGAGTTTGACCAGCTTCAGGCCGGCCTCGTCCAGGAGTTCCTTGGATATGGGGTCGTTGCGGTAATCGTCTAAGTACTTTATCGTCCGAATTCCGGCGGAGCAAAGGATTTTGGCGCAATTTATACAGGGAAAATGTGTAATGTAGGCTGTGGCACCGCTCAGGCTGACCCCGCGCCGGGCAGCGTCAGCGACAGCGTTCTGCTCAGCATGGACGGTTCCCTGCTCGTGATCGTCGCGCATGCGCGAGGTATGGGGTGAGCCGGGTAAAAAACCGTTGTAACCCGCTGCGATGACGCGGTTTTTATGCTCTCCGGCCGAAACGATGACGCACCCGACGTGGAGGCGCTCACACGGCGAACGCGAGGCCATCAGGATTGACATGGCCATAAAATATTCATCCCAGGACGGGCGCTCCTGCCATTGCCCGACCATGTGCTTGAGTTGGTCCAAGCGACTGGTTTCATCGGCGACTTGCATGCCCTGAGTGTTACACAGTCGAGCTGCCGAGCAATACAAAAGCCGACCGCATACCCACAGACAAGGGCTTGATTTTTCCCACAGGCTGCCGATAACTAGACCATACAGTGAACGGAATGAAGCTAATCATGGGCATTTTGTTGATCGTCGCCGGATGGATGCCCGCGGCATCGGCCAGTATGCCTATGCCCCAAGTGAATTCCGAGGAATGCTGTTGCTGCTATGAGATGGGCATGGATATGGCCGCTCACGAGTGCTGCAACTCCCCCACAGATGCACCCACAGACTGTGGCGACTGTACTGACACACCCTGCCCTTGCCTGACTGTTTGCCACCTGTGGCTCAATGTCCCGCCGGCAGCGGCTCCGGCTTTTATCCGCGAATCAGAATCCGCCTGGCACATGTCAGACGATGATTTTCGCTCACGTGTGAGCCACGATATCTTTCATCCACCGCGTTGCTAGTCCAGATCCGTACCCACAACATCTGACTAACAACAACGTATATCAAAGATATGAAAGCACTTCTTAAATCCTTCGTCATCACATCCCTCTTTGCTGCCAGCGCGTTCGCAGGCAACGGTGCAGCACCGACTGCCAATTGCTCGTGCTGCAAATGCGAGCAGTGCGCATGCGAGTCATGCAGCTGCTGCACCTGCAATGGATGTGACTGCCAGTAACCGCTAGCAGTAATCAGCTTAACGACAGCCAACGCCCCGCGTGTTGGCTGTTTTTTTGCGTCTCAGCCGTGAGCATTCGACCCTTGCTTGTTTCACTGTGAGACACATACTTTTACCTAAACCCACTTAAACGCTATGATTAAAAAAATCCTTCTCGGTCTCGTCTGTCTTTTTGTTATCGCCCTCGTCGTGCTCTACTTCTTCCTCGACTCCATTGTCAGCGGCGTCGTGAAGCAGGCCATCAACACCTACGGGCCACAAGTCACGCAGACTCACGTGGCAGTGGAGAACGTCAACATTTCGCCCCTCGGCGGCTTTGGCTCCATCGAAAACCTCGTGGTGGGCAACCCCAAGTCTTTCCAGCCCCCCGAAAACGCTATCTCTCTGGGCGAGGTCAGTATCTCACTGGAGCCAGCGTCCCTGCTTTCGGACACGGTTGTCATTAAGGAGATCAAGATTCTCGACGCTGAGTTTAACTACAGCACGGACTTCGCCAGCAGCAACCTGCAGGAGATTCTCAACAACGTGAAGGACTTCTCTGGCTCGTCAACGACACCTGCTCCTGACACCACACCAGAAGTCGACACCCCCACCGAGGAAGCCAAGGAGGCCGGGGCGAAGAAGAAATATGTCGTTAAGAGCGTCATTATTGAAGGTGCTGTGGCCAACGCCAGCGTGCTCGGCCAGTCGGTCAAGATCGAGCTCCCTCCCATTTCGCTCCAGAACGAGGCTGAAACCGGCATTACACCTCAACAGGTGACTGAGAAAGTCCTGACCGATGTCATGGAGCAACTCATCCCGGCCATCCAAAAGCAGATTGAAGCAATGGCCAAGGACCCGGTCGGCGCAGGTTTGAACATCATCAAGGGCGCAGGCGATACGGGCGACGAAGGTCTCGATAAGGCCGCGGACGCCATCAAGGGTCTCTTCGACTAAGCAGAATCCAAGAGGAACATTGGGCTCTCTCCCCTCACTGGAGTAGGCACGTATTTGGCTCAAGCCACCGTCACCGGCTGGCCGTTATCCGATGCACTGAGCTTAAGGATGAAGGCTGCGGCATCGTCTGCCCACTCGTTGGCCAACGGGTAGGCTGAGGCAGCCTCACCCGAGCACTGCTGGAGCATCTCGGTATTGATGATGCCGGGATTCAGCGGCACGCAGAACATGCCCGCGGGTAACTCTTGGGCCAGTCCTTGACTGAGCCCTTCGATGGCCCACTTGCTCGTGCAATAAGGTACGACATCAGGAGAGCTTGAGCGCCCCCACCCTGAGCTGAAATTGACGATGCCGCCACTGCCTCGCTCCACCATCGCCGGGACAAAGTGCCGGATCATGTGGTGTACGCCCTTGATGTTGACATCTACCAGGCGCGAGAAAGCGGCTGCGGGCACGTCCCAGAGCTTGGCCGGATCGTTCATCAGCGCGGCGTTGTTAATGAGCAGGTCGGGCGGGCCGAGCTCCTCCAGGACGATGTGGGCAAACCGGCTTACGTCCTCACTGTCGGAGACATCCACTGGATAAAAGCTGTGCTCAGGAGCGTACTGCTCATTTAATTCCTCGACCTGGCGCAGGTTGCGACCGCAGCCGACCACCGTGATGCCCTCGCGGATAAAACGTTCAACCAACGCACGCCCGAGACCGCGCGTGCAACCCGTAATCAATGCCAAACGTTGGGACATGACCGCAGCATAGTTAATGCGGACGCGCTGCCCAGCCGAAAAGAGATCAATCCTGCTCCTCTTCTACTTCGAGTTCAGGCACTTCCTCCTTCTCCTCAGCCTTGACGGCCACGGCGGGCTTGGGCAGCACTTTGACAAACTTGGGGACGGCGCGAAGCTTCTCCTCCAGCACGACCCAAGTCTGCTCTTGCAAGGTGTCGCGCGCGCGATCAAAGGCAGCGCTCCCCTCGAATGAGAGCTCACCTACGTCTTCAGCGGAGCGGCGTGAGCGCGGCGCATCCGGCTCGTCATCACGGGCCTCAGAGGCGGCAGCTTCGGCCGCGGCCAGGGTGACTTCGAGCGGCACATCATCGTCGCCCTGCTCAGCCTCAGGCACGGGCGAGAATTTTTCCTTTGGCGGCATGGCCGGGCTTGATGGCGGCGGTGTTGATGCCCTGGCTGGCTCGGTTTGGAATTCAGTCGCCGCCTTTGTTGCTTCCGCTGGCTTTGGGGCCTTGGGAGCAGCGCGTTCAGGCGCGGGCGATATCCCTATTTTTTTTTGGCCGGCATCCTCGGGGAGGCCGGCTGCAAGCTGAGATAGCTCTTTGATGACAGTGTCGATGGCGCGCGAGCGGCTCTGGTCAATGGCCCGCAGGAGTGCGACTTCGAAATTCACCCGCTGGGAAAGCCCCTGCCGGACGGAGTGCTCCGCGGCCTGAAGCGCATCAAGCATCCGGGTAATTGACTCCGCGCTGAGCGGCGCACCAAGGGCATCTGTCTGCCCGCCCTGTGCGATGGCCTTGAGTAAGGCTTCGCGGATGACCCGCTGGATGTCGCTCAGGAGGCGGTAAAGGTCGCGCCCCTCGCTGGCCAGTTTATCAATCGTAGCAAAGAGGGTTTTGTGCTCCGCCGTCGCCATGGCCTTGGTTAAAGCGGCGAGGTCGTCCTCTGAGGCCAAACCGTAAACGTCGAGAACGTTCGCTGCGGTGATGCTGCTCCCGCAAAAGGAAATGAGTTGGTCGAGGATGGACTGGGCGTCGCGCATGCCGCCATCGGCCATACGGGCAATGGTAACAAGGGCTTCGGGCTCGATATTGATCGACTCGGCCTGGGCGATGTCCCCGAGCTTGGCCGCGATTTTGTCGTCCGCAATGGGGCGGAACTCAAAGCGCTGGCAGCGCGAGACAACCGTGGCGAGAACCTTGTGCGCCTCCGTCGTCGCGAAGATGAACTTCACGTGCGGGGGTGGCTCTTCGAGGGTTTTCAGCAGCGCATTCCACGCTGCGTTGGACAGCATGTGCACCTCGTCGATGATGTATATCTTAAAGGTGCCCTGAGCAGGGGCGTACTGGCACTCCTGACGCAAGTCGCGGATCTGGTCGACACCATTGTTCGAGGCACCGTCGATCTCGATTACGTCCATGCAGGAGCCATCCATGATGGCCCGGCTGATATCCGACGTGTCGTCCGGGGTGGCATTGGGGCCGCCTTCGGCGTTGAGGGCTTTGGCAAAGATGCGCGCGGTGGTAGTCTTGCCCGTTCCACGCGGTCCCACAAAGAGGTAGGCATGGGCGATGCGCTGCGTCTCGATCGCGTTTTTGAGCGTGCGGACGATGTGTTCCTGTCCGACAAGTTCGTCGAACTGCTTGGGGCGCCAGCGTCGGGCGATTACCTGATAGGCCTCTGCCATGCCAAAGAGGTTGTCGATGCCCTGCCCCACTTCAACGAAGAAAACTCAACCGGGCGAAAATATCTCACTGGCGATCCGTAAGTCTATTGTAGTCAATAATCAGCAGCTTTTTGCCAGGCGACCCAGATGTCTGGGCACAAAAAAGGCCAGGCACCCCACGGCACACGCGAATCCTGGCTACCGTTGCTTCCTTCCGGATCTGGCGGGATTCGCCGGTTCGTCGTTGCATGGGACCCGGCCAAGCGTAAACTATCCCTCATTATGGTATCTGCATCAACGAAAAAGTTACTTTTCCTCGCGCAAATTCTGGTCGGCTGCTCGGTCGGCCTGCTCTACACGGGGTGCGAAACCGAAACCACGACAACGGTCAACGACGGTTTTGGCATGACCTTCCAGGATCAGAGTGACGATGATGGCAACCGCCGAAATCGTGTCCAGATCGACGACTAGTCATTTTTCAAATCCACACATCAAAAGGGCCCCCTTGGGGAGCCCTTTTTTGTGCGCCTGCTCGACGCAAAATCGTTTGCAGCAAAGTTCTAGAACTTGCCCTCTGCATCCATGGGCAGCTTGTTGTCTGTCGTAATGAGCAAGATAGGCTCCTTGGTCTTGATCCAGACGTTGTTTTCTTTGGTAAACTTGGAGGTCACCACTTCGCAGATTTCGCCAATGGTCTTGACCGGGATGCGGCGACCGCGGGGTGAGGCGTTGTAGGCGTAGCCAGACTTAATCAGCCGCTCGTTGGTCACGTAGGGGCTGTCTTCCTCGGGGATTTGGAGCACCCAGCCGGTCATGTTTTGCCCGGCCAGCTTGCCCTCGGGGTCAGACACCATCATGACAAACTGCTTTTTGACAGGTGGCGGCTTTTCCTCATCTGCCATGGCAGCCATCTCCACATTGATGTCTTCAATGATCTGGGAGACTTGCTTCACATCAAGTTCGTTGCGCTGGAGCACCAGCTTGACTAGTTCCATGTCGACTTTGGCCATAAGGAATGAGCGAAACGGATTAGCTGCTGCTTGCCAAAGGTTTTTTCGAGCCAGTAGAGGGATTTCCGCAAAATGCGGGCGTACTACCACTTCACGCGCTTGCCCTCGTGTGTCCAGGACTCCCAGACACGCTCGGTAAAGCGCATGTAGCGGACGCCGTCGGCGAAGCTGGTCAGCGAGACAGGCTTACCCTCGCGGATCGAGTCCACGAAGTCCTTCTCCACCTGCCACGCACCCTGCTCTTTGGCCGGAGCCTTCACTGCTGTGCGGTCAGCCTTGCCTACCTTGGAGGCAAAGAGCTGGTTCTGGCTCAAGTCGTACTGCAGGCTGGCCCGGGAGCCGTCGATGCGAACGCTCAGGTAGTTCGAGCCTGTGGCGATAGAGGAAAGTGTCATGCGCAGTTGTGAGCCGTCAGGGTAACCCGCAGTAAGGCTGATCGTGTCGGGGATTTCCACCTTGGCCACCTTGCCCGTTTCGGGGTCCTCACGCTCGGGGGTAAAGACATTGCCCAGGGCCTGCACCCACGCGATATTGGCCTCACCGAACCAACGCTGCACCGTCTCGTAGAGGATACCCATGGTCATGATGTTGTGGCCGCTGAACCTGCTATCCTGACGCCAGATGAGTGGCGCGGAGGGATCGGCGTTGGCCCCCACGAGGTGGGCAACCCGGATTTCGCGGATATCCCCCAGCTCGCCTTTACCCAGCATGCGCTGGATGGTGGCGTCATATTTTAGGGAAAAAGGTGCCGGGACGATCTGCGCGACCAGTTCCGGGTGAGCCTCACTGGCTTCGAGCATTTGCTCGGCCTCCTTGAGGTTCATGGCCATGCGCGCCTCGGTCAGGACGTGCTTGCCCGCCTTGAGCGCAGCCAGCGTGATCTCGCAGTGCATGTAGGGCCAGGTGCCGATGCAGACCGCGTCCACATCCGGGTCGTTGACGACTTCCTGCCAGCTCTTGGCAATCCGCGGGATGCCAAACTCATTCGCCACCTGCTGCGAGGAGGCCTCGGAGCGGTTGCAGACCACGGCGATCTCAACGTTTTTCAGGGCCAGAAAGCCAGGGATGTGCATTTTGCGGGTGTTGCCTCCCGCGCCAATGATGCCGATGCGTAGCGTGTCAGCCATAATGCCCTTATCATGCAAACTGCGCCGTCTGCACGGAAGCAAAAACGCTTATGAATTTGGCTAAAGCGGGTATAAGATGCGCTTACCCCCGGCGTCCCGAAACTGCCCAAAGCAGAGCAGGATAAAGTCGATGTACATGCCGATGATGCAGCCGCCCAGGGTGAAGATGTATATCGTGCCACTGACGGGTTTTCCGGCCAGAAAGCGGTGCGCCCCGATACTGCCGAGAAAGAAGCAGCACAGCGCGGCTTTGGTAAAGCCCTTCTCGCTGACCGCCTCCGGGTCTGCTGCCATGGCCCCCGCGCGACGGGCCAGGATGTGACCGGGAAACATCAGCCCAAGGCCCAGTAGCCAAGCCAGCGTTGACCAGCCGCTGAGGGCGGAAATCTTCTCCAGCTCAACCTGAAGCGCCTGCACCTTCATGTTACTGGCAAAGTCGATGATGCGCGGATAGGCATCTACAAAAGCCAACGTACTCATAACCAGCCCATAGATGGAGGCCAGGAAGACGACGGCTCCGAGGGTGAGCAAGCTGTAAGCTACGGCTTTCATGGGGAGTGATGGTTATACGCTGGCGGCGTAAAGGCGTCGATCGGCCAAGGCCCTTACTTCACATTCGGGTAGCTACCGAGCCATTTGACCAGATTGCAGGCTTGTTTGAGGTCGGCGATGGCAGCCTGCACGGGCTCGTCGTCCCAGTGGCCGAGGATATCGGCGAAAAAGAGGTAGTCCCAGGCCTTCTTGCGGCTGGGGCGAGACTCGATCTTGGTCAGGTTAATTCCGCGCGAACTGAAAGCCTTGAGCACCCGTTCCAGCGCACCGACCTCGTCATTGATAGAGAACACGAGGCTGGTCTTGTCAGCGCCCTCCCCTGTGCGTCCGCAGGGCTGGGCGGCAATAACGAGAAAGCGGGTAACGTTGTCGCTGCGGTCCTGGATACCCTTGGCCACCACCGGCACACCGTATTTCGTCGCTGCCAGCTCGGAGGCGATGGCGGACACGCCATCCTTGTCGCCAGACTGCTTCACGGCCAGCGCGGTGCTCTCGCAGTCCACTTGTTTGGCCTTGGGGAGGTGGCGCCCCAGCCAATCGCGACACTGGATAAGCGCCTGGTCCTTAGAATGAACTTCGGTGATCTCCTCCAGTGGCGAGCGCGAGATGAGGCAGTGCTCGATGGGCAGGTAAACCTGCGACACGATTTTCAGCTCAGTTTCGGCCAGCATATCGAGCGAGTGCAGCACGGCCCCACCGGTCGAGTTCTCGATCGGGATGACGCCGTAGTCGGCCTCGTCCTTGTCTACCGAGGTAAAAACATCCGGAATGGTGGCCAACGGCCTGGTCTCGATGGCCTCGCCAAAGGTTTTCAGGGCAGCCTGCTCGGTGTAGGTGGCCTCGGGCCCGAGGTAGGCGATGCGCAACTTACGCTGACGGGCGCGGGTCACGGAGATGATCTCTTTATAAATACTACGCAGGGTCGATTCGTCCAGCGGCCCTTGATTGAGCTTGGCCAGTTTGAGATAAATCTGCTCCTCGCGCTCGGGCATAAAGATGGGTAACCCGGCTTCGGCCTTGGCCGCAGCGACATCACCCGCCAGGGTGAGCCGCTCGTTCAGTTTGGCCACGATCTCGTGGTCAATGGCATCAATGCGGGCGCGTACGTCGTCGAGGTTCATTGGCAGAAAGAGTTACCACAAAGGCACTAAGAACACAAAGCTGGGTATTATTTGAATAAATTCGGTTTAAAACGGGCTGACGATTCAGTTTGTCTGCGGAAAAATTCGACGCGAGCACATCATTGTTCATCCCGCTGGTCTGCTTCATCAGATTCGGGCTCATCTGCGGGATCTTCCCCCTCGGCGAACTCCACCTCTTCCTGGCGGGGTTCTTCGGGCAGGCCGACGTCCTTGTCGGTAATGTCTTCCTGCTGGGTGGATTGGCGGAACCACTCCGTGATCTGGCTGGGTGAAAGCACGTCCGAGGCAGGCAGCTCCTCGATCGAGCGCACGCCGATGAATTCGAGGAACTTGTCCGTGGTGCCGTACTGGATGGGGCGACCCGGCAGATCGGCGCGCCCGGTAACGAGGATCAGCTCCAACTCCAGCAGCTTGCTCACCGCGCTGTCAACCGACACCCCGCGGATGGCCTCCATCTCGGCCCGGGTGACGGGTTGTCGGTAGGCCACGATGGATAGCGTTTCCAAGGCAGGCTGGGAAAGTTTCATCGGCTTGGCCTCGTTGCGGAGCAAGCGCACCCAATCGGCGAACTCCGGCGAGGTGGCGATACGGTAGCCTGCGGGTCCCTGCAATACGCGGTACACCTCGCGCTGGTCGATGAGCTCCTGGGCAATCTCGTCCATGGCGTCGCGGATCTGCGTCGCGGTCAGGAGCGAAGGCACCTGCTCCATGATGGGCTCGATGACGCCCTGCTCGTCACCCTCGGGTTCAGGCTCGTCCATGGGTGGCTCGGGGGGCTCGCTATCAGCCTGCTGGTGGTAGCGGGTGATAACGGCCTGGATGTCGCGAATGCTGAGCGGCTCGGAGTTGGACAGCAGCAGCGCCTTGAGAATCTTTTTGAGGTTGAATTCCATCGTGTGCGGAAAGCGTGCATTTGAAGAAGCCGCCGCGAGAAAGGCAAGGCGTAAGGGGCACTTGCACACAGAGGATTCATGATTAGGCTTGCGGAATGAGTCTTTCCGAACGTGAAAAAATGGTCCGGGGCAAGCCGTACAAGGCCTTCGGGCCGGAACTGGTCGCCGAGCGTCTGCGGGCCGAAACGCTTTGCCACCGCTACAATCAGTCCGCTCCTGATGACCTCGGCCTGCGCCAGTCCCTTCTCAATGAGCTCCTCGGTAGCATGGGCAAAAACGCCGTCATCATGCCGACTTTTCGCTGCGACTACGGGTGGAACATCCACGTCGGGGACAATTTTTACGCCAACTACGACCTGATCGTGCTCGATGTGTGCGAGGTCCGCATCGGTAAAAACTGCATGATTGCTCCGCGGGTGGTCATCAGTACGGCCGGCCACCCGCTTGATCGGAGAGAGCGCTGCGAGGAAGGACTGGAATTTGGCCAGCCCATTACCATCGGGGACGATGTCTGGCTCGGGGCTGGAGCAATCATCAACCCCGGCGTCACGATCGGCGACAACGTCGTCATCGGCGCGGGTGCGGTGGTGACAAGGGACATCCCCAGCAACAGCGTGGCGGTCGGCGTCCCGGCCAAAGTCAGTCGCTCGCTGGAGTCCGTTTAGACAAGAACTAAGCTAACAGGACACTAGCATAATATTGAAGCGATTTTTCATTAGCTCTCGCAGAGCGCGCAAAGCGTTTAAGGCAGAGCATAGCGGCTTGCGGGATTACTTTGCGCTCTTTGTGTGCTTTGCGTGAAATAATTCAGACAGGAACTAAGCTAACGGCACGGCCTAGGGTTTGGCCTCGGCTGGCCCATTGGGGAAGGCAAATTCCTCCACGTAGCCGTCAAGCAGGTATACCTTGGCCACGGCGCGGTCCGTCTCTTCCGTGATGGTCGCATGGCCAAGTTTGGGCTTCGCGGTGATGTACTCGCCAACCTTGCGGAATTCCGCCTCCACTTTCTGGCGCAAATCCTGCCCGCTCACCCCGTCAAACTGCATCTGCTGGAAGATGGAAAGCAGGTAGTTCTCCCGTGAGCGCTGGACGTATTCCGGGTCGCCAAACTCAACACTGACGTTCTCCATCTGCGGCATGGCCAACCAAGTGCCCACACCGCAGGCGATGCCCCCGAGCAGCGCAGGGACGTAGACGCGCTTGAGTGATTTGCGGCGGAGTTGACTCTGTTTTAAACGTTTGCGGCTGGCCAGGGTCAGCACAAAGAGCAACCCGCTCACGGTGAAGAGTCCGTAGGCAACAGCGAAATTCACCGCGCTGTCCTCATTATAATAGGTCTTACGCCAGTTGCTGGTGACAGCGGGGTCGAAATCGAGCAGAATATCCTGATCGAATTCATGGCCGATGAAGGTGCCTGTGAGCCGAGTCAGCATCGTCTCCTCTGCCGTGTGCTCCAACAGGTACTTGGCCCCGATCTCGGCCAATTGCTCGTAATCCCCTTTGCTGGTGAGGATTTCGCGGCTGGGGCCATTCTCTACACTGGATTCGACGTGGATCTTCTCCAGGGCAAGGTGGGACTCGCGATCCATGTACTGGGCTGATGCTGCCCCCTGGCCGAAAACGAAAAGCTGCAGGTACAGGTCTTCCGCATTGAGCTTGGTCAAGCGCATAGGGTACACCGCCTGCCTGGTGGGAAAGGTAAAGCCGATGGGGTGCGGCTGGCTCAGGCCCTTGCCCACCTTGCGGTAAAGCTTGGCCGTGGAGAAGCGCCAGCCCTTCGCGATATAGTCTTCGAGGATGGGGTCTGCCTCGTCTGGAAAGTCGCGGAAACCATTTTCGGAGAGCCAGCGATTGAGGTCGTTGGGCGACTCGGCCTTGAGGATGTTGACCTTGTAATTCCCGATACTGGCAGACTGCTCGACCACGATTCCAAGTGAGGTCAATGGCTCCAGGGAACGCAAATTGTTACAGGAGGGAATCGAGATCATTAGTGCAAATAGCAGGATTACGTTCGCGATGATCATGCCCCTAAAATAGCGCTTCGACTTGCCGGTATAGAAATTGATAAGGTTTAGGCATATGAGCAGTGCAAAGATCAGCGTAAATATTGAAACATTCAGCCAGTTTCTGCCCCCAGACTCGAATTCTGGCTGTGTTTCTGCGTCAAGGAGCTGGAAGGTCAGGGCATCGACGTGCTCGATACGGGTCGGGTTGGCCGGAAGCGGGATGACCCAGCCAAAACTTTCGCCCTCGCCTTCGATGCTGGACTGGATAACGAGCGTCTGTTGCTCGTTGCCAAAGATGATAATCCCCTGTTGGCTGGGAATGTCCGGCATGGTGTTGACCAGATTGCTCGGCAACTTGGCCCCGTCTGCCCACAGCAAGGCCGGGAAACAAATGAGCAATAAGCAGAAGAGGGCTTTCATAATCAAATCTTAACCCTTAGTTTCCAAAGCAATCGCCATCTAACACAAGCAGAAAGCAAATGACTCGCATTTACGCCATTCACGGAAACCTGCAAACCCCTGCGGCATGGGAGGGGTTACAGGCTGCGTTGGGACTGGAGCTCGTGACGATAAATCTATGGGAGACCGAGGCGCCAGACTTCTGGAGCTGGGCGGATGTACTCTGTGCGCGTGTCGAAATGGAAATGCGGGGCGAGCCCGTCTGGCTGCTCGGCTATTCCCTGGGTGGTCGGCTGGCCCTCCACGCCTTGCTCCGCCAGCCCAAACGTTGGCGTGGCGCGCTCGTCGTCGGGGCGCACCCCGGACTGCGCAGCAAGAGCGAAAAAGCCGCCCGCCTGTCGCACGATCAAGCCTGGGGCCAACGCTTCCAGGAAAAAAACTCCTGTAGTGGAGCTTATGCGCAAGACTGGGATACACTCTTGGACGCATGGAGTAAACAGGCTGTTTTCGCCGGACGGCCCAACCCCTGCCCTCCGCGTGAAGTCGATTTCTCCCGCGGTGCCGTTGCCCGGCTATTCGATCAGTTTTCCCTTGGGCGCCAGGACGACCTGCGTCCGTTTCTGAGGGAATGCTACACTGAGGCCAGCACCGTGTATCCCGAAACCGAGAAGCACCGACTCCCGCGCCCGGCCCTCCACTATTTTTCCGGGCAAGATGACGCGAAGTTCCGCACGCTGGGCGATGAGTTGGCCGCAATCGGCCCGGGCATCACGCACCATGTTATCCCCGGTGCCGGGCACCGCGTCCCCTGGGAGCAACCGGAAGCCTTTGCTCATGCCGTGCGCAGCATTATAACATCAAATTGGACTGACGATTTCGGCACAATCAGGGGTTAGCCGTACCATCAATGACTCAATAAAAGGCCTCTCCATTTACGGCTTCGATTAAGCCGCCATACATCGCAGTAAAGTGTAGCTTTTTCCTTTCCACCTGCGCGCTAGAGCGTTTGAATGATCGTTCTATGACTGATATCAGCCGCGAGCACTCCTCCATCGTCGTTGACGGAACCGACCGGGCTCCGAATCGCTCCATGCTGCGGGCGACGGGCTTCACGGACGCAGATTTCAAGAAGCCGCAGGTGGGTATTGCTTCGACCTGGAGCAACCTCACCCCGTGCAACATGCACATCAACGAACTGGCCGATGAGGCTGCTGCCGGGGCCGAAGCCGCCGGGGGCAAGCCCATCACCTTTGGCACGATCACCATCGCCGACGGCATAAGCATGGGCACACTGGGCATGCGCTACAGCCTCGTCTCACGCGAAGTCATCGCCGACTCCATCGAAACGGTTTGCGCAGGCCAGGGCTTTGACGGGCTGGTGGCCTTTGGCGGCTGCGACAAAAACATGCCAGGCTGCATGATCGGCATCGCCCGCCTGAACCGCCCCGCGGTTTTTGTTTATGGCGGCACCATCATGCCTGGCTTTCTCCCCGAGGACAAGGAGGAGGAAAAGCCGCTCGACATCGTGTCTGTTTTCGAAGCTGTCGGCGCCGAAGCCGGTGGCAAGATCAGCAAGGACGAGTTGAAGAAGGTCGAGGAGTGTGCCATTCCCGGCCCCGGCTCCTGCGGCGGTATGTACACGGCCAACACGATGGCCAGCGCCATCGAAGCCATGGGTATGAGCTTACCCAACAGTTCCCAGCAACTGGCTATTTCCAAGGCCAAAAAGGAAGACTCGCGCAAGGCGGCCGAAGCCGTGGTCAACCTGCTCAAGCTCGGTATACGTCCCTCGGACATCATGACGCGCAAGGCCTTTGAAAACGCGATCACCGTAGTCATCGCACTGGGCGGCTCGACCAATGCCGTGCTCCACCTCCTGGCTATCGCCCACTCCATGGGGGTCAAACTCGACCTCGACGACTTTACCGAAATCGGCAAGCGCGTGCCCGTCCTGGGCGACCTCAAGCCGAGCGGCAAGTACAACATGGTCCACCTCGTTCGCATCGGTGGGCTGGCCCCGCTTATGCGCATGCTGCTCGACGCCGGGCTGCTGCACGGTGACTGCATGACCGTCACGGGCAAGACCATCGCCGAAAATCTTGAAGGCGTGGCCCCCTGCTCCCCGGATCAGGATGTTATCCGCCAACTCGACAACCCGATCAAGCCGGACAGCCACCTGCGCATCCTCTATGGCAACTTGGCCAAGGAAGGCTCTGTGGCAAAAATCTCCGGCAAGGAAGGGCTCAAATTTTCCGGTACCGCCGTGGTTTACGAAAGCGAAGAAGACAGCCTGCGGGGTATCCTTTCGGGCGAAGTCAAGGCGGGCAACGTCGTCGTTGTGCGTAACGAGGGCCCCGTAGGCGGCCCGGGCATGCGCGAAATGCTCGCCCCCACCGCTGCCATCATGGGCAAGGGCCTGGGTAAGGAAGTCGCTCTCATCACCGACGGACGATTCTCAGGCGGCAGCCATGGTTTCGTCGTTGGCCACATCACCCCTGAGGCAGCCCTGGGTGGACTCATCGGCCTGATCCAGCCCGGCGACACGATCACCATCGACGCCGAAAATAACGAGATCAATCTCGAGATCAGCGACGAGGAACTTGCTCAACGCCTGGAAAACCACGAGCCCGCCGAACCCACCGAAACGCGCGGTGTGTTGGCCAAGTACGCCGCCCTGGTCAGCTCAGCCAGCAAGGGCGCCGTCACGGACCTCAACCTGGGTTAATTTCGCAACGTTGGCCGTATGATTAAGCAATTCAGCGACCATGCGGCCAATGAGCGTACCTACCTGGCTTGGCTGCGCACCGGCATTGCCATCATCGCCTTCGGGTTCCTGATTGAGCGTTTCGACCTCTTTCTCAACGTCGTTTCACATCAGTTGACGGACCACGATGTAGCTGCGCGCCTCCAGCACTCCGGCTCGGGCATTGTGCTTGGGTTGGTGCTGGTATTCGTCGGGATCGTTGTGATCGGCACGGCCACGCTGCGCTTTCTCAAGCTGCGCAAGAAAATCGCCAGTGAGAGCGAGGAAGCCTTTGGCCCCGGCACCGACCTCTACCTCGGCCTGCTCATGACCCTGATGGGCTTGTTCATCTTTGTCTACCTGCTGCACCTCGTGCTGGGCTAGGCTGTGTTTTAGAGCAAGCAGTTCAAGCAATGTTATGTCCGCAGATTCACACCGATTATTCCGAGGCTCTCTGTGAGCATCTGTGTGATCCGTGATTAAAATGTAGAGGCATCTCCGGCTACGGTTTTATTTAAACACCTCTAGCCAAGCGCACCTTTTGCTCTCGTAAAAGCACTGAGCTTACGGAGACACCTTGCGCTCTGCGTCTCTGCGGTTAAAGCCCCTCAGGCTAATTCGTCTGCTCGTTTTGAGGTTTGAAAACACAGCCTGGCAGACAGTCGTGAGCTTATTTCACTCCTCGCCCGCGCTCGGCTTTTACCACCTGCTCGGCAACCGTGCGCAGTTGAGCGGCTTGCTCGGCGGTGAGTTTCTTCGGGACGAAATCCGCAGGCACCGTGTCAGCGTCGAAAAGCACGAGATACCAAACGCACCCAGCCAGGTAGTCGCCCGCGCTGTTGGCGTGCTTGAAGTCCAGTATCATCTTGCGCGATCCGTCGTCTTGCCTGCGGTTAAAATAGCCCACAATCAAGCTGCCGCTTTGATCGGGCAAGGCGCCATCGGGGCGGTTGTCGAAGTCAAAGGTTTCATCAACCGTGTATTGCCAATCCGGTGTCGCGCGCGCCGCCTGGAAGGCTGTTCCCACGGGGATAATACGGAAGCCATTGGTTTTAGCCAGGTGCTGGTAATTTGCATGCAGGCGATCGTACATGATCTGTTGGTCCAGGTCGTCGGCTTTTTGAAAAGCGGGCGCGTCCCAGCGCCAGGCCCATGTCTCGTGGACGACGATCTCGGCCTGCGGGGCATACTTGCCGATGGCAGCGATGAGGGTGCTGGCATAAGGCTCAAAGCTCTCAGCGCGGAAGCTCTCATTGCTAAGCTGCTGGATCGTCACCACATCCCAGGCTTCGGCCTGCAACATTTGGATGAGGTTGGCCTTTTCCTTTTTGCGGGTCTGCGGGTCCATGTACTGGTAGGCATCGCCCGCGGCATCACCGGCTTCGGCCTGGGTCAAATGCCGCACATGTCGCTCCAGTGAACATCCCCCGATAATGCCGTTTCTAAAGATAAACTCTTTTCCGCCCGCCGCAGCGATCTCGGGCAAATAAGTCATCGCATCGTGCGAAAAGCTATTCCCGATAGCCAAGACCTTGATGCTATCGCGCTCGGCGGCTTCGGCGAGCTGAGTCAGGCAGAGAACTGCCATGAGACAGAGCGCAATGTGCTTCACGCTAAGCGCGAAATTGCTGTGCGGGTGTTTGGTTTCGCAAAACATGCAAGCTATCTTGCCCTGACAACTCAAGGGCTGTCAATGCAGCCGGCATATCTCTTTTCATTTAAAGCATGAACTATTCGATACGGAGCTCGAAGGGGTAAAAGCGCTCCACGCCCGCGAGCTTAACCTGCGCCCAGAGGCGGTAGGTGCCGGGCTTGTCGGTGAGCATGGTAAAGGCCAGCTCAGGCTGGGCGTCTTTCTCTTTGCCGGTGTACTTTGGGTGCAGGTGGGCGTAGCCATCGCGGTCTTCATCGAAAGCGACCATGTGGGCGTAAGCCCCCATGACGGGCTCCAGCTCCACGGGTTGTCCATCGTCCCCTTGCATCGAAAGAATAAATTTGCACTCGCGCGAAACGCCCGGCTGCTCGGGCTGGATGTCCAGCCTGGCCGTGTAACCGCTCACGGATACCGCGTCTGTCCGGGGTTGAACCAACGCGACCTGAGCCTGCTCCGAGGGCGCTACGTTGATTTCGCCGACCGCGACAAGCTGTTGCTGGGTCCGGGCCAGGACAAACTCGGCAAAGAGCGTGTAGGTGCCACTGCGCTGGGGGGTAAAGCTAAAGTTCCATTGCCCGCTGGTCGCATCGGGCACGGGGTGCAGGTGGTGGTAGTCGTCAAGTGTCGGGTCGATGACGAGCAGGTGTAGCTTTTCGGTGTGCGAGACCGCCATCTCGTGGGGAAAAATATCCGTACCGCTGCTGCTGGCAAAACTGAGCGAGACGGCGAGCGGCTGCCCCTGGGTCGGCGTGCCATCCAGCTTGACCTCCATATCCAGGGGGAAGCGCAGGCGGCTCAGGTTCAGAAAAGTCGGCGTCTCATCCTCGCCACAATACTGGATGCCGTCAGCGTCGATCTGTGGGGCATCGTAATGCAGGAACGCGCACTCGGTATCGGGCATGCTGCGCAGTCCGATGAATGCCGCCACGGCAGCGGCAGAAATAAGCGTGATCGATGCGGTGGGTTTCATGATGCCTACTGCATGGACTTGAGTCGCTCAAGGAAGGGCGCGGGGTCCCAACCGCTTCCGGTCTGACGGTAAAGTATCTTGCCCTTGTCGTCGATGAGCAGCGTTGATGCGGTGTGGTTGATGGTATCGTCCTCGTCGATCATGAGGATGCCAAACTGCCGCATGAGGTCATCGATAGCCTGCGGGTCACCCGTAAGGAGCATGGCGTTGTCTTCGTCAAAACCGCGCTGCTGCCCGTAGGTTTTCAGAATTTCCGGCGTATCATACTCAGGATCGAAACTGATCAGGATAAAATGCGCGTCGTCGATGCCGGCTTCGGCGGCTTCGCGCTGGAGACGCTCCATCTTGGCCGTAGTGGCCGGGCACATGTTGGCGACCATGCAGCGGGTAAAGATGAAGCTCATGACGATCGGCTTGCCCTTGAGGCTCTCGCGGGTCACAAGCTCGCCGTCCTGATTCCACAGGGCCAGGTCGGGCATGTACTCGCCATCGGCCCGGTAGGCCTTACGGCCGCGCTGGAGGGTGTCGCGGTGGAGTTGGCTGTTGATCGTCTCCATGACCGTGATGTCAACCGGGTCAGCATCGGACGGCCCCTGATAGGCAGGCGCAGTGGCTGTGCCCAGGCAAAGAAATATAAGGGATAGGTGTTTCAGAGGATTGCAATTCATGAATATGGCACGCTAGTGTACGGGTTTTCGTGGACTCATCAACCACACGTTTACGGTTTTGCGCGCTTCTCCCCACCACCCTACCCGTACCGCCCACTACAAACCCGGCCTTTTTTGGTTCGCGGTTTTTGCCATGTGCTGGGCCACACTCCTGCTCTACGCGGGGGCGTATACGACCAGTATCCAGGCGGGCATGGCCTTTCTGGACTGGCCCCTGTCCAACTCATCCATAAACCCCGATGGCTGGCTGACCAACGAGGACATGCGCGCCGAGCACAGCCACCGTTTGCTTGGCATGAAGCTCGGATTACTGGCCATCGTGCTGGCGGTTTGGACCTACTTGCGCGAAGCCCGACGAGGCGTCCGCTGGCTGGGCATCGGCCTGCTGGGCATGGTCATCTTTCAAGGACTACTGGGCGGCATGCGGGTACTCTTTGACCGCCTCAACATCGGCACCGACCACAACCTCATCGCGCAGACTTTTGCCGTGCTGCACGCGATGGGGGCAGAGCTGACCGTCTGCCTGCTGGTGGCGCTGGCCGTCGTGTGCTCCCGGCTCTGGATCGAACGCAATGCCGGGCTGGTTGGCCCCGTACCAAGCGGCCTGCTCCGCTGGGGCAAGATCGCCGTCGGTGTGCTGGCTGTGCAGATTCTCCTCGGAGCGATCATGCGCCACGCCGGAGCGGGCCTGGCCATTCAGACTTTTCCGCTGACGGAGACCGGGGGCTTACTCCCACGTGCGTGGACATTTCCCATCACCATAAACTGGCTGCACCGTTTGGGGGCCGCCGTCGCCACGATCACGCTGCTGGTTTTTGTCAGTAAAGTCTACGGCAGCGCATGCACACGGCGTCTGCGTGGTCTGGGCGGGTTGATCCTTTTCTTGCTCGCGGTGCAAATCGGACTTGGGGCGGCCACCATATGGACCCACAAGAACCCCGTCATGGCATCTAACCATATGGTCGTAGGCGCATTTCTTCTTGCCTCGACGTGGATGCTCGCTTTGCTCACGCATAAGACTGTGTACGTCGCGCCCCCGGGCGCGGCAAAAAATCCCCAATCCCCGACTCCGATTCATCGCCCCAACTCACCCCAGGGCGAACCCTCGTTGAATTCATGAGCATCAAATCTCAGGTCAGCCTAAGAGCCGACGCCTCGTGCGCGGAAACGTCTTCGCAGGCGTCCTCCCTTCCCATTAGCGAATACTGGGAGCTGACCAAGCCTCGCCTGAGCTTCCTGTCCGTCATCACGGCCCTGGTCGGCTACCTGGCAGCCAACCCCGCCCGCGACCTGGGGAGCCTCTTCGCCCTCGTGCTGGGGACATCCCTTGCCGCCGGGTCTGCCGGTGCGCTCAATCAGTGGCTGGAGCGTGACATCGATGCCCGCATGGCCCGTACGCGTGGTCGCCCCCTGCCCTCGGGCGCGATCAAGCCCGCCCACGCGCTGATTTTTGGGCTCGTACTGGGAGCCACCGGGACGCTGGTTCTTGCCCTTGGAACAAACCTGCTGGCAACGGCCTTGACGGTTGCGATCATCCTTTCCTACGTCCTCGTTTACACCCCGCTCAAACCGCGCAGCACCTGGAACACCCTTGTCGGTGCCGTACCGGGAGCACTGCCCCCGCTGGTCGGTTGGTCTGCGGCCACGGGCGGCGTCAGCCAGCTTGGCTGGATTTTGTTCGGGCTACTCTTTTGCTGGCAAATTCCACACTTCATGGCCATCGCCTGGACTTACCGCAAAGACTACCGTCAGGGTGGCCTCATGATGAGCCCCGTGGTGGACCCGAGCGGACGCGATGCTGCCCGCCAGTCGTTGCTCTTCACGGTGCTGCTTCTTGGCCTTAGCCTGATGCCTGCCATGCTCGGCATGGTCAGTTGGTGGCTCTTCACCCCCGTGGCCTGTGGCCTGGGTGTCTGGTACTTTGCTTGTTCGCTCAAATTTGCCCGGACACAGCAGCGCGATAGTGCGGCTCGTCGGCTGTTTGTCGCATCCATCATTTACCTGCCCGTGATGCTCATCGTGCTCGTGATTGATCGCCTTCTGCTGCCGTGGTCATAGAGATGAGTACCGAGAGCATTGTCCACCTGTTGCCCACGGTAAACGCGTGCCTTAATCTGCTCGCGACCATCTTGCTGACGGCGGGATTCATCGCTATCCGCAAGGACCGTGAGGCGAATCAGCGCCTCCACCGTGGCCTCATGCTGGCCGCCTTTGGGGTAAGCTGTCTCTTCCTGGCCCTCTACCTCACGCACAAGGGCCTCAAGGCGAACCTCGGGGACGAGATCAACACCACGTTTACCGGCGAAGGCATCTGGCGCATGGTTTACTACCCCATGCTGCTTACTCACGTTTTGCTGGCCATGGTCATCGTCCCCCTGATCCTCATCACGTTCACCTTTGCCCTGAAGGGAAAATTTTCGAAACATCAGGCTTGGGCCAAGTGGACCTTCCCTCTCTGGTATTATGTGAGCGTGACGGGCGTGCTGGTATATCTTTTTCTTTACCAATGGTTTCCGAGTTGAGATAACGCTTCGAGCCTGGATCAATAATAAGGGTATTGCATCTTCAAGGATGCGTCGAAAAACTTGAGGTTTTTCCTTTAGCTAGGTGGGGTTGTTCCGATAAATAAGCAAATCCTGATGTACCTAAGCCTACAGAGAACTCTCCTGACGTCGCTGCTGGCCGCATGTGTTTTGCCCGCATACGGTGTTACGCCCATTGACTCCATCGTCTGGACTTCGACCAATACGCCGGAGGGCTTATACAACTATACCACCGACCCGGCGCCGGGCGGCAGCATTTCCGCCAGCGGCGCTCCCGGCGGCCAGTATACCTTTAATTTTGGCCACGGCACACAGAACGACAAGACCCTGGTCAGCTTCTCATCGGGCGGTAAAACCAACCAGATCATCAATCTGGCCGACCGCGTGAACTTCATCCGCGAGGACAACCCGAATGTCTCCGGCGTGCGCGAGTTGATCTGGTATGATGCCGACTACAACCAGAGCACGGGGATCATCGACGTGACGGCCAGTCGCATCAATGACATGGAGGCCACCCTGCTTGGACCCAAAATCAGTCATGGCACGGACAACGCCTTTGCCAATGTGGCCGGAGCTAATCCCAACAACACCGAGCGCATCGACTACGTATTTTCCACGGAAATGGTGGCTCAGGATCTTTCCATCCTCGAGCCCTCCTACGGGGGTAATTTCGACGACCAACTGGACTTTGGCTTTACCATCATTGAGCGCGGGGGCAATGACACCTTCCAGATAGCACCCATCCTCGAAGTGGGCGATGTTGGCACACCGCAGCAGGGGCTGCCCACCAAGTTCGGTGAGCTCATCACCGTAACGCCCGGTGACTGGGGTGCTGGCCTCCTGGCCACGGACACCATCGTCGTCCGTGGTGAGCCCGAAGTCGTCGGCACCGAGCTCCAGCCTTCGGCCTGGGTAACCGGGCAATCCCTGGCCGGTGTTTTCGTCTCCCTCCGTGACCTTGGGCTGGAAGTCGGCGATGCCTTCCGGGGCTACGCACTCTTTGGCGGCGATGTGGACCCGGGGGTTGATTATTCAACAGACCCGGTACTCTACAGTAACCGACTTCTGGACACCGCCAACGACTCAGTCTTTCCCAAGAATACCGACGAAGGGGCCGGAGGCGGCCTCGACCTGGTCTCCGGGGGTGTTGTCTTTGATAGCGAAGGCGTACCGACCACAGGCTTTATCACCGAGACGGTTATCCCCTCCCCGGTCATTCCCTTTGGCGTGAATCCGCTGTGGGGGCTCATGCTGGGCGGTGTCTACTTCTGGCGTCGTTTGAAGAAACGCACCGCCGAAGCTGAAAATGCTGCCGCCTAGGCGGAGAAAATCACTGTTACTCTCAAAGCACTGTAGTCTTGATTACCCCCGATCAAGCCTGCTGAATGAGCCCCATGGTTAAAGGCAAACAGGATGACGAAAAGCCCGTTGAGGATTTGCAACCAAGCTTGGGTGCGCGCATCCGGCAAAAAACCGGCCGCACCATCGAGCTAAAAGACGACGACCCCTACCTTTCACTCCTGAGCCTCTTGCCCCTGGCCGGGGTTGGCCTGCTGGTGTATTCCCTCATCCAGTACGGCAATGCCCTCATTCCGCCCCGACTGACCGATCCCGCCTGGGAGATGCTGACGCTTTACGCCATCGGCGAGACGTCCATCAACACCCTTATCGCGTTCGTCCTGATTTTCTCGTTCAAGTGGGGCCCGGTCAATGTCTGGCGCCTGCTCATCATGTACCGCATGAGTTGGTCGTGCATTTTTATCGGTATCTTTCTGCTCGGACTTATCCCGCTGGGGGTGTTCGATACGGTGCGGTTATACTCCGTGCTGGACGAAGGCTACAAGCAAGCCGTGACCGTACAGGACCGCGACTGGGTACGCACCAAGCGCTACATCGAGAATGCGCGGGACGAGGAGCGCATCGAAACGATTTCTACCCACTTGCGTCTGGGCGGAGTTTATGACGCGCGGGTCAGGGACAACCCCACGGACAGCCTGCTCGATCGCAAGAACTGGCTCATCGCAGCCTCGCGTCACGAGTTCGACAAGCTGCGCGACCAGCTCAATCTCAACCACAAGGGGGAAGTCACACAGCTGTACAAGCGCAGCCTGCGGACCAGCCTGGTCCTGCTGCTTGACGGCATCCTGTTCATCATTCTCTGGTCAAAAACTGCCTGGCTGCGCCACCTGTATATTTCACGCGGTGAGATCGCTCCGCACTTGAATGAATAGGGCGACGCCGTCCATGCGCAGGGGAAATGTTCCACCCGGACAAGCAATAGTAGCAGCCCCAATAGAGGCAATTAGTGTTCCTGCGACATTCCGCTTGCCATGTTCGGCAAAGCCCACACAGTTAGGCACTATCATCATTAGCGCTATGTTTACCCCCCTTGCTGCCTGATGCTACTAAGCCGAATTCAACAGACACTTTTCCGTTTATTCCCCCTTCTGCTCAGCCTGTTCGTAACGGGATGCAGCTTTACGGGACGCCAGTCCACCCTGGACCCCAAGGGCCCCGTTGCCCAGATGCAAACCGATCTTTTCTGGATCACCGTTTGGGTCTGTTCGGGCATCTTTATCGTGGTCGGAGGCATCCTCGTGTGGGTGGTGATTCGCTTTCGTGAAAAACCCGGCGATGCGGACAAACCTTACCCGAAGCACGGTCACGGCAACCCCCTGATCGAGATCGGCCTCATAGCCGCATCCGTCCTGTTGCTGGTCATTATTGCCGTGCCCACCCTGAAGGCGATTTGGGCCACGCACGAGTTGCCCGTCGACGAGCCATACTACGAGCCGTCCAAGCTCGGCACATGGTTTAAGGGCGACATGGCCGAGGGCGAGGAAGACAACGTCCTTGTTATCGATGCCTACGGCTGGCAATGGTGGTGGAGCTTCGAATACCCTCAGCTCGGCATCACCACGGCCAACGAGTTCGTCATCCCCAAGGACAAGGTCGTCAAGGTCAACCTCCGCTCGATGGACGTAATCCACTCGTTCTGGTTGCCCAAAATCGCAGGTAAAGTCGACCTCATGCCCGGACGTAAAAACTGGATGTGGATCATGGGCGAGGAAGCCGGACACTTTTATGGCCAATGTGCCGAATTCTGCGGTGAGGCCCACGCCTACATGCTCTTCCGTTGCGACGTCATGGAAGAGGACGATTTCGAAAAATGGGTGGCTGACTATCAGGCCGGAGCGGTCGCTCCCTCCGGCTTTCACGCTCAGGCCGACAAGGACAAGCCCGACCCCACCGCCCGGGATGACTGGATGGCCTGGAGCAACGAAACGCGCACCAACCCGGAAGTTTTTGCCAACGACCCCGTCAGCCAGGGAGCCATGCTTTTCATGGGCAAAGGCCAGTGCATCGTATGTCACACGATCGACAACTCTATCGCCCAGGGCAAGCTCGGCCCCAACCTCACCAAGGTAGCCAACCGCAAATCCCTCGCCGCAGGCATCCTTGACCACCAAAATCCCGACGGCAGCATCAACCGCGAAAAGCAATACGAGAATTTCGTTCAATGGATCAGCCACTCTCAGCACGTCAAGCCGGGCAACATCATGTACTACGACAATCCGGCCGAGGACAACAACGCCGGGCTAATTAACCTGAAGTATGCCGGGCTGACCTATGCCAAGCTCAAGAGCGTCGGCGTCGAAAATAGTGCCTACATCGCATCCGGTGTAGACGACGCCACGCTTAAAGAACTTGAAGCCAATCCCGAGAGCGGTCTGACGAATTTTCTCAGCGAAAGGCAAATCCGCGAAGTCAGCAGCGGCCTGACCGACGATCAGTTTTCTCAAATCAGCAACTGGCTTTCGCCTGAAGAATTCGCCTACGTGGCCGCCTTCCTGCAAAGCCTGAAATAACGTACATCATTATGCCCTTGAGCGCATCACAAATACCCAACCCCTGCCGCATTTAATTCCGTCGCTCCAGCGCGTTTTCATTCTCAATCTTTTTACTATGTCAGCCGTTCACGCAGAACCCGTTACCGTCAAGACCGAGCTGCCCAAAACCCGAAGCGAGCTCGGGCTGATCCGCCCCGACCGCAAGACCGGACTGGCCGACTGGCTCACCACGGTCGATCACAAGAAAATCGGCATCATGTACGGTGCCGCTGCCCTCTTCTTCTTTTTGGTCGGAGGTGTCGAGGCCCTGATGATCCGCACGCAACTGGCTGTTTCGCAGAACGACTTTATTAGCGCGCAGCTCTACAACCAGATGTTCACCATGCACGGCACCACCATGATTTTCCTCGGGGTGATGCCGCTCTCTGCCGCTTTCTTTAACTTCATCGTGCCGCTGCAGATCGGGGCCCGAGACGTCGCCTTCCCCCGCCTGAATACCTTCAGCCTCTGGACCTTTATCGCGGGCGCAACGGTGCTGAACATCAGCTGGCTCTTTCAGTTCGCACATACCGTGGGCTGGTTCGGGCAAGATCTCGTCCGCACAGATATCGTCCCGGCAGGCGGCTGGTTTGGCTATGCCCCCCTGACCAGCGACGGCTACACCGGCATCGGGACGGACTTCTGGATTCTCGGCCTGCAAATCCTGGGTGTGGCCTCACTCGCGGCGGCCTTCAACTTTATCGTCACCATCATCAACATGCGCGCTCCGGGCATGACGATGATGCGGCTGCCGGTCTTTACCTGGATGACGCTGGTCACCTCATTCCTTATCATCTTCGCCTTCCCGGCCATTACCATTGCGCTGGCGGAGTTGATGTTCGACCGCTACTTTGGGACGAATTTCTTCCGCGTGGACATGGGCGGTCAACCGATCCTCTGGCAGCACCTGTTCTGGTTCTTCGGTCACCCCGAGGTGTACATCCTCGTCCTGCCCGCGATGGGTATCGTCTCGGAAATTTTGCCCACTTTCTCCCGCAAGCCGCTCTTTGGCTACCCGATCGTGGTTTTCTCTGGCGCGGTAATCGGCTTCATCGGTTTCGCCGTCTGGAGCCACCACATGTTTACCACGGGCCTGGGCAAGATCGCCACCGCCGCTTTCTCGCTCCTGACCATGGCCATCGCTGTCCCCACCGGGGTGAAAATTTTCAACTGGATGGGCACGCTCTGGGGTGGACGGATCTCGTTCACCGTACCCATGTGCTACGGTCTGGGCTTCGTTTGGATGTTCATGCTGGGCGGCTTCTCCGGTGTGATGCACTCGGCGGCTCCAGCCGACGCCCAACAGCAGGACAGCTACTTTGTGGTGGCGCACTTCCACTATGTGCTGATCGGGGGCGTGCTCCTCGGCCTGCTCGGTGGCCTGTACTACTGGATTCCCAAAATCTACGGCAAGATGATGAACCAGAAGCTCGGTTACGGGATGTTCTTCCTCATCCTGGTCGGGTTCAACCTCGCCTTTTTCCCCATGCACTATCTTGGGCTCACGGGGATGCCGCGCCGCACGCACACTTACCTCGTCGGCTACGGCTGGGACCTGTGGAACCTCGTTTCGACCATCGGGGCCTTCCTGCTCGGGATCGGCATCCTGATCGTGTTCATCGATCTGGTCGTGACCGTGCTGTCCAAAAAACGCAAGTGCAGTGCCGATCCCTGGGACGCGCGCACGCTGGAGTGGTCACTGCCCAGCCCGGTACCCTCGTATAACTTTGCCGCGACCCCGGTGGTTTCGGCTCGCGACTGCTGGTGGGAGCACAAGCATGGGGACGAGCCCCTGGAATACGTCCCCGGGGACAGCCACGGCATCCACATGCCGAGTCAGTCCTGGATGCCCCTCATCTGCGGTGTCGGCTTCCTGGTCTTTGGTATAAGCATGGCCATGATGGGCGCAGGCGTCCCGCACGCAGGCTACGTGGCCATCGGCGGCCTTGTGACGGTTGTGCTCGGCATCTACCTCTGGGCACTGGAAGGCCCGGGCGGCTACCATATCAAGCCCGGCCCAGAGAATAGCCCCAAAGCCCCCACCCCGCAGCCTGAGCACGCCGAAGCCAACGTCTAATTTTCTCAAAGCCAATGTCCTCCTCCGCACTCATCGCAGACGACCATCACGAGCACGAAACCAATACCGGCATCGAGAACAAGAAGCTGATTATGTGGCTGTTCCTCGCCTCGGACTGCATGTTCTTTGGCACGCTCATCAGCACCCACCTCATCTACCGCAAGCTCTACCCGGAGGGACACTTTGAGGCCGGGGTTGTCGCGATCACGAATACGTTCGACATCGAGCTGACCTCGTTTTCCACCTTTATCCTGCTCATGAGTTCCTTTCTTATGGCGCTGGCCGTTTCGGCCATGCACAAGGGGCAGATCAGGAGTTTTCGCAATAATGTCCTCGGCGTGATTTTCTTCGGGCTCATCTTCCTCGGCGGGCAGGTCTATGAGTTTCAGCACTTTTTCCACGGAAAGGCCGCCTACGAGTACACCGTCACCGTGCCCGGCACCACAGGCGCCGACGGAATCGTAGCCGAGCCTAAGGAGCTTAAGGGCGAACTGGAGGACGTGGCCGACAAGACGGAAGCTCAGCACTATTTCGAGGAAAAGCACCCGGACTGGACCATCGTCGAGTTTAAGCAAAGCCAGGTCATCGCCCCACCGATGTCCCTGCAAAACAGCCTCTTTGGCTCGACCTTTTTCGTGCTCACGGGCACGCACGGCTGCCACGTCGCCATCGGCATCCTCTGGTTACTCTCCATGTACTTCTTTTCCTTCAGCGGCCGCATGAGCCACGGCAGCGCGATGGATGTGGAAATCGCCGGCCTGTACTGGCACTTCGTCGACATCGTCTGGATCGTGATTTTCACCGCCGTTTACCTCGTCGAGTATATCTAGACCACCCTTTATTTTATCCCCAATCCCGTATCGCCATGAGCCACGCCCTTTCCCACGACGAATTGATGCGCCAGGAAAACCAGCGCTACCACGTGTTTGTCAACCTCGCGCTCTTTCTGGCCGTGCTGACGGGGATCGAGATCATCCTCATCTTTCTTCCCTGGGCATTCTGGCTCATCATGACCATCCTAGTGGTTCTCTCTCTGGTCAAATTTGTCTGCGTCATACTCTGGTTCATGCACCTGATCTACGACAAGATCCTGCTCTTCTGGCTCTTTCTGACGGGATTGGTTTTAGCCACGGGGACGCTGATCGCCCTGCTCGC
>JAUIAM010000023.1:5000-67769 GCA_030425485.1 Verrucomicrobiia bacterium
TTTTTCGTTTTTAGCGAAAAAATGTTTTTGAACGGAGCGGAAACAGAGACTGAAAAGAACGGGTTGCTGTGGTCGAGACCTCAGCGAAAGAGGACGGAAGCTACGCGCTTTCACGCTACTGACAAGACCTTTTTTCAAAAAAAACAAAATACCTTCCTCCTTGGCCTTCCCGCCTCCCCTTAAGCCCTTTATTTATCAGCACTCCAGCATCTCACCCCACTTAGGGTTTTTATTCACAAAGCACGCTTTCAGCCACCAACCAATGACCGCTTTTTGAGTTTCTACCCCCAAATCAGGCCTCAAAATCTGATTATCAGCCTGACAGTTCCCGCGCCTGACCTCAGGATGCCCGATAAATGGAGCACGCTCCCCATCCCAAGTCCCGCCACAAACCCAGCCTGATCGACCTTAATTTCGACCTGCGCTCCCTGGCATTACTGCGCATCGCGCTTGGGCTCATCATACTGGGCGACCTATTGGTCCAGCGCTGGCCCTGGCTTCACGCGCACTATGCAGGGGGGCTTATCGGCCTGGAGAGCATTACCGCCGAAGCCTTACGCTATCAATGGCACTGGTCTGTACTTCCTTTAAGCAACAGCCCCCTCTGGGTGCACGCCTTGTTCCTCATCCAGGCAGTTGCGGCGCTCGCACTTACCCTGGGTTGGCGAACCTGGATCATCGTGCCGCTCAACTGGGCACTCGCATGCTCTGTGCAAACGGCCAACCCGTTCATCATCGACGGCGGCGACGCACTGCTGCGACTACTTCTACTCTTCGGCGCATTCTTGCCACTGGGTGCGCGATGGTCAGTGGATGCGCGTATCCAAAATTTCGATACAAAGCTGACCACCCTCTCCGACCGCTTCAAGCCTGCTGCCGCCTGCCTTACTATCCAGCTCTTCAGCATCTATTGGTTCTCACTCTATCATAAAGCCGAGCCCATGTGGATGGAGCGTTTCGACACGCTGCACTACGCCTTTCAATACGTGCTCTATGCCAAGCCGCTGGCCCGTGAGCTCCTGGCTTACCCCACCCTGATAAAATCGATGACAGGGTTTGCGCTGGCATGGGAAGCGCTCGGGCCTGTGCTCATCCTGCTCAGTTGGCGCAGGTCAAAGCTGCGCATGGCTACCGTCGGAATCTTCCTTAGCTTTCACATCATGATTTTCCTCACCATGGGCATCGAGGTGTTATCGCTGACTTGCATAGCCGCATGGCTGGCTTTTATCCCCGGTGAGGCATGGGGTCGATCCCGCATCTGTATCGAAAATATGGATACAGCCTTACATTCGAAACGAGCCAAAACTGTCGCCCCATTCGCCCAAGCCTTTTGCGTCATCCTGCTTTTGTTCACACTCTATGTAAACAGTGCCGGGGCGATGGGCATACGCTCCTACGAATTACCATCCCCGTGGAAACAAATCGTGGGCACGCTCCGCTTGGGGCAAAACTGGACTCCCTTTGCCCGGCAAGCCGTGCTCGGGCGCCACTCTTGGGTAAGCTTCGAAGGCCGGGTCGACAGCTCCCAGCCCTGGATCAACCTGCAAACAGGCGCCCCTGCCAGCAATGAGCAACCCGAGAATGCCCGCGAGCTATTTCCCAATGAACGCTGGCGGCGCGGTGTGCTTTCACTCCTATCGAGCCGCAACGCCGCAACCTGGCCGCAACTTTGCAACTGGTACGCTGCCCAGTGGAATGCGCAGGCCGCGCCCGACGATCAGGTCGCGCAGGTCCGCATGGTGTTTTACTTCGACTATACGGAGCCGCCCGGGCAGGCGCCCGTCACCGAGGTAAACACCTATATTGTCTACGGGCACACAAGCGATGCCTCACAGGAGCCGGAGTAGCAGCGCAAACTTTTGGCGCACCCTTATTATAAGAAGATAGAGCCGTGCCTCTATGGCAGCAGCCTAGACGATGCCTTGCAGGTTTTGCAAAAAGGCGTCCCGCCAGTGGTAGTGATCGAGCAAGCTGGGGTCATCATCGCCGAGCAGACGGCGCGCCAGGTAGAGCGCCTCGACCGAGGCCAGCCCACCGGTCGGGTCATCGGCTATCTTGCTCACCCGTGGATAGGCTGTGCGCACACCGTCGGGTAGGCGACAGCGGATGGGCTCGCCGATGACGCAGGCTTCAAGTTGCGGGAGTAAGCGCCAGGTTGAGTCGAGGAGCAAAAACTTCGGCGCCGAGGCGGCATCCGTTGCCCGCTCCACGGAAAATGGATTTTTTCCCCCCAGCTCCTCGCCCTCCGTATGCAGCAGGATGTAGCCCGTCGCGTCAAAAGTGAAACCGGGCCGCGCCTTATAAAAGGTAATCTCGGGGCGGTCACGCAACGGCTCGAGCGAGCACTTGCTGAGGCGTTCCTTGGGGTGGCGAATGACGACAGTCTCTATCATGGTGGTAAGTGTCGCTATTAACTCAATGGCCAGACGGAGCGCAAAGCTAAAGCACAGGCCGCGCCTCAAGCCTGCTCCGCCGTGCCTAAGCAGCTTTTAACACCCCGATTTTTGATTTTGCCGAGAGCGGCTGCGCTAGCTAGCGTTCCATCATGACCGCTGCTGCACCTGCACCTATCATCGCGCTTTTGACCGATTTCGGCTCGCGGGACTGGTACGTCGGCACCATGAAAGGCGCCATCCTGCGCCACTGCCCGCAGGCAATACTGGTAGACATCGCGCACAACATCCCTGCGGGCGACATTGGCGGCGCTGCCTTTGCCCTGAGCCAGTGCTGGCTGGAATTCCCGAGCGGCACGCACTTCCTCGTTGTCATCGACCCCGGCGTGGGCACGGCTCGCAAGCCTGCCGCCATCCGCGCGCAAGATCAGGTCCTCGTCGGCCCCGACAACGGCCTTTTTGGTTTTCTCGACCCCTACGAGGCGCGGGAGATTTCCTCTCCGACCTTTATGGCAGAGCAATGCTCGAACACCTTTCACGGGCGGGACATCTTTGCCCCGGCGGTTGCCAGGCTGGCCGCAGGGGCGGCCTTTGAGACGGTCGGCGACCCCATCGACGCGCTCCACCCGACGCCCTGGCCCGAGGTTCTCTACGAGAAGCGCGGCGCCACGGGCAAGATCATCACTTTCGACCACTACGGTAACGCCATCACCAACCTCCACCGCGACCGCGTCATCGCGCATTACCCGATCGGGCAACTCCACGTCTCCCTGCACCCGGACCGCATGCCGCTGGCCAAGACCTTCGCCGACGTGCGCCCCGGTGCCCCGGTGGCCTACTTTGGCTCGGGCGGCTACCTCGAACTGGCGGTAAATGGTGGCAGCGCCGAGGCAACCCTTGCCCTGCGGCGCGGTCAGACTGTTGAATTATTGCTATGAACCTTATCCAACGCTTTCGCCTGCCTGCCGACCATCCCCACCACCTGGGAAAGTTTGCCATCCTCCTGGCTGTCTTGCTGGCGATTATAACTGCGTACCCGTTTTTTAGCGAAAATCTCTGGGTGCAAATACTGGTCATCACGGTCGGTTTCCTGACTATACTTTCCGCGCTGTGGGCCGTGAACAACAGCATGACCGTGCTCATAAGCTGTATCGCGTTGGCCATCCCCACCTTTGCCCTGAATGTCGTCAACAGCCTTCGTCCGGACGATGTCTTTGCCTTCTACGCCGTACCCCTGGCCTTCGCCTTTTACCTGATAATTAACCTCAGCCTGCTCAATTCCGTCGTGAAGACGAGGGTCATGACCCTCGACATCCTCTGCGGTGCCGTGGCCGTGTACCTGCTCATCGGGATCAACTGGGCACTGGTCTATACCTACATCGACCTGCTCAACCCGGAAGCCTTCAAATCCAGTATGCAAATGCTGGAGCCGGATAAGGCCTTTACCCACGACTTCGTGTACTTCAGCTTCGTCACCCTGGCCACGCTGGGTTACGGCGACATCGTACCGGTATCGACGACCGCACGGACTTTTGCCATGCTGGAGGCCATTGTGGGGGCGCTGTACATCGCCGTGATTATCGGAAAGATCGTCAGCACCGCTCGCCCAACCAGTACCGAAAGTCCTGCACCCAAGGACAAGCCATGAAGCTGCCCAAGCGCGACGCCCTCGTCTGGGCCCTCTACGACTGGGCCAATACCGGCTATGCCATGATCGGCCTGGCCCTGCTCTTTCCCCGTCTGTATAAAACCTATTGGGCAGCGGAGCTCTCCGACGGAGACCAAACCTTTTGGTTTACGACTCTAACCGTCGGTGCGGCCAGCTTGTGCGTATTCGTGCTCGCACCGATTCTCGGAAGCATAGCCGAGCTGGGCGGTATCCGCAAAAAGCTGCTCATGCGCTTTGCCACGGTGGGCATCGTGGCCTGCGCGGCCATGTCGCTCATTGAGGAAAACCAGTACCAACTGGCCACCCTGGTCTATATCGTAGGCACGGTCTGTTTTTATAGCGCGAACATCTTTTTCGACTCGATGCTGGAGCGCGTTTCTCACGCCGGGAATCGCCACGCGATCAGCGGCATGGGTTTCGCCTTTGGCTACAGCGCGGGCTTCTTCCTGCTGGTCGTAATCCTCCTGGTGACGCAAAACCCGGGATGGTTCGGTTTTTCTTCCCCGCTTATCGCCAGCCGATTCCTGTTCGTATTCGCGGCGGCCTGGTGGGCACTCTTCACCCTGCCGCTGGCCCTGCTCTTTAAAGAAGAGCGCAAGGCCAACCCGCACAAGCTCCTCACCACGGCCAAGCTCGGACTGGCCGAGGCGTGGCAAACGCTCAAGGACATCATACGCCAACGGCACATCCTGTGGTTTCTCATCGCCTACCAGTTCTATATAGATGGGGTAAATACCATCATCACCACAGCCTCGAACTACGGCTCGACCATCGGCTTTGATGAAAAACAGATCTACCTGGCCTTTTTCTGCGTGCAGATCGCCGGCGTGCCCTTCGCCCTGATCTTCGGCTACCTGGGGCAAAAAATCGGCCCGCGGCGCATGATCTTCGTCGCTATCATGGTCTACATGTTTGTCAGCTTCTTCGGGGCCAGCCTGCAACCCGAGCCGATGTTCAGCCTGGGGGAGTTCAAAATCTACGAGATTTACCTGCTGGCGCTGTTCATCGGGATGTGTCAGGGCGGTATCCAGGCCCTGAGCCGCAGCTACTTCACCAGCATCGTCCCGCCAGATAAAACCGTGGCCTACTTCGGCTTCTACTCCATGATCGGCAAAAGCGCAGCCATTCTCGGCCCGATGCTCATGGGGCTGGCCGCCGTGCTCTTTTACGATCCCAGTGAGCCGCAACTGAGCACCCGCATCGGCATGGGCATGCTCTCGCTGCTCTTCGTGGGCGGCGCGATTTTCCTCTCACTGGCCGGACGCGCCTCAAAAAAAGCCGAAGCCTAGACAGTGCCTCCAAACCTCGAAACAAGGAGGCGTCCTGGATTTTATTGGACCACAAAGGACGCCAAGGTCGCATAGCGCAAGTTATACCATTTCTATATATAATTGATAAGATGTTGGTAGGGACACCTGGCTTTCGGCAAAGGCAAGTCGTGGCCTTTGCTGGAGGTTTGCCTCTATACTGCCTAGCCCAGCTCAAAGGTCGTGACGCCGTAGATGCTTGCCCAAGGTAAGGCAGGAGCCGGACCAAGGTACATGCGCGCGCAGCCAAAAACTTCCTTTAGTCCATGACGCTGAGCGAGTTCCAGAGCGTCGAGGTTGCTCTCCGGGGTGTCGAGGTAAACAGGCTCGCCAAAGGCGCGATCGCTCAACGCACCGTAGAGGTCATCGGCGATCCGGGCATCGTCGGCAAATAGCGGTCCGATCTTGTAGCCGCTCTGACACTGGCGCACCACCCCGTAGCCGCAGAGTTGGCCGTCCCTAACCGCTCCCAGGGCCAGCCCTGCAGGGGGAGAAATCCAAGGGCGCAGGAAAACCTCGCGGGCATAGCCGAAATGCCGCTGATCGTACTCCGCCACCATTTCGTAGGGAACCATGGAAAGCTCGGTCAGGTAACCCGCTGGCGTGGAAGCCTTTCCTGTCCCTTCCATACGAAGGTTGCGGTGAGAAAAGGTAAACCCGTAACGCGCATAGGCGTCCTGCGCGGCAAATACGCCATCGATACCCACCGCAGCACCGGGCTTCAGGCGCTCGCGAGCCGCTTTTAAGAGAGCCTGGCCGAGATGGGGAAAGCCAATGCGCTCGTGGCGGTGCTCCGGCGCGACAATAAAGAACCCGATAAAGCCGTACTCCCCGCCATAGGAGACCATCGACCCGGTGCCGACCAGTTCGCCCCCGACTTCCGCCGCCCAGTAGCCCTCGGGGTCCGTCTCCCAAAAGACGGGCGTATCGTGCAGGCCGGGATTCCACCCCTCACGGGCCGCCCAAGCCACCGCCGTATCGAGGTCCTCGCGCCGCATTTGCCGAATCGATAGCTCATTCATGGGCAAAAACATAACCTGAAGGCGCTTTTATGCGAGCCTTTCGCGCTTATCACTTGCATATGCAATTGTTACGATGTAATTTTAACGCATGGAGTTAAGGGTAAAAGCTACCGACAGTACCCTGACGCACTACCTGCTAACGGGTCGGATGGATCACGCGGGCGTTAATCGCATCCGCGACGAGTTCCTGAAGACCATCGAATCTACCAACGGCAGCGTCCTGCTGGATCTGGCAAAAGTCACCTTTATCGTGTCCACGGGCATCGGCATGCTCCTCGACGCTGCCCGCGCTCTGGCCAGAAAAGGGATCAAACTCGCCGTGAGCAACGCGCAACCCATGGTCGAGCAATCGATAAAATTGGCCAAAGTCGACACCGTCCTGCCGTTGACCTCCAATAACGACGAAGCGCGTAACCTACTGGGCGTCAGCACACTTTAAATACCTAACGCTGCGATGACAGCCTCCAGGGGCTCTTCGCCAACGGACAACCGTATCAACTCGGGATTGAGCCCCAGTTGCCGCAAGTGCTGGCACCCCTCCGGCGTACTGACCAAATCGTAGTGCGCCAGGTAAAGGAAAGGGCACATGAGTGTGAAATGCGTACCAAAGCTCGGCCCCTTGACCATACGCGACTTGTCGTAAAAGTCTGCCAGCGGCATGGCCAGATCGAAAGTAATGATCGAGCCCAGAGCGTTCTCGTGCCGGGCAATTTTACGAAAATGCTCCGCACTGCCCACCTGCAAGGGTGAAAACACGCGCTTCACCTTGGGCGATCGCTCCAAATACTCCGCCAGAGCAAGCGCATTTGCATTCACGCGCTCGGCAACCGCCGCCATGTCATCGATCTCCACGGCCAGACGGGCCATATCACGCGCATAAGGGGCAACCGCCGCCATCGCAACCTGCTCAGCCAGCTCCTCCGCATAGGGTGAATCCGGATTTACCGCGAGGGCTCCGATCATAATGTCCCCACGGCTGGCCGCGTATTTCGTCAGGCTGACGGGTAACAAATCCGCGTAGGGAAGCACATCGACATTGACCACACCCGCGATGCTCGGATCAAACAAACGCAGTGCGCCATGCTTAAGGCAGAGCGCAGACATGCGCTCGACATCCAGCGTCTGCACGAGGGGGTTGTTGGGTAGCTCCGTAACCACACCCGCCAGGCGGTCGCCATGCTGGGCAAACACCGCCTCAATCGCAGGCCAGTCGTGCACATCGTGGATGATGACCACCTCTTCGTCTGGTCCGAGGAAGTGCTTGAGCAGCTTCATCGTGTCAAGGTAGAGCCAGCCCAGTTGCAGGTAAACCGTGCGCCCGCGCGGAGCCTGAACCTTCCGCATGGCCTGCACACCCGCGTAAAGCGCGTTCATGCCACCCGTGCAGAACCAGAGTTTATCGCTGGCGATGTAGGGGCGCAGGGCTGCGCGCACATGCGCCTCGGCGTCCCCGGTAAAAAGCGTTTCCTCCTGCGCGTGCGCGAGCTCACCCCGGGCAAGGAGGTAGTCCTCTGCCAGACGCGAAGAAATCCCCGTGCCCGTATGCTGGACAAAGCTCTTGGCCGCCTGCCAGGCCTCGGGACTGTCCGGAAAATGCACCAACACAAAACCCGCTTCCTCGAGCAAGCCAACATCCTCCAGTCCGGTCCAGGCGATCAGCTCCTGTGCCGCCTTCATTGTATAGACAGAGAAAACCGCCCGCCCCTCCAGGCCATGCCGGGCCTGTGCCAGCGCACTGATGCGCTTAAGGTAATCGTGAATCAAAAAGCGCGGATAGGCGTACTTGACCGCCGAGAGCGTTTCGGCCTGCTTCTCCTCGTAGCCAATCACGTCACGCATCGTCGGCAGGTTGATACATACCGCATGCACAGACTGCGGGATGGGCTGGCCGAGAGGGTGGTCTTTTAGGTATTGGCTCATATAGCGTGTGAGAGAAAGGCAGGAGCATACACGAAATGCCGACATTGCAAAGCCCGCATTCCAGACGGTGTATAAGAACGCCCAAAGCGTTAAACGCACCGTACTGTCGCAGCAAAATCCCCGCTCAGGGCGCGTCCACTGGGACGTTGACAGGCATGCCCGGCAGGAGCTGGACCTTCTCGGTCGGCTCGTTGTCTGCGGGTGCGGGGGTGGGCTCATAGCCCAGGTGTTCCTGGCGGGCGGCGGAAATCTCGTCCTCGGTCAACTCTCGCACGGGCCAGTCCTTTTGCTCGTACCAGATACTGCCCCCGACGGGGATGTACTCGAAATGATCGGGATCGTTGAATTGCGGATCGCCCCAGGCAGAGTCCAGGTCGCGTCCGCTGACGGCCTGCCAAGTCTCGAAGTCCAGTTTCACGGAGCCTTCGTTTAACACGAATGGACGCTCCGAAACACCGTACAGGTTTTTTGTCAACAGGCCGAGGTTGTCGAAGCCTTCGATGACCAAGAGCGGGTCCTCCGGCTTATCCGTGGACAGGATGCAATGCTCCAGGGAAACGACACCCCCCAGCACCGCCATGATCTGCGCCGCCTTGGCGCTGCCATTATGGGTAAAGATGGACCACTTTGCGGTCGCCTCGCCATCAACTACCGTGAGCCCGAGGTTGCCATTATTGGCCACGACCGTCTCCTGCAAGGTGGCACTGGCCACCTTAAAGAGCACCCCGCCTCCGTAGACATTATTCAGCGCTTTCACGCGCTCAATGCTCGCCGATTCGGCTCCCAGAATAGAAAAGCCCTGGCCGCGATTGTCCGCACACAGACCATTCTGCCAGACCAGATTTTGCACGGTTTTCACCACCATGCCAAAAGAGTCCTTGGCCGTCAGCCCCTCCTCGCTGACGCGAAACCCGTTGACCGAAACCGACCCGCCCACGGCGTTCATCTCTACCACGTTCAAGGCGACGAGCCCGTCCTTGCCATTACGCAAGGTATCGACATTGAGCAGGCGCAGACGGTGTGCCCCCGCCACCAGCACCCCCGAATCATAGTGATGCTCAAAAGTGCTGTGTTCAACCAGCGCGTGCCCGTTGCGCTCCAGCATCAGGCCTACCCCACCGCTTTGGCGCAGGTACAGGCCAGACAGCAGGATCGTATCGAAATTCTGGATACGCATGAGGGGAACGGGCAGCTTAAGCGCGACCTCCACCGTGCCCTCAAGTACCTTGGCCTTGGCCGGAGGCACGAACTCCACCCGGCCGCCGTAGACGCGAAACTCTCCCATGCGCAGGGGGCGATCACTGCTGACACGCACCAGGCGCACGCCTTCGACGAAGACCATAGCCACCTCCGCCGGACCGCTGTAGTCCTTGGCAAAAGTGCTGTCACTGGTAACGTCCCAATCGTTCCAAATCTCTGAGCCAGAGAGCATCGCACTGCCCAGTCGGCTGGCCTCGAAAAGAATCGGCGCATAGTCAAGCGATGCATCCGCAACCAAATCCACATGCTCCCGGTAGAGCCCGGGGCCGATCAGCACCCGCACGCTATTGCCCTCAGCCGCAAGCTCCAGCGCGCGCCGCCCGGCCTGCTGCACGCTGCGAAAATCGGCATTCGCATCTTCGAGCGAAACGCTCAGGGTGACGTCGATACTCTCCCGCGAGGTTTGCGCGGAGAGCGACGCCGCCCCCAGCAAAAGACTCAGGCCGAGCACACGGCATGCATTCAAATCGTGCGCCCACCCAGTGGCTTTGCGCGCGGCTGCGGCCAGCGCAAGAGGAAATGAACCTACGCTGAAACCACAAACTAGCATTCGTTTTGCAGGATTTGATCCAGGCTCTGACGGCGACGGATCAGGCGCGGTGAGCCATCGGCCTGTACGAGCACTTCAGCCGCCTCGGGGAAAGAGTTATAGTTCTTGGCCGGCATGGCGGCGCAGTAGGCTCCCGTCCCATCGATCACGCAGTAGTCGCCGGGTTCGGTCACCGGCAGGGTGCGCGGCTCCAGCGACTCCGGATCGTCCGAACCGGTGGTGAGCACATCGCCCGACTCACAGCAATGCCCCACCACGAGGTAGGCGCGGCGCTCGTCTGAAGCGGCCCGCTCTTGCGCGGGTACGATGTGCAGCGGGTGCTGGGCAGCGTAGAGCGAAGGACGGAGAATTTCCGTCATTCCCGAGTCGAGCTTGAGGAAGTGCATACCGTCGGTGCCGCCCGTTGCCACCACGTCCTGCACGCGGGTGATAATGGCTCCGGCATTGGCCACGAGGAACGTTCCGGGCTCGATTTCGAGGTGAATCTTGCGCCCGGTTTCCTCGGCCAATTGCTCGAATGCGGCCTGCACGGGAACCCCGATTTTTTGCAAATCTGTCGCCGTCTCGCTGGGCATGCGGGCCACCTTGTATCCACCGCCGAGATTGAGCGTGGTCACGTCCGGAAAGCGGCGCACCATGTCGAGGCTCAGATGGGAAACACGCTCCCAGACCGCCGGATCGCTGCCGGAGCCGATGTGGGTGTGGATGCGCTCAATGGTCAGGTCGTACTTCTTGGTAATGGCGCGCACCTGGTCCTCCCACTCGTGCCAGATGCCAAAGCTGGAGTGCGGGCCACCGACGTTGGTCTTACCCGTGCCGCCGGAGCCGAGCCCGGGGTTAAAGCGCACCCCACAGCGCCCGCCCGGCACGAGTTGGCCGAAACGCTCCAGTTGGCTGAGCGAGCAGGCGTTCAAGCGGATGCCCTTGGCGTGGAGCTCGGCAAAATTATCCGGAAACTCCTGCGTGCTGAGCGAGATGTTCTCCGCCGGGATGCCTGCGCGGAGGGCGCGCTCGACCTCGTAGCCGCTGGAGGCATCGATGTGGAGACCGAGCCCGTTGAACACCTTAAGGATGGCCGCATTGGGGGAGGCCTTCATGGCAAAGCGGACAGTCAGGCCATAGGCATTCGGAAAGGCCAAGGCGGCTTCGGCGTGCGCCCGCAGCTTGCCCTCGTCGTAGACGTAAACGGGCGTGCCAAATTGCTGCGCGATGTCACGCACTTGCGCGGGCGAAAGAAAATTGATGGTATCCATGAGTTGTCTATTATTCGGGACAAGGCTTGAGGAATCCTGTCAGGATGCAAGCCGCTTATGCCTCACTGTAACGGACGTCATGAACATCGACCAAATCATAGAAAGCCTTCGCCTCGAACCCCTGCCGCAGGAAGGTGGCTACTTCCGCCGCCTCTGGGAGCACCACGAGCAGGTCACCCTGGCCGACGGCCGCACCCGCCCGCTGGCCAGCAGTATTTACTACCTCATGACAACCGTGCACTTCTCTGCCCTGCACCGCCTGAACGCCGAGGAAACGTTCTTTCACCACGGCGGTGACGGCGTCGAGATGCTCCAACTGGCCCCCGACGGCACCAGCCAGTGGCTCAAGCTCGGGCCCAACCTGAGCGCAGGCGAGCAACCCCGTGCCCACGTAGCAGCGGGCATCTGGCAGGGAAGCCGCATCAAACCCGGCGGCACGTATGGCTACGCCCTGCTGAGCACGGTGGTTGCGCCCGGGTTTGTCTGGGAAGACTTCGAGCTCGGGGACCGGGCAGAGCTGACCGCGGCTTACCCAAACAACGCTGATGATGTCACCGCGCTGACCTACTAATAGCGCTGCCCAGGTCTTTTTACGATTGCGCCTCAGTCTCATTTAGACATCGATAAATGAGATATGAGTGAAGTTCGGCCATTGTCGGAAATTCGCCCCGGAGAGTCCGGCGTGCTCGCCTCTTTCAGCGAGCGCACGCGCAACCTGCTGCGCTTGCAGGAACTGGGCCTTACCCCCGGGCAGCGGGTCGAAGTCGTCCGCATCTCCCCCCTGGGCGATCCGATGGAAATCCGCCTGATCGGCTTTGACCTGTGCCTGCGCAAAAGCGAAGCACAATGCATTCATGTCCGCTGTGAGTAATACCCTGACAAACGCCTCCACCCCCACAAGCAGCACCAGGGCAGAAAAGGTATTCGCCGTTGTGGGCAACCCCAACTCGGGCAAGACCACGCTCTTTAACGGCCTCACCGGCATGCGGCAAAAGGTGGGCAACTACCCGGGCGTCACGGTGGAGCGAAAGGAAGGCACCTGCTACTCCCAGCACGGGCACCGCATCCGCCTGATCGACCTGCCCGGCACCTACACCCTGACCGCGCATTCGCCCGACGAGGCCATCGCGCAGGATGTGCTCATGGGACGGCGCAACGACACCCCGCGCCCGGACGGCATTATCTGCGTGGCAGACGCCAGCAACCTTGAGCGCCACCTTTTTCTGACCACCCAACTGCTTGAGCTGGGACTGCCCGTCATCCTCGTGCTCAACATGATCGATGACGCCACGCACGCTGGCGTGAGCATCGATGCCCAGGCCCTGGAAGACTCACTCGGCGTCACTGTTGTCCAGACGCAAGCCCGCATCGGCAAGGGCTTGAAGAAACTTCGCCTGGCCATGAGCCGAGACAACCTGCCCTTGCCTAAGTGGGAGTTTGCCCTGCCGGAAACGTTTCAACGTGCGCTCGACGCTACCGCCCAGCGCATTCGCAATGTGCAAAAATGCCCGGAAGCCTTTGCCCGGGCAGAGGCCTGGCTGCACCTGACCGAGTCAACTCCGGACGAACTGCACCCGAACGTCGAGCCCACCCCCCAGGCCATCACCACCTTTGCCCAGCAGATACGGACCGAACTGGCCCAGCACGACCACGACTGGAAGGAGCGGCTCGTGGGCGAGCGCTACATCCAACTGAGCAAAGTGGTGCAAAAAGCCATTGAGCGCAAACCGGAGAAGCGCCCTACCCCTACAGACCGCATTGACAGCGTGCTCCTGCACCCACTCTGGGGCGGGCTCATCCTCGGCCTGCTCATGGTCGGCATTTTCTACGCTATCTTCAGTCTCTCCGCCCTGCCCATGGACGGAATCGATGCGGCCTTTGCCTGGCTGGGGGACACGGTAAACGCGCACCTGCCCGCCGGCACCTTGCGCGACCTGATTGTCAACGGCATGATCGCCGGTGTTGGCGGCGTGGTCATCTTCCTGCCACAAATCCTGATCCTCTTCTTCTTCGTCGCCCTGCTGGAAGGGACAGGCTACATGGCCCGGGCCGCCTTTCTATTGGATCGCCTGATGTGCAAGGTCGGCCTGCACGGCCAGTCGTTTATCCCGCTGCTCAGCTCATACGCCTGCGCCATCCCCGGCATCATGGCCGCGCGCTCGATCAGCTCGCGCAAGGATCGTCTCGTGACAATCCTCGTCGCACCGTGGATGAGCTGCTCGGCCCGCCTGCCAGTCTACTTCGTCATGATCGCAGCCATCGCCCCCGGAGCCGCCTGGGTGAAAACTGCGCTCATGTTTTTCGTCTATTTTATCGGGACCGCGGGCGCCTTTGCCTTTGCCTTTCTCTTTAAGAAAACGCTAATGCGGGGCGAAAGCCCCTCGCTGATGATGGAAATGCCGCCCTACCGCTGGCCCACCTGGAAGACCGTCCTTGTGGTGATGCTCGACCGGGCCAAACTCTTCCTGAAGAAGGCGGGCACAATCATCCTCGGGGTATCCATTATCCTGTGGTTTTTCGTCAGCTATCCGAAAAACGCGGAGGGCGAAAGCAACATCGCCGAGAGCTATGCCGGGCAGGTCGGGCACGCACTGGAACCCGTCACCGAGCCACTGGGCTACGACTGGAAGGTCAACATCGGCCTGTTGGCATCCTTTGCCGCGCGCGAAGTCTTTGTCAGCACCATGGCCATCATCTACAGCGTAGAAGATGAGGGCGAGGACACCGACAGCCTGGCCGAAGTCCTACGCGGGCAGAAACACAGCGACGGCAGCCCGGTCTTTACGCCGCTGGTCTGCCTGAGCCTGATGGTGTTTTACGTCTTTTCCCTCCAGTGCCTGAGCACCGTAGCGGTGGTTAAGCGGGAAACAAACTCCTGGCGCTGGCCTCTGTTTCAGTTGGCCTACATGACCGTCTTCGCCTACCTGGCCGCGCTGGCCATCTATCAAGGCGGTCGCCTCCTGGGCTTTTCCTAGGCTGTGTTCGGTCTTGAGCTCAGGAGAAGATTTTGGCAAACTGACACCCGATATGCAACAGGCAGCAAATAGCGGAATGGATGGGCAAACGATAGCCGCGCTCTGCATCGTGGGGGCCACAGCCCTGCTCTTTGCCCGAAACCTCATCCGCAGAGCCCGCCGCCCGGCCAGCGCCTGCTCGGAAGCCTGCAACTGCCCCACCGTCAAGCGGGGCGAGATACGCTTGCGCAAACCGTAAGGCGGCAGATTCGCAGCAGCCTTGCCAAGCGCCAGTGAGTCCTCATGCTGGGCGCATGGATGTTGCCGATTTACGCCGTAACTACACCCGTGGCGGGCTGAGCGAGAACGAACTCGCCCCCGAGCCCGTGGCCCAGTTTCGCACCTGGTTTGAGCAAGCCCTGCAAGCTGGCTTGAACGAACCTAACGCCATGGCCCTGGCCACCGTAAATACCGACGGCGTCCCCAGCCAGCGCAACGTCCTGCTCAAAGCCTACGACGAGCGGGGCTTCGTTTTTTACACCAACTACGAGAGCGCAAAGGCCAGGGACATCGCCCACAACCCGAACGTCTGCCTGCTCTTTTCCTGGCTCGAACTGGAGCGGCAAGTCAAGATACAGGGGCGGGCAGAAAAAATCAGCGCAGCCGAATCACTCAAGTACTTTACCAGCCGCCCCGTGGGCAGCCGCCTGGGGGCTTGGGTCTCGCAGCAAAGCAGCGTTATCTCCTCCCGTAAACTGCTGGAAATGAAGTGGGACGAGATGAAGCGCAAGTTCGCTCAAGGCGACGTGCCCTTGCCCAGCTTCTGGGGCGGATACCGCGTGCAAGCCCACACGGTGGAGTTTTGGCAGGGCCGGGAAAATCGTCTGCACGACCGGCTGCAGTACCGCACACTGGACAATGGCCAGTGGCAGGTGGAGCGGCTCGCCCCTTGAAAATAATAGAGGCCCCCATCCCTGGGGGCCTCCCGCCATCTCTACTGTTTTATCATTCCTTCGGTGTTAACCGGGAAAGCAAAATATACCTTATGGATAAATTCAAAAGTTACAGTATTGCAACACCGAAATAGCTATTTTGATAAAATTTCCGTCCGCAAGCGCATTGCGATAAAGACCTTAGAAAACACACAACATTTATCGAACTAGATAAATTATCGGAATTGCGTAGGTTATACTTAACTAAAATCACACTACATTCAGCTACATCCAATCTCCAAAATGCAACTCTTTCTCCTACGACACGCTCAGGCAGAAGACACTTATCCAGATGATTCTCGCGAACTTACGGCAAAAGGCAGCCTCAGCATGGGGCGCCTGTGCGAGGCCTTGAGCCCGGCCATTTTTCAGGCTGTCAAGTCCATCACCCACAGCCCCCTGATACGCGCACGCCAGAGCGCCGAACTCCTCAAGTCGGGGCTCAACCTCCGGCAACCCCTCGTGCAAAGAGACGGCCTGCGCCCCGAGGACAACCCCCTGCCCCTCATCTCAGAGCTGCTGACCGGTAGCGAAGACGTGCTTTTAGTCGGGCATAATCCGCACCTCTCGATCTTGGCTGACGCCTTGATGCTGGGTAAGACCAGCGGCGGCTTAATCGACTTTAAGAAAGCCGGATTCCTATGCCTGAAGCGCGTATGTGCACCGACAAAGCAGTCACCATACGGAGACTGGATGCTTTCATGGTATGTTGTGCCCCGGATTCTGGAGCAATAGGGCAATTCATTCTGCACAAAGTGTTTAAGATAGGGTTGACTCTTTGCTGTAGCTATTAGTTCTTAGGGTAGTATAACATTGAAATGCATTCCGGTACTATAAATTGCTTTCCGGATGCTTCCAGAATCCGTCATCCAACTCCCTTTCCCATACTGTGAGAGAAACGCGCCAACGTATCGCCATCCGTAACGCCCTCGAAACGCAAAAACGGCCCCTTCAAGTCAAGGAGATCCAAGCCATCGCACAATCCGAGTGCGAAGGACTCGGCATTGCCACCGTGTACCGTACCCTCAAGAGCATGCTGGTCAAAAAGCAGGTTCAAAAGCTGGAGCTGCCCGGCATCAGCACCTGCTATTGCATCCCCCGCGAGGAGAAAGTACCGCTGCTGGTCTGCCGCCGTACCCGCCAAATCCACTGGCTGGAAGGTGCCAACTTGAATATCGAGCTGCCAAAGATTCCCGAAAACTTTGAATATCACGGGCATGAAGTCGTCGTCATAGGGAATTTCCGCAAAGGCCGCAAATAGTAGCAAATTACTTGCAAAAGAATCCCATCCCCGCTTTTCTAGCAGGTTATGTCTTGGGAAAAAACCATCAGGAGCACGCTGTTGTTCCTTCTAGCCAGCACCGCGACCGTACTGGCCAAGCCTCTGCTGATCGTGGCTACTTTCCCGCTCAATGCAGATTGGGTCGGCCAGATAACCGATGGCAGCGACTGCGAGCTCGTTGTGCTGGCAAACAACGAACAAGACGTGCATACCTTTGATCCCGGCCCCCGTCAGGCGGTCGCTCTGACCAAGGCAGACATGGTTGTCGAGATCGGTAATGGCTTCGAACCCTGGATGGACGACCTCCTTACCGCGACAAGTTTTAACGGAAAGCGTGTCTCTCTCAGTCGCTTCTCCCCTACCCAGGCCGCCCATACCTGCGAAATCGAAGGGCATGAGCATAACGACAACCACCACGATCATGCTCACACCGACCCCAAGAGCGCCGAGCACGACCCGCACTTCTGGACCAACCCGCAAAACGTAATTGAGGTAGTCGAGAAGCTCACCGACACCCTCTGCGAAATCGACCCGGAAAACGCCCCCCTCTACCGGGAAAACTTCGACAAGTACGCCGAGGAGCTACAGGCACTGGACGCCTACGCGGCCCAGACCTTTGGCGCGATCCCGGCAGACCGAAAGGTCATCATCACCCACCACGGCAACCTCTACCACTTTGCCGCCCGCTACGATCTGCACATTCCGGCCACCCTGCTGGGCAGCTTCTCCACCGAAGGCAGTGAGCCCTCTGCTCGCCAGATTGTGGCCATCATTGAGCTCATCGACGAGGAGTACGTGCAGGCGGTCTTTACCGAGTCAACCGTCAGCCCCCGCCTGGCCGAGCAAGTCTGCCGCCAAGCCAAGCTCCCACCTCCACCCGTGCTCTACATCGAAGCCTTTTCCAGCCAGCCGGATGGACCGCAAAATTATACCGCGCAGCTTCGCTACACAGTGGACACCATTGCGCAAGCCATCCAGACTCAACCCTGAGTCATGCCAAAGGCGAAAACCATTATTGCCTATAAAGGCAACTGCGGCGGATGCCACTACCCCGATGCCGAAGCCTGCAAAGTCGAGGACCTGAGCGTCAGCTATGGAGCCAGCGGGCAACGCGCGCTCGATGGTATAACGCTGAATGTGGCCCGGGGGGAGCGGCTCGCACTCGTAGGCGACAACGGCTCGGGTAAGTCCACCCTGCTCAAGTCACTGGCCGGCCTGATCACGCCCAACGATGGCAGGGTGAAAGTCCTCGGCCATGTGGCCGGAGTCTGCCGCCATGAAGTCTCCTACCTGCCCCAGCGCAGCACCCTGGACTGGGACTTTCCCATTACGGTGCGCAACTTCGTCCTCACCGGCTCCTACGTGCGCCTGGGCTGGCTAATGCGCCCCGGCTCCAAAGAGCGCGAGCGCGCGGCCAAAGCCCTCGAACAAATGAATCTCCAGCCTCTGGCTCAACGCCAGATCGGCAGTCTCTCCGGGGGACAACAGCAGCGTGCCCTCGTGGCCCGCACCCTCCTCCACACAGCCGAGCTCTATCTGCTGGACGAGCCCTTTAACGCCGTCGACGCCTCCAGTCGCAACTTGATCTGGGATGCGCTGGACAGCCTGCGGGAGCAGAACTGCACCGTCGTCATGGCCACGCACGACATCGGGCACTTCCGCGAGCGTTTCGACCGGGTGGTCACGCTGGAGAACGGCCAAATCTGCGAGCAGTGTAATGAGCACGTTAACTGAACCCTTCAGCTATCCCTTTATGCAGCAGGCGCTGGTCGCCGTCCTGCTGGCGGGGCTGAACTGCGCGCTCATCGGCACCTACGTTGTCCTGCGGCGGATGTCCTTCCTCGGGGGCGCGCTGGGGCACACCATTTTACCCGGCGTAGCCTTCGCCTTTCTCAAGGGCTTCAACCTATTCCTCGGCGCCCTCGGGGCCAGCCTGCTGACCGCGCTCGGCGTGGCCGCCCTATCCTCCCAGAAGCGAGTGCGCGAGGACACCGCCATCGGCGTCGTGCTGGCGGGCATGTTTGCCCTCGGCGTGCTCCTCATGAGCATGGCCGACTCCAGCCGCGACTTTAGCGCCATCGTTTTTGGCAGCGTGCTGGGCGTGACGGCAAGCGACTTGATCCTCGTGGCCAGCGTGACTGCCATCCTGCTCATTACGCTGGTCCTCTACCACAAAGAGCTGGAGCTCTCCTCGCTCGACCCGGAGTACGCGCGGGTGATCGGTATCAACCCCAACCGCATGCGCCTGCTGGTGCTTGTGCTGGCCTCGCTGGCGGTCGTTTCTGCTGTGCAGGTCATCGGCGCGCTGCTGACCATCGCGCTGCTCATAACCCCGGCAGCCTGCGGTGCCCTCATGATGAAGAGTGTATTCAAAATCATGATACACGGCTCCATCGTAGCCATGATCTCCGGCTACGCCGGGCTCACACTCTCGTACTACTACGATGTCTCATCCGGCGCCTGCATCGTGCTCGTGGCCACCGGTATTTTTCTCATCACCTGGCTCTACCGTCTGGTTCGCCGGGGGAATTAGAGCAGTTTAAATAAAGTAGTAGCCTCGTTGAACTCTGTATTTTTACCACGGATCACACAGATGCTCTAGGCTGTGTCTTCAAATTAAGAAACGAGGGAAAAAGAGGTAATTTTGAGGATTTTTTCGGCTTTCGAAGTGGTGTGAATCCAGATTCATGAACTGAGAAAACGGAAAAAGACGCGAAAAGACCCTTTTCTACCGACCTTGATGAATTTGAAGACACGGCCTAGGGGTAGCGACCAGCGGGAGCGTAGGGGCGAAGCCCCTCAAACGGGTCAAGCGTCGCGCGCTTGTCAGCGCCATTCGTGCTTGGGGTAGCGACCGCGTAATTCCTTTTTCACGTTCTCGTAGGAGGTCTGCCAGAAGGCGTCGAGGTCAGTCGTAAGCTGGGCCGGTCGCCCATTGGGGGCAAGCAGCTCGGCCAGCAACTTGTAGCGACCACTGCAAATCGCGAGCTGGCTGTGGGGCAGATCGTAGAAGTCCTGCAGCTTGCTCGAGACGATAGCGCGGTCGTCCTCATAGCGGATGAGCACGGCACGCCCCCGGCGCGGAAGCTTTATCTCCTGCGGCACGAGGCTGTCCATCGCGGCGGCCTGCTCCTGCGTCAGCCAATCCCGCACAAAGGGCCAGGTCTCGGCGTTGCGCAGTTCCTTGGCACTGACTTTGCCGTGGCAGATTTGCTCCAAAATCATGAGGCGGCCCTCTTCGTCCAGCGGCTCGATGTCGAGTTCCGGGCAATGCACGGCGGCAAAGTTTACCCGCGCAATCCAACGCTCGACCTTGGCGTCCCAGCTCTTGAGTTCGACCCTTCCGGCGTGAATCTCGCGGGCCAAAATACGTGCAGCCGCGTCGCGGTCGGGTTCGCCGTTCTCGTCGCGGTAGAGTACGAGGTCGCGAAACCGCGTCAGGGTGTGCTGCTCCACGCGTTTAAAATCCGCATCATAAACAGTCTCGTCCACGTCGGAAAAATCATCCGGAAAAAGCTCTTCCAGCCAGGACTCCTCCACCTCCGTGGCCAGACTGAGGAAGACCGTGACCTCCCCGCGGGCCTGGATCTCGTCAATCTCAGCCGCCACGAACAAGGGGGCATCCCGCAGCGCGCTCTCACGTCGCAGTTCCCCCCGGCGGCCATGCACGAGGTCGCAGCGGAGCGTCCCGCGGTCCAGGCGTTTGGCCAGTTGGTCGGAAAAAGCGATGAGCAGGCAGCGGCGCACGGCCACCTCGTCGAGCGGCATCTGCGATACATCCAGCCCCTGCCCCTGAGCCAGACGCAGGAACTGCTGAGCGCCGCGCTCGGCCTCACGTGCGGCTCCGGCGTGGATGCCCCACTGCTTGCAGAAGCCCATAGTATAGTTTTGCTTGCGGGCCATGCTCCAGGCTCGCAGGAGGTGGAAAAAGTCCGAGTTCGTATCCCCGAGCAAGTCCTCACGCTCTTCCCGGCGACGCTTGTCCTTGAGCGGCATGAGAAGGTTCCGGCCTTGGGCAATCGCCGCGATGTGCGCGATGTGCCAGACGCAGCCCAGCTCCTCCGCTGCCAGGAAGAGCCGCGCGTAACGCGGGTGCGTCGGAAAGCTGGCCATGCGCCGCCCGGTCTCGGTCAAAGTGCCCTCTGCGGCCAACGCGCCGAGGTCCTGCAAAAGTGTGACGGCCCGCGCGAGCGCTTTTTCCTCCGGCAGTTCAAACCAGGGGAAAGCCGCGAGGTCGCTATACCCCGCCAGCTTGAGCGTGAGTACGGTTTCGGCCAGATCGATGCGCTGAATCTCTGGCGTCTCGCGCGGGGCACGGTGCTCGTGGTCACGCTGTGTCCACAGGCGCAGGCAGATGCCCGGTGCGGTGCGCCCGGCGCGGCCGGCGCGTTGCTCGGCGGAAGCCTGGCTGATTTTCTCGATAAGCAGGGTGTTGATCCCACGGTGCGGGTCAAAGCGGGCCACGCGGGCCAGCCCGGCGTCCACCACGATGCGCACCCCGTCGATGGTGAGCGAGGTTTCCGCCACATTCGTGGCCACGACGATTTTCCGCTTACCATAGCGAGCCACGGCAGCGTCCTGCTCCTGCGGGGGCAGCTCACCATGCAGCGGCAGTACGATAAAGTCCTTCAGCGAACGCTGAGCCTGAAGCTCGTCCAGGGTCTTCCGGATCTCGTACGCGCCGGGCATGAAGACCAGCACATCTCCCTCGGGCTCCTCCGCCACCAGGCGCGAAATTTCCCTCGCCGTGCGCTCCCAGACCGGGGCCTCCCCGCCGCTGTAGCGCACCTCGATCGGGAAAAGCCGCCCCTCGGCGTTGAGCTTGGCGCAGTCACCGAGGTAACGCGCGAGCTGCTCCGTCTCCAGCGTGGCAGACATGACGACCAGCTTCAGGTCCGCCCGGGAGCGCTCCTGCAATTGCCTGGCCATGGCGATGCCAAGGTCACCGTGCAGATGCCGCTCGTGGAATTCGTCAAAGACGATGGCCCCGACGTTGAGCAGCTCCGGATCGCTCAGCATCATGCGCAGGAGAATGCCCTCCGTGACGAACTTGATCCGCGTCTGCGGCCCAAACACGCGGTCAAAGCGGATGTGAAAGCCGACCTCCTCGCCGAGCTTTACCCCGCGCTCCTCGGCCACGCGGCGAGCCAGCATGCGGGCGGCCAGACGACGCGGCTGCAAAACGATGACTTCCTGACCGCTGGCAATGAGCCCCTCGTCGATCAGCATCTGGGGGACCTGAGTGGACTTACCCGAGCCCGTCGGGGCGGAGAGAACGGCGCGGTTACCCGTGCTCAGGGCTTGAGCGAGGTCAGCGCGCAGGGCTTCGATGGGGAGATTACTCGGCATGTAAAGCGGTGATTCTAATCACTACCGCACCACGGAGCGCAATGGGCAATTCACTGAGGGCTGGAGAATTTCCACCGCCCGCTTTCGCCAACCAGGCAAAAAAACGCCGGGGCCCCCTGAAAGAGCCCCGGCTGCTGTTACTACTACTGCTACTGTTATATGTTACTGCCACCTATAAGAAGCAGCACATGTCTCCTTTATTCCATTGCTATGCCTTGAAAATTTCCGGCTCGTCTACTGCACCTCGATCGAGCGCGGCTTGGCCTCTTCGGCCTTGGGCAGGGTAAGGGTCAGGACCCCGTTTTCGACCTTGGCGGTGATCTTGCCCGCATCAATCGGCACGTTGAGCTGGAGTCGTAGTCGGTAGTCCTCGCGGGAAATCTCCCGTCGAAGGGGCTTCCAGCCTTCCGGCACCTGAGTGTCTGCGCGATGGGCGGTAATGTCCAGCGTGTCGTCCTCGTAGCCGATTTCGACGCCGTGCTTGTTCACGCCCGGTACATTGACCTCGACCACGTAGCTGTCGTCAGTCTGCGAGCTGGTAAACCACGGTTTGCGGTAAGCCTTCTGCTCGGCGTGTTGTGTGTTTTCACGTTCCTGGGTCTGGGTGCTCATAATGTAAGTCTCCTTTGATAAATGTGTTATGTGTTTAGTGATTAGTTGACGCTGATTGTGCGCGGCTTGGCCTGCTCGGCCTTGGGCAGCGTCACGGTGAGGATGCCGTCTTGGAAGGAAGCGCTGATCTGCTCGCGGTCGACGCCCTCGGGCACGCGAACGGAGCGCTGGTAGCTGAAGGTGTGCTCGCTCTCGCCCTGCTTGACCAGATGGTTGGCGCTGAGGCTGAGCACGTCGCGGTCGTACTCGAGTTTGACGTCGTCCTTCTTCACGCCGGGCAGCTCGGCCTTGACGTAGAAGTTGTCCGCATCCTCGTAGAAGTCAGCCGCGGGCGCGTTGCTAAAGCCCCGGCGCGGGAAGCTCAGGTCGAAGAAGTGGTCAAACTGCTTCAGGGCTTCGTTTAAGGGATGGTAACGGGTAATGAAGTTCATGGTCGTATTCCTTGGTTAAGGGTTGATGTTGTTTTTCAGGCCTAATAATGCAGGTAGAATGCCAAGGATTAAGTTTTCACTATACCATTGAATAACAATGGCTTACACCTCACCCAGCTCGCAACGAATTGAGTAATTTTGACACACCCAACAATCACCTCGACACAACCAACCCACGGATTGAGACATTTTGACCCACGCTGCCGCGTTACGCTTGCCAAGTGAAAATGCTGTGCCATGGTTTCCCCCTATGTCCGACACCGACGAACGGCTCGCGAAGCTCGAATCCCGCCTGGCCTACCTGGAGCGCCACCTGGAGCAGCAGGACCGCGAAATGCTCAAGCAATCCGAGCACCTCAAGCTCCTGACCCGCGAGTTCACCAAACTCAAGGACAAGACAGAAGACTTGGCCGAGGGGAAATCCCTGCCCCAGGAAAAGCCGCCGCATTATTAAGGAACACATCCTGCTCCAACCGTTCCCAGTAGATTCGCGCATGTCCGACCAGCCCTACAACTACCAGCCCCAGCCCAAGACTTTGTCTGCCTTCCCCAAGGTGGTCAAAGCCCTGCTCTTGGCCAATGTCGTCATCTTTGGCCTGCAGCAGATCCCCTCGCTGACGCTTTTTCTGCAAAACACCTTCGCCCTGCAGTCGCTGATGAACAAGTTGCAGGCGGGCAACGGCATGCTGATCGCAAACCTGCCCAGCTTCCACCCCTGGCAACTCATCACCTACGGGTTTCTGCACGGCGGCATTGCGCACCTGCTTTTTAACATGTTTGCGCTCTGGATGTTCGGCTCGGTCATCGAGAAGGTCTGGGGCTCGAAGCGTTTCCTCTTCTACTATCTGGTCTGCGTGGCCGGGGCGGCGCTGGCCCAGTTGCTGGTCATGTATATCCGCACAAAGATGCTCATGGCCTCGCCCGAAGAGTACACCTCCATCCACGAGATCATCTACCAGTTTCGCGTCATCAATGTCCCCACGGTGGGCGCTTCGGGCGGCGTGTTCGGGCTCTTGCTGGCCTTTGGCATGATGTTCCCCCGCCAGCCCATTTACTTCGCCTTCATCCCCGCCCCCATCCCGGCCAAGTGGTTCGTGCTCGGCTACGGCGCGATCGAGCTTTTCATGGGCGTGACCGGCACGATGGCCGGCGTGGCCCACTTCGCCCACCTCGGCGGCATGCTCTTCGGCTTCGTGCTCATCCAGTACTGGCTGGGCAAACTCCCGTGGAAGCCACCCCCGGGCAAACTGTTTTAAGCGGGCGGGCTAGCGTGATGTTAGCTTAGTTAGTTCCTGTCTAAATTATTTCACCGCAAAGCACACAAAGAGCGCAAAGTAATCCCACAGGCCGGTATGCTCTGCCTTAAACGCTTTGCGCGCTCTGCGAGAGTTAATGAAGTATCGCTTAAATATTACTGCTAGGCCGTGTCTTCAAATTAAGAAACGAGGGAAAAAGACGCGAAAAGACCCTTTTCTACCGACCTTGATGAATTTGAAGACACGGCCTAGGGTCCTGTTAGCTTAGGTCGTGTCTAAGCGATTTCACCGCAAAGGCGCAAAGACGCAGTGAGCTTCAGGTGCAATCTTACCCCTGGCAATGCCCTCTGCCCTTTTGGCTGTTTTGTGCCTTTTTGTGGCTATTCACTTAGGCAAAGAACTTGGCTAACGGCACACCGATAGACTCGGAATCATCTGTGTGCATCTGACTAATCTGCGGAAAAAGCTGCCTTATGATGCCCCAGGCAGGGGCTTGAGCTCGACCCAGGTCGCCCCCCAGGAGCCCGCCGTTTCGTCGCAGAGGCGAAACCCGCTCACGTAGTCGAGCTTACGCAGCTTGGCGTGGACCGTCTCGCGCAGCGTCCCGGTGCCCTTGCCATGGATCACCCGCACGCGGAGGATGCTGCGCTCGCGGCACTCCTCAAAGTAGGCGGGCAGGAGCTCGCCGATGTCCTGCGGGCGAAAGGTGTGCAGGTCCAGCTCGTCGGTAATCGGAATTTCAACCGGCTCTTCATCCATCTGATTTTTCCTCTTCGGGGGCTTCGAGTTCGGGCGCGCTGGGTGGACGGGTGACTTTCTCCACCGGGCTCAGCTCGTCGATGGGCTTGTCCGGCGCCAGGGCCATGTCGCTAAATTTACGGGCCGTGACCAACACGCGCGACTCGATGCTGCGCACGGCGCGGTTGTACGAGTCGGTCGCTTTGTCGAGGTGCTTGCCAATGTTGCCCAGGTGACTACCCATCGTGCCGATACGCTCGTAAAGCTCCTTGCCCAATTCGCTGATGGCGCGGGCCTCACGGGCGATTTCCTCCTGCTTCCAGCCGTAGGCCACGGCCTTGAGCAGCGCGATGAGCGTAGTCGGCGTAGCCAGGATAACCCGCTGCTCGCTGCCAAATTCGATCAATTCGGAGTCCTGCTCCAGCGCGGCGCTGAAGAATGACTCGGTGGGCAAAAAGAGCACGACAAACTCCGGCGTGGGCTCGAACTGACGCCAGTAGGCCTTTTCGCCCAGCTTCTTGAGCTGATCGCGTACCTGACGGGCGTGCTTTTTCAAAAGCTCGGTCTGGCGATCCACATCCTCGGTCAGAATGGCCTCACCATAGGCGTCGAAGGTCATCTTGGCATCGACCACGATCTGCCGCTCGTTGGGCAGGCGGACAATCATGTCCGGGCGCAAGCGCCCGTCCTCGGTGGTGATGTTCTCCTGCTCGGAAAAATCGCAGTGGCTGACCATCCCGGCAAACTCCACGCAGCGGCGCAGCTGCATCTCACCCCAACGCCCTCGCACCTGCGGCGCACGCAAGGCGCGGACGAGGTTGCCTGTCTCGGTGTGCAAGTGGCGCTGCGTCTCCATCAGGCCACGCACCTGCTCCTGCAAGCCTTCGTAGGCGGCGGCGCGAGCCTTCTCCAGCGCGTGGATTTTCTCGTCCACCTTGTCCAGGGACTCGCGCACGGGCTTGACCAACTGCGTGATGGCTTCCTGGCGCTTCTCCAAATCACCCTGCGCGCCCTGTTGGAATTTCCCCAGAGTCTCGCGGGCCAGCTCCAGAAAGGCCTGGTTATTGCGACTAAGGGCATCCGAAGACAGCGCCTTGAAGGCGTCGCGGAGCTGGTTTTCCGCCTGCTCCAGCAGCTTTTGCTTCTCCAGCGCGGCGGCGGTTTCGGCCTCGCGCCGGGTCTGCTCCTCCCGCAGTTTGAGCGCGAGTTCCCCCGCCTCACGGGCTTTCTCCTCCCGTGCCGCCTCGGCAGCCACCACCTCGGCCTCCGCACGGCTGAGCTGCTCCTGCAGGGGCTGACGGAGCCTGGACAGCAGCGCCCAGACCACACCCCCGCCCAGGGCAGCACCGATGACAAAAATTACGACCGAAACAAATGCGTCCATATGATTTCTATAGAGTAAGGCTAAATCCTTGTCCAAGGTGCCCGATCTCCCCCATTGTGTAAAGCCGTGATGCGAATCCCCACCCATCGAGTTTCTGTTCTGTCCACAGTCAAGGCCCTGAGTCTTGGGCTGCTCCTGTGCTTCGTCGCATACCCGCTCCATGCCAAGCCACGCGAAGTCTGGGAACGCTACCGCATCGCCATCATCGCTGAAGACGGCGAAGCCCCCGAAATCAAAGCAATCGAAGCCGGAGCCCGAGCCGAGGCACTCCCGCTGGAGGACGAGTACTACCTGGCCATCACCATCGAGAATCTTTCCCCCATCCAGGCCGATGCCACAGCGTGCAAAGAAGCCCTGCACCGCGCCTTTCTTGAGAACTACGACGGGGTCATCGCCAGCGTCAGCAGCGAATCCATCGCCGAGGAGATCGCCTTCCTCCGCCAGCACGGCATACCCGTGGTACTGGTCGGGCAAGACTTACCCTCAAGCCAGCGCATCGGAGCCGTAATCAACAACGACCTGGAGATGGGCCAGCTGGCCGCCGAAATCCTAATCAAGACCCTGCCCTACAAGCGCGACAAAATCGCCATCCTCGCCGGGAAGCAGGATTCCGCAGTCAGCACGGACCGCCTGAGCGCAGCCCGGGAAGTCATCAACCAAGCCCCCAAGATCGACATCTTCGAGCCCGTAGCCTATACCAACGGCCGCACGCACGACGCCCGACAGGCCATTGAGCGCGTCCTGAGCGAAGACTACGCCAAGGACGTCTACGGCTTCCTCATCCTCGGCAACTGGCCGCTCCTCACCGGGCAGCCCCTGCCCTGGGAGCCGAGAGAGCGCTTCTGTGTGGCTTGTGATGCCCTGCCAACCATGGTGCCCTACATCGCCAGCGGACAGGTCCAGGCCGCCATCTCACGGGATTATTTCGCCATCGGAGAACAGTCCCTAAACATGCTCATCGAGCACATCCACAACGACAAAGCCCCGGAGCCAGCCCTCAGGCTGGTCTCCCCCTACATCGTTGACCGCTACAACCTGAGCGAATTTCAGAAAAACTGGACGCTCTGGCTCCAGCAGTAGCAGCCGCTTAGCGCAGGCTGGCCACGGCTTTCTCCATGCGGACAAGGGCCTCGTTGAGCGTGGCACGGGTGCAGCCAAAGTTCAGCCGCACGAAGTTATCGTCGCCGTAATCACTACCGCGCGAGAGGCCAAGGCCGAAGTCCTCAAAAAGCTTGTGGGGGTTCTCGCAACCGAGCGCACGCAGGCCCTCGATATTGAGCCAGGCCAGGTAAGTCGCCTCCATGGGCCGGGCTTTTATCTCGGGCACCTTTGTATCCAAAAACTGATACAGCGTGTCGCGATTCGCCGTCAGGTAGGCCATCAGCTCCTTGCGCCAGGGCTCTCCCTCGTTGTAGGCCGCCGCACAAGCCGCGTAGCCGAAGCAGTTCACCTCCGTAATCATGCCACGCGCGGCCAGGGCAAACTGTGCCTTGAGCTTTGGGTTTGCGATCACTGCGTAGGAACAGCAGAGCCCCGGAACGTTATAGGTTTTACTCGGGGCCATCAGCGTGATCGTGCGCTGCTCGATTTCCTTGGACAGCGTGGCCGTGACGATGTGCTTGCTCTCGCCAAAGAGCAGGTCGCAGTGGATCTCGTCTGAGCACAGGATGAGATTGTGGCGCAGACAAAACTCGGCCAGACGCTCCAGTTCCTTACGGGTATAGACGCGGCCCACCGGGTTGTGCGGGCTGCACAAGATAAAGACACGCGTACGTGGCGTGACCTTGGCCTCCATGTCATCGAAGTCAAAGGTCCAGCGGTCGTCTTCGAGCTTGAGAGGGCTGGTGATCAGCTCCTTGCCCTGCCAGACAGGGGCGGATAGAAACGGCGGGTAGACGGGCGTGCAGGTCATCACGGCGTCTCCGGGTTCGCCAAAGGCGCGGGACACGACGTTGAGTGCAGGGACCAAACCAGGGAGCCAGGTGAGCCACTCGCGCTGCGCCTCGTAGCCGTGGACGCGGGACAAGTAATCCAGCGCGGCCTGCTCCACCTCAGCATACGGCAGCGTATAACCCGCGATCCCGTGGTCAGCCCGCGCCTTGATCGCATCCACAATGGCCGGAGCACTGGCAAAGTCCATGTCCGCCACCCAGAGCGGAAGGATGTCCTTACCGGCGTACTTGTTCCACTTCAGGCTACCCGTGTTGGCACGGTCTATCTTGCGATCAAAATCAAACATACCAGCAGCGATAACATCCAGGCGCATGCCCTTTGCAATGGTTTTCGTTTGCACACTTCCAGCGTCAGCGAAAACATCAGCCTATGTGCGGTCGTTTTGCCCTCTTTGCCAAAGTGCGTGAACTGGAAATGCAGTTTAAGCTCGGGAGCGTGCCCAAGCTCTTTGCCCGCTACAACATCACCCCGAGCCAGCCCGTGGTCGCCATCCGCGAAGACCGCGACCGGGGCCAGCGCGCCCTCGCGGTATTGACCTGGGGGCTCGTCCCCTTCTGGGCCAAGGACCCCGCCATTGCCCATCAACTGACCAACGCCCGGAGTGAAACCGCCGCAGGCAAACCCGCCTTTCGCGGCCCCATGCGCCACAAGCGCTGCCTCATCCCCGCGCATGGCTTCTACGAGTGGAAACGCATCGGACATGACAGGGAGCCGTGGTACTTCCGCCCAACGGACGATTCCATGCTGGCTATGGCTGGCCTGTGGGAACACTGGGGCAGCCCCGACGGCTCCGAGATCGAGTCGTGCACCATCCTGACCACCTCCGCAAATGCCGACATGGACCCCATCCACCACCGCATGCCCGTCCTTATCCCGCCGGAGCACTACGACCGCTGGCTTGACCCCACGCTCGAGCGCTCCAGCGACGTCGCCGACCTGCTCAAGCCCCCGCCCGAGGGCTACCTCATCCGCCACCCGGTCTCTCCCCGCGTCAACAGCGGACGCGAAAACGACCCCGCCCTGATCGAACCCGTCGCTCCCGCACCACCGGCACCGGAACAAGGCGACCTCTTTGCTGACCTATAAGGCACCGCCCACGGGCTAACTCCCACATGCGGGTTTTGCGCTTGCCTGCCGGGGCCGCCACCTGCTCCAGTGTCCACGTCCATGCCCAATTTTTTCTCAAACACACATACCTACACCTTCGCCGCCCTACTGGCCGCCCTCGGCCTGCTCAGCGGCTGCGACAGCACAGACGACCTGTTCGGTGAGGACGAGCCCACCCCGCGGCCACGGACGGAACTGAGCAGCCCCGAGCAGCCTCGCCAGACCGAAACCCTGGCCGATGTCCGCCTCAAGAGCATTCAGGATGCGCAGGACAAGCTCTTCGCTGAACTCGAAGCCGACCCCTACAGCCTCGACGAGGCCGAGTACCAGCGCCGCCTACAGACCATCGCCACGCAGTACGACTCCTTCATCCTCGACAATCCCGACTACGCCTACGGTCTGCTCCTGTACGGGAAATTCCTGCGCCGCACCGGGCGCACCTCCGACGCCAACCTCGCCTTTATGCGGGCCAACAGCCTCGTACCCGACATGGCCGTGGCCAAGCAACAGATCGGCAACTTTCTCGTCGAAGAAGGCGAGTACGGCCTTGCCCTCCCTTATTACCTTTCGGCCATCGAGCTCGAGCCGAGCGTGGCCATCTACCGCTACCAACTCGGCGAACTCCTCTACCAGTACCGCAGTTACTTTATTGAATCGGATAAGCTGGACGCCGTCACGCTCGACCAGAACATGCTCGAAGCCTTTGCCAAGGCAGTTGAACTCGACCCGACCAACCGCGAGTACCGCACCCGCTACGCCGAGGCCTTCTTTGATGTACAGCAGCCCGACTGGCACACCGCCATGGCCCAGTGGGACATCCTCGAAGTCGGGGCCGAGAACGACATCGAGCGCGACCTGATTAAACTCCAGCAGGCCCGTGTGCTCATCGAACTGGGCTACTACGCGGACGCCCAGAAGGTGCTGGAGAGCGTCACCCGCCCCTCCCTGGCCGAGGCCCGCGCCGAACTCGAGGCGCGGACCCGAACCGGGCAGTAAAAGGGTTAAGCGCTTCTACGGCGCATCACGGCAAGCGCAAGCAGCGCAAAGACCCCCGTGAGGGAAGCGTAATGGCTGGGCTCAGGCACGGCGAAACTGAATGTAGCCGGGGCACTCGTGCTCAGTTGGCCATTGGAAAGCATGCTGGTCACGGAGAACGTCACCTCGTAATTGCCCAGTGCGGAGAATGCGATGTTGTAGTGGGCATGGCTGGCCGCGAGCACGTAGAGCGAATCCTCTGCCGTGATGCCATCGCTGGATGCCATCCAGTCCGTTACACCGTCAAAGGTCGTGAAGGCAGAGAAATCGCCCGGTCCTGATACGGACAGCAGATCGAAACGCACCCACTTGGCAGTCACACCGTCGAGCCGACTGTCGCCGGTATCCCAGGCCATGAAATCGGCCGGGTTCATCTCTTCCGTGGCAAAGCCAAGGTACGGCAGCTCAGGGTGCTGCGTCGTAGGCAGCAGGTAATAGGTTTCACCCGCACCAACACCGATAAAATCGTAGCTGCTGCTGGCGCTACGCGCTGTAGCGGAAAACTCCGGGTTGACGATAAAGCGCACATCATCGGGTTCATAGGCCGTGTCAGAGGTCTCATCATGTACCTCAAACTCCCAATCGCCGTCGTAGCCCACGCCAATATCTACGTGGTCGTGTGAAATATCCACCGCCTGCAGGCTGGAACCCGCAAGCAGTAGAGTGAGGTATGGCAGGATTTTTTTCATCATAATCTTAGTTTAGTTGGAAGAAAGTTTGTCCAGGTCCGCCTTCGGTATGGCTGCATTAGGCTGAGAGGCAACGTAGCGCCGGAAGTCAACCGCATCGATGGACTCAATATGCCCGTCAGCGAAGCTGTAGTACGAAAACCCTGTGGAGTGATCCGCACTCCGCTCTTCATCACTGAACCAGTCCGGAGCAATGTCTGCGGTGATGGCAGCCCAAGACGTCCAGTTCGAGGCGTGCGTGTGGTCGTCAAAGCGGTAATTGTCGCGCACGGCCTGATAATAAAACAGCACGGTGTTCCCGGGGTCGCTGAGTTTTGCCGGCTGCCCAAACTGCGGATAAGACAACGGGTCGAGATAGCCATTCATCGTGTAGCTGCTCGTGCCTTCACTAAGACGTGTCTCATAGTGGGGGTCCTCCGGACAGACAAACGCTTTGGGATCATCCCCCAGGTAGGGACGAAGCTGCCAGTTCCACGTGCGGGTAAACCACATACCGGCCGAGTGAGTGGTCAGCGGAAAGTCGCCATTATTTTCCGTAGTGTAGGTCAAGGCCGCCCCGGCGAGGCCACGCAGATTACTGGCCGACTGCGTACGCCAGGCCGTCTGCTGGGCCGTACGCACCAGCGATAGTGCCACGCCAACCAAGACTGCCAGCACTGCAATCACCACCAAGACCTCGACCAACGTGAAGCCGACGCCCCTGTTCTTTAAGAGTAGCACATGTAACGCAAAACACTTGCATGTTTTAATTGCAAGCGTTTTGCGTGTTTATCGCAAATTATTTTCTTTATTAGACCAGAACACGCACAATGCCTCCAGTGAGGCACGCCGCAAACACGCCCAACGCGATCGCTTCATACTTCATACCGCTTGTCGTATGCCTGGGCTTTTCCGCCCCTGACATCTCGATTAACCTAGCGCGTAATCTCGTACAGGACGTAGCCCGCAAACAACTGCGGAAAGGCCGAGCAGGGCGTGCGCCAGTCACCGCGCAGGTAGGCGCGATGGGCAATCGTCAACCCCTCTTTGGCACAAAACTCCTCAAACTCCCCCACCGAGACGGGGTTCATCGCGCGACGCTCGCCCCAGGACTCGGGAAAAACCTCGTTGACCACGCGGCGCCCCTGCCAGAGCAGGCTGGCCCGGTTGCGCCAGTATCCGTGGTTGACGAAGCCCACCGCGAAACGCTTTCCCACGCGCAGGGACTCACGGATGATGGCCTGCGGACGGTCAAGCTCCTGCAAGGTACGGGAGCAGACCACCCAGTCAAAGAAACCGTCGGGAAACTGCCGCATGGCGGTCTCAATATCCCCCTGGTAGGCGGTCACGCCGCGTTTCACGCAGGAGGTGATCTTGTCGAGCTGCACATCCACGCCGACCCCGTACACCTGTTTACTCTGGCGCAGGTACTCTAAAAAGATGCCCCGACCACAGCCCAAGTCGAGCACACGCGCCCCCGGGCTGATCCAGTCTCCGAGGATCTGCAGGTCGACTTCGCGCTTGATGGCTGAGCGTTTCATGGCAGCAAATTTATAAATTTGGAATTTAATAGATTCATTAATTTCTACTTAGGGGGCGAGGAAAACTTGCTGCCTTATGGCAAACCCTCACTGCGGAGTCGTGAATCCCTAAGCCAGACATTTCTCTCAATGGTGATAGCCCGTGCCCTGCAGAATGCTGAAGCCGCGGTAGAGCTGCTCAAGCAGGACCACGCGGGCCATCTCGTGCGTGAAAGTCATGGGCGAAAGCGCCAACAGCTCGTCGGCCCGGGCCTTGAGCGCGTCGCTGAGGCCATAGGCCCCGCCGATGATAAAGACCGCGTCCTGACCGGTGTCACGCAGCCCACCAAGGCGCTCAGCAAACTGCTCCGAGGTCAACCCCCTACCCTCCTCGGCCATGGCAAACACGCGCCCGCGTTCCTTTTCCAGCGACTTGAGTATGCGCTCGCCCTCGCGCTCGGCGTCCGCGTCGCGCACCTCGACCACCCCCAGCCCGGCAAAGGGCTTGAGGCGCTTGGCGTAGGCCTCGGCCCGCTCCTTCCACGAGGGCTCCTTGACCTTGCCCACGGCGATAAGGCGAATACGCATGGTCAGTGCTATGAGTTCAGAAACCCCTCCACCAGGGCGTAAAGCTCGGGAGCTTCGACCAGGAACGAGTCGTGCCCAAAGTCCATGTTGACCTCGGCGTAGCTGGCGTCCTTGCCCGCGCGCAGCATGGCGTGGACGATGGCGCGGTTTTGCTCCGGCGGGAACAGCCAGTCCGAGGTAAAGCCCACCACGAGGCAGCGCGCCTTGAGCCGCTCAAAGGCCGAAGCAAGGTGGGTGCAGGCATCCGTAGCACTTGAAGTCTCAGCAGGGTGCTCTACCCCCTCATTGCCCGCGGATGCCACCCGCCCATAAAGGTCGAAGCGGTCGAGTGCTTTGGTAAAGTAAAGGTAAGTGTTGGCATCGAAGCGGTTGACAAAGCTCCGCCCCTGGTAGCGCAGGTAGCTCTCTACCTCAAACTCCACGTCGAGGTGATTCCCCGTGCGGGCTGACTTGCGCACGCGCCCGAACTTGCGCTCCAGCCCCTCGTCCGAGAGGTAGGTAATGTGGGCCATCATACGGGCCACAGCGAGGCCGACGTTGGGTCCGTTGCCGGGGGAGTAGTCGCCGCCGTTCCAGCCCGGGTCCTGCACGATCGCGCTGCGCCCGACCTCGTTAAAGGCAATGGCCTGCGCACTCTGGCGGGCCGTCGTGGCCATGGGCAAAATCGAACGCACGCGGTCGGGGTACTCAAGCGCCCACTGGAGCACCTGCATGCCCCCCATCGAGCCACCCACCGCGCTGTGCAGGGTGGTCACGCCGAGGTGGTCGAGCAGACGCGCCTGCGCCCGCACCATGTCCCGGATGCTGACCACGGGAAAGTCCAACCCGTAGGCCTTGCCCGTCTCGGGGTTGATCGACGCGGGCCCGGTCGAACCCTGGCAGCCGCCGAGGCAGTTCGAGCAAATGACAAAGTAGCGGCTCGTGTCGATGGGCTTACCGGGGCCAATGATGTTGTTCCACCAGCCCGCTTTCTTGTCGTTAAGCGAGTAAACACCCGCGCAGTGATGGTCGCCGCTGAGCGCGTGGGTAATGAGCACAGCGTTGTCGCCCGCTGCGTTGAGCTTACCGTAAGTCTCGTAGCGCAGGGTAAAGCCCGGCAGCACGCGCCCGTCCTCAAAGGTAAACGGCTCGCTGCTGACAAAGTCGTGGTACTCGACCAGCCCGACCTCGCCCCCAAGCGTTGGCGAAGCTGTCTCGGCATCATTCATAAGCCGCCTATTAAAGCACGCATTTCACGAATGGCACGGATAATTTTTACCCGCCCTCAACGACCCGGAGAGCACATAGTCTTTCATCTGCATGATTTACGCAGATTCCTTTAACCTCAAACAACTGCTTAGTTCTTGTCTGAAATATTTCACCGCAGAGACGCAAAGTCGCAGAGAGCTTCAGATTTGCGCTCTATCCAGGTAATGCCTGATACCCTTTGTGTTTTTTTACCACGGATCACACGGATGCTCTCAGATCGCCTAGGAAGAATCTGCGTAAATCTTTGAAATCTGCGGACAGAAAACGAAGCCCGCTAGCTCAGCATGGACTCGTCCAGGTCGACGTTGCTGTGGACGGCTTTGACGTCCTCCAGGTCTTCGAGCAGATCGATCAGGCGGAGAACCTGCTTGGCGATGTCCTTGTCCGTCACGGTGACTTCGTTGTTGGGCAGGTAAGCCATTTCGGAGGACTCGCACTTGATGCCCTTTTCTTCGAGCGCGTTGGAAACATTATGGTATTCGCTGATCTCGCAAATAACCTCAAAGTGGTCGCCCTCGTTGAGCACGTCCTCGGCTCCGGCCTCAAGCGCAACCTCCATCAGGCTGTCCTCGTCGGTGGCATCGCCCGCGATGATGAACTGCCCCTTGCGCTGGAAGTTGAAGGCGAGCGCGCCGGCTCCGGCCAGGTTGCCGTTGCACTTAGTGAAGGTGCTGCGGACTTCGGAGGCGCTGCGGTTTTTATTGTCGGTGGTGACTTCGACGATGACGCCGACGCCGCCCGGGGCGTAGCCCTCGTAGACCAGTTCCTCGTAGGTCACGCCGGGCAGCTCACCCGTGCCCTTCTTGATCGCCTTGTCAATGTTGTCCGAGGGCATGTTGGAGCCCTTGGCCTTGAGGATACACGTGCGCAGGCGTGGGTTAAACTCCGGGTCGCCTCCGCCCTCGCGGGCCGCGATGGTGATTTCCTTCGAGAGGACGCTGAAAATTTTGCCGCGCTTGGCGTCAACTGCCGCTTTGGCGCGTTTGATGGTGGCCCATTTACTGTGTCCGGACATAGCGGAAATTCCATGACGCGCACGCTTGGGCCGTCAAGCACGAACCCAAGGCGTGTCGGCGATTCACCTAGCGCTTCTTTTTCTTCTTGGTGGTGGGTGAACCGCGCCCGGCAAGGCGCTTCTTGGCGGCGTCCTGTTCGGCCTTGGCCTTCTCCAGACGCTCACGGAAGCTGGGCTTGCGGGGTTTGCCGTCGTCCACGACTTCGAGTTCGTCGGGTTCATCGTCCGAGCGGCGGTTGGTGATCCACTGCTGGCAGATGGTAAAGAGGTTCTGGCAAGTCCAGTAAAGCACGAGGCCGGAGGGGAAGTTGTAACAGAACAACAGAAAGACCAGCGGCATGAACTTGAAGATCGTGCGCTGCATGTTGTCCGTGGTCGGCGTGGGCATCATCTGCATCTGCACAAACATGGTCACAGCCATGATGAGCGGTAGCGGATTAACCGGGAAGCCCATGACCACCGCCATGGTGTCGGATACGGACAGGTCCGGAATCCACAGGAACGGGGCAAAGCGCAGCTCGGATACCGTGCGCAGCATGTAAAACAGGGCAAAGAAAATCGGAATCTGCAAGATGAGCGGCAGGCAGCCCGCTGCGGGGTTGACCTTGTGCTTACGAAACAGCTCCAGCGTCTGCTTCTGCATTTCCTGCGGGTTGTCCTTATGCTTCTCGCGCAGCTCCTGCATCATCGGCTGGATCTTCGACATGCGCTTGGCCGAGCGAACCTGAATCTGCGTCAGCGGGAAGAGCAGCGTCTTGATGATGATCGTAACGATGATGATGGTGAAGCCCCAGCCCCAGGTCGGTGCCACGTAGGCCACGATACCGTGGATCCAGATCATCAGGTAGAGCAGTAGTTTACTGATACCGGCAAAGAAACCGAACTGCATGACAAGGTCCTGCTCCTGGCCCAGCTTGCTCAGGCGGGGGAACTCCTTCGGGCCGACGTAGTACTCCAGCCCAAGTTCCTTGGACTCGCCCGCGGTCAATACCCCTAAGTCAAAACGGATCGCCCCGGTCATGCCCTTCTCCATCTCGGGATCATCGATGGCGGCGCCGAGATCAACATCGGTCGCATAAATGCCCACGCCAGGCGTGCGGGGGGTCAACACACCGACAAAAAACTGGTTCTTGATCGCGGCCCAGACGACGTTGTTCACGTTTTCCTCAACGTAGGGAACGGGTGCGCTGGCACCAAAGCCAAGGAAGCCTTTGCTGCCCTTAAACTCGGACATATTGACGAATTCCGCATCATCGCCGTCGTAGTAGCCAAAGTTCATCGCCGTGCCGGTAACGTCGCCCTCGGTCGGGGGGGCCGTGCCCACATTGACGTAGATGTCCAGCGGCTTGGCCAGGGGGCGGTCGGACTCGTTGGTAAAGCCGATGTTGTGCAGGATGACGTAGGGGTCCTCCTCGCTGCCTGCGCCACGAATCTCGTACACGCGGCGGATCAGAATACCGTTGGGTGCGCGGTAGCGGAAAGCGATACTCGTGTCGGTGGTCTTGGCCTCGATGAGCTCGTAGGTCGGAGCGAACTCCTCCGGCACGCCGTCGCCGTCGGTATCGAGGCTGATGGCCAGCGCGGGCAGGACGCCACCGGCATTAAAGACGTAGGGCACCTCCGGCTGGTCGATCGTAGCCGGGTACTTGAGCTTGTCCGCGTGGTCCTTGACGATGAACTCCACGTGCTTGATCGCCCCGCCCCAGGTGGAGAACGTCACCGCTATGGCCTCATTCTTGAGTACGTACTGCTCTTCCTCGGCCCGTTGGCCCGTTGCGGGAGCTTGTACGCTCGTGGCGGGCTTATCCGAAGCCAGCGCGAAAACATCGTTCTCCGAGGGCGTCGCCGCCGGGGTGGATGTCGCCTCTGGCTTGGCCTCCGGGGTGCTGTCGTCCGTCAGGCTCGGCAGCGCGTCATCGGCCTTTTCAGGTGCCTGCGCAGCCTGCTCAGCCTGCTGTTGACGGTATTCATCAGCGCGTTCAGCGGCGTCCTTCTGCTGAAAGTAGCCGACAATAAAAGCAGCGCCAATAAACAGGACGCCTATAATGGTGTTCTTCTTATCCATTAGGAAAAGGTTCAGTTACCGCAAATCTGACCCCGGTACGGCAAGCTTGTTTCTGCCGAAATTGCGTAAAAGCCACACCAGCAAAGGGTATTAGCGCTTTAAAACGCCACTGGCAAAGAGGTGCTCTGAACGGGCGGCGTTACGCTTGGGCGGCACGGGGTCGTGGCCGCCGGGGTGAAAAGGATGGCAGCGCAGGATGCGCCGCAGCGCAAGCCAGCCACCGCGAAACAGCCCGTGCGTGAGCAGGGACTGGCGGGCGTACTCCGAGCAGGTCGGGTGAAAACGGCAGCCTGCATGCGGCCCGAAAAGCAGCCGTTTGAGCGGCGAAAGGGCCACCTGATACACGCGCACCAGGGCAATCATCAAACGGGCGGCTAGGGACGGCTTGCTCATGTCAATTTGCATTTGCCCAGAGCACGCAAGTAGCGCTCCTCCAGGTCTTTGTAAGCAAAATCTGCATACTGCGTACGCACGATGATGATGACATCGCAGCGCGGTGGCAGGCGGTCCTGATTGAGCCGAAACATCTCGCGAAACTGGCGTTTGGCCCGATTGCGCTTAACGGCGTTTCCGACGCGACGCGACGCGATGACGCCCAAACGGCGCAGCACCGTTGACTCGACTGGCTCTACGCGCAGCGGGAGAATGCGTAAAATAAACGCGCCGCAATCGGCCCGGAAGCCGTCGCGGCGGGACCGGTCAAAATCCGCCCGCGTACGCAGGCGCTGACCCGGCCGGAAACGCATCTCCGAGCGCGGTGTTAGACCTGCGTGAGGCGCTTGCGGCCCTTGGCACGGCGGGCAGCGAGAACCTTGCGGCCCCCGCGGGTAAGCTTGCGGGCACGAAAACCGCACTTGCGGACGCGCTTCACACGGTGTGGACGATAGGTGGGTCCCATTGGATTAAAGCTTTCAGATTAATGGTTTTTAGCGAAACCGACCGATAAAAGCGGTTTTTTAAGAGCTGTCAAGGCTTAGAAGCCGAGGTATATACCACTAGCTTACGATTCAAACGTCACTTTTTCTGGGCCGAGTAAGGTTTCCATGTGTTTAGCAAAGGCCAAAACTTTCGCTTCCGACAGATTATAGCCGGCGTCAACCTGGAATTCTCCATCTCGTGTTTGCAAGGTCGCAAACGGCCAGTCGGGCAATGGAATGCGGATCGAACAATGCGATACATCTTCCAAATGTACAACTTTCAGCTTTACGGCACTTCCCCAGCATACCCTGTCACGGTAGAGGTATATGCCGTGGGCATGTGTATAGGTAAGGAAAACACCTACAAAGAGAACGCCACAACCTATCAAATACACTAATTCGACATCCAGCATTAAGAAAAACACAAACAGCGCTGCAATAATTGGGAGAAATAGCAGAGCTGGCTGACTACCCTTGACTTCATCGACGAAAACCATGCCTTTTTCGTCCATTCCCCACCTACTCCGCCAAAAAGCGCAACGCCGCATCGTAGCCTGCGAAGCCCAGGCCGGTGATAACGCCTGTGGCGGCCTCGGCGGTGATGCTTTTCTGGCGCAGCTCGCCACGGTGGAAGACGTTAGAGATGTGTACCTCGACGTAGGGCAGGCCACTGGCCTTGATCGCATCGAGCAGGGAAACACTGGTGTGAGTCAGCCCGGCAGGGTTGCCGATAAGCGCGTCGAAGCCAAGGTCGGCCCACTCGGCCATTTTCTCGATCAGCACGCCCTCGAAGTTCGACTGGAAGAACTCGATCTCCACCCCCAGCTCATCGGCCAGCTTCTCCACCCGGTGGCGCAGGTCGTCGAGGGTTTCCTTGCCGTAAATCTCCGGTTCGCGGATACCGAGGCGATCGAGGTTGGGGCCGTTGAAAATGCCGATCTTCTTCATGTTTCTACTCAATAGAATATAAAACGTACAAAGGGGAGAAAAATCACAGCGGGCACCCGGTAGGGATGAACTCCCACTCCAGGCCGAAATGTTGAGCTACCTCGCTGGCCAGAGCCATCACACCGAAGACCTCCGTGGCGTAGTGGCCGCCGAGGTAGAGGTTGAGCCCGAGCTCCTGGGCCACGTTGAAATGCTCCTGTTTGAGCTCGCCCGTGATGAAGGTGTCGATCCCGGCGGCGGCCAGGTGGTTGATAGCCGACTGACCACTGCCCGAGAGCAGGCCCACGCGCTTGGGCTGCTCCGGCCCACACTCGATCGAAACCAGATTGGCCGGAAAAAGCTCCTGCAGGCGCTGTTTGAGCACGGTGCGGATGGGGGCGCTGTCGATAATGGCCCCGATTTTGACCCCCTCGTAGGGCAGAAACCAATCGCTTATCTCCAGCCCGAGGCGGCGCGCGATGCAGGCATTGTTGCCGATCTCGGGATGGCAATCCAGCGGCAGGTGCGAGCTGTAGACGGCCATGTCGGCCTCAAATAGCGTTTTGACCTTGGCGTAGTTCGCTCCGGTCATGGGCATGGGCGGACGCCAATTCATACCGTGATGGACGAGGAGGAAGTTGATACCCTTGGCGGCCGCCTCCTTATAGGGGACGAGCCCAGCGTCCACCGCCGCTCCTATCTTGGTCACAGAGCCGGAGTTGGCCACCTGCAGGCCATTCATGGCCGGAGGAAAGTCGGTAATGTCAGCAATACGCGTCCGCTCGTCGCAGAACGCAACCAGTTGATTTAGCGGGGTCATTGCCACCACCCTAAGCGAAAACCATGCCCACTAGCACGGAAAAAACGTCGGCACGCCGTTAAAGCTAAGTGAAAATCCGCGGGCAAACATTAGGCACACCCCCGGGATAAAGGGTTGCGCGCGCGAGCCACCGAGCGAATAATACGCAGCAAACCTATGTCCGAACTTCAGCACATCAAGGGCATCATTTTCGACATGGACGGCCTCATGCTCGACACCGAGCGGCTGTACCGCAAGGCCTACCAACAGGCCGCGATGGAGGTCGGTATCGACTTTCCCGACGAGGTCTACGCCCGCATGATCGGCCACCGGGCCGACTCCAGCCAGCGTATCATGCGCGAATCCCTCGGGCCAGACGCCCCCCACGAGGAGATCATTGACGGTGCCCGCCGCCACTACTACGTCCTGCTGGAGAAGGGAGGCATCCCCCTGCGCCCCGGCCTGCTCGAGGTCCTCACCTACCTGGACGAGATCGGCATGCCGAGGGCCGTAGCCACTTCCACGCATGGCAACCTGACCGCGAGTAAGCTCGCCGCCGCCGGACTGGCCAAGCGCTTTCAAGTCGTCGTCAGCGGCGATGAAGTCGAGCGCGGCAAGCCCGCGCCGGACATCTACCTGCGCGCCGCCGGACTGCTCGATCTGGAGCCTGCCGACTGCCTTGTGCTGGAAGACTCCCCCACCGGGCTGGCTGGTGCCCACGCCGCCGGGATGACCCCCGTGCTCATTCCCGACCTGACCGAACCCAGCCCAACCAGCCGTGAGCAGGCCCACAGCATTTACCCCTCCCTGCTGGACTTCCTCGTTCACTTCAAGCAGGCCCGCCTGGCCAAGTGAACCGCCCCGGCCATGCCCACGCTCCTGCAACGCCTCCTGCTTTTTACGCTGCTTTTAATCAGCACACAGGCCCTCGAAGCGCGCATGGTGGCCAAGCTCGAAGCGGGCGATAAGGTCTTTTACAACGTCATTGTCCGCAAAGTGCAGCCGGACTCGATCATCATCCAGCACAAGGACGGACTGGCCAAGGTGCCAATGGAGCTGCTTCCGCCGGAGTGGCAAAAACAGCTCGGCTACAACCCGGAGGTGGCCGAAGCCTACCGTGAAGCCCAGCAAGAGCGCGAGGAGCGCATCCGCGCGCAACAGGAAGCCGAGGCCCGCGCCATCGCCGAAAAAAAGGCCACCCTGCCCAAGGAAGGCACCGTGGCCGATCGCGTGCTGCCGCTCTTTGGCACTACCCCGCGCCCCCAGCAGCGCGTGGACATGCGCCCGGAGTTCCAGCAGTACGACCTCTACGCCAAGGATCAGGGCCGCAGGCCGAGCTGCTCGGTCTTCTCCGTGGTCAGCGCACTGGAGTTTCAATTGGCCCGCAACCGCCAGCAGCCCGAGCGTCTCTCCGAGGAATACCTCATCTGGGCCACCCGCAAATCCCTCGGTATGGAGCAGGCTGTGCTCGACGACCCGAGCGACCTGACCGGGGACGACGACCTCGGCTTTACCATCATGGAAGTCGTGCAGGCCCTGCGCGCCTACGGCATCGTCACCGCTGATGACATGCCCAACACCTTTGGCAAGCGCATGGCCGAAATCGACACGCCCGACGCGGATGCCATTAACGCCGCCCGCCAACGGCAAGAGGTCTACGCCTACCAGGTCACAGGACGCAGCAACACCGACCGCCTGCAAGGCATCGTTCACCTGCTCAACGAAGGCGTACCGGTCGTCATCGGGCTGGCCTGGCCGCACTACCGCAGTCTGCGCTCTCCGCTCCTCAGTCGCCAGACGCCCCGTGAAGGGTCGGCCCACGCCGTGACGCTCGTGGGCTACAAGTGTGAGAATGGCAGGCTGATGAGTGCGCGCTTTCTCTTTAAAAACTCCTGGGGGCCAGGCTGGGGTAACGGCGGCTACGGCTGGGTCACCTGGGAGTACCTCGACAAGCACCTCTACAGTGCGTTCTTCCTCGACTGCAAATAGGCACCAACGCGCGCTTTACCATTGGTAAAAAACAGGCTACTGTAGCGCGTGCTTTCAACCCCTGCACAGGACATGACCGAAATCGAACTGGCTCTGGAGCGCGGCCAGCGGATCGCCCCGTTTCGCGGCCTGCTCTTCCTCTTTTGGGGACTCATCCTGGCCAAGTGCTGCCTGGCCCAGTGGGCTATCGTCACCTACGCCATCCCCATCGACGGCGTGGTCTTCGTCTGGCTGCCCTCGATTTTCTTTGGGCTGGTCTGCACGGTGGTCTATGCTCGCCTGACCCTGCAAGAGTTCCACCGGGCGCCGCTGACGACCAATCTCGTGCGCGGCATCTGGCTGGCCTGCGCCGTTTCGCTGGGGTTGTTTGCCAGCGTAGGGGTGGGCTTTGGTGGTGTGGCCCCCACCCTGCTCCCGGCCATCCTCTCCGTCTTGCTCGGGATGGGCTACTGCATCCACGGCTTCCTCGACCATCGTCGGCTCTTCCTGCTCTGTGCGGTTGGCTGGTGGATCGGCTCTGGCTGGCTCTTTTACCTGAACAACCTCGACGCGCTGCTCTGGCTGGCCGCCATGCTCATCGCGCTGCAAGTCGCCCCAACGGCCTTGCTTTACCTCGAAGGCCGACGCCAGTTAAAGGCTAATCAGTCCCGCGGAAAGAGTCGGTCGACCACGTCGTCGCGGTTGGCGTAGTAGGCGGCGTTCTCCTTGCTGATGACGCCCGCACGGGCCAGATCGATCAAGCGCTGCTCCATCGTAATCATGGAGAGCTCGCTGCCCGTCTCCATCATGGAATAAATCTGGTGCAGCTTGCCTGAGCGGATGCTGTGCCCAATGGCGCTGGTGTTACGCATGACTTCCATCGCCACCGTGCGCCCGATCCCGTCTACCCGCGGCACCAGCTTTTGGCTGATGACGTAGGCGATGCTCATGGAGAGCTGCGAAGTGATTTCCTTTTCGCGCTCGGCCGGGAACAAGTCGATGAAGCGCAGGATACCGCCGATGGCATCGCGCGTGTGCAAGGTGCAAAAAACGAGGTGGCCGGTTTCTGCCGCGGTCAGGGCCAGGGAGGCTGTTTCCGTATCGCGGACTTCCCCCACGTAGATGATGTCCGGGTCTTCGTGCAGGGCCGCCTTGAGCCCACTGGCAAAGCTCTTCGTGTGCTTACCCACCTCGCGCTGCGAGACGAGCGACCGATCGCTGTCAAAGACGTACTCGATCGGGTCCTCCAGCGTAATGATGTGCGTGCCGCGGTGCTGGTTTATCAGATTCAGCAGGCAGGCGATGGTGGTGGACTTACCACTACCAGTAATACCCGAGACTACGACCAGCCCCTGCTTTAAGCTGATGATGCGCTTCCAGATGTCATCGTAGGGAAAGCCCAGTTGATCCGACAAGGGCAAGCGCGGGGGCAGATAGCGGATGACCGCAGCCATCCCGCTATTATCATGAAAGGCGTTGATGCGGTAGCGGTTGCGCAGGCCATCGACGACATCGAGCTCGAAGTTCGTATCGACCTCAAGCAAATCCTGATTACGGAACTTGTCTCGCTTATGCTCTGGCAACAACGGCACGATGAGATTGTGCATGAGCTCATTGGTCAACGGTTCGCCCTTGGGGATCGAGCGCAGCTCCTGGTCCATGCGAAAGCGCACCGCCTGCCCGACCTTGAGGTGAAAGTCCGAGATGCGGGGCAGCCCCTTGTTCATGTACTTTTCGTCGGTCGCACTGCTGAGCAAATCCGCAATGCTAAAGACGGCATCACCCGCGCGATAAACTTTTTCGTAGACTTCTGGTGGGTGCGGCTGGCTCATAGGGGTACAGCTATACTATCACCTCGGGATGCAAATCGCAGACGCGGCCTAGGAGATAAGCCCGCGCGAGCGCTTGCGGGCCAGGGCCTGCGCCATCACGCTCTGGGCACGCTCCGGCTCAAGCTGGAAACCGGGCATCATGGCGAGCCAGTTATAAACCGCTTCGGCCTGTTCGGCATCCATGCGTGAGGGCGTCTCCAGCACGCGGTCAAAGGCATCCACCACGGCTTGGGCCACGACTCGCACCATGGTTTTGGCCACATCCGAGCTGCGTTTTTCGATCAGCATGTCGGCGGCATCTGTCCACGGAAACTCCTTAAAAATATTCTGGTACACGCTCATGGCGTCGATGATCTCGACCTCCGTGCGCGGGTAAAAGCACACCATCGGGTTCCAGGGGAAGTCCTCCTCGCGCTGGGCCGCACCAAAGCGGAAATCCGTCCGGACAATCACACTGGGGATGTCGGCAAATTTGGCAAAAAGGTACTCGGCCACCAGCCCGGCCTCAAGCTCCGTGCCGTCAAAGCAAAATAACGCCAGGTCGGACTCCAGCAAGTTGAGGATGTTCTGGTCGCGCAACTGGTGGGGTTGCGCATCAGGACGGGAAAGGTTTTGGGGAAGCACGCTGCAGTAGCGCTGCTCGGACAGGTCGGAGATGGCTTCGGCCAGCAGGGCATTGCCCGCCAGGTCCTTGTGCGTAAAAAGCTCTCCGGCAAAGTAGATATTGAGCGAGTGTTCTTCGGGCATGACTGCCACAAACCATGTCACGGGCTGCCACGGAAAACAATCAAATTCGCGCGATCCAGAGCCGGGTTTCTCACCGAAATGTCACGCAAGCAACCTTGCGAATCGGTCCGATTCCCTACATCGTCCAAGCCATGCACAGCACCCGTCGCCAGTTTCTCAAGCAGGCCAGCATCGCCGGGATCGGCTTCCTCGGTCTCCGTCAATTCGCCAGCCAGCCGCTCATGGCCCGGGACGGCCCCCTGCCCCTTGGCGCTACGGGCTATGGCCCTCTGAGCAACCGCGTCGAAGACATTCTCGCCCTGCCCAAGGGCTTCACTATGCGGGTCATCTCCCGTCGCGGGGACGCCATGGACGACGGGCTCCTCGTCCCCGGCATGCAGGACGGTATGGCCGCCTTTCCTGCCGGGGACGGGCGCGTACTGCTCGTCTGCAACCACGAGAACGAGCCCGACTGGGCCATCAACAGCCCCTTCGGGAAGGATAATTTTCGCTATCGCAGCATCAACACACGCCGGCTCTACGACCCCAGGGACGGCAAGCAGCCCTGCATCGGCGGCACCACCAACCTCCTTTACAATCCCGCTACCCAGCGCGTGGAGAAAAGCTTCCTCAGTCTTATCGGTACAGAGCGCAACTGCGCCGGAGGCCCCACCCCCTGGGGTACCTGGATCACCTGTGAGGAAAGCAATCAGCGCAACACCGACGGCTTCAAGCAGGACCACGGCTATAACTTTGAAGTCCCTGCCACCACACGCATCGGGCTGACCGAGCCCGTGCCGCTCAAGGCGATGGGGCGTTTTCGCCACGAGGCCATCGCCGTCGATCCCGACTCCGGCATCATCTTTCAAAGTGAGGACATGGCCGACGGCTGCCTCTACCGCTTCATCCCCAAGATACAGGGTAAGCCCGCTGAAGGCGGCAAGCTACAAGCGCTGGCCATCCAGGGCCAGTATACCCGCGATACCCGCAACTGGAGCCGTGAGGTGGAGACCTTCCCCGTCGGCCAGCCATTCGCTGCGCGCTGGGTCGACCTCAGCGACCCAGAATCCCCCAAGGATGATTTGCGCTATCAGGCTCAGAAAAAAGGTGCGGCCATTTTTGCCCGTATGGAAGGCATGTGGACCGCAGACAAGGAAATCTACTTCGCCTGCACCAGCGGCGGCCCCGAGACCTGGGGGCAGGTATTCCGCTACACCCCCAGCCCCTACGAGGGACAGGTCGCCGAGAAAGAGGCACCCGGCCAGTTGGAGCTCTTCGTCGAGCCCAACAACTCCGACCTGCTCCGCAACTGTGACAACCTGACCATCGCGCCGTGGGGCGACGTCATCCTCTGCGAAGACGCCTCCAGCACGACAAACCGCCTCGTCGGCATCACCCCGGAGGGCAAGCTCTACCACCTGGCCGAAAACATCCTCAACAGCTCGGAATTTGCCGGGGCCTGCGTCTCCCCAGATGGGAAGACGCTATTCGTGAACATCCAGAGACCCGGCATGACGCTCGCCATCACCGGCCCTTGGGAATCCCGCGCGAGCTGAGCTTTCCCCTTACTCTTCGACAAAAATCGGCACGTAGCGGTATCCCTGCTCCGGGTAGTAGAGGTAAAAAGCATTCGCGCCCGATGGCTTCAGCGCAGCCCTTAGGTTATCCTCACTGTCAATGAAGTCGCCGTTGATCTCCACCACGACCACCCCCAGCTCGAAGAACGAGCGGTAGGGCGAATCTTCACCGACCTCACGCACAACCAGGCCAGCGAGCCCCGCATCCCCAGAGAGGCCGAGGCGCTGCTTCAGGTGGGCATCGAGCGGGCTGACCCGTACCCCGGGCAGGAGCTCAAACTCCGGCACCGCGTCCTCGGTACTGTTCATATCGGCTGCGCCAGTATCGATCCCGAGCAGGGCATCGCGGTCGCCGAGCGTCACCTGCACGGTCTGGCGTTCGCCCCAGCGCAACAACTCCATGTCAATCGTCTCGCCCGGAGAGCGGCGGGAGATCAGAAAAATTAACTCGCGCGGGGTATCGACCAGCTCGCCGTCGGCACTCAGGATCACGTCACCGTGCTCGATCCCGGCCTCATCCGCGGGCAGACCAGGCATCACGCTCTCGACCAGCGCCCCCTTGGTGCTCTCCAGTTCAAAGGCCAGAGCCATGTTTCGCGAAAGGGGCCCGAGCTGCATCCCGACAAAGCCACGCCGCACCTCACCACTGTCAATCAGGCTGTTCATCACCCGGTAGGCCAGATTGATCGGGATGGCAAAACCGATGCCGATGCTGCCGCCGTAGTAGCCGGTAGAGAGAATGGCCGCGTTAATACCAACTACACGCCCCTCGCCGTCGATCAGCGGACCACCGGAGTTGCCGAGGTTAATTGCCGCATCGGTCTGGATAAAGTTCTGGAACTCCGGTCCGTCCGGGATGAGCAAATCGGTACGCCCCTTGGCCGAGACAATGCCCTGCGTCACGGTCAAACCCACCTCAAGCGGATTGCCCAGCGCGAAGACGATGTCGCCCACGCGCAAGCCGTCGGAATCGCCCATCGTGAGTACGGGCAGGTTTTCTGCGGAAATTTTCAGCACCGCGATGTCCGTCTTGGGGTCACTGCCCACAAACTGTGCATCGTACTCACGCCCATCGGTCAGGACGACGCTGATTTTATCCGACACCACATCGTCGTCGCCGGAGACAACATGGTGGTTGGTCAAAATGTAGCCATCAGGCGATACGATAAAGCCCGAGCCCATCCCCTGCTCCAGGGAGTCCTCTTCTCCCCCACGAGGCGGCAGCCCGTACATGCGGCGCAGGAATTCATCCAGCTCATTTTGCTCATCGGTATCACCCGCGCTAAGCTCAGTGAAAATGCTGACCACGCCGGGCGTGACCGGCTCCACGATATCGGCAAAACTGACAATGCGCGCGGCGTTATCGCGGTCCAGCGGGGTCAAGTCCCGCTGAATGTCGAACTTTTCCGACACTGCCTCTGGCTTGGTCTCGGTAGCGGCACGCTTGCCCTGGGCTTGGCCCGCGCCCACCCACACGATACTGATAACGAGCAGAGCGGGGGCAACGATACGGCGGGTCATCGTCATCATATGACCCATAGCATAGGGATTAGTTTCAAAATATCAAACGACGAGGCAGACGTTTGAGAGGTAAGCTGCGCCTCTGCGGTATGTGCACTTAAAAAGAAACTCCGCGGAGATTACCTAGAAGCCCTTGATCTCGAACAGGCCCGTCACGCTCTCATTGCTGTGAATGTGCATGATGGCCTTACCCAAAATCTCCGCCACGCTCAGGACGGTAATCGGCAGCCCGCGTGACTCCACCGGCGTGGTGTTCGTGGTGATGAGTTCGTCGATGATGCCGGTCTGCAAGCGGTCGTAGCCGATGTCGTTGAGCACGCCGTGGCTGACGGCCGCGCGTACCGAACGGGCACCATTCTCCTTCAGGAGCTTGGCCGCCGCGGTCAGGGTGCCTGCGGTTTCGGTCATGTCGTCTACCAGCAGGATGTCCTTGTCCTCGACATCGCCCACGAGGTTCGAGGCCTCGACTTCGGTGGCACTGGTACGCTTTTTTGCCACAAAGCCAAGCGGGCACTTGAGGATGTTCGCGTAGGCACTGGCCATTTTCATGCCACCCACGTCAGGCGAGTAAACCACCAGATCGGTTTCGTCACGGAGCTTGGAAAGGTAGTTTGAAAACACCGGCAGCGCGTAGAGATGATCGACCGGGATGTCGAAAAAGCCCTGAATCTGCTGGGCGTGCAAGTCCATGGCCAAGACGCGGTTGGCCCCTGCCGCAACGAGGAGATTTGCCACCAGCTTGGCCGTAATGGGCACGCGGGGCTGGTCCTTGCGGTCCTGCCGGGCGTAGCCGTAGAAGGGCAACACCGCCGTGATGCGGCTGGCCGAGGCACGGCGCGCAGCATCAATCATGATGAGCAGCTCCATGATGTGGTCGTTGGCCGGCATGCAGGTCGACTGCAGGATAAACACGTCCTGACCGCGGATGTTCTCGTCGATACGGACAAAGGTCTCGCCATCGGGGAAGCGCTTCACCGTAGCCTGCCCGAGGGGTATTTTAATATACTCGCAGATTTCTTTTGCGAGTTTTGGGTTGGCATTGCCCGTAAACAGCTTCAGTCCCTGCTCTCTCATAAAATAGGGGGCCTATCCTGCCGTGTTCCGCTCCAAGGTGGCAACTCTTTTAAACAATTCTGGCAAACGCTTGTTCAAAATATCGATCCGGTGCTGCAAACTGGCCGGAATCGCTGGCGAACCCCGGTAGTATCCACCCGCCTCGGTATCGCTGCGCAGCCCGGCCTGAGCCCCAATGACGCTGCCCTGGGCCAGCTTGAGGTGTCCGGTGACGCCTGCCTGGCCAGCCACGATGACGAAGTCCTCCAGCACCGTGCTGCCGGAGATGCCCGCTTGGGCCACGATGAGGCAGCCCTTGCCGATGACAACGTTGTGGGCAATCTGCACGAGGTTGTCCACCTTGCTGCCCTCGCCAATGCGGGTGCTGCTGAAGCGAGCCCGGTCAATCGTGCTGTTGGCGCCGATTTCGACGTCGTTTTCGATCACCACATTGCCGATCTGCGGGACCTTCTTGTGGATGCCCTTGTCCGTCTCGAAGCCAAATCCATCGGCTCCGACCACGACACCCGGGTGCAGGCGCACGCGGTCGCCCACCTGACAAAAGTCTGCCACGGTCACGCGCGGGGCCACGCGGCACTGCTCACCCAGCACGACTTCGCGCCCGATGTGCACGCCGGACTCAAGGCTCGTCCTGGGACCTATCTTTGCCCCGGCACTGACAACGCAGTGCGGGCCCACCCACGCGCTCGGGTCCACGCTGGCCGCGGGGTCGATGACCGCCGAGGGGTGGATGCCCGGCTCGGCCTGAGGCCAGAGCAGCGCCTCGATCGCACCACAAATGCGGGCCAGCCCAAGCGAGGGGTTTTCCAGCCGGATGAAGGCCTGCCCCGGCTTCGGAACACCCTCGTAGTCATCAAAGAGCAGGATAACAGAGGCGCGGCAGTCCTTGACCTCGGGCGTGTACTTGCGGTTACCGAGAAAAGCCAGATCGCCGGGCTGGGCCTTGGACAAGGCGGCGATATTGGTAATCGGCTCGTCGGTCCCACCCTCAATGGTGCCTTCGGCCAGTATGCCAACGATGTCTTGCAGCTTAAACGCGAGCTTCATGTCAGTGCAGTGTCACGGGGTTCGGTGAACTTGTAAAACCATAAAAAAAACTCCCTTCGAGACTGAAGGGAGTTTTTTGCAAAAATGCGGCCGACTTACTGGGCAGGCTTGTCAGCGTTCAGCTTGGCCAGGACTTCGTTGGTCACGTCGTAAGACTCGTCGAAGTAGATAACGGACATACCCGCGCTGTTGAGGACGAGGTCCGCGCCCTTTTCCTTGGCGACCTCTACGATGACTTCGCGGATTTCGCTGATGTGGAGCTCAATGATAGACTGGCGACGCTGCTGGAGCATGCGCTCGGTCTGCATGCGGTAGCTGTTGACTTCGGCTTCCTTCGTGCGGATCTGGCGCTCAAGCTCCTGAGCCTCGGTGATGAAACGGGCACGTGCCTCGTCAGTCATGGCCGGGGTCTTGATCTTTTCGCGCAAATCCTGCAGATCGGATGCGAGGGTCAGGCCCTCCTCGTACATTCCCTGGATTTCCTGCTGGGCATTTTCCACCGTGCTCTGGAACTTTTCATCGGCTTCCTGAGCCTTCCAGAAGTTTTGGTAAAGCTGACCGAGGTCAACCGTAATTACAATCGGAGTTTTCTGCGCGTGTACCAATCCTGCCGAAGACAGAATGACAAACAGGCCAAGGAGGAGTTTCTTCGTCATGATATGAATGTGAATGGAGTTTAGACAGGTATCTTTGGAAGCCTGAAAAGAGATAAAGTTCCAAAACTGGCGAGAAAGCTGCCCGGGTTCAACCAAGAATTTGACCACAGTAACAGCTCTTTGAACCGCCAATGTGATTAAAATACCGTGCCGAAGGAGAAGTTGAACTGCATGCCGTCGTCATTGAACTGGTCGGACTTCAGCGGGAAACCGAAGTCGAGGTTCAGCGGAGCCCCCATCAGCAGCAGGCGAATACCAAAGCCGTAGTTATCGTTGTATGCGCCCGGGTCCCAGTTCGCGTCGTTGGAGTTAACAAAGCCCCAGTCGTAGAAGACCGCAAAGCGCAGGGGCTCCAGAATCTGCCAGGTGTACTCCACCGAGGCAAAGCCCATCGTGTCGCCACCGAGCGGCTCACCGTAGCCGGGCTGAGTCGGGTTGGTCTGCTTCGGGCCCACCTTGCGGAACTGGAAACCACGCAGGCTGTAAGGTCCACCCAGGTAGTACTTGTCAAAGAAGGGCACCGAGTTGTTGTCGTAAGGGATGACCGTGCCGGTACGTCCCCGGAAGCTGATAACCTGATTGGCCCAGTCGAAAGTTTTAAACCAGATCGCACCATTGAGCTGCTGGCGGATATAGTCGGTCTGCCCGCCAAAGGGTCCACCCGACAGCGAAGAGGTGTACTCCACGCGGCTACCCTTGGTCGGGAAAACGAGGTTGTCACGCGTATCGCGAAGCAGGGTAAAACCACCCGTGGAGACAGAGCGCTCGCCGGCGTCCATCTGCACTGTCAGGGCCGCACTGGGCTGGACATCCTTAATGTCCACCAGCTCCAAGCGGTAGAACAGGCGACCTTCCACCAACTCGAAGAGTCGCTTGCGCAGGTAGATTTCCACCCCGGTACGGAGCTCATTGTACTCGGTAGAAAGATAGTTTGTTTCCGTGCGGAAGGCGTCGAAGCCACCGGCCAGCTCACGTTCCCACAGCCAGGGCTCTTCAAACGAGAGCAAGACCTGATTTGAACGGGCACCGATCGAAATGCGCAGGCGGAACTTCTGACCGCCACCCTGGAACCAGTTACGGGCATTGAAAATATCGAAGTTACTCTGGGTCAGCTCCACGAAACCAACGATCGACTCAACCGAACTGAAGCCCGCACCGAAGGTCAGGTTACCCGTGTCACCCTCCTTGACGGAGATACGCAGGTTGCGGCGACCGGGGATATTTGTGGCCTCGGGGGAGAGGCGCACCTCCTCGAAGAAGCGGGTGTTCTCCAGACGGGCCTGGCTGGCCTTCATGCGCACGAGGTCAAAGGTGTCACCCGGGGCCAGGGCCAGCTCACGGATGATGACGCGGCTCTTGGTCTTGGTGTTACCGGTGAGGGTGATTGACTCGAGGATAAAGCGTTCGCCCTCGGTGATGATGAACTTGAGGTCAATGGTGCCGCCCTCGATATTGGGGTAGCGCTCGACACGGACAAAGGTATCCAGATAGCCGACTTCGCCGTAGTAGTCCTTCAGGCGCTCAATGGTACTGTCAATCTGCTCGGGGGAAAAGGGATCGCCCGTGCGGATGGGCAGGATGCGGATCAGCTCCTCAGTCGGGTAAAGCTCATTGCCCTCAAAGGCGATGTCGCCCACGTAGTAGCGGCGACCCTCATCGACGTGGATGATGATGTCCAGATCGCCCGAATCCGGGTACTCCAGCACGACCTTGGATTCAGGGATTTCTACGTCGAGGTAGCCCTGATTCTTGTAGTAGGTGCGCAGTTTTTCGAGGTCGTCCTGAAAGATTTCTTCCTGCAGGCGTCCGTTACCCAGCAGCCAGGATACCACACAGATGTATTCCGTCGTTTCCATCTGCTCCTCAAGATCGCTCGCTTCGACGTGCTCGTTGCCCACAAACTCGATGTTGTTAATCACGAGCTGCTCGCCTTCGTCGATCTTGAAGATGACGACGCCGGTACCGAGCTGGTCATTGCGCTCGATCTCGTAGGATACCTTGGCGTTGGTAAAGCCTTCCTTCTGATAGTAGTGAAAGAGCTTATTGGCATCGCGCTTGACCAGCACTTCGTCCAGCGGCAGCCCAACCTCAGACTCGATCTCGTCGCTCAGGTCGCCGTCGTCCTCCTCGTCGTTGCCCTCAAAGAGGATCTGCGAGATGCGGTACTTTGGCACCACGATGAAGCCGATGGCGATCTCGCCATTGGGCAAGTCCTGTCGGCGCACCTCGATAAACTCGTAGTTCCCCGTCTGGTAGAGCGAGCGGATGGACTGGTCCACCAAGTTCTGGTTGAAAGGGTCGCCGATGCGCAGGCGCACGTGCGCCATGACGTTCTCGATGCTGACCGTCTGCACGCCCTCGAAAACGACCTCGATTTCGCCCACAATCGGCTCGCCCTGCGCCGCAGGGGTCTCCTGTGCAGAAGCCGTAAGCGGGAAAAGGAAGGAATGAAGTAGCGCGATTGCCAGGCAATAGCTGTACCTAAGCAGAGTGTCTCTGGGAATTTTCAAAACGCGTCAGGTGCTTGATAAATTGTAAAGGCACGATTCCTACTGGCCCATTTCGCTGCTTGGCAATGATTAAATCCCGCGCAACCGAATCGCTTTCCATATCCTCATGTTCATTAGCATCACGAGGTTTGGCAATTAGGAGCACCACATCGGCGTCCTGCTCGATCGATCCAGACTCGCGCAGGTCGGATACGCGGGGCTGCCGTTTTTCCTTTTCAGACTCACGGTTGAGCTGCCCCAGCACGATAACCGGCACGCCCAATTCCTTGGCCATGCCCTTCATCCCACGGGAAATTTCCGCAATTTGCTGCTCGCGCGGCACCCGGGAGTCCAGGCCGGCCACGAGTTGCAGATAGTCCACCACCACGAGGCCCATCTTTCCTTTCATCTGGTTGGAAATGCGGCGCGCCTTGGCCCGCAACTCCAGAATGGTCAGGCCCGAGCTGTCGTCGATCATCAATGGGGAAGCCTTCAGCTCCTTGGCCGCCCGGACCATGTCCTGCTGCTTCTCCTTGGCGATGAAGCCGTCCGTCAGCTTGCGCATGTTAATCCGCGCCCGAGAGCAAAGCAGTCGCATGGCCAACTGCTCAGCAGGCATTTCCAGCGAAAACATCAGTGTGCCGATGGCTTCCTTGCCCGGCCGGGGGCAGATAGCCGCCTCGATCATGTTGAGCGCGATCGAGGTCTTGCCCATACCGGGACGGGCCGCCACCACGATCATTTCCCCGGCGTGGAAGCCAGTCGTCATCTTGTCCAGGTCGGTAAAGCCCGTGGGCACTCCCGTGACCTGTCCCTTGTTCTGGATGAGGAACTGGATGAGCTGGGTGGCAGCGTTGATCGATTTCTCAATCGGTTGGGCGGCGTCCGTGATGCGGTCTTCGCTCACGGCGAACACGCTCTGCTCGGTTTTTTCCAAAAATGCGGCCACGTCCTGCGTCTCATCGTAGGCGCCTTCAATGGTCTCATTGGAGATGCGGATCATCTCGCGCAGAAGAAAGGCGTCGCGCACGCGCTCGATGTAGTACGGCAAGTGGGCGTGCGTATCGATACGGTTCGAAAGTTCGATCAGGTAGGCATCGCCGCCCGCTGCGTCGAAATTCCCCTCCTTGCGGAGCTGGTCGCCCAGCGTGATTTCGTCGATGGGATTCTGTGCCCCGTAAAGGCCCTGCATGGCCTTGAAAATGATCTGGTGGCGGGCATTGTAAAAACAGGCGTCGCGGATGCGCTCCTGCACGCAAAGCGCCATCGTTTCACTGCCCCCTTCAAGGATGATAGCACCGAGCAAAGCCTGCTCAATATCAAGGTGATAGGGAACTCTACGCGAGGCCGAAGGCTGGTCATTCTTGCGGCGCGCGCGCTGGTCTTGGGGGGGCGATTTGGCTAGTCCTGACATACGTCGTAGCCAATAGACAAACGCATGCGTCCCCGGTCAGCAAGACGAAGTTGTCAGCGGTTATTCACAAAGCAAAGCAGAATATGACTTTCAACAACGATGGAACTTATTTTATGTTTAATAAATCAAAATTAGCTCGCTATTCTTATTGCCCAATATCACAATCAAATCATGTGCATGACACCCGAACTTCGAAGCTTCTTGGACGCTAGACAGTGGAGGCAAGACACCTATATTGTAATCCTAGACATTCCGGTTGACCGTCTTGCGAGCTATGGCACAATCGCAGCACGGGTGAATAATAGCGATGAGCATAATATTAGTCCAAGGAATGTTGGCTGGTTGCGAAGGGAACTCTATCGCATATTAGGGCATGATACATGTGTGCCACTGCATCGCATTGCGCGCCAAGGTGACGTAAGTTCCGAGTTCGACTCCGATGAGACGAGACAGGTGAACAATAGGCGGAGAGGTCTGGAAGGCACCCTAGATAATCCTCAATGGTGGAGGCTAGGCGAGTAGGCAAACCGACGAGGCACAAACCCCGCCATTGCCACGGCTTCCAAAAGTCGCGAGCATCTCTCCTTCCCTGCCATGATACCCACCGCACCGCTCCTGTCCGTCGTAAATTTGTCTGTCATGCGCGGGGAAACCCGCATCCTGCGCGGCATCGACTGGCGAGTGCAGCACGGCGAGCACTGGGCGATTCTCGGGGCCAATGGCTGCGGAAAAACATCGCTTCTGGCCGCCATCACCGCCTACCTGACGCCCTCTGCGGGCGACATTGCCTTTGAGGGGCAGCACTACGGAGAGACCGACTGGAACGAAGTGCGCCTGCGCATCGGGATGGTCAGCAACGCTCTCACCCGCCGCGTCCCGCCGGCCGAAGACGCGCTCAACACCGTGCTCTCGGGCGCAACGGCCCAGCTCGGGTTCTGGACCCGTGAGGCGGCCGTGCCCACGGACAAAGCGCTGCGTTGCCTGGGCCAACTCGGCGTCCGCAAGCTGGCCGAGCGTCGCTGGGACGTGCTCAGCCAGGGCGAACGGCAAAAGGTTTTCATCGCGCGCGCCCTCATGGCCGACCCACGGCTGCTCATCCTCGACGAGCCCTGCGCGGGGCTCGACCCCGTGGCACGGGAGCACTTCCTCGCCCGCCTGCGCAAGCTCGCTACCCGCAAGTGCAGACCTGGCCTGTTCCTTGTCACCCACCACGTGGAGGAGATTTTTCCTGAAATCAGCCACGTGCTCATCCTGAAGAAAGGACGTGTCCTCGCCGCCGGCCCTGCGGAAAAGGTGCTCACGTCCGAAAACCTCAGCGATGCCTTCGGTGCCAGGCTCACCCTCGATCGCGACCGCCACCAACGCTGGCGACTGGTAGTCTGAGCGAGTCGAAGAGTCTGCCCGCGCCAGAAAGGTGACGGGCATTCTTTATCACTGCCCCCTCGGCCTGCTTTCTCCCACAAAAAAGCCGCGCCCTGAGGGACGCGGCTTTGAAAGCTTATCGCTGATCCAGCCGGAACATTGCCAGCGGGTGCTACCCGCCTAGCTGACGGCGGCGTTTTGGGTAAAGACCAGCTTGTCGTCTTCGAGGGTGACGTTGATCGGGTCGCCGGGCTTGACCTCACCCCGCAGGATGGCTTCCGCCAGCGGGTCTTCGAGGTGTCGCTCGACGGCGCGTCGCAGCGGGCGTGCTCCGTACTTCTCGTCGTAACCGTGCTCGATGAGGAACTCCTTGGCGGGCGCATCGACCAGGATGTGGATGTCCTGGTTCTTGAGGCGCTTTTCCACCTTGGCCAGCTCGAGATCCACGATCTTGCCCATGTGCTCCTTGGAGAGCGGACGGAAGATGATGATCTCGGTCAGGCGGTTGAGGAACTCCGGCTTAAAGACGCGCTTGGTCTCGTCGAGGATGCGGTCCTTGACCTTATCAAAGTCACGGTTTGCATCGAGGCCCATGTCAAAGCCCATGCCGCTGTTCTTCATCAGGATGTCGGCACCGACATTGGAGGTCATGATGAGGATGGTGTTGCGGAAGTCCACCGTGCGGCCGAGACTATCGGTCAGGCGGCCATCTTCGAGCACCTGGAGGAGGAGCTGAATGACGTCCGGGTGGGCCTTTTCGATTTCGTCAAAAAGGATGCACGAGTAGGGCTTGCGGCGCACGGCCTCCGTCAACTGACCGCCTTCCTCGTAACCGACGTAGCCCGGAGGCGAACCGATCAGGCGGCTGACGGCAAACTTCTCCATGTACTCGGACATGTCGATCTGGATCAAGGCGTCCTGATCGCCGAACATACGCTCGGCCAGGATCTTGGCCAGGTGCGTCTTACCGACACCGGTCGGGCCCATGAACATGAACGAGCCGATCGGGCGGCGCGGGTCCTTGAGGTCCGCACGCGAGCGGCGCAGGGCCTTGGCGATGACCTCGGTGGCCGGGTCCTGCCCGATGATGATCTCCTGTAAGTCCTTTTCGAGCTTGAGCAACTTCTTGCTCTCGGCCTGCTCCATGCGGGTCAGCGGGATGCCGGTCCAGTCGGACACCACGTGGTGCAGGTCGTCCGCATCGACGGTGATCTGCTGCTCCTCGCGGTTCTGCTTCCACTGCTCGATTAGCTCCTCACGCTTGGCGCGGAGCTGCTTCTCCTTGTCGCGGAATTTGGCCGCCTCTTCAAAGTGCTGCTTGGAAATGGCGTCTTCCTTCTTGGCGCAGACTTCCTCGACTTCCTTGGCCATCTCCTCGATCTCCGGAGGGCGGTTGAGCGAGTCGATGCGCGCGCGGGAGCCAGCCTCGTCGAGCACGTCGATGGCCTTGTCCGGCAGGAAGCGTGCGGTGATGTAGCGGTCGGAAAGCTTGGCCGCGGCCACCAGTGCCTCGTCCGTAAAGATCACCTTGTGGTGGTCCTCGTACTTACTGCGAATGCCCTTGAGGATCTTGATCGTGTCCTCAATGTTGGGTGCGTCCACCTTGACGGACTGGAAGCGGCGGTCGAGCGCGCTGTCCTTCTCGATGTACTTGCGGTACTCGGCCAGCGTGGTGGCACCGATGCACTGGAGCTCGCCCCGGCTGAGGGCGGGCTTGAAGATGTTCGAGGCGTCCATGGCACCCTCTGCCGCGCCCGCGCCCACGATGGTGTGCAGCTCGTCGATGAAGATAATGACGTTCTTAGCCCGGCGGATTTCGTCCATCACGGCCTTGATGCGCTCCTCAAACTGGCCACGGTACTTCGTACCCGCCACCATGAGGGCGAGGTCGAGCGTGATAACCCGCTTGTCGGCCAGAAGCTCCGGCACGATGCCCGAGGCAATTTCCTGGGCCAAGCCTTCGACGATGGCCGTCTTACCGACCCCGGCCTCACCGATGAGAACAGGGTTGTTCTTGGTGCGGCGGCAAAGGATCTGGATGACGCGGCGGATTTCCTGCTTACGCCCGATGACGGGGTCGAGGTCGCCGTTGCGGGCCAGCTCGGTCAGGTCGCGCCCAAAGGCCTTGAGGGCCGGGGTTTTGACTTCCTTCTTGTCCTCGGGACCAGCGCCCCCGGCAGAGGACGGGCCACTGCCAGCGCCAGCGGGCTCTTCGCCTTCGCCGGAAAAGTTCGGGTCGAGCTCGGCCAGGATGGCGTGACGGCACTGCTCGATGTCCACATCAAGGCTCTTAAGCACGCGGGCAGCAACGCCCTCGCCCTCGCGCAGGAGGCCGAGGAGGATGTGCTCGGTGCCGATGTAAGAGTGGTTGAGGGCCTTGGCCTCCTTACCGGCCAGCGCGAGAACTTTCTTCACGCGTGGGGTGTAGGGGATGTTGCCGCTGGGCTTGGTTTCGGGCCCGGTGCCGACTTGTTTCTCCACAGCCGAGCGCACGGTCTCCAGGTCGAGTCCCATCTTTTGCAGCACGTTGACGGCTACGCCCTGGCCGAGGTTAATCAGACCAAGCAAGAGGTGCTCGGTGCCGACGTAGTTGTGGTGAAAACGGTCGGCCTCCTTACGGGCAAGGGCCAAGACTTGCTGGGCCCGCGGGGTGAAGTTGTTCATCGGTTCCATAATAAATCTGTCGCTAGGTATGCTTTAACATTTCGGGGCTATTGTCAAAAAGTTGCGCCGGAATTGGCCCGTTAGTTATTCAGGCGTTGCTCACACGTCTATAGGTTAGGAGGCGGAATGCGGCGAGTTTCTTCCCGCAGGAAGCTTGCCCGCGCGGTGTCGCGCTCGTGGCTGTCGATGGTCTCGCAGGCTGCGAGCTGGATATGTCCCGGCTGCATTTCGATAAGCAGTCGGTCAACCTCACCGCGCCATTGTTCCTGAATAAAACCGGAATCAATGGCCAGGCGCAGGAGGGAAAGGTGGCTCATGGCTTCTGCAGAGCTTAGAACGTGCCCGTTTTGCAAAATCCCGTAGGCACGGCCAATCTTATCGAGAATTTTCTCCGGCTCGTTCTCCAGCAAACGCTGCCGGGCGTTGCGCTCCTGCTCGATAATCGTGTCGATGGCCTCGCCCTTGAGGCGCGTCAGGATGTCCTGCTCGGCCTCGCCGAGAGTCTGCTGATTGGAAATCTGGAAAATACTCCCGGAGGCGTCCGAGCCCTCGCCAAAGAGACCCCGCACGACCATACCCATCTGGTTCACGGCGCGAATGACCTTGTCCATCTGGCTGTCGATAACCAGGCCCGGCAGGTGGAGCATGACCGAGGCGCGCATGCCCGTGCCAACGTTGGTCGGGCAGGCCGTCAGGTAGCCCAGCTCGCCGGAAAAAGCGAAGTCGAGGTCTTCCTCCAGCTTGCTGTCGATCTCGTCAATCACGGACCAGATCTCCTCAAAGCTACCCCCGTTGCGCAGGACCTGGATGCGCAGGTGGTCTTCCTCGTTTATCATGATGGCGCAGTCCTGCTCGCGGCTGATGATGACGCCGCTACCGGCTTCGCCCTGGGAAAGCTCTCGGCTGATGAGGTGTCGCTCGACCAGCACCTGCCGCTCCAGCTCACCCAGCTCATCAATGTGCAACACGGTGGCCTCCTGCATGTGCGGGAGCTGTGCCACCGCGTTCTCACAGGTGGACAAAACGTCGCGCCGCTGTGCCGTCTTGGCACGCCCCGGGAAGCACATTCCCTGGAGGTTGCGAGCCAGCCGGATGCGCGAACTCATCACGATGGGTGCGCCGGATGCGCCCCCGTCGGTCAGCTCTGCCCGGGCTTCGAGCAAGCGTTTGATGTTCACGCTGGGGCTCATGACTGCGGTCCTTCGGGTTTGCCCAAAAGCTGTTCCAGCTCGTCGCGAAAGCGAGCAGCATCCTCGTACTGCTCCTGCTCCACGGCGCGGGCCAGGTTGTCCTGCAGGCGGTTGATCTCGCGCCGCAGGCCTACACGCTTGAGCAGGCCGTGGGGGATTTTTCCCACGTGGGTTTCGCCCCGATGCATGCCCTTGAGCATCGGTTTTATCAGGCTGTCAAAGGAATCGTAGCAATCCGGGCAACCCAGGCGGCCACTGTTCTTAAAGTCACGCGGCGTACAGCCACAGGAGGAACAGACCACAGCCGGGCCTTCGATGCCCTCCGGCCCGATCGAGCTCTCGATGTTCTTGGCCATAAAGTCGGCCAGCGAGAAACCTTCCGGGTCGGTTACTCCCTTTTGCTGTGCACACTCTTCGCACAGATCAACCTTCTGAATCTTGTTGTTAATGATCTGCGTGAGGTGGACGGTGGCGAGTTTGCCACAGATGTCACATACGAGCGATTCACCCATAACTTATACCTATCACAATTTTTCGACCTGGCAATCCAGAGTCACTTACCTATCGGCAATTTTCGTGCCGAATTCACCCCGAAGGCTATCTGAGCGGGTATTGCCGCCTGCGGGAAAATCTTACCCGGCCCCAAACCGCACCGGCAAAGCCGCCCCCTTAGGGCTCGACGCGTACCTTGACCGTGAGACTGCCGTGGTTGTCGTGAAACGCACCCAGGCCGTCATTGATCGACAACTGCAGGATCCCGCCGTTATCCGCCGTGACCGAGCCAAGCGTCCCAATCGGAAACTCCTGGCTGCCGATCTTGCCCACCAGCGAACCCCAGGGTGCGCCCGGGACGATGGGCTGCAAGCCCCAGTAGCCGGAGCCAAACATGCCCGCCTGGCCGCCATTTGCTGTACGCGTCACACCCGGAGACTCGCCCCAACTGCCGGAAGCGGTGAAGTCCACCGTCTGCCCCTTGCGCACGTGGATGCCGGTATTGAACCACTCCGAGCGCGCATCCAGCACCACGGTGTACTCGTTTTCCAGCGTGCTGGCTTCAACTTTACTGGCCGGTGGCTCCTTCGGGCCCTCGGGGGTGGTACCGCAGGCTGAGAGGAGTAAACAGGCGAGGAGAACAAGGGACTTACGCATGGGCTTATGCCAGCCGAGAACCGGCCGCCTCGCAAGGCTAATCGACCCGCGCGAGCTGCCACAAAGGTAAATAATTTGCAAAAACCAAGCTGCAAAAACCCCTGAACGCCACGGCTTTAGACTGGCCAAGGGCCCAAGCTCCAGCTAGCGTCTGCTTTCATCTTCCGATGAAGACGATCCAACGCAATGAAGGTTAAATTCTGGGGTACCCAAGGCTCACTTCCCGCGACCGTGAACGAGAAAACCGTTCGCGATAAGGTGTTTATGGCACTACAAGCCGCCCAGGGCTACCAACTCGACACCCCCGAAGCCATCAACCACTTCATCGACGAGGAGCTGCCCTTTGCCGTGCGCGGCACCTATGGCACCAACACCTCCTGCGTCCAGCTTGCCAATCCCGGCGGCGATGTGGTTATCCTCGACGCGGGCTCCGGCCTGCGCGACCTCGGCCTCCACCTCGTGCACAGCGGCGTGGCCAAGCAGCCCACCACCTACCACATCATCATGTCCCACCTGCACTGGGACCACCTCCAGGGCTTCCCCTTCTTCGTCCCAGCCTTCATCAAGGGCAACAAAATCGTCATCCACGCCTACCACCCGGAGACCGAGCAGTGCCTGCGCACCCAGATGTCCAGCCCCTTCTTTCCGGTAGACTTCGACAGCCTGGCCGCAGACATCAGCTTCAACATCATGGAGCCCTGCGCGCCCTTTGAGGTCGGCGGGTACAAGGTCACCAGCAAAGCTCAAAACCACCCCGGCACCTCCTACGGCTACCGCTTTGAAAAGAACGGCAAGGTTGTCGTCTACTCCACCGACTCCGAGCACAAGCAGGAGGCCTACGAGGAGGGCTACCCCTTTATCGAATTCTTCCAGGACGCCGACCTCGTCATCTTTGACGCCCAGTACACCATGGCCGACGCCACCTTTACCAAGGCCAACTGGGGCCACTCCAGCAACGTCATGGGGGTCGAACTCGCCGCCCGCGCCCGAGAAGCCGGAGTGCGGTCGGTCGTGGTCGTGACGGAGACCATCGACGAGGTCGATCGCAACCTGCGTCTCGCGGACGAACACCCCGAGCTGCGGCTGGCCTTCGGGCTGTACCCGACCCATCTCGATGCGGAGCAGGCGGAGCGCTTCGTAGACGCCGTCCGCGAGCACCGCGACCGCCTGGTGGCCATCGGTGAGGTCGGTCTCGACCGCTGGAAGGTCAAGGAGGAACAGGACCGTCGGTTGCAGCGCGAGCTGTTCCGCCGGTTCATCGGACTCGCCCGCGAGGTCGACCTGCCGCTCAACGTGCACTCCCGGTCCGCCGGCCACTACGCCGTCGACCTGCTGATCGAGACGTCCGCCCCGAAGGTCCAGATGCACGCCTTCGACGGCAAAGTCGGGCACGCCCTGCGCGGCATCGAGGCGGGCTTCTATTTCTCGGTGCCACCGTCCATCGCGCGCTCCGCGCAGAAGCAGAAGCTGGTCCGGGCCCTGCCGGTGGAGCGGTTGCTGCTGGAGACCGACAGCCCGGTGCTCGGTGCGGACCGCGACCAGCGCAACGAACCGGCCAATGTCGTCGTGGCGCTGAACGCCATCGCAGACGCGATTCTCTGACGCGCTCTGGGGCTCAGTCTTCCGCGGTCGGGATTCCGTCCAGCGACTCGGGGTTCTGCAGCGACGAGGTGTCGCCCAGTTCCTCGCCGAGGTACCTGGCACGCACCATGCGGCGCAGGATCTTGGCGCTACGCGTCTTGGGCAGGTCGTCGACGAAGACGATCTTCTCCGGCCTGTCGACCTTGCCGAGCCGGTCGACGATGGCCGTCTCCAGTTCGGCGCGGCATTCTTCCGTCGGCTCGACTCCGGCCTTGAGTACCGCGAAGCAGACGATCCCGGTGCCC